>CAJQMR010000008.1 GCA_905479495.1 uncultured Anaerolineae bacterium
ATGAGTAAAGACGACTTAATTGAAAACTATGCGGGCGTGGCGGAAGTCAGCAAACGGCTCAATATTCATCCCGAATCAGTCCGCCGCCTGATCCGCCAGGGTAAACTGCCGGCAATCAAGTTTGGCAACAAGTGGCTGGTAGAAAAGGCAACACTTGACCAATATGCCAGCCGATATGATCCCCGGCCTGGCAATAAAGCAACATTGTTTTAACCATTGAGGGGATGGGGTGAACCCGGGAAGAGGTCACTGTTCACCCCATTACCCTCATGTTTGATCAGTATTTAAGAGGGTATTCACATGCAAAGAGCGCCTGAGTTTGAAAATGTAGCCTGCATTCGCGTGGTTGGTGTTGGTGGCGGTGGTTGTAACGCCGTGAATCGAATGATTCAAGAAGGCATCAGCGGCGTCGATTTTGTTGCTGTTAACACAGACAATCAGGCGCTGCTGCTTTCTGATGCGCCGGTGCGGGTCCGCATCGGCGAAAAGCTGACGCGTGGTTTGGGCGCTGGTGGCCATCCTGAGCAGGGTGAAAAAGCGGCCGAAGAGTCTACCGAAGATTTGGACGAAGTTTTGGCTGGCTCTGACATGGTGTTTATCACCGCTGGTATGGGTGGGGGCACTGGAACTGGTGCAGCTCCTGTAATTGCCAAACTGGCCCGTGAGCAAGGTGCCCTGACGATTGGTGTGGTGACACGGCCGTTTCTCTTTGAAGGTAGCAAACGGTCCAACTCCGCCGAATCTGGCATCGAAAAGCTGAAAGAACATGTTGATACCCTGATTGTTATTCCCAATGATCGCCTTTTGGAGCTAACCGACCGGCGCGTTTCCCTGAAGGATTCCTTCAAGATGGCCGATGACGTGCTGCGCCAGGGCATCCAGGGCATTAGCGAACTAATCACAGTGCCTGGCCTTATCAACCTGGACTTTGCCGATGTGAAGGCAATTATGTCTGAAGGTGGGGCAGCGCTGATGGCTGTAGGCCACGGTGAAGGCGAAGAACGGGCCCGACTGGCAGCAGAGCAGGCCATTAGCTCCCGCTTGCTGGATGTGACCATCGACGGGGCACAAGGCATTCTGTTTAACGTGACCGGTGGGCCAAACATGAGCCTGTACGATGTGAACGTAGCCGCCGCCATCATCCGCGAGACAGCACATCCCGATGCCAACATGATTTTTGGTGCGGTTATCGACGAGGCGATGGGCGATGAAATGCGGATTACGGTGATTGCTACCGGGTTCGAGCGGACGATTTCTCGGCGACAGGTGCTGCAACAGCAATACGGCCGTACCGTTAGCCCCCCCACCCATCGGCCCCAAACAGAAGCCAGCACGGCTTCCCGGCAAGTTCCAGCCCGTGAACACGAAGAACGTGAAATGGAACCAGTGCAACCTAAGTTTGCGCCTAATAATTTAGAAATCCCGGCCTTTTTACGCCGACGCTAGTTACTTTTTCAACTCAAAGGAGTTGGCAATCCAGTTACTGGATTGTGCCGCCAACACTGTCAATTACTCTTGGACAATACGGTTTATTGACTAAGAGCAATTAACATTACCGAAGGCGATAAGCCTGAGGTAATCCGCAGTAATTGTTAGAGCAGGTATCGGACAACACCCAACTGCAATTACTGTGCAGCGCTCCTTTTTTGTTTTCGTTGGTGAAGTCCCTCATTGCATAACCTCACCAACAAACATCCCCTCTGCACGCGCCCCCTGTTTATGCAGGACAGGGGGCGCACTTCTTTTTATGGTGTCCACACGTCAAATTGAACAAATTCGACGGCCGTTTCTCCCACAACTTGCGTGTTGCCAGCCACATTACCCGTTAGCAAATCCCAGCTGCCGCCGCTGCGAACGGCCGTTACAAAGGTGCTGTCTGTTAGCCACATCTGCTGGCCAACAGCGCCACTTACCAACGCTTCAATGGGTGCCTGCCCTAACTGACCAATGCCCACAAAGCCAGAGCCAGAATAAAGAAAGTGAGTGCCTGCATTATTCCAGCCGGTAAACTCCAACTGTTCGTTTGTGGTCACGTAGGTGATGAGGTTGTTACCATCCCCATCCGCTACGGCAATGGAGCGTAAGTTGTCGCTATTAACAATGAGTTGCAAATAGGCCAGTTGGCCGCCATTATTGGTCCAATCCAGCGGGGAAAAGAGCGTGTTACCCAGTACTGAGCCAATTTCTAAGGCTGGCCCACTAACTGGAATCTGGTAAAGTGTTGCTTCGGCATCAGCTGTCCACGGATCATCATCGGCAATGGCCACGTAGGCCTGACTACCGCTGGACAGCCAATGCGCGGTGGGGACCCAGGCATATTCGCTGGCCGTATTTACGAAGGGGAACTCGATAACTGTTTCTCGGTTGCTGCCGTCCATGTTTACCCGTGTGACGCTTTCTGGATTGCCAAAAATGACGCGTGTTCCATCGGGTGACAGGGCAAAGGTGTGACCACCGCTGTCCAGAGCAAACTGCTCTGTCAGGCTGCCACTGATAGTAACCAGCCAGAGATCTGGCTGCGGCGCAGCACCCGGACCTACCAGATTAACAATACGGGTGTTGAAGGCGATGGTTTGGCTGTTGGGCAGCCATTCGATCTGGTTAATGAGCGTGCCAAAATCTTCACTTGTGCTATTGGGTAGCTCGCTGGATTCCACAAGCGTCTGGCTGCTGCCTGCTACAGAGACAATCCCGAGCCGGTTGCTCTCAAACGTACCGGCGACAAAGGCGATTTGTTGGCCATCGGGGGAAACGCGCAAGGCATCTACACCCACAACTGGTGCCAGCAGAACAGGTTCGCCGGCTGTGGGTGGGGATTGGCTAGTGTCCAACGGTAGTCGCCAGATGCCATCCGTGTCGCTGTAGACGATGTAACCGTTGAGGCCGCTAATAACGGCCGTATCCGTTGCCGGTTCTGTGGCCGGGGCAGCTGTGGGGACAGGCGTGGGCGTCGCGGGCACAGCCGCTACCGGCACGCTGTCGATATTTGTGGCCAGCGTGTACTGCGGCCCGCCAGAAACCCAACATTGCGGCGCAGCAATGTCGCTGGGGCAAGCCACCAGCCACCAGCCAGATGCCGGGTCCTGACCCAAAACTTGAGCTGTGGAATCTTTTAGGAAAAAGCCTAACCGATCATAAACGACGCCGGGGCCAGAGCGGATATTGAGGTCAACAAGAATGGTGAGGGACGGATTGCCATTGGCAACGGCCGTACCATTACTACTGCCTCCGCTGCCGGGCAGCGTGGCGGTGGGGGCAATGCCAGCAATAGTCGGTTCACCGGGAACACCAGTACCGTCCTCTAAAGTTACAATTGGCGGCGGCACAGACAAATCTGGCTCTGTTTCACCGGCAAAAGCATTACAGGCCAACGTGCTTAGAAAAAGCATGGAGATGAAAAATAACAGGGGATGTTGGCGCAACATGCGGTCACTCCTTAAAATAAAAAATTTGCCTAAAGCTTGATAACTTTTAGGATAAACTTAAACAGTTTACAATAGATTACATGACGATGCGATGCATTTCTGCACGGGAATACGGCGCAACTGCTACGTAACTGCCTCGTTAGCGTGTATTTTGCGTAAAGAGAGACTATGAGCTTACGAAAATTTTTGGAACAAACCACTCAATCAGGCGATCTGATAGAAATTGGGAAGCCGGTGAGTGTGAATTATGAGCTGGCCAATGTGGCCCACGCGCTAGAAGGGCGGCCTGTTTTATTCAACAATATTATTGATTATCCCGATTGGCGTGTGTGTGCCGGACCTTGTTCTGATCGCAAATATTTCAGTATGGATTTGGGCGTGCCCATCTCCGAGCTAATTCCCCATTTAGCGCAGGCCACAGAAAATCCACAGACGCCTCCGATAGTGGAAAGCGGAGCCTGCCAGGAAGTGGTTTTGGAGCAGGTTAATCTGCATGATTTGCCTATTTTGTTCCATTTGCCGCAGGATGGCGGGCATTACATTGCCAGTAACGTGGTGATTACGGAAGACCCGGAGCTGGGGCGAAACATGTGTTACCATCGGCTGCTGCGGCTGGATGAGCGGCGCTTTGCCGCCCGCATTATTGAACGGCGTGGCACCTGGACAGCCATGCAAAAGGTCGAAGGCGATCTGCCAGTAGCGATCTGTATAGGGGTGTCGCAGGCAGTGCATTTGGCGGCGTCTATGTCGGCTGCGCCGGATGTGGATGAGCTGGCGGTGGCTCATGCGTTGGCCCCCACGCCCTTGGTCAAATGCCTTACCAATGATCTGGCCGTGCCCGCCGATGCCGAAATTGTACTGGAAGGCCGCATTACCAAACGGCAAACGCAGGAAGGTCCGTTTATGGATCTGACGGAGACGATGGACATTACCCGCGACCAGCCGATCATCGAGATCGATCTGATTACCCACCGGCGTAACCCCATTTTTCATGCGCTTCTGCCAGGCGGGCTGGAACACAAGATTTTGATGGGGATGCCCAAAGAGCCGACGATTTTTGCCGAGGTGAACAAGGTGGCGCGCTGCACCGATGTGGTGATTACGCCCGGCGGCAGCTCTTGGCTGCATGCTGTGGTGCAGATTGAGAAACAGGGGCCGGAAGACGGCCGTCTTGCCATCGAGGCAGCTTTCAAGGGGCATGGTTCGCTTAAGCACGTTTGGGTGGTGGATACAGATGTGGATATTTACGATCCGGCGCAGGTGGAGTGGGCCTTTGCCACCCGCTTTCAGGCGGACAAAGATATGATGCTATTCCCCAACCAGCCGGGCAGTTCGCTGGACCCTTCGGGTATTCATGTGCCAGGGCAAAAGAGCCACACAGCCAAGCTGGGTTTTGACTGCACCATTCCCTGGGGGGCCGACAAAGGGAAATTTACGCGCGGGGAATACGGCCGTGTTAATCTGGATGAGTATCTTTAGTGGCAAGTCGCTAGCGGTTGGTGATGCATGCTCGCCACAACGACTATCCCCTAATTTTAGGAGTAAAAATGGACATTGCTGTCCTTGCTGAGCAATTCCCAATATTTTTACAAGCCGAGGAAGGCGGGCTGGTTCAGCAGGAACTCAGCTTCATGATTCTGCTGTTTATTGCTGCGATGGTGGCCATTGTGGTGCGCCGCATTCGGCTGCCCTACACAGTTGCCCTCGTTTTGGTAGGTTTGGTACTTTCGTTTTTCCCCAACTTTTTGGGGTTTAGCGTCAGCTCAGATTTGATCCTGGCCATTTTGGTGCCGCCGCTCGTCTTTGAGGCCACGCTGCACATTCCCTGGCGCAAGCTCAAGAAAGATTTGTTGCCGGTGCTGCTGCTGGCTTTTGGTGGTACGCTGGTGGGCACCTTTTTGGTTGGCGGGTTGGTGCACTTTTTGGGTATTTCCTGGGCGGCGGCGCTGGCTTTTGGTGCGTTGATTTCCGCTACTGATCCGGTGGCAGTGATTGCCTTTTTCCGCAGTTTGGGCGTGAGTAAGCGGCTCACTATTTTGGTGGAAGGCGAAAGCTTATTTAACGATGGTGTAGCCATTGTTATTTTTAACCTGGCCCTGGCAGCGGGCACGCTTTCTGGATCGTTTGGGTTGGGGGAGGCGCTGCAATCGTTTTTCATTGTCGCTTTTGGCGGGGTGGCCGTTGGCATCACGCTGGGCTATGTGGTTTCCTATATCATCTTGAAAAATGTAGATGACCACCTGATTGAGACGGCGACGACGGTGGCGCTGGCCTTTGGTTCGTTTGTGGTGGCGGAGTCGTTTGGTCAGTTCATCGGCGTGGAGGGATTGCATTTTAGCGGCATTTTGGCTGTGGTGGCTGCTGGTTTGATGGTCGGTAATATTGGTTTTCAGAACACGTCACCCACGACCAAGCTGACGCTGGACAACTTTTGGGAATTTTTGAGCTTTGTGGTGAATTCGCTGGTCTTTTTGTTGATTGGTTTGGAAATTGAGCTAACGCAGCTGCGACCGAACATCATTCCAATTGTTGTGGCTGTTTTGGCGATTATTTTGAGCCGAGGGTTGATTATTTATACGTTTAGCTGGGTTTACGGCCGTATCCAACCCCGGAACCGAATCCCCTTCAACTTTCAACACGTCATGTATTGGGGAGGCCTGCGCGGCGCGATTAGTCTGGCCCTGGCCCTTTCCATTGAAGACGCTGTTTTTGGCCCAGAAGTTGCCCTAGAGCTGCGCGTGATGACTTTCGGCGTTGTGCTGTTTACCTTGCTCTTTCAGGGAATGACCATTGAAAAAATCATCAATCGGCTCAAGCTGGCCGAAGTACCACCGCAGCGCGTAGAGCTTCAGCGTCGGCAAGCCACCCTTTCCGCCAAGTGGGCGGGCAAACATGAGCTTGATCGCCTGCGGGATGATGGCATTTTGTTCAAAGATATTTGGGACTCGATGGGGCAGGTTTATGATGAGGAAATTCAGGCAAAGAAGGCTGATCTGCGGGCCCATTTACAGGATTTTCCAGAGCTGGAACTAGATATGTATTTGCAGGCGCGGGAAGATGCTTTAAGTGCTGAACGAAGTGCTGTCGGCGAGGCTTCTCGTCGTGGTTTTATTTCGAACGAGGTACACGATGAACTCATTGTTGAGCTCAATAACCGGGCGGCGGCCCTAGAAATCATCATGAAAAATCGTACGCGTGGTGTTGAAAAATGGGAGAGAGAAAATGAGTAGCATTGTCTGTGCCACGCGTGGTGGCGAAGGCAGTCGCGCGGCACAGATGGCAGCCATTAAACGTGCCAAAGAAACTGGTGAGCCGCTGCTTTTTTTGTATATTGTAGATCCCGACAGCCTTGAGGAAAAAATTAGCGATAGCCTAAAAGAGGCTATTTTGGCGGAGCTGATCTGGATGGGTGAGACGCTGCTGCGTATTGCCCAAAAGCGGGCCAATCTGGCGCATTTGAGTACAGAAATAAAAATACGGCGGGGCAACGTGCATGAAGAAATTGTCCGTTTTATGAAAGATGTTGAGGCGGATTTACTGGTGCTCGGCGCACCCAGAGGGACAACGGCCAACATATTTGGTGATGATGCCATTGAACGGTTAGCTGAGGTGATTCGCCAGGAAACGGCCGTTTCCGTTGAGATTATTCGCCCAGATTATGTAAATACGACAAGTGAGCTTTTAAGCTATGATTGAGCAAATTAGCCAGGCGCTAGACGATTTATTTTCGACCTTGAGCATTGATCTAACCAACAATTTTCAGCGTAATCTGATCTTTTCCTTTCTCATCATTATTTTGTTATGGTTGATGCGCTGGATTGCCTTGCGTTTCATCCATAAACGGTATGCTGACAACACGCGCACGCTGTACAACCTGCGCAAAACAATCGAATATGCTTCCGTGGTGCTGGGTGTGTTGCTGGTGGGGCGGCTCTGGTTAGAAGGGATCGGCACGCTGGTAACGTATTTGGGACTGTTGTCGGCCGGTATTGCCATTGCTTTGCAAGATTTGATTGTGGCCCTGGCGGCCTGGGTGTTTATTGTTTGGCGACGGCCGTTTGTTGTGGGGGATCGCATTGAGATCGACGGGAATTTAGGGGATGTGATTGACATCCGCCTCTTTTCCTTCAGTATGTTGGAAATCGGCCGTCGCATCAATGCTGAGCAAAGCACCGGGCGCATCGTCCACATCCCCAACGGCAAAGTCTTCTCCGAAGTGCTGACCAACATGCACCAGGGCTTTCCTTTCATCTGGAACGAAATTCCCGTGATGGTCACGTTTGAAAGTGACTGGGAGAAAGCCAAGGCGATTTTGGTCAACATCATTAACGAACTGGCCCCGGACGTAGCGGATGCTGTGAGCCGCGCGCGGCGCTCTGGGCAACGTTTTGTTATTAGCTACTCCAACGTTTCCCCCACTGTGTATACCAGCGTCGCTGACAGCGGCGTGATACTCACTCTGCGCTACATGGTTGACCCCCGTAAACGGCGCGGCAGCGAGCAAGAAATTTGGGAAGCAATCTTACGGGCCTTCAAACTGCATTGGGATATTGACTTTGCTTATCCCACACAGCGCGAATATCTTCATTTTGAAGAGGGTAAACAGCCGCCGGATCCGCAGGAAGCGACCACTGTCGTGGTAAGTAAACTTCAGCGAGATACAGGCTATCGGCCCACGACGCCGAAAGAGCCAAAAGAGTAAGTATGACGGACATAAAATTGAACGAAGAACAAGAAGCAATGCTGGCTGGCAAGCAAGGCGTGGCCCGCCAGATGGCGATGCGGCTGCTGCTGGACATGGCGGCGACCGCCGGGGCCACCGAGCTGCTTCCCATCACCAGTGCCCACCTTTCTGGCGTTTCGCCCCTGACGGGTGGGCTGGGACTGCGCCAATTTTTGGCCCGCCTGGCGGAAGATCCCCAGGCAAAAGTGGCTGTACCGACCACGCTCAATTCTGCTGGCTGCGACGAGGCCCAGTTTGAGGCCATGCGCATCGTGGCTCCCGACTTTAAGGAACACAATGCTGAAATTGTGGCTCGTTATACACAACTTGGCGTGCAGCCTACGCAATCCTGCATTCCCTACGAATGGGAGGGCGTTGTCACCAGCGGCGAGGCGGCCTGGGCGGAATCGAATGCCATCTGTTTTGGCAATTCTTATACCGGGCTGGTCACCAATCGCGAATCTGGATTGTCGGCTTTGGCCGCGGCGCTAACGGGCTACACGCCCCAATACGGCCTGATGCTTGAGGAAAATCGCCGCCCGAACCTGGCGGTGGTGGTCACCACGCCGCTGGCTGACCCAACCGATTTTTCTGTTTTGGGTGACTGGATTGGCAAGCAGCGCCAGCCAGAATGGCAGATGCCGTATGGCCCGATTCCGGCCATCAAAGGCTTGCCCGCTGAGTTGAATCATGAGCAAAAGAAAGCGCTCACAGCGGCCGCCGCGAATTATGGCTGTCCGTTGCTTTATATAGATGGCCAGGGGGAGCGTCCCCCGGCGGCGTTTCAGGCGAGATTGAAGTTTGGCCAGACTGAGTTGCAAAAGAGGTATGAGGAACTGGCCCCGGAAACGGCCGTTTCCCTCATCACCATTGGCTGTCCCCAAGCATCAATCGGAGAATTACGCGCTACGGCCGAGCTGCTCAAGGGAATGGAGCTAGACCCTGACGCCCCACCCCTGTGGGTTTTCACCTCTGCCGCCAACAAAGCCATCGCCGAAAAAACTGGCCTGGCCAATGCTATTACCGATAGCGGTGCGCTGCTGCTCGAAAATACCTGTCCTGAAGTAGTGCCCTATGATTCCAGCTGGGTGCATCATGTTCTGACAAACTCCATGAAGGCGGAACATTACATAAAGTCTGGTCTGAATGGCATCCCTACTTCTGTTATGCGCTTACACGACTGCATCAAGTTAGCTTTGGGAGAAACGGCCGTTTATGCACCAGCTGCTACCCGAACGAGTGAGGAAACGGCCGTAACACCAACTAAGTCTGCCACACGATCTGCTAAAAAACTTGCCACCGGATATTTCACCGCTACTGGCCACGGGCTACCTTCCCAAACTGACTTTAGCGTCACAGCCGAAGCGTTTGTTACCGATACGCCCATCACCTTGCTTGGTTTTGTCAATCGAGAAACGGGTGTCATTGAAGAGCCGGGGCATCCTGCCGACGGGCAAAGCATGGCAGGCAAGATCGCCATTTTTCCCAAGGGCAGCGGTTCGACGGTGGCCCCGTATGTGTTGCTGGAGCTTTTCTACCGTGGCCAGGCTCCACTGGCCATCGTCAATACGGAAATCGATCAGCAAAGCGCGCCGGCCTGCTCCCTGGAAAATATCCCCTACGCTTATCAATTCAATGATGACATTATTAAGAAGATCAATAACGGCGACACGATTTGCCTGAAACGTGAGGGAAATCAGGTTACTATAGATGTTATCACCCGAGTTTCATGAACAAGGATATCTTAAGGGCTTCGTATTTTGGGAAAGGATACGGAAATTTTGTTAATCTCCTAAGAGGTTCCTTGCTCAAAGCGCAAACCAAAAAATAAGCAAATCACAAAAGATACCCAAAATAAAAAGGATGTTTTTTGTGATTTGATCAGGGAAAAGCGGGAGAAGTAGTGCATTTATTGCAAAAAAAGTACCCGCTTTTGTATATCGTAAGGGAAAGGCAAGAAGGATTTCAATGGAAAATGAATTTTTAGAATTTATTCTGGCGATTGTGGTAATTATTGTTGCTGCCAAATTGGGAGGGTATATAAGTAACCGGTTTAATCAGCCCTCTGTATTGGGTGAGCTCTTGGCAGGTCTGTTGCTAGGGCCTACCGCGCTGGATATGCTGCATTCCTGGACGTTTCTCTTCCAACACAGCGAGGCATTAACTGAGCTTATTGCGATCATGGCTGAGTTAGGCGTCATTTTGCTTATGCTGCTGGCGGGACTGGAATTGCATTTGCCAGATTTAATTAATGCGGGCAAGGTGTCGGCGTTTGCTGGCGTTCTGGGCGTTATATTGCCTTTAGGGCTTGGCTATGGAGCGGCCGTTTTGTTTAACACGGGCGGTGATGAAGCGCTTTTCCTTGGGCTGACCTTAGCAGCTACCAGCGTTAGTATTTCAGCACAAACGTTGATGGAGCTGAAGGTGCTGCGGAGTAAGGTGGGGCTGGCGTTGTTGGGAGCGGCCGTTTTCGATGACATATTGGTGATTCTCATCCTGTCCATTGCTTTTGTGTTGGTGGGAGAGAGTGCTGGTGGTGTGGGCAGTATTGTGCTGACTGTCGTGCAAATGGTGGCTTATATTGGCATTGCTTCTGCGCTTGGTTTATGGTTATTGCCCTGGCTCGCCAATCATATTAACAGGCTCCCCATCAGTAAAGGTATGTTGGCTTTTGTCCTGGTCGTTTGTCTCCTTTATAGTTATGCGGCCGAAGTTTTGGGTGGCGTGGCGGCAATTACTGGGGCTTTTCTGGCAGGACTTTTTCTGGGGCGCACACCGTTCAGAGAAGAAATTGAGGAAGGCATTTCAGCAATCGCCTATGCTTTTTTTGTTCCCATTTTCTTTGTCAACATTGGACTAGAAGTTGATTTAGGGGCAGTAACTGGCAGCGCCTGGTGGTTTGCGGCCGTTTTCACCATTATTGCCATTATCAGCAAAATTGGTGGTAGTGGTTTAGGCGCCAAATTTGCTGGTTTTGCCAACCGCGAGGCATTTCAATTGGGCATCGGCATGGTCTCACGGGGTGAGGTTGGCCTTATCGTTGCTTCATTTGCCCTGACACAGCAGCTCATCTCTAGTGAAAATTTTGCCATCGCTGTTTTCATGGTAATTATTGCCACACTTGTGACGCCGCCCATGTTACGGGCCGCCTTTGCAAAGAGTTCCCCTGCGGTCAGTAATGCAGAATCTACTGTTTCGTAGGAAAGACAACCATACGAGGAAATTATGTACCATATGATCTTGCTTGTTCTGGATGACATCAATCAATGCACCACCATTTTGGAAGCGTGGGAGTCGCAGGGTGTGGGTGGTGTTACTATTTTAGAAAGTACGGGCCTGGGCCGGGTGCGCAAAATGAGCATTCGGGATGATATTCCCTTGATGCCCAGCTTGAGCCGCTTGCTGCAGACGCGAGAGGAGCGACACCGCACCCTTTTCACCGTTGTGGAAACAGAGGAGATGGTAGACGATGTCATCAGGGCTACCGAATCTATCTTGGGCAATATGGAAGCGCCACATAATGGGGTTATTTTTGTATTGCCAGTGTCCAGAGTCGTTGGGTTAGAGGGCGGTCAAGAACGGGCCCTTGGCGGTTCTAATGGTGGGGATTAAAAATGAAAAAAGACCCACTTGGGTCTTTTTACTTGTATAAGTATGGGCGCGATTGGACTCGAACCAACGACCTCTCGGACAGGGGTTTTCCTCCTGTTGATACACAGTTTTACAGGTAAGAATACTGCTTAATATCGGTCGTATTTTTCTGCCTGATTTCTTTGCGCTTCGGCAGGGTCATTAAGATATTCAATCAGCTCTTTTAAAATTATCAGGTCTAACTCTGCTTGACCGGAACGAACGTTAGTTAATACATGTGTTACTCCATGATATTCTCTTTGGTCGATGTTGTTTTTATCTAACAATGATGTGATAAGATAATTTCCCAAATATTCATCTCCCGTTTCCCACGCAATAAGCAAGCTTATGTCATTGGTATTTTTGCTACCATCTTCTAAATTTTCAATCAAACCATCAAGCGAGAATTTGTATTCGAGGACTTTTGGTTTACTGACATAGCCTGATAATTCTTCTTCTAGTTTTAATACACCCAAGGGGTTATTTTGTTCATGATAGATGTGATTCGCAGCATCGCCTTCAAAAGATACTCTATAAAGACCATCGTAGGTAAATCTTTCATTAGTAGACATGACTTTAACGCCACGAATCACGCCCCCTGCCAGTAGTTGATTAAATAGTGCAATAACATCTTGCTCTCGTGTCGGCACGGATGTCATTGACACCTGATTTGTTGGAAGAAAGAAATGTTGAGATTTTATCGTGAGCGGATTTTTTTGCTCATGACTTTCCATTTCATCTTTCCACTCTTCAATTTTCCTTTGCCTGGAAATATTTGGCTTAACGCCAGATGTTGGTTTCAAGTTGCTACGTTTTTTAGCAAAGGGGCCACGAACTAATGATTGAGTAACACTTTTGCAAAACTCTTTTATTTCAAGCTGAAACCCTTTTCGACCTAAATCAGCTTTGCAGTTGTCAAAGTGAATGACAAAATGCACTTGGTTTTGTCGACCAATATCTCTTGTAAGGGGTATGGGGAAAATTTCTCCCTGTGGCATATTATTGGCAGCAATTTGAATGCCTCCATAAATTAGCCTCATATTTTTTCTTAGCTCTAGGCTTTCATTAAAACTAGTCCAGGCCTTGGCCGTATACATATATGAAAAATAAATGGTTGGATTGTGGTACTTGCAAATCTTTTCTTCTTCCTCGCTCAGAGAAATTAAATTTCTAAGGTCTTCAACATTAAGTAACCCATAAAACGCCTCCAATTTATCTAACGAAGCAGGTCTCCTAAAATCTTTGCCATAACGCTTATATAAGTTATTTTCCGTTTTTTCTATTTCCTTAAAGGAAGCACTTTTTGCAACCACCTCATGGGGCCACAAATAACTAATACCTTTTTGATTAAGAACAGTCACATTTCCATCATTACTAATAACAGTAATGTTTATAACAATTCTGTCATTCTCGAAAAAAGCACCGAGACCAGTTTTAATCGATAAGATTTTTAACCATTTTTCTGCCGTGTCAGCCTGAATCCAACTAAGTTGCTTAGGCGTTGTCGTCTTATCAAACCTCAGAGTAATCGACACACCTTTATCAACATCATTAAATACTTCATCTACAGGAGGGTTGTTATCAGGACTTACTTTTGGATTACTCGCAGGTGCTGGGTCATTAAGCCACTTTCTAGCATTAATCATTTTCCCCCTTGCTGCATAATCATCAGATATTGTACAAATCTGCATAAAATTGAATCCATAAGCTAAATAGGTTGCTCCAACCCCTTTATGCCCTCTTGTCGTCCCAGATTTGAATGAGAAGCTTGGTGCTAAAAACTGCTCGAACTTGGGTTTGTCCAAACCAGTACCATTATCAGTAACGGATAACTGGTTATTAAGAATGTCTATCTTGATCCATATAGTCGGCGTATAGCTCTTGTCGTCTTCCTTGTCTCTCTCTTCAACAGAATCGAGGGCATTCTGGATTAATTCAGCAAATGGATCATACCAACCAACATAAGAACTTAATATGTTGTCAATCTCTTTTTTTAGTGCGTTGATAGCTACTTCTGTATCTGTGGCTTGTTTAGCTGCAAGCGGGTCAAACGGTACAAAATCAAACATTCGATATTCCCTTTTAATCTAAGAATGTAAAAATTTTTCGTAAGCCAGCAAAGGAACCGGGTAAGCCCGTAGGGTGGTTCCGCTTGCTGGCTTTTTTTATTTATCAAGCTCTTTATCTATAAGTTTCTGCATTTCTTCATCGACCTTATTTTCTGCTAAGACTGCAAGCACTCTTACCTGTGCAATTAGCTTGTGTACTTCTTCTTCATCTGAACTACTTATAAGGCGTCTGGTCAGGAAAATTAATTCTTGTTCCTCAGTAGTCAAATCCTCTTCATTTAAAGCCACAATTCCCTGATTCCGGGGGAAAAAATAGCTCACGGGCTTATTTAGCGCATAAGACAATAACAACAATGTTGAGGCGGATGGCTCCATCTTCCCGTTTTCTATTTCCGAAAGTGATGCACGTCTTTTGTAAATTGCCTTTGCCAGTTGTTCCTGGGACATATTGTTTTCTTGTCTAGCAATCCTGATTTGCTCACCCATCGCCACCGAAAATTTATTTGGAAGCTCTGGATTATCGTTGAATAGTTTCTGAAACATAAAGCCTCCCAAAAAGGTTGACATCTCTGTCCGTTATTAGTACAATGATGTACGTATTTCGGACAGTTCGTTTTGAACACTTTTTTATCACCGATAGTTTACTTGTTTACAAGGTTGTACGCAATACGTACAGAATAATTGGTTTTTGTCCTGCAAACCGCTTGCGGTGCAGGACAATCAAAAGGATGGGTTTTATGGTTAAAGATGGGCAACAGCCCACAAACCCCCGTTCTGTATCACGGGGGTTAAAGTTACAAGATGTATTCATTGCTATTGATAGTTTGTATGTCGTTGTTGAATATCCTCACAAAGATTTATTTCTTAAGTGGGTTTCAAGGGTGGGGGATTTAAACGACATTCGCCTATATGACGGCATTGCTCATGATGACTTCGTCATTCGTCGCGGTCTGATTGGTTACAAACTTTCTATCTGGCAAGAAGATGCTCGGCTGCTGCTCACTGACAGGGTAGATGAATCGCTAGTTGGAACCGTTCACGAGGGGCATGGTATGGGCGTCATGCTCCAGTTAGGGCCAAAGTGGCTGCGTCGCTACGGTGACCAAGGCACCATGTATTTGATGCTCAATATTCTCGCCCAACTTCATTTGATGGGCGTAAAGGAACCGGAGAAATATCCAATCCGCTTAAATCGTGTGGATGTCAATATTGATGCTTTTGGGCTGAAAGTCTCGGACTTCTCCACAGATGAATGGCGTAAAGGCTGGGTTGGTTTTGCCAAAAAGATGACCTTTCATACCGCAGCACGAACCAGAGATTTACAGGGGCTGTCTATCGGTTCATCAGAAGGGGCGGTTCGCTTCAAAATCTATGACAAAGTTTTAGAAAGTGCGCAGCGGGGAACGTCAAGATTTTGGCGGTCCGTTTGGGGCGTGGCCGAAGATGCCGAAATAGATGTCGCTCGCTTTGAGTGGTCTATCAAATGCTATGAAGCCAAGTTCCATAACATTCAATACCTTGCCAGCTTTACAGAAGAAAACCTTCGGCGGCTGCTTAACTACGTTGTTTTCAAATGGGGCCGTCTGTGCATTCCCCAGGCGGATGACACCAACCAATCACGCTGGCCGTTAGCGCCAATTTGGGAAGATATTCAAGCAATCGTCACCGATTGGAACATGGAGATAGACGAACTTGCTCACAGAGATTACGACTATCGAAACGACCTTTCTCCAGCCTATATCAATTCCCTTGGGGGGTGGCTGGCTGGCTCAATGGTGCGCGTGGGTCTGGAACAAGAAGAAGAAAAGCCGGTTGATCTAACGGCCGTTTTAATTTATCTGCAAGAAAACGGGCTGACGCTGCCCGAAATTTCAAAACGTGCCACCGATAAGTGGCAGGTCAAATCAAAATTAAATGGAGAGAACTATCATGAAAAAACACAAAACTAGAAAACAAAAATTGGCAAAGAAAACAAAACCACAGAAGAAGCATTCAACGATTGCGGATTTCTTTGGCTATGAAGTAGGCCAATGGATATGGTGCAAGCATTGTAGCCGTTGTTACCAATTTGGAGAGCAGCGTCATAAAAGTGATGACCTTCAATATTGCCATTATCAAGACTGCAATGGGGACGCTTTGATTGATACTTCACCGTGGGAAACTGTGTGCTCCTTCAAACCAGAATATCCAGAGATACCAGAAAGAAATAAAAAGTATTTGCTCGATGTTCAGCTAAGCGGCGTTTGGTAAAGCTGACAAGCTCACGCAAAACAAAAACGGGGTGCCAAATGTTTAACCAAATAAATGTGCAATACCAAATCAATGCCCAAACAAAAACAGGCAGAAATATCAATCGAGTTGGCAACTGTGGTTTGTCCATTGTAGAAGAATCGCTGCACCATGTACTAACAAACGTGTACTTTTTCGTTCTGGCCGAATTCATCAAACAAGAGTTTGGCGGTGATTCAAACCAACTCACCCTACTCGAAAAATACACATTTCAGATAGATACCATCTGCATTAAGTAGAAAGGCTGGGGAGCCATGCAAGGAAAATTAAACGGCAAGCAACGTCAAAAGCTGCGCAAACTGCTATACATGAAGTACACGCCAAGAGAACTGGCCGAGGAATTAGGCATCAACAAGCGTCAATTCTATTTCGTCTATCTGCCGTTAGGCTGTCCCCATGAGCGGGATTCAAGGCGGCATTATTGGATTGTAGGCACAGAGTTTCGCGACTGGTATCAAGAAACCTATAAACCAATCAAACTGGCAAAAAATGAGGCGTATTGCGTTTCCTGTAAAAAGCCTGTGGATATGGCCAATCCCGAAGAAAACAGCAAAGAAGGGCTAACCTACCTCACTTTTAGCTGTCCTGAATGTGGGCGCAAAGGTGCCAAGATACTCTCACAAAAACGAAGAAAATAATGATTAACCGGGGGAATTGGAAGCTAGTAAAAGCATATCTCAAGTATCGGCAAGAAGTGGGCCAACTCAACGAAAGGACACTTGAAGCGGATGATACACGGCTGCGGCATGTCCTGGAATGGGCCGACGAACGGCCGTTTCTCAATGCAATGTCCATCCGGCCAACGCTGCCCGATTACCTCAAATCTGCCCGAAAAGACAAGCCAGGCGAACAACTTTCCTCAGCATACACGAAAAAAATCATCCTTGCTGCGCAACAGTTCGGCCAATGGCTTGCCATTCATGAGAGCGGTTATAAAACCAGCTTGGCGCGCTGGCTGGATACGCTCAAGGCTCCACACAGGCCACAATCAGAAAACCAGCAACATGAATTTGTTTCCCTTGAAGAAATACAACAAATCGCGGCTGCTCCAGCTGATACCCTTTGGGAACAAAGAATAAAAGCGGCTGCGGTGTTTATGTACCTCTCTGGTGTACGTGTCGGGGCTTTTGCTACCTTACCCATTAAAGCAATCGACCTCAAGCAAATGGCCGTCAAGCAATGGCCTAGCCTGGGCGTAAAAACAAAGAATAACAAATCAGCAAACACCTATCTTTTGCCCCTGCCTGACTTGCTGGCCGTCGTTGCAGATTGGGACAAGAAAGTTCGGTCAATCCTTCCTCCTGAGGCATATTGGTTCGCGCATCTGGATAGCAAAACAGGTGAAATCATTCCCGAATTTCAGCCAGTCGGCAAGCATCGTCATTCGCGGGTTAGAAAAGACCTCAAAAACTGGCTGGCTGCTGCTGGCCTCCCTAATCACTCCCCCCACAAATTTCGACATGGGTTTGCGGTCTATGGCCTCCAACAGGCTCAAGATATGCAAGCCTTAAAAGCTGTTAGCATGAATATGATGCACGCCAACATAAGCATCACTGACGGGATTTATGCAAGGCTTACGCAGCAAAATGTAAAAGAACAAATCGCCAATCTTGGGGCAAGCAATCAACCAAATAAAAGCCCACAGGATGAAATTATTTCCCTGTTAGAAAATCATCCCAAACTTATAAAGCTCTTGAACCTGCTTGAACAAATCAAGGATTAACGAAACCGTGTCGCTCCTTGTGTGCTCCCCCTCAGGGGGCGGGGGGGGTGTCTAGTAACCTTTGCCTCAAAACACCTTCGCCACATGTAAAACCCAACAACAAAACACCACCCAGGCCGAAAAGGAGGAGCGTTCAACGGGTTATCTAGTCCGGCCACCTCTGGGGGGGGCGACGAGATACCTCAAATCAGTGCGAAGTTTCGACCATTAGAACGATTATGCGTAACACTGACACAATCCAGCGCGAACTACTTCAAAAGTTGAAATTGGCTCATTTGTTTCCGTGCGTATGGACTTTGACAGGGTGAAAAGGCGGGTTTAAAGAGATGATGCGAATAATTCTTTCACCGATAACTTTTTATTACCAACGATAAACTGACCATCAACGAATTTTTCAATTGAGCTTAATATGGTTTTGCGTTGATTGGTCAGCCTAAACCACTCACCTTGCAATCTTTTCTCGTAGAGTTCTGCATGAAGCTGTTCTTCTGCCGCACTAGCATTATCGGCAGCAAAGAAGTGGAGTAGCTTCAATTTGTACGGACTTGCTGTTTGTAGATTGGCTAATCGTCCTCCAGGTTCGTTTGACTTTCCAATTTTGAAAATGTTTCTATTTCCCATTTGAATCACATATACGTAATCTGTGTTGTCTGTGGGCTGACTGGCTAAAGATGATTTTCGGGGTGCCTTTGTGCGCTTTTTTTTGCGAGCGGGCATAGAGGAACCTTCAATCGTAGTGTGTCTAATGTCCTTTCCAAAATAGTGCCCCTTCCCTACGCTTAAATATCCATTAGGATAAAACTTGTTCAAAAAGCTGTGTAGCGTTACATCATCTTGATCATAAGCAACATACCATCCGGTCTTCCTGCTTCTACCACGGGTTTGATATTCTGGATATTTAAGGAATGTTGGTTCCCCTTTCGTCCTATTAGGTAAGGCGATGCACGGTAACGTAAAAGTTATACTTTTGTTTGGATACTCTATTTGAATTTTTTCCCAACCATTGTCAATATCCGCTTCAGAAATTCGCCAGATTTTTTTTCCATCTTTTTGCCACAAAAAAGATGATGCGGACCTGAAATTAATCTTTACAGAGTATCTAAAATGTGCAAAAGCTTCATGTGGTTCTAGTTGATACACGTTTTCGATAACTTTTTTGTTGCCTACCTTAATAACACCTTTGTCAATCCCTACTCCGGTTATGTAATGAATTTCTTGCGAAAGTTCATCTAATAACATTTTTGCGTGCTCAATTTGCTGTTCTAGCGTGTCACCTTTGAGGTTCCTCAAATAGAAAGTTCTTCGAGTTACGTGAGGTATTACCCATCCATCGTACATATTGATGACAACAGATAAATTAAATTTTGTGTCGTAAGCATTAATTAGGGCCATCTTGTTCTCATTTTCATGCTAGAATACTGGCAGAAAAAAGCCTCTTGCGCGCTGCAAAAGGCTAAAAAAGTGGGCGCGATTGGACTCGAACCAACGACCTCTCGGATGTGAACCGAACGCTCTAACCAGCTGAGCTACGCGCCCGATTAAGGGATGGAAATTATAGCAGTGTGCGCCCCGGATGCAAGGGGAGTCGTCAATGCTGAGGTGACAGCCACTTGTTCCGTTTGCCCCCAAATTTTAAAAGTGACTGTCATCGCTGTCTTGGTATAATGTTCAAAGTTGAATCAACAATTGGTGAGGAATCAAATTTATGAAAGCATTCGTAACAGGTGGGTCCGGGTTTATTGGCCAGCACGTTGTGCAAAAGCTGGTGGCGCGTGGCGATGAGGTTCATGCGCTGGCACGTTCTGAGGAAAGCGCTGCTTTGCTGCGTCAACTGGGCGCTACCGTTTTTATGGGCGATATCACTGACACAGCTTCTTTGCGTCCAGGCATGGAAGGCTGCGATGTGGTTTTTCATATTGCTGCCTGGTACAAGCTGGGTGCACCAGACTGGATGAATGCTGAGGCCATTAATGTAGGTGGTACTCGTCGTGTCCTGCGCCTGGCTTACGAGCTAGGTATTCCCAAGATTGTGTACACCAGCACCATTGCGGTTTACGGGGATACCCAAGGGCAGTTGGTGGATGAAAGTTATTACAAAGAAGGTCCTTTCCTAACAGAATATGATCGTACCAAGTGGTTGGCTCATTATAAGGTCGCTCAGCCGCTTATTGAAAAAGGGGCACCCATTGTTATCGTGATGCCTGGTGGTGTTTATGGCCCTGGCGATACCAGCTTTATTGCCCAGCTGATGCGCATGTTTTACCGAGGGCTGCCCATTTTGCCCGGCTCTGATTTGGCGGTAACTTATGCGCATGTTGATGATATTGCTGAAGGGCATCTTTTGGCAGCAGATAAAGGCAAAGTGGGAGAAAGCTACATTCTTACCGGACCTGCCATTCCGTTGAATGAGATGGTTGACTTTTGGGCACACTTGATTGGGCGTAAACCGCCGTCGCTGCGTGTTGAAGGACGGCCGTTACGCAAATTTGCGCCAATAGCGGGGGCTGTTGGCACTGTTGTGCCGTTGCCCAGCATCTTTTCTGAAGAAGCGGTGGCTAGTTTGGGGGCCTCCTACATCGCCCGATCTGATAAGGCACGGTCGGAATTAGGCTGGACCACACGGCCGTTGCAAACTGGCTTGCTAGAAACCTTCGATTGGATTGCCCGCACCGAGCCCAGAGAAGTGCCGCGTCAAAATGAGAAGAAAGTGGCGGGATTGGCTTTGGTAGGAGCGGCCGTTTTGTTTTTGCTGTGGTATTTGGGGCGAAAAAAAGAGAACTGATTGGGTTGCACGAATTACAGATATATACCCATTGACTGGAGACAAAAACAGGCAGGCTACTTTTGTAGCCTGCCTGAAATATTTTTGCGGTAACTTAAATTAAGAATTAAAAGCGGTCGTATTGTTGTTGGCGAAGTCGTTGTTGGCGTTGTTTGGCAATAGCAATGGTTTGCGCTTGAAGCTGACGACGACGTTTCTGAACCATCGCCATAATGAGAACATAAAATAGGATAGACGCCAACAAAATCAACATAGTTAAGCCTCGCTTTATTAATTGACCAACTTCAGTTCCTAACAATAAAGGTTTTTTCTAAAAATATCAAGACCGAAACTGTAGGAATTATGTAATTCACCAAAAAGTATTTTGACTCAATCAAGTCGGAATTTGTGAATTACTTGAGTGAAAGCGTAGAAATGATTACTTGCTAGTTCAAAGAACTTTTGCGCTTTCACTTAATATCTATCTTACCCAATAATTTGCTTTAGTGAATGAGTAGTTGTTGAGAATGTCGTTTTTCACTCCACCAGAAACTTGTGGTAAAGCTTACGATTACATGATTACGATCATTATTACAATGAAAACTAAGTAAGCGGCCAACTATAACTTCCCTTTTTGTAAGGCCGCTTACTCCAAGCCGTCCGCACAAATCCGCTAACTTATTTGCGGACGGCCACTAAGGAGCTTGCGCGGTAGATTGCGCGGGTTCCACAATCACTTCTGGGGTGAAATCACCGAGACGGCCGTTTCCATCCAGCGCCGTCAAACTAACCGCATACCGTGTGTTGGGGTCCAGCCCGGTGAGGGCCACATTACCCGCCTGGTTGGCTCGCACAAAACGAAACGTAGGGAAGCTACCTTCAGCAATTGGCCGAAATGAAATAGCGTACCCTGCTGCGTTGGGGTCTGTGGGCCAGCGCAGCCAGAAGTCGCCTGGCGAATCCAATGCCTGGATGATGGGCGTTTGCGGTGTCTGCGGCGCGCCTGCCAGATTAGCCACCACAGCAATGTTCATCTGCACCATTTGCTGCAAATAAGTGTAATCAATTCGGTCCCAGGTGTCTTGGCGCGAATTGACCATGTCTGGGTCTTCCACCGATTCGATGATACGAATGCCGGGCATGCCCGCGTTTACAAATTCACGGTGATCGCCCCAGCGGCCTTCTCGATCCAGCGCGTCAATCACCTCTACAGGGAAGGCGGGCACGTACAATCCGGCGATATAATCATAATAGCGGGCCAGTTCGCCTGCCGGTGATTCCAGCAGATCGAAAGAAAACAGGCGAGCGTATTGAGGAATGCCGCTGCGTCCACCAACGGCGTCATAGTTGATGGCGGCAACGATGTTCATGCCGTCGAGGAAAGCTGTTTGCACAAAGTGACGCGAGCCAAAGGTGCCCTGTTCTTCGGCAGCCGCCGCCAGAAAAACAATGGTTTGGTTCCAGTCGTAGGCGCTAAGCAGACGGGCGGATTCGAGCAGCAGGGCAATGCCGGAGCCATTGTCGTTGGCCCCGGGGGCATAGGTTTCGCCGTCGGTGGGTTCCGGGGCGCGGTTGTCGTAATGAGCCATGACGACGATGAGGTCTTGGCTGTCGGTACGGCCGGGTAGGGTCGCGACGACGTTGTAGGGCGTGGTGGAGAGGCCATTGTAGTAGAGGGGGAATTCCTGAATGCTGACTTGCAAACGGCCGTTCCCCACCCGTTCAAATTCATTCATCAACCATTGCCGGGTCGCGCCAATGCCAAAAGCCGGATCATCCGTGGCGCTAAACACATTGCGATTGCCAAAGCTTTGCATGGTTTGTACGTAACCCATGAGCTGCTGCTGGGAAACGTCCGCCACCAGACCAGCAATTTGGGGATCGATTTGGGGCACCACGTCGCTCACCGGGTCCAGCACCATTTCGTTAGCCGGAAACTGCGACACGTCCCAGGGAACGGCCGTTGCTACCGGCGTCGGCATTGTTGGGCGGGCGGGAGCTTCAACCAAACTACACCCGACCAACCCTATCATCATGATGATGAACCAGATCAATCGTTTTTTCGCTTGCATCCTTTTATTTTCGAGGTAAATGGACAATGTTGCAAACAAAGTGAGGAATCGACAGCAAATTCTAAGATTCTTCCGGGAAAAGTGGCGTCGTAAGCGAGCCGGAACGGGTGCTTACAAACAGGTCAAGTGTGCCAAATTTTTTAGCGATTTGGCTACCTGTCTGAGAATTTACGGTTGGTTAAATTCTTAACTCGCAATGGGATTTTGCGTATTCTCGATGAGTTTTCCTTCTTCAAGTTTCCAAAACAATAAAGGTTCTCCGTCCTCATCTTCTAAAAAAATATATCCTTTTACATAATCCTTTATTTCTTCGTCCATTGACCAGACCCCCTCTGCAATCGCTCTAAAATGTTCTTTTAGATACTTTAAGCCACTTGTACGAATATCAGCGCCGTAAAAAATGTATTTTGTCCAGTTGATGTAGCTTTCTGGAAATACCCATCCCTTAAGATAAAGCTTCCCAATTTCCTGGGTTACGCCAAGATCTGGCGCTCTTTCAGAAAAATGATTGACCAAATCTACAACTTTAGACTGCATGGGTTTATCAATTTCCAGCCAGCCTCTTATTGAAACAAAATGCCCCATAACTTTTCCCTTTTTGCATGTTGATATCGATCATTGATAAATTGAGAACCCGCGTGGGAAACGGCCGTTAATCATTCCCAATTCACGATTCACAATTACCGGTGCGGCTCGCGGGGCGAGCGGCCCGTTAGCCGGGTCATCATCTGGTAGCCTAGCCAGCGGAACGGGTCCAGCGGCACAGGCGAATAGTCGGCCCCGATGAAGGGCATATCGCGCCACGGTTCATCGCTGCCGCTGTACAGGTCGGTGAGCACTTTACCCGCCATGTTGGCCGCTGTCACGCCGTGGCCGCTGTAGCCCAGCGCATAATAGACGTTGTTGTATTCGCCGCGCACACCCATGAAGCAGTTGCGCCGCAGGGTGATGGCCAGCGTGCCTGTCCAGCGGGAGGCGCGGCGCAGGCTGCCGCTGCCAGTGAGATATTGCCCCATCGTTTGCTGCATCTCGTTGAAGGCGGGATTGGCGCTGTCTGGCGTGCCAGGGAAAGCGGTGCGGTTGTTAAACAAGTAGGCGTAAGAGATGTTGCTGCCACCGCCAAACACGATGTGTCCCTCACGGGTGCGCGTGGCGTAGGAGATGCGGTTGAGGTCGTCAGAGAAACCGGCCGTGCCGTGCCAGCCTATCTGGCGCGCCGTTTCGTCGCTTAGCGGTTCGGTGGCGAAGACGTGGGAGTGCAATGGGAAAAACGCTGTGCGGAAGTAACCCAGCTTGCCAGTGTAGCCGTTGGTCGCCAGGACAATCGCTTTGGCTTTGACAGAGCCGTGACTGGTAGTGACTTCGATGATGGGGCCTTCTGTGATTTTGGTTACGGCCGTTCCCTCATAAATCTTCACCTCCCGCGCCTCCAAGACCGGACGCAAGCCGCGAATAAACTGGACCCCGTTCAGCTGCCCCTCACTAGGGTCAAATAACCCGCCGTAGATGCCGTTCAGGTTGATCTTTTGCCGCACCTGGGCCGCGTCCCAAAACTGCACCGGCACGCCGATGCTGTTCAGATGGGCCACTTCCGCCTGCGCCTCGATAGCCCGCTGCTCGTCGGTGAATACCTCAAAGCAGCCGTCGCGTCGGTAGCTTACATTCAGGTTGTGCGTTTGAATGATTTGCTCGATGCCGTCGATGGTTTGGTGGGTGGCCTGGTAGACACGAGCAGTCATTTCATTGCTCATTGGGCCAACGCCGTAGACCCAGTTGAGCATCATGCCGCCGTTGCGCCCACTGGCGCCGTTGGCCAACGCTTTGGCCTCCAGCAGCACCACGCGTTTTTCCGGGTAGCGCTGGCTGAAATGGTACGCTGTCGAGACCCCCGTGTACCCCCCGCCAATGATGCAGAGATCGGCCGTTTCTGTGCCGCTTAGTCCTGGATTGGGCCGGTAATCAGGCGTGTACGAAGCCCACAGCGAGCGATTCTCATCAATTTCCAGTTTTTCCCAGCGCAGCGGGTAGCTCAACCGGGCGGACGCGCGGGCCGCCCGGAACAAACCTCGCTCAATTTTATTCGTCAGTGATTCTGAATGGCTCATTTTGAATGTCTACGCTTTTACCCCAACCTGGCTAATTTCAAACAGATGTCCGTCCGGGTCGCGGAAGAAACAGCGAATTTCGTAGCCCCAATCGACCGGCGGCGTTATGAATTCGGCCCCACGCGCCTTGAGAATTTCATAAGCTGCCTGGCAGTCTGGCACGCGTATGGTCATGGCGTGGCTCACCTGGTTGCGGTCAGATGGTGGCGCAAACGTGACTTCTGGCTTGTCTTTGGTGGGGCCGCCGCCGGTGACCACCAACAGCCAGGCACCGACAAAATCAAACACGATGGAGGTGCCGCCATATTCGCCATAAATCGTGGCACCTAACACATCGCGATAAAAAATTCTGGCCCGATCCAGATCGCTCACGACAAGGATGTGGGTTAAAGCCATGCCTTCTGTTGGAAATGTATTGCTCATGCGTACTTTCCTTGCCGGTTCATATCGCTCACTGCAAATTGTGAATAGTTTGCCGTAGCAGCAGTTTCTTGCTGCATAAACCTGCGCGGTAAGAAACCGCGGCTACGGGGTTTAAATGTTTAGATCGTCTGCTGCCCAGGTGAGGCCAACTTCTTCCAGGGTGGCGCGGGTGGGGGTGCCAGTGGCGGCGTCCCAGCCAGCTTGAGCGTAGTACATGTCCAGCCCGGCTTGCAGCTCCTCGTTTTCGATGACGATGCCATCGGAACGGCCGCCTGCCAGCGGTTGTGTGAGCAATTTTTTGGGCAGCGTGTCGTTGTCGCGCGTCAAGCCTTCGCGGGCATTAAAAGCGCGCATCAGGTTCAGGCGGCGACGGCCGATTGCTTGAATTTCGTCCACGTCAACGTCCCAGCCGGTGGCGGCGCGCAGCAGGTCGGCCATTTCTTGCGGGCCGTACAGCTGCCAGCTGGGGCCGTAGACAAACTGGCACAGGCTCACTGTGTCAGCGGCACTGTAGTTGTACTGCGTTTTCAGGGCAAACTCGATCTTTTCGGGATTGATCGCTTTGGGCGGCTGCGGCGTGTGCAGGCCAATTTGGTCTAATCGCTGCTTGTAGAATCGCTCATACGCCTTTTCGCTGTAGACTGGATCATGCTCCGAGGATTGGTGATCGGCCCCGAACGGATTGGCGGCGTAGATAACACCCAGGCTGCGCTTGACGTGCGGCATGTGGGCGGGCAGCTCCTGGCCTTTGATCGTGAGCAAAAATTCGTGCCCTTTGCCCAGCAAATCGGCTGCTTTGGCCGAGCCATTGGCCAGAATGTCGCCGAAGCCTTCCCGGCTGAGCGTCTTTTTGAGCATGGCGATCATCGCCTCGGCGCTGCCGTAGCGCAGCTCGATGCCGTCTGTTTCTTCCAGATTGAGCAGTTCATTTTCAAAGCATTCCATTGCCCAGGAAATGGTTGCGCCGCAGGAGATGGTATCGACACCGTACTCGTTGCACAGCTGATTGGCGTAGGTGACGGCGCGTAAATCATCGACGCCGCAGTAAGAGCCGAAGGTGGCGATGGTTTCATATTCGGGGCCGCCGTATTCGTGGCGCAGGCGGTTGTTTTTGTATTCGGATTCCACCACGCGTTTGCAGCGTACGATGCAGGCGTAGCAGGTGTCACGGCCGTCTTTGTCTTGTTTGCCTTCTTCTGCGCCGCGCAAAAGTTCGTCGTACAGCTTTTCGCCGCCGATGGCTTCGGCATTTGCAAAGACGCCTGCGTCCCAGTTGCGCGTGGGCAGGCCGCCGCTGTGGTGCTGCCCCATGACAACGCCAGCGGTACCGTATCGGCCGAATTGGTCCATGCCGCTGCTGGAGAGGGTTTTGGCGCCTTGCTTGGACAGGGCGGCGACGGCTTTTTTGTCGGCGGGGGTCACTTTTTGCGTGCCGCGCACGACGATGGCCTTGAGCTTTTTGCTGCCCATGACGGCCCCTGCACCGGTGCGGCCCCAAGCGCGGTTGCTCATGTTCATGATGGCGGCGAAGTTGGCCAGCTTTTCCCCGGCTGGACCAATCTGGGCAATCTCGATGCGCTTGTCGCCGAGTTCATCTTCCAGGACATTGTCTACTTCCAGGGTGGTTTTGTCCCAGAGATGGCTGGCGTCGCGCAGTTCGGCCTGGCCATCGTTGATCCAGAGGTAAACGGGCGTTTCGGAGGCGCCTGTCACGACGATGGCATCGAAGCCAGCGTATTTCAGCTCGGCAGGCCAGAAGCCGCCAGCCTGGCTGTCGGCCGCGCCGCCGCTGCTGGGGGATTTGCAGGTGACGGTGCAGCGGCTCTGCCCGCTGACGGGCAGACCGGTGGGGGCACTGACGGCAAAGGTGAGGGTGTTTTCTGGGCTGAGGGGATCGGCGTGGGCGGGGGTGTTGTGCCAGAGGTAATACAGTCCCAGCAGGCTGCCGCCGGGGTAGTGGCGGTAGAATTCTTCGTCGGGATGTTCAATTTCCAGGGTGCGGTTGGTTAAATCGACGTGCAGGATGCTGCCAGTAAATCCGTGTAACATGGTGGGTCTCCTTGAAAAACTTGACGCAAAGGCGCAAAGGCGCGAAGAAAAGGGTTCAAATAGGTGTGGCTTTTGCTGCGAATTTTAGCGGTCAGGATGTTGGGGTCTATTTTACAGGGTGGGGGAACTGTTTCAAAGTAGCAGTGGAATGTTATACTATGGCTGGTTGCAAGTTTGCAAGTGGCAGGTAGGCAAGTTGGGGGTGATGATGGTCAATCAGAAGCGCGTTTTACTTTTACTTTTTTTGTTTTTGGGCGTGTTAGGAGCCTGTGCGGAAGGGGAGGAGGTGGCTGTGAATACGGCCGTACCCACCCCACCACCAACCCTTGAACCAACTGTAATGGAAACGGCCGTGCCGGTGAGTATTGTGGAAGAAACGGCCGTCGCTAATGCTACCCTTACTCCTCTACCTCCCACTGCCAGCGCCACGCCAACCCCTACTTTTGACTGGAGTCTACCAACGCGTGAGCCTTTACCTGATGTCCCTCTGCCTGACGGGGAAACCGCTTATGATTTAACGACACCATCCTCAGAAAAACTCTTTGATGCCTTGAGACAGGCTGCTCATGCTGAGGATGTGTATATTGATCCAACCGAGCCGTATAGGCCAAGGTTCAATAGTGACGACTTTTACCAATTGGTAAATAGCGACATGAATCAATTTTATCCTGATAACATTCCGAATGCGGACGCTTTGTTGCAGGATGTCCGTTTGAGCCCTTACTATTTCGGTTATTGGATACCATTTCAAGTTCACCTTCGTATTCTTGAGGAAAGCCTCATTCAAAATCTTAATGAAACTCAACCCAACTTTGTTTCTGGCAGTGAAATAAAAGAGGAAACCTATCGTTTGCTGCCCACAGAGCTTCAAGTTCATGATGGACATTCGATATGGATACTTCAAGTAGATTCTCACATATTCCGTACTCGTTTGTTTGTATTGGTAGAAAGGGATGAGGGAGGAGGATGGAATCAAGTAGGGGAGCCACTTTCTATAATGACAGGTCGTTATTATTCGGAAGGCTGGACGACTATTTACACTGAGCATGATGTTACAGGGGATGGAATTCCTGAAGTTATTCTTGAATCGTGGACATACTGGAGTGGAACTGGTTACACAGCGCTAATCGAAGCGTTTTCTTGGGATGGAGAAGATTTGGTCCCGTTATCTTGGATAGAGGAATTTGAACCTGAAATTGAAATTGCTGACTATACTGGCGATGAAGTGGACGATATTCGCGTGACGCAGCATTATTCCCGCCGCTTTGGCTGTGAATGGCAGGAAGTTGATATTTACAGTTGGAATGGTTTTCAGGCGCAGCACATTGAACAGGACGATACTCCCCCGGATACGGCCGTTTGCAATCTGTCGCAGGCAGTTTCCCCATTTTATTCCCCTGGGAATCTTGAAAAGGATGATCAATATCCGTTGCTAGAACGCGCTGTTACTCAAATGCGAGAGGATGACAGTGCTTCTCCAGATTTGGTCGCCTATGCGGAGACTCAGTTGGCCATGGCCTATGCTGAACAAAACCGATATGAAGAAGCGCGAGCCATAATCAATATGATTTACGAATCGTCAGAGCAGAGCGAATACATTCAATATATTCAAAAGAATGATGCGACGGGTTCTGTGGTTGATCTCTGCCGTAATCTTGTGGCGGATGCGGAACAGATGTTAGAGACTGGCATGGGAGAGTACCTGAATATGTATGCCACACATGGTCGCGGTTCTGATTCCAATGAGCCAGATAAAAGGATGATTTGCGATCTCAAATATTTAGCATTTACCCGGTTACAAAATGTTTCTCTACCGTCCTCACAACCACCTCAGGAATCTTTAGCAGCTCTAGATTTTCAATTAGCCTTTCATCAATCGGCCAATTTTGATGATGATCCTGACTTGGAATGGGTTGGTGTGCTGGAACCAGAGGCGCCGTGGTTAGTTGTTTTTGATGCTGTTGATGAACAATGGCAAGTTTTTTTCATTAAAGATCTCTTCTATACTCCAATTTTGGATTTAAGTTTTGAGCAACTGGAGCTTACCAAAGATGGGACAGTTGATCTTGTGATAGCGGTCCAAGCTGAAAACTATTCCGACTATCCAGAGTCCACTTTATTTGACATAATTCTCATAGAAAATATAGACGATGAATTCACTCAGGTGGCAAGCTTTACATCGTATGAACCGGTAAACTTGTCTGAACTAACCCAAAGTCAGTTTGGGTTGGGCCAACCAGTCAAAACTGATCCCTTCTGGATACAATTGGAAGATTTGGATGTTAATGCGGATCGGTTAACTGATTATTTAGAGGAGCTACAAACGGCCGTTCTCACCCAAACCGATCCCACCATCCCCGAAAAAATCACCCAATTACTCACTTACCTGCCGTCCGATGACCCGGATGCCCAGCCCTACATTGAACACCTCACCTACCTGCTGGGCTACTTTTATGAGCTGAATGGGGATGAGGAAACGGCCGTCTCCACCTACCTCGATCTCATCCAACAATACCCCACCTCTCCGTGGAGTTGGCTGGCCTGGGCGCGTCTGGAACCGGTGGAGGGTTAAATGAAATACTTCCCTTGGCGGTTGCTTGTTGGCTTGACTGTTTTGCTGGTGGCGTGTGCGGAGGTGGAGGAAGTTGGGGAGAATACGGCCGTTCCCACCCCACAACCAACCCTTGAACCAACTGTGATGGAAACGGCCGTGTCGGTGAGTGTTGTGGAAGAAACGGCCGTGCCAGTGCCAACAGTTACACAATCGCCAACAGCTACCCCCATTCCTGAAGACCCATTCCTTAGACCAACTAGCTTGCCTACAGTTTCCTTTCAAGCTGATGCCGAATATCGGCTAATTCAACCCCCATTTGAATCTCTTTTAGAAGTCATGAGGCGCGGAGCTGAATTTGAAGATATTCACCTGGGTGAATATGGAGGCCACTCACCCTATTTGTCGATAAACAGGTTGATTGAATCAGATATAAACAATTATTATGCTGATCCTTTTCCAGATTTGGAAGCACTCCTTAGTGATGTATCTTTGCGGTCTTACTATTTTGGTTGGTATCAGCCGTCCGAACTTCATTTATATATTCTCGAAAATGGGTTTCATCAGTATCTGAACCAAAAACATCCGGAGTTAAAAACTGGAGAGGTAATTGAAGAGGACGGTTTTAGACTGACGCCTTACTCCTTGCAGCTAGATGATAATTCAATGCCTGAGTGGCTTATTCAATTTGAGTCCCTTGTGTTTCAGGCACGAATTTTCCTTCTTTTTGATCAAACTGAAGATGGACAGTATGAACTTGTTTCCTCTTCGCTGCCGACGTTTTTGGGACGTTCCTATTCAGATGGTTGGGTGGAATTGATCCTTGATAAGGATTTTACCGGCGATGGAATAAACGAAATCGTTATAGATTCGACAACCGTTTGGAGTGGATTTACAGAAAGAACATGGGACGTATTTACTTGGGATGGTGAACTCATCAATTTGGATCAAATTGTTGATACAAGCCACGCGGATTTTGAAACCGCCGATCAGGACGGTGATGGTCTAAATGATATGCAGGTAACTACACATTATTCCAGCCGGTTTGGTTGTGCTTGGGAGGCAGTTGATTTGTATCGTTGGCCTAATCAAATAGCACAACACACCTTATCAGATCACGAGGAACCCGATACGGCCGTTTGCAATTTATCCCAAGCGGTTACACCATTCAGCCTGTCGTGGAATCCTGAGAAGGACGACCAATACCCTCTGCTTGAGCGGGCTGTGAACCAATTTCGGGAAAATCCAGAGGCCGTACCCGATCTTCTGGCTTACGCGCTATCTCAACTTGCTATGACCTACCTTGAAAGAGGTCTGGATTCCCAAGCGCGTCAAACCATAGACAGCATTTACCAGATTACAAATGAAAGTACCTACATACAATATATTCAGGAACATGATGAAGGGAGTTCGGTAATTGATATATGCCGCGGACTTGTTGCATATGAGGATCAGGTGCTTGAAACTAGTATTGGTGATTATCTCACTGAAGCTGGGTTTTTAAGAGGTCGTGGAATGCAATATATACCGTACAAACCAGCAATCTGCGATCTGAAATATACAGGGCTTGTCCGTGTACGAAATACCAACTTGCCCGCCACAGTCCCTCCTGCACAAGCTATGGCTGATCTAAATCTTCAATACGCATTTGCTCAGGTGGCAAACCTGGATGATGATCCAGATTTGGAATGGATTGGCATATTAGAACCAGAAGCACCCTGGTTAGTAATTTTTGATGCTGAAAATGGGCAATGGGTAGCCCATTTTGTAGACGATATTTTTACTGCCCCAGTTTTCGATCTGGACTTTGGGCAACAAAAGATCACGAATGATGATAACCTGAGTATCCTCGTTACGATTGCAGCAGAATCATATTCGACGTGGACCACTACAGAAACAGAATATGAAGTCTTCCTTATTGACAAAGTCGATCAGGAATATGTAATCGTTGACACAAATCACCTCTATGATGAACAACCAGATTTAAAAGATCTCCCAGATGATTTCTTTAATCTAGATTCGGAGCAATCGACTATCATAGAACCTGGTTGGAAGCAGTTAGAGGATTTTCTAGAAGAGCCAGAATATATTGGTTTTTATATTGAAAACTTGACAGATTCAATCCTCGCCCAAACCGATCCCACCATCCCCGAAAAAATTACCCAATTACTCAATTACCTGCCCACCGACGACCCCGATGCCCAGCCTTACATTGAACACCTCACCTACCTGCTGGGCTACTTTTATGAACTGAGCGGAGATGAAGAGAACGCAGTCAGCACCTACCTCGAACTCATCCAGCAATATCCCACTTCCCCGTGGAGCTGGTTGGCCTGGGCGCGCCTGGAACCAGTGGAGGGTTAAATGAAACGCTTCGTTTGGCTGCTGATTGGTGGTTTGGTTGTTTTGCTGGCAGCCTGTGGGGAAGGGGAGGAAGTCGGGTTGGATACGGCCGTACCCACCCCACTACCAACCATTGAACCCACTGCGACGGAAACGGCCGTGCCGGTGAATGTTTTGGAGGAAACGGCCGTGCCTACCCCAACAATCCCCATAGAAACGCCAACCCCGCCAAGCCCATTAGCAGAGGTGCTTGACTTGCAGACGCTACCTAAAGTGCCTGTTGATTTTTCACAAGCGTATAGTTTGAAAACGCCAGACTATGATTTTTTGAATGATTGGTTAAGAGCCGCGCGCAATACCCAACAAAGGGGACTCCCCTATTTTTACGTTTTTGACCTGCTGGCCTTTGATTTTGCACGCAGCTTTCCTAATGGTGCAGGCCAGCTCGAATCAGTTTTTCAAGAATCTCAAGGGGGATCATATCTGAATGAAAGTTTGACGTGGCCTGTTTTGCAAACGGCCGTCGTAGCTTACCTCAATGAAAATCAAATCGCTTTGGAGGATGGCAAGACCGTTCATCGGCTCAATTTTACACTTGAGCCTCACGTAACGGATTTGAACAGTGACGGTGGTAAGGTGTGGTTTGTTGAAATGGAAGCCAAAGACCTGTACATTTTGGGTGTTTTGCCACTCTTCATTGACCAAGCTGGGCAATACACAATTCTTCCGCACATGATCGAACCTGTAAATACATCCTTTTATCATTTGGCAACACAGCAAAAATTTGACTACGATTTTACCGGTGATGGTCAGGTTGATGTTTTTCAGGCTGCCGAAGGATATGCAGGGGGGCCAATCGCCTTCATCAGCGTTTATACATGGGACGGTTTGACTATATCCTTGCTGGAGAAAATTAATACATCAGTTCCCACGTATAAGCCTTATGCTTCTTATGAAATAGGCGACTTTACCAACGATGGCGTTGCTGATGTGAAGGTCACAATCCCGCACGAAGTCAATCTTAATTGCACCTGAGATGAAGTAGATATTTACAGCTGGAACGGCCGTGCTCCGCAATATCTGCTCATGGAAGAAACCCAAATGCCAGACACGCCAGAGTGTGTTATGTTCCATGCCATTACCCCAGACAACCATTATTCAGAAGCGGTGTTGGCTGAAAAAAGTCGCGTTGAACTGCTTGAATCGGCACTCGCTCAATTAACGTTAGAAACAGCGCCATCGGCGGATTATCTGGCTTTGGGGTACCTGCATTTAGCGATAGCATATCTGGAACAAAACGATTTCAGTAAGGCTCAACAATCATTTAATCAACTCTATAATTTGCCTGAAGATGCCTCGTTTGCTCAGCTCGTGAAAGAACTCTATGCTGAAAATGGCGGTGATTTACCAGATATTTGCCGACAGTTGTACACTGCGCCTGAGCAAGTTGAGGAGACCGGCATCAGCGATTACATTTACGAGGGCTCAGTTACGGGCTTTTTTGGTATAGGTAGTGAGGAGATTAATGCAAATGCCATCTGCCCTTACCCGCGTCTGGTTGAGGAGCAATTAGAAACATTATCTTTGCCAGTATCGCAACATCCTGAAACCAGTCTTGCCCAGTCTGGCTATGATTTTACCAATTATGAGTCTGCCAATCTTGATTCCGATGCGGATTTGGAGTGGTTTGGTCTGGTGGAAGGGGATTACCTTTTTCTCACGGTGTTAGACCAGACAGGTGAGGAACTAAAACCCATCGTGCTAACAACGACTTGCCTTGAGTGCGGAGATAGATTCGAATATCAGGTTCGTGATGAGGGTGAAATTTCTTATATTATCGGTAGATTAAATAAGAATATTCGATGTTTGCCCGATGGCCCTCTTAACATGCTGCTTCAGCCGTTTCTCGTGCAATACGATCAGAAACAGTTTGATTTGGATACGATTTTTACCTTTTGCGAGTACGTGGATGAACGGCCGTTAGCGGAAATGACACCTGCTGATTTTGCTCCTGCTCTAACCGGTCCACCAACATGGCGATCCTTGCTGCGCGAAGCTATCGGAAAAGATGAATGGGAATGGATGCGGGGCATACAAACGGCCGTTCTCAACCGAACCGATCCCACCGTCCCCGAAAAAATTATCCAATTACTCAATTACCTGCCGTCCGACGACCCGGATGCCCAGCCCTACATTGAACACCTCACCTACCTGCTGGGCTACTTTTATGAGCTGAATGGGGATGAGGAAACGGCCGTCTCCACCTACGTCGATCTCATCCAGCAATACCCAACTTCCCCGTGGAGCTGGCTGGCCTGGGCGCGCCTGGAACCGATTGGAGACTAAAACTTAAGCGATCTCTAATCTCTAATTTCTTCACTTTTATGCCCCAGCTCCAGCTTTTTCAGCCGGTAGAGCGTTTCCTGGGTCATCTGGCGGTGCTTGCTGGTGATGTCTGCCTGCACGCCAAAGAGGAAGATGAACAGCCCCACCAGCAGCAGGCCGGTACCAATGGTCACAGATTGGATGAACTGGTTGGCGTGGTTGATGAAGTAGGCGTAAAAAAAGCGGCCCCACAGCCACAATCCAGTCAGAATGAAGGGCAGGGCGATGTAGGTGAAGGTGCGCAGCGGTTCGTAAAAGGCGTAGAGGCGCACAATGGTGCCGGCCTGGGCTTTGATGAAGTGACCCATGCTGCGCTGTAAGCGAGACGGCCGTATCGGTCCATTGGTCTCCACGGCGATGCTGCGAATAATCAGCCCTTGTTTGCCAGCTTGAATGATGGTGTCCAGCGTGTAGCTAAAGTTGGTGAGGATGTGCAGCCGCAGCGCCGTGTCTCGGCTGTAGGCGCGGAAGCCGCTCACTGCGTCCGGCACGTTGGTGCCGCTGACGGTGCGCACCGTCCAACTGCCCAGCTTTTGCAGCAGCTTCTTGAACGGCGAAAAATGGGCAATGTTGTCTACCTGGCGGTTGGCAATGACGATATCGGCCTTACCAGCCAGCACCGGGGCCACCAGTTCGGGAATGTAGTGGCCAGGGTATTGGTTGTCGGCGTCGGTGTTGACGATGATGTCGGCCCCAAGGCGCAAGGCGGCGTCCAGCCCGGTTTGGAAGGCGCGGGCCAGCCCCATGTTTTGCCGATGCTGCACCACATGGGTAATGCCCAGGCTGCGGGCCACTTCGGCCGTGCCATCTGTGCTGCCATCGTCGATGATCAGCGTTTCGATGCAGTCGATGCCCGGTACCTGGCTCGGTAAATCGGACACCGTTTGTGGCAGGGTTTGGGCTTCGTTGAAGCAGGGAATTTGGATGATGAGTTTCACGAAGGGGATTTTAACGCAGAAATTGGAGATTGGTAATTGGAGATTAGAGATTGGATAAAACAATCTCTAATCTCCAATTACCAATCTCCTCGCAAAATATCATCCAGCTCTACCAGATGCAGCCCGGCCCACAGGTGAATGGCGAGGTCGATACGGCCGTTCTCGTCCACGGCCACCCCCTCTGCCCGCAATATCTCTGCCTGCTTGTTGGCCGTCTGCTCCCGATGGCGAATGCTGATGCGCCCCTGGCTGTTGACTACCCGTTGCCAGGGAACGTTCGCCGAGGTATAACCGTCCTGGTTTGGCTGGCGCAGGGCGCTGAGCGCGTAGCCGACAGCGCGCGCGGCGTTGGGATGGCCTAGCATGGCGGCGATACGGCCGTAGCTGCTCACCTTACCGGGCGGGATACAGCGCACCACTTTGTAAACCTGCTCAAAAAATCCAGGACTTTGTGTGTTCATACCCAGATCATAGCGGGCAAAATGAAAATTGGCTACCGGGGAAAACGGCCGTTTTGTTCACTAAATATTCACGGTTCATTCATGTTGTGCCTGGAAGGCCAATGTTATAACTTTGTGTTAATAGCGAACCATTGCGGGGAGCCAAAATAGCTAAGGAATGAAAACCATGCATCGTCCCGCCAGCTTCCAAGAGGAGTATCAGATGAGTTGGTCAGTATTAATTGTAGATGACGAGCCCATGACGCAAGACTTATTGCGCTTGATGTTGGAGCCAGCCGGTTTTCGGGTAACGGGAGCCGACCACGGCTTGGAGGCGCTGCAAAAAGTTAAAGAAGAAAAGCCAGACATCATGATATTGGACGTGATGATGCCCCATATGGATGGGATTACCGTTTGCAAGGAGATTCGCCGGAATCCAGAAACGGCCGATTTGCCCATTGTCATGTTGAGTGGCAAAACCCATCTAAATGCCGTAGAGGAAGGGCTACAGGCTGGTGCCAACCGGTATCTGGCCAAACCGACTGCTCGTACAGACCTCATTCAAAATTTGCGCGAGGTGTTGGCCGAAACGGCCGCAGTCAGCCATTAAGTAAACGCGCACAACACATTTGTATAGATAGCCAAGCCACCATTTAGGTGGCTTTTTTGTTTGTAATTCCGGGAAAACACCGAATTTCAGGCAATTTAAAAGCAGATCGTTACTTTTTAGGTGCTGGTTACACTTAAAGGGCAAGAACACAGTTTGATAAAAAATTCATAAATAAGTTAAAGGGAGTAGATTAAATGAAACAATTAATTGGCAATAAATATGGTGTATCCATTTTGGTTTTAATGTTGATGATGCTATTGGCTGCTTGTACGCCAACGGGAGATTTGCCAGGTGCGCCATCGGGTAACGACAACATCCCCGGTGAGGTAAATGACAACAGCGCCAGCGATGATAGTGACAATGGCAATGATCTAAACGACAACGCCGCTGATGACAACGCCAATGGCGCTGACGATTTAAATGAAAACGATGATGACAATCGTAATGCAAGCAATAGTATTGAAAACCTGAATGCTAATGATGACAATGGCAACAGCAATGACGACAATGCTAACAGCAATGACGACGACATGAATAGCAACGACGACAATGCCAACAGCAATGATGACGACATGAACGGTAACGACGACAATGCCAACAGCAATGACGACGATGACGACATGAACAGCAACGACGACAATGCTAACAGCAATGACGACATGAACAGCAACGACGACAACGCCAACAGCAATGACGACGATGATGACATGAACAGCAACGATGACAATGCTAATAGCAATGACGACATGAACAGCAATGACGACAGCAGCAACAGTAACAGCGGCGATGATGACATGAATGGCAATGATGATAGTGGTAATGCCAATGATGACAGCAACAGCAACGATGATGATGACGACGACCGCAACAACAACAATAGCAATGATGACGCGAATACCAATGACGGCAGCAATGCGAATGATGACAGCAATGCGAATGATGACAGTAGCAACAGCAACGATAGCAGTAACAGCAATGACGATAGCAGTAACGACAACAGTGATGATGACGATAACAGCAACGACGATAATGACGACGATAGCAACAATAATGACGACAACAGCAACGACAACGGCGATGACAACAGCAACGACAACGGCGATGACGATTAGGTCTTAGCTGGTGCTAAGGTGAGGGGAAGATAAACTATCTTCCCTCACCTCATCCATAAGATTTTGCCTGTCACAGCTTTTATCTATAATCATAGACTCATAGCTGTGGCATCGTCGTTTTATTTTCGCCGTTTGAGCCGCACAAATTTTTTTGGAGTTGTCAACTACTGTGCAAGACGAATTATTATTGTTGCATCGTGCAAAATCATTAGATCAAGATGCACTGACTCAAGTGCATGAACAGTATTACGATGCAATTTATCGGTATGTGGCGTATCGGGTAAATGATTTGCAAACGGCCGAAGATTTAACAAGCGAAGTGTTTATACGGTTTTTACATGCGATTCAGCAGAAGAATGCGCCGCAAAATACGATTCGTGGTTGGTTGTTTGGCGCTGCTTCGCTCATTTTAAAAGAACATTATCGCAAAAAGAAACGGACTCAATTGACAGAATTAAATGATGCGATACCGGGTGAATGGATGGAGCCAACTGAAAAGCTGGAAGCCCAGGAAAAAAAGCAAGCGCTGCATCGGGCGATTGCTGACTTAACGGAAGAGCAGCAGCAGGTATTGGCTTTGCGTTTTGGCTCTGAAATGCCTGTTCGAGATGTCGCAAAGACGATGAATAAGAGTGAAGGGTCTGTCAAGATGTTGCAGGTGCGGGCGATTGCTGCGCTAACCCGAATGATGGCAGGCCCGGAGAGAAACTAATGAACAATGTACCAGAAGCTGTGCTTCATGATTGTTTGGATTTTATGGAGCACGGCGAATCCATTGAACAAATCCTGGGGCGATACCCAGAGTTGGCAGAGACGTTACGGCCGTTTCTGGAAACGGCCGTACAGCTAACCACACTGGCTCCCCAGCCTTCCTTGGTCGCCAAGCAACAATCTCAGCGGGCGTTTTTGGCCCATGCCGAAGGTTTAACAAGGGCATCCATACAGCCCTCTCCCTGGTACCGTCTACGGCAGCTTTTGTTGCCCCTGGTTTCCTTAGCTGTGGTGCTGATCCTTTTTGTCACAACGGCCGTTTCCGTTTCGGCTTCGGCTATTCCAGGGGATGCCCTTTATTCTGTGAAGCGTTTGGTCGAAACCATTCGCCTCAACCAAACCAGCAACTCAGAAACGGCTATGGCGCTCATGGAACAGTATCGACAAGAGCGAATACGGGAAGTAGAAGCTTTGCTGGGCACGGGGCGTTCTGCTGAGGTGACGTTTGAAGGCGAAATAACAATGATACAGCCGGAGGAATGGACGGTAGCCACCATTAACGTGCTGCTTACGGCCGAAACCAGTATTGGCGGCAAGCCGCAGTTGGGGGAAATTGCTCGGGTGAACGGCCGTACTGAAAACAGTCTGCTTGTGGCCAGCCGCATCGAGGTGCTCACTGGCTCGGCCGCTACACCTGAAACAGAGCCGCCGCCAATCCCAACGCAAACGATCGCGCCAACCGCAACGGCTACCGCTACGCAAGAGCCGACCACTGAACCGACTGAGGAACCAACCATCAAGCCAACGTCTACTCAGACGGCTACTGCTACTCCGCAGCCGACAGCCACCATCACGCCATCGCCCCTGCCGACAGCCACCCCGTCGCCCGTGCCAACATCACCGCCCGCCAATGACAATGACAACAACAATGATGATGACGAAAACGACAACAGCGGGAATGATAATGAAGGCGACAGCAATGACAATGACAACAACAATGATAATGACAATCACAATGATAATGACAATCACAATGATGATGGCGATGGGGACAGTGGCAATGACAATGATGGCGGTAATAGCAATGATGGTGATGACAGCGGCAGCAATAGTAATGAGGATGATGATGATTAATTCAAAAGCGGTTCTTGCTGTGTACGGCCGTACCGCGTGCATCACAAAATCAGCCTGAACCTGTCGTTTTACTGTCTGAACAGCACATTATTATGTAAATAAAAAGCGCCCGGATTTCCGGGCGTTACTTTTTTGGCCTGAACGGCACCTGCCTCATATAGAAGTTCAAAAATATTGGTATAGAGGTAAAATAATGCAGATGACCACGACCCTATCGACAAATATGCAAACCGTGAAAGAAAAAATAATGGCGAAATGGGATGTACGCGTGTGGGGAACGGCCGTTTTTCTATTGCTCATTTTTGTAACCGGCTTTGCCACCGTACAGTACGCAACCCCTGGCCTGGCCGGTAATGATGGCTACTACCATATGAAAATGGGCTACCTCATCCGCACCGAAGGGCTCAAACCAGATTTTCCCTATCTGCCCTACACCATCCTCAACGAAAACGCCTTTTATGATCATCATCTGCTGTACCATGTGTTCCTGGCCCTGTTCGCCACAGGCGATCCAGCTGCGGATGGCGGGCTGGCGCTGACACAGGGAGCGAAGCTGGCCAGCATTATCATGCCCTCGCTGGCGTTTTTGGCCATTTGGTGGCTGCTGCGTGGGCAAAAGGTGCCATATGCGGCCGTTTGGACCATCGGTCTCTTTGCTGTGTCAGAAGCATTTTTGTACCGGATGAGTATGCCCCGCGCCCAATCGCTGTCGCTGCTGCTGCTGGTTTTGGGACTGCACTGGCTGCTGCAAGGCAAATACAAGCTGCTCCTGCCGCTGGGCTTTGTTTTTGTTTGGGCCTACAACGCCTTCCCGCTGCTGCTGGTGGTGGCTGGCACCTATGCCATCGCCACCTTTATGCTGGAGCGACGCATTGCCTGGCAGGCCATTGTCTATCCGGCCATCGGCATTGGGTTGGGGCTAATCATTAATCCTTACTTCCCGGAAAATATTGACTTTATTTTGGGGCATCTGCTGCCCAAGGTGGGCGAATCGAGCACGCCAGTCGGCAATGAATGGTCGCCTTACCGTACCTGGACGCTGGTGACGAATTCGGGAGTTTCTTTTATGGCGGTGCTAGCGGGCATCCTGGCCCTGGGCTGGCGTGAAAAGCGCATCGACAAATCTACGCTGGTTGCCCTGGGGCTGACGGTGCTGTTTGGCTACATGTTGTTTGAATCGCGCCGTTTTATTGAATATTTTCCACCTTTTGCCTGGATCTTCTTTGCCCTGAGTGCGGCTCCCATTTTGCGGGAATGGCTGGCGGTATGGGGAGAGAAACGGCCGTTTCTCCCGCAACTTGTCCCCATTGCCTTACTTTTACTGCTGGCTTACCCACTCTACGTTGGCCTTACTGATGCCCGCGAGCTGTTGGCGGACAGCAAACCGGCCGATCGGTATGCCGACGCCACCATCTGGCTGCACGACAACGCCCCGGACGGTACAATGGTGTTCCAGACAGACTGGGATGATTTCACCCGGCTCTTCTTTTACAACACAAACGCCGTGTACACTGCTGGATTGGATCCCACGTTTATGGAGCTGGAAGATAAGGCGTTCTTTGACCGCTGGGTAGACATCACCCGAGGGCGCGTGGCGCAACCGGGAGCCGCCATCCGTGACGAATTTGGGGCAGCTTACGTCTTTAGTGACCTAAACCATAACAATTTTATGGACGAAGCGGCCGACGATCCGCTGCTGCACGAAGTGTACCGGGATGAGTATGCGGTGATTTATCAGGTTGGTGATCGATGATCCGTTATCGGTAATCAATTTGGTTGCCTTTACCGATTACCGTTCACTGATAACTGATAACGAGTAAGTTATGTCAACTATCGAAGCAGAACAATTTGATCGCGGCATGCGCTGGCTGGAGCGTTGGGGTATTGGACATTTGCGGCGGGAGCTGCTGCATGATGTAACCGGCCAGGTGCTGGAAGTTGGTGCGGGGACGGGAGCCAACTTGCCGCTTTACGGCCGTTCCGCCCACACCACATTAATTGACATAAAACCGGACCGCCTGCTGCTCGCCCGGCAAAAATCAGACAAGCCAGATACGCCCGCCACCTGCGCCAACGCCCACAACCTACCCTTTACCAGCAACCAGTTTGATGTGGTGGTGGGCACCCTGGTCTTTTGCTCCATCCCCCAGCCAGAGCTGGCCCTGGCCGAAATCAAGCGGGTACTCAAGCCAGACGGCCGTCTGCTCCTGCTAGAACATACGCGCGGCCATGGCCCCATCTCGCGCCGCTTTACGGATTGGCTGCAGCCGCTCTGGTTTGCCATGCAGGGGGAATGTCATCTGAATCGGGAAACGGCCGTTACCGTGCAAAACGCCGGATTTACCATCGAGCACAGCTCGGTGCATGGCTATGGTCTATTGCAAATGATGAAAGCTTCGGTGAACGGTAGTCAGTAATCAGTGAGTCAGTATTCAGTTAGTCGCTTTTACTGAATACTGGAAACTGGCCTACTGAATACTGGAATCATCGTCTACTACTCACAATTGTGTAAGCCAAAAGCCCCAACCCCAGGCCAATAAAAACCCAATTGCCATCGTATAAACCAAACAAAACGCCCGCCAGCCCCATAATGCTGTTGAAAGGATTGTCCCGCAGCGATTGCCATAAGTTAGGCTTGGGAATAGTGTAGCCGAGAGACTCCAGTTTTTGGCGCAGAACCGTTATTGACGGTTCGGTTAACGTACTGCCATCGGGGAAAACCAGGGTGGGCACGCTGGCGTTGCCGTCATTGATGGCCATCACCTTGCCCCGGCTCTCTGGGTCTTCGGTGATATTGACATAATCAAACGCCACCTGCGCCCGGTCCAGCATCCCACGCACGGGCGGCACCATCGGGCAGGTCAGCGTGCCGTACATCATCACTTTTTCATTTTGCGTCATCGTTGAATTGTCCATAGCAATTAGAGTACAACAGGTGCAGGAAACTTACGAGTGACAAGGTGAAGTGGGTGAACGGCCGTTCGCCGATTACCGTTTACCATCTGCTGATCACTATTGCATACGCTAGTCTAAAAGACCATAAACCTTACCAGCTAGTGCTTGACAGTACCGGGATGTTTGTGTATGATATTTTTATCAATCGATCAATAAAATGAACTAAATTATGGGACAACATCAAACATACGACATAAGGCGACAGCAAATTTTAGTTGGGGCATTAAAAGCGTTTTCAGAAAAGGGGTACCTGGGTGCTTCTAACCGCGATATTGCGCAAGCCGCTGGCATCAATTCAACGGCCTTGCTTTATCATTATTTTGCCAACAAGGAAGACCTGTTTCAGGCGGTGATTCGGGAGAATTTACCACCTATTCAGATTGGAGAGCAGATTGATATTTTGAAAACGCAGCCTGTTCCAGAGGCGTTAACGTTTATTGGCATGAGCATTATTCAAGCGATGACTAAGCCACAAACAAGCACGCTCATCCGGCTGCTACTATCAGAGGCACTGCGCCAAACCGAAGTAACGCTAGCAATGTATGAAGCCGGTTCCGTGCATGTTTTAGCCTTTTTATACGATTACTTTGATTATTTAATGAATAACCAGCAAATCAAAACGGCCGATTTGGGTGTGACGGTGCGCTGTTTTTTAGGCCCCTTTATTGGATATTTGCTCACAGACAAGCTGCTGGCGGTACCGGATGAGAATGCCCCAGAGATGTCACTGCTTGTGGAAATGGCCGTCTCAATCTTTCTAGCTGGTATGGCGTATGAAGCGTAGCGGAGTAATCTGCAACCAGGAAGTCAATCTGGTGCTTTTTTTTACTCAAAATTTTGATTAATCAATCAATAAAATAGGGAGATTAAAAATGAACAAGAAAATAGAAGAAGTAAAGCGGTACACGCTTTACACACAATTGCTTAACGGGATAGTTACCATTGGCGCGCTCGTCATAATTGGGCTTATTATAGTGGATCCATCTCGCCTTACAGAGCCAGATTGGGTTATCTGGCTGCTGGTTGTCATTGGTGGAATGCACACATTCGAAGAGTACACTTGGCCCGGAGGCTTTATCCGCTGGATTAATTCTCGCTATTTTCGCAATGCAGATGCAGACGTTCCACTATCTGCCAAAAATGCGTTTTTTACAGATGCAACGGCCGGTGTGGTGATTATGGCTATGCTAGCGGTGATTGGCACAAATTATTTGTGGCTTACGTTGGGCATTGCCGCCATCTTTTTCATTAACGGGGCCTGGCATTTAACAGCAACCGTTACCCAGGGGATCTACTCACCAGGGTCAATTTCTTCGGCCCTGTTTAACTTGCCTTTGGGGGCATATATTATCTACTTTTACGCAGCGGCTGGTTCTGTAACGTGGGTGGAACTTCTGATTGCTTATTTCATTGGGCTTTTGGTTCACATTCTGTTTTTTGCGACCTTGCGCCAGGAATTGAATAAACAGCAACGTTTAGCGCACAAGCTGGCAGCGGAATGATGGGGGAAAGTGCGCAGAACGGCCGTCAAAAATTCACCATTTCCATTTTCCCCTACGACTGCGGCAAAAACAGTAGCATCACGCCAAGAAAGGCAACGGCCGTTCCCACCATGCCCCGTACACTCACCGGCTTTTTGTACACGATAAACTCCACCGGGATGAGCAAAATGGGCGGCAGGGCCATCAGCGTGGAGGCAATGGCCAGCCGCGTCAGCTGGATGGCAATGAGGGAGAGCCAGATACCTAAAAATGGGCCAGAAATCGAGCCGCCGATCATCGCCGGGAATGCTTGCCGGTTGCGCCACTGGCGCAAGGTGGCCCGCACCTGGCGCTGCCCAATGGCGATACCCCACAAAACGAGCAAGGCTACCAAAATACGAATCATCGTGGCCGAAATGGGCGAAAAATCATCGACCAGCCCGTAGCGCGCCGTCACCAGATTGGCCACCTGGCCCAGTGCGCCGCCCAGGCCAAACAAAATGCCGCTGCTGTATTGTTTGTTCTCCACGGCCGTTCGTCCCGGCTGCTTTTCTGTCACTACCCAGGCCACCCCACCAACCGTGAGGAAAACGGCCGTTAGCTCCAACCCGCTCACCGTCTCGCCAAACAGCAGCCAGCCAAACAAGGTGCTAATAATCGGTACAGTTGACATAAGTAACATGGAGAGGCGCGGCCCGATGAGCACATACGCTTTGAACAGCAGCGTGTCCCCAATCACCAATCCGAGCAGGCTGGAAATCGCCAGCCAAAACCAGCGGAAGCCCGCCACATGCAGCGGGAAAAGGCTGCCTTCTAAAACGAGATGGCTCAGGCTGAGGAACAAAAAGGCAAACAGCAGGCGGCTGCGGTTTACCACGTCGGAGCCGATGAGACGGCCGCTGTAGCTAAAAAAGAGGGCGGTGGCGGACCAGCAAACGGCCGTTCCCAGCGCAGCTAGTTCCCCGGCGTAAATGAATGGTTGCATGATGTTTTGGTATAGGGGAGTGTTCAGTAAATCAGTATTCAGCCAATAATTACTGACCTACTGATTACTGACGACTGATCTCAGTAAGCTGTCTCCGCTTTCTCCTGCAATTTGCGCCAGACGCGGCGGTAGTGACGGCCGTCCATCAGTTCCAAACTGTTGCCGTCCGGGTCGCGAAAGTAGATGGAGTGGGTGCCCAGCGACCAATCCTGCTCGTGTTCGATCTCGATCTCGTGGGCCAGCAGGCGGGCGCGCCAGCCGTCCATTTGCTCCGGCGGAATGGCCAGGCAAACGTGCCCTTGCCCCCGCGCCCCGTGTGCCGGGATGATGCTTTCGCGCACCTCTAATTTATTTATGTCAAATAAAATCAGCGTCGAATTTTGCCCGGTTTGCAGGAAGATGGCGTCTTCAAACTGGCTGCTGATGGGCAGCCCCAGCACCTCCGTGTAAAAGGTGCGGGCACGCGCAATGTCTGTCACGTACAGCACCGCCTCGGCCACGCCCAAGATTTCTGTGCCGCCCTTGGCTGCGGCTGCGGCCTCCTGCATAATGCGCACGCCGCTGCTCACGCCCAGCCGGTTGGCCCCGGCGGCCACCATGCGCCGGGCATCGTCCAGCGAGCGAATCCCGCCGGAGGCTTTCACGCCCATGCCTTGCCCAACGGTGTGCCGCATCAGGGCCACATCCTCCACGGTGGCTCCACCGCCGCTAAAGCCAGTTGAGGTTTTCACAAAATCTGCGCCTGCCTGTTTAGCAATCTTGCAGACGCGCACCTTTTCCTCATTGGTCAGGTAGCTGGTTTCAATGATAGCTTTACATAAAGCGCCGTGTTGGTGGACGGTTTGGGTAACGGCCGTAATTTGCCCCAACGTAAATTCATCATCCTTGCTCTTCACTGCGCCGATGTTGATCACCATGTCAATTTCGCTGGCTCCCGCCTCGATAGCCGTTTGTGTTTCTGATACTTTTTCCTTGGTGGTGGTGGCCCCAAGAGGAAAACCTACCACGGCACACACCTTGACGCTGCTGCCTTGCAGCTGCAAGGCAGCAAAGCGGACGTGGGTGGGATTCACGCACACAGAGACAAACTGGTGCCGGATCGCCTCGCGGCACAGTTGGGCAATCATTTCTTCGGTGGCGTCGGGCTTGAGCAGGGTGTGGTCAATCAATCCGGCCAGACGGGTCGGGTCTTCATCAATCAGTTGAATAAGTTGTTCCGTTGTGGCAGTGGCTAACTCGGTCATTTTTCCTCGCTAAAATGGAACCTCCCGGAGATTTAGCCTCCGGGAGGTTAAAAATTCGATTTTAATGCCAGTATTTTAGTGGATTTGCCTCAAGTTGGCAGGGTACGGAAGGAGTGGGGGTAGTGGACGACGGTGGGGGCGGCAACGGCCGTTTCCAATAACTCTAATCCCAGGCGCAAAACATCCAACTGTCGCTCTCCATCGTGTGGGGCACCTAACGGCCGTCCCATCAAAAACGGCGTCAGCAGCAGGCGTGGAATTTGCATCGGGGCCAGTCGTCCAGCAAAAGTAGCAATGGCAATCACCACGGTGGGAATCCCGGCCGCTTCAAACACCCTGGCAACGTGCCCCACGGACACGTGACAAACCGGTCAGGCGGGCAGCAGGACCATCGCCTCGATGCCCCGCTGTTTGATCATCTCTGCCCACTGGGGCGCGCTTTTTTTCAGTAATGGTGTTTGAGCGGCGGCTCCCACAAACGAATACGCATTCTCGGCCAATTCACCAATCACGCCTGCCGCAGCCAGACTTTGCAGATGGGCCAGCGGCAGGATTACGTTGGGATCAGCGGCTGAACCGCGAATGTCGTAACCGCCGTGGCGCACGCGCAGCTTCTTTGGTGCGGTGTTCATGGGAATGGTGGACAGTGTGGGCGCTTCCCGCAAAAAGTCGCTAATGCGCACCATTGCCTCGAACTGCGTCATGTTTTCTTGGCCAAACGGCCGTGGATCATCCCCATCTACAAAATGACCGCTGGAAGTGAGCAGTCCCAGCTTGAGTTGATTCAACGGCTTGGGCAGCGGGGTAAACGGGGCATCATCGTAGGCAAAACTGGCCGGTTTGTCGTACGATGCCTTCTGCCCGGCAATGACGTGCTCAGCCACTGGCTGCCAATCGCCGCTGTCCATGGCGTCTACCACTTTGGTAAACAGGGTTTGAATGAAAACGGTCGTTTCCTCATCACTCAGCCCCTTAAAAAACTTAAAGCTCAAATCAGAGCGGGAGCCATAGGAAAATGAGTTCTTGAACTCGGAGAAAGATTCGTAGTCCATCGGGGTCCTTTTATGAAGTTATAGAATCGGGTTACCCAATGTGACAACGCTCACAGTCCACTTCTTACATTGGAGATTGGACCAATTTTTGCGTATCCGAGTTCTTTACCGAAGAAAATTGGTCCAATCTAACCTTGGCAGACACTATTTAAAAGAACAGCAAAATCAGCCCGCAGCCAACGTAATACACCACCGGAAATAGCCAGCGAGCCATACGATCAAGACGCTGAACGTCATCCCCGTTTTTGCGGAAATTTAGATACGCTATCACGTTTTCCAGTACCGAAAGCGACAAAATGATATAGCTAAACGTCAGCACCACATCCAGCACTGTCTGGTAAGAAAGCAGCGGCAAATTGTCGGCGGTGACAAAATCAAAGGCAACCACCGTGAGCACGCTGGTGAAGGAAACGCTGAGCCGGTCGGCCAGGTGCATGCTGCCAAAATCCATCCAGAACACGGCCCAGGAGATGGCCACAATCAAAAAGAGCGGCAATATCACGTTGCTGACGTAAAACTGAGGCAGGCGGCTGATTTCGATAAACATGGTTGTGGTCGAGAAGTCAAAATCCTCGCCCCGGTCCACCACGCTTTCCACATTGTCAATGCTCCATTCATTGGTTTCCCAGGACAAATCCTCGCGCTCCAACCGTTCCCCTTCTTCCAGAAAATCTTCTGGGCCAACAAAGGCAACCTGCTCGTTGGTGTAGAAGAAGGGAGCCACGGTAAAGCTGATGGTGTGGGCGTCAAAGGGAAACTCCTCAAAAAAGAACGGCTGCCAGATGTTGGCGTGGAACCGTTCAGTGTAGGTGACAAAGCCGTCGTAGTCGATGGTGAGGGTGGTGTGCAGCCGCTCGCGCGGACCGCGCACGTCTACCACTTCCAAATCTGGCCACCAGACGTCGGTTTTGAGCATTTCTACGGCCGTTTCCCCCTGAAAAACCTTCGTCTCCGTCCCTGCCACTGCCGGATCAAATGCCAGCCGGTCGTCAAACCAATCGGCGTAGATAAACGCTTCGATCTCAAATGTCTCTTCCTGCTCATTAATCGAGAAGATATTCAAGCCATACAGATCGACATACACTTCCACTGGATTTTGATCAGGAGGTGGTGAAGCAACGTTGGTTGGCGAACCGGTTTGGGCCTGAACAGCCTGTACTGAGCCTGTCGAAGTAGCCGTACCGCCACCAAACAACCACGCCCCCAACAGCAAAAACAAACCCAGCAGCGCCCCCCGCCGGATCCATCGTGCATTATTCATTTATCACGCTCACTTCTGGAAGTTAGTAGATGGCCCGATTATACACGTTGATCTGTTTTGCCACAGAGGCCACAGAGAATTGAGAGGAAATGCTGCTGATTTGGACACTGATGAACACTGATTTACACAGATTAAGAAACAAACCCAGTGTTCATCTGTGTGAATCTGTGTCCTATTCCTTAATACACCGTATCGCCGCGCACGAAAGCGGCCGTTTCCTGCCTCTCTGGTGCATTGAAAAACTGTTCGGTCTCGGCCACCTCAATCAGTTCCCCGGCCCACAGCAGGGCCGTGCGCTGGGCAGTGCGCCGGGCCTGGAAGATGTTGTGCGTCACCAGCACCACCGTCATGCCGCTGCGCTGGTTTTCCTCCCGAATGATCGCCTCGATGATGCCCACGTTGCTGGGGTCCAGGTTGGCCGTCGGTTCGTCCAGCAGTAGGACGTCCGGCTGGGTTACCAGGGCGCGGGCCAGCGCCACCCGCTGCGCTTCCCCCGCCGACAGCTTGGGCGCGGGCTGGTCGGCCAGATGGGTCAGTCCCAAACGCGCCAGCCACTGAGCCTCGACCGCTTCCGGCAAAGGTTTGCCGCGCAACCCTGGCCCATAACGCAAATTGGCCCGCACCGACCGCTGGAGCAGCAACGGCCGTTGAAAAACAGTGGTCACCCGCCGCCGCTGCGCCAAATCTAGTTCCGGTGTAGCCAACTCCCCATTAAAACGGATACTGCCCCGGCTGGCTGGCTCCAAAAAGTTGAGCAGCCGCAGCAGCGTGCTTTTGCCTGCCCCGCTTGGCCCCACCAGCGCCAAAATCTCGCCCCGGTGAATGGTGAGCTGATCGAGGTTGAGGACGGTACGGCCGTCATACACCTTTTGCACTTGCGCGAGTTCGTAAATTGGCTGGTTCATCGCCCCGTTCCTCGCTGCTGCAAACGGTACAGCGCCAAATTGGCCAGCAAAGACAGCAGCAGCAAGATGATGCCCAGGGCAATCGCCAGGGCAAACTGCCCCTTTCGCGTTTCCAACACGATGGCTGTTGTGAGCACCCGCGTCTTCCCCTGGATGTTTCCGCCTACCAAAATCACCGCCCCCACTTCAGAAATGATGCTGCCAAACGCGGCCACAATGGCGGCAAACACGCCCAGCTTGGATTCCAACAGCATGGTGCGGGCCAGCTGCCAGCGGGTGGCGCCCAAAGCGCGCAGCTGCAAAGGTAACAGAGGGTCCAGGGATTGAACGGCCGTTAACGTCAATCCCACCACCAGTGGCAAAGCAATAATCGTTTGGGCCATCACCATTGCTGACGGGGTAAATAACCAACCCAACTCGCCTAGTGGCCCTTGGTTAGAAAGCAGCAGGTAGACAAAAAGGCCCACCACCACTGGCGGCAAGCCCATGCCTGTATAAATCAAAGGAATGAGGCAGCCGCCGCCAGGGAATCGACCCATCAGCCCTAGTAGCGCTCCCACCGGCAGCCCCAGCAGCAGCGCCAGCAGCAAGGCAATGCCCGTTACCCGCAGCGTCAGGCCCACAATGGCCAACAGCTCCGGATCGCGAGAAATCAGCAGTTGGAAGGCGTTGAAGAAAGCGTCTAACAGTGTTTGCATGAAAAGGAGATTGGTGACTGGAGATTAGAGATTGGAGATTTTTACATTACCCAATCTCTAACCTCCACTCTCTTTTTTTTATGATCATGCCAGGCCCGTGAATCAGGGTAAAAGCGGAGCTGGCTAATAACACTCGAATTGCGTTGTTATGATAGTTTATCATAACGATGTGGAAGTATAGGAGATTTCAAATGGGTGTCAATCAGAATCGTCGAGGGAAGCGGTAAGAAGGGGGGCCAGAACGGCCGTAAACCGTTCCTGCATTTGCTGTTCAACTTCTTGGCTAAACTGGTTGAAAGCGGTGATGAGATCCCGTGCCAGAGGGGTGAGCTGTGCGCCCCCGCCGCTTTTTCCGCCAATCTGGGTTTCTACCAATTTTTGCCCTAGACGCGTTTCCATCTCACGGATTTTTTGCCAGGCGGTACGGTAATGCACGTCCATTACTGTCGCTGCGGCGCTGATGGAACCGGTGTCGGCCACAGCTTGCAGCAGTTCCATCCGCCAGATAGAAAAAAACACGCCACTTTCATTTTCTAGCCACAGGTTCAGGTGGGGATTCATAAGCTGTCCAACTCGGTGCGGGCCTTTCGGGTTAGCCCCTGCACCACTAAATCATACGATTGATCGATCATGTGCCAAAATTCGTCATCGGGAATGGTGCCATTGGCGGTGACGGTGTTCCAATGCCGTTTGTTAAGATGATAGCCAGGGATAACGGCCGTATACATATCACGCAGCGCCAGGGCATCATTCGGATCGCATTTCAGCGAAATTCTAAGCGGATCGCTTCCCTCGGCAATGAGAGCAAACATTTTCCCCATTACTTTGTAAACCAGAGCGTCCGGGCCAAACGGCCGTTCCTCCGTCGTCCCTTTTTTGTTAAGCAAATAAGCCTGTACGGTTTCGAAATCCATTCTTTCTCCGTTATCGTCCGTCATCGGTAATCGGTATTTTACTGATTACCGTTCACCGAATACCGATTACCGTTTACGTGCCAAACACATGTGTCAGCACCGTTGCCGCCGCACCGCCAACACTTTGCAGCAGGCCAATTTTGGCGTTTTTAATCTGATTTTTACCCGCCTGCTCTGTGAGCTGCTGCACAATTTCACATGCCTGGTACAGGGCGGTGGCCCCGATGGGATGTCCTCGGGCCTTGAGGCCGCCAAAGGTAGCAATGGGCACCTTGCCGCGCAGACCAATTTCCCTGTCAGCGGCCAACCGCCAGCCCTGGCCCGGCCCGGCAAAGCCCACCGCTTCCAGCAGCAAGCAGGCCATGATGCTAAACGCGTCATGCACTTCGTAAAAGCTGATGTCCAACTGGTTAACGTTGGCCAGCCGGAACGCTTTTTGCGCCGACAGCCGGGCTGCTTCCAACGCCAGCGGATTGGGACGGTCGTTCACGCGGAAGCGGTCGGTAGCTACGCTGGAGGCCAAAATGTGAACCGGTTTGTTGGTGTAGGCCCGGGCTTCATCACGCGGAGCCAGCACCACCGCCGCCGCGCCGTCGCAAATGGGGGAGCAGTCCAGCAGGCGAATCGGCGGCACGATCATGCGCGATTGGCGCACATCTTTTGCTGAAATCTTTTTATGGAAGAGGGCATTGGGGTTGGTCAGGGCGTTTTGATGGGCGTTAACGGCAAAGTTCACCAGGCCATCCTCTGGCATGTCGTACCGATCCATGTAGAGGCGCATCAAATCCGCGTTTTTGCTAATGAGCGTGGCTCCAGCCACCACTTCCTGCCGGGCGTCTAATGCTTTGGCCAGGGCCGGGGTGGCGGCACCTTCACTCATCTTTTCCACGCCCACAGCAACGGCCAGATCCGCTTCTCCGCTGGCCACAGCGAGGTAAGCCATGCGCAGGGCAGCCGCCCCTGTGGCCGTCGCGGCTCGTACTTGCAGTGCCTCAATGCCGTGCAGGCCAGCCTCATCGGCAACCAGCGCAGCCAGATGTTTCTGATTTTGCAGCTCGTCGCTGAGCATATTTCCGGCAAACAGCGCATCTACCTGATCCACCCCTGCATCGGCCATCGCCTGGCGAACGGCCGTTGCCCCCAGCCACCTCAAGCTCTGAAAATAAACCTTCTGCACGGGCACCTGCCCAATGCCCACAATACTGACTTGCCTCATAGCGCACCTGGAAAGTAATTGGGTAATTGAGAAATTGGGCAATTATATCAGCTACTCAATTACCTCATTACTCAATTACAGAGTTGCCGTTAGGCGGGTCGTTTAAACACGCAAAAATATTTGTTCGTCCAGCGACGCATGCCGCCGCCTTCATGCAGCAAAACATCTTCGTTGCTGCCCACGAAGGCAGGCTGCATGTGCACCAGTTCCCAGCCTTTGGCCCCCAAACGATTCAGTTCAGGCATCATATGTTCCGGACTGTAGCTGGCTAATTCTTCTGACTCGATTGAATAAGCCATTGAATCGGTTTCTTGTTTGGTCGCTTCCAAAAATAGTGTGAGATATTCCCATTGTTCCATCGGATTGTTCCTCTTTTAAATAACGCCCTTTGCTTGCAATTGGGCAACGGCCGTTTCGTCATATCCTAATAATGTTTGCAAAATCTCGCTGGTGTGCTGGCCGAGGGTGGGCGGCGGGTAGCGCACGCTGGTGGGCGTGGTGGGGATTTTGAGCGGTGAGTTGACCAGCGGCACGCTGCCTGCGGTGGGATGGGGCACGTCGAGCCGGGTGTTACGCGCCTGCACCTGCTCATTTTCAAACACCTGGGCCATGTTGTTGATGGGCGCAGAGGGAATGCCGACCTCATCGCAGAGGGCCATCCACTCGGCGGCGTCGCGGCTGGCAAATAGCTCGTTGAGCATGGCGATAACGGTTTCGCGATTAGCCAGGCGGGCGGTGTTGGTGGCAAAACGTTCATCTGTGATCCATTCGGGGTGGGAAACGGCCGTACAAAATTTGCCCCATTGATTATCATTACCACAGGCAAAAGCAAACTGCTGGTCCCGCGCCTGAAACTCCTGGTAGGGCACAATGTTGGGGTGGCCGTTTCCAAAGCGCCCCGGCAGCTCGCCCGAAACCAGGTAGTTGCTGGCCACATACGACATCAACGCCACCTGCGAATCCAGCAGGGCCATGTCGATGTACTGACCCTGGCCCGTGCGCTCGCGGGCAAACAGGGCGGCCAGAATCGCGTTGCTGGCAAAGATGCCCGTCGCCAAGTCGGCAATGGCGATGCCGGCACGGGTCATTGCACCTTCGGCGGGGCCGGTGACGCTCATGAAGCCGCCCATCGCCTGCACCATGAAGTCGTAGCCTGCCCGGTCTTTGTACGGGCCGTCGTTGCCGTAGCCGGTGATGGAGCAGTAGATGAGGCCTGGGCGAAGCTGCTGGAGCGTCTCGTAATCCAGCCCCCAGCGGGCCAGCGTGCCGGTGCGGAAATTTTCGACCAGCACATCCCCTTCGCGAATCAAATCTTTGAGGATCTCCAGCCCTTTGGCCGATTTGAGGTTGAGCGTGAGGCTGCGCTTATTGCGGTTGGCGGCTAGAAAATAAGCGGCTTCACCCCGCTCGCCGTCGGGGGCGTCGGTGAAGGGCGGCCCCCAGTGGCGCGTGTCATCGCCGCGTCCTGGCGCTTCAATTTTGATGACGTCCGCGCCGAGGTCGCCCAACATCTGGGTGCAGTAAGGTCCCGCTAACACGCGGGTCAGATCAATAATGCGAATGCCGTCTAGTAGGCCGGGTTTGTGCGTCATGTTTGTTCCTTTTGGATGATCGGTAATCGGTATACAGACCGATTACGGTTCACCGCTTACCGATCACCGGCAGTTTGACAAGATACGGCCGTTCCATGATAATATTTTTTCCTCGCAACACGATGTGTAAAAAGGGGTCATCTGCCGTATGATAGATGATAAGAAGCCACCCATTTTTACGCAAGCAGATAAGGATTTCTCGCATGAAACCAGCTCCCTTTGAATATATCGCACCAGACTCGTTAGATGGTGCCCTGGCGGCGATGCAGCAGCACGGCTTTGACGCCAAGCCGCTGGCCGGTGGTCAGAGCCTGGTGCCCGTGATGAATTTTCGGCTGGCTCAACCCGGTGTGCTGATTGATTTGAACGGCGTGCCTGGCTTGGATGGTATCCGGCAGGCCAGCGATGGCACGCTCCATTTTGGCAGCATGGTGCGCCAAAGCCGCCTGGAGCGTGACCCACTGGTGGCCCAGCATCAGCCGCTGCTGGCCGAAGCGATGCCCCACATTGCCCATCCTCAAATTCGCAATCGCGGCACCTTTGGCGGCAGTCTGGCCCATGCCGACCCGGCGGCTGAACTGCCGGTGATTGCCGTAGCGCTAAACGGCCGTCTCAAACTGCAATCGGCCACGGGTGAGCGTTGGCTGCCTGCCCGCGATTTTTACGCCGGTTTGTTTGCCACCGATATTGGCGACGAGGAGCTGCTGGTAGAAATCGCCCTGCCGCCACTGGCTGCTCGCACCGGCACGGCATTTACCGAAATGGCTCGACGGCACGGCGACTATGCCTTGTCAGGCATCGCTGCTGTGGTGGCGGTGGACCAAAGTGGTGTTTGCACTGCGGCGCGGCTGGTTTACCTGAACGCGGGTGAAGTGCCGATGGTGGCGGAGCAGGCGGCGCAGATGTTGGTGGGAGAACGGCCGTCTGAGGAACTGTGGTTGGAAACGGCCGTTTCGGCCAGCCAAAACGAAATTGATCCCCTCAGCGACATCCATGCCACCGCCGATTACAAACGCCATCTGGCCAAAGTGCTCACCGTCCGTGCATTGAAGCAGGCCTTTGCCCGGGCAAACAATTAAATTTTCTCGTAGCCGCAGATTCTATCTGCGCCCTTTTTCGCGGTAAGAAACCGCGGCTACGCAACAGGTCGTTTACATGTCATTCTGAGCGAAGCGAAGAATCCCTCTTAGCCAAAACAGGCAGTAACCTGGGCCAGCAAAAGTTCGCACTAGTTAGTATTCAGGGATGCTTCGGGGGACCTCAGCATGACATGTTCCGGTAGAAAGTTTTAATAAGCTATCGAATGGATCATAAAATGATGAATATTGCTTTAACGATAAACGGAAAAACGTACGAAAAAGAAGTTGAGCCGCGAATGCTGCTGAGCGATTTTTTGCGGCATGAATTGGGGCTGACGGGGACGCACGTGGGTTGCGAGCAAGGGGTATGCGGCGCCTGCACCGTGCTGTTCGATGGCGAACCGGTGCGCTCCTGCTTGATGTTTGCCGTGCAGGCAAGCGGGCACGACCTTATGACTGTCGAAGGATTGGCAGAGAGCCAGGCCAATTTGCACCCGATCCAGCAAGCTTTTTGGGAAGCCCACGGTTTGCAATGTGGCTTTTGCACACCCGGTTTCCTTATGACGCTGGTCCCCTTTGTGAAAGCCCATCCCAATCCAACTGAGGCTGAGATTCGCGAGGCGATTTCTGGTAATTTGTGCCGCTGCACAGGTTACCAGCACATCGTCCAGGCGGTACAAATTGCGGCGCAAAAAGTGCACGCCCCCCTTTCAGGGGGCACGAGCCAACAGGGGGGCACATGAGCAAGCGAATCAACCTGGATGCCTCGTTAACCGTGATTGCCAGCGAACTGCGCAGCGGGGGCTGGCCTTTACTCGACTATCTAGCAGCGTTAGAGAAGCGGTTTAATGAGCGAGAACCAAATGTCCTGGCTTTTGTTCCGGAAGACGGCCGTTTCCTTCGCTTGCAACAACAAGCCCAAGACCTCATCGACAAATATCCGAATCCAGCGGAACGGCCGTCCCTGTTTGGCATTCCGCTCGGTGTCAAAGACATTTTTCAGGTTGATGGCTTCACCACGCAAGCAGGCAGCCAACTGCCCACCGACCTGTTGCAAGGCAGCGAGGCTCCCAGCGTGACGGCCCTGCGGCAGGCAGGCGCGCTCATTCTGGGCAAAACCGTCACCACCGAGTTTGCTTATTTTGGCCCTGGCCCCACACGCAATCCGCATAATCCGGGGCATACGCCCGGCGGCAGCAGTAGCGGTTCGGCCGCAGCTGTGGGGGCAGGCATCGCCCCACTTACCTTTGGCACACAAACGATTGGTTCCGTCAATCGCCCGGCGGCATTTTGCGGCGCGGTGGGCTACAAGCCAACGTACGACCGCATTGATAAGTCTGGCGTGCTGCCGCTGTCTGTCTCGTTGGATCATGTGGGCCTTTTTACAAACGATGTGGCCGGGGTTGAACTGGTAGCTGGCTTGTTATGTCAACATTGGCAGTTGGTCGTGACCGAGAAGAAACCCGTGTTGGGCATTCCCGAAGGGCCGTATTTGCAGCGGGCCTCGGCTGAGGGGCGCAAACATTTCCGACAAATGTGCCGTCGCCTGCATGATGCTGGTTTTATTGTGAAGTCAGTGGAAACAATGCCCGATTTTGACAAGATTTATGAGCGGCACAACCTGATTGTCGCGGCTGAGGCGGCGCGATTCCATGAAGCATGGTTTGCGGAACATGCCGAAAAGTACCATCCTAAAACGGCCGAACTCATCCAGCGTGGCCAAAAGGTGACCGACAAGCAGCTTAAAAAGGCGATTGCCGGGCGAGCTGCATTGCGGGAAACGCTGGTGCAGTCTATGGACAAGCAGGGGCTGGATTTGTGGCTCTCGCCGCCAGCGCCAGGGGCCGCTCCGGCTGGGCTGGACAGCACCGGTGATCCGGTGATGAATTTGCCCTGGACCCATGCGGGCCTGCCCACGCTAACGTTGCTGGCCGGGAAAAACAAGACGGGGCTGCCGTTGGGTTTGCAGCTGACGGGCCGCTGGTTTGGCGACGAGGCGATGTTGAGCTTTGCCTGCCAGATCGAGCCAAGAATAAAAATTTAACGCAAAGGCGCAAAGACGCAGAGAATGAGCCTTTACGGTTTGCGTTTATTTCGCGTTCTTAATCTTTTGATCGTGATGATTATTGTGGGATGTGGAGCGGAAACGGCCGTTTCCACCCCTACACCTTTTGTACAACCCACAGCCACTATGACGCCATCTCCTACCAACACGCCGACACCAACACCCACACCCGCTTGTGCCCCGCACACGGAAAATCCGCTGCGCTATTTGGCCTTGGGCGATTCCTACACGATTGGCGAGAGCGTTGCAGAAGCGGAACGATGGCCAGTACAGTTGGTAGCTGCTTTGCGGGAGCAGGGTATTAACATTAGCGATCCAGAGATTATTGCCAAAACTGGCTGGACGACGAGCGAACTGGCGCAAGGTATTGCTCAAGCCGAACCGCAGGGGCCGTATGATCTGGTGTCGCTGTTGATCGGGGTGAACAACCAGTATCGCGGCTTGAGCCAGGAGGCTTATCGAGAAGAGTTTGTGGGGTTGTTGGAAACGGCCGTATCCCTGGCCAACAATAATCCCAATCGCGTCTTCGTCGTTTCAATCCCTGACTGGGGCGTGACCCCTTTTGGGCAAAGGCGGGACTTCCGGGAAGTGAGCGCTGCTATTGATGCCTTCAATGCCATCAACCGGGCAGAAACGGAACGTCGCGGTATCGTTTACATTGACATAACAGAAATTTCTCGGCGAGTGCCAGATGACGGCACGCTCATTGCGGAAGACGGGCTGCACCCATCTGGCGAAATGTATCGCCTCTGGGTGGAACAAATGCAGCCAATGGTATGTGTGCTTTTGGCTCAAATCGAGATTTAGTGGTTGAAAAATGGGAAATTTTAACGCAAAGATCGCAAAGAGGTGGAAGGTGCAAAGAAAGGCTTTTTGACTTTCTTATCAATCCTTTGCCTTTTCGCGCCTTTGCGTCAAGGTTTTTAAAAAAGTGAGATTAGAGATTGGAGATTGATTTATCACCTAATGGTTTTTTTGATTTGAAAGATGCGTTTGTAGCTTCGTTTTTTGCCGAGTGTACCTATGCCTGGGATGCCATTTCGCAAATTGGGGCACATGTAGCCCGGTTGGTAGGCGATGGGCAGACGATTTTAGGCACGGTAATGCCCGGTGCTTATCTGTCTGACCGGCCCATTTTTATTGGCGAAGGGGCGGTGATTGAGCCGGGGGCCTATGTGCAGGGACCGGCCTACATTGGTGCGGGGGCAGCGGTGCGGCACGGGGCCTACGTGCGGGATAACGTGATTTTGCTGCCGGGCAGCGTTCTGGGCCACGCCAGCGAAGCCAAAAATGCCCTCTTTTTGCCCGGTGCCCATGCGCCCCATTTCAACTACGTGGGCGACTCCATTTTGGGCCATCGCGTGAACCTGGGGGCAGGCACCAAGCTAAGCAATTTAGGAATTATGAGTGAGAAAGATGCGCTGACAGGGAAACGGCCGTCTATCCACCTCACCATCGACGACCAGACCTACGATACGGGGCTGACCAAAATGGGAGCCATCCTCGGCGACGAGGCGCAAACCGGCTGCAACGCCGTGCTCAATCCGGGCACGCTCATCGGGCCGCGCACGCTGGTTTACGCTAACCTCAGCCTGCGCAAGGGGTACCACGCGGCCGATTCGATCATCAAGTTCCGTCAAAATCCCCGCCGAGTAGACCGTATTTAACAGGAGGAAAATATGATCATTGTTTTTACGCTTTTGGTTAGCGTTTTATTTTTTCTTTTAGGAATCTTGCTGGTAGCTGGACGTCCGATCTTAAAAGTACATACCACTCTCTCAAAGCGACAACAAAGATTTTTTGGTATGTTCATGATTGCTTGGGGAATTTTTCTTGCTTTCGGAAGCAGCGGGATTCGTGACTATTTTAATTTAACATCGAACCAGGAAGCGGCCGTTTTCGGGGTTCTGCTTGTAATTGCCTTCATTCTATTGCTACTGTTTACGATAGTAAGGTTTGTGGAAAACGCACGCCAATAACTTACTAAATAAGCCAAAGAACTTTGAGTGCATTGGCTTTAACAGGAGAAAGTATGTCTGCGTTCAGCAATGTCAATTTCGGGCTTTTGTTTGCGGCTCTGCCGTTTTGGGTGGCAGGTTTTGTACTGGTGGGCCAACCTGAGACGCGTTTGTTGAGCATGCTGCCATTGGCTTGGAATGGGAAACGCACCGTTGGTTTTATTGTGGTTATGTTTGGATTGGATCTGTGTGTAAAAGCGTTAAACTATGAAATTCTCTTTCCGTTCAGCACCTTCTTTTTGATGGCGTTCTTGATTAGCATGGGCATCATGACTGTGTTGGGACGGCCGTTTCTTGCCCAAAACCTCATTCCGGCAACCCCTACTAAAAGAATTTGGCTGGGCTTATCAATTATCATTGCCGGGGTCTTGGGATACTTACTTCTCATATTTTGGATATTCCCAACACTGCCTTTTGGTTTATCGTCAAAGGATCAATTGGTAATCATTTTGGCAGGTATTGGATTAAGCATTCAATTCATCAGAGTAGTTTCCCAACCGGTTAAACCAGCTTAGGATTTTTAGATGGAATTTTTGGACAATATGCTTACGGTTTTCACCTTTCTGGGTGCTCTACTTGGGTTAGCGATAGTAATTCTGGGTGTGTACATTCTCTTTAAAGCACCAATAAAATACCAGCCGCCGCCCCTTGTAGAACCGATTGCTGCTTGTCTTATGGGCGGCGTTGCTATCATTGGCGGTTTAGAAATCTTATTTGGAAATGCTTATCTGCTGTTTACTGGCAAGCTAATGGGTACACACCATTTAGCTGGCGCAAGCGCATTTCTTCTGTTTTTCATGGTGATGGGGACAGCAACTATTTTGGGACGGCCGTTTCTTGCTGCAAAACTCATTCCCAAATTACCCTCTAAACGTTTGCTTTTGGGAGCATCATTTATCATTTATGGGTTTTTATGTTTTTTTAAGTTATCAGAAGATTTCTGGCCAGTACCCGAGAATATCCAAGATTTAATCTTTTGGGCAATTTTTTTCATATCATTATCTTCACCTGTGCTTATATCGCGCCTTCGTGGGCAGGCAAATTGACTTTGCGCCTTTTGCCTCTTTGCGACTTTGCGTCAAAAAATTGGAGAGTAACAAATGACCGTCATAAAAAGTGAAGTAAGGCAAGGAGCCTATTATGATTCTGTGGTGTTGATGCAGCTACAAAAGGCGCTGGCCGAGCTGCCGGGCGTGGCCGACGCCGGGGTGGTGATGGCCACCGAGGCCAACAAGGAACTGCTGGCTGCGGGCGATTTGCTGCCCGCCAACGTCAGCGCCAAGGCGGATGATTTGCTGATTGTGGTGAAGGGTGAGACGGAAACGGCCGTTACCCAAGCCATCGCCCAGGTAGACGAACTCCTCACCCGCCGCAAAACATCCAGCAGCAGCGAATACCGGCCCCACAGCCTGTCCGCCGCCGCCAAGATGCTGCCCGAAGCCGACTGGGTGCTCATCTCCGTGCCGGGGCGTTATGCCGCTGGCGTGGCCGAAGAGGCGCTGGACCTGGGCAAGCACGTCTTCCTTTACAGCGACAACGTACCCCTGGCCGACGAAGTGCGCCTGAAGCAAAAAGCGCAAGCCAACAGCTTGCTCCTCATGGGGCCAGACTGCGGCACGGCGATTGTCAATGGCGTGGGGCTGGGTTTTGCCAACCGGGTGCGGCGTGGGCGGATTGGGCTGGTAGCAGCGTCCGGCACGGGCTTGCAGGCGGTCAGCAGTGAGATTCACAATCTGGGCAGCGGCCTCTCGCAAGCCATCGGTACAGGCGGGCGTGATTTGAAAGTGGAAGTCAGTGGGATTACAGCATTGCAAGCGGTGGAACTACTGGGCCAAGACCCGGCCACACGGGTCATCGCCTTGGTCTCCAAGCCACCGTCGCCTAAGGTGGCGACCCAACTTTTGCGAGCAGCTCAGGCTACTGGCAAGCAAATTGTGGTCAATTTCATTGGCTTCCCGCCGCCAGGACACAAGGTGGGTAACATCCATTTTGCCACGAGTTTGGTGGAAACGGCCGAATTGGCTGTCCACCTGGCCACCACCGTGGAAACTTCACTGCTCTCGCCGCTGCGCCGCACGGTGGAAGGGTATGTGCGTGGGCTGTTTTCTGGCGGCACGCTGGCGTATGAGACGGTTTTGGGGTTAACGGCCGTTCTCGATCAACTTTACACCAACATTCCCATCCGCCCCGACCAGAAGCTGGAAGACCTTAACCACAGCCAGGGACATACCATTATCGACATGGGCGAAGACGACTTCACCCAGGGCCGCTTGCATCCAATGATGGATAACGATTTGCGACTGCGACGACTGCGCCAGGAAACGGCCGATCCTGACGTCGGCTTCATTTTGCTCGACGTGGTCCTGGGTGAGGGCGCCCATCCCAACCCGGCGGGCGAGCTCAGCCCGGCCATTGTTGAAGCCGTCCAGGCGGGCAAAAAAGTGGTGGCGATTGTGGTGGGCACGGACGAAGATCCGCAGGATTTGATTGGCCAGATTGAGCAACTGGCGGCGGCCGGTGCCACGGTATTTTCCAGCACCAACGAGGCGGTCGATTACATCTTCAACCGGCTGCCAGCGCCAGAAAGCAGCGCCCCGCCGGTCTCGCCAGCGGCGTTTGGCAGCACGTTGGCGGCCATCAACGTGGGGCTGGAATCGTTTTATGAGAGCATTAAGGGGCAGGGGGGAACGGCCGTACAGGTCGAGTGGCGTCCCCCGGCAGGTGGCAACGAAAAGCTGATGGCCATCCTGGCGAAAATGAAGAGCAAGGGATAGTATCTGCTGATGAATACGGTGATTGAGTTAGATTATTTCGGCGGCTATGCGCCCATCCAGGCCTGGGGTAAGGTTAGTAACCTCAATTTCTACTTTCGTGCCAGATGGGATACATGGGCGTTTGAGATCGGTAAGCCTGGAGTAGAGGTTCCCACGACCGAAAATGACGCGCTGCTTTTTGCGAGAGAAGGTGAATTTTTACCCAATGATTTTCATGAGGAAATGGTGGATGTCATTGTTAACTGCTTTCAGGAGTTTTTTACCGAAACCAGGAACTCTCATGCTACAGACTTGCTTTCCGATCTGAACAAAAAGCTTAAAGCAAGCATAAACCTTAAAAGTGGATAGATTTGTTCTTGCAGCAGCTAAATAAGCTTTAGAAGCTTAGGCGAAAAATGTTAATAGCTAGGTTTAAAGTCGAAAACTATAAAAGCTTTTTGTATTCTGAAGAAGCCACCTTTGCTCACGGAGTAAATGTAATTGTTGGAGGTAATGACTCTGGGAAAACCGCATTAACAGAGGCACTAAGTTTACGTATTGGTGATATACCTCATGAAAGTGTTAAAACTGTTCCCTACTCAGGTGCCACCAAAGAGCCCGCTTCCCGTGTTCACATTACTTTCGAGTTAGGAGAAGAAGAACTTAAAAATCTTTTACTCGATAATGAGCCAAATTTTCATGTTCCACATGAAGAAGGTATCCCTCCTGAACAGACGAAACTTGCTTTTGAGCGTTGGTACAGAGAACGCCGAAAAGTTTCCTGTATTTTTCAATCTGGTAATTGTGTTTCTGCTTATTTGAATGGCTACTCTGAGGTGCAAAGTACTCGTAGAACCCTAAATTATGAAATTAATCGACCAGATCGACAGCTTCAATTTAAGGAACTTAATAAAAACATACAGGACTCGCAGTCAATAGCTTTCAGATTAGCGGTTCACCTTCGAGATAGAATTTATTCATTTAGAGCGGAAAGGCTAAAAGTTGGCCAATATTCATTTGGAGCTAATCATCAACTTTCACCTGACGCTTCAAACCTTCCTGAGGTTCTAAGCATTCTTCAAAGTCGCCAGCGTGATTTTGAGCATTTCAATCAGCTTGTCAAAATGGTTTTTCCCCATATCTCTCGAATATCAGTCCGCCCACATTCAAATACTCTCCAAAAGATTTATGTTTTAAGTAACTCTAATGCAAATAGAGATGATCTGGCCATACCTCTACAAGATAGTGGAACAGGTATCGGCCAGGTTTTAGCTATCCTCTATGTAGTATCCACCGCCCAATTTCCTAGAACAATAATTATTGACGAGCCTCAAAGCTTTCTTCATCCGGGAGCTATTAGAAGATTGTTTGATGTTTTAAAACGATATCCACAACATCAATATATTGTTACTACTCATTCTCCAATCGTGATCTCATCTGCAAATCCACAAAAGATTTTTCTGGTTAAGAAAGTAGATTCGGAGAGTGTAATTGAATCCGTAAATAGACAAGAAAAATTGGATCTTGAAAGAGTGTTAAGAGATGTTGGAGCAAAATTATCGGATATTTTTGGAGCGGATAATATCTTATGGGTTGAAGGCCCAACTGAGGAGATTTGTTTCCCACTCATCTTGACTGAAGTTGCTGAGGTGTCATTATTTGGAACGGCAATTGTTGGCGTTCTGAATACAGGGGACTTGGAAGGGAGGCACTCAAGGCGTGTTTTTGAGATATATAACAAGCTTAGTCAAGGCCACACACTTCTACCCTCAGCAATTGGATTCATTTTTGATAAAGAGGGCAGAACCCAACAAGATCAAGACGATTTGATGCGTCAAAGCCAAGTTGAAAATGGAGAGCAAACTGTATTTTTTACGCCAAGAAGGATGTATGAAAATTATTTATTAAATCCTCAAGCGATAGCCTCTGTTATGTCAAATATTGAGGGTTTTTCTGACAATCACATTACGAGTGATGAAATTGAGAAATGGATAAAAGAAAGAGAGTGGGAAGGAAAATACTTTGGGACCATGCTTCCAAGAAATCCAGAAAATAAAACACCACAAGTCTGGCTAGAGAAAGTACATGGGGCTCATCTTCTAAAAGAAATGTTTAGAGATTTTTCTGTTGGTTTTGAGTATGACAAGAAGGTGCATGGATTAGCATTGACTCAATGGCTTATTGAAAATGCACCGGAAGATTTAACAGAGGTTGCAGAACTGCTTAAAGAAGTTCTTGGAAGAGTTCAACCGGAATAGAGTGTATCGTTTCCACTAGGAGGCACGATAATGATTGATATTGAAAAAGCAAACGAAACGGCCGTTTCCCGCATGATGGAAGCGCGGCCCATTCTCAAAACTGTGGCCGTCGCTCGGGACGTGATCCCGGGGATGCGTGACAACTTGCTGCTGCACGCCGGGCCGCCCATCACCTGGGAACGCGCTTCTGGCCCGATGCGCGGCGCAATTGTGGGCGCGCTCATTTTTGAAGGCAAGGCCACCGATTGGGCCAGCGCCGAAAAGCTGGTAACCAGCGGCCAGATTGATTTAGAACCGTGCCACGAGCACAGCTCGGTGGGGCCGATGGCGGGCGTTACTTCGGCCTCGATGAAGGTGTATGTGATTGAAAACGTCACCCACGGCAATAAAACGTTCTCCAACCTCAACGAAGGGTACGGCAAGGTGCTGCGCTACGGCGCGTACAGCGAGGAGGTGCTAGCCAAGCTGCACTGGATGAACGACACGCTGGGCACTATCCTGACGGAGGCGCTGGCGCTGAGTGAAGACGGCATCGACATCCGCGCCCTGTTGGCAGAATCGCTGCATATGGGCGACGAAGGGCACAATCGCAACAAAGCTGGCTCTATTTTGTTCACCGCCAAGCTGGCTCCACTCATTGCCAAAACGAGTGCAAGTAATGATGATAAAGCGGCCGTTTTGCAATTTCTGGGTGATAACGCGCTCAGCGTGCTCAATCCTGTCATGGCCGCGTGCAAAGCGATGGCCGACGCGGGGCACGGCGTGGAGGGCAGCACCGTGATGACCGTGATGGCTCGGAACGGCACCGATTTGGGCATTCGGGTCAGCGGTCTGGGCGATCGCTGGTTTACCGGCCCGGTTGGGCAGCCAGATGGTCTCTACTTCTCCGGCTTCACCGCCGACGATGCCAGCGGCGACATTGGTGACAGTACGATTACGGAGACGGCGGGCATCGGGGCATTTGCCATGGCCTCCGCCCCAGCCATCGTCACCTTCATCAGCGGCACGCCGGAAATGGCGGTAGAAACAACCATGCGCATGTATGAAATTACCGTGGCGGAGCACAAGGCATTCACCATTCCCGTGCTGGCTTTCCGGGGTACGCCCGTTGGTGTAGACATTCGCAAAGTGGTGGAGTTGGGCATACGGCCGCAAATCAACACCGGTATTGCTCACAAAGATGCGGGTGTGGGGCAGGTTGGCGCGGGATTGGTTTTGCCACCGGCCAATGTCTTTGAAGATGCGCTGATGGCGTACGCCGAAAAATATTTGTCGTAATGGCGCTTTATCGCGGCAATGGCCTGGGCTTTTTGCTCTCCTTGGGCAGCGTATTGCTGGCTGTTGTCGCGGCGGCCCTGTTCGATCTGACTACCACAACGGCCGTATTTTTAATCGGCGGCTTGATGATCGGGCTGGATTTGCTGGTGCGCTGGCGTAGTCGTAAAGTGGCGGGCTGGCGTAAGCTGATTTCTGCCAAAGCCGGTGGCCAATTTGTCTTTTTGCCCGTATGGGGTTTGGGTATCGTTTTTTTACTTATCGGTTTTTCGGCGTAAAAGTTGGGAGGACTCAAATGGAGATTCGCTTTTCCCTTAGCGATGTTTCGGCAACGATGCTGCTGACCCTGTATGCTCGGGCCAAGGAGTCGCAGTCGCCCAAACCGATTTTGGTGGATGAGAAAGCAGTCGAGCTGTTTGAGCGGCTCAAGCCGCTGGCGGTTCAGGCGGACGGCGAGTTGTACCGCAAGGTGGTTGAAGGCGATCTGCCGGAGACGTTGAACCAGACGATGGCACTGCGGGCGCGTCATTTCGACCAGCAGTGCCGCGATTTTTGGCAGCGGCATCCTGATGGGGTCATTGTCAACCTGGGCTGTGGGTTAGATACGCGCTTCTTTCGGTTGGATGACGGCCGTCTTCACCTCACCGATCTCGATTTACCCGATGTGATTGCGCTAAAGCGTCAGCTGGTTGAAGAAACAGATCGTTACCAGATGATTGCTTCGTCGGTGTTGGATTTTGGCTGGATGGATGAGTTGGACGGGGAACGGCCGTACCTCTTCCTGGCTGAAGGATTGTTCATGTACCTGCCGCTGGCGGATGTCAAAGGGCTGGTTCTGCAACTGCAAGACCGCTTTCCCAGCTGCGAGCTGGTTTGCGAGGTGTTCAACGAGAGCTGGCTGCACGGCTGGCGCGGCAGCATCATGAAGCGCAAGCTGCAAAACAACATGTCGATGGGAGCGGGCGCGATGTTTCAATCAGGCATTGCCGACAGTGATTCAATGGAACAGTGGCGCAGCGGCATTCACTTCCTAGATGATTGGTCGTTTGTCGATGCCGATGAGCCAAAATTAGGTGTGCTGCGGCTGATGCGTCACTTTGCCATGTTCCGCAAGCTGCAATGGGTGGTACATTACCGCTTGGATGCATCTACTGAAAAATGGAGAGAAAACGATGAATTATTATGTGTTGATTTACCATCTAACCGACGATTATTTGGAGCGACGGCCCGCCTTCCGCGCCGAGCATTTGCAGTTGGCGGCAGCTGCCCAGGACCGGGGGGAGCTGGTGCTGGGTGGCGCGTACAGTGACCCGGCGGACACGGCGCTGCTGGTATGGCGGGCTGAAGATGCCTCTGTTGTGGAGAATTTTGTCAACAGCGACCCATATGTCAAAAATGGCCTGATTGCCCGCTGGGAAATACGGCCGTGGACCGTCGTCATCGGCACCGCCTACGAAAAATAACTATCCACAGATTACGCAAATTTTCTCTATTATTCTCTGCGTCTCTGCACCTTTGCGTTAAATTATTTCCGGGAGGACGAAATGAGCGAAAAACAAACGATCAACTTACTCACCAACGCCAAATGGTATGACCTCACCCAGGCGTTAAGCATTTTTACCCCGCCGTGGCCGGGCGAAATGCCTTTGCAGGTTCACTTTTTTAAGCGGCTCACCGGCTCCTGGGGCGGCGGGCAGGGGGCCAACGGCCAGCTCATCGAGTGGAGCAACAACACCGGCACCCACCTGGTGGGACCGCGTGCCTTCCACTCCGGGGCCAAAGCGATTGCCGACATTCCCCTGTCCGATTTGTGCGGCGAGGGTGTGGTTGTGGATATTTCCGATGTGGTGTCTGATTATTCACTCTACACGCCAGAAATGATTACCGAACGAGCCGAGGTGAAAGAAGGCGACATCCTCATCATCAACACCGGCTACCACAAGCACACCTTCGACCAGCCAGACACGCCCAACCCCAACGCGCAGGGTGGCATTGAGAACAAGGAGTTTGGCTACTACGTGCGCCATCCTGGGCCGTCGCCAGAGTTTTTCCAGTGGGCATTGGATATGAAGTTAAAACTCATCGGCGTGGACTGCGGCAGCGCGGAGCATCCGATGAACACCAGCATTCGCTACCAGCACGCCCGCGAGTTTGAGAAGGCGGAAGCAAAACTGCAAGAAACCCACGGCAAAAGCTGGGATGAACTGTTCCCGCCAGAGGAATACCATGCACTGACGCATATCACCATGCCCAAGGCAGGGCTGCTGCTGGCCGAATCATTGGGTGGGCAGATTGATGCGCTGAGCAACCAGCGGGCCTGGATCATGATCGGGGCGATTCCGTTCATGGAGGTGGAATCCGCGTGGGCGCGGGTGGCGGCGTTGCAAGCGCCGGAGGGCATGAGCGACGACGACTTTTTTGCTGCCATGCGCGAGACGACGATGCTGGACATGACGCTGCCGTTTAGCGTGCAGACGCCACAGTGGGCCAACTACGTACCGCTGAGTGTAAATTACACCAAGCGAGTTGGAGGCCAATATTTTGGCCTGGGGCGGAACAACGCCCACTGCCGCGCCAGTTTCCACCTGGCGTCGCACATGGATGGTGAGAAGCATTTCCACGCCGCCGGGCGTACTATTGGGCAGATGCCGTTTGAGACGTGGTTTGGACCTGGCGTGGTGGTGGATATTTCAGACGTGGTGAGCAATTCCAGCGTGTACACGCCAGCTATGATTGAAGAGCGGGTGGATATTCAGCAGGGCGACATTCTGATCATCAAGACGGGCTATTACAAATACGGCTGGAACAGCCCGGATTCGGATGAGTTCCGCTATATGATCAAACATCCGGGGCCGTCACCAGACTTTGCCGATTGGTGTTTGGAGAAGGAGATCAAGTGGCTGGGGATTGACTGCGTGGCCATGGAGCATCCCATGAACACCATTCAGCGCATCTGGCATCCCAAGACGTTTGCCGAGGCGAACCAGAAGTTGATTGACCAGTACGGCAAGGATTGGGACGAGATGTATCCGCTGGATAAATATTACCAGGATATGCACCTGAACTTGTTTAACAAGGGTGTGGTGCATGCGGAGAATTTGGGGGGCGAGATTAGTGTGGCGGGGAACGGCCGTTACTTCATCGCTGCCTTTATCCAAAAAGGGATGGAACTGGCTTCCTGCTGGGGCCGCTTTATTGCTTTTGCCGAATCAGACTAATAAAAAGCAGGTAACATGATAAATCACAGTGAAGAAGCTTTTGTACAGGCAAATGGCATTCAGCTTTGCTACGACACATTTGGCAGTAAGAATGATCCGCCAATGTTACTGATTATGGGATTGGGCGTGCAAATGGTTGCCTGGCCAGATGAATTTTGTGCCCAACTGGCCCAAAAGGGATTTTGGGTGATTCGTTTTGACAACCGGGATGTTGGAAAATCCACCAGCTTGGACGAGGCAGGCATCCCCAACGTGATGGAAGTAATGATGGCGGCGATGCAGGGGCAGACTCCTTCTGCCCCTTATTTGCTTAAGGATATGGCGCAGGATGCAGTTGGGCTGCTGGATGCGTTGGGCATTGAGAAGGCGCATGTGGTTGGCGCTTCCATGGGCGGCATGATCGTTCAGGAACTGCTGATCCATTCTCCTGAGCGCATTTCTACCGCTACATCCATTATGTCAACCACAGGCGATCCGTCCCTGCCGCAGGCTACGCCAGAAGCGCTGAACGTATTGATGACACCGGCCCCGATGCAGCGCGATAAATATCTGGATAATTCTTTGACCGTGTGGCAGGTGCTTAATGGGGATGTGTTTCCTTTACGGGAAACGGCCGTGCGTGAACATGCCGCCCTCGCTTTTGATCGCGGGTTAAATCCAGCAGGAACAGCCAGGCAAATGGCCGCTATTTTTGCTTCGGGCAGTCGGCGTGAACCGCTAAAGCAGGTGCAGGTGCCCACGCTGGTTATTCATGGTGATGCTGATCCTTTGGTTCCCCTGGCGGCTGGTGAAGATACGGCCGTTCACATTCCCAATGCTGAGTTGCTGATCATTGAAGGCATGGGTCACGGGTTGCCCCTTGAGACATGGCCCCAAGTTGTGGGCGCAATAGTCAACCATGCCCATTTGCGGATTGCTGGTTAAAATAGACAAAAATCAACCCACTTTTGGAGGCTCCCATGGCTGGTACACAATTCTTTGGCGAACGAATCAAGCGTAACGAAGACCCCCGTCTGCTTACCGGGCAGGCGCTGTTCACTGATGATGTGAATCTGCCAGACATGTTGCACGCCGCCTTTTATCGCAGTCCATATGCCCACGGCCGTATTCTCAGCATTGATGTCTCGATGGCCCGGGAACATGAAGGCGTGGTTGCCGTTTTCACCGCTGAGGATTTAGGCGATTACTGGCAGCCGGGACCGCTGCTCGTGTCGCCGCCGCCAGTGAAGGACATTGTGTTTAATCAGCGTACCCAGGTGCCGCTGGCCAAAGACAAGGTGCGCTTTGTCGGCGAGCCAATCGTCATGGTGGTGGCCGAAAGTCGTTACATTGCCGAAGATGCTGCCGAAGAAATCTTTGTCGATATCGAACCGTTGGACGCTGTGGTGGCGCTGGCGGCGGCGCTGGAACCTGATTCAGCCTTGGTACATGATGAATTGGGCAACAATATTTCGGCCCACGTGGTGCAGCGCAAAGGCAGTTATGAAGCGGCCAAAGCCCAGGCGGATCACCTGATCAACCGCACCTTTGAGTACGATCACGGCATTGCGGCCGCCATGGAAAATCGGGGGGTGGTGGCCCAATGGGACCGTCGGGCGCAGCGGCTGACGATGTGGGATACCACTCAGGCCCCTGTCTTTGTGCGCAACGGCATGGCGGCGCTTCTGGGCTTGTCGGAAAATCAAGTGCGGGTAATTGCCCCCTTTATCGGCGGCGGGTTTGGTCCCAAAATCATGATGTTTTACCAGGAGGAAGTGTTGGTTCCCTGGGCAGCCATGAAGTTAGACAGACCCGTTAAATGGATTGAAGATCGCTCGGAAAACTTTGTAGCTACCACGCATGAGCGCAGTCAAACGCACACAGTAGAAGCAGCGTTTAGTAAAGACGGCCGTATCTTGGGCATTCATGACGTTTTTCTCCACGATCAAGGGGCCTACGCCCCCTATGGTCTCACCGTGGCGCTGAACAGTCAGTGCACCCTGTTGGGTCCGTACGACATTGAACATTATTATTCGGAATTTACGGCCGTTTTCACCAACAAAACCATCGTCACCCCCTACCGTGGGGCAGGGCGGCAGCACGGCGTTTTTGTTATCGAGCGACTGCTGGACATTGCCGCTCGCGAACTGGGCATCGACAAAGCCGAAATCCGACGCCGCAACTTCATTCCGCCGGAAAAATTCCCCTACAACAACGAAATCATCTACCAGGATTTTTCCCCGCTTAAATACGACAGCGGCAACTACGAACCCGCCCTCAACAAAGCGTTGGAGATGATCGGCTACAACGACTTTTACCAAAACCTCCAGCCGCAGGCCCGCGCCGAAGGGCGGCATTTGGGATTGGGCTTGGTGGCTTACGTGGAAGGCACCGGCATCGGTCCCTATGAAGGCGCGCGGGTGCAGGTCACCAGCAGCGGCCGCGTCAGTGTGGCTACTGGCATCGGCACCCAGGGGCAGGGGCATTTCACCAGCTTTGCCCAAATTGTGGCCGACCAGGTGGGGGTTGATGTGGCTGAAGTCGATTTGGTGACGGGCGACACCGACCAGTTCCACTGGGGTGCAGGCACCTTTGCCAGCCGAGGCGCAGTTGTGGCAGGAAATGCGATCAATGAAGCGGCCCACGACGTGCGCCAAAAAATCCTCAAGCTGGCCAGCGAACTGCTGGAAGCGGCTGAAGAAGATTTAGAGCTGGACAATGGTGAGGTGCGTGTTAAGGGTGTACCGGATCGGGCGATTCCGCTGGGACAGCTGGCGCAGCAGGCTAACCCCATGCGTGGCGCGGTCAAACCAGGCACGGAACCGGGCCTGGAAGCCACCAACTACTTTGGCCCGGAATACGGGGCGACGGCCAGCGGCGTGCATGCCATGATTGTGGAAGTCGATCCAGACACAATGGATGTGACCATTTTGCGTTACGTGGTGGTCCACGACTGCGGCGAGGTGATCAATCCGCTCATTTTAGATGGCCAGATTCAGGGCGGCGTGGCCCAGGGCATCGGCAATGCCTTCTACGAGCAAATTATTTACGATGAGCAAGGGCAGATCCTTACCGGCTCCTTCATGGATTATCTGCTGCCTACATCACTGGACGTGCCCAACGTGGAAATTGGCCACGAGGTCACCCCCTCGCCGCTAAACCCGTTGGGGATCAAAGGGTCGGGTGAAGCCGGAGCCATTCCCACCGCCCCGCTTTTTGCCCAAGCGGTGGAAGATGCGCTCAATAATCAGCTGGAAATTTGCCAAATCCCGCTGAGTCCCAGCAAATTGTGGGAGTTAGCGCAATAGTAATTGCTTCTCTATGTTCCATCGGTCATAATTAAGCTTATGAACAAAGTGGCAAGACTTATCGCATCAAACCAGATTAAGGCTTTTTGCCAGCGCTGGGAAATTCAAGAATTAGCCTTGTTTGGTTCTGCGCTGCGAGATGATTTTGGACCAAACAGCGATATTGACTTGCTCGTTTCCTTTGACCATGATGCGGATTGGAGCTTGCTTGAGCATGTGCAGATGCAGTTGGAGCTGCAAGAGCTGTTAGGCCGCAATGTTGATTTGGTTAACAAGCGTGCCTTAAAACAGAGTGAAAACTGGATTCGGCGCGACGAAATTTTGCGGACGGCGTCGCCAATTTTCTTAAGAAATGAGGTTGTTCGTGGATCGGGATAATGCTTCGCTGTTGGACATTGCCCGTGCTGCCCGTTTGACGCTAGACTTTTGTCGGGGCATGACCAAAGCTCAATTTTTGAATGATCTTAAGACGCAATCGGCCGTTTTGCATCAACTGCTAATTTTGGGAGAAGCTGTCAAACGGCTTTCGGACGATTTTCGGCAGCAACACGCTACTATCCCTTGGCGATTAATCGCTGGTATGCGCGACAAGCTGATTCACGGTTATGACAGTATTGACTTGAATGAGGTATGGAAAACAACCTCACAAGATATGCCCAATTTATTGAACCAACTTGATCCTCTTTTGCCCAAAAAACCGAACGATCAGTAATTCAGGGATTCAACTTGCAGTCGTTCGAACAAAGAATACGGCCGTTTCTCATTTCCCCTCCCCAAAATAAAATTTTTATGAAACATTTGCTTTAGCTCTCCCTTTTCGCTTAAAATGAGTGCCAACTTGATTCAGTAGTCCTTCTCGCCTTGCGTAAAGTTCGAGAAAGCCAAAACCAAATAAATCGTGTCAGTCGTCGTTCTTGTGTGGGGGAGCGAGGAGATCGTTTCATGTTGCCCAATAAAATTTCCCCTTCCCTCACGAAAGTTCAGGCCTTTCGTTGGCTTGTTAGTATGTTTTTGCTGTTGATAACGGCCGTATCCCTCACCGGCCAACCACAGCAAGTCAGCGCCCAAACCTTCACCGGTTCCGAACTGCTGGGCCGCCCCACCGATACCTCGATTACCGTCAACGTGCTGGTTGATGAACCGCTGGAGATGTATCTGGAATATGGCACCGTCTCTGGCAGTTTGACGCAGCAGACAGGCAGCGTAATTTCCACGGCCAACGTCCCCATTGAGCTAGATATTACCGGCTTGCAGCCTAGCACCCGCTATTACTATCGGCTGATGTATCGTCAATTGGGCAGCGGCAGCTATACCGCCAGGGAAGAAAACACATTCCATACGCAGCGAATACCGGGTTCAATGTTTACCTTCACCATTCAGGCTGATGCCCACGTGGGCCAATCCGTCCTGGGTGACCAACAAATGTATTTCCAAACCTTGTTCAATCAAACGCTTGACCAGCCCGATTTCATGATCGATCTGGGCGATGCGCTTCGCGTTGGTCCCACAGAAGGTTCAATTGTAAGTGGCTATATCCTGCACCGGCAGGCTTTGGGATTGCTCAGTGGTTCCATTCCGGCTTTTATGGTCATTGGCAATGTAGATAATGAAGAAGGTTGGTTCCGTGACGGCACGCCCAACAACCAGGCCGTGTGGGGCACCAATGCGCGCAAATTGTATCTACCAAACCCAGTGCCAAATGGTTTTTACACAGGTGATACTGACAACTGGAGCAGCGAGGGCGTTTCTGGTAATGGGCTGCGCGAGAGCTATTACGCTTTTGAGTGGGGTGATGCCCTGTTTGTGGTGCTCGATCCCTACTGGCATACGACCACCAAGCCACACGACAGCACAGGTGGTTCTGATCCAGGCACGGGCAGCGGCGATGGCTGGGATTGGACCCTGGGCGACAACCAATATTTTTGGCTAAAAGACACACTGGAACAAAGCAACGCAACCTTCAAATTTGTCTTTTCCCATCATCCCACCAGTGGTCCGCCCGATGAATTGTTTCCTCGCGGTGGCATCGAGGCTGCGCCATATTTTGAATGGGGTGGCAACAATGCCAACGGCAGCTACGGCTTTAATGTGAGACGGCCGTCTTGGCCCATGCCCATTCACGATTTAATGGTGGCCAACGGCGTAGACATCTTCTTCCACGGCCATGATCACGTCTTTGCCTATGAAGAACTGGATGGCATTGTTTACCAGCTGGTGCCGCAGCCGTCTGATCCCAGTTACGGGACAGGATGGATTGAGGATGGCAACTTTTACAATGGGGCCGATCTGGTCAACAACTCTGGCCATATGCGGGTCACTATTGGGCCAAACGCGGCTACGGTGGAATACGTGCGTGCCTTCCTCAACGGCGAGTCTCAAGGGGGCTTTAGCAATCGCGATGTGGCTTACAGCTACACCATTCCGGCGGGCCAGGGCAATATTCCACCCATAGCCAACAACGACAGCGCCAGCGTGGTGACGGGCGGTTCGGTTGTGGTGAACGTGTTGGCTAACGACAGCGATGCCAACAATCATACCTTGATGGTAACGGCCGTTACCCAGGGCAGCAGCGGTTCTGTTACCACCAACGGCACCACAGTGACTTACAACCACGACGGCTCCGCCACCACGTCAGACAGCTTCACCTACGCCATCAGTGATGGCAACGACGGCAGCGATACAGCCACCGTGTTTATGACGATCAACGATCCTGGCACGACCCCTACGCCAACCCCCACTTCCTCGGCAACGCCTGGTTCCGGTGGCAGCGTCACCTTGAATCCGGTAGCGGATGCGGCCGTATTGAGCAATCGCCCCGATAACGTGTTCCCCGGCACTATCCTGGCGATCGATGGTTCACCCATCATTAACAGCTATTTGCGCTTTGATGTGCAGGGCGTTAGCAACATCAGCAGTGCCACGCTGCGTCTCTTTGCCAACGACAGCAGCAGCCAGGGCATTACGGCATCGAGCATCAGCGATAACAGTTGGGTGGAATCGGCCCTGACTTTCAACAATGCACCGCCTGCTGGTGGGGTGATTGGCAGTTCGACGGCCGTTTCCGCCGGAACCTGGACTGAAATTGACGTCACCGGTTACGTCACGGGCAATGGACTTTACAGCTTCATGATTAGCTCCACCGATGCCAACCGCGTGACGTTTGACAGCCGCGAGGCGGCCAATCCGCCCCAACTGGTTATCATCAGTGGAGGTGGTCCGACGCCCACGCCCAGCAATACGTCCACGCCAACGAATACGGCCGTTCCCAGCAACACCCCCACCGCCACAGCCACCAACACACCTGGCCCATCACCTACAGCATCGCCGACGGCATCGCCAACTGTAACCAACACGCCACCACCTTCTGCTGGGGAAATCATCTACCTTAGCAGCACCGGCAGCGGCACGGTTGGGGGTGTCGCTTTCTCCTCCGAGGACATTGTGGCTTACGACAGCGCCACCGGTCTCTGGTCGATGGTTTTTGATGGCTCGGATGTTGGTGTTAGCCTCAATAATCTCAATGGGTTTGCCTGGCTGGATGATGGATCCATTTTGATGAGCTTTATCCGCGCCCAAGCCATTGGTTCCCTGGCTGATGTGGATGATTCGGACATCGTCCGCTTTGTGCCTACCAGCCTGGGTGACAACACAACGGGCAGCTTTGAATGGTTCTTGGATGGCTCGGATGTGGGCTTGACATCCGCAGGTGAGGATGTGGATGCGATTGGTTTGACGGCAGACGGCCGTTTGCTCATCAGCACCCTGGGCAATTTCAGCGCAGGCACCCTCAGTGGTAGTGACCAAATGCTGTTGGTGCTGGGCAATGCCGTCTATGGTGAGAACAGCAGCGGCGACTGGGCACTCTACTTCAACGGCACAACGGCCGATTGGACGGACAGCAGCGAAGACATCGCCGGGGTCTGGGTGGATGCCGCCAGCGGCGATATTTACCTGAGCAGCAGCGGGCTCTTTACGCTGGGCGGCATCAGCGGTGATGCCAGCGACATCTTTATCTGCACACCGTTGGCGCTGGGCGCAACGACCACCTGCAGCTACGCGCTGTATTGGGATGCGGCCGCCGCAGGTTTTGGCAGCGCCATTGACGGATTCGCTATCGTGCCCTGAGGAAATGGGAACATTGGGTGGAGCGATTATTCAAAATGAGTCCAAGGTAACAGTTGCTCGCCAAAAGTGACTGTTACCTTGCTGATCCCGTTTTAAGCAGTTTGCTGTATGGGCTGCCAAACCCTGGCCAAAGGTGATGTGGCTGCGGCCGTATCTGCTTTGGCAAAAATAGAGACAATCCAAAGAGCCGCCAACAGCCAGTACACTCGGCAGTGTGTTTGCTGTGCTGCTGCTTCAGCATGCCCTCGCTTATGACCGCATCATCTGGTTACTGAGAAATTAATGGAATACATTTGGCAAATTTCGGCCGTTTCCTGATCAACCGAACGGTTGATAAAAAAATCCAACTCCAAACCAATCTTTTTTACCTGGCTGGTTGATTACGGGAGACGGCCGTTCCTTTACCATACACAGCATACTTCAAATGGTAACAGGAGATTAATCATGAGCACACTTGGCTGGATTCACACAAATTTTGGAATTGTTGCGCTGCTGGCAGGAACGGCCGTCGTCCTACTCAGAAAAGGCACACGCTGGCATCGTACTTTGGGGCATGTTTACCTGACCAGCATGGTTGCCCTTAACGTGAGTGCCCTGTTCATATACAGGTTGTATGGTCATTTTGGCCCCTTTCACTGGATGGCTTTGGGCAGTCTTTTTAGTCTGGTTGTGGGCATGGTTCCTGTTTTCACACGACGGCCCAAAGGGCGCTGGCTGGCGTTCCATGCAGCTTACATCAATGGTTCCTTCGTCGGCCTTGTGGCTGCCACTGCGGCTGAAATCACCAGCCGCCTGCCCGGCACAGATGACGCGTTTGGTCTGGTTGTAGCAGGTACATCCATCGTTGTGATGGGAGTGGGCATCTACCTGATTCAACGCAATTTGCCGCAAAGTATCAACCGCACCCCGGTCCGTTTTCGTGGAACTGCCCAGGCAAAGGGTTAATACACAAGGAGCAGAAAATGACAACTTACAAACAGCAAATCACGACATCTGAACGGACAGTCGATTGGCCCTTAATCCTGTTTTTTGTTTTAGCTTATGCCATTGCCTGGGGAGCCTTTGGCATTATTGGGCTCATTGCGCGTCAGTCCGGTTTAGACAGCGCCCAATCGCTTATGGCAATGGGTGAGGCTTACCAATTTGACGGGGTGGCTTTAAGCGTGCCGCAATGGCTGGTTTATGTGCTCACCCGGCTGGCCGATTTTGCTTTCTCGATTGCGGGTGTGGTGATGATTGTCGTCACGGCTGGTCGTGCCGGATTAAGCGAATTATGGCAGCGTTTGACGCGTTGGCGAATTCGCTGGGTTTGGTATGTTTTGGGGCTGCTGCCGATTGGGTTGTATGGGGTGGCAACGGCCGTTTCCGGCGCATCACCAACCATTAACAGCAGTACAATCACCACCGCCCTCTTTAGCCTCCACGCTGGTTTCTTCGTCTCTCTCTTCCTGCGTGGCGCGCTGGGTGAAGAGTTGGGCTTGCGGGGCTTTGCCCTGCCTCGTTTGCAGGAACGCCTGTCCTCCTTTCGCGCCAGCCTTATCATTGGTGTGTTTTGGGGTGCCTGGCATTTGCCCGTTCTAATTGGCCGCGAACCGCTTTCCATTGCGGCCTTTGCGTTACTCAGTATTGGGTTGAGCATGCTGTTCACCTGGCTCTTTAACGGCAGCGGTGGCTCCCTTATTCCCGTGCTGTTATTCCACGCCGCGCAAAATTGGGAGGATGGTTTTGAAGTGTTGTTCCCCGGCTTGGTTGGCACAGAGTGGGAACTGGTGTCTACCCTGAGTTTGTTACTGATTGGTGTGGTAGCAAGCGTTTTGGTGTGGCGCAACGGCCGTTTGAAAACTTAACATAACTTGTGGAAGCTCTGAATTCATTTATTAGGACCTATGCAGCCCTTATCGGCTTGCATAGGTCCTGATTTTTATAAAATCGCCCTCATTACTTCACATAATTAAAAGATCCGCCGCCACAGAAGCCCAAAACCCTTACTATAAAATCCCAAAACCATGAAAGTGACATCTGTCACACTTTTTGGTGGGGATTCATCACTTGACCCCACCCGTGGATAGCTAACAATATTTTGTAGAGAGCAAATGCGGTTTGTTGGTTCGTATTGCCCGATTTTCGCACTTCGTCGTTGTTTAGGAACCCCTTGTTCTAGGTGATGGAGGCATCCCCACTATGAGATCTGAAACGTTTGCTTTACCAATGATGTATGGTGATCATCACGTATTGGAAGTTCGCCAGTTGCTTAATTCCCTCCCCGGTATCGAAAATGTATATGCCAGCAGTGGTTTCCAGATTGTTGAGGTGACCTACGATGAATCGCAGGTAGACAAAGAAACAATCCAGTCCACGCTGGCCGATGCTGGTTATTTGGAAGAATTATCCATCCCCATCGAGATTGGCAGCAGTCCGGCCCATGAAAATGGTAAACCGTTCTTCCGCCATACGGCCGTTTTCACCCAAACCGGCCAATCCATCAGCTTTACCCAGGATGTGCCCGAGGTGCAACGGCCGTTGTGGCCCTGTCCCGGCATTAAACAGTAATCGGTAAGCGGTAATCCGTAAACGGTAAACAGTAATCGGTAATGGCGCAATTGACCGACCACCGATTACCGACCACCGATTACCGACCACCAGGAGAACCCCCTATGGCTAAAAAAATGCGTACGCCAGAAGAAAGAACCATCGATCCGGCGGCCCAGCAAATGCTTATCCGTGCTGATGAGCTGGCAGTGGGTACCGCCTTTAGCCGTGCCGACAACATGTCGCCCTGCAACATTGGCTCGGCCGGAATGTGCTGCAAAATTTGTGGGATGGGTCCCTGCCGCCTGACCAAAGAAGGGGACACCGGCGTTTGTGGGGCCACCATCGACACGATTCAGGCGCGTAACCTGATCCGGGCTATTGCCGCTGGAGCCGCTGCCCATTCGGATCACGGCCGTGACATGGCCTTTATCCTCAAAGCCGTAGCCAACGGTGAAACCGAAGGTTACCGCATCCGTGATGTGGCCAAGCTGCGCATCGTCGCCCAGAAATCTGGCATCGAGATCGAAGATCGTCCGCCAGAAGAGATTGCCAATGATCTGGCCGACCTATACATCGCCCAATTTGGACAACAAAAAGGAGAGGTGGTGGTTGCCAACCGCGCTCCCGAGAAGCGACTCAAACTTTGGCGTGATTTGAACGTTGTGCCACGCGGTATCGACCGTGAAGTGGTGGAAGCCCTGCATCGCACTCACATTGGCGATGACCAGGATCCGGAACATATTCTCAACCACGCCGTGCGCACGGCGTTAGCCGATGGTTGGGGCGGCAGTATGATAGCGACTGATGTCTCGGACATTCTCTTTGGTACGCCTGCTCCCATTTTGGGTGAGGCTAACCTGGGTGTCTTGAAGGACGATATGGTCAACGTCATTGTTCATGGCCATGAACCAACCTTGAGCCAGATGATTGTGGCCGCTTCCCAGGACCCAGAAATTATTGAATATGCTAAAAAGGCGGGGGCCAAAGGTGTCAATCTGGCCGGGATTTGCTGTACGGCCAACGAAATTTTGATGCGCCAGGGCATTCCCGCTGCCGGTAACTTCCTGCATCAAGAGTTGTCTATTCTGACCGGTTCTGTTGAGGCGATGGTGGTCGATGTGCAGTGCATCATGCAGGCATTGGTAGGGCTGGCTGAGAAATTCCACACCAAAGTGATTACCACCTCACCCAAAGTGAAAATTAAAGGCGCTACCCATATTGAGTTTGATGAACATCATGCCCTGACCACGGCCAAGAAAATTCTCAAGGTAGCCATTGACAATTACGCCAATCGTGGCCAGACTGAAATTCCCCAAGTGAAAGAAAAGCTGATTCCTGGTTTCTCCCATGAATATATCAATTACATGCTAGGTGGCAGCTACCGGGGTTCGTTCCGGCCGCTGAATGATGCGATTCGCGACGGCCGTATTCGTGGTGTGGCGGCCATTGTCGGTTGTAACAATCCACGCAGCAAGCAGGATTATTTGCATGTCAAAGTGACTCGCGACCTGCTGAAGCAAGACGTGCTCGTTGTGGAAACCGGCTGCGGGGCGATTGCTGCTGCCAAGCTGGGGCTGCTGCTGGGGGAAGCTGGCCTGGACCAGGTGGGTCCCGGCCTGCGTGAAGTGTGTGAAACCATCGGTATTCCACCGGTGCTGCACATGGGTTCCTGCGTAGACAACACCCGCATCCTCACTGTGCTCACGCAAATGGTGGAAGAAGGCGGCCTGGGCGAGGACATCGATCAAATCCCGGCCGTGGGTCTGGCCCCGGAATGGATGAGTGAAAAGGCACTGGCCATTGGCACTTACTGCATGGCCTCTGGCGCTTACGTCATGTTTGGTGGCTCCTCACCGGTGGGCGGTATGCCAGACAAGGTTAGCGACAGTGACGCCGTCTCTCATTACATCAGCCAAGGGTGGGAAGAGATGTACGGTGGCAAAATGGAATTTGTAGCCGACCCGGATGAGATGGTGCGGCGTACCCTGGCCCACATCGACAAAAAACGGGAAGCACTGGGCTTACGGCCGTACAAACCAGAAAACTTCGGCGACAGCGGCGACGACCGCATGTTGGCCCTGGAAGATCTGCCATTTGCCGAACGCCGCGAAGCCCTTTACGGCGTCGCAGCGGACTAACAGTTGCCGGTAATCGGTAAACGGTTTCTGCTTACTGATTACCGAATACCGATTACCGAAACGGAGGAACTATGTCTAAATACATAGCCACAAGAGCCATCCGGGGTGCCAATGCCCTGGTTTATGAAGCAGACATCATGTTGAAAAGGGCGCTGGCCGAAAAAGGGCCGGATACGCCAGTGGCTTTTCCTAATACCGCTTATTACCTGCCGCTTATTTATGGCATGACTGGTGAGAAGGTAGAAACGCTGGCCGATTTGCAGCCCGCGCTGCACCATGCTCGTGAACTGCTGCACCCGCTGCCCTCCGCCCATAATTGGACTCCTTACCTGGGTGAGACACTGGACAGCGGTATGTCCACGCTAATCGCCGCCGAAGTCATTGAGGCGATTCGCTTTGTGTATGGCAGGCAGCCGGAGCGGCTGCCTGATTTTGCCCTGGCGGGCGGCACCGCGTATGGCAGCAACGGCAACAGCCTCATGGGTCATCTCAACGGCCCGATTGATGATATTCAGCTGCGCTCGTGGGGGATTGCTTTGGTAGACGGCCGTATGCCCGGATTCGCCGCCATCGTGGGCTGTGCCAAATCCAACGAAGTCGCTGTGAAGCTGGTGCGTGAGCTGCAGCGGCGCAATATTCTTACCTTTTTGTCGGGCAACGTGAACGGCCGTTCCATTATCCACCAACTGCAAGAAGAAGGGGTGGAACTAGGGTACGACACCTACACCGTCCCCTTTGGCACCGACACCATTAGTGCCATTTACGCCCTCGGCTTTGCTACCCGCTCGGCGCTGACCTTTGGCGGCCTCAAAGCGGGGCAGGCGCGCGACATTCTCATGTACAACAAAGAGCGTGTCTACGCCTTTGTCCTGGCCCTGGGCGAGGTGGATGATCTGAAATATGCGGCAGCGGCCGGAGCCATCAACTTTGGCTTCCCCGTCATTGCCGACACGGTGATTCCCGAAATTTTGCCGACCGGCATTACCACCTACGAACACGTTGTTTCCATGCCCTTTAACGAAATTGACGGGGCCGACGACCTGGAACGGGCCGAACGACTCGTGCAAAAGTGCATCGAGATTCGTGGTGTCAAAATTAAGATGACGGACGTGCCGGTGCCCGTGCCTTATGGCTCCGCTTTTGAAGGCGAAGTGGTGCGCAAAGCTGACATGCGCGTGGAGTTTGGCGGCAAAGGTTCTCGCTGCTTTGAATATTTGCACATGGCCGATATGGACGCCGTGACTGACGGCAAAATTGAGATTGTTGGTTCAGACTTTACCGATGTGCCGGATAAGGGGTCGATGGACCTGGGCATCGTGGTGGAAGTGGCCGGGCGCGAGATGCAAAAAGATTTTGAACCGGTGCTGGAGCGGCAAATCCATTACTTTATCAATGGCGCGTCTGGCATTCAGCACATCGGCCAGCGTGACATCGCCTGGATTCGCATCTCCACCGCTGCTGCCGAAAAAGGGTTTGACCTGAATCACTTTGGCAAGATTTTGCACGCCCGCTTCCATGCCGAATTTGGCGCGATTGTGGATAAGGTGCAGGTGACCCTTTACACCGATCCAGAACCGCTGGCGGAATGGTTGGAGAAGGCGCGCGAAGCGTACAACTTCCGCAACCAGCGTTTGGCCGATTTGACGGATACGGCCGTCAACGAATTCTACTCCTGCACCCTTTGCCAAAGCTTTGCCCCTGACCATGTCTGCATTGTCAGCCCAGAGCGACTGGGTTTGTGCGGTGCCTACAACTGGCTGGACTGCAAAGCCAGCTACAGCATCAACCCCACTGGCCCCAACCAGCCGATCAAGCTGGGCAAACTGATCGATGAAGAGCGCGGCTACTGGACAGGTACTCTTGCATATGCCAAACAAGGTTCACATGGCGCTGTGCAGGACGTTTCCATGTACAGCATCATGGAAAACCCGATGACCGCCTGCGGCTGCTTCGAATGCATCGTCATGTACATTCCCGAAGTGGAAGGCGTGATGGTGGTTAGCCGGGAAGATGTGGGCATGACCCCGGCAGGTATGAAGTTCAGCACCCTGGCCGGTATGGCTGGCGGTGGTGTGCAAACGCCCGGTGTGATGGGCGTCGGTAAATATTACCTGGTCAGCCCCAAGTTTATTTCGGCTGATGGCGGCTTCAAGCGCGTGGTGTGGATGAGCAAGGTCATCAAAGAAACGATGGCCGACGAATTGCAGCACGTTGCCGAGCGGGAAGGCATTCCTGACCTGATCGACCGCATTGGGGATGGTGACAAAATTACGACGGTGGAACAGTTGGAAGATTGGGTGGAAGAAGTTCGCCATCCAGTGCTGGAAATGGGCCCAATGGTGCGTGAACCGGCCGAACTGCCCGAACCAGATGACGATGTGATGACGCAGGCAACGGCCGTTGTCGAAGAAGCCATGAGTAAAGAATTAGCCACAGAGGTCACAGAGGAAAAAGAGGTGGAAGAGGTACAGGTATCGGCAAAAACTGAAGCACCTGCCGAGCCACCCAAACCCGTCGAGCCTGAGCCAGTTAAACCAAAGATGGCCCAGCCTGTTGAGGAAAAACCAAAATTAACCGCAGAGAGTGCGGAGGTCGCGGAGAAAAAAGAGCCAGAAACTCCTCAATCTCCAATCTCCAATCTCCAGTCTCCAAGTACACAGGCGGAGATTTTGCAGCAGGCCCAGGACGCGGCGCTGCGCCAGGCCCAGGCGTTGCAGCAAGCGGCCAGCGAAGCGCTGCGCCAGGCAGAATTGCTGAGCAAAGCGCGTGAAATGGCCGTCCAACCTACTTCGCCCACCGAGGCTGTGGAGTCGCTGCGCCAGGCGCTGCAGGCAGCATTGGGAGCTCTGGGCGGCACGCCGCCAGTTGTCACCGTGACGCCACAAGTTGCGCCAGCAGCGCCCCCGGCACCTGTCAAAGAAGTGGCACCACCACCGGCTCCTGAACCGGCTGCCGAGAAGGTGGCACCTCCTCCCGTTGCTAAGGCACCGGAGCCAAAGATTGCCCCAGCACCGTCGGTCCCGAAACCGCAACCGCTGACTCCTGACACTGCATGGTTAGCGGACGGCACGAAAACCCCGCTGGCCAAGGAAAAATGGACGGGGAAGGTGCGCGAAATCACCCTGGGTGCTACCAAGGAACAAGGCGGCACGCGTGCCAAAACGGTAACCGTTGGCGGTGAAACGGCGATGCCTTTCATGGACTTTGAAGGCGTCACACCGCATCCGCCGGTGATTGTACTGGAGATTGCCGATAGTCAACCGGATTGGTCGCCATTGCTGCTGGAAGCCTGGGGCGACGTGGTTAACGACCCGGCGCAGTGGGCGCAGGCGGCTGAGAAAGCAGGCGCGGATTTGCTTCGACTGACATTGGGTTTAGAGAATACGCCGGAAACGGCCGTCTCCACCGTCAAATCTGTACTATCAGCTACCGGACTGCCGCTTGTAGTGGTTGGACCCGGCCAGGCTGACAAAGATAACGAACTGCTCGTGCCCATCGCCGATGCTTGCAAGGGCGAACGACTGCTGTTGGGCATCTGTGAAGACAAGAATTACCGCACCATCGTGGCCGGAGCCATGGCCAATGATCATCTGGTCATTGCCCGCACAGCGATGGATGTGAATCTGGCCAAGCAGCTCAACATCCTCATTAGCGACATGGGTATGCCGCTGGATCGCGTCATCATGGACCCGACGACAGGCGCGCTGGGTTACGGCTTCGAGTATGGCTACTCCGTGATGGAGCGGCTGCGGCTGGCGGCTCTGCAAGGCGACAGCATGACCCAACTGCCGATGCTGGTCACTCCCGGCGAAGAGTGCTGGAAGACCAAGGAAGCCAAAGTCGGCAGCGGCGTGCCAGAAGCGTGGGGTGATTGGCAAGAACGTGCCATCACCTGGGAAACGCTTACGGCCGTCATGCTCATCGAATCCGGTGCCAACATCGTCACCCTGCGCCACCCCGAAAGCGTGATTAGGGTGCAGGCGGCGATTGATGACCTTATGAATGGTAAGCAGTAATCAGTGAACAGTAATCAGAAACTCAGTTCATAACGAGACTGAATACTGATTACTGAAAACTGAATACTGAAAAAACGGAGTAAAAAATGGCTCTTTCAGGCATTCAAATTTACAAGATGCTGCCCCAAACAAACTGCAAGGAGTGCGGCTTTCCCACCTGTCTGGCTTTTGCCATGAAGCTGGCGGCCAAGCAGGTGGAACTTTCCCTTTGCCCTACAGTTAGCGAGGAGGCCAAGGCGCAGCTTTCTGAAGCGGCCGCGCCGCCGGTACGGCCGATTACCCTCAAGTCTAACGGCTACGAAGTGCTGTCTGGCAATGAAGTGGTGATGTTTCGGCATGAAAAGAAATTCTTCAGTCCCACCGGCCTCTTCTTACGAGTCTACGACAACCAACCGGTTGAGCCAGTGCGGCAGGCGGTGCAGGCCGTGGCCGACTACACTGTCGATTACGTGGGGATTGACCTGAGTTGGGATGGCATTGCGGTGCAGGCGAATGGGGGTGATTTTGCGGCGGCGGTTACGGCCGTACGCGACGTTACCCATCTCCCTCTCATCCTAATTGCCCCGCCAGGAACATTAAAAACAGCACTGCCCAACTTGGACGATGGCAAACTCATGTTGGCCTTTGCCGACGCTGACAACTGGCAGGCGATGGCTGAACTGGCCAAAACCCATCAGGCAGCTCTGGCAGTGCAGGCCGGAACTCTCGACGAGATGGTGGCGCTGACCGAGAAGATTAAGGCAGCGGGCGTGGATGACATCGTGATCACACCGGCGCAGCGCGGCCTGCACGGCACGCTGCTGGCCAACAGCACCGCCCGCCGCATGGCCCTCAAGCAAACCTTCCGCTCCCTGGGCTATCCCATCCTCAACGTGGCCGGTGATGCCATCACGCCACAAATGGAAACCATACTGGCGGCGCAGGCCATCGGTAAATACGGCGGCTTTGTTATTCTGGATCATTTTGCTCCGGAAACGGCCTATCCACTGCTGGTGCTGCGGCAAAACATCTACACCGACCCGCAAAAACCGATTCAGGTGCAGCCCGGACTGTATGAGATCAACAATCCCGGTCCAGACGACCCGGTTTTGGTGACCACTAACTTCTCCATCACTTACTTTAGCGTGGCCAACGAAGTGGAAAGCGCCGGGCTGCCCGCCTGGCTGCTGGTGACGGAGTCGGAAGGGATGAGCGTGTTGACAGCCTGGGCGGCGGGCAAGTTCGACGCCGAACGCATTGCCAAGGACGTGAAGCGCTTTGAAGTGGGCAACAAAGTGAACCGGAAGCGATTGGTGCTGCCGGGACACACGGCCGTTCTCTCCGGCGAGGTAGAAGAAGAGTTGCCTGGCTGGGAGATCAAAGTCGGTCCACGGGAAGCTGTGGATGTGCCCAAGTTTATGAAGCAGGTATTGGTGTAACTGACCCCCACCCTAACCCTCCCCCTCGCAGGGGGAGGGAACTGACTCCCTCTCCCTTGAGGGAGAGGGCTGGGGTGAGGGTGAGACAAAACAAAATATGGCCGAACACACTATTTCCTTTGACCATAACGGGTCGGTTTCTGTACCCACCGGAACGCTGCTAACAGAAGCGGCCGTTCAGGCCGGGGTGTTCATTTCGCAGCCGTGTGGGGGGCAGGGGCGCTGCGGCCGTTGTGCCGTGAAGGTACTGGACGGTGGCGTGCGGCGGCGCAGCACCTTGCGCCTGTCGGAAGAAGACGTGGCAGCCGGGTACGCCCTGGCCTGCCAGACCGTGGTTGAGGGCGACGCCCAAATCATCGTGCCTGACCAGGATACGCTGGAGCGCACCTTAACCAGCGACCGTGTCGTGGCCCAGCCTGCCGTGCCGCCCGGCTACGATCCGCAGCGCGATCAGTCGGTGCGACGTTACTGCCTCACGCTGACTCCCCCCACGATGGACGACCAACGGGATGACTGGAGTCGGCTGCAAACGGCCGTATCCCAACAAACCGATCTGCCCCAACTGACCATTTCCTTATCCCTGCTGCGCCAAATTGGCCCGGTGCTAAGGCAAGGAGATTGGCAGGTAACGGTCGTTGTCTCTATTGGTGAAAATGCTGCCAGATTGATCAACCTGCTCCCCGGCCATGTGCCTGAAGACATTCCGCTCCTTGGTCTGGCTATTGACATTGGCACCACCACCGTGAGCGTCTGGTTAGTGGAGCTAAACAGCGGTGAGGTCATTGCCCAGGCGGCCGAGTACAACCGGCAAATTCGCTGTGGTGAAGACGTGATCTCCCGCATTATTTATGCTGGCAAGAACAATGGCCAGGCGGAACTGCGCCGATTGGTGCTGGAGAGCATTAATACGCTGGTTGAACGGGTGATGAAGAAAGCAAAAGGAGATCGGAGATCAGAGGTTGGAGATTTGGAATCTCCCAATCTCCAATCTCCAATCTCCCAATCTCAAATCGTCAAGGCAACCATTGTTGGCAACAGCATTATGATGCATTTGCTGTTGGGCATTCCCGCTGAAAGTATTCGGTTGAGTCCGTTTGTAACGGCCGTAAACCAACTACCTCCTTACACCGCGCAGGAAATCGGCCTGGACATCCATCCACAAGCCGAAGTGATTTGCCTGCCCGGCGTAGCCAGCTACGTCGGGGCGGATATCACCGCCGGGGTGCTGTCCTCCGGGCTGGACGATGCGCCAGAAGTCAGCCTGTTTATGGACGTGGGCACCAATGGCGAGATCGTGCTGGGCTGCCGCGACTGGCTGGTGACCTGCGCCTGTTCGGCCGGGCCTGCCTTTGAAGGCGGCGGCGTGCATGACGGGATGCGGGCTACACGCGGGGCGATTGAAGCGGTATGGATTGACTGCCGTACCTACGAACCCACCCTGCGCGTGATTGGCAACAGCAAACCGCGCGGCCTGTGCGGCAGCGGCCTTATTTCCCTGCTGGCCGAGATGTTCCTCACTGGCGTGGTGGACAAGGGTGGCCATTTGAACCAACACCTGGCCACCGAGCGCATGCGCCAGGGCGAGAACGGGCTGGAGTATGTCATTGCCTGGGCCGACGAAACGTGGCATGGCCGTGACATCGCTATCACAAATGTGGATATTGACAATTTAATTCGGGCCAAAGGAGCTGTTTATGCTGGCATTTCCGTGCTGGCAGAAAGCGTCGGCGTGCCGCTAGAAATGGCGGAGCAGGTGCTTATTGGCGGCTCGTTTGGCAAATATATTAATGTAGAGAACGGCATTCAGATTGGGCTGCTGCCGGATATGCCCTGGGATAACTTTAAGTTTTTGGGCAATACGGCCGTACTCGGCGCGTATTATGCCTTGTTGAGCCAGACGGCCCAGCAGCGCATTGGCGAGATTGCCGGGCGCATGACCTACATCGAACTGTCGGCCGACAATAGCTTTTACGAGGCGTTTACCTCGGCGCTGTTTTTACCCCACACAGACCTGAACCGGTTCCCCTCAGTCGCTGCACAAATTGAGGATGTGAAGGTAACGGTGGCCGACTCATAGATATGGGTACCGTTTCTTGTTTTAGTCCGTTAACAATGAAATTCTTGCATAGTGAACGAGAAAATATCACGTAAAGACGCAAACGATTTTTCTTAGCGTTTTTGTGCCTTTGCGTGAGCCTTCTTGGGTCTGGCTTGTCCAGGTTGGGAGGCGTCATATGGATTTCAACAGCATACATGTTTTACTGACCTACCAGTGCAATTACGAATGTGACCACTGTTTTACCTGGGGCAGTCCCTGGCAAACGGGCGTTTTTACCGGCGAGCAGTTAGAAGATGTTTTTCAGCAAGCGCTGGCCCTGGGCAGCATAAACGAGTTTTACTTTGAAGGGGGCGAAACGTTCCTCTACTACCCCGTTTTGTTGCAATCGGTGAGGCGGGCCACAGAATTGGGCTTTGCCACCGGCATTGTCACCAACGGTTACTGGGCCACCACGGTGGAAGATGCGCTGATCTGGTTACGGCCGTTAGCCGAAGCAGGCTTGGGTCAAATCTCTATTTCCTGCGACATCTTTCACGGCGATGCGTTGGAAGAGACGGCTACGCATCCCGGCCTGGAGGCCGCTCGTCAGCTTGGCCTGGCAGAAGGGTCAATTTCTCTCGAACCCCCAACAGGCTATCGCAATCCCGAAACCTCGATTCCGGGCGAAGCGATTTCCGGCGGGGACGTGATGTATCGCGGCCGGGCGGCGGAAAAACTGGCCGCTGGCCTGTCCACGCAGCCCTGGGATTCTTTCACCACCTGCCCTTACGAGAACTTAGTCAATCCTGGCCGAATTCACCTGGACCCGCTGGGGAATTTACACATGTGCCAGGGTTTGGTGATGGGTAATTTGTTTGAACGGCCGTTAGCCCAAATAACGGCTGAATATGATCCAGAAGCACATCCCGTTATTGGTCCACTGTTAGCCGGGGGTCCGGCACAACTGGTGCGTGAATACCGTCTGCCGCATGAGGCTGGCTACGTAGATGCTTGCCACCTATGTTACACCACGCGGCAGCAGTTACGGTCACGTTTTCCGCTGGAGCTGGCTCCGGAGCAAATGTATGGCGTTATGGAAGCTGCCTAATTGAGCAGTGCTCAATGACGCTGCTCCCAATATGAGGAGAGTTATGTACATAATTGGCGAGAACATTCATATTATTTCCCAACAAGTGAAGGACGCACTGCGCGAGCGCGACGGCCGTTTCTTTCAGGATTTGGCCGTGCGTCAGGTAGAAGCCGGGGCCGACGCCTTGGACCTGAACCTGGGGCCGCGTAAAAAAGATGGCGAAGAGGTTTTCCCCTGGCTGGTGGAGCTAATGGAAGAAGTGGTAGACGTGCCGCTTTGCTTCGACAGCACCAACCTTCTGGGCATTGAAGCCGGTCTGAAGAAGGTGACCAAGGCCCAACCAATCATCAACTCCACCTCCGCTGAGGCGGAGCGGTTGGAAAAGGTGCCGCTGGTGGCCAAGCAGTACAACGCCCGGCTGATTGCCCTGACGATGGGTAAAAGCGGCATTCCCGTGGCCGCCGACGACCGGGTCAACATCGCGCTGGAATCCCTCATTCCTCGTGCCCTGGAAATCGATTTTCCCATCAGCGATCTGATCATCGATCCACTGGTGCTGACGGTTTCTGGCTGTCAGGAATATTGCCCGGAACTGATCGAAGCCGTGCGCACGATCCAGTTTGCCTGGGATCCGCCGCCGCCCATCTCGGTGGGCCTGTCTAACGTTTCCAATGCTGTGCCGCATAAAAATCGACCGCTCATCAATCGAGTTTATTTAGCCATGCTCATGGGTGCTGGCCTAAAGATGATGATCGCCGATCCGTTTGATGAGGCACAAAAGAACGTGGTGCGGGTGATTGAAGAACGAGATGCGGGAACGGCCGTAAACCGGCTTTATCTGGCTATCCACGACCACATTGCCGCCATGGAGCAACCATCCATTGACGACGTAGATATGCACGATCCAGAGCAAGTTGCTATCTGGAAGACTGTAGAAATCCTGTTGAACAAAGTCATCTATGCCGATGCCTACCTGCAACAGGAGTCATTTGCCTGATTCTGATTATCGGTGAACCGTGAACGGTAAACCGTAATCGGTAATCAGTAATCGGACCGATTACCGATCACCGAATACCGATAACCGGCCACCGAAAAGGGGGTCAACATGTTAAAGGATAAAAAGCGCGTTGACATCGATGAGCTGCTGCAAAAAGCGCAAAAGCCATCGGCCGATGCCATGCAGTTACACCCGTTTTACCGGGGCAAGGTAGAAATGGCGCTCAAGTGCGCCGTGCGTGACCTGGACGATTTTTCGATCTGGTACACGCCCGGCGTGGCCGCGCCTTGCAAGGCCATCCAGGCCGAACCGGAACTCGTTTACGATTACACCAATAAATGGAACACCGTGGCCGTTGTTAGCGACGGCACGCGCGTGCTGGGGCTGGGCGACATTGGCCCCAAAGCCGGGCTGCCGGTGATGGAAGGCAAAGCGCTGCTGTACAAATACCTGGGCGGGGTCGATGGTGTGGCCATCATGCTAGACACTAAAGACCCGGACAAGATCATCGAGACCGTGTTGATGCTGCAACCCTCGTTTGGCGGCGTCAACCTGGAAGATCTCTCCCAGCCCAAATGTTTCCGCATTCTGGACACCCTGCGCGAAAAAGCAGAAATTCCCATTTGGCACGATGATCAGCAGGGCACGGCTACGGTGACTTTAGCCGGGTTGACCAATGCCCTCAAGCTGGTAGGCAAGCGTATTGAAGACGTGAGCATCACCTTTGTGGGCAGCGGCGCTTCCAATGTGGCCTGCTCTCGCCTCATCTTTGGCCGGGGAGCTGATCCGACCAAGTGTTACATGGTAGACAGCAAAGGCATCCTGGGGCCGCACCGGCGCGATTTGGAAATGCGCCGCCATGAATACGTGGACAAATGGCGCTTATGCCAGATTACCAATGGTGATTTGCGCCAGGGTGGCGTAGCGGAAGCCATGGAAGGTGCGGATGTGGTCATTGCCCTTTCCAAGCCCGGACCAGGCACTATTTTGCCGGAATGGGTAGAGCAAATGAACAAAGATGCCATTGTCTTTGCCTGTGCTAACCCTGTGCCAGAAATCTGGCCGTGGGAGGCGCTGAATGCCGGGGCACGCATTGTGGCCACTGGCCGGTCTGACTTCCCCAACCAGGTGAACAATTCGCTGGGCTTCCCCGGCATTTTCCGTGGCGCGCTGGACGTGCGGGCCGAGACCATCACCGATGAGATGTGTTTTGCCGCTGCCGAAGCGCTGGCAGACTTCATCGGCGATGACCTGGACGACGAGCACCTGCTGCCCAGCATGGAAGATTGGCAGGTGTTTGCTCGTGAGGCAGCGGCCGTAGGCATGAAGGCGCAGGAGCAGGGCGTGGCTCGCCTGACAAAGAGTTACGATGAGCTTTACCAACATGCTTTGCAGATGATCGGCCGTTCCCGCAACCTGACACAGACGATGATGGCGGAAGGGTTTATTGCACCAGTTCCAGAGGAGTAGGTGGTGATCGGTGAGCGGTAATCGGTGAACGGTTTACCGACTACGGATTACCGATTACCGAAAACGGAGGTTTGACATGTACGATTTAATTGTCATTGGTGGAGGTCCGGCCGGATTAACGGCCGCAATTTACGCCATTAGAAAACGGTTGAATGTGCTGCTCATCTCTGAAGATTTGGGCGGTAAGACCAATTACCACCTCGATCTGCCGGATGTGGAAAGTTACCAGATCATTCGTGGTGTTGAGGTGGTGAACAAATTCAAGAGCGAACTGGAATATCTGGACTTTACGCGCCTGATGAAGCGGGTAGAGAGAGTAGAAAAAACCGAGGATAGCTTTGTCGTTTACACCCAGGATGGCGGTGAGCTGGAAGCCCGCGCAGTCATCGTGGCCACTGGCACGCGCCAGGAATGGCTGGATGTGCCCGGCGAACGGGAGTATCTGTCTAAAGGGTTGTGCTATTCGGCCTTGAGCTATGCCCCGCTGTTCATCGATAAAGATACGGTGGTGGTTGGCGAAGACGATCTGGCGCTGCGTTCAGCAGCAGAGCTGTCTGTGGTGGCCCATCATGTGGATGTAGTGGGGCCATCTGCGGCGGCGCTGCAAACACCATTAGGGCAGAAACTGGTCCGGGCTGAGAACGTGACCATCTTATCGGATTACAGGGTGACGCGTGTTGAAGGCAACGGCTACTGCAATACCGTGGTGGTGAAAAACAATCATGGTCAAGAGAAGAAGCTGATGGCTGACGGCACGTTTATTGAGAAAGGCTTACGGCCGAATTCACAAATGGTGGCCCGGCTGGTGGAACTAGACGCCAAAGGCTTCATCAAGGTTGATTCGTACAGCCACACGACAACACCGGGCGTTTTTGCTGCCGGTGATGTGACCAATATTTACGCAGAGCAGGTGTTGGTGGCGGTGGGAGAAGGTGTCAAAGCTGCACTCAGCGCTTACGATTACCTACTGCCACATTTATAGTTGATAGGGTGATGGGCACGTTCGTGTTGCTTTAAAAATTTACCAGGTAATATGACCCCCACCCTAACCCTCCCCCTCACAGGGGGAGGGAATTGGCTCCCGCTCCTTTGAGGGCAAGGGCCGGGGCGAGGGTGAAAGTTAACTGGTCAAAAATTAAAGAATAACCATGTGCCTGTCACCAACTTATTCGGAGGACATTATGCCTCTTTTTACACCAGGGCGGCGCTGGCAGCCACCCTATTATCCCTTTAAAAAAGAAAGTCCTGACGGCCGTTTTTTGGCCTTTGTGGAGCGCGTAACCAAAGGGCCGCTGTTTGGCTGCCGCATGTGTGGCAACTGCCTGCTGCAAGAGACGGCCTTTATTTGCCCTATGGAATGTCCCAAGGGGGCGCGCAACGGTCCGTGTGGCGGCTCTACGGAAGCGCATTGTTACGTGGACGAAACACGGCCGTGCATCTGGTATGAAATCTACGAGCGCGCCTTCAAAATGGGGCGTGAGGAGATGCTGCTGGAAGTGCTGCCGCCGTTGGATTGGGGCAAGGTCGGCACGGAAACCTGGGGCGATGTGGCCCGGCAGGTGAAGGAAGTTGGCACAAAAAGGGTGTTCATCGATCTGGTGGCCCGCGACAAAGAAACCCGCGCCGAAACCTGGGATGCCGTCTTCCGTCCTGTGCGCCAGCCGGACTGGTGGGAAGGGGATGCGGCGTATCATCCACCCGCCTACGATGAGCCGGTATCTGAGCTGGAACGGCGCTTGTGTGCCGGTGAGTTTGTAGTGACAGCCGAAGTGGCCCCACCAATGAGTGCCGCCACGGGCAAGATGGGGCGCAATGTCGATATGGTACGGCCGTACGTAGCTGCCGTGAACTTTACTGACTGCCCCTCCGCCACGCCGCGCATGTCTTCCATTGCCTGCTCCAAGCTGGCCTTGGAACGTGACGCTGAACCGGTGCTGCAAATTGCGGCCCGCGACCGTACCCGCACCGGCTTGCAGGCTGAGGTGCTGGGCGCGTCGGCAATGGGCATTCGCAATATTTTGTGCCTGTCTGGGGACAGCGCCAACCTGGGACCATCGCCAAAGGGGCGCATGGATGTGATTGACATCGACTCGATCCAGATGCTGTGGATTTTGCGCCGGATGCGGGACGAAGGGAAATATCTGGACGGCCGTTCCATCAAGTTCCGTCCCCAATACTTCCTGGGAGCCGCCGGAGCACCGTTTGCCTCGCGCCCGGAATTCCAGGCGATTCGCGAACACAAAAAGGTGAATGCTGGGGCGCAGTTTTTCCAGACCAACCTGGTGTACGATCCGGATGGAATGGAAGTGTGGCTGAACGAGTTGGCCAAGCGCAACATCCTGGACAAGGTGTACATTCTTATCGGCATCACGCCGCTGAAGAACTTGCGGGTGGCTCAATACATGCACCATGAGGTGCCTGGCGTCGTCATTCCCAAGCGCATCCTTAACCGGATGGAAGCTGCTGGAGATGGCGCAGAAGAAGAAGGGGTGCAAATTGCTCTGGAGCTGATCGAAGCGATTAAAGACAAACAAGGGGTCAATGGCATTCACCTGATGGCAGTCGGTTGGGAAGCGATTGTGCCGCGTATTGTGACGGAAGCCGGACTGGCTCCGCAAGAATTGGCTGTGGCTGAACCGTGTCTGAACGGACATTAACCGGCCTAGCAGGTCGCGTACAGGAGCTCAGGGCAGATTTGGCCCAACGCGATCTGTCTACGCTGGCCTCTGCCTGTGGCGCAACGGTGGTGGACGGCCGTTTGCAGATGAAGGTCTGGGAAACGGCCGTGGTTCTTGCTGCCCCGGAATTTGTGGCGCGTGCTGCCGAGACAGGTGAGGCGCTGGATCCGCTCACCCAGGCGCTGGTGGCCTATTACCTGTACACGGCTGACGGTGCCCCACCAGCCAGCCATTGGATTGCTTTTACGGAGCTGCCGGACGGCCGTTTTTACACGCAGGCTTTTCAAGGGTACACGGGGCGGGAGCTGGCCCAGAAGTATGTTAATGATGTGATGCGGTTTACGGAAACGGCCGTAGCTCTGGGCGGAACGGCCGTCACATTTGCCGATGCTGCCTTTCGCTTTCAGGCCCTGCCGTGTGTGCCCGTACTGGTGGTGTGCTGGCAGGGAGATGAAGATTTTCCGCCGTCGTACAAAATCTTGTTCGATGCCCAAACCCCACACTATCTACCGACTGACGCCTGCGCCATTTTAGGCAGCATGTTGACCCGGCAATTGCTCAAGGTTGCAGACCCCAAGGGTTTGACTTGAGTTTTCTGAACGTTGATAATAGCAAATCCTTAGGGTCTTTTGGAGAGTTATGAAATTAGCAATTAGTGGTAAAGGTGGCGTGGGTAAAACCACGCTGGCCGCCTTGTTGGCCCAGGCGTATGCTGATGCCGGGCAGCAGGTACTGGCCGTGGATGCCGATCCCTCGCCATGTTTGGCAGGCGCGCTGGCCTTCCCCGATGACCTGCGCGCCCAACTCCACCCCATCGTAGAAATGGAAGAACTCATTGCCGAGCGCACCGGTGCTCAGCCGGGCACGATGGGCGGCTTTTTTACGCTCAATCCGCGCGTAGATGATATTCCTGAGCGGTTCAGCGTATTGCATCGCGGAGTGCGGCTGCTGGAAATGGGCGCGGTAGAAATGGGCGGTTCCGGCTGCATCTGCCCGGAGAGCGCCATGCTGAAAACGCTGTTCACCCATTTGCTCTTCCGCAAAGATGACGTGCTCATCCTGGACATGTATGCTGGGGTAGAGCATTTGGGCCGGGCCACGGTTGATTTTGTCGATGCGCTGATTATTGTGGTGGAACCGACGCGGCGCAGTATGGGTACGGCCGTTCAAATTCAGCAGCTGGCTCAGGACATTGGCCTCACCCGGCTCTGGCTGGTGGGTAACAAGGTACGCAGTGCGGACGATGCCGCGTTCTTGCAGACCAACCATCTGCACATCCCCATCCTGGGGCTGTTCCCAATGGACGATGGGGTGGCTGAGGCGGATCGATTGGGTACGGCCGTTTACGACACCGTGCCTGCTTTACAAGAAGAAACAAAACGAATGATTGGGAGATTGGAGAGTGGAGATTAGAGATTGGCTGTATTCGGATCTCTGTATTTCGAAAAATGGAAATTTTTGACGCAAAGAACGCAAAGAATTAGAAGGGGCAAAGGCGGATTTTATTCTTTCTTAATCAATTCTTTGCCCCTTTGCGCCTTTGCGTCAAGGTTTTTAAACGACTGGGTTTCTAAAGACTATGACAACAACAATCGCACTAGCAGGAAAAGGCGGCGTGGGCAAAACAACCATTGCCGGGCTGATCATAAAATATTTGGTGGAAATGCAGCCGGGGGCCGTTCTGGCCATCGATGCCGATCCCAGCAGTAATTTGAACATGGTGCTGGGGCTGGACCTGGACTGGACAGTGGGCGACATCCGCGAAGATTTGTTGAGCCAGGTGAAACAGTCGCTGACGGCGGGCGGCGCGGCGATGGGCACCGTGGCCGGCGGCTCCACCAAGCGGGAATATTTAGACTACCAGATCCGCTCGGCGCTGTCCGAGGGGGAACGGTTTGATCTGATAGCCATGGGGCAGCCGGAGGGGCAGGGCTGCTACTGCGCCGTGAACCACAATTTGCGGCAGGTGGTGGATTCCATCAGCAAAAATTATCGCTACGTGGTGATTGACAACGAGGCGGGGATGGAGCACCTGAGCCGACGCACCACGCGGGCGGTGCAGCATTTGTTTATTGTGTCCGAGCCGACGTTGCGCAGCATTGTGGCGGCGGAACGCATTGCTGCTTTTCGCCACGAGCTGGACATCGAGATTGAGCACACTGGTTTAATCCTCAACCGGCTGGGCGGCCCGGTGCCTGACGTGCTGCAAGCGCACATCGACAAAATGGGGATTCCATTGGTGGGGGTAGTGCCGCCGGATGAAGAACTGGCGGCCTTGGAGCTGGCGGGACGGCCGTTCATCGAGCTAAACAATGAGTCGTTGGCTGTTACGGCCGTAGCCCAAATCATGACCCAGTTGAACGACATTCATTAACATTAACCGCCCTTTTCGACCCAAACGCGAGAATACCGAGTAAAGAGCATTCCACCTGCCAGGCCGCCGAGACCGCCTGCCAATGCCCCCGCCACAGTAAAGAGGAGCAGGACGCCCAAGACTGCTAACGGCGGACCATATTCGATGTCACCGAGCAGGGCAAGAGGCAGAAAGAGGAGATAACTCGAGAAGTGCGGGCTCAGCGCTAGAATGCCCAATAGAGCCCCTATCCTGCTCCAGTAGCGGCGCTGCTGCACTTCCCGCCGCCGGAAGCGAACTAGGATGATACCAAGCACACCGCCAACCACAGTGCCCAACAAAGGCCAGCGAAGAAAATCATATATGCCATCAAAACCGACGAAAAAGCGAAAGATGTAAAGTAATAAACCGGTAATAAGTCCGGCAAGCGCGCCACAACTTATGCTAAGGGCAGTTTGTTTTTTCTTCACGCAGATTCTCCTTTTGGCCAGTCAGAGGTATCATTCAATCATTCATGGCGGCATTAAACGAAATTATTGTATCAATCGCGTCAAGTAGATTCACAGTCACAGGTTTTTCAGTAATTGGTAGTTCAGGGGGGAACGGCCGTTACCGAAATCATCGCGTAGTTTAACAACATTCATTGATATAATATCTCTCTTGAGAAAAATCTCCTGACCAAAGGAGTTAGGGCTATGATCACATTCTGGCATCAATGGCGGCGGTCGCTGGTGCCGCTGCTGCTTCTGCTGCTGGTTGCCGTCTCCCACTACGCCGTTCAGGCTGCGCCGCCGCAGCAGGCAGTGGACGAAGCTGCCTACATCCTCATCGGTCGGCTTCTGGATGCCCAGGAACAGCCAGTTGAAGCGGCCACGGTACGCGTCGGCGAGGCCGAAGTAGAAAGCCAGGAAGATGGCTCGTGGGCGCTGGCGCTGGCCGCGCTGCCCGCCACCGGAGCAGACCTGGTGATCGAACGGCCGCATTTCACCCCCCTTACACTGCCTTTGGATACGGCCGTACGCCAGCAGCTGCAAAATAGCGGCGCTTACAACATCGGCTCCCTGACGATGGAACGGCATATTACCATGGGGTTCTGGGTGGCTACCCTCGCCTTTGTCCTCGTTTTGCTGCTCATTGCCTTCGAGAAGCTGCACAGCACCACCGCTTCGCTGGTCGGGCTGTCGATCATTTTTATCAGCACCTTCATCGGTCGAGCGCTTGCCCCCAATTGGTTTATCTTTGATTTTGATCGGGCGCTGGACTACATCAATTGGGAAGTGATTTTTTTGGTGATGGCGATGATGATTGTCATTGCCATTATCGAGGAGACGGGCGTCTTTCAATGGATGGCGTTCCAGGCGTACCGGCTCAGCCGGGGGCGGCTGTGGCTGCTGGTGCTGATCTTGATGCTGATTACGGCCGTTGCCTCTGCCTTGCTAGACAATTTCACCACCATGCTGCTGATGGTGCCCATCAGCCTGCAAATTGGCATCGCCTTGGGCATCAATCCCCTGGCCCTGATTATTCCCGAAGTGCTGGCCTCCAACGTGGGGGGCATCACCACCCTTATCGGCACGCCGACTAACATCCTCATCGGGGCCTACGCCGACATTGGCTTCACCGATTTCCTGGCCAACCAGACGGTGGGTGTGCTGATTGCCCTGGCTTTTATGGCCGCGTTTGTGCTTTATCATTATCGGAAGGATTTGTTTAAAGAGAGCAGTGGGATTTCGCCGGTTTTATACGGCCGTTTAGAACAAAACGCTCGCATCGAAAAGCCCAAAGTGCTGGCCCGATCCGGCATTGTTTTTTTCCTGGTCCTGGTCGGGTTTGTGGTTGGGGAACGATTTCATATCGTGCCTGCCGTACCTGCCTTGCTGGGAGCCACGGCGCTGTTGGTTTGGCTAAAGCCGGACATCCAAAAAATGATCAAGGCTGTGGACTGGACCACACTGGTGTTTTTCATGGCCCTATTTATCGTCGTAGGGGCGGTGCGCGAGGTTGGGTTAATCAGTGCCATTACCCAGGTTGTTAGTGGTTTGATTGGCGACAGCCTACCGTTGGCGGTCTTGTTTGTGGTTTTTGGTGTAGGCACCATGTCTGTAGCTGTAGCCAACATTCCCCTCACCGCGTCGCTGCTGCCAGTGGTGGAATTTCTTTCTGGCACAGTACCGGGTGCCAACAGCAAGGTGCTGTATTATGCGCTGTCGATGGGAGCAGCGATGGGTGGCAACGGCTTTTTGATTAGCGCGGAGGCCAATCTCGTCACGGCGGGCATCACCGCCCAGGCTGACTCGCCCATTTCCTTCAAAGAATTTATGAAGGTCGGGCTGCCGGTCACCTACCTAACGCTGCTGGCCGGTTTTTTATGGCTGGCTATTCGCTTTGCCATTTTTAGTCATTAAAAAGACGACATGAGGAAATAGTACGCTGATTGACCTGATCAGAAAGATCAGGTCAATCAGGCAAATTAGCGTACCATTATGTATGTAGGAGGAGTCTATGCCTGTTATTTTATGCCCCACGCGCGGTGGTAAGTCCAGCATTCCCAACCAGCAGTGGGCCATTCGCCTGGCTATGGAACAAAACGCGCGCCTGATTTTTCTCTACGTATCCGATGTGCGTTTTCTTGACAATCTCTCCAGCCCGCTCCTGGTGGACGTGGCCCACGAGCTGGACGAAATGGGAGAATTTTTGTTGGGAATGGCTCAGGATCGGGCGCGTAAGGCTGGTGTGGAAGCTGATATCATGGTGCGGCAAGGGGTGTTCCGTGAGGCGTTAGCTGATGTGATCAGTGAACAAGAAGTTGAGACGGTTGTCATTGGCAAATCGAGCGAGGGCGTGGGTGTCACCACCGAGCGCTATCTGGCAATCCTGGCCAACACGGTGAAAGAAAAAGGCGTAGAGATGCTGGTGGTAGAAGCGGGTAAGTTGGTGCGGCGCTACGCTGATGGTGACCATGCCGATCTGTCTGCTGAAATCAATTAGTCCATTTTACAATCGGCCAGCACACGATCAATAAATTCGTTTGCTGCGCCCAAATAGGTGGCTTCCTCGCGCAGTGCCTGCCAGTCAAGCGGTAGCGCTGTTTTCTCTTGTACCACATCAACCAGATGTCGATTTTCTTGCAAGACTACCTGGCAAGCGGCCTGCACCAGTTGCTTGGCTTCGGCGCGGCTCATGTGGGTGGGGGCCAGGGCAAAGGTGATGGCCTCGGCCAGCATCAGGCCATTGGAGGCGACCACGTTTTGCTTCATTTGCGCGTCATCGACGACCAGATTTTGGCTGAGGAAGCGGGCTTTTTGCAAGGAAACGGCCGTTAATCCCATCATCTGCGGCAGCGTCAACCACTCCATTTGCCAACCGTGTGTGGCCCGCTCATGCTCCTGCACCAGCGCCTGGTGCATCGCCGACAGCAGCGAGGCATTGGTGCGGGCGGTGGCAATAATCAGTTCGCTGATGATGGGATTATGCTTTTGCGGCATCGTGCTGGAACCGCCTCGACTGGAATCGGCCGTTTCGCGCACTTCCGCTACTTCTGACTGAGCCAGCAAAATAATATCTTGGGCCATTTTGGCCAGGCTGCCGCTCACCAAAGAGAGCCAGCTGGCCAGTTCGGCCAGATTGTCCCGTTGGGTGTGCCAGGGGGTGGGCGGCACGTTGAGGTTGAGTTCTTGGGCCAGGGCGGTTTGAACGGCCGTACCCTTATCTCCCAATGCCGCCAGCGTCCCTGCCGCCCCGCCAAACTGCACCACCAGGAGTCGCGGCTTCATTTCGGCTAGTCGCTGCCGGTGGCGCAGCAACGGAGCCAGCCAGTTGGCTACCTTCAAGCCAAAGGGGATGGGCAGCGCCTGCTGCGAATGGGTGCGTCCGGCCATTAACGTGTGCCGGTGCTGGTCAGCCAGTTGAGCCAGGCCAGTTATTATCTCTGCCAGCGTCTGTTCCATTGACACCAGCGCCGCCCGGATTTGCAAGACGCGGGTTGTGTCCACGATGTCCTGCGTGGTGGCTCCCCAATGCACGTAATCGGCCGCCTCCTGCCCCACATGCGCCCGCAGCTGGCGTACCAGGTCTATTACCGGCACGCCAGATTTTTCTAAGCCTGCCTGAAGCTGCTCAATATTTACCTCTAACGTTTTGGCACCAGCCACAATCTGGTCAGCCGCTTCGATGGGGATGATGCGCAACTGGCCTTGTACCGCAGCCAGGGCCGCTTCCACATCCAGCATGGTGCGCACAAATCGCGTATCAGAGAACTGCTCTGCGATTGCGGCATCACCGAACAAGGGGGCAAACAGCTGCGAATCTGTAGGCGAAAGGGCCATATTTGTTGCAACCTTACGAAGCGATCTAATCTCCCCAAACTTCCCGAGCGATATTCACAATCATTTCCAGCTTGGCCCACTGGGCATCTTCTGTGAGTTCATTGCCGTGCACCGTGCTGGAAAAGCCACACTGTGGGCTCAGACACATATTCTCCAATGGCATGTACTTAGCCGCTTCCTTCACGCGCTGGATGACGTAATCCTTGGATTCTAAATCACCAGTTTTGGAAGTGACCACACCCAGCACCACGGTCTTGTTTTCTGGCACAAAGCGGAGGGGCGAAAAATCCCCGGAGCGTTCGTCGTCGTATTCCATGAAGTAGGCATCGACGTTCATCTCGTTAAATAACACTTCGGCGACCGGTTCATAGCCGCCCTGGGCAAACCAGGTGCTGCGGAAGTTGCCCCGGCACATGTGCACGCCAATGGTCAGGTCGTCGGGACGGCCGTCTATCACCGAATTGATCAGCGCCGCATAAGTTCGCGGCAGTTCATTGGGATCGTCCCCTCGGTCAATGGCCCCCTGACGCATCTTAGGATCGCACAAATAGGCCAGATTTGTATCGTCCATCTGAATGTAGCGGCAGCCTGCATCATACAACGCCTGGATTTCGTCTCGGTAAACTTGCGCCAAGTCTTCAAAGAACTCATCCATGTCTGGGTAAGAATTAATGTCAATGGCTGCCCGACCGCCGCGAAAATGAACCATTGTTGGTGAGGGAATGGAAACTTTTGGCGTGACACTGACCTGCGATTTTAGAAAGTTAAAATCATCCACCTGGATATTTTTTGTGTGTTGCAACTTACCAGTCACAGCCAGTCGGGGGGGCGTAAAGCCATCTTTGGCTGGTTTCGCGTCTGGATTAGCATCAATGGCCCCGCTGACCGTAACGCCGCCCACCTGTTCCAAGAAATCAAGATGAAAGTAGGCGCGCCGAAATTCGCCATCTGTGATGCTTTTTAAACCGACGTTTTCTTGCTTTTTTACTGCGTCACGAATTGCCTCATCTTCGGCTGCACGCAACTCCTCAGCGCTAATATCCCCACTATGATAACGGGCGCGCATATCTAATAAAGATTTAGGCCTTAACAGGCTGCCCACATGGTCAGCACGAAATGGTGGGTTTGTTTTTGACATGAATTGCTCTCCTCAAATTCCTTTTATTCAGGGCTGAAAAACACGGTTTCTTGATCCCCCTGTATGTGGATATCAAAGCGGTAGATTGGTGAATTGCCTGCTTGCTCAGGAACAGCAATGAGCGTATGCCGCCGGCTGCTGTCTACTCCATTTAAGACGGGATCATCCGCATTGGCCGGTTCATCCTCAAAGTAGATTCGGGTCAGCGTATGAACTAACATACCGCGCGAAAATACATTGACGTTAATGTATGGTGCTTGCCCATCTCGGCCGCCAGGCTTTATTGTTTTGAATTCATACGTGCCCGCATTGCGTGTTTCGGACCGGCCAAACCCGCGAAAATGGGGATCTGCCTGTTCATTTAAAGGATCAGATGGGTGATTGTAAATGCCATTGGCATCTGGCTGCCAGATTTCTACCATCGCATCTGTAATTGGCTGGCCGTCTCCGTCGTATACTACGCCGACAATTTTGATGCGTTCACCGATTGTTTGTGCTTGCAACAGGTCGTTTTGTGGTTCACCGTAAATCAACCCAATCCGTAGATAAGGTCCAACTGTTTGACTGGCTGTTTGTTTCATGTGTCCTCCTCTACAGTTACTCAAAGGGTGTCTGGCGCGGACCGCAGACAACAATGTTAAAGCGGAAACCCAGTGCCCATTCTGGCTGAGTGACGTCGTGATCGTAGACAGAAATCAACTGATTACGGGCATCTTCATCGGGAATGCCGTTGTAAATGGGGTCCAACGGCAGCAGCGGATCACCGGGGAAATACATTTGGGTCACCAGGCGCTGCAAGAAATTAACGCCAAAGACAGAAAAATGAATGTGTGCTGGCCGCCAAGCATTGGAATGGTTACCCCAGGGGTAGGCTCCGGGACGAATGGTTGTAAAGCGGTACACGCCGTTTTTATCGGTGAGCATTCGACCTGCACCATGAAAGTTGGGGTCGAGTGGCGCGTCGTGTTGGTCTACTTTGTGCATGTAACGGCCGCATGCATTTGCCTGCCATATTTCAATTAAGGCGTTTGGAATGGGCTTGCCGCGATCATCTAACAATTTTCCGGTAACAATGATTCGCTCGCCAATGGGTTCACCCGTTTTCATTGAGTTTTTGGTCAAATCATTGTCCAGCGGGTGAATCTCATTTTCACCGTAGACCGGCCCCGTTAATTCAGACAGGGTTTGCACCAGTGGCACTAAAGGCCGGCTGGGGGATCGCTTCACCGTTGACTTGTACGGCGGGTGCAGATAGGGTGGATGTCTGGCCCAATCCAATGGGTTGTATGTTACTAGTTTTGTCATTATTTTTGCGCCTCCTCATCAAGCTCTTTATAAATTCGTTTGGCAATGGCCATCGCTGTGTTGGCAGCCGGAACGCCTGCGTAAATGGCAACTTGCAGCAGGACTTCTTTCACCTCTTCAGGTGTAACACCCGTATTTTTTGTGGCGCGGATATGCATAGCGAGTTCGTGTTCTTTGCCCAGTGCGGCCATCATGGCAATGGTTAGCAGATGGCGTGTTTTGCGGTCCAGCCCTGGCCGTGACCAGACAGTGCCCCAAGCGGTTTCGGTGATGAACTGCTGAAAATCGGCATCAAACGATGTTTTGTTGGCCTCGGCCCGGTCCACATGGGCATCGCCTAACACGGCCCGCCGCACTTTCATGCCTTGTTCAAACTTGTTTTCACTCATTGTTCCCTCAAAAAGGTTCAACTATTCTAGATAGAATTTGCTGAATAGGTGAGCCGGGTGGGGCAGGCCAACGGCCGTCTCGTTCAGATAAATTTTGCGATGTGTTCGGCTAAGATGTTTGGTTGTTCGATGCAGGGTAGGTGACCTGCATCGGGAATTTGTTGGTATTGGGCGTGAGGCATGCGTTCGCATAGCCCTTGTACTAATGCAGGCGGGGTGGCCGTGTCTTTTGCTCCGCAGAGAACAAGGGTTGGTACGGTGATTGTATTTGCCGCTTCTGTTAAATCGGCATCGCGTATGGCTTCGCAGGTGCCGGTGTACCCTACAACGGGCATTCGGGTCAGCATGTTAGCGTATCCTCGGTAAGCTGCTGGCTGTTCTGTGGCAAAAGAGTCGGCAAACCAGCGGGACAAAATCATATCGCTAAGGGCAGCCATGCCTTGTTGGCGCAGGGTGGTGATTCGTTCGTTCCAGAGAACGGCCGTTCCTATTTTGGGTGCTGTATCACACAGTATTAGCGACTGCACGCGCTTGGGCCAGGTAGCGGCAAAATCAAGGGCAATCATCCCTCCCACAGAAATCCCTACTAAAATAGCTTGTACCACGTTCAGTTGATCCAGCAGCCCGGCTAAGTCCGTGGCGTGGTCCCGAATCGAGTACGGCGCTGGTGGACAGTCTGATAAGCCATGCCCACGTTTGTCATAACGAATGACTGGGTAGCGTTCACGAAAATGAGGCACTACCTCATCCCAGATGCGCAAATCGGTGCCCAGCGAGTTAATAAACACAAGGGGGGTGCCTTCGGTGAGGCCCTCGTTGGTGTAATGCAGCGTGATATTGTTGGTGATTGTAAATTTCATTAAATCTCTGCTGAACCCTTCTTACGCATGTTGTTTGCCGGGCTGAATGGGGTATCCAGATTCAATCAGACTAGCTGGTAAACGGCCGTTTTGTAAACCAGAAGATGATCAGGACTGCCCAACGCCAACAATTATGATTGCTGCCAAGGTTTTGAAACTTTTCGAGATTTGGTTGGCATGTCTTCCGTGTGGTGGCATGCCAATAAAAAAGCTGTTGTTGAGGTTGAATCGGTTGCGCTTATTGTATACATGAACGGGCAGAACTGGCAAACTTTCACCATAAAATCCACCAAAACCAAGTGATAATTGGACGTAATGACCAAATCCCCGAAACTTTTGTATACATCCGCATGCCTGAAATCGACAGGTCTGGCGGCTAGAAGCGAACCATACGTCCGAATAAGAGGGTGCTAATGTATACACAAAAAGGCGATTATTGATGAAATAGGACTATTTTAAACAAAATTGGCCGATAACTTGCAATTATTGTATGCATAAAGTATACAGGTTGCCTGCTCTCAGAAGAGCATGTGCCAATGGCACACATTGATTAAAGCTTAACCGGGCCAGACGGCTTATTGATGATATGCTGACCAGAGAAGGTTATTTAGCATCAGCCGCGGCTACAATCTAGCTGGAGGAAACGATGTCTTCACAAACCATAAACGCACTCATCGCTTTACGCGAACAAATTTTAAATGGTGAATTGGCTCCCGGTGAACGCCTGCTGGAACTGTCTCTGGTGGAACGGTTGGGCGTCTCTCGTACACCCATTCGCGCGGCGCTTACCCGGCTGGCTGAAGAGGGGCTGCTGGAAGAGATGAGCGGAGGCGGGTATGCTGTGCGGGAGTTTACCGTGCGTGACATTGAGGATGCCATTGAAGCGCGCGGCAGCCTGGAAGGCATGGCGGCACGGCTGGCTGCGGAACGTGGTGTTAGCCCGCTTGCTTTAAGAAAAATTAAAGAATCGCTGGAACAGTTCGATAGATTGTTGGAGAAGACAGATTTGGAAAGTGACGATATTGAGCGCTATTTTGGTCTGAATGAGCTTTTTCACAATCAGCTCATTATGTTAACTGAAAGCTTTGTGATTGAGCATGCGCTGCGCCGCATTAACGCGCTTCCTTTTGCCTCTGCCAATGCATTTGTGATGGCTCAATCAGAGCTAGGTAATGCCTGGAAGGTCTTTTTTGTGGCGCAGGAACAGCACAAGGGCATCGTCGAGGCGATCGAAAACCGTGAAGGGACCCGAGCCGAATCCTTGACGCGAGAACATGCGCGTCTTTCTTTAAGCACACTAAAAACTGCCCTGAAAACTCAGGCAGCTTTGGAACAAGTTCCAGGATTAAAGCTAGTTTACACACCGAATTGATATCGAGGGACGATGGGCTTTAAAACGTTTGGACGGCCGTTTTACACATTACTCGCTAGCAAGATGCCTTTTTGGGATGAGCTAACCGCTATGGGTTGTTTAGCTGACTGGGAGTCTGTTCCAGTATAATCGTGTAAAATACAGTGGTGTTACCTATCTTTAGTCGGTGGGGGAATTGGATTATGCCACACAAGCATGTGTGACATAGGGATGCGTGGCAAATGAAACGTCGTGAGTTTTGCCGTCAAATCACTATTGTTGGGGGAACGATTATCATGACTCCGCTGCTGAATGCGTGCCGAACGGTGGCCCCATCGGCAGCTCCAGGAGACACGCTTTCCTCAGCATCACCGACCCAGACCTCTGTTCCTTCAGCAACGCCGTTGCCGACAGATACACCGACGGCAACGGCCGTTCCCCCCTCTCCGTCTCCCACAACAGAACCCCAACCATCCCCTACGCCCCAGCCAACAGTAGAAACGGATGTGGCCTATGTCGCCCTGGTCAAAACAACAGACCGGGCCGCGGGCGTGCAGCGGGCCATAGAACTATTGGCCGTGAACCCGGCTCGCAGCCTGCCTGTGTTGCTCAAACCCAATCTCAATAGTGCCGATGCGGCACCGGCCTCGACTCACCCCGACGTGCTGCGGTCGCTGACGCTGGCCCTACAGGAAATGGGGGCACGGTCGATCACGATTGGCGAGCGCAGTGGCATGGGCAATACTCGGCAGGTCATGCAGCAAACTGGTGTATTTGATCTGGCCGATGAGTTGGGATTGGCAACGGCCGTTTTTGACGAGCTCAACGAAAAAGATTGGGTATTGCGCCAGTCTGGTGATTTTCATTGGCCAGATGGTTTTGCTGTTCCCCGGCTGCTGCTAGATTCTCCCTGCGTCGTGCAAACTTGTAACCTAAAAACCCACCGTTTTGGTGGGCACTTTAGCCTCTCCCTCAAAAACTCTGTTGGCTTTGCTGCCAAAACAGTCAGCAGTGGCGGCATCAATTATATGGAGCAGCTGCACAGCTCTAACGACCAGCGGCAGATGATCGCCGAGATTAACACGGTTTACCAGCCGTCGCTTATCGTGATTGATGGGGTGGAGGCATTTGTGTCTGGCGGGCCGGATGTGGGGCAGGTGGTTCAGCCAGAAGTCGTGCTAGCCGGTACGGATCAAATCGCCCTGGACGCCGTTGGTGTGGCCATCCTGCGCCTTTTCGGTACCACAACCGAGGTGAGCGGTGGCGCTATTTTTGGCCAGGAGCAGCTCGCCTGGGCTGTGGCGCTTGGCTTGGGCATCGACTCGCCGACAAAGATACGGTTTATTACTGGCGATGCCGAGAGCCGGGCTTATGCTGAAAGCATAAGTGCTGTTTTGCAACAGGCTTGAGCGTAATGCCTGTTGGGTTGCACTGGGGATTCGGCAGTTAATCAAATCAGGTTACAGTAGTCCCTAAGAAGTATATTCTTTTACAATGAAGAGCTATATACTGAACTGGACGAGGCAATTGATGGGTAACTGACCAGAAAAAATCCCCTCGCTGCAATAGACCATGACAAATCAAACCAACAGGCTCGGGCAAGGTGTATCCGAGTCCCCAAAAATAAAAAAACAAACAAAGTCAGAAGACTTTCATAAATGGAAGTTAGGCAGGCTACAAGGTGAGGAGCAAGATCTGGCCTTCCAAAAAATGTTGTTTGCTTCTCAAAGTGAAGCATCGCCTGATGGGATTTTGGTTGTTTCCAATGAGAGACAGTGGCTCTCGTTTAATCAGCGTTTTCTTGACATGTGGCATATTCCTGAACCGTTGGCGGCCACGCGAGATAGCAAAACAATATTAAATGCAGTCATGCATCAGCTGGCTGACCCTGAGCAGTTTATAGCCCGGATCGAAGATCTCTATACAAATCCCGACGAGCAGGCCCATGATGAGATAGGCATGAAAGACGGCCGTATTCTGGAACAATACAGCAGTCCTGTGCGGGACGAAACTGGCATTAATTACGGCCGTGTTTGGTATTATCGCGACATCACCCAGCATAAACAGATCGAGGAGCAACTGCGCCAGCAAACGGCCCAGTTGGAAGCCCTGCACCAGATAGGGATAAAACTGGTCACCCAGTTAGAGCTAGACGTTTTGTTGAATTCCATCATGGCTTACTTGGCAGAGCTTTTGACGACAGACTTAGGGGTGCTTAGTCTTTACGATCCAGATGAAGATGTCTTGAAAATCGTGGCCACCAATGACGCCAGCATGGATCTTGTGGGCCAAACCTTTCGGCGAGGGGAAGGGTTGGCGGGCACAATATGGCAATTAGGTGTGCCGATGGTGATAGAGGATTACCAGGCATGGGATAATCATGTTCAGTCATTGGTTGGACGTATTGGTCATGCGGCTGCGGCTGGTGTTCCCATCTTTTGGGATGATCAAGTGAGGGGGGTCATTACTTTATCTTCGAGCGAACCCAATGGTCAATTTACCCAGAGCGATATTAAATTATTAAGCATGTTTGCCACACAAACGGCCGTTGCCCTGAAAAACGCCCACTTGTATGAGCAAACCCAACAACACGCGCATCAACTAGAACAGGAAATAGCCGAACACGAAAAAACGGAAAAGGCACTGCGTGAGCATCAGCAACGCTACCAAGCCCTGTTTGAACAAACCAACGATGCCCTGTTTGTGATTGGTCCTGAGTTAACCCTGGGCACCGACGAACTTATTCATCATTCTGTTAACCAACAAGCGGCCGATCTTTTAGGGTACACAGTTGATGAATTACTGCATATGCCCATCAAAAATATTGTCGCCCCAAAAACATGGGATTCGTCTTTACAGGTAGTCCAAAAACTAAATGAAGCAGGGACTGTGCCCGTTTATGAACGGGTGATGATCAAAAAAGATGGCACCCCCATTTGGGTCGAAATAAATCCCCTGCAAGTTTACGATGATGGGGGTCAACCCTTACACATACTTAGCATTGTGCGCGACATTAGTGAGCGGAAACAGGCAGAAACGGCATTGCACGAGGCCAATAACGCTTTACGGCACAGAGTAGATGAATTGGCGACCCTAAACCAGATTAGCCAAACCCTGACAACGGTATCCGATATGCCCAGTGCCTTGCAAATTGTTGCTGAGACAATGAGCCAAATGTTTGATACATACAATACAGTTATCTCTTTGTATAACGAGACGACAGAAATAGTGGAGCTGGTGACATATTACAGCAGTATCCCTAATGACCCAGACCTGAGTGGTTTGACAACTTCCCCGGCTGAAAACACGTCTACGCACCGTGTTATTCAAACAGGGCAATCAGTTGTTGTGTCGCAGCCATTAACAGATCCGCTAACAAAACATTTTTACGAATATGTGCGAACGCGAAACTTGCAGCATCTTATGAGTGTGCCTTTGCGAATACGGGGGTCTGTGATTGGTATTGTTACCATGTTTAGAACAGAGGTTGAACGGCCGTTTACCCCCGATGAAGTGAAGTTAGCCGAAACCGTAGCTGGCAATATTGCGGGGGCCGTTGAAATCGCCCATCTGTTTGAAGAAGCCCAGCAAGCCAGGGAGGCGGCCGAGATGGCGAGTCAGGCCAAAAGCCAATTTTTGGCGACGATGAGCCATGAATTGCGGACACCGCTCATTGGCATCTTGGGGCATACGCAGCTTTTACAGCGAGACACAGCTCGCCAATCTTCAGAACGCAACAAATTAAACATCATTGAGCAAAGTGGCAAGCATTTGCTGATGCTCATCAATGACATATTGGATCTGGCAAAAATTGAGGCAGGCAAAGTTGAGCTGAATGAAGCGGAATTTCATCTACCAACCTTTTTGCATACGATTGGGGACTTTATGCGGCTTCGGGCCGAAGAGAAGGGGATTGGTTTTCAATTTGAAGGGGGTGTGTTGCCAACGGCCGTTTATGGTGACCAAAAACGGCTGCGGCAAGTATTAATCAATTTGTTGGGCAACGCCATTAAATTTACCGACAATGGCAGTGTGACATTCCGCGTGAAGACTTTAGAAACGGAGACCTCTCCGGCCGCGCCCCGTTTCCGCTTTTTGGTGCAGGATACGGGTCGTGGTATCTCTCCCAATGATTTGGAGACGATTCTTGAGCCGTTCCAGCAGGTTGGGGACAAAAAGTATCAGGCGGAAGGGACCGGACTTGGTTTGGCCATAAGCCAGACGTTGATTGACCTGATGGGGGGCGTGTTACATGTCACGAGCGAAGTGGGCGTTGGCAGCACCTTCTGGTTTGACATCCCCCTGGGGGTATTTTCACATGATTGGCAGGTAGAAACGGCCGTTGTCCATACCAACACCATCCACAGCAACAGTCCCGATTATCAATTGCCATCCCGCTCAGAACTTGAGAGATTGCACCAGATGGCCTTACAAGGTGATGTTGTTGCGATTCGCCACTATGCCGCCACTTTGCTGGAAACAGATGAGAGGCTGGAGCCATTTGCCACCAAATTACAGCAGCTAGCCGGAAAATTTCAGATAAATGAGATTTGTGCATGGCTAGCCAGCTGTCTGGAATAAGGTTTTATCATGCCTGATTCCCCCACAACCATCCTCATTGTTGATGATAACCTCACGAACTTGAGCGTGTTGTTCGAGTATCTCCATCGCGCTCATTTCAAGGTTGTTGTTGCCCAGGATGGCTTGAGTGCGCTTGAACGAGTGCACCATATTGCCCCGGATCTTATTTTGCTTGATGTGAGGATGCCTGGTCTGGATGGATTTGAAACCTTACGCCGCCTAAAAGCGATTGAATCCATTAAAGAGATCCCTGTTATTTTTATGACGGCCATGAGTGATATGGTTGATGAAATCAAGGGATTGGAATTAGGTGCTGTGGATTACATTACCAAGCCGATTCACGGTGAAAGAGTTCTGGCGCGAATCAATACTCACCTAACACTGCGTAATTTACAAAAGAACCTGGAAGAACGGAATGCAGAACTTGATGCCTATGCCCATACCGTTGCCCATGATTTAAAAGCACCGCTGGCGCTCATGATGGGGTATGCAGAACTGATGGCCGATGTTCGCGACCCTGACGAATGGGAAGAGTTACAGGCGATGGGGCAGGCTGTTTATAGAAACGGCCGTAAAATGAACAATATCATCAATGAGCTGCTTCTCTTTGCAACTGTTCGTAAAGGAGAAGTTGAGGTTATGCCTTTGGCCATGGCCGAGATTGTTGCTCAGGCTCAAGACCGCCTGACGCAGATGATTGATGAGCAGCAAGGCGAAATTATTGTGCCCGAAGCATGGCCTGTTGCCCAAGGATATGCTGCTTGGGTAGAAGAAGTGTGGGTCAATTATTTAAGCAACGGTTTAAAGTATGGTGGGCAGCCGCCTCGTTTGGAGCTGGGTGCAGCACCACAAAAAGATGGCACCATTCGCTTTTGGGTGAAGGACAATGGGCCAGGAGTTCCCCCGGAGGAGCAGGAGTTGGTATTTGCTGAATTTATACAGCTTACCAAAGTCCGGGCCGAAGGGTATGGTTTAGGCTTGTCCATCACACGGCGTATTGTTGAAAAGCTGGGGGGAGAGGTGGGAATCGAAAGCCTGCCTGGGCAAGGGAGTCTGTTTTATTTCACTTTGCCTGCATCAGTAGGCAGGTAGAGAACCAGTTCATCTCCTTAATTTTAGCCGAGAAAAAACCCCGATTAGACGTTGCCATTTGCAATGAATCCAATCTTGACAGACAAAATGATTAGATGTACCATGAGCAATGTAACCGCTTACATTTTGTTGATCGCTTCATGATCACAGTGCTTTTCCCAACTAGTAAACATGTCAAAAGACGACGGCCGTCAGCGAGTCACAATTGAAGATGTTGCCAAACGAGCCGGGGTTTCCACGGCTACCGTAAGCCGTGTGCTCAACAAGACTGCCAATGTTAGCCCCAAAACAGTGGCGCTTGTCGAAACGGCCGTTGACGAACTTGGTTATGTGCTGCATACGGCCGCACGCATTTTATCCAATAACAAAACGGGTAATATTGGTATCATCTTACCTGCCACCAGTAACCCGTTTTTAACCTCCTTGCTGGAAAGCATTAACCAATACGCCATTGCCAATGGCTATAATTTGCTGATCTACGCCACCACAGCCCAGGCCTCAATTCGGGGTGGCGTTCCTATTCCCCTCAATGAAGACAATACAGACGGTCTGCTCATTTTCTCCAACAGCGTCGATGAGCAAACGCTTTTTTATTTGCACCGACGCCAGTTTCCTACGGTATTGCTTTACCGCACTCCACCACAGGGATTAGATGTACCGTGTGTATTGTTAGAAAATAAAAACGGGGCACGCACTTTAATACAACACCTGATTAAAAACTGTGGCCATCGTCGGATCGCATTTATGGCTGGCCCGCCTGAAAACCAAGACTCCTATTGGCGAGAGCAAGGATACCGTGAGGCCCTCGCTGCAAATAATATTCCATTTGATCCAAATTTAATGGGAACCGGTGCTTTTCATGATTGGAAAGCCAAAGAACAAATCGAACAATGGCTGGACCAGGGTCTGATATTTGACGCCGTTTTTGCTGGAGATGATACGGCCGCAATGGCGGCCATCGTAACGCTACAGCGAGCCGGTAAGCGTGTTCCTGAAGATGTGGCCGTGGTTGGCTTTAACAATGACACAATGTCAGAATATATCAATCCGCCCCTGACAACAGTTCATGCCCCAACGGGCGCGATAGGGCGTATGGCCGCTAAACAACTGCTCCAACTTATTCGTGGCGAGCCAGCAGAGAAGAAGACCTTGTTTGATACCGAGATCGTTGTTCGCCACTCATGCGGTTATAAACTTGCCGTCAAACCCTACGTTGACGCTGAAGAACATCTTTAGCTTTTGTGTTTAAGATTGAGTTGTTGGTTAGCTGGCAACTTGGTTTATCTATAAAAAGGGCAATGTCCGCTTCCACACAGCATTGCCCTTCAGACTCACAATTAGTTCACCAGCGCTGTCACAAGCAAAGGTTAACCAAAGGAGCTTGCCTATTGTATCAAAAAGCTAGAATTCACCTATCCGCTAAATGCCCAATAGAATAAAGATCGAACCCAAACAAGAGAAATAACATTCGAAAATTTGGAGGAATTCAAAATGAAAAAGACATTCCGCGCAAATCAAAGCAAGTGGAGACGGAGCCTTGTTTTTGGCCTCTTGCTCTTTGTGCTTATCGCTTCTACGGCGGGGCTGGCCTTGGCCCATGCGCCAGAGACTCGATTTTATGTTCCGCAGCCGAATCCGGATGCAAAGGTGCAGTATGCTGAACTTCTTGCTGGCGGCAATGAGGTGGATGCTGCCCTCATCCGCGAGATGGTAAGTACACCTCATGCTAAATGGTTTACAGCGGGCACCCCCTGGAACGTTCAGCGACAGGTATGGAACACCGTCCAGCGTGCTGTCAATCAAAGGGCTGTTCCTGTTCTGGTAGCCTATAACATTCCCTTCCGTGACTGTGCCCAATTCTCGGCCGGTGGGGCAACAACTGTTCAAGAATACATGGACTGGATCGACGGTTTTGCCGCTGGTATCGGCAATCATGAAGCAATTGTCATTCTGGAGCCAGATGGCTTGGGCATCATTCCCTGGTACGATCCCTATGGTGATGCCGATGGCAGCGATGCCCCTGAGTGGTGCCAACCGGCCGAAGCCAATCCCGAAACGGCCGCAGCCGAACGTTTCCAAATGTTGAATTATGCCGTAGACGCACTCAAAGCGCTTCCTCGTGTCACTGTTTATCTTGACGGGACGAACAGCGCCTGGCTTGGTTCAGGTGATATTGCCCATCGCCTGGTTCAGGCAGGCGTTGAGCGCGCTGATGGCTTTTATCTGAACGTCTCTAACTATCAGTACACGACCAACTCGAACCATTACGGCAACTGGGTCTCAAGCTGTATCACTTATGCAACAGTGCTTAACCCTGGAGATTTTGTGAACTGTCCAAACCAATACTGGAATGGCGGCCCGCTCCCGGCGAAGATTGCCGAACTGCTGGGCGAATGGACTGGGGTGGCTTTGACCTCATTTGGGGAATGGAGCGATGAAACTGATGTGCCTGAATTAAATATGTCAGGGATCAATTTGCGCTACGCCAACATGCTCGGTGGTACTGAACCGACAACCCACTTCGTTATCGACACGAGCCGCAACGGGGTAGGGCCGTGGGATCCATCAGCTGCCATGTACCCGGATGCGCAAAATTGGTGCAACCCGCCAGATCGTGGTTTGGGTGTGGCCCCAACCTCCCTGACTGGTGAGCCATTGGTCGATGCATTCCTGTGGGTGAAGATTCCAGGCGAGTCGGACGGTGAGTGTACGCGTGGGCTTGGGCCCAGCGGCACCACGGTCGATCCCGAATGGGGCATTATTGACCCGGCCGCCGGATCCTGGTTCCCCGAAATGGCGCTTGACCTGGTACACAATGCCAACCCGCCGCTCGTGCCCTGATTGTTAACGCTTCTGAAATGTTCAAATTTGTGGCGTTCACATCCGCAGATGACTTACGCTTTACAATGAGACAATGAGAAAAAGGAGGCTTCTTTATTAAGGAGTCTCCTTTCTGCTTTTAAGCACCTTGTATACGTTCCTGAGTAGTGAATCGTGCCATCTGGAACTTGTGGTTCAATCGAACATAAAATTCATCCCCGCAAAAATTGTTTAGCATTAGGTCGTTGGCCCGACGTCTTTAGGGTCGGGCTGTTGGCGTCGGAAAAGAAATCGGTGTGGCCGTGTTCGGGAACGGCGTTGGTGTAGTTGGTGTCAAGACAGTGGAAAAGTCAATGGGCGTAGGTGTTGCCAGGGTGTCTTCCCCTGGTGCTGGCAAGGTTGGGGGAAGCGGTGTCGCAGTGGGCATATATTCGCTGCCTCTGATGGTATCGCGGATGGGGACGTCTACAACGTAGTAGCCGTTCAGGCTGCGCAGCACACGCTCGAAGATGTCGTCAAAGCTGTCCAATTGATCCAGCGGCACGGTGGCCATCGCGCTAATGGGATCTCTCGAGACTGTATTGCGAGGGTAGGCCAGGGCACCAAAGAAGACGGCCGTATCCTCCGTGGTGTAAACGGCCGTTACCAATCCAGGAATAAGCGGATGGGCGGTGGGCGGCTTAACTTGTTGCATGGTCAGCTCACCTTCCATCTGAGCAATTTGCTGTTCCACGACGTCCTGCGGCGTACCGCCAGACTGTCTGTTGAGGTTGTGGAACAGGTTCATATTGACTGGATTTGGCTGGGGTTGTGGATTAGGCTCGGCGTAAGAGCTCCACATGGGCTGGGAACTGGTGGTGAGCTGCAGCGCTTTCAGGGTGTCAAAGACATTCCAATCTTGGGGGGTCTTTACTGTGAACAAAAAGCCTTCAGGCTGCCACAGTTGCCAGCCAGTGTAATCCACTTCTGCCAGGCTGCCGATCATGTTTTCCAGCTCGGTGCGGGCCGCTTCAGCCGCGTCGGGGGCGTGCCGCAGGCCAAACAAGACGTGCTGTGTCTCTGTTTCGCTGGTCATGACGGTCATCTGGTTGAACGGTGCGTTACAGGGGATTTCGGCCAGAGTATAGGCGGCGCTACGGCCGTCTACCATGATCGCTTCTGGCCCTTCCTGCACGCTTAATTCATCAACTTCAATATAGCGTGCCAGAAATTCTACTGGCGTGAGAGGGATTGCTGGGTCGAAGGGCAACACCCAGGCGGCAGCATTCGTCTCTGAGGCCAGGAATGGTGTGCAGGGAGCGGTCGTTTCATTCAGCGGCGTCGCAAACATGACAATGACCCCGTTATCTATTTCAAAGTCAGTAATGCGCCAGGTGTCGGGGAATTGGAAGGCAGCGCCGGTTTCCCAGCCGTCGTACTGGACGTAGTTTTCGGCTGCGGTTGTAGATGTGGGGGCAACGGCCGTTTGGTTCAATTGAGCAATCATCAAGGCAAACAACCCGACAATGGCCACCAGGCCAATCAAGCCCAAGGCCGATGACAGGTTAAAGAAGCCTGTTTTTGGGGTCATGTTTTTTCTCCTAAGTTGGGGACGAATTTGGTTCACAATTTTTTGCGACTCTGCCTGGGTCAACCGTTGACGCGGGAATGGATTCCAGCTCCCTTCTTTGAATTGCGCGATCATTTCGGCATAGGCGCGGCAGTCGGCACAGTTTTGCAGATGGTCCTGCAAAGCCGCTTCTGATTTGCTGTCCAAAGTGTGTTCGCTTTCTAACCAGGCGCGAACCTGTTTGTGATTTATTGTGCTCATAACGTCACCGTGTCTTGGGTTAACAAATGGTGCAGCTGCCGGTGGGCATAATGCAGTCGGGAGCGCACCGTGCCAGGGGGTAGCTGTAAAATTTCGGCAATTTCCGGGGCCGAAAGGTTGTGACTGTAGCGCAGCAGGATGGGCAGCCGGTGCTTTTCTGGCAGCTGGTTCACGGCCTGCCACAGCTTCTGGTCCCGTTCGTTTTGGATGGCTTGGGTTTCCGGGGAGGGAACGGCCGTATCCACTACCGTCTCCCGTTTAAACCAGCGCTGCATCCGCTGCCGCGCTTTCTGCTTGCGCAAATAGCTGCGTGCCTCATTTAACCCAATGCGGTACACCCACGCCTTCAAATTACTGTGTGGCTCATATTGATGAATGCGGTTCGCCGCTTTCAACAACGTTTCTTGAGCTACATCGTCGGCAGCCAGCGGCTCCTGCAAAATAGTCAAAGCCAGATGGTGCATCGGCTCGTAGAAGTGAGCTACTAGATAGGTCACAATTTGGTCTTCTGTTGCTTGTTTGCGCTCAAGCAGATAATCGAGATTGATTGTCATGACGTTCATCACCTATACAATGCGCCAGCGGGCCAAACCGTTCAAAATTGGGTGAAATTGCCTTAAATTTGCCATTTTCTGGTAATTGTACCCGCAATTTTTGCGGACGATTCGCTCAAATGAGCTATAATTGGGGCATGGCGTACACACCTCCCGAAAACGTACAAAAAATATTAAAAAAGCTGCCTACCAAGCCTGGCGTTTACCTGCACAAAGATAAACACAGTACTATCATTTACGTGGGCAAAGCGATCAATTTGCGTAACCGGGTGCGCTCCTACTTCCACAAAAACGTCGATTCCATCAAAACCCAGCGCCTGCGCCGCGAAATCACCGACATCGAAATTATCACCACTGAATCGGAGCTGGAAGCGCTGCTGCTAGAAAACACCCTCATCAAAAAGCACCGCCCCAAGTACAACGTCCGCCTCAAGGATGACAAGCGCTACCCCTACATCAAAGTGCATTGGAAAGACCCTTATCCTAAAGTAACCGTTACTCGGCGCATGGAGCGGGACGGGTCCCGCTATTTTGGCCCGTACACATCTGTGTGGGCGGTGCATCAAACATTAGACATGCTGCGCAAAATCTTCCCCTACCTCACCTGCGACCGGGTGATTAACGGCCAAGATGAACGGGCCTGCCTCTACTACGACATCAAGCTGTGTAACGGCCCTTGCATCGGTGCGGTGAATAAGCAGCAGTACCGCAACATGATTCAGTCGCTGATGGATTTTCTCAGTGGCAAATCAGAACACATTGTCAAAAATGTGCAGACCAAAATGGAAAAAGCGGCCGAAGATCTAAACTTTGAAAAAGCGGCCGAATTGCGTGACCAGCTTAAAGCGATCAATCTGGTGGTTTCCAAACAAAAGGTAATCTCTGCGGCCAATGCTGATCAGGACGTTATTGCCTTTGCTCGCGAACAGGGTGACGCTTGTGTGCAAATCTTTTTCATTCGTTACGGCAAACTCATCGGGCGGGAATATTTCATGCTGGAAGGCACCGAAGGCGAAAGTGACGAGGATGTGCTGAGCGAATTCATCACCCAATTTTACGATGATGCGGCCCACATTCCGCGTGAGGTGCTGCTGCCCAACCAGGTCTCCGAGGCGATGGTGATCGAGGAATGGCTGCGGCGCAAGCGCAGCACCAAGGTAACCATCCAGGTGCCGCATCGCGGCAAGAAGAAAGAGCTAGTGGAGATGGTCAAAACGAATGCCCAGGACACGCTGGAAACGATCCGGCAGCAGTGGGCAGCCGACCGCTCCAAACATGTTACAGCGATGGCCGAACTGCATGAGGCGCTTAATTTACCTGCGCCACCGGCCCGCATTGAATGTTATGACATCAGCCATACCCAGGGGGCGCAAACGGTGGCTTCGATGGTGGTGTTTGTGCAGGGTGCACCCAAGAAAAGCGATTACCGCCGCTTTAACGTGGTGACCGTAGGTAACGATGATTATGGCGCGATGAAAGAGGTGCTCACGCGCCGTTTTGAACGCTACAAAGAATCTTTGGCGGGCGAACTGCATGATCCCAGTCAGATTGGCCAACAAAAAAAGGAGACAGCCTGGTCGCTGCTGCCTGACTTGCTGATAGTGGATGGCGGTAAAGGGCAGCTGGCAATGGCGGTGGACGTTTTGCGCCAGTTTGGTCTGGAAAACGAAGTGCCGCTGGCCGGGCTAGCTAAGCAGGAAGAAGAGTTGTTTGTGCCGGGCAAATCGGCCTCCATTTTGCTGCCGCGCCGCTCGGAAGGACTTTATTTGGTACAACGGGTGCGGGATGAAGCCCACCGGTTTGCCAACACGGGACACCGCAAGCGGCGGGCCAAGGCCGGAGTTGCCTCCATTTTGGACAGCGTGCCGGGCGTTGGTCCCAAGCGGCGCAAGCTGCTGCTGACGCATTTTGGCTCGTTAGACGATCTGCGCAAGGCAACGATGGAAGAGATTGCCTCGGTGCCGGGGATTCCGGTGGAAGTGGCCGAGGCAGTGAAGGCGCATTTGGCGTAGACAGAGAGATTAGAGACTAGAGATTGGAGATTGTGTTGGTCTCCAGTCTCTAGTCTCGATAATTCAAGAGGTTGAACGGGGCCTGAATTTAGGGGCCAGTTACCACAACCAGTTCGGGTCCGCTGCCAGATTCGCTGCTGCTGAATAGATTTCGTCCTGCGGCGTCGGCCAACAGAGCCAGACTAAAGGTGCCGTCGCCGTTGATGGCGCTGGTGACATCAATTTCCACCCAACTGTTGCTGCTAATCGCCCCAGAATTATTAATTATGGACCCGGTTGCAGGCGCGGTGTTATAGGTGAGGCTGGTTTGAGACCAGTTGTTATCTGCCACTTGTGCTATGTTGAATGGGGATACGGCCGTTGTTACAAAGACGCGCAGGGTAGCCGAAACCACAGACCCATCCAGTCCAGCCACGTTAAACTTTAGATAGCTGAGCATGTCTGGTGAATCATCTGTGCCCAAGATGGTGGCAGCGCCATAGTTGCTGGTTGGTCGATTACTTAGCACGATGGCATCCTCAGCACTGCTAAAAGTGAAGGTGCTGCCACCGGGATCAGGCGTTGGCGAGGCAGTCGCAGTTGCTGTTGCCGTAGGCGTATTGGTCGGCGTTGGTGTATTTGTTGCTATCGGCGTCGGCGTTGCCCCCACAACAATCGTGGTATCGTTGTTGTCACCGGCTCCGGTTTCTACAGCGAGCAATATATCCCCAATATTGTCAGAATCAAGCGGTGGGTTGAGAAGAATTGTGCCAAATCCCTGGCAAGCATGGCCAGCAAACGGACCGCCCAACGTACCGCTACCCAAACTCGCGCCGGTTGACAAGTTGCTGACAGTGACATCAACGCCCACATCACCGGTAACAAATACAAAATTATTACCAGCAACGGCTTCTCCCTCAAACTGAATATCACAGCGAGGTGTTGGGGTGAAGGTTGGTGTCGGAGCGATAGGCGTGGGCGATGCGGTCGCGGTCGGTGTTGGGGTGGGTGGAACGGCCGTATTGGTTGGTGTTGGTGTAGCAGTTGGGCTTCCTTCACATGGAATCGTAAACGTGGCGGAGGCTGTCGCCCCATCGACTCCCGAAAGCCCGCTCACCGTGTAAACGCCATCCGCAAGTCCGTTGAATGCCCAGGTGAACGCGAAGCTTCCGCTGTGCTGGTTGGCTTGCAGAACGACTTGTGGGGAGCCTTCCCAACTCAACGTGACCGATTTGTCGCTTGGCCAGTTATCGCCTAGTACATTGAATTGGACATCTGGTCCTGCGGCACAATTGGGCATGAGGCTAAGAGAAGGTGGCTCGCCACCACCAGCGGTGGTTTCTACAATTAGTTCTGGCGGGTTCGCTCCTTCACGGCTTTGGGCAGCAATCAGCGATGTGTCCGTTGTCGTGAGGGCCAAACTAGCCAACCCATTTCCTGTGATGTAAGAAGTCACATCCACTTCGACGTAACTGCCCGCTGTGGTTGCTCCCGAGCTGTTGATAACAGTACCAATGGCTGGAGCATTGTCAAAGGTAATGCCATCTTCGGCCCAACTGTTATCTGTTACTTCATGAGCGGTAAAGCCCACCGATGAGGTGGTGTCCACAAACAATCGCAGCGTGGCGCTGTTGACCGTGCCTGTTAGACTTTGCACATCAAAACGCAGGTATGAATTCATCGTGGGTGTTGCGTCCAGCCGCAGTTGGCTCCTGCTTCCCAAATTGCTGGTGGGCCGATTGGCCAGCACGCTGGCATCCGCTACTGGATTAAAAGTTGTCGAAACAGTTGATACCAACTGTCCACAGCTGGTGTCAAAACCCTCAAATTCAAGCAAGAGCCAGCCAGTGGAGAGGTTATAGCCAACCAGACGGAATAAGCCGAATTGGGAGGTTTGGAAAAGGGTGTCTGACCCAATACCCGTGCTGGTATTCCAGACAGGCAAACGCAGCGTACGTTCCAGGTCAATATGTGTTGCCAACTGATCTCGTATATCAGAAGAATTAATGGCTCCTGTGTCGGCGGCTATCCAATCGCCAATATGCAGAGCTTGATCAATTACGTTGCCGGGTTCAATGTAGCCTCGGGGCACATAGTCTCCTCCCCAGCCATTAATGGGACTTAGGCTACCGCCGTCATTATGGTCACTGTAGTCAGTGCTATCACCCGGCCAGGCGAGGCTGTTAGCTAACGTTGCTGCATTGGCAAAAATGCCTTGATTCCATACCAGCCAGCCAAAGTTGCCAAGGCCCGAACCTGTGTACACACGGAAGACATCGCCAGGTTTGGCATTCAATAATGGGACATCATCATCGTGATCGATGAAGCTTTCATAGGTTGGTGGAGCAAGTGGGTAGGTGAAGTCTGCTGCATCGGGATATGAGTAGCTGCCGATGCCTGGTGCTGTGACGGAACGTACCCCCTCATGAATGCCAATGGGGAAGGCTGAGCAACCGGCAGTGGAGTTGTCTGGCAATTCACCCTCAATTAAAGGAAGCTGCCAGGCGTAGGTATCGGAGAAGCCACCATCCATGCGTACCATGAGGCGACCGCCATAAAATGGGGTGCAGGTTTCAGGTGTTGGGTTTTGCCAGTCGCAATTGCTCAAATCGCCGGGAATGGTGATTTGGTAAGCTGGCTCAACCCATTGGGATTGGCAGCTTCCGGGCAGGCAGCGCACACCTGCGGCAACCCCGTCTGGGTCGTCTTGCCCGGGAACGCCAAAGGCCATTGCCCAATCAGTGAGCGCTGGGTTATAGCCTAATGGATTGCTGTCATCGGGGGTGAAGGCAATGGTGTCGAAGTAGAATATCCAGGGTGGTTGGGCACCGGAATCGGTGTCGAAGAGGGTAATGGGGATTGTTTGCCCGGCTGCTTCTGGCCCGATGTAAGCGAGAGGGATGTCTACAGGTTCCGTGTGATTGGAATTTTGGAGGAGGGTGTTTACGGCCGTAATCTCCACCCCCTGTGAATCATGCGAACCTGGATTATTGAGGATGTACAAATTACGGGCATTTACGTCGCTGGGTACACTGTTGACATAATCTGGTGGCCCGGCCCAAATTTCATACCCATTTTCTGAGGCACCGCTCAACGTTGTAACTTCTAAATACAGGTATCTGTCGCCTGTTCGGGCATCGACGAGGATGTTGGGCACATCTGTGGTGAGATTGACCTCGAAGCTGTCAATAGTCGCCGGGATTGCTGGAACCAGGTTGCCGGGGGTATCCCAAGCAGAAAATGGCACCTCTGCGCCGGGCGATACCCAGCGCATATCGGTATTATGGTCCCCCGCATCGCGCACATTGTCTCCGGTTTGCCCAATATAACTAACGAGAGGTATTTTTTCGGCTCCACTTTCTCCTTGGTGGTAATAGGCAAGTTCAAATAGGGTGCTGGTGTTGTAGGCTGGTGTGTACGTGCTGGGTGAGCCGCATGTTCCATCTCCGGGCGGATTGCCAGTGCCACGGTTCTCATCAATACGAACAAACCAGTAAGGATTGACCTCATTAAGGTCTAAATTAGGTGCTCCTGTAACGAGCTCAAGCTCATCAGTGCGCATTAAACATGGGTTTGTCTGATTGGTGCTGCCGCCATCAAAGCCACATGTTTTGCTGGCGAGGGCACTGAACCCATTGTTAATGGCTATATTGGAACGGGCAATATCAAAACTGTTGGCTGCCTGATTGATGGAGTCTGGATCAAACAACTCCACGCGCACAATATCTGATGGGTAATCTGCGGGGATACGGATGCGGAATTGGTAGGTATAGTATCCAGGCGCGTAAGGACTGTTTAAAGGTGAATAAGGGTCGCCGTAATCGATACAACTATTTGGGCCAAAAACGGCTTGGTTGGAAGTGGCGAGACGGCCGTCTGCCATCGTCCTGCTAGTAATAATGCCCAATCCGGGAAATACAGGGTCAATAGGCGTACTGCTTTGGGGTGCTGGCGATGCAGCCTGTAATTGCCCGCTGCTTGAATAGACAGTTGCTGTTAAAAGAATAAAGAAACTTATGACCAGAAATGCTTTTTTCATCGAAATACCTCCATGCATAATATGCAATGCCGTTCGGTCATCTATATACAATGACGTTTTTTCGTTTTTCTAACAAAGTAAGCGTGTTGGTCGGATCGACAAGCATTGGCACAGTAGAGAAGCAACACCTGCAAGTGATTCGGATATTCATTTCATACCTTACTCACTTGCAGGAAAGAATACTCAACGGTGGTTAAGAAAGCACTTACAAAGAAGAAATTTCACGGAACCAATTACGGCCGTTTCATAAGAAGGTTACTCCGTTTCTGCTTTGATAAGTATTGGTAAATAAAGCAGCTGTTTGGGGGTATCGATGTCGATGACGTGGCTTTGGCTGGCGGAGAGGCCGGTGCTGTTAACGGCCGTTACTGTCACCGTCTTGCTTCCTGTACTGCTCCACTCCAGCGTGACTGTGTTGCTGATGCCATCTGTGTTGGTGATTGTCTCCTGGTCGCTGATTTTCCAGGTGTAGGTAATGGGGGTAGTAGTAAAGCTGGGGCTGACGTCGGCAGTGAAATTGTAGCTGGTGTTGGTTTCTCCGGTGGTGGGGCCTGTAAGGGAAACGGCCGTAGGTGCCGCACTTAATTGCCCGCAGCTGGCATCGAACCCTACAAATTCCAGCAGGAGCCAGTTTTCTGTCATGTTGTAGCCAATTAGGCGGAAGATGGCGAATTGAGAGGTCTGATATTGACTATCGGCTCCGTTAATAATGCTATTGCTCCAAATGGGTAGCCGCAGCGTGCGTCCAAGATCAATATGTGCATTCAGCTGCTCGCCTACGGCGTTTATGTTAACACTGCCTGTCATTGCTGCGATCCAGTCGTTTATTTGCAAAGCTTGATCAGTCGGATCTCCAGGTTCGATGTAGCCGCGAACTACGTATGGAAAGCCTGAACCCGGGACGGCCGTTCCCCCATCAGGGTGATTTGTGTAATCAAGTGTGTCTCCAGGCCAGGTCAAACTGTTTACCAAGGTACTCGAATTTGCGGAAATGCCCGTATTCCACACCAACCAGCCAAAGTTGCCGTTGCCAAAGCCGTTTTGCACGCGGTAAATATCGCCGGGTGTGGCGTTGAGCAATGGCATGTCGTCCTGATGATCCAGAAAACTGGCATATACTGGTGGGTTAGGTGGATAGCTAAAATCAATGACATCAGGGTAAGGATTGTTGCCCGTTCCCGGTGCAGTGACGGAACGCGCTGCTTCGTTAATACCAATGGGGAAAGCGGTACAGCCAGCAGTTGTATCGCCTGTACTGCTTACAGGTTCTTGGGGAATGCTCATTTCCCAGGTGTGCATATCGTTGATGCCGCCATTGAAGTGAGCCATCAGCCGCCCGCCGTAGAACGGTGTGCAATCAGCCATCGTGGGATTGGCATAATTGCAGTCGGATAAATCTCCAGGTACGGTGATTTGATAGGCTGGATTTATCCATTGTGAATTGCAGCTTCCGGGAACACAACGTACGCCTTCCGCTACGCCATCTGGGTCATCTTGCCCGGCAACGCTAAAAGCCATAGCCCAGTCGGTGCTTACCGGATCGTAGCCTAACGGATTGGTCGTGTCAGGGGTAAAGCCTATGGTGTCAAAGTAGAAAACGATAGGAGGCTGCGCCCCAGCATCACTGTCAAACAATCTGACTTGAATCGTCTGGCCAATGGACTCTGGGCCAACGTTGAATAGCGGGATATCGATAGGATAATCGGCGGCGCGTGTTTGGGGCAAGGATCCTAATGCCAAAATCTCAACACCAGCAGCGTCATGCGCGCCTGGGTTATTCAAAATAAACAGGTTACGGTTATTCACATCGCTAGGTACGTCGGGCACGCTTGAATCGCCATCGGTATAAATAGGAGGGCCAGCCCAAATATCAAACCCATTTTCGGAAGCACCGCTCAATGTTTGGATATCTAGATAAAGGAAGCGATCACCGGTTAAGGTGTCTTTGATGATATTGGGCAGATCGGTGGTGAGATCGACTTCAAAGCTATCAATATTTTGGGGGATTGCAGGTACAGTCACACCAGGTGTATCTATAGGCGAAAACGGTTGGTTTGCACCTGGGGACACCCAACGGAGGTCGGTTAAATGGTCCCCTGTATCGCGAAGGTTATCTCCCGTTTGCCCTGCATAGGCAACAAGCGGGACGCGTAAAGGTGTTTCATCCGGATTTTGGGCAAAGTAATAAAGAGTATAAAGTGTTTGGGTATTTGCTGCGGATATGTAGCTTTCGGGGAAACCACAAACAGTAGGATTCACCTGGATGCGATTTCGATCTACACGAACGAACCAGTGGGGATTGATTTGGTCAAAATCGAGATTGGGTGAGCCTGTTACTAAAGTGCGTTCATCGGTGCTCAAGGCGCAGGTTTCTGTTTGGTTGCTGCTACCACCATCACTGCCACAAGTTTTGAGGGCTGTCGTATTTAACCCTTCAGTGATTGCTACATTCGAGCGATTGATAATCAGTGAATTTAACTCGGTATTGATAGAGTCTGGATCAAATAATTCTACGCGCACAACATCCGATGGATAATTGGATGGAATGCGAATCAGATACGTATATGTGTAGGAACCTGAAGCAAAAGGGCTGTTAATTGGCGAATAGGGGTCGCCATCTGCGATGCAGCCCAGGGGGCCAAGGACTGCTTGATAGCCGGTGGAGATACGGCCGTTTCGCACATCCCGATTTATAAACACCCCTTTTGTGGGCAGGGTGAATTGAGGAAGATCTCCGACAGCACTCGCTGCCGCCTCTAAATTGGCATGGGGTTTAGTCAACATAATGCTGCTCAGTACAAAAATACAGAACAAAGTGAATAGTGCTGCTTTTTTCATCGCAATTTCTCCTAGCTTAATAAGCACTGTCGGCCTGTTGCAGCGACAGTTAATATTTTCGTTCATTTAAGCGTGTGGTTGAATCGGAATGTGAGCGCACAGATGAGAAAGAAAAACCCGCAAATTATTCAGGGGATGATCCTAAATCATTTGCGGGAAAAGGTACAGAATTATGAATTTTCAGGCAAGCACTTGAGTGTCATTGGCCGGTTACGGCCGTTTCCACCCTCGCTTACTTACTTAAAATCTGGACACCGGCCGACTCATCGACACACCAACGATGATGCCAATGATGAGCGCGATAAGCGCAATAATGATGATAGTTGAGAGTTGAATTGCGATCATGTTGCACCTCCTAAGTGTCATTTGAGCAAATCACAAGAAATGTTGCTTCTTTTTCAAAAGTTTTCTGTGATTTGCTACACAGCCCAAACTCGATACACCATTAGAGTATCATGCTTAACCGCTATCACGCTTTCATAAATCTGACACCAGCCAAACAAATCAACCACAAAGGTGATAGCTTAGGCAGATTTTTGTGTGTCGTCATCCTGGCTATTTTCTTCCCGCTGTGGAATAGCTAAGATAGTACGGCGCTTGATTCGACTGAAAATCCATAAACCGAAACCCAAAAGCAGCAGCCATGGCCCCCAGGTGATGGTGCGATAAATCGTGAAATCAGCGACAGATTGGGCATTTTGTTGGGTGCGCAGCGTGGCCAGTTTGGCGGTGCGGCCCGGCGACCAGCTTTGCGGCGTGGGCAGCGGCGTCGGGGTGGGTGTCGGCAGCAGAGCCGTTAGGCGCAGCGTGATTTGTGCATTTGTGGACTTGCCGCTGTAAAAGTTGAGCTGCCCTTGCAGATCGTTGATTTGGTTTTCGACCTGTACCAGCCGCTGGTGCACCGCCAACGTTTCGGTCGTGTTGCGGGTTTGCTCCAGAAAGGTGCGCATCCGGGTTTGGTTGCTGGTAAGGTTGTCCAGGCGCGATTGTAAATCAACGGCCGTTGCCAACACATCTTGCCCACTGAGCTGCTCATCTTCCACCGTGCCCAGCGTGCGCAGGGCGTTCAGCAGCGCTTCAAACTGCTCGGCGGGAACGCCAAGAGTAAGTTCCCCGTAGGTGGTCGTGTCACCGGTTTTCCATTGGCGCTGGTTGAGCACGTAGCCGTTGTAATTTTCGGCCAGATTAAGCGCAGTTTGAACGGCCGTACTAGTCTCCGGCACCGTTAAGGCGAGGGTTGCTTCTTTGATCACCAGCCGATCATCTACCTGGGCAGCCTGCACCGGGTGATTGCCGGGCCACATCAGCCAGAGGGGCAGCAAGCCCATAAGAAGTGCAATTGTTAACATAACGTATCTTTTCTGCATCAGAATCCTCCTTATTAAAAGCGGAACACAGAGCTGCACAGAGCAAACACAGAGAACCGCTGAGAATAATTGCTCAATTACCGAATTACTCACGCCACCAGCCAAACCGCTGCCGCAGCCGCCAGCCAATCCAGCCAAATAAGGCCAACAGCAGCAGCCAGGGACCGCACACAATGCCGTAGTAGATGGAAAAATCGGCCGTTTTCTGGGCGGATTCTTGCAGATTGACTACCGCTACCTGAGCTGTGTTGCCCGGTTGCCATGATTCGGCCGTGGGAATGGGGGAGGGCGTTGGCGTGGGCAGCAGCGGCTGCAAGGAAAGGTCGATGGTCGAAAAGGCAGCCCGATCGCTGAGGTAGTTGCGGCGGCCTTGAATAATGGCGATTTCTTCTTCAACCTGTTTGAGCTGATCGTTGACACGCAGTGCCTCTTCCACTGTTTCGGCATCATCGAGGAAGGTGCGCAGGCGGTCGCGGGTGGCAATCAGATTGTCTAGCTTCGAGCCTAAATCGACGTACTCGTCGGTGACATCTTGGCCACCGGCAAAATCATTGGTCACCTGGCCCAGTGCCCGCAGTTGGTTAAGGGCGGTTTCAAATTGAGTCACTGGCAGGGCCAACTGCATGTTCGCTGCGCTAAGACCAAACTGCGTGTCAAAAATTTGCTGGCTGATGATATAACCACCTAATTCGGCGACGAGTTGGGTAGCAGTGGAGACGGCCGTTTCCGTATCTACCACCATAATGGCCAGCTCCCCATTTTTGATGATGAGCCGTACTTGTGGTTGCGCATTTGCCAGAGAGGCATCTGCGCTTCCGGTAACGGATTCGGTTATTACACGCGTGACCTCTACTGCTTCTCCTTCCACGGTGACCGTTTCGGTTACGACGCGTGTCACTTCTACCGTTTCAGCCTGCGACGCACAGGCCGCGAGCACCAGCAGCATGGCGACGATTGCCGCTGCCAACCAAGAAAAACGTTTGGCGTTCATTTTCTTTCTCCTGACTCTTTAATGATTTGCTTAACAAAATCCCCAGGGTTACTGGGGAAACGTCGCTGTGGCCAGAAAAGTTCCGTTGTTGGAAAAATTGGTGACAGTTTGGGGGCAAACATGGCCGGGAAGTTTGTAAATAGGCCAAACGAATTGGACGCATTGGCTCGTCGTTGCTTGTCAGGTGTCCACTTAGCTTCTACAATGTAACCGTAATGAGACAATCAAAACTCTTGGCCACCCAACTTCAAAGACGCGATCCGAATGCCTGGACCGCGCTCTTGCGTGATCATATGGAAGTGGAAGAGTTGGTGGTAACGGCCGTATCTGCTAAACCGATCAGACCGCACGCCCAATCCAGCCGACGGATGACACGTTACTTGCTGTCGCTGGCTGGGCATTCTGATCCCATCTCCTTTATTGGACGGTATGTTGAGGCTGTAGAATCTGCTTTTTACACGGAGTTTGCCCCTCGCTTGCCAGAGTTGGTCCCCGGCTGCCACTTCTTGCATCAGGCAGAACCCAACGGCGAGGGTTGGGCCGTGCTGGATGATGTGCCCAATGATGTTTCCCCAGAAAGATGGTCCACCGAAGATATAAACGCCATTTTGGAAAAATTGGCTCACCTGCATGCGATGTTCTTCGACAAAACGGATGATCTGACGAGTGCTGGCCTGAGCCGGCTGTTGGATCGCACAGCGTACCAATGGGAGTCGCTGGTGGCGGAGCAGGCGGTTTATTTTGAAGAGGGGCCAGCGGCGATTTTGTCTGAGCACGCGCTGTCTCAGGCCGGGCAGTTGGCACCGCTCTTTTTGCAGGCGGCCAATGGCCTGGTGGTGATGCGTGATTTAGGTGGATGGCCAGGCATTTTGGGGGAGTCACATTTAACGGCCGTTGCCGACCTTTTGGATGATCCCGTCCCTTTGCTGGAGCCACTGCGCCAACTGCCGCCCACCTTGCTGCATGGTGATCCCAATAACCGTCGCTGGCGTGTCACTGTGTTTGATGATCAGCGGCTTACTGGCTGGCAAACGGCCGCTGTTGGCCCCGGTATTTGTGACCTGATCAGCTTCATTGAGCAGTTCAGCTTGTTAGACGATGCCGAAAGGTCTCCCAACTTGAGGACACGCTCTACCTGGCCGATGGATGAAGAGACGATTATCGACAGCTACCTGCTAGCCCTTTCGCAGCGGTTGGGCAACCGGGTGAATACACGGGCATTGCGGCAGGCAATTCCGGCGGCGCGCTGCCTGTATGTAATCACCAACTGGTTTCCGCATTTTGCCACCTGGTTTGAAGAGATGCCCAATAAATATACCTGGCAAAAGATAAATCGGATGGCCGAACACGATTTTGTGGACACACCGCTGCAAGGCTTTTTGCAATTACGGCCGTATCTCTCCGATGTGTTCGAGCGCTTTTTGCTCGCTTACCGCTCCCTCTAATCTTTGCGACGATTAACCACTCCCTGCGTACAGTCTACCGTTAAAAAAATTTACTTGAGAGGTGCGACGCACTTTGAAAGATGGTTTGTGAATCGAGGATTCTGGAGAAAAGTGCGTCGAACCTGACACACAAAATTTATTTGGTTGGAGGCATTGTGGCCCAACTTTTTGAAGCAGTTTCTGTTGGTGTTGTTATTTTTTTATTATTACTCAGCCTCATTGGCACATTGATTCCCATTATTCCTGGGGTGCTGCTGATGTGGGTGATTGTTTTTGTTTACGCGCTGGTGGATGGCTTTACGGCCGTTTCCATTACCGCCATCGTTGTTATCAGCCTCATCGCCGTGGTCACCGGCACGTCAGACATCTGGCTGACGTTGTTTGGCACCAAAAAAGGGGGCGCTTCGATTAAGTCGATGCTCATTGGTACGGTCGGGGCCGTTGTTGGTTCCCTCGTGTTCCCTATTGTGGGCACGATTGTTGGTTACATTGCCGGACTTTTGCTGGGCGAATATTGGCAGCATGGCGATTGGGAAATCGCCAAAAAAGCAGGCTTTGGCGGGTTGGCGGGTTGGGGCATTGCCACCGTTATTCAATTCATTGGCGGCATTTTTATTTTTGTTATCTTTTTGTGGCAGGTGTTTTTCTAAAAAGGATCATTTCCCCGGAAACTATCTTTCAAACCAACATCCAGTCTGAAAGTTTCCGGGGAAATATAAATGACTTACTATGGATTTAGCTGAATTTCTTCGTGACTTTGGTCTTATACTCCTTACCCTGATGGGTGTGGCGCTCCTCTTATCTTTGCTACTTTTGCTCATCGTTTGGCGGCAAGTTAAACGCATCCACATTCCCCCCGACGCCACCTTTGGCGAAACATTGCTGCTCACGCCCCTCCTGGTCGTTCTCATGATCGACCTGCTCGACTTTGCCCTGGATTTTCTGGCGGCTCCCTTTTCCTGGATTATTTTAGATCGGCTGGGGTTGAAGGCCCTCCGTGGCGTTTCTATGGTAGAGTCGCTCATTCCCTTCACGCAGGCGATCCCCACCATGACCCTGGCCTGGATTTGGGTACGGCTTTTTCCGGGCACGGTTGGGTAACTGGGAGAAGCTTACTTTTTGTCTGGGAACGGCCGTTCCCCAATCTGGCTGTTTTGCCGGAAAAGCTGCTCCCAATTTTCCCGCAAGCTGCGCAGCGCGCGCGTTTCATGTGCCAGCAATTTAGCCAAAGTAGGCGGGTCAACCTGGTTGGGTGCGCTCAAATATTCGATGGTCATGCCCGCAAATAACTGCCCAAAAATGAACTTGACCCGCTGCATATGAAATTCAGAAGTGATCACGACAAGATGTGAGACTTTTGAGCTGGCAACTCTCTTTTTGGCACAAATGGCATCTTGTATGGTGTTGGCGCTGTGGGTAGGGGGCAAAATCCGGTTTGCCGGGATGCCGTTGGCTAACAAATAGTTGGTCAAATATTGCCCGTGCGGAATTTTGGTTGTGTTAAAGTGGGCACCAAACGCGCCAGTCGGCAGCACCAACCACTCGTCATTTTTGTTAAGAAAGCGAACGGCCGTATCGGCCCGACTGATGGCCACCGGCGATAAATTACCTTCGCTGTCATTCTCATTGCCCAGCAGCACGACTAATTTCAACCATCTCCCCCTTGGGTTTTCCGAGAAGCTTTACATAAAATAGCCGCTATTTGCCCTCAACAAAGGTGCGGGCCTCGCTGATGAGCTGCTGCCAGAGAGTGGCATCTCGGTTGGGAATGGCAACCCACTCTTTGAAGCGACGGCCGTTTGGCGCAAAAGGTTCGCCCACCTCCGTCTCGATTAAATCCAGCACCCGGTTCGCAGGCAGCTTCACAATCAAATCCCCCGTCGTGCGATGCACCGAAGCAAAAAAGTCCTCATTTATCCGCAAACAAGGAAAGCCCATCATCGTTCCTTTTTCGATGGCTTTCTCAGCCAAAAGCGGCTCCGCTAATTCCCAAAAAAAGCTATCATTTTCCTTCATCCAGACTTTATCCTAGGCTAATCAGCCTCTGGTTAAGAATAAAAAGAGGTTGAAATAATAGCACATAGGTGCTAATTCCGAAAATAAATTTTGGCTTTGGGGGATGAGTTTAGTTGGTGACAGTCACTCCAGAATTTTTTAAAGTGACTGTCACCAGAGAAGTTACAATTCGATAGGGTTGGCGAGGATTTCGACGAGGAGTTTGATCGAGTTTTCCACATCGTCGGCATCGACGGTTTCGCTTTGCGAGTGCACGTAGCGGCAGGGGATGGAGATGCAGCCAGCCGCTGCGCCACCGTTGGCAATTTGGATGGAGCGGGCGTCGGTAGAGCCGCCGGTGAGCACTTCCAGCTGGTAAGGAATGTTGGCTTCCTCGGCGCGCTGTTTCATCAGGCGCACCAGGCCAGCGTGGGCAATCATGCCCGTATCTTTTACTTTGATGGCCGTGCCTTTGCCCAATTCGACGGCAATGGGTGTGGGTTCCGGGGTATCACCCGCCAGGGTCACGTCCAGGGCGATGCCTACGTCGGGATCGAGCATGTTGGCAGCCGCCTGTGCCCCGCGCGTGCCCACCTCTTCCTGCACGCTGAAGACAATATAAACGTCGTGCGGTGTTTTCTTGAGCCGCTTGAGCGCTTCGATGGCGATCACGCAGCCGATGCGGTCATCCATGCTTTTGGCGCTGAGACGTTTGCCTTGGGCCAGAAACGGCCGTACAAAACCCACCGCATCTCCCACTTTCACCGGACAATCTTCTTTGCTGGTTGCGCCTACGTCGATGTAATGTTTTTCCAGCCCATGCACCTTGCTGCGGTCCGTGATGCGGTCGCTGTAAATGATGCCGATACGGCCGTCGGCAAACTGCACCCGGCTGCCCAGCAGCGTGTGGGTGTAAATGCCGCCAATGTTGGTGAAGCGGCAGAAGCCATCTTCGGTGACATGGGAGACCATCAAGCCAATTTCATCCATGTGGGCAGCAATCATCACCTTGAGGCCGTCACCGGTGCCCTTTTTGTGGGCAATCAGGTTGCCCATCGCATCCACCGAAATTTCGTCGGCGTATTTTTCAATTTCGGGCCGAATCAGCTCCCGCATGTGGTCTTCAAAGCCCGATGGGCCGTACGCTTCTACCAGTTTTTTGATTAAATCGTTCATGTGTTCCTCGAAAGATAGGGTGAGTGTACTGGTTGTAATTAAGTAATTGAGTAATTATGTAATTGCCCAATTACTCAGTTACCCAATTACTCAATTACGTTTCACAATATCCATGGTCAGGTTCAACAACGTCGCCTTTGCCAGCTTCACCACATTCGCATAATCATCCAGATTAATCATCATGGCGGGCGTGTGGGCGTAGCGACCGGGCACGGCGATAGTGGCGGCTGGAATGGCTCCTCGCACGCGCTGGATAACGGCCGTATTTGTGCCGCCACCACCGGGACGACGAATTTGGCAAGGGATGTCATTATCTGCGGCCGTTTGGGTGATGAGACTTACCAGGCGCGGGTCTTGCATGGTGCCGCTGTCCATCACATAGATGGAGGGGCCTTTGCCCAAGGCTACATTCGGACTCACATCATCCTTGTTGGGCAAGTCATAAGCAGGGGTGCATTCCAAAATAAGGGCCACATCCGGCTTGACGCCGTAGGCGGCGGTGGTTGCCCCGCGCAGGCCAACTTCTTCCTGCACGGTGAAGGTGGCGATGAGATCGAAGGGATACGGCCGTTCCCGTAAAAGTTCAATCAACGCCGCGCAACCTGCCCGATTGTCGAAAGCCTTGCCAACGGCCGTTGGCCCCAGCTCCTCGTACTCAGTTACGAACGCCGCCCGGTCGCCAATATTGACCTTGCCGCTGGCGGCATCTTTATTTTTGGCTCCAATGTCAATGCGCATGGCATCCATTTTGGTGATGGTGCTGCGCTGGGTGGCATTGAGCAAGTGGATGGGGCGTGCGCCAATGACCCCGGTCAGCTTTTTGGGGCCAACCTGCACCACTTTGCCTAGCAGGGCACGGTCGTCAAAGCCGCCCACGCCGCTAAATTTCAGGGTGCCGTTGCTGTCGTAATCAGTGACGATGAGGCCGACTTCATCCATGTGGGCATCTACCATCACCCGTAAATCAACTGCCCCAGTGCCCTTTTTCAGGGCAATCAGGTTGCCCATCGCGTCAACGTGCCATTCATCCACATGGTCGGCGATAAGGTCGCGAATGAGCAGCCGCACCTCTTTTTCCTCGCCAGACACGCCGACGGCTTCGGTTAGATTTTTGAGTAGTTCGTTCATCAATTGCTCCGCAATTTGGAGATTGGAAACTGGAGATTAGAGATTGGCTTTAATCTCCAGTCTCTAATCTCTAATCTCCATCTTTTTCCATCATCCCTGCCGCCAGTTTGCCCAAAAATTCGTCATCCAGGTTGGCAATGAATTCGCCCATTAAACGGCCGCATCGTTCCACATCCTTTAGGGCAACCGATTCGACCATGGTGTGCATGTAGCGCAGGGGGATGGAAATGAGTCCGGTGGGAATGCCGCTGCGGGCGACCTGCACGCCAAAGGCGTCGGTGCCGCTGGCCCGGTTGTGGGTGCCGGTGCTGATGGACATTTCCAGGGATTCGGCCGTTTTCTTGAGTGCCTTGTACATGCCGGTATGCACGTTTGGCCCCAAATCGAGCGAAGGGCCGCTGTCCAGCTCAAAGGTGCCGGTGTCGCTGGCCCCCGGCCCTTTGCCAAAGGTCACGTCGATGGCGATGGCCAGGTCTGGCTGCTGGGAATGGGCGCTGGTGAACGCACCGAGTAGGCGCGTTTCTTCCTGCACGGTGGCCACGGCGACGACATCCCAACTGTGTGTACGCTGGCTCAAATAGTCCAGGCAGATGGTGACGGCGGCTATGGAGGCCCGATTGTCTAATGCTTTGCCCGCAACACGGCCGTTCTGCAATTTGCGCAGCGGCTGGCGGAAGCTTATAAAATCGCCTACGGAGATTTCTGCTTCCACTTCAGACAAGGGCAAGCCTACATCCACCACCAAATCTTCATAGCCAAACGGCTTGTTTCGTTTTTCTGGCGGCAGCATTGTTTTGGGCAGGCTGCCCAGGACACCAGTAAAATTTTTGTTTTTGCCATGTACCACCACCATCTGCCCATATAAATGGCGAATATCGACGCCACCCACGTTGGTGACGCGCAAAAAGCCATTGTCGTTATGGGACACAATCTGGTGGACCATCAGGGCGATTTCATCCATGTGGGCGGCCAACAAAATGGAGCGGCGGGGTGCCTCTCCGCTGCCCTCCTTGACGGCCATCAGATTGCCCACGCGATCCCGTACAAAATGAGTGGCGTATGGCTGCCACCACTCTTCTACGGCGTTGGCGATCGCTTGCTCATTACCAGATGGGCCGGGGACTTCGGTTAAAGTTTGTAGTAGTTTAAATGTATCCATAAGCTCTCTCTTGTTGTGATTGGGCAGTTATGGTGCTGCGGTCGTGGCTGTTTCCGTTGGTGCGGCTGTTGTGGCGGTGTTGGTGGCTGTGGGTGAAACGGCCGTTGTGGCGGTTGGTGTTGCTGTCGCTGTGTTGGTGACAGTTGGCGAAACGGCCGTGGTTGCCGTTGGCGTTGCTGTCGCCGTGTTGGTGGCTGTCGCGGTGACACCTTGGGTTGCCGTGGCCGTTGCCGTGTTGGTAGGCAGTGCCGTTCCAGTACTTGTGGCGGTGGCCGTTCCGGTTGCGGTTCCCGTGGCGGTGGGTGTCGCGGATGCGGTGGCTGTTTCTGTTGGCGTTGTTGTTGGCAGCACCACTGGCGTTTGGAACTGGTCAGGTGTTGGGGGCAGGGTGGCTGTGGGTGGGCCTTGGGTGCTGGTGGGAACGGCCGTTAACGTACCCGGTGGGCCAGCTTCTGTGGCCGGACTCGTTGCCGTGGGAGTTGGCGAAACGACAACGGGTAATGTGGGCGGCAGTTCGCTTACAGGAGCATCTGGCGCAATAACCAGCAAGAAGACACCAGCGATGTAGCAAGGGATCGTCAGCAGGATGACCCCAATCAAAATAAGGTAGGTGCGGCGACGAGAATTCATTACGAGGATGATAGTTTACAACTTTATAAATGACAAACAGTTTGTCTTGAAAACAGCCTGTTTCTGCTATTAATAATTGTTGTTATGTATGAAAGATCTCGGTTGACCCATGACTTTCGGTTTGTCTCTTTTATTAGATGTTGATTGCTATGGCTATAAGCGCATGTTATAATCCCGTTGTTGTATCGTTATTGTAAAGTAACCTTTGTAAACTGTTTTGTTGGTATGGCTGTGCCCAAATTCATTCCTCGCGACGCTTGGCAGGCCGTACTTTAGGCAATTTGGCAGATCATCTTTGATGACAGATCCTGTTGGTGTCAAATTGCAATTAGCGTTAAGAGAGGCAAGTCACCTCGGCGTGAAGAGAACAACCGTATGCCAGTAAGTCTGTGGGGTGTAAGTAGGGAAGTTTCGCTTGACCTGCCAAACCGTGCGGTAGGCTACCTGCTTTTGCTTTTGTGTGCAGCCCTTTTTGTTTACCTTGCATCCTATTTCCGTCCAAATTACCAACGTTTTTCCAGAAAACAGTGGCTTTGGACGGCTGCCCTTTCATTGGGCGGGCTGGTTACCAGCCAACTGCTCCCCTTTCACTTCCAATTTGCCTCGCCGCCCGTGGCTGAATTGCCAGATAGTGCGGCCATGCTGCTCGGTGGCATCCCGCTGCTGCTGGCTGGCGTTGTGGTGGGCCCGCCTGGGGCGCTGCTGGTTGGTGCATTTACTGGCTTGGGGACCCTGCTGGGGCAGACGCATTGGCTGTTTGATATTTTCTGGGGGGCGTTTACGGCCGTAACCATCGCTTTCTTGTTACAGCAAAATTATATCGGGTCGATTTACCATTGGCTGCGGCAGCCCTGGCTGGCGGGGTTGTTGAGCGGCTTGCTGTTTGTTGTTTTTAGCGGGTTTGGGGGCTTCGCGTCTGCAGCCGTTTCTGGTCTGTCGGCGCTGGATCAGGCCCTGGTGATGGTGACGGCGAATTTTTGGCCGTGTTTGCTGGAAGGAATTGTGGCAGGTGGCGTGGTCACGTTTGTTTTGCACAATATGCCCGATTTACGGCCGTCTCAATCGCTCATTCCCCCACCAACCCGGCGCAGCCTGCAAAAACGGCTCCAATTAAACTATTTCACATTTGCGGCCTTGCTTATCCTGCTTTCCATCACCGTTGTCTATAACTTGGCGGTCTCCGTTTCTACCCGGCTGGTGGTGAACCAGATGGCTTACAATGCCACCGTCGTTTCTGAGGCCATCCCCGAATTTGTTAACCAGTTGGAAACCCAGCTAACATTGTTTGAAGATGAGCAGGCGGCGCTGCTGAGTGACGATACGGCCGTTGCCAGCACTACTTTGGCCGAGCTGTACCGTCGGAATCCGACATACCAACAATTGTTGCTGGTTAATGAGGCAGGCGATGTAACGGCCGTTTTCCCCCAAGACGAAACCATTCCCGAGCTTTCAGCCACAGAAACCACCGCCGTGGCTGAGGCGTTTACCCCCAATCCTAAGAGTGTAGCTCTGGCCAACATGCCTACGCAGGAACAAGTGTTGAGTTTGCTTTTGCCAGTGCGTCAGGATGGGGAAACGGCCGTTGTTCTCATTGGACGGCTGGCCAATTTTAGCCTGGATGATTTGCTGGTTGGTTTACAAGGCACGGTGGGTGGCGGTACCGGCTTTCTGGTCAATGAACAGGGACAAATTATCGCCCATCCTCAAAACACGTATTTACGCGCTGGCTGGCCCGGCGAAGAGGATGAACTGCGTTCCCTCTGGTTCCTGGGCCTGGACGATATGGAGTTGGGTACAGCGTACCGTGGCTGGCTGCAAGGCAGCAGCACGCGGGACCTGATTTACACCAAAGCGGCGGCTGAGCTAGGTTGGACAGTGGTAACGGCCGTTCCCTATGAAATTGTGCTGGGGCAGGCATTGCGCATCGGCTGGCCGCTGCTGCTGGTACTGATTTTAGGCACGGTCCTGTTTTATACCAACGTTACCTTGTTGGGACGTGACATCACCCAGCCAATTAGCAAAATTGTGGCTGCCAGCAAGACGATGGCCGCCGGAGGCAGTTGGTCTGCCACGGAGCTGGAACACCGTGAAGATGAAATTGGCGAGCTAAATCAGGCATTTATCCAGATGCAGCGAGCCACGCGTAAGCAGCTTAACGATTTGTCGCTGCTGTTGGGCACCAGCCACGATGTTTCCACCAGCATTGACCTAACGCAGGGCCTGCCGGCCGTTTTGCGCGGCGCATTGCGCGGCACGGGGGCAGCTGGGGCGCGGGCTGTTGTGCTGAATCCGAGCGGCGGTGCCCCCCTTTCCTTTGGTGAAGGCCCAGCAGCCCCCGCGATGAAAGAATTGGATCGGCCGATCATGACCCGCCTGCGCCACATGCAGGAGCTGATGCTGGCCACGCCCAACCAGATTCGTGCTGCTTTGGAGCTGGACCGTGACGCAGAGCCGCCGGTACCCGCCCTGGTGGCCATTCCGCTTTACTCCCATGATCGCTTCCAGGGGATTTTGTGGTTGGGTTACCGTCAGGCACACAGCTACGATATTTCTGAGCGCAATTTATTGGTGACGTTGGCCAGCCAGACGGCCGTTCTTGTTGAAAACGCCCGGTTGTATGCCATTGCTGAAGGGGGGCGTCGCCGGTTAGCGGCCGTATTGGCCAGCACCACAGACGCTGTTATCGTCACCGACCAGACCGAGCGTATTTTGCTCATCAATCGCGCTGCTGAGCGCATTTTTAGCCTGAACGCCAGTAAAGTGGTGGGTCGTCCGGTGGCCAAAGTGATTGAACCAGCCAAACTGGTTAAGGCCCTAACCGGCCAAGATGAGCACACCCGTAACTTAGAGCTGCCCATGCCAAATGGCCAAACTTATTACGCCAGCGCGTCCACCATCATCAGCAATGAAGGGCAAGTGTTTGGCCGGGTAGCGGTGTTGCGCGACATTACTCATCTCAAAGAAATTGATGAGATGAAATCCGATTTTGTGGCCACCGTTTCCCACGATTTGCGCAGCCCACTTACCTACATGCGCGGCTACGCTACCATGGTGCCGATGGTGGATGAACTTAGCCCAAAGCAGCACGAATATTTGGACAAAATTCTGGTCGGCATCGATCAGATGTCTCAACTGGTAGACGATTTGCTTGATTTGGGCCGTATTGAAGCTGGGGTTGATTTGGCTCAGGAGCGCATTGAGGTGAAGCCGCTGCTGGAAAGCATTGCTGAAGAATATTGGCAGCACGCACATCTGGCAGGCATTAAGCTCCAGGTAGACATTGCTGAAGATATTTCCCCAGTTCAAGGAGATGGTTCACTGATCCGGCAAGCGCTTACCAATTTGGTGGGCAATGCAATTAAATATGCACCGGATAGTGGCCCGATGTGGCTGAAGGCCGAACAGAAAAATGGCGAGTTGGTCCTCAGTGTGCAAGACAGCGGTCCCGGCATTCCCAAACAAGACCAGATGCGCCTGTTTGAGAAGTTCTACCGGGTAAAACAGCGCGGCACAGAAAAAGTGAAAGGGTCTGGCCTGGGGCTGGCGATTGTACGCTCCATTGCCGAACGACACGGTGGACGGGCCTGGTGTTACAGCCAGCAGGGTGAAGGCTGCACTTTCTCTATCTCGCTTCCCTCACAAAATGGCTACAATTCCCCCGTAAAAGAAACCAGCGCAGCAGACAGCGAGCAATAGCCCCCATCATCTATCATTAATTAACTGTAAATGACCTCTGTGTGTCACTCCCGCGCGGGCATGACAGTTAGAGATTCAATCGGGCAACGATGGCAAAGCCACCGGCGATATAGCGCGTCTCATGGCCCCAACTGCCTGGCTCGGCACCGGCGTAGGATTGCAGGTAATGGGGTGCTTCGTGCACGCGCTGGATAGTAAAGCCTGCGTCTAGCAGGCCGTTGAAGATGTCATCCATGCGGTGCCGAAACTCAACGCCGCCGTCTTCACGATGTTGAACCGTTTCGGCATAGGGGGCATCGATGGTGTAGGTACGGCCGTTCCACCCCACACGATGCACCGCAGGCTGGCTATGCTTTACCCGATATAAACCGCCAGGACGCAGCACACGGGCAACTTCATCGTACACTTTGCGCAAATCGGGCACGTAGGCCAGAGAGTCAGCCTGAAACACCAGATCGAAGGCACCATCGGGCAAGGCAGAAAGATCGCGCATGTCGGCCTGGACGGCGGTGATGGGGTAGCCATAATGGGCCGCTGCTTTTTCATCGCCGTTTAGCTGCCCTGGGGTTAAATCCACCACGGTTACATTGGCACCCAGCAGGCCGAAAACGGCCGTTTGCTGCCCACCCCCTGCCGCCAAACAAAGCACGTCTTTGCCCGCCACACCTTGCAGCAGATGATAGGGAAACAGCTCATACAATGGCTCCGGGAAGGGATCTAACTCACCAGCCGCCATTTGTTGCAAAACGGCCGTATCCAGATCAAGCCAGGGTTGCGTGTAGCCGCCACCTTTTTGTACTTCAGCTTCCCACATGTTTTGGTTGGCTTGAGCAACTTCATCTAAATGTTTCACTGGTTCACTCCTGAAAGCCATTCAGCCACGGTCTGCATGACGTGCTCTGGCTGGGAAAAAACGAGAAAATGATCCTCATTGGGGTAAATATGTGTGGTGACCTTGACGTCACCATGTTCCAAATTGGTAATGCGCTGTTCAACATAGCTGAGAGGGATACGTTTGTCAATTTCTCCAGAAATGACCAATATCGGCCGGTTGGCCCAGGCGGCCTGAAATGGGGCACTGTCTACGATGTTTGTGTCCATTACGGGTGAGAGAAAAATCAGCCCTTGAAACAGTTCTGGCGCCATTTGGGCCAGCTGCGAGACGCCCAGGCCGCCATTGGAAAGGCCTGCCAGGTAAATTTGATTTTCATCAATGTTCACCTGCTGTTTAGCATCGTCGATAGCCTGGAGGACGGTTTCGGCCCCGGCTGTGTTCCAGTTGCCAAAGCCATAGCTGGGGGCAATGATGACAAAACCTTCCGCTTCGGCCAGTTTGGACCAGACCCAGGTGTACGCTTTGAAATTGCCGGCACTGCCGTGCAAGAAGATGATAGCAGGCAGCGGAGTTTCGGGCGCATTTTGCGGCACATAAAGGTAATAGTGGCCCTCGTCAAACGGCCGTCCCCACAATTCTGCATATGCCAGATTCATGGCTGAACCCAGTTCATGAAAGTTCGGGTCTTGTTCCATTTCCCGATAAATATCCATCGTGAAGGCTGAAACACGCCGGGATTGCTCAACGGCGAGCAGCGAATCGACATAGGGCATGACGGCAAAGCCCAGGTTGATTTGTTCTGTCTCAGGAATGATGTTGCTGAGGTCGAAACGGCCGTATCCCCCGTCACGAAAATAGCGCTGGTGCACTGGTGAGTTGGGGCCAGGATCACCAGAAGGAGTTTGCAGGAAAACGGCCGTTGCCAGCACCACCAGTAAAATGGCAACAAGTCCAGATGTTCCGCGCAAAAATTTGTTCTGTTTTCTTTGGGAAAGGGCCAGCAGAGTGGGCAGCAGGACAGATAACAAACCAATGATTGCCAGCATTCGGCCAACGGCCGTTTGCGCATTAAACAGCAGCCAAGTGGCAAGCGGTGCCACCAGCAAAAAATAGCTGGCATAAAGTAATAAAAGCACCAGCTTGGATGCGTACTTCATGGTCCTTACTCAGCAAGCTGTTGCAGAACGGCATCGAGTTCGGGGGGGAGTTCGGCCTGAATGGTGATTTCTTCATCGTCCGACGGCCGTTTCACCCTTAACACCGCCGCATGTAAAAAATGTCGTCCCAAGCGGATGCTGGGCTTGCGACGGCCGTACACCTTGTCCCCCACAATGGGAAAACCAATGTAGGCTAGATGCACCCGAATCTGATGGGTGCGTCCGGTGAACAGCTCGCAGCGCAGCAGCGTGTAATCATCGTAGCCAGTGATGGTTGTGTACTGTGTTTGGGCCGGACGGCTGCGGGCCGAGCCGCCAAACGGGATCACCGCCATCTTTTTGCGCTGGCGGGGGTCGCGGCCAATCGGCGCGTCAATGAGCGCCGTGGGCGGCTGCACCTGGCCTTCTACCAGCGCCAAATATTGCTTGCCTACTGTACGCTCTTTGAATTGGGCTTGCAGATGGCGCAGCGCCAGCTCGTTTTTGGCAATCACAATGAGGCCCGATGTTTCTTTATCCAGCCGGTGCACAATGCCGGGCCGCTTTTCCCCGCCGATGCCGGGCAGGTCGGGGCAGTGAGCCAACACGGCGTTCACCAACGTGCCACTGCTGTGCCCCACGGCGGGGTGCACCACCATTCCCGCTGGCTTGTTGATGATGAGCATGTCATCATCTTCATAGCGAATGTCTAGCGGAATGGCTTCGGGGAGCAGCTCGGTTTCTTCTGGTTCGGGCAGGGTGACAGTGACTTCTTCCCCCCCTTCCAGGCGCAGGTTGGCTTTGGCGGGACGGCCGTTTACCAAAATTTGCGCTTCCTTCAACAAGCGCTGAATTTGGGTGCGCGACAGGTCTGGCAGCTGCTCGGTGAGCACTTTGTCCAGTCGTTGACCGGGGGCATCCAGGTGTAAGGTTTGGCTATTCATGAGTGGGATCGGTTTGAGGGGGAACGGCCGTTTCCAGCGGCATCTCTTGGTCATTTTCTGCTTGCTGGCGTGCCTTGTGCTCGCGAGATTCGCGCCACACCATAATGCCCAGGATGACAGCCCCAGACACCACGGCCAGATCGGCCAAATTAAAAATGTACCAGGGGCCAATGTCAATGAAATCGGTGACGTGGCCAATGCGGAAGCGGTCGATCATGTTGCCCAGCGCGCCGCCCATTTGCAGCCCCAGCGCCAAACGCAGCAGCCGCTGGTTGCCTGGCAAAATGTGGTTGTAATAAATAATCCCTAAACTCACCAGAATCGCCAGATAGCGAAAAATGTCGCCGCCCCCAGCAAACAGACCAAAGGTGGCCCCGGTGTTGTAGATGTGGAAGATACGGAACATAGATTCCAGGCTGGGAATGGGGGCGTATACTTCAAACAGAGCCAGATTGCTCTCGACGAGGTATTTGGTGAATTGATCCAGGCCAATCGCCACCAGCGCGACAATAAAGAGAATTAACCGTTCTGAGATGGCGGCAGGTGGTTGTTTTTTTTGCAGAACGGCCGTTTCGGGTTCGGCCGTTGGTGTCATTTCAGGTTCATTCATAGTTGAATTTTACCAATCCCCGATCAAGTTTGCGAGTTGGTGCTTTTTTGGGCAATAAAAACGGTGACAGCGCTGCGCTCTAGTTGAATTTGCTCAATGGTGATCTGGAAGCCCGCTGCTACAAATCGCTGGCGAAATGGCTCCCAAAGATCAGGGGCGGGCCAATTGTGGGCTTTATCCACGCTAAAAGCATCGCTGCGTTGGCCGGTAATGCGAAACAGCCAATCAATCAGCCGGTGCCCCAGGCCATGGCCGGTAAGATGCCCTTCCGGCACAACAACGAGACGGCCGTCTGCCCGCAGTACCCGGTAAATTGCCGCCAAACTGTCTGGATCAACAATGTAGTCGGTGGGGAAGGTGGAGAGGACGGTGTGGAAAACGGCCGTTTGCAGCGGCAAATCCTGCACTTTGGCCCGGATCAAATTAGTAGGCAGCTTGTTTCTGTGCAGTCGGCGCTGCGCCTGCCGCCCCATGTGCGGTGATAAGTCCACGCCAACCACCATGTGCCCCACAGATTGCAGTTCCATAAGCAAATGGCCCGGTCCGTGCCCAATTTCCAAAATGGTTGGCCCCTGCACAAACGGCAGCGCCGCCCGTTGCCAGCGCCCCCATTCACCCAGCGACACCAGCCAGCTAACCAGATCATACGTCCAGGCCAGCTCATAATACAGCAGGCGAAAACCAAAGCGAACGAATGCAATCCACAGCTTACGAATCATGAACCTCACATCAAAAGCAAATCACGAATTTAACGAATGAACGAATGCGCCGAATAAAATGGTGACAAAATTCGTGATATTCGTCTATTTGTCCCATTCGTGATTCATCTCTCCACATGCCAGAAGCGGCGACCGATTGTATACTTGATCCGGTCATTGCCGAAACAAAGAAAGGATTTATTCATGGAGATTAAACGAATCGGTATTAATACCGGTGGTGGGGATGCGCCTGGCCTCAATGCAGTTATCCGGGCGATTGTACTGGCGGCTGTGCAGCGCGGTTGGGAATGTGTGGGCATTCGTGACGGTTACAATGGGCTGCTGATGCCTGAGAATTATCCCGACGGTGGTCTCATGACTTTGACCCCCGATGTGGTGCGCGGGATTACACACCTGGGCGGCACCATTTTAGGCACTACCAATCGGGGCAACCCTCTGGCGTATCCCGTTTTGGGGGAAGATGGCCAATATCATGAGGTTGATCGCTCCGATGAACTGCTAGACCGGTTTGCCGAACACAAGCTGGATGCACTGGTGGCTATCGGTGGGGATGGTTCGTTAGGCATTGCCGGGGCGCTGGCCGAAAAGGGGCTGCGCGTGGTTGGGGTGCCCAAAACTATCGACAATGATTTAGACAAGACGGTGGCGACGTTTGGTTTTAATACGGCCGTCTACTTTGCCACCGAATGCATTGATCGCCTGCACACAACGGCCGCATCGCACCAGCGCATTATGGTAGTGGAAGTAATGGGGCGGTATGCCGGCTGGATTGCTCTGAATTCCGGCGTGGCAGGCTCAGCCGATGTCATTTTATTGCCCGAGATTCCCTACGACATCAATAAGGTTGCGGAGAAGGTTCAGTCTCGTGAAGCACATGGGCGAGACTTTTCCATTGTGGTGGTGGCCGAGGGCGCACGGCCCATCGGTGGCGATTTGTCTATCATTGGCAAATCGATAGGGCAGGCGGAGCGGCTCGGGGGCGTCGGGCAAAAAGTGGGTGCGGCGTTGGAAGCGCTTACGGGTAAAGAAACACGCGTCGTGGTGCTGGGGCATCTACTGCGCGGTGGCAAACCCACGGCGTATGACCGTCTGTTGTCTCTGCGCTTTGGCGCGGCGGCTGTGCGCGCTCTGGCCGAAGGCGCAACGGGTGTTATGGTGGCGCTCGATCCGCCCACGGTGAATTATGTACCTTTGTCTGAGGTTTCCGGCCGTATGAAGCAAGTGCCGTTGGACTGCGACACCATCCTTACTGGTCGCGATTTGGGAACTTCCTTCGGAGACTAAACCAAACAATAGCTGCCTGATAGCTTTTCACCGGCCGAAATGTCAGTGGATAAGTTTTGTTTGGCAGAAACTTGAATTTTTTATGGCTTTAACACAACAACGACGGGCCATCTTCCATTTGCTGGATGAAGCAAATCCAGCCGATGGCATGGCCGCTTATTTTGCTTTTTATCACCCAGACAACCGCACGATTTTACGGCCGTATCCCTACAGCGCACCACGGGCCAAAGGATATGTTGCTTTGTCACGTACAGGGATGGATTTATTTCGGCCGTTTGTTACCCTGCGCCTGCCCATCCACGATATGCAAACCAGCACAGATGTGATTTACGAGGCGATTGATGTGGGAATGGCTGTTATCCTCAATGCCCCCGCTCGCTATGCCCCTTTGCTGCATGCCCTGTTCGACATTCAAACGGAAGAAAATCTAAGCCTGTATCAATTACGGCCGTCCAGCTTTCAGCCCATCATCAACGTTTTGGTAACACAAGATAAAGCGCCCAACGGCTTGCCCCGTTTCCTCATTCGTGACCGGGAGAATGATGTCATCGGCGCATCAGCTACGCTTAACTGGCAGTCTCCCAGCTATGCTGAGATTGGTGTGACCACCCAGCCCGGTTACCGGCGGCGCGGTTGGGGACGTAGTGTCGTCTCTGCCATGGCCAATTATTTGCTGGAAAACGGCCGTACCCCCCTTTATGTGGTTGCCCAAAATAACGAGGCGTCCATCCAATTGGCAGAGAGCGTTGGCTTCAGCGATAGTGGCGTGCGCGAAATCATGATACAGGCTGTACTCCGGTCGCCCCCCTGATCCGTGTTTCCCCTTTTTTTCACCAGCTTTCACGCGAATTTCATAGACATTGCCCTGCTTCAATGATAATTTCTTTACTAGCATGAGCGGTACAGGAATTAAAGAAAGCGATGTATTGGTAATTTTTTGTTTCAGCAAAGCACCATAAGCCCTTGCCGCTAGGGTTTAGGTGCTTTTTGCAATGTGTACTCAACGCGGAGGTAACGGAATGAGTAAACGAACTGGTATGGTTAAATGGTTTAGTCGCTTGAAAGGGTACGGGTTCATTAACCCTGATGATGGTGGGCAGGAAGTGTTTGTACACTACTCCGCGATTGAAGGGGATGGCTACCGCAACCTTTACGAAGGGGATCGGGTTGATTTTGAGCTGGTTGATAAGGGGCGTGGCCCCCAAGCTCAAAGCGTCACGGCTAAGCGCAGCTTTGGCCCTTCTGAGTAATAGGTAAGACCCCAATCAAATTATAGTTTCCCTCTGGCATCCTGGTTTTAGCCAAATGTCCAGGGGGATTTTTATTTTAATGCGATGAAAATGGGTCTTACAGACTATTTACCTGTGCCCAAGCCTCTCATACAATGGAGTCATGGCAACACATCCACTCACGCAAGAACCGAAAATCCTGGTCGTTGATGATGAGCAATCGTTAGTAAACCTCTGCTTGCTTATTTTAGAGCAGGCAGGTTACAAAGTGCGTGGTGCGCTCAATGGCAAACAGGCGCTGCAAATGGTGGGGGATGAGATGCCAGACCTCATTTTGCTTGATGTGATGATGCCAGGGATGGATGGTATCGAAGTCTGCCGCCGCATTCGTGAATTGGGACCCGCCCAACGGCCGTATATCCTCATGTACACCGCCGACGACCGTCATTACACCAAAACTGAAAGCATCAATGCCGGAGCCACGGACTTCATTTCCAAAGATACCCCCATCTTTGATTTGCCCGGCAAGATTAAGAACTACCTGACCCCTACAGCTTAGTTAGGAACGTTTTTGCCAGCTGGCTGTTTTCTTTCATCCTTCGCACCAAAAAATCCACTAAAATTGGAAAACGCATAAACGTTCGCTGCATCCAGGAGGAGTTACGCATACTTTCCCACATGTGGTCATGGCAAAGCGTTTCATACACCTGCATTTTACTGCGAGAGACGTCATTCGCCTTTAATGCTTCGTCCGCTACCTGGGCTGCCAGTTCCGCAGAAACCAGTCCATTGTGAATGCCGCCGCCAGTTAAGGGATTAATAAATCCTGCGGCATCCCCTACTAAAATGGCCCCATCAAATACGTGACGCAGATGTTTTTGCGATCCGAAATTAAGCTGCCAGGTGGCTACATCTCGCAGTTGCCCCCCGCGCAGCAGGCGCTTTTTGATCTCAGGACGCTCTAGAAAATCATGCAGCATTTGCTCCAGGTTGTATTTTCTCTTGCGGAAATGATCCAGACGCATGCCCAGGCCAATATTGGCCTTGTTTTCACCGATGGGGAAGATCCAAGCGTAGCCGGGCAAAATATCCTTGTACAGATAAAACTCTACCTCTTTGGGCAGCTCTTCAATATCGTCAATGTAGGCACGGAGGGCAACTGCTCGATGGCTGTCCACATGCTGCTCATTTTTGGGGCGAAGATTGCGGGCCACAACGGAGGTCACGCCATCCGCACCAATGACCAGCTTGGCACGCAAATCATGGGTACGGCCATTTGCCTGCACTTTCATCCCCACCACTTTGCCATTTTCTACAATGGGTGCTTTGGCTTGTGCCTGGCAAAATTCAGCGCCAGAGGCCACCGCGTGTTCTTGAATAAGCGCATCAAAGTAAATACGTGGGGCAACATAAGAGTCGCTTCCCAGCTTGCCATGGTTGAATTTTGCGTGTAATTCGTGGCCACGAGGAGAAACAAGCATCATGCCTTCTAACGGATACAGTTCACCGCGCTCTACTGCCTTTTCTATTTTTTCGCGCATGCCTAACCGCCACAGTAGTTCAATTGCGCCAGCCGGGACAGCATCGCCACAGGTTTTGTCGCGGGGGAATTGATGACGGTCTAAAAGAAGCACATCATATCCTTTTTGGGCCAGCGCAGCGGCGGCCGTTGCCCCCGCTGGCCCCGCTCCCACGACAATTACATCACGCTCAGTCACACTCATTTTGCTCTTTTCTCCTACTTATAAACGTAAACCGCAGATACTCTTTGGGATTCTAAAAACTTGTTACGGTTATGTAGATATGAGTCAAGGTTACAAACTTGACCTACGATCTATAACCCTTCACGCTGGCGAATGGTTTCTAACAGTCCCCGACAACCATCGGCCACGAGCTGGTAGACGTATTCAAAATTGTTGGTGTAGTACGGGTCTGGAACGTCAGATTCTGCATTTTGGCTAGAGAAATCCAGAAGGCGATGTTGGTTGGAATGATTACCGAACTGGCGGCGCAGGTTGTTGCTATTGCTCTGGTCCATGGTGATGATGTAGGTTTGTGGATCAGCCATATCTTGCGCAGTGACCTGGCGGGCACGGCCGTTATAGACAATGCCATGTTCGTTTAAGATTGCCCTGGTGCCAGGATGCGCTTTTTCGCCAATGTGCCAGCTGCCGGTACCAGCAGAATCGATGTGAAACTTGTCCGTAAGTCCAGCCTCATCCACCAGCTGTTGGAATACCGCTTCAGCCATTGGCGAACGACAAATGTTGCCCAGGCAAACAAAGAGGACGTTGATTGTCATGGGTTCTCCTTTTTCTGTGGTCGGTGAACCGTAATCGGTCATCTGTAATCACTTTTACTGATTACTGACCACCGATTACTGATTACCGAGTTGCCAAGTTCGCCTATAAGCCGCATTCTGTCTCATTTGCAAGGCTCGCGCATTGCAAACGTAGTGATCATCTATCTGGGAGTGTTATTGCTAACACCCTCGTGCGACCTACCCGGACGTCAGATGGGACGAGCCGCCCCTTCGCCCTGCTTGGTCTTGCTCCCGGTGGGGTTTGCCTGGCCAGCGACATTACGGCCGCTGCCGGTGGTCTCTTACACCACCGTTTCACCCTCACTGGCGAATGCCACGACAACTTTCGTTGCCTGGCAATCACTAGCAATATACCTCTCTGTTGCACTGTTCCGTCGGGTCACCCCGCCCGGCCGTTAGCCGGCACCGTGCTCTGTGGAGTGCGGACTTTCCTCAGCCAGGTGTCAGAGACACCCAACCGCGATCACTCAGCCAACTTGGTACCGTGATCGTAGCATTGGCGGATGGGGGGTGCAAATTAATTACTCAATTACCTGATTGCCCAGTTACAAACGGGCAAGTGGTAATCAGGTAATTATGTAATTGGGTAATTCAGTAATTGTTTGAGTGTGCGGCGGGTGAGAACGGCAGCCATTTCAGCGCGATAGTTAGCCTCTCCGCGAAAGTCACCGGGGTGGGTGTTAGCGGCTGAAGCGGCAATAGCGGCCTCCTCTATGCCAATTTGGACAGCCTGCTCGGCGCTTTTCAGGCGAAACGGCCGTTCCCCCAAACCTGTCGCCGCTAATCGAACCGATTCATCGGCCATGCGCCAGCCAGTAATGGAAACGATGGGATAATCAGCTGGGGTGCGGGCCACGCGATGGCTGGCTCCACTGCCTTCGATGACGGGAACCGTAACAGTGGTGATGAGGCCAGACGGCCGTTCCACATCAGCTAAATAATCGGCCAAAGTAATACTGTTTTGGCTCGATGGGCTGTGCAAGGTCACAGTCGCCTCAAGTACCAGCAGCGCGGCCAGCAGTTCGCTATCTGGCAGGCGGCTGGCCACGGTGCCGCCCAACGTGGCGGCGTTGCGGTACGTGTTGGGGCCAGCCTGGTGGATAGCCGTTTGCAGCAAGGCAGCGACCTCGTTTTCTGGTAATTCTGCTTCTAAAAACTGGCTCAATTTGGTGAGTGTCAGCGTTGCCCCCAACGCCAGCGTTTGTTTGTCACCGGCAGTCACCAATTGAGCCTGACCCAGGCCTAACGCTTGCAGATCGATTACGGCCGTTCCCGGCAAACCAGTTTCCGAAGCCAGGAGCTTGGTACCGCCAGCCAGCGGCGCACTGCCAGGTTTGGCCAGCAGGGCTAGGGCTTCCTCTAGCGATTCGGGGCGATGATAGCTGTCTGGTTTTTGGGGCATGGTTACTCCTTGTGAAATTGACCACTGCTGATTACAATACCTACAATGCTTGCTATTTTACCCAAAATCCAGCAAAAACCGACTGATTTCCTCGGCCGTCGGCGCATTTTTAATCCCGGAACCATGCTTTATGCTTAAGCCTACCTCTCCATTTTCTATGAGTTTAAAGGATGCTTTTCAGCGGCGACGCGCGGTGGCTTTGGGTGTGGTGTTGCTGGTGCTAGTGGCGATGGGCTGGTTTGCCGTGACGGATAGCACGCACCTGGCGCATGAACCGTTGTTAACCGGTGGGGATTATCTGGGGGCGGCGATTTGTCATCGCATCACGTCTCACTCGCTCATGATAAACGGCCGTCAATTTCCTCTCTGTGCGCGCTGCACCGGCATGTATTTGGGCGTGGCGCTGGCCTTTGGCGCACTGTTGTTGGCCGGGCGCACCCGGCGCACCGATCTGCCGCCGCTGCCCATTTTGCTCACGCTGGTGGGCTTCATTGGCATCATGGGACTTGATGGCTTGAACTCGTATTCCCACTTTTTCCCAAATTTTCCGCATGTGTACGAACCGCAAAACTGGCTGCGTCTGGTCACCGGTGTGGGGGCTGGATTGGCGATGGGATTGCTCATTTTCCCGGCATTGATGCAGACACTGTGGCGCGAGGTAAACGGCCGTCCCATCATTGAGTCGGCGCGGGAATTACTGGGGATGGTATTGTTGGCGGGTATGGCCGTTCTCCTGGTTCTGAGCAACCAACCCACGCTCCTATACGTATTAGCCCTCGTAAGCGTAGCCGGCGTTTTGCTCATTGTGACGTCAATTAATGCCGTGCTGTTGTTGATGCTTTTTAAGCGGGATGGATTTGCGGTAAGATGGCAGGAAACGGCCGTGCCGCTCCTGGTCAGTTTTGGCCTAACGATAATTGAATTAGGCACCATCACTTTACTGCGCTTTAATTTTACCGGAACCATCACTGGCTTCCCTGGCTTATCTTGAGAGACTAGAGATTAAATCTCCAATTTCTAATCCCCAGTCTCCTGTTTTTGGAGAAAACCATGCTCGATTTGTTTAGCGCTTTTGGTCTGGCGGGCAGTGCTGGCCTCAACGCTTACATTCCCCTCCTGTTGGTGGCCCTGGCGGCTCGTTTTCCCCTGAATGATCCCCTGCTTAATTTAGCCGAACCATATAATGTGATGGGCAGTTGGTGGGCCATTGGCATCATCAGTGTGCTGCTGATCATTGAGATGTTGGTGGACAAGGTGCCCGCCATCGACACCATCAACGATGTGATTCAAACTTTTGTGCGGCCTGCTGCGGGGGCCATCCTCTTTGCCGCCAACGCCAACATTGTCAACGATGTTCACCCAGTTTTGGCGCTGGGGGCTGGTCTGATTGTGGCGGGGAGCGTGCACGCTGTGAAGGGCGTGGCTCGACCGGTCGTCACGGCAACGACAGCAGGCACTGGCAACTGGCTGGTGAGTTTGGTGGAAGACATTGTGGCTTTTTTCACCTCAATCCTGGCGATTTTTCTGCCGGTTTTGGGGATGCTGTTATTGGTGGTGCTCTTATTTTACGGGTTTCGCTTGTACCGGCGTCGCAAGCAACGCACCGTTTTTCGGTAAAAAGGGTTTTATTTCTTATCAACCATTTTAACTTTTGGAGGCTTCTAAATGAACAATCTTGATATGCAAAGTGTTTTGAAAGCTGGTGGCATTGGTGCAGGCATTGCAATTGTATTGGGTCTTTTATCTTTGATTCCAGTTATTGGCGGATTTATTGCCATCCTTTTTCTTTGTGGTGGGTTCTTGATTCCGATTGGCTCAGGCATTCTTTATGGATATTTTGCGCCAGGTCTAGAAGACACTGCTACATCAGCAATCGGTGGGGCGTTAGCTGGTGGTGCCAGTGGTATTTTGTTGGCTGTTTTTAGCGCGATTTCAGGTGGCATCTCTTCTGGTTTACAAGAAGGCGTTGGTGCTGGTTTAGCGGGTGGCGCGATCAGCGGTATCTTTGGTGCTTTGTGCTTTGGCATCATGGGATTTGTACTGGGTGCTATTGGTGGCGTAATTTGGCCGTTTATTCAAAAGCAGATGGGCGGCAACTAACCTGATCTTTACTCAACATAATAACGAAAACGGCCGTTTCCCTTTGGAAACGGCCGTTTTTTTATGTCTTAGCCACAGGGTGGGCAACCGGAGAGAAGTTTACTTGTTTGGCCAGGGTATCACCCGGTCGCCTCGTCCCTACCGATCACCGATTACTGATTACCGCTTACCGCTTACTGTTCGCTTTCCTCCGCAATTGCTTTTAACTTCAACTGTGCTTGCAGGCCACTGATGTGCGCTTCCAGCTCTACCAACTCATCCCGCTGAGCAGAAATTTTATCATTTTCAGCGCGAACAAAACGGGCAAACGGGGCGATGGTATCCTCAATGCGTTGGGCACCACGCCGCATTTCACGAGTGAATTGTTCGGTTAGACTGCTGACCAGTTTCTGGCGCAGGTCGGCCAACTTCTCGGCAAACTCAGCTTTTGCTTTCCGTTTACGAGCCGGTAAAACGAGCAGCCCCAAGGCCGCTGCCGCAATTCCGGCAAAGATGCCTGTGTAGTCGAAGAAGGCGGTGTGGGCAACCACGGTAATCAGAACACCCAAGCCAACGCCAACCCCAGCCAAACCTGTATTGACAACGGCCGTTCGCGCCGCAGAGGCCATTTCCATGGCTTCTTTCTCTTTGTCGTAGGTTTCTACGGCCCGCCGGGTGGCCGCCCCGATGGAGTCGATCAGGCGCTGCCGATCATAGGCTAGCGTGCCTTCTTTGGGACCGGCTTGCCCCACGACGCGATTGTCGTGGGCTTCCTTGCGCTGCGCCATGTGGTCGGCAATCGCGGTCCATTGGCGCAAATCTTGTTCCACCATCCAGTCGATGAGTTCGCTAACCCGACTTTCAATGTCGCGGGGCGTTTGGCCGACAACCTCTTGCTCAAATGCTTTTTCCATTTGGCGCGCCCGCATCAGGTCTGGAATGCGGCCCAGTCGCATTGTTTCGTCAAAAAAGTCGTTGCCCCGTTTTTCCATCTCGTACAAAACATTGTCGATTTCACTAAGGCGGGCCTTGAAGTTGCGCTGCATGTCTTCGTCATAATACAGCATCTGCCGCTCGATGTCGTCTAGCAGCTGCCGGTCCTCTTCCAGAGAAGCAAGGTCAGATTCGCTGTAGCTGAGCTGTTTGCGTACCAGCTTGAGTCCCACTCCCAATGGATTGAGCAGCTTAAGGCGGAAACGGCCGTCGTCATCCAATGTGTCATGGATAAACTGCTCCAGCGGTTCAAAGCCGCTTTGCTGCCACAGTTGGGGCTGACCGGCTTTGGCCTGTTGGGCCTGCTTGGCAGAAATGGGGAACACGGCCGAAATCTCACCCACCAGATTTTTGGCAGACTCTTTGACAAACTCGATGACCTGATTGCGCTCACCCTCTTTGGAAAGAATGTCGGTTTTGTTAACCAGCAGCACAATCTTTTTGCCCCAGTCCCGAATCTGGGCCAGGAAGGTGCGCTCGCTTTCGCTAAACGGCCGATCCGCCGAGGTGATGAACAGCACCAAATCAGAGCGAGGAATGAATTCGGCCGTCAGCGCCTCGTGCTCACGCAAGATGGCGTTGGTGCCGGGTGTGTCCACAATGCTGATTTTCTTGAGCATTTCGATGGGGGCCGTTTGCACCCAAACGCCTTTGTCACCAGGTACCTGGTTGGTTACTTCGCCGTACTTCAGCAGAAAAATCTGGCTGGTAGTTGGGGTGACGCCTTCCGTTTGCAGCTCTTGCCCCAAAAAGGCATTGATAAAGGCCGATTTGCCTGAATTGAATTCTCCGGCGACGACAAGCAGAAACAGGTCATCTAGCTGGCGGATAGAGTCGGCCAGGGCGGTGCGGTTTTCTTTAGAAGCGGCCGTATCGCCTAACAGGTCTCGCAGTCGGCCTAATGTATCGCGGGTGCGTTTGAGCAGTTCTTCTTGCTCGGTGTTTAAAATAGCGTCCATAAATTTCCTAAAATGTTTTTATCCGCAGTTTATTGACCAAAGGTCGCGCGGGTTTAAGCAGATTGATTGTTAGGCACCGGTGGGCTGTATGGGTCACAAAACGGCCGTAAACCAAACAATCTGCAGTCAGACGCTATCGCGCCTTGAATTTAAACAATTGTCAGAAAAGTATAGCATGGGGGAAATTCTATTCAAGCAACGATAATCTAGCGTTGATCTCTGCTCAAGATGGCCAAAGTCAAAAATTTAAATAAGGAAGCTCTCGCCATTCACGGGGAACTTCAGATATTACCGGCGAAAAATATCGCTCAGTTGAATCTTGCTGCCTGTTTATTTTCCTGCTGGGTGGTGGCCAAGAAAAGTTCGGCTGGCGAGGCTATGCGCAGGAACCTTTAGTAGAGATCATTTTGTACTCCCCTGGCATTCACCTATAATCATTTTGTGTCCGAAATATTGTTAAACAACAAGCTGTATATTCCGCCGCTGCGACCTAATCTGGTGGTACGCTCGCGCCTGACCGACCGGTTTATGCAGGGTTTGCAACAAGGGCGCAAAGTAACGCTGATATCTGCCCCGGCTGGCTTTGGCAAAACCACGTTAATCACCGCCTGTTTGCAGCAGGCAGCGGCGACACACCACGCTTGTTGGGTCTCTTTGGACAGCAGCGACAACGATCTAAGCCGGTTCCTTACTTACCTGGTTGCCGCGATTCAAACCAGCCAACCTGATTTTGGGGAAGGGCTCATGTCTACGCTGACCAGTCTGCAATCCCCTGACCCCGACGGATTAACGCGTGCCTTGTTAAACGAATTAACAACCATGCGTCAGCCCATCATTCTGGTTTTGGATGATTACCATGTCATTACCGAACCAGCAATTCACGCGACCCTGGAGGTGTTGGTGGATTATTTACCACCGACGATCCATCTGGCATTGACCAGCCGCGCGGATCCTTTGCTGGCGCTGCCCCGCTGGCGGGTGCGCAACCAGCTTACAGACATTCGCGCCGATGATTTGCGTTTTCTGGGACGGGAGGCGCGCGATTTTTTGCAGCAGACGATGGGATTGGATTTGGGGGAAACGGCCGTATCCACTCTTGAATCACGCACCGAAGGCTGGGTGGCCGGTTTGCAGCTTGCCGTCATGTCACTGCGCGGTTATGAAAACCCTGAGGCCCACATTAGCAGCTTCACGGGCAGCGACAGGCTGGTCACCGACTATCTGCTGTCTGAAGTGCTGTCTCACCAATCGGTGGCGATGCAGCGCTTTTTACTACACACCTCGATTCTGGAGCGATTTGATGCGGCGTTATGCGATCATCTACTTAATCGGTCGGGAAGCCAGCAAATGCTCGATACCCTGGAACAAATTAATTTGTTCCTGATTCCCTTGGACAATCAGCGGCGCTGGTATCGGTATCATCATTTGTTTGCCGACTTGCTGCGGGATCGCCTGAAGCGGGATGCGGCCGAAACGGAGATTGCGGCACTTCATCATCGTGCGGCCGATTGGTTTCTGGCGCAGGCACAGCGCGCCGATGCCATTCGCCACACGCTTCAGGCCAATGATTTTGATCGCGCCGCCCAGCTCATTGCCGCGACACCGGCCAGTATGTTGTGGGCCCAAAGCGGCGCTGGTCTGATACGCCAATGGGGGCGTGTCTTGCCTCAATCTGCCATTCGGCGACATCCACGCGCAGCATTTTTAATTGGCGCCGCACATATGATTGTCGGTGAGGTTCAGGGGTTGCAAGCTTATTTGGCGCTGGTGGCGGACGGTGCCAACCTGCCCAAGGTGCTGCAAACCGAAATATCTATTTTGCATGCAATTCTGGCCCGCAATGACGGGAACCATCAGCAGGCACTGACTTTGTTAGAAGCAGCACGGCCGTTTCTGTCTGCTATCGATCCGGCGGTGCAAAATATTGCCCGTTTGCAGTTGGCCATTAACCATTACGAAACCGGTCACCTCGACAAAGCCCAAAAGGCGCTTGAAGCGCTGCAAGAAAAACTGGTCATAGCGAGCGAAACCGATTTGAGTATGTGGCTGCAAACATTGCAAATTCAAGCAAATCTGGCATGGAACCGTGCCAATTTAACCGAGGCAGAGCAAATTTACCGCTCCGGTATGCGTTTGGTCGAGGAAGCGGAGTCTGCCAGCCCAATGGCTGGCTTGATGATCAATGGGCTGGGCGGTCTCCATTTTGAATGGAACGAGATTGAAGAGGCAGCTGCCTATTTTCATCGGAGTGTGGTGTTGGGTAATCGCACCGGCATCACCGATGTTTCTATTGAGGCCAATCTGGGTGAGGCTTCGATTGCCATTTTGCAGGGAGACTCTGATAAAGCGGAAATTATTTTAGACGATTTGATTGCGCTTATTCGTCCCGCAAATCTTGCGGGGATCTCAGAAACCAGTGAAGCGATTCGGGCGAATTATTATATGCAGATGGGCAAGTTGGCAACGGCCGTTCGTTGGGCCAATGCTTCGGGGTATCAGCTACAGGATCGTCCGGCATACAGCCAGTGTTCCTACTATCGTTTGCTGGCGGAAGTTCGTCTTGCCGAGGCCCGCGAGACTGGCGATACCACTGCTTTGCCCCAGATAGCCAGCTTGCTGGCGTATTTACAGGATATGCTGCAAACTGCAGGGTATACACAAGGCGTCCTGGAAATACACATTTTGCAGGCGCTCACCTTTGACATGATGGGCAAGCAAACGGCCGCACTCAGTTCGCTGCAATCGGCCCTCAATCTGGCGCAGCCGGGCGGTTACATTCGTACGTTCGTCCGTTTTGGACGGCCGTTGCAGACGCTTCTCCTTCAGGTTAATTACGCTGACCCGAATTATGTGCGGCGTATTCTTGCTGCCTTTCCGCAGCCTTCAGAATCGGCGACGGTCACCGGTATACATGCCGACCTGCTCACCGAACGAGAATGGGATGTTCTCAATGAGCTGGCAGCCGGTCTAACCAACAAAGAGATCCAAAGCAAGCTATTTGTCTCCAAAAACACAGTCCGCACGCACCTCAAAAATCTGTACAGTAAACTCGGCGTGGATAATCGCACCCAGGCTGTCATTCGGGCTCGCGAACTGGGCATTTTGCAGTGACAGAGTGGGGCGAATTTAACCCCAATTCTGCTGCCATCCTCTCCTCATTTCACCTCCCCCGCCTCACCTTTTCACCCCCCTCATTTCACCCCCAACGGTGAAGACAACCAGCTTCGTACAGCCTAAGATATGAAACATCAGGTGCAAAAAACCGGAGTGAGTTCATCTTTGGTGCATTGCTCGCTGTTTATTCGATGAATCAATTAAAGAGGAGGCTTTACGATGCTGAAGACGTTAAAAAACAAAAACTTTGCCCTGCTGTGGACGGGCGGTTTGATTTCCATGATTGGCAACTGGGTCTTGCTGGCCGCGCTGCCGTTTCACGTTTATGCCCTGACCGGGTCGGCTCTGGCCACCAGTGGGCTGCTGATGGCTTATATCGCGCCAGGGATTGTGTTTGGCTCGGTAGCTGGTGTGTTTGTCGATCGGTGGGATCGCAAGCGGACCATGGTGCTAACGAGTTTGATGCAGGCGGTGATTATGCTGGGCTTAACGGCCGTACGCTCTGCCGATATGGTCTGGCTTATTTACCTTATCACATTTGCCGAGGCCACCCTGTCCCAATTTTTCCGCCCGGCGGAAAACGCACTGCTTCCCTTGCTTGTCGGCGAAGAGCATCTCATGGCTGCCAACTCTCTTAATGCACTGAACGACAATTTAGCGCGGCTGGTTGGTCCGGCTGTGGGCGGGGCACTGCTGGGCTTGGTTGGCTTTTACAGTGTGGCCATCGTTGATGCCGCCACCTATTTGCTGGCAGGGTTGCTCATTGCGCTGGTATCTGCTCCAAAACGAGAAGCGGTCGCTGTGGCGGAAACGGCCGTTACCGCTCGCTGGTTACAAGTGTGGCGTGACTGGGTTGCCGGACTAAAACTTGTGCGCGGGAATCGCATTCTGGCCAGCACATTTCTCATCATTGGCATTGCGATGTTTGGCGATGCCATCATCAGCGCCATTTTGGTTGTGTTTGTACAGGTCGATATGGGCCTCAGCGCTGTTGAATTTGGCTGGATGATGACCGCGCGTGGCATTGGTGGTCTGATAGGTGGCCTGCTTATTGCCCAAATGAATCAAAAGTTTACCGCCACACAGCTCATGACCTGGGGATTGTTCATCAGCGGCGCTTTATTGCTCATTGTCGTCAATATTCCCATCCTCGCTGTGGCCTTGCCCATCCTAACAATTTTAGGTGTGGCCGCTATTGCCTGGATTGTTAGCATTCAAACCACGCTGCAAACCAACACAGAAGATGCCTTCCGGGGACGCGTTTTTGGCGCTTTTGGCACCACAACCACACTGTTGATGTTTGTGGGCAGTGCGCTCTCTGGACTGCTGGCTGACCAGGTGGGTGCCGTCCCCTTGATGAATGGCGCTGCCCTCATCTACATCGTTTCTGGCTTACTGGCTGCCGCCCTGTTTGCGAAGCTTGTTACGCAAACGGCCGTTGCCACCGATTAGCCTCATTTTTAAAGGTTGACAAAGGTCTCTGCTTTTTTGTATGGTTACGCCACGATGAACGATTGGCTGATTGTGACGAACACACCCGTACCTACCAGCCCCGTTGCCTGGGCAGCGGGAGGCTGGCGTTTGTCACGCATGCAGCGCATGAGAAAACTCATCTAATCCACCAACGATTTATCTGCAATTGTGAAAACGCTTCGCCCCGTGCCTGCCCGGCACGGGGCTTTTTTATGTTGAGCCACAGAGAACACAGAGATTTTTGAGATTAGGGAGAAGATCTGTGGAGAGTGTGGTCTTGGAAAAGATTTATATTTTTGATTTGACATAAAGATGTTTAAAGGTGTTTGATTATGAAGATGAGTCGATTAATGAATGAAACGCTGCGGGAGGCTCCGGCGGCAACTGAAGTGGCGGGGCATCAGCTGCTGCTGCGGGCGGGGTTTGTGCGGCAGATGGCGGCGGGCGTGTTTAGCTACTTGCATTTGGGGCAGCGTGCATTGCAAAAGCTGGAAGCGATCATGCGGCAGGAGATGAATGCGCTGGGCGGGCAGGAGATTAAAATGCCGGTGGTGCATCCGGCGGCCCTGTGGCAAGCGTCGCGGCGGTGGTATGAGATTGATGCGGAGTTGGGGCGGTTGGTGGATCGAAACGGCCGTTCCCTCACCCTGGCCCTCTCCCACGAAGAAACATTGGCTGAACTGGCCCGGCAAGAAATCCACTCCTACCGGCAGCTGCCGCAGCTGGCCTACCACATCCAAATTAAATGGCGTGACGATCCGCGCCCGCGCGCTGGGCTAATCCGCAGCCGCGAATTTACCATGCTGGACAGCTACAGTCTGGATGTTGACGAGGCTGGGCTGGAGGCACAGTACCAGGCCCACTACGAAGCATATTTCCGCATTTTTGCCCGCTGCGGCCTGCCGGTGTTGGCTGTAGAGGCAGACGTGGGCATGATGGGCGGCACGCAAGCCCATGAGTTTATGTACCTCACCCCCATCGGCGAGGACACGCTGCTGCTGTGCGACGGCTGCGGCTACCGCGCCAACCGGCAGGTGGCAACCTTTCGCAAGCCAGAAAAATCGGATGGCACGGAGACGATGCAGTTTGTGGCGGAATTGGTGGCTGGCGAAGAGACGATTGAACAGGTTGTTACGGCCGTTCTTCCCAAACACGTCCAAATCAATGAAACCAAGCTGGTGCATCTGCTTGATGTCCAACGGGTGCGCCCGACGGCGGAACAAGCCACCGACCTCTGGGTAGTGGACGACGGCGTAGGCGATTGGTCCGGCCAGGCGGATAGGGTGGCCGACATTGCCGCCGCGCAAGAAGGCGATGCTTGTGCCAACTGCGGCCAGCCGCTGCGCACGGTGCGGGCAGTGGAGGTGGCCAATATCTTCAAACTGGGCACGCGCTACAGCCGCACGATGGGTGCCACTTTTGTCGATGAGCAGGACGAGGCGCAGCCGATTGTGATGGGCTCTTACGGTATTGGCGTGACGCGGCTGTTGGCCTGCGTGGCAGAACACCATCACGATGAAAACGGCCTGGCCTGGCCAGTGGCCGTGGCCCCGTATCAGGTTCATTTGTTGGCGCTGCGGGGTGGGATGGAAACGGCCGTAACCCTCTACCAAAATTTACAACAGGCAGGCATTGAGGTGCTATTTGACGACCGGGATGTGCGCCCAGGGGTGAAGTTTAACGATGCCGACCTCATTGGGCTGCCGCTGCGCCTGACGGTAAGCCAGCGCTCGTTGGTGGCTGGTGGGGTGGAGGTGCAAGTAAGAACTGGTGGGGAAACGGCCGTTGTGCCCCTGGCCGATCTGCTCAACCACGTCACAACCTGGCTGGCCGAGCAGTAGATTTATCCGCAGATTCACACAGATTAGCGCAGATTTTTGATGCGCCAAAACCAATCTGCGTTAATCTGCAAAATCTGCGGATTATTTTATAAATGTAGTACGGCCTCGACGGCGAGCTGGAAGAGATGGGCGCGGGTGGCGCTTTCTTTTTGCCAGTTACGGCCGTCCCAGGCATCCCCGGCTAAATCATCGCCGCCGTAGAGCAGCTGGCCAAAGCGCACGCCGCGAAACTGGGCCACGGCAAAAAAGGCGGCGGATTCCATTTCTACCACAAGGCAGCCTTCTTCGCGGCGGCGGGCGATGCGGGCGGGTGTCTCCCGGTAGATGGCGTCGGTGGTCCACGTTTTGCCCACCACGTAGGGAACATGGTGCTTTTGCAGCGCCTGCTCAACCGCCAGCACTGCGTCGGGGTGGGCGGCCACTTCCCGGCTGGGAGGCAGGTAATGGTAGGAGGTGCCTTCATCGCGAACGGCCGTTGCCGGAACCACCACATGCCCCAAACCAATGTCGCCATTCAGCACGCCGCAGCCGCCGCAGGCAATAAAATCGTGGCAGCCCAGGGCGATCATCTCCTCCAAAAAGGCCCCCGCCAGCGGTGCGCCCACGCCGGGATGCACCACGGCAACGCGCTCGCCCTCAACTTCCATTTCGTAGACGGGCGCCAGCCCGATTTCTGAGCCGAGGTGAGTGATGGTTTGGAAACGGCCGTCTGCCTCCAGCTGCGTTAACACGTCCTGAAAAAAGCAAAGCACACAGCGGCGGGCAATGTCCATTGGTTTCAGAACGTTCTGCGGATCGATGAAGGCGGTCGGGTCGGGATCAAATTCGAGTATGGGGTATTTTTCATGGTTCATGCGGGGGATTTTAACTTGAGGCGATGTAATTGAGTAATTAGGTAATTGAGTAACTTGCCACTCAATTACCTAATTACGAAGGCGTTAGCTCTTTTTCTGCTGACGCATTACCATTTCTTGATAAACCATGAAGAAGATGAGGCCGATGACACAAAGGATGCCGACCCAGTCGCCTAGCGTGATGTATGGGCTGTTGGCGCTGCCCAGAGCCACGTCGGCGACCAGCAAATTCTGGCTGCCTTCGGGGGTGGCGGTGTGGCTGAGGATACGGCCGTATCCATCTACCACCGAACTGTCGTAAGCGCGTTCTGATTTGACGATGGCTGTTCTGTTCTCGATAGCCCGGAAAACGGTGTGCGTGTAATGATGGTAGGCAATGCCTGACCAGTCGTTGGACGGGGCAGCCAGCAGCTGCGCCCCTTGCCCGGCCATGATGCGTGACACATCTGTAAAGTCCAGGTCGTAGCAGATGGGGATGCCAATCGTGCCCAGCTCAGTGTCGTGTACCGGGTAGCTGCCCCGCGATAGGCTCGTCTCGCCTGCAAAGAAGACCGGATGTGCCTTGCCGTATACATCGGAAAATTCGCCCTGAGGTGTGACCAGTATCGACTCGTTGCGCAGCCCTTCTGGTGTTTCTACGATGTAGCCAAAGGCGAGATAGACGCCCGTTTCTGCGACCAGATTTTGCAGCGCCTCAGCCTGCTCTACTTGCGGTTCGCCTAAGTATACGCCTTCGGGCCAGACAACCAGCTGAGCACCCTGGGCGGCGGCAGCGCGAGTTTGGGCAAAGAGCGTGTCCCACTCTGCTTGCCGACCGGCTTCGGTAGAGTCCGGGCCAAGAACGTCAGCGACGTTGGTGCCGGGCTGCACAGAAGCCACACGGATTGTTTCTGGATTGTCGGGGATGGCGGCGTATTGAATCAGGCTGATGGCGACCCAGAGTGTGGTGGCAACGGCCGTTCCCACCAGCCAGCGCCGACTGGCAGACGCTTCTACCAGGGGCAGCGCATCCCAACGAAAGTGCGTATCAAACAAGCGCATTGTGCCCAGCGCCAGGCTGTAGTTGATGGCCATAATCAGCAAGCCAGAACCAAAAATACCGAAGATGCTGATGGGTTGCAGCAGCCATGCCTGTTCATACAGCGGATGGCTGACAAAACCCCAGGTGCCAAAAATGAGGACGCGGATGAATTCCAGGCCGATCCAGGCCACAGCCCCTTCCACGACAAACCAGCGGTAGCGTGTTTGCTCGTGAAAAGCACGTTTACTTTTGTCGGCCAACAAATTGATGACGCCGATGATGATGGGTAATCCCTGCATCCACCAGACCAAATCGGCTTGTGTGCCGTTGATGCTGAAGATGTTTTGGAAGAAGATGCCCAACCAGCCGCCTATGGTGATAGCTGAAGCGAGGCTAGAGTATTTGGCGGGCATGACGCGGTATTGAGACACGAGCATCGGCACGAAAGCGAACAGTACCAGCGGCCAGATGGTGTAGGGCGGGAATGCCAGCAAAAACAAGCCTATGCTTAACAGGGAGAGCAGTGCGCCGAGCAGCAGGCGAACGGCCGTATTCACGTTTGAACTTTCTTGGGTTTGGGTCAGGCTAACAGTTGTCATGATTATCTCCAATTGGTTATTGATTGATGCGTTTAGCATAGCCAATTGGAGGTCATGGTTTGATGTGCTGATGGTCATGAACGAGTCATGAAGTAGACCATGACGTGCACGTCTTAGATTGGACCAATTTGTTCGCCTCAACATTGCCAAGCAAAGAAAATTGGTCCAATCTTTTATTTTAGGGGTTGGGCATGAGCTTGACGCTGCGACGGCCGTTTATCAACAAAATCCCGCCGCCAATGAGGACCATCCCGGCCACCATCCAAATAGTAATCGTTTCGTTAAGCCAGAGTACGCCAGTGATGGCCGCCACTACAGGAATGACGTAGCTGGTCAATGAGAAGGCGGTGGCCCCAAATCGCTTGGTGATGTTAAAGGCCAGCATCTGGGCGGAAAAAGCACCGATGAAGGCGGCATAAACCAGCGAAAACCAGCCGCTGCCTGTCACTTGGGAAAGGTCAAAGCCGCGCAGCAAAATGGCAACGGGCATGACGGTTAGACCAGCAACCGTGAGACGAACGGCCGTAACATCAAATGAGCTGAACAACTGCATCCGTTTACGAATGAGAATCGTGCCTGCCGTTTCAAACAGCATCGCGGCAAGGACAAGACCGTAGCCAATTGGGCTGCCTTGAGCCACATCGGGCAGGCCGCTTTCACCACGCAAGACGATCAGGGAGGCCCCGGCCAGGGCCAGGAAAACTCCCAGCAGCTTGCGTCGGCTCATTTGTTCATCCGGCAAGAAAAAGTGGGCGGCGATGGTGATGTAGGCCGGGGCCGTGGTGATGAGCAGGGCGGTGACCCCGCTGGATTGATAGGTGAGGGAACTGACAACGGCCGTCATGGGGATGGCGGTGCTGACAATACCCAGGAAGGTGGCATAAAGCCACAGCTTGCGGTCGGTAGGCACGAGACGGCGGCCAGAGAAGGTGTAAACCAGTACAAAGGCCAGGCTGGCCAGCAGCAATCGCACGCCGACAAAAACCATCGGATCGAACTGCCCTACGCCGATGCGCATGATAACAAGATTGGTGCCCCACAAAAAGCCCAGCAGGCCCACGTAGGGAAAAGCTTTTGTATGCATAAGGGAGGAATGATAGCGGGTTGCGGGGGATTTGTCAGGGGGAGATTTGGATAAATCGATGCTGCTTTTGTCGTGATTTTTATTCGAGTTTGCCTGACTGCCGGGAAAAATAGCTGCGAATCTTTCCGATGAGAGAGTCTGTGCCCTGGCGCGTTTGACGGCGGAAGCGTTGCTCCCACCAGCCTGAGCCACCACCAGAAATAGGTGTCCAGCCTTCTTTTTTAAGTGCCAAAATTAGCTCGCGATAAGCAGCTATGTGCGCTGGATGGTTCTTTTGCGGATATCCTTCTGCGGCCTGAGCAAAAGGCACTTCGTTTGATTTGCCTGCCTCGTAACGGCCGTTTGGCCCTTTGGCATCGGCTACAAACCACAGCAGACCCAAATTGAAGGCATTCGCTCCAGCGTATCCCCCGCCCCCGGCATTTTGGTATGTTCTAAAGACAATGGTGCAGTAATCCCAAACTTTTTGCTCTGTGTTCATGCGAAATAGCGTAATGCAAAACTATTTGGCTTGTCAATGAAAGCTTGTTTTCGGCATGAACAGGCGCATTGTCTATATTTTGCATAAGATTATGGAATATTTATTGACAAAATATGTGCAAGTGTTTATCATATAGACATTCGTTTTTTAAATTAGCTTTGCCACAAGCAATCTGCATGGAAGCAAAAGATTGTCGGCAAGGGGGTGTATGGATGTCTAATCGAGAAATATTTGTTGAGAATTTAGTGAAGCAGTACGCAGGCGGGGTAACGGCCGTAAATGACGTTTCCTTCCAGGTGAATTCCGGGGAGATTTTTGGCTTTCTTGGCCCGAACGGTGCGGGTAAAAGCACCACTATCAAAATATTGACCACCCTGGCCCTGCCCACAGAAGGACAGGCCACCGTCGGCGGCTATGATGTGGTGCACCAGGCAGATCAGGTGCGCCGCATTGCTGGTGTGGCCCTGCAAGACATCGGCCTAGACCCGTTGATGAAGTCGCTGGAGCTGCTGGCTATGCAAGCGCAGCTGTTCGGCGCAACCCGACAGCAGGCTAAGGCGCGTGCCCAGGAGTTGATCGAACTGGTTCGCCTTACTGAAGCAGTAGACCGGCGCGTCGGCACCTACAGTGGCGGCATGCGCCGTCGGCTGGATTTAGCTCTGGCCCTGGTGCACAAGCCAGATATCCTCTTTTTGGATGAACCGACGACCGGACTGGATCCCGCCAGCCGCCGCGATGTGTGGCAAGAAGTGCGCCGCCTTAACAAAGAGTTGGGCATGACCATCTTCCTTACTACCCAATATTTGGAAGAAGCAGATGAACTGGCCGAGCGCATCGCCATCATTGACGATGGCAAGATTGCCAAAGAAGGCTCGCCAGCACAGCTGAAAGCGGCCGTTGGCAAAGAATCAATTAATCTGGCCTTCGACAACCGTGCAATGGCCGAACAGGCCCGCAGCCAGCTCAGCGACATGGCCGAAAACATCCAGACCGACCGTGATATGGTGCGCCTCTACATGAGCCAGGCCGCCCAAACGATTCCGGCTGTGGTCACTCGGCTGCAAGCGGCCAATCTGAACCCAATTTCGCTCACGCTCACCCAGCCCACGCTAGATGATGTCTTTTTGCAGGTCACGGGTCAGCGGCTCTCAACAGAAGATGAAAAAGAAAAGGTAGCAGTAGGGTAAGCAAATGACAACACAAGTTTCTGTACAAAATACAAGTTCCGTTCGCAGCGCAAAGCAGCCTAAAGCCAGTTTGCCATTGCAAATTTGGCTGGTTACCTGGCGTAATTTGGTCACGATTTTTCGCACACCGGTGGCCCTTTTTCCGCCGCTGGCCATCAGCATCTTCTTTTTGGTCATTTATGAATCAACATTGGGTGGGGCGGCAGCCTTTATCCCCAATTTGAGTGGCAACAGCTATCTGGGCTTCATTTTGCCGTTGTCCATCGTCAGTTCTTCGCTCTCTGGGGCGGGAATTGCAGCGCAGAACATGGTGCGTGACATTGAGAGTGGCTACTTTGACAAGCTGCTGCTCACACCGATTAGCCGCGCAGCTTTGCTGCTGGGCCCCATCCTGGCCGGGGCGCTCATTTTGGGCATTCAGGCCAGCATTGTGGTGGGCGTGGCCCTAATCATGGGGCTGGAATCGGCCACTGGTTTTGCGGGGCTGCTGCTGGTAGTTGGATTGGCGATTTTGTTGGGGACTGGTTTTGCTGGATTCACGGTATCGGCGGCCTTGGGCAGCGGCAGCGCGGCGGCGACCCAAGGTGCCAGCTTCATCTTTTTCCCGCTCACCTTCTTGACGGCCAGTTTTGTACCGTTGGAACTGTTAGATGGTTGGCTGAAAACGGCCGCAAAGCTCAATCCTATCACCTACGTCCTGGAAGCCATGCGGGCCACCCTTAACACAGGCTGGGATAACACGCTCATCTGGCAAGGGGTACTTGCCTGCTTGCTCTTGGGCGGGGCGATGTTTGCTCTGGCTATTTACGCCCTGCGGGTACGGACGCGGCGCTCATAATCTGAAAGCTGTTGGAATTTAGAAATTAGGGAGATTAGAGATTGGAGATTAGAGATTGGAGATTGAAAAATCTCTAATCTCTAATCTCCAATCTCTTTTTTAGGGCATCAGCAGGACAGGTTCGATCTGCTCCATGGCCCAGTCGATTTCTTCCTTTTTGATGACCAGCGGCGGGGCAAAGCGGATGACGTTTTCGTGAGTTTCTTTACATAAAATGCCGCGCTCTTGCAGCGCTTCGCAGAAGCGGCGGGCGCGTGTGTGCAATTCCACGCCGATGAACAGCCCCTTTCCTCTCACCTCTTTAATGTGCTCACTTTCAATGCGCTGCAGGCGGCCTTTGAAATATTCGCCCAATTCATGGGAGCGTTGCACCATTTTTTCTTCAACCAGGGCTTTAAGGGCGGCACGGCCGACGGCGGCTCCCAACGGATTGCCGCCAAAGGTGCTGCCGTGGTCACCGGGATGGAACAGGCCCAACACGTTGCGGTCAGCCAAAACGGCCGAAACTGGATAGAATCCCCCGCTCAACGCTTTGCCCACGATGGTGATGTCTGACTTTACCCCTTCATGTTCGCAGGCGAACAGCTTTCCTGTACGGCCGAATCCGGTCTGAATCTCATCGGCCACAAAAAGCACATTGTTTTCCTGGCAAATGTCGTAGGCTTCCTTGAGGTAGCCTTCTGGCGGAATAATGACGCCGCCTTCGCCTTGGATTGGCTCGACGAGGAAGCCAACGGTGTTGGGGGTGATGGCTGCTTTGAGAGCGGCCGTATCACCGTAAGGAATCATGACAAAACCGGGGGTAAAGGGGCCGAAGTTGATTTTGTAGCTTTCTTCGCTGGAAAAACCAATGATGGTGGTGGTGCGCCCGTGGAAGTTTCCTCGGCAGACGATGATTTCGGCTTGATTGTGGGGCACTTTTTTGACTTCGTACCCCCATTTGCGTGTGGCTTTTACGGCCGTTTCCACCGCTTCAGCTCCCGTGTTCATGGGCAGCGCCATCTCGTAGTGGGTTAGTTCGCACAGCTCTTTGAGGAATGGGCCCATCTGGTCGTTGCGAAAGGCGCGGGAGGTGAGGGTGACTTTGTGCATTTGCGCCGCTGCCGCCGCTAAAATGCCTGGGTGGCAGTGCCCCTGGTTGACGGCCGAATACGCCGCCAGGCAGTCCAGATACTTTTTGCCATCTACATCATAAACCCAGGCACCTTCTGCTTTTTCAATCACTACATCCAGCGGATGATAGTTGTGGGCGCCGTAGGTTTCATCGAGTTCTATAAATTTTTGACTGTTCATAATGAATCAATCTCCTTGCCAATGGGTGTTGGGGAAATCAGGGGCAACGCCATGTTGTTTGGTATTCAGGACTGGCAGTCCTTCAAATGGTTGCCTAACTGAAAATGATCTCAAGGACTGCCAGTCCTTAGGTTGATAAAAAAAAGCCTGATCTAATCGAACAATTGTCCGGTCATCAGGCTTTGCTCAGACAACACACTGTGGAGAGCGTGCCATCATCTTTTCACAAAAACTATGTTGTTTTCTGGCTCCATTATAGATTTGCTTCTGGTTTCTGTCTATGGGGAAAAGGGGAAAGCAATCACGAATTTGACGAATATTTCCAAAATAGAATTCGTTTTATTCGTCCATTCGTGTGATTCGTGATAAAAAATTTCTAACGAACACGGCCGTATACATCCTCAATCGCCGCTTGCCCAGCAGCCGATTGCAGCCAGGCCAGAAAGGTGCGCAGCTCGCCGTTGGGCTCGCTTTCTGTGGCGGTGAGGAAGTAGAGCGGGGTGGTGAGTGAATAGGTTTGCTCGGCGGTGGTTGTGGGGGTGGCGGAACGGCCGTCTATCACTAACATCTTCACCGTGGCGGTTTGGCTGGCGCTGCTCAGGCTGCTGTAACCCATGGCGGCGGGATTGTTGGCAACGGCCGTTAACATCGCCTCATTGCCCGTTTGCAGCAAAGCATTGGGGCTGATGCGCTGCTCGGCCATGATTTGCTGCCGCAGCAGGGTGCGCAGCCCGGACCCTTGTTCGCGGCTGAGCAGGACAATTTCTTGGTCAAGCCCGCCGACCAACTGCCAATTGGTGAGACTGCCGTTAAAAATTGCCTGCACCTCAGCGCTGGTCAAACCCTGCACAGGATTGTCTGGATGCACGATAAGCACCAGGCCGTCTACAGCAACCGGATTGTAGTAACGCTGATTGCCTTCTGGAATGTGATGCAGCAAGATGGCATCTAACAGGCCATTGTCCAAATCATCAACCAGCGCCGTGCTGTTGGCCACCACAAACTGCAATTCAACTTGGGGATATTCTTCTGCGTAGGCCGTTTCCACCAGCGGAATGATGGCGCTGGCGCTGCTGGTGACGCCAATTTGCAGCAGCGTGGGGGTGGTGTCCGCTGGCAGGGTCGGCGGTGGGGCGGGCTGGCTGTTGCAGGCGGCAGTTGTGACGCCCACCAGCAAAGCCAGCAGCCAGATCCATCGTTTCATCAATTAGCTACCCAAAAAGGAAATGAGCAGAAAAACGACGCTGAACAGGGCAACGTAAGCGGCAAAGCCGTACAGCGTGTGGTTTTTTACCCAGGTGAGCAGCCAATGAATACAGGCGTAACCGGTGATCCCGGCGGCAATGAAAGCAGCGATGTAGACACCAGTAGAAAATTCGTTGCTTGTGGCGCTGAAGATTTTTAGGATGGCCTGCAAGCCTGCACCCAAAATGGCGGGGATGCCCAGCAAGAAGCTGTAGCGAGCGGCGGTGGGGCGGTCTAGCCCGCGTGACAGGCCGCCCACGATGGTGCTGCCGCTGCGCGACACGCCGGGGAAGAGGGCCATCACCTGAAACAGGCCAATGACGATGGCATCGGTCCAGGTCATGTGGGGGATGTCTTTTTTGCCAGACAGCATCCGTTCGCCCAGGACGAGGAGAACGGCCGTTACCAGCAAAAAACCAGCCGCAGCTCGGGGACTGCCAAAAATATCTTCAAAAAAGCCTTCGAGTGGAAGGCCAATCAGGGCCACGGGGATGGACCCCACCACGATAAACCAGCCCAAACGGGCGTCGCTGCTGGCCATCGGTTGGCGTTGGGACAGATCGCGGAGAACGGCCGTTACAATATTCCACAAATCCCGCCGAAAATAGATCAGCACCGCCAACAGCGTCCCGGCATGAACCAGCCCAATTAGCGTCAGGTCGGGATTGGTCATTTTGAACAATTCTGGCAGCAGCACCAAATGACCAGAGCTGGAGATGGGCAAAAATTCGGTGGCCCCTTGAATAAATCCAATAATAATCGCTTCGATAATTGACATAAAGTTTCCTAAAATTGCTTTATGTCATTCTGAGCGTAGCGAAGAATCCCTGCAGAGTTGTAAATACCAAGCGTCTTACAGGCGAACAAGGATGCTGCCTGCTCAGGCTTAATGGGATTTTTCATTTCGCTGCGCTTCATTCAGAATGACAATTATGCTTCATAATGTTGTAAAAAGTTCGCGCCGAATTGTGCCAGCGTTCCCTGTCGAATGGCCTCTCGCATTTGCTGCATCAGGTTGATAAGGAAGTGTAGATTGTGCGTGGAGAGCAGCATGTGTCCCAAAATTTCGTTAGCCTTCACCAGATGGCGCAGGTAGGCGCGGCTAAAATGGCGGCAAGTGTAGCAGGTGCAATCGTCGGCTATTGGCTCTGGATCGCGGCTAAACTGAGCGTTGCGCAGGTTTAGCCGCCCGCCCAATACAAAGGCGGAGCCATGCCGCGCCAGCCGGGTAGGCAGGACACAGTCAAAAATATCCACGCCGCGCATAACGGCGTTGACCAAATCTTCCGGTGCGCCGACGCCCATGAGATAGCGCGGCTTGTTCTGGGGCAGGATGGGATGCAGCACGTCGAGCACGGCGTGCATTTGTGGTTTGGTTTCGCCTACGGCCAATCCACCAATGGCGTAGCCGGGCAAGTCGAGATCGGTCACAAAACGGCCGCTTTCCTCGCGCAAATCGGCAAAAATACCACCCTGCACAATGCCAAACAGCGCCTGATCGCCGCGCGTTTTGGCCGCCAGACAGCGCTCCAGCCAGGGGTGAGTCCGCGTTAATGATTGCTTGACATAATCATAATCGTTGGGCGGGGGACATTCATCAAAAGCCATGATGATGTCGGCCCCCAGGTTTTCCTGGATGGCCACGCTGCGTTCTGGCGTGAAGCGGTGGCGTGAGCCGTCGAGGTGGCTCTGGAAAGTCACGCCATCGGCATCAATTTTGCGCGTGTCGCTGAGGCTAAACACCTGAAACCCACCGCTGTCGGTGAGGATAGGGCCATCCCACTGCATGAAGTTATGTAAACCGCCCAGCTCTTTTACCAACTCATCGCCGGGGCGCAAGTAAAGGTGATAGGTGTTGCTGAGAACTAAGGTTGCCTTGAGCTCATGCAGGTCAGACGGCCGTATCGCCTTCACGGTTGCCTGGGTGCCCACGGGGGCAAAGACAGGAGTCTCGATGATGCCGTGCGGGGTGTGGAAACGGCCGTTACGCGCGTGGGTTTGGGGATCAACAGCCGTTACCTCAAACTTAAATTCAAAATCCATAGCGGCGCATTATAAGGCGGGCAATGATTGTGGGCAATGCGCCCTGGGGTGACTGATTGTGCAAAAGCGTAAAAAACTCATCACGAATAGACGAATGGGACGAATCAGTCAAAGAAATATTGGTGATATTCGCTGCATTCGTAAAATTCGTGATTAAAAAAGGTGACAGCCACCCTAATTTTTGGAAAATCTTGAGCGACTGTCACCTTTGGGGGACTGAATGGCTGCCGTTGGGCGCTTCAGTCAGAGGAAGACGATTTCGTTGACTTCTTTTTCTTGTTTGAGCCGGTTGATGCGGCGCTGGAGGTAGGGGGAAAAGAAGCCATCGTACCGGGCTTGCAGCTCTGGCAACTGCCAATCGTTGCCAGTGATGTGGCCTCGGCATAGGTCAGTGCCGCAGCCGCAGATGAATTCGTCATAAGGCGCACTGTCTGTCATGGCATAGTCGAAGCACAGTTCTTCATCTGGTTGGATATTGCGCAGCGCAACCAGCGTGATGGAGTTGCTTAGGCCCAGATTGGGATCGCAAGAGTGGTTGACATAATCGCCTGCATCGAGGCTGGAACCATGGGGCACCTGGTACAGGTCATCTTCGATTTGTACACTGTGCTCGCGTTCAAATGATGATAACTGGTTAAACTCCTCAGTTGTCACAACTGAACCACCCCAGCAGATGAGCAGTTCATTCTGCGGGATGGCTTCACGGGCGAAAAGCCCGTAACTTCCCTTTGCTGGATTCTCGCGGACTTCCAGCTTGTGAGAAACATAACTCTTTCGATTATCCATTTTCGGTCTAGTTTTCCTTATTAATGCAGTATTGTTTTTGGCGCAAAACGGCCGTATTTTCAAGAGCGATGCCACTTTTACACCACAACCTTAAAAAAAGAATCCGGCATTGTACAATGCCGGTTTGTGACAAATTGCTTCTTTTGCCGTGATTGATTGGGAAACGGCCGTTCTGCAAAATGATCTATGAATTTGCGCGAAATAGTACACTAATTTTGACTGAATACAACAAATTGGTGTACTCATTTTGAGTAAGGTATGGCAGGCGCAATAAGCACCTCGTTTTGGGACAGATTGCCTGATGTGCCTCAAGGGCTTTATGCTAAACTTATTGTATCTTTTACGTTTAACTTTTGCTGCTTTAAAGTGGCGGATATATTTGTAAGGTTGGTCAAGCAAATCACAACAAGTTATCTGACGTAAAAAGGATGTTTGCTGGTGATTTGCTCACGTAAAAGCGGGAAGCGGAGTATCCATTTTAAAAAGCTTTTGCCGCTTTTGCATACAGGTTTAGCATGATTGAATTTAAAGTCGCCTCATTGAAAAATAGTCCAGAAAGCGGTGATTTTTGGCAGGGTCTCAATGCCGCATCGGTTGCGTTACAGCAGGCGGCACAGTCAGAAACGGCCGTTTACCAGGTTTTTGCCGAACAGTTAGTTAAATTAGGGCTTCACGGTACCGTGAATTTGCTAGATGAGTCGGGGGAAAATTTACGCGTGACTTCCATGGTTTTTTCAGCGCGCCTGATGCGCCTGATAAAACGTGCCGAAAAACTCCTCAAAATTAACAGCCAGGAATTTTGCTACCCGGCGGATGCTTCTCCCGCCGATGAGACGGTGTTGACAAAAGGGGATGTCGTTTTTTTGCACGATAACAGCGAAAAAATGCGGCTGGTGATCCCTCCTAATATTTACCGTGTTGTCTCCAGATTAATAGGGCCCTTCCTGAAGATACCTGCCATCTTGGCTCCCATTTTTGCCAAGTCAGAAGTGATCGGGGTGCTGTATATTGCTGGGGCTAATTTACGGGTGGAAGATGTGTCGACTATTGCAGCCTTTTCTACCCATTTGTCCATTGCTCTAGAAAATGCCCGGCTTTTCCAGGCTGTGCAGCGAGCCGAGTCGCAATATAGGCGCCTCTTTGAATCGGCCAATGAAGGTATTTTTCTATTCGATCAACACACGCGCCAGTTGATTTCGGCGAACCCCAAAATGCTGTCATTATTGGGCATAAAGAGTGAAGATATCGGGACGATACGGCCGTCTTCTTGGGCAACACCAGATATCTATCAGCTTTATAAACAACATCTCGCACTCACGTTGGAAAATGGCACTCATTTCTTTGAAATCCCTTATATTGCTCCAGATGGTGACATACGCCAATGGCAAATTTCGGCAACTCTTGTCGATCTTGAAGGGAGGCCGATGCTGAATGGATTGGTGCGAGACGTGACGGAATCCAGGCGGGCTGAAGAGGAGTTGCGCCAACGTGAGGAACAGCAGCGTCAGCTCTCGGAAAAATTAACGCAACAAACACGCTTGCTGGAAGCCATTTTAGCTGCCACGCCAGATAATTTTTTAGTGTTTGATTTAAACGGCCGTTTGCAGTTTATCAGTCTTAGCATCTTGGAATTTTTAGGGTTTTCCCTGAATGACGTTGTGGGGAAAACATGGCAAGAGCTTCAGTTGCCTGTTGAATTTGGCAAAGTAAGTGACCAGGATCGGGCAAGTGTGTTGCAGACCGGCAAACCGGTTAGCCGAGAGTTTCAATTTCCCTGGTCAGATGGTTTACGCGAGATCGAATTTGTAACCAACCCCGTGCTGGACAACCAGGAAGAGGTTGTTTCTTTTGTGACCACGGCCCGGGACGTGACAGAATGGCGACAAACAGTGCGGGCTATGCATCGTGCCCAAAAAATGGAAAGTTTGGGCATATTGGCCGGTGGCATTGCCCACGATTTTAACAATTTGTTGGTGGCTATGTTGGGCCAGGCTTCACTGGCCCAAACCTATCTAGACAGTCACCAGCCGGCGCATGGGCACATTAGCAAGGTTGTTCAAGCGGCCGAACAGGCAGCGGGCTTAACCCAGCAGCTGCTGGCTTATTCCGGTGGTGGCCAGTTCAGTATTAAGTTAATCGATCTCAATCGTCTTATTCAAGAAAGCATGGACCTGTTTAAGGTGGCACTGCCCAAACAAATTATTCTGGAGTTTGACCTGGTAGATGATTTACCCCTGATTGAGGGTGACAAAGCTCAGCTGCAGCAAGTATTGATGAATTTAGTTATTAATGGGGCTGAAGCAATTGGTGAACAGACTGGAAGAATTTGTGTGCAGACGGCCGTACGACATATTACGCAAGAAGATCAGCGCTTCTGGCGATATACAGATTTGCAATTACCCACGGGAAACTATGTTTCTTTGCGGGTAGAAGACGATGGCGAGGGCATGGAACCGGAAAACATCGTCAAAATCTTTGATCCTTTCTTTACGACCAAGTTTACCGGGCGCGGTTTAGGATTGGCGGCTGTGCTGGGAATCGTACGCAGTCATCGGGGTGGTCTCTGGGTGTCCAGTGAGCCGGAAGACGGCACCGTTTTTGAACTTTTGCTACCGATTTCCACTGAAGTTGAACCAGTGGAAGCAGCCCAACCAGAAGTGCCTGTGTCGGAAACGGCCGTTACCGGCCTGGTTCTGGTTATTGATGATGAACGCGCCGTGCGCGAAGCAGTGGCTGACATTTTAGAAATGGAAGGGATGGAGGTGATCGCCGCTGCCAATGGCGATGAAGGCATTGCTTTGTACCAGGCACAAGCCAGCGAGATCGATCTGGTGCTGCTTGATTTGTCCATGCCCGGCAAAAGCGGCCGCGAAACGTTTGAAATTTTACAGCAATTTGATCCAGATGTGCGCATTATGCTTTCTTCTGGCTATAGCGAGGAGGACGCCACGCGCGGTTTTGCCACGCCACCGTTGGTAGGCTTTTTGCAAAAACCTTATCGGCTGGACACGTTTATTCAGCGGATGCAAGAATTTATGCGAAATCACAAACTGTAGCAATAGCCCGAGGATAGAAGCGCATCGTCTGCATCTCCCTGGACAGCATGTTTATCAGTGCTTTCGGTGCTAGGCGGCAGATTTCTTACATTGATGGAGATAACACAGCCCCACAGCTTTTTTGACAACCACACACGCTTTTGCTACCATCTCACCCACAATTAAATAAAGTCTTAGGCAATATAAAGCTTGCCTAAGCAATTCTTATCCAGAGAGGTGGAGGGAACGGCCCGATGATACCTCAGCAACCACTTATGATCGCCAGCTTGGCGCATTATGGGAAGGTGCTAATTCCGGCAGAAGAAATGTAATCTTCTGGAAGATGAGATGTGGCAATATTGATTTTATGAGCCCCTTCTGTGACTTCCAGAAGGGGCTTTTTCTTTGATGCGTACGGGTATGTGCGTGGCCAAGCGAGGGAACGATGGAAAACTTGAAAGTACGACAAGACGTAAACTTACCAAATGGGACAACGGCCGTTCACGGCCATCTGCACACGCGCCAACCAAACCCCAACCACGCCCTCACCACCCCCATCTGGCAAACGGCAACCTACACCTTTGAGAATACGGCCGATCTCATCGCTTACCAGGAAGGCAAATTGTGGGGGGGCACCAACGGCCGTATTGAATACGCTCGCTACGGTAACCCCACCGTCCAGGCCGTCGAGAAGCGGCTGGCCGCGTTGGAAGCAGGCGATTTGCCGGGACATTATGATGCCCTGCTTTTTCCCACGGGAATGACGGCCGTTACCAATATCCTCCTCTCCATTTTGCCCACCGGCAGCCATGTCATCTTCACCGATGACAGCTACCGCAAAACGCGCCAATTTTGCCAGACCTTCCTCAAGCGACTGGGCATCGAAACCAGTGAAGTGCCAATGGGCGATTACGACGCGCTGGCCAAAGCCATCCAGCCAAACACGCGCATTATTCTTACTGAAAGCCCCACCAACCCCTACCTGCGCGTGGCCGATTTAGAGAAAGTGGTGGCCATTGCCAAGCAGCACAAACGCATCAAAACGATTATCGATGCCACCTTTGCCACTCCGGTGAACCAACGGCCGTTAACCTACGGCATCGATCTGGTCATTCATAGCGGCACCAAATATTTTAGCGGTCACAACGATGTAATGGCGGGCGTGGCCATTGGCGAAGCCGGGCTTATCCACGCTTTGCGCCAAAGCCAGGGAATGCTGGGCGGTGTGATTGACCCGCACGCGGCCTACCTGCTGGAACGTGGCCTAAAGACATTGGCCTTGCGGGTGCAGCAACAAAATCGCTCGGCGCAGCAGGTGGCCGAATTTTTGGAGCAGCACCCCGCCATTGACCGGGTTTGGTATCCTGGCCTGGCCTCCCATCCAGACCATGCCATCGCCAGCCAGCAGATGCGTGGCTTTGGCGGTGTCGTTAGTTTTGAAGTGGCCGTGCCGCCCGGTGAAAATCCCTTAGACAGCGCTGCACGTGTGGTGGATGCTGTCAGAATTCCCTACATCGCCGCCAGCCTGGGCGGGGTAGAGAGCCTCATCGAGCAGCCCGCCATCATGTCCTACTACGAGCTGTCTACCGAGGAACGGCGCACAATGGGCATGAAGGATAATTTGGTTAGATTTGCCATAGGCATTGAAGAAACTGAGGATATACTGGCCGATTTGGCGCAGGCGCTAGAGTATGTGCATGTGGCAAGTAGCCAGTAGCAAATTGCGCACAAACATATTCGACGAATCCAAAATTCAATACAAAGAGACAAAGATACAAAAGGAACAAAGAAAAATCTGCGCGCGCAATCTGCGTAAATCTGCGTAATCTGTGGATGAAAAGTTGTTTCTATTGAAACTGGAGAACATGATGACCTTAGTAATGAAATTCGGCGGAACGTCCGTGGGCAGTGTGCAGGCGATGCGGGAAACGGCCGTTCTCATTCAACACACCAAAAAACAGTGGGGCCAAGCGGTGGCCATCGTCTCCGCCATGGGCTCGAAGCCGGTAAAAGTGACCGATTTGCTGCTGCAAGGTGCGCATTCTGCGGCCAATGGCGATGGCGAAACGTACCAAAAATTGGCTGAGCAGCTGCGCCATATACATTACGAAGCGATTGACGGCTTGCTGGCTCCTGACGGGGAGCGGCAGCAAATTTTGGTGGAAAACGGCCGTTTCATTGACCGTTTTTCTGATTTATGTCAAGCTGTCTATGTGTTGGGCGAACTTAGCCCTCGGGCGTTGGACACCGTGGGCGGCATGGGTGAGCAGATGAGCGCCCGTATTTTGGCGGCGTACCTGCGCCAGATTGGCGTGCCCGCTGAAGCGATTGATGCGACCGAACTTATCGTCACCGACAGCAACTTTCAGAATGCGGCACCCCTATTTGCCCCGACCAAGCAACAGACGGAAAGTCGGATACGGCCGTTGCTGGCCCAGGGTGTTGTGCCCATTGTCACCGGTTTCATCGCCGCCAATGCCGAGGGCATTACCACCACACTGGGGCGGGGCGGGTCTGATTACACTGGCGCAATCCTGGGCGAAGCGCTTGCCGCTGATGAGGTCTGGATTTGGACTGACGTAGATGGCGTGATGACCGCCGATCCGCGCCTGGTACCCGACGCCCGATCGATTCCCCAGCTGAGCTATCGTGAAGTGTCTGAGCTGGCTTTTTATGGGGCCAAGGTGCTGCATCCCAAAACGATGCGACCCTGTGTGGAGAACGGCATTCCGCTGCGTATCAAAAATACGTTCAACCCCGAACATCCCGGCACCGTCATCGTGCCAGACGCGCCCAACGGCAACGGCGGCATCAAAGCGGTGACGGCCATCAACAATTTAGGGTTGGTCACAGTAGAAGGTAAAGGGATGATGGGCATCCCTGGCATTGCCGCCCGTACCTTCGGCGCTGTGGCCCGCGACGATCAGAGCGTTTTGCTCATCAGCCAGGCGTCTTCCGAACAATCCATCTGCTTTGCCACCCCCGACGACGCCACAGACAAGATCATTCAGACCCTGGAAGATGAATTCAGTGTGGAGCTGGCTCGTCGGGATATTGATCGCATTTGGACCCATGAGCCGGTGTCGATTGTGACAATTGTGGGGGCGGGGATGCGGGGTACGCCGGGCATCGCCGGGCGCATCTTCACGGCACTGGGCGAGCAAAAGGTGAATGTCATTGCCATCGCCCAGGGGTCGTCTGAGTGCAGCATCAGTGTGGTGGTGGATGATGCGGAAACGGCCGTTTCCGTTGCCCAAATCCATGCGCTTATATAAAAAATGAGAGTGGAGACTGGAGATTAACGATTGGCTGCTCTTTATCTCTAATCTCCACTCTTTCTTGAACCCCAGTTAACTTTTGCTTTAACCAACGCTTGAATCTGGGTGAACGGCCGTTCACTTAGAAATGATCGCCTGTCATTGTCAAGCCTCAGCCATCTCCGGCATAATCGCGTCTCATCTTCAATCAACAATTCGCAAAGGAGAACAGTTCATGTTAACGAAAGAATCCAGACAATTTGTCTCGATTGGTTTATTTTTCTTGTTGGCCCTCTTGCTGGTCGCTTGTGGTTCTGGCGCAGAAACAACCACTGAGGATGGCGTCGCTGCCGAACCCGACCCGCAGCCCGATCCTGAAGCTGTTGCCGTAACTGAAGGCGATGGCACGGCGGGTGACCTGGTCATCTACTCTGGCCGCAGCGAAAGTCTCGTTGGCCCCATTATCGAGCAGTTTGCTGCTGAGACGGGTATCAACGTCGAAGTGCGCTACGGCAGCACCTCAGAAATGGCTGGTGTTTTACTGGAAGAAGGGGCCAACAGTCCGGCCGACGTTTTTTATGCCCAGGACCCTGGTGGACTGGGAGCGGTTACTGCCGCTGGCTTATTTGCCACTTTGCCGAAGGAAACCATCGCCAAAGTGCCAGCTCGTTTTGCCCCCGAAGACAGCACCTGGGTGGGCATTTCCGGGCGGGCCAGGGTAGTGGTTTACAACACCAGCGTTTTTAGTGACCCAGCCGCAGAGCTGCCACAAGATATTTTTGACTTTGTAGACCCGGCGTGGAACGGCCGTATCGGCTGGGCACCTACCAACGGTTCATTCCAGGCAATGGTCACCGCCATGCGCGCCACCTGGGGCGAAGAGCAAACCCGCGAATGGCTCAGCGGCATCCAGGCCAACAACCCCGTCGTCTACAGCAGCAACACCCCCATTGTCTCTGGCGTGGCGGCTGGCGAGGTGGATGTCGGCTTTGTCAATCATTACTATCTTTACCGCTTCCTGGCCGAGGAAGGTGAAAGCTTCCCGGCACGTAACTATTTCTTACCCGGTGGTGGTCCCGGTTCCCTGGTGATGGTTTCAGGTGCGGGCCTCCTCAACACCGCGCCCAACGCCGCCAATGCCCAGCAGTTCATCGACTTCTTGCTGTCTGTGGAAGCGCAGCAATATTTTGCCGATGAAACCTTCGAGTATCCTGTAGTAGAAGGTGTAGCCATCGACCCCAACTTGCCGCCATTCTCAGAACTGGACGCCGTGGCGCTCAACATTTCCATGAATGACCTGGCCGACCTGGAGGGCACGCAAGATATGCTCCTGGAACTGGGCATCATTGAGTAACCTAACAGTCTCATTCTGAACGAAGCGCAGCGAAGTGAAGAATCCCTCTAAACACGATCGCTTAATAACCTTGCCCGTGATAGGTCGTGACCGTAGGGATTTTTCACTGCGCTCAGAATGACAGATAAGGGATTTTTAACTCTGGTTAACTTTTGACTTAACCAGCCGAATATTTCGCTTGATCGCTCGTTAATTCAAAAGTTGACCGCCTCCCCTTGTTTCAAATCACATTCACCGCATAATTCTATCGAGGGTAGCCGGATATTTTCGGCACAAATTTTCAACAATCGCAGGGAAACAATATGGGTGTTACTGATTTTGGCAACGTACGGACGCTGCCCAGAATCAAAATTGAATTAGACCAGACGTGGCTGCGCCAGCGGCACTGGTCGCCATTTCACTGGCTGCTGGTGGGCAGCGCCGGGTTAGTTGCTGCCCTGATTCTGTTGGTTCCCACTTATTTGCTGCTGCGCGTAGGCACCAGTTGGGCCGAGGCGTGGCAAACGCTTTCCCAACCGCGTACATTAGAAATTTTGGGCAATACGCTGGGATTGGCCGCCGCTGTAACGGCCGCTTCTGCCCTCATCGCTGTTCCCCTGGCCTGGCTTACAACCTGTACCGATTTGCCTGGCAAACGGTTTTGGGCCGTGATTGCAGCTCTACCGTTGGTGGTGCCTAGCTACGTGGCGGCCTATCTCTTTGCCTCAATTTTGACCCCAAAAGGTTTATTGCAGCAGATTCTATACCCTATCTTCGGCATCGAACGGCTGCCAAATTTTTACGGTTTTCCCGGTGCATTTATCGTGTTGACGCTGGTCAGCTACCCGTTCGTTTTTCTTACGGTGCGCAGCGCTTTGAAGAACATGGACCCGGCGTTGGTAGAAGCGGCCCGCAGTTTGGGGCTGTCGCCGTGGCGGGCCTTTTGGCGGGTGACCTTGCCCTATTTACGGCCGTCTATTGCGGCGGGTAGTTTACTGGTCATGCTTTACACCCTGCGTGACTTTGGTGCCGTGACCATGCTGCAATATTCCACCTTCACCCGTATCATCTACAACCGTTATTTGGGCTACAAGCTGGACATGGCGGCGGCGATGGCGTTGGTGCTGGTGGTGGTAACGGCCGTTATCCTCATTCTGGAACAGCGCAGCCGGGGCAAAGCCCAATACGCTCGCGTTTCTATCGGCGTAGCCCGTGCCCAAACCCCGGTGAAGTTAGGGCGCTGGCGTTGGCTGGGGCTGAGCCTAACTGGGTTACTCTCCTTTTGGGCGCTGCTGGTTCCGGCGTTTGGGCTGGCCTACTGGTTTTGGCGCGGCCTGAATCAGGATTGGGCAGTGAAGAGCCTGGGTGCGGCCCAAACCAACGTGGACTCATTACTGTTGCTGGTGGAACCGGCCTGGCATTCGTTGTCGGCATCGCTGCTGGGGGCGGGATTAGCCATGCTGCTGGCACTGCCCATCGCCATTTTGGTGGTGCGCCGACCGGGTCGTTTGAGCCGCCTGTTTGAACAGCTTTCTTACGCCAGTTTTGCGCTGCCGGGCATTGTGGTGGCATTGGCCTACGTCTTTTTTGGTACAAATTATGCTGCGTCACTTTACCAAACCTTGCCGATGCTGCTGATTGCTTACGTCATTTTGTTCATTCCGCAGGCGGTGGGCGCACAGCGCAGTTCGCTGCTGCAAGTGTCGTCCACGTTGGAAGAAGCGGCACAAAGTTTGGGCAAACGGCCGTCCACTATTTTCCGTCGCATTACCCTGCCCCTGGTTAAACCGGGCATGCTGGCCGGGGCGGCGCTGGTTTTCCTTACCTGCATGAAGGAATTACCTGCCACCCTCATTTTGAGTCCGCTGGGCTTCAATACGTTATCGGCCGAAATCTGGGCCAACATTGGCGAAGCGTTTTTTGCTCGCGCCGCCGCCCCAACCCTGCTGCTGCTCCTGCTCTCCTCCATCCCCCTGGCCTGGATGACCTTGAGGAATAATTAATGGTTAATGGTAAATTTTTAATGGTTAATGATCTATTGACACCCCTTTCCATTAGCAATTAACCATTTACTATTAGCAATTAACCATTGTCCCCATGTCCACCGTCACCTGTCACAATCTCCACAAATCATTTGATGACCAGCCTGTGGTACAAAATGTGAGCCTGTCTGTTGCGCCAGGGGACATTTTGGTGCTGCTGGGGCCAAGCGGCTGCGGCAAGACCACTACCTTGCGCCTGATTGCTGGATTTGAGCAGTTGGATAACGGCCGTATCGAAATCGACAATCAGCTTGTGGCCGATGGCAATCGTCATGTGCCGCCGGAAAAGCGGCGTGTGGGTATTGTCTTTCAGGATTACGCCATTTTCCCCCATCTCAGTTTGGCCCAAAACGTAGGCTTTGGTCTCAAGCGTGGCCAGTCTGCCCGCGTGGAAGAGATGCTAAATTTTGTTGGGCTGGGTGGTTTAGGCGAGCGGATGCCGCACCAGCTTTCTGGTGGGCAGCAGCAGCGAGTGGCTTTGGCCCGGGCCTTGGCCCCGCAGCCCGTTGTTTTGCTGCTGGATGAGCCGTTTTCTAACCTGGATGCGGCGCTGCGCGTGGAGATGCGCCAGGAGGTGCGGCGCTTATTGAAGGCAAGCGGTACCACGGCCGTTTTTGTAACGCATGATCAGGAAGAAGCATTGTACATGGGGGATCAGGTGGGGGTGATGCACGCTGGTCGTTTGGAGCAGGTGGGCACGCCAGAAGTGATCTTTCACCAGCCACGCACCCGCTTTGTGGCCGAATTTTTAGGTCAGACCGACTTTCTGCCAGGCGAGGTGACCGAACATGGCGTGCAAACGCCGCTGGGTGTGCTGCCGCAAACGCTGCCATTGGCCAGCGGTACGGCCGTTGACATTGCTGTTCGCCCAGATGATTTGCGGGTGCTGCCCGATGAGGCGGGGAACGGCCGTATTGTTTCGCGGCAGTTTGTGGGCATCGCCTTTGTCTATGAGGTCCGTCTGGCTGACGGTACGCTCATCCACAGTTGGCAGCCGCACGAGAACAGTTTAGCCGAGGGAACGGCCGTTTCCGTCCAGTTTGCTGCCCCCCACGAACTCCCCTGCTTTTACCAAGATCATATCGTTCCCGACAAAAGTCGCTGAACGCAGTTCTGTTTCCAGGTATAATTGCTTCAATAAATCACGTTATGAAAGTTGGTAGGACTAACAGTCCTGCTGCTTTTAAACTTCCAATTTACTGAACTCAGGACTATCAGTCCTGTCCCTCAAAAGGAGAGATCGATACATGATCATTAAACCAAAAGTTGTAGAGGCGATGAACGCCCAAATCCAGAGCGAATTTGCGGCTTCGGCGCAATATGTCGCCATTGCTGTTTACTTTGACGAAGCCACCCTGCCTGATCTGGCCGCTTTTTTCTATCGCCAGGCGGAAGAAGAGCGGATGCACGCCATGAAGTTTGTCCAGTTCATGCTGGAGGCGGGCTCCAAGCCGATCATTCCTGGGCTGCCCGCGCTGCGCAATGATTTTGAAAGTGCCAGTGATGCCGTGCAGTTTGCCCTGGACCAGGAGATCAAGGTCACCAACCAGATCAACAACCTGGTTTCTATCGCTGAGGCAGAAAAAGATTACGCCAGCAGCCAGTTCCTGCAATGGTTTGTTACCGAGCAGGTGGAAGAGGTCGATTCGATGACCACGCTGCTGAACACTATCAAGCACGCCGGCGGCGCGCTGCTGCTGGTAGAAGATTTTGTGCGGCGTACGATGGCCGTGGGTGGCGGTGAAGCAGCCCCTGCTGCGTAACTTGCCTAACCTGACAGGTTTACGACAAATTTGGTCAAAAGCGCTTCTTTGCTGGGCGAAATTGACTTGATTTTTGCTTATTTTGAAAACCTGTCAGGTTTTCCCGCCAACATGACAACAGTCCCAAGCCCAGATTTTTATTGCACCGATTGGTCGTTGACTATTGATGAGCCGATGTTGGGTACGGCCGTTTCCAGCCAGGTGTGGCTCTTTTTGGAATATAACCAGCCCTGGGCGGCCAAAGCGACCAGCGATAATAATTTACCGCAGCCGGTGCAGATGTGGCTGGCAGAACAGAGTGGCCTGGTAAACGGCCGTCTCCAATTTATCAAGCAGCCGCGCGGGGAGCGAGCCAGTTGGGCTTTCTTCGTAGCCTGCTTTGCCGACACTGGCTCCCGCGTTTACCGCTTCGACCTGGCCGACTATGAGGCGCTTTTTGCGCTGGATTTGCCCGCAATCGTGGCGGGAGAGTTTCGCTATGAAGCCCAGCGCACCACCGATGGGCAGCTTCTGGTGTGTACCAATGGCAAGCGGGATGTCTGCTGTGCTTTGCACGGGGTTGCCTTGCTGCGAGCATTGGCCGCCGCAAGCGATGTTTCTCTTTGGGAGACAACGCATTTGGGTGGTCATCGTTTTGCACCAACGCTGCTCACGCTGCCGGATGGCGTGAATTACGGCCGTATCACACCCCAAGAGGTGCCGCAGCTGTTAGCCCATCTGCAAAATCGCACCCTCTGGCTGGAAAAGCTGCGTGGGCGGGTCTGCTATGAACCCATTGTGCAGGTGGCTGAGCAATTTTTGCGGCAAGAAACGGCCGCGTTTCATGTGGATGCTTACCAGCACAGAGCCACAGACACGCTGGCAGAAAACCACTGGCGAGTACAGTTTGAGTCCGTTGCTGGGCAGCACCATACTGTAATGGTTGAAGGCGCACGGCCACTAACCACTTATCCCAGCTCTGGCCAGCTCAAGGCCAAAACGGTTCCCCAATTCCGCCGCTCTCAAGGCCCCTAAAGTCATCTTGACCCCTGGAAAACAGTCGCAGACAATAGAGCCATCATTTGATCCAGCATTCTTGAGGCCGTGAGCCATGAAGACAATCCCCTTTTGGCAAGATGATTATCCCCGACCAGACACGTTGCCTGTTTCTCCGTTACCGGAACAGGTGGATGTGGCTGTGGTAGGCGGTGGCATCACAGGACTGGTGGCTGCCTATTTTTTGACCAAGCGAGGCGTGGCCACGGCCGTTCTCGAACAAGATCGTATTGGGATCGGAGCCAGCTCGCGCCATCCCGGCGTTGTTACCACTGGCTTTCGGCAAAGTCTGGCCAACTTGTTCGATTTGCATGGCGAGGCGGTGGCGCGGCAGTTGTGGCAGGCTTCGCTGGACGCGGTGGATCTGGTGGGCGAAATTGTGGCTGATGAGGGCATTGACTGTGACTTTGCCCGGCGCGGCCACCTGACGCTGGCGGCTAAACCGTCTCATTTAACCTCGATGAAAAAGCTGGTGACCTGGTATGAGCAGGAGCTGGATTTTCCGCTGGAACTGCTTTCTGCGGCAGAGGTAGCCACGGCCGTTGGCTCCCCGACCTATTTTGGCGGTATGGTCAATGAGTGGGGTGCCAGTTTGCATCCGACTAAATATTTGTACGGCCTGGCCGGGGCGGTGGCCCGGCAGGGTGGCTTGTTGTGTGAGAAAACGGCCGTCACCCGCCTGGAAAAACACGCCCAAGGATTTACCGTCCACACCAGCCAGGGTACGGTCAAAGCTCGTGAGGTTTTGTTGGCCACCAATGGCTACAGCGGCAAGCTGGTGCGCCCCGTGCAGCGGCTGGTTTTTCCCATGAACAGCGTGGCCATCGCGACCGAACCACTTTCAGCAGCACAGCAAACGTATTTGAATCCAGACGGCCGTACGGCCCAAGATTCCCGCTGGCTGCATCATTATTTTCGGTTGACGCCGGACGGCCGTTTCCTTTTTGGCAGCCATCGTCACTGGCGGCTGGAGCAGGATTTGCTGGACTGCGCCGACACGCTGCGCCAACAAATGGTTAAACAGTTCCCCATCCTGGCCGGTGTGCCACTTTCTCATGCCTGGAGCGGTAACCTGGGGCAAACGTTTGACATGGTACCCCACATCGGGCGGCTGAACGGGGTGCATTATGCCCTGGGCTACAGTGGGCAGGGCGTGGCCCTCTCCGCCTACCTGGGCCGTGAAGCTGGTTTGTTGCTCTCCGGGCAGAAGCGGCACAGCCCGTTTGTCGCCATTCAGCCCATGACCCACTTTTACTACCGGCAATACGGCCGTTTTGCCCCGCTGCTGGGTTACTACTATCGCTTTCTGGATTGGATTAGCTAACTTTAGCTAATAATGTTGTTGCAGTTGATGTTCCATTGTGCCAGAGCAAGATGAAAAATGAATCAACCTAGAAACAAAAAACACCCATACAATTTGATCCTGTTTGCCATGATAGTATTGTTTGTTGGGCTATTTTTTGTAATTCTTTACCTCTTTATTGACTATATGAGCACTCCCGTCGAACAACACGGCCGTTTTGAGAAGCAAAATGAACACACGATACTTGATAACACACCGCAATTCGAGTTGCTATGGCAAAGTTCAGATCACTTAATGCACGATCTTATCATTGCAGACAGTCATGTTTTTGCTGTCATCAATGAATATTATGACTCCCCCCCACCCTCAAACCCACACATGGTTTTAACCCAAATCGATTTGGAAACTGGAGAGCATACCTGGCAACAAGAAGACAAATATTTTGGAAATATTCTCCACAATGACGCCTACATTTTTGTGCAAAGGAATAATACAGAGGTTGTTGCTTACAGCTTGCAAGATTTAAAAGTCGCCTGGGAACGTGAATTTTCCCCTTTCAAGAATGTAAGCAAAATTTTGCTTTCGGAAAACTATTTGGTTGTTCACCTGTCTCAAGATAACACGGTTATTTTAGAAAATAATTCTGGCGATGTATTCCTGGATGAAAATTTATCTCTTTACAATAAGTTGCTGTATTTCAATCAAGATACAAGCTACTTTTCTGTCAGCAATTTCAGCCTTCTAGCTTATGACCACACGACAGGCACGGAGCTTTGGCGGCATGGAAGCAATGGATTTGAGGGTGAGCCTTACTTTGATGGAGATACCATTTACGTAAGGACTTTTTATGGGCAAATACAAGCACTCAACACCCTCACTGGCAGCTTGTTATGGGAGACAAAACGACCTACATCTCTTATTGATGTCGAACGTGTTGTTAGCAATTTTGCAGTCACAGAGCAATATCTATTCTACCTGACGCAAGATGCTCAACTTAGAGTGTTAGACAAAGTTACGGGTGAACTTATTGGTTGGGTGAACTTCTCAAACAGTTTATTTTTGCTGGGTGATGAGATTGCAGAATATTATTTTGAGGTTGCAGCCGATTCCAATTATGTGACAGTTTTTTTTGCGGATAGCTGGCAAATATTTGTCTTTAGGTTTGTTGGTCGATAAAAATTTTTTACGGCCGTTCCCCCCTTCTCCCCCGCACCCCTGCACCCCATCAAAACTTATGTTCTTCCAATAGACGGCCGTTGCCCATTCTGTTATACTCTACCCTGTCTGGGGATGACTGGCTTCGACGGGGAAGGCTGGTCCTGGACTGCAAGCCGAGCACGCTTTACACCTCGTAAAACTGGAAGCAACCAATAAGTGCAAACACACGCACAAACTACAGCGCTATGCCTTTGGCTGCGTAACAACAGCTAAAACCTAGCGTGCGGCTTCCTTAATTGGGAGCTCCGTCTACCTTATCCGCTCGTTGTCCGGCTGAGTGTTAGGCGACATGAACGCCAACGTGCTGCATCTCGATGCTGCTAGAGATGCTTAAGAGACTCTTTCGGGAGTCAGCAGCGGGCTGATAGCTGACCCAGTTGGTCGGGGTGCCTATCGGCTAAACCATAAAATAGACCGACTATGCTTGTAGACGTTTAGAGGCCGAATTTTTCGGACGCGGGTTCGATTCCCGCCATCTCCACCTCAAATAAAAAACCGGATTTTGAGAAATTTCTCAAAATCCGGTTTTTTATTGGGAATTTTTCTCGTTCAACCAGCAGATAGCAAAAAAATTTACACCTGCCGCTGCTGCTGAATGTAGGCAGCGCTTGCTTTAGACACAAATCGTCATAGAGTTGTTAAGTGCTAATTTGTAAACTGGTATAAAATGCCCATGATGCCGGTAAATTAAATCTCAATAGTTGCCCATGATGTTGCAACAGAGCGCATTTGTTCGGAGAAGTGTTTATGTCCAATCAGACAACGTTTAAACCAGGTCCTATCCTCACTGAATTCCCTCGCAGTAAGCGGGTGTCGAATCTTTCCCCTTTGCACCTCATGCGGGTGTTAATGATTTCTGTGTTTGTGGTGGAACTGGCAATCATGCTGACGATGGAGCCATTATATTTTGATCCCGAGGCAACTTTTCGTGAACTCCTGCTAGAAGGTACGCTTGACGCGACGCTGCTCTCCATTTTTGTGTTTCCCATTGTGTATTATTATGCCTTTAAGCCATTGGTAGAAGTGATTGGCCGGTATCAGCGCACGGAGAAAGCCCTGGACACAGCCAATAACTTTTTGGAAATTGTGTTTGCTAGCCTGACGGATGGTGTCATTGTTGTCAATAAGAGGGATCATCAAATATTGTCCTGCAATCGCATGGCCGAAAAATTACTCGGCTTCCCCCAAAATCAGCTACGTGGCCAGAATATAGCCAGGTTCCTGGCCTCTGATAAGCATGATTGGGCATCATTGCTTACAGAAATAGACGCTAGTTTGTCCCAGGGAAAGATTTTCCGCGCGGAACTGGAACTTAACCCGCGCCGGGAATTGCACTACACAGCTGAGGTTACAGTCAATCGTGTTGAATCAGAAATTGAGACGAGCAGTTTACAACTTTATGTTGTGCGCGACATTTCTGAACGAATTAAATCGCAGGAGCAGCTGCAGCTGCAAACAACGGCGTTGGAAGCGGCAGCCAATGGCATCATGATCACAAATCATGTGGGGCTCATTGAATGGGTTAATCCCGCCCTGACGGAAATGACAGGTTATAAATTTGAATCGTTGATTGGTCAGGATGCCAGTATTTTTAATTCAGGCCAGCATGAATCAGAAACATTCAAGTCGATGTGGCAAACGATAAAAGCTGGTAATCCTTGGGTAGGTGAGCTGGTTAATTTGCGCCAAGATGGCACTGTTTATATTGAAAATCAAACTATTGCCCCGGTTCGCAACAAGCAGCAGGAAATCACTCATTACATTGCCATTAAGCAAGACATTACGGAAAGGAAGCAGGCGGAAATCCAGATGGAGCGGCACAATCAGGAGCTGGTCATGTTGAGCCAACTGGGTCAATCTGTGGTTTCTAGTCTGGAGCTGCCCAAGATTTTTTCTGATGTGATTGAGCAGGCAATGCCGCTGGCAAAGGCGGAATGCCTGTCGATTATTTTGCGGGAACACAATCATCTAACGTATGTGGCGGCAGATGGCCTGGAGGCAAACCAGCTGTTAGGCAAGCAAATTTCCCAGACTGAAGGCGTGGCGGGTGAGGTGATGCTTACTGGGGAAGTAGTGCATGTGACGGAGGAAAACGGCCGTTACAACATCGCCAACACTTGCCCTTGCAACCCGAAATCGCTCATTGCCGTCCCCTTGGCGCTAGGTCAAGATCGGCTGGGACTCATCCAGGCTACCCATCGGCAGCCCAACGCCTTTGATGAGGAAAGTATTCGTACCTTAACGGCCGTCGCTAACTGGGCGGCCATTGCCATTAGTCATGCCAATCAGCTGGAAGAGATTCGTCACCGGCTAAACGAAACAGCGACCCTGGCCGCTATTAATCAGTCGCTGAACGAAACACTTGATCTGGATAATATTTTGCAGCTTATTGCAGATTCAACGCCGAAGCTGCTAACTCGGGCGGAAGGTGTTGTCATTCATTTACTGGATGACAACGAACATTATCTTGCGCCAGCTATTTGGAGTGGCCAGATGGAAAATGATTTATCGGGCCTTTTCTTAGATCTCAATGAAGGCTTGGTTGATGAAGTTTTCCGTACCGGCAAATTAATTAACTTGCCAGACGTTCGCCAGACGTCCCATGTGGATATTTTTTCTCCCGATAATACGCCCGCTTCGCTGGTGATTGTGCCATTGCAAAGCGGCCGTCATCAGCTGGGCACTATTATGGTGCAAAACCAGTCGCAGACGCAGGTCTTTACCCCCCAGGATGAACGGCTGCTGCTGCGTTTGGCCGATTCAGCGGCGGTGGCCATTAACACGGCCCGCCTGTACCAGTCGGAACGCAGCCAGCGGCAGCAGGCGGAATATTTGGCCCATGCGGCCGTTGCGCTTAGCCAAAGTCTGGAGATGGAAGAGGTCTTGCAAACGATTATTCAGCAAGCAATGGAGATGGTGGATGGGATGGGAACGGCCGTATTCCTGCTGCGTAACAACGAAATCTACCGTACCCAATTCAGCCACCCTGATCAGCAAGACGACGAACTGCCCAACGCCCTGCAGAAACTCATCAACCGGGAGGATTTAAGTTCACTACCACCGCTCAAGCTCATTATGGATACGGGCAAACCCGTACTTATCACAGATAATGATTCAGTTCACAATGCGGCCCAGCCGGCCTATGTTGCTGCGCCCCTGCGCATTACCGACGACACCTCGGGCTTTTTAGTTGTGCAAAGCGATAAGCCTGGCACCTTCAACCGCACCACGATGCGCCAGCTGGAACTTCTGGCTTCACAAGCTTCTTTGGCCGTGCAAAATGCGCTGCTCTTCAACGATCTAGGTGAAATCCTGCAGAAAGAGCAATCAACCCGGGCGCAATTGGTGCAGGCGCAAAAACTGTCAGCGATGGGGCGCATGGTTGCTTCTGTGGCCCATGAACTCAACAATCCCTTGCAAACCATCAAAAATTGCCTATTCTTAATACAACAAGATTTGGAACAAGAGACGGCAACGCAATCTTACCTGAAGATGGCCCTCTCAGAAACGAACAGGCTTACAAACCTCGTGCTGCAACTGCGGGATGTTTATCGTCAGGCAAACAGCAATACGCAGAAGCCCGTTTCCTTACCAGATGTTGTTGGCCAGGTGCATTTAATTCTACGTGAGCATCTAAAGCAAAATAACATTAGCTGTACGTTTGAAACACACAAAGAGCCAACCTGGGTTCTAGGTGATGCCAACCAGCTTAAGCAAGTAGTTATTAATATTTGCCTGAATGCCATTGATGCGATGTCACCAGATGGTGGAGAGCTTACCATCACCCCTATTTCTGACCAGAATCATGTTGGGTTGGCGATAAAAGATACAGGGATTGGCATTTCTAGTGGGAATAAAGAAAAGTTGTTTGAACCGTTTTTTACGCAAAAAGATAGTGGAACGGGCTTGGGCTTGGCCATCTGCTATGACATTGTGCAAAAACATGGTGGGCACATCGCTGTAGAAAGTACGTTGGGCGAAGGCGCAACCTTCACTGTTTGGCTGCCCACTCTGTCAGAATAATTGCTGAGGATGTTATGGAGTCTAACTACACCATCTTAATCGTTGACGACGAACCTAACTTGCGCATGACGCTGAGCCTGATCTTGCAGCGGGAAGGATACGTTGTAACCATTGCCGGGGATGCCGATGAGGCGCATGAACAATTAAAAGCGAAACCGTTCGACCTTGTTTTTTTAGATATTAAAATGCCTAAAAAAAGCGGACTGGTGCTGCTCACTGAGATCAAGCAAATTTATCCTGACATGCCTGTGCTGTTATTGACTGCTTTTGCTAGCCTGGACTCGGCTATTGAAGCTGTGCGGCGCGGCGCAGCGGATTATTTACTTAAACCAATTGACCCTTCACAGATTTTGTCCCGCGTGAAGCAAGTTTTATCTGAGTATCAGCCCAATCGCCGCCGGGCGATTATGCATGAAATGCAGCGCTTGCTGGGAGAGCTAAATCAAATTGATGGGTTTGATCAGAATGATCCGACTCGTTCTGATCGGGAAGCAGATGAAACACGGTATTTACAGCGTGGCCCGTTTTTATTGGACTTGCATACTCGTATTGCCTCACTGAATGGGGAGGAACTTTCGCTTACCCCCACTGGCTTTGATTATCTCACCGTCCTGCTACGCTTTTCCCCCAACACGTTAGGGTATCAGAAGCTGGTAATGGAAGCGCAAGGCTATGAAACAACACCCATTGAGGCGAAAGAAGTTACGCGCTGGCGTATTCACGAGCTGCGTAAGGTGATTGAAAATGATTCCCGTAATCCGCGCTACCTCATCACGGTCCGAGGAGAGGGCTATCGGTTAGTGACGTAATTTCGCCTGATTTTGTGCGTAATCTAGCTCAATTTCCTCAAATTTTTCCATATTTTTGCTTCAGACTAACTGCTTATAATAGCTTTATGGACGGGGTTGCGAACAGCGACAAGCGAGAGCTATTACTTGTGGAAGATGATCCAAATTTACGCTCAACGATGGCGTTGGTGCTGCAGCGGGCTGGGTTTGGTGTGGAAACGGCCGTTTCCCTCACAGCTGCCCGCCAGCAATTACAAACCAAACGGTTTGATCTCCTCTTGCTAGACCTGGACCTCTCCGGTGAATGTGGCCTGCCCCTCCTTTCAGAAGTGCGAACTTTCCACACAGATACCCAAACCGTTATTCTCTCTGCGCAAATTTCCACCACGCTGCAACAAAAGGCCCTGCGCAATGGTGCTAGAGGCTATCTGGTAAAACCCGTTGATCCCCTGGAGATCATTATCTTCGTTCGCTCCCTGCTCTCTGGTCCAATCGCTTAGGCAGACTGCGCCTCAATATTCCTCAACCTTCCACCAATTCTTCACAATTAACCCCAAGCTTTTTCAACTTTTCCCGCCTCTTTCTTGCCTATTATTAGTATCGGAGTACCAGTCAATCTCTACTGATACCAAACAACCCAATGATCGGTGCTCCATTTCGTTATACCAAGGTCTGAATGCTTCAGATGCGTCCAGGAGGTCTACATGGAACGAAGAGGATCCTTATTGCTATTATTGCTGCTCGGCTTGTGCATTGGGCTCATTGCCATATTGCCAGCTTCATCTGCAATGGTTGACCCGGCCGGTGCCTCTGCAATTGACAAACTCGTTGTCAACGCAGAACCGGCTGCCCCGGCGGCCCCCACCGCCACGACCCAAACCATTGCTTTGAAAGTTGTTAGTGCCCGCACAGAGCCACTTTGGGGCACCCCCATCGGCGAGCCAAATCCCCCCGGCATTGTCGAAGGCGATCCCGTTACGGATTACAAGTTTATTATCAACGAGAATAATACTGGGGAAACCAGAACCGACCGATATACGGGCGGCTGTGCCCCGTTCTGGGATGAGGCAGAAACAATCCCCAATCCCGATTACCCAGCAACATGTAACTGGCCGAGTATTGCGGCCATTCCTAGCTGGAGCCCCATCGTCACCCAAGGTGATGAAACTATTCTCAGTGAAAATACGACCCTGACCTTACCGGCAGGGCGTTATCTCATTTCGGTCATTGCCGATGGCTTTAAGCTGGATGGCCAATGGTTCACCATCCCTATGGAAGAAGATGTAGACAATCCTGGGGTAGCCACGGTCAACGTTTCTATGCAGCCGCAGCCGCTGCCCACCGCCACATTGATTATCAAGGTGTTTGAGGATAATGGCTTGCCCAACTCAGCCGCAGATGTGCCGGCCGAAGCTGGTTTGGCCGGTTTCTCTGGCCATATTGGCGATCTGGGTGGTGAAGTTACCAATGATGTCTATGGCAACCCGCTCTGTACTGAATACGAACCAGGAACTGGCCCCAACGGCTATGCCTGGGCCGACGGCGCGCCCATTCCCATCGAAGGGTCTGGCGGCAAATGCCTGAGTGATGAGAACGGGGACATCGTTATCCCCAACCTGGGCACCAACCGGTTTGAAGCTTGGGTAGTGCCACCAGACGGCACCGATTGGGTACAAACCACCACGTTGGAAGGCAACAAGCCGTGGGATTCCTGGGTACAAGAAGGCTCTACCGGGTATGACACGGAATTTGTCATTGCCAATGAGCCGTTCCCGGTGACGATCTTCGGCTTTGTCCGACCGACAAACCTGCTGACAAACACGGCCGTTTCTGGCGAAATTCGTGGCGTCATTGCCAACGCCGAGGTGTATGTACCTTTTAACGGCGGTCTGCCCTATCAGGGTCACCTCTGGGGCGGCCTGTCTGGGGCCAAGATTCGCGAGACGATTGCCAACCCGTGGATTGCTTTAAGTGATTTGCAGGGTGGGGATACGGCCGTTTGGGTTGGCCAGGGTGAAGCCGACGGCAGCTTTGTCATTCCCAACGTCCCCGACGGCGATTATCTGCTCACTTACTGGGATGCACCTCAGCTGAACATCCTCGACCTGGTTCAAGTTTCTGTTGTGAACGGTGAAGTGGTAGACATGGGTGTACTGTTTGTCACCGGTTGGTTCACCACCGTGCACGGCTACGTCTTTGTTGACGAAAACGAAAACGGCAAGCGCGACCCCGGTGAAATGGGCGTCGGTGAATATCCCGTCCTTCTGAGAAAACGTGATAACTCCGAAATGGACCGTGGCGGCATTCTGGTGCCTACCGCTTCAGATGGCTACTACGAATACGAAAACATGTACCCCTACAACAACTGGCTGGTGTTGGAAGCGTACGCACCCCAGTACAAGGTAACCGGCTTCACCTATCAGGCATTTAATCAGCCTGAAGAAACCACCATCCTTGGTGAGGGCGTGGATGTGGGCGTCTTGCCCATCATCGGCCAATCTGGACGGCTGGATTGGGGCGTGAAGCCCTACGCACCAGGCGAAAATGGCGGCATTGCCGGTACCGTCTTCTATGACACCACGCGCGCCGAATATGATCCTTCGGTTGCTGCTGTGGAACCATGGGCCGTCGGCATCCCCAACCTGGAAATGAACCTGTACGAGCCTGTGCCCTGCACCGGTGCCAGCCTGGCCTGTGATGAAAGCGACACTTACGAGCTGGCTGCTGATGGGTCTTTTGCCAAGGGTGCGCTGCTGCAAACCACCGTTTCCGAGATATGGGAACGGCCGAAAAACTGCCAAGCGTACGACGTCGAAGGGAATCCGGTTGACCACTGGATTTTGCCCGATGCCGCCCCCGACAAAGATTGTCTGGAGCCGATGGCCATGGGCACCCAGTTCCAAAGCGATTTTGCCACCGTCAACGGCAACTATGGCTTTGGCGACCTGGCAACCGGCGATTACCTGGTAGAAGTTGTGGTCCCGACGGATGATTTTGGCCGTCCCATGTATCAGGTAGAACGCGAAGAAGATTTGAATGTCTTCTCCGGTAATGAATATCTAAGCCAACCTCCGGCTGCTGCACCAGCTGCCAACCCGCCCGACTTCCCCATCTGTGCCGGTGCTTTGCACACGGTTGATGTGGCGGGCATTGGCGACGATGGCCCCAATGCTGTGGAAAATCCTGACTTTGCTGCCGAGGGTGGCAGCATCTTTGAAGGCACCGACCGGCACCTGTGCGACACGAAGCTGGTGACCGTCATCGAAGGCCGCTCCGTGGCTCCATCCTTTACTTTCTTCACCGACGTGCCGCTGCCCGGACGCTGGTGGGGTCTTATTCTGGACGACCTGACCCTCTCCACCGACCCGCGTGAATGGACCTTCGGCGAGAAGGCTGGCATCCCCAACGCGCCCATTGGCGTTTACGACTTTGCTGAGCGGCTGGTCACCACGCTGGAATCTGACCCGAACGGTCTGTTTACGGCGCTGATGCCTTCCACTATGACAATGAATGCGGCATCGCCGTCCGGTATGTTTGCCAATATGTACCGGCTCGTCGGTAACGACCCCGGTCAACCGGGCCAGCTAAACGAAGCGTACAATCCGCAGTACCGCACGATTGCCGCCAACTTTGAGGTGATTCCCGGTTTAGGCGTGATTGCCGACCTGGCTCCGACGCAAGTGGCGACCTCAATCCAGTCGCCGGGTTCGCAGTTTAACCATGTGGCCCAATGCAAGCTGGAAGACACAAATCCGCAGCTCTTTGCCGTGGATGTGCCTTACGTTGATTTGGCCGGCACGCCCGCAGAGCGCACCATTACCGTTCTGGGGCTGGGTTTTGGCGATGTGCAGGGGACGGGACAGGTGTACTTGGGCGATACGGCCGTATCTGCCACCACCTGGTCAGACCGCCTCATTACCATCGTTGTGCCCGACACGCTCGATTCTGGTCCACACCAGCTGGAAATCATTGCCGACAACCAGCAAAGCCTGGTCAACGGCATTACGATTCACGCCATGGACCGCTTCTACAGCCCAACCATCTACGAAGTTGGCCCAGGCAAAGCGTATGACACTGATAATGGGGCCACCATTCAGGATGCCCTGGAAGATGCGGCCACCACGCAGTTAGCCCTGGTGGTTGTTTACCCAGGTACGCCCGAACAGTGGAATCCCAAGGGTCTCTACTACGAAAACGTCGTCATGCACTCCCCCGTGAAGCTGCAAGGTGTCGGTCCCGGTGGCGTCTATGCCGATGAGAGCTATGTCCTTGGCTCCGTGCTGAATGGTCTAGCTTACTCTGGTGACAACGGCACTGCGGCTGATTGGCGCGCGCTGGTAGATAGCCTGCCCCGTGCGGGCAACCAGGCTGTCTATGAAGGCGCTGTCATCACTGTCTTTGCCGAAACGCCAAACCAGTTTGGCAATCGGTATGAAGCAGCCATCGACGGTTTTGGCATCGAAGGTGGTGACCAGCAAGGTTTCCCCAACAACATCAATCAGATCGGTGGTGGCAACAACGGTCAACCAGCCAATGTGGTGATTCAAGGTGGCGGTATCTTCGTCAACGCTTACGCGCGGAACCTGCAAATTACCAACAACATCATCCAGAACAATGGTGGTGCTTACGGTGGCGCGATTCGCCTGGGTACGCCTAACCTGGCTCCTGGCGACCCCGGCAAAGATGCCCAAAACGACAACATCTTCGTCGGCCACAACCAGATTCTGGCCAATGGTGGCACAAATCTGGCTGGAGCGATTGGCATCTTTGATGGCGCAGAACGGTATGAGATTGCCAGCAACGACATCTGCGGCAACTACTCCTCCGAGTACGGTGGTGGCATCAGCCACTACGGTTACAGCCCGCAGGGCAGTATCCACAACAACCGCATCTACTTCAACCATTCGATGGATGAAGGCGGCGGCATCATGATTGCTGGTGAACTGCCCCCCAACGCGGCGACGATGCTGTCGCCCGGCACGGGTCCGGTGGACATCTACAGCAATATCGTTCAGGCAAACCTGTCTAACGATGATGGTGGTGGTCTGCGCTTTTTGATGGCGGGGAACTTCCCGTTCAACGTCTACAACAACTTCTTCGTGAACAACGTTTCCACCCATGAAGGGGGCGGTGTCTCCCTGAATGATGCGCCGGACGTGCGTTTCTTCAATAACACCGTGATGAAGAACCTGACGACAGCCACAGCGATTACTAGCAATGGACAACCTGCTCCGGCCGGTCTTTCCACCAGCCTGAACAGTGCTCTGATGCAAGCGTCGCTGCGCCCGGACGATCCGGTATTCAGCAATCCGCTGATGTTCAACAACATCTTCTGGGATAACCGGGCTGGTTCTTGGAACGGGGACGGCGTATCTGGAATAGGGCAGGAAGGTGACCCCAATCCCATCAATAATTGGGATGTGGGCACGGGTGGCAACACACATCTGTTGCAGCCAACGAACTCCCTGCTGCAAACCAGCTACGGCACCATTCCTGATGCGTCTAACTTGATTGGCGTTGACCCGCTAGTGAACGAAACCTACGACGTGGGTGTCTCGGCGCTGCCGTGGCGCACCAATCCGAACTTTGTGGGTGTCATCATGGTGGCGGTGGATCTACCCCCCACGCTGTTGGGTGATTATCACCTGACGGCTGGCTCTCCAGCAATAAACGTTGGTGTGGCCAGTGTGGACGGGATTTTGACCCCCAACTTTGATATTGATGGCGATTTACGGCCGTCCAACGGAGCCTACGAAATGGGTGCAGATGAAACCGGTGACTTGTCCGCGCTGCGGCTGGTTATCCCCGGCGACGCTATGCAGTTCAACTTCTTCGAGACGTATATGCCCCTGGTCTTCCAGCAAGGCACGGCAGAGTAGGCAAAGAGACAACTGCTGGAGGCGGCCATGCCGCCTCCAGCAAGACAGGAGTTCAGAGATGAGAAAAACAATTCGTACGCGCAAACTAAACCGACGCGACTTCATGAAACTAGGCGGGGGTGTCCTCGCCGGCGCGGCGCTCACTCGCCTGCTGCCGCGCACCCTGGGCCAGTCTGGCATGATTGCCCTGGCTGAGGATTATTCCCAAGTAACCGCCGCCCCCGCCGATTTGTCCCTGGTGGGCACCGACGGTTGGATTTATCTGCCTGGCGAGGTGCCGATCCCTGGTGCCGTCAACCAGTTTTACCAACCAGACGATTACGCGCCTGGCCTGCTAACCACTTACATGTTTGGTTTTCGGGATGTGACTGGCCTGTCAGAAGAACTGGTCTTTGCCCAAAAGATGAAATGCCAGGCCACCGCGCCGCTCTTCTGGGTAAATGAAGGGCAAGAGTACCGGGTGAAGCTCACCAACGTGGGGCTGCAAATGCGCCCCGACCTGATTGACGAGCACACGCTGCATTGGCACGGCTTCCGCAACGCCTGGCCCATCTTCGACGGCGAGCCGCACTCGTCGGTGCGGGTGCCCATTGGGCGCAGCCTGACGATGTATTACCAGCCATTCCACCCAGGCACCTACATGTACCACTGCCATGTGGAAGAAACGGAGCATGTGCACATGGGCATGACTGGTTCGGTTTTTGTGCGGCCAGCACAGGATGGCACACCTATCGTAGCGGCCAACGGTAAAACGTATGACCGTTTTGCCTACAACTGCGGCGATGGTTCTACGGGCTTCGACCGGGAATTTGTGCTGAATCTGACCGATGTGTGGGCCGAAGCCCACTGGGCCGATTCTCACGTGCAGCTGCCGGACTGGACAGACTTTAACGCGGATTATTACTTGTTAAACGGCCGTGTCTACCCCGACACGGTTGCCCCCAATGGCATAGGACTGGATACCAACACCGGCATCTTGCAGCCGCATCCAGATCATCCTGAGCTGCAATACCAGCCGCTCTCCTCGCTGATTGAGTGTGAGGCAGGGGACCGCGTGCTGCTGCGGCTGATTAACCTGACCTTTGGCCAGCACGCCATGACGCTGCCTGGTCTGAAGATGCGTGTCGTCGGGAAAGATGCCACGCTGCTGCGCGGCAATGACGGCACTGACTTTGCCTACGACACCCACACCATTTACCTGGGTACCGGGGCAACGGTCGATGCCATCTTCACCGCCCCGGAAGATGTAACCGAAACGCAAACGTATCTGTTCTACAACCGGAACTTCGACCGCCTGAGCAATGCCGGTGGGCAGGGCTACGGCGGCCAAATGACAGAAATTCGTGTTCATCCAGCTGGCACGCTGGCACCACAGACAGAACCCAACACGAATCCCAGGCTGTAGCAAAGGAGTTTATGAACATGACGAATTTTTTCACTTTTATGCAGAATAGACGCCGCCGAGGCGTGGCCTTTCTCATGCTCATCATTGCTATCGGCATTGTGTTGTACAGCGTGGTGCAGGTAGAGGCCGATGAGCCTGGCGTGGCTCCCAGCACGGGCATGATGTGTACGGAAAACGCCACGGCGACTTTTACGCTGACGGCCAAAGAAGGCTACGTTAGCCTGACGGACGGCAACGTGATTTATATGTGGAGCTACGCCGATGGCACGGATGATTTCCAGCATCCTGGCCCCATCCTTTGTGTCAACGAAGGGGACACCGTGACCGTCGTGCTGCACAATGAACTGCCGGTAGATACCTCAATTGTTTTCCCTGGGCAGGCCAACGTGCAGGCCAACGGTGTACCGATGGAGCCACAGTTTAACGGCGCAGGTGAGTTGGTTTCTATGACCAACGTGGCCGTCGCCAACGGTGGCAGCATGACGTACGAGTTTGTCGCGGAAGAACCCGGCACCTACCTTTACCAAAGCGGTACGAACCCTGGTGTGCAGACGCAGATGGGCTTGTTTGGTGGTTTGGTGGTGCGTCCGGCGTTGGGGGCAGATTATGCCTACAATGACCCAGACACCAAGTTCAACCCCGATACGGAATACATTATGATGCTGTCGGAAATTGATCCGTTGATGCACCAGGCAATTGAGCGGGGCGAAACGTTTGATATGTCGGATTACAATGCGCGCTACTTTTTGATAAACGGCCGTACTTTCCCCGACACCCTGGCACCTAATCAGGCCTCCTGGCTGCCATCACAACCGTACAGCGCCATGGCCCACATTCATCCGTATGATGAAATAGCCAACCCGGACCCGGCACTGGATCGCTTCATCGGGATGGGCGTAGAAGGGTATCCCTTCCATCCTCATGCGTTTAACGCGCGGGTGGTGGGGCGAGACGGCCGTTTAACCGCAGGCCCTGGTGGTGAAGACATGACCGAAGAACGGTTCTCCATCCCCGTAAATCCCGGCCAGACAGCCGACGCGCTGTACGAATGGACCGATGTGTACGCCTGGGATGAAGGCACCTTCCCGGTAGATATTCCCTCGGACCAGAACCTGGTGACCGGTTTGTTCTACGGCAGCCCGTTCCTGGGTAACCAGGACACCGTTCCGGTGGGCGCACACTCTGTAAACCAATGTGGTGAGTTCTACCACATCGCCCATAACCATGCGCTACAGCAGATTACTGGTTGGGGCGTTGTGCTGGTCGGGCAGGTAACCTTTACCCGCATCGATCCGCCGCTGCCGAATAACTGCCCATAGGCAGTCAGCCTACAAGGAGATAGAACATGAAGTTACACACCAAAAAACACACCCTGCTCCTGGCTGCTGTTTTAGCCCTGCTGGCAATTGCGGGAATGGTCCGCACCTTTAGCGCGACCGCTTCCCCTGCGCGCCTGCCGCTGGCTATGCCTGTGGCCGATGTGCTGCCAGCCTTTACCTGCCTGGAAGATGTGCCCGGCGAACGCACCTGTGAACTGTGGGCCCGCGAAGGCACTGTGACGTTGCCAGACGGCGGCACCGCTCCCATTTGGGGCTTTGCCAACCGGCTGCCAGACCCTGCTTCTTTCCCTGGCCCGGCCCTGATTGTGAATCAAGATGACATCGTCACCGTGGTTTTCCACAATGAGATTCCTGGCGAAAACATCTCCCTGGCCTTTACCGGGCAGGAGATTTATCCGGACCTGACAGGGGTTGCTGCTGGCGAAACGATGACGTATACGTTTACGGCCGTTTCTCCCGGTACCTTTAAATACGAAGCGGGTCTCACGCCCAATGGCGCACGCCAGGTGGCCATGGGGCTGGGCGGCGGGCTCATTGTTCGTCCTGCCACAGCCAACCAGGCATATGACGTGGCCGCTTCCGCTTATGATGATGAAGCCCTGCTTGTTTTCAACGAACTGGACCCGGCCTTCAACGCCGACCCCAACGGCTTCAACATGACCGACTACAAGCCAAGTTACTGGTTCATCAACGGCAAAGCGTATTCCGAAACAGAAAAGATTCTTACCGCTCCTGGCAACAACGTCTTGCTGCGCGCCGTTAACCTGGGCCTGCAAGAACATTCCCTAGGGGTATTGGGGATGCACCAAACCATGCTGGCTGTAGACGGCTCACTCAAGCCGTACACCAATGAAATGGTGGCCTACACCCTTGGTGCTGGCGAAACCTATGATAGCATCGTGGCCATTCCAGCCGATGCCATCGAAAACCAGAGCTATGCCGTCTACAACACCGGTACGCAGCAACTATACAACAATGGCGACACCAGCAGCACTGGCGGTATCTTCACCTTTATTGAGGTGAACGGTGGCGCAGTTGCACCTTTGGGTGGCCCGTTAGCCAGCGGCCTGGCCGTTTCCCCTAATCCCACCTCTGGTAATGTGGATGTGACCCTGGAAGCTATGCTGGACAGTACTGCTACCAGCGGTTTAGACATTGTGGCCTGGGAATACTTCCTGAATGATTTGGGTGACCCCGGCACCGGCATTTCGCAGACGCTAACGGCTGGTACCAGCATCAGCGTGACGGCAATCGTTCCCACCAGCACCCTCTCCGCCCTGCCCGCAGGTGATGTATCTATCTATGTGCGTGGTCAGGACAGCAGCGGCACCTGGGGGCCAGTGAACAGCACCATTTTGGACCTGGTTGTAGATGGCCCTGTCATCACCAGCCTGTACCTGAATGACAGCCCGGCCAATGGCAGTAAAGATGTGGGCATCCAGGCAACGGCCGATGACACGCCAACCGGCGAAGTGATGGTCGTGGCGGCTGAATATTTCATCGACACGGTGACCGACCCTGGCACCGGCATTAGCATGACGCTGAATGCTCAGGCTACCATCGTCAGCCTGGAGGCGACGATTGACGCAGCTACCATTAATAGTTTGACGCACGGCACGCATGTGGTTTATGTGCGGGCACAGGATGAACTGGGCAATTGGGGTGCAGTTGAACCGATTGACCTGGAAGTGGATCTGGTTGGCCCCACCTCAGTGGGTGTGAGCCTGACGCCAAATCCGTCTAACGGAACCAAAGCGGTCAACTCCGCTTCTAACGGGATTCGGTTGGAAATTGACTCCACTGACCCGTCGCTGATTGCTGAGGCTGAAGGGTTCATTGACTACGTAGACAGCGCCACCAACCCGGATGGCTCTGGCTTCCCCTTGATTGCCAAGGATGCCTTGTACAACGGCACAATTGAACGCTCTTACTTTGACATTCCGCTGCCCACCATTCGCCAACTGTCTGAAGGCGCGCACGAAATCAGCTTCCATGCCCGTGATACGGCTGGTAACTGGGGCGACATCGTCTCCATGACGCTGGTGGTGGATATGACGGGGCCAGAGGTGACCAATGTGGTGGCCAATCCGAACCCGACGCCTGGCGGCCGTATGCAAATCATCACCCTTACGGCCGATGCCAACGATTTACTTGGCGGCACGAACATCACGCAGGTGGAATGGTTTGTGGATACCGACCCTGGTTTTGGCAATGGCTTTGCCATGAGTGCCGTGGATGGGCTCCTGGACAGCAATTCTGAAGCCGTGACTGGCGAATTGAATGTAAGTTCCTGGTTCTCGGGTGACTATACGCTTTATGTGCGGGCTATGGACGCAGCCGGTAACTGGGGTGAGGTTGCCAGTGTGGTGCTGACGGTAAACGGCCGTCCCAATCCATTGCTGGTAGACAACTTTGAAACCGGTAACCTGGCAGCCTGGCGTGGCGTCGTGGGCGACATGGCCATCTCTGACATGGCGGCCATGGAAGGTACCCTGGGCGTTTCGGCTAACCTGAACAGTGGCGCACCGGCCTACCTGATCGACGGCTCGCCAACTTCTGGTCTGGGCTGTTTCACTGCCTCCTTTGCCTACCGGGGTCAGAATCTGGACACCAAGCAGGAAGAGGTAGACATCTTCCAGGCGCGGGATGCGTACGGATTTGCTATCTTTGGCATCACGCTGGAGCAGGGGCCGCAAGGGCATGAGATCAATGCCTGGGCTTTGCAGTACGGCGTGAAAGTCGAGGGCGAAGGCGTGCATCTGAACAGCGGTCTGGCTCGGCACGATATCAAGTTAGAATGGAATGTGGAGGACGGCCGTTTAGACCTGATGCTCGATGGCGAAGTGGTTGATTCCTTAACCGGCCTCGACATCGTAGACATGCCGTTTGAAGAAGTATGGCTGGGTCCGGCCAGTGGTATCAACAGCGCTTCGCGCGGCAGTATGCAGTTTGACCAATACGCCTCGGCCCCATGTGGCTACACCATCTACATGCCGTTGGTCTTTGGCGGCGAATAACGTAATGCCAAGATTAAGAGGTATGGACTATTTTTAGTCCATACCTCTTTTTGGGAGCAAATCATGAGTGATTTAACTGTAAAAGAATCAAATGACAAAGCAGTAAAACCGATGTGGCCCCGTCTGGTCGTGGCCGTTGTCTTGTTGGTGGCCATTGGTGCTGCCGGTACCTGGGGTTGGCAGCAATACCAGCTGCGCCTGGCTGAAGACCACAAAGCGGAAATCCAGGCCGAAGCGATTGCCCAAATTGAAGATCAGTGGGGCGTGCGCTTTATGCACGTGGCGCTGGTGGCTGAAGGTGGCCTGCTGGACGTTCGCTATCAGGTAACCGACCCGGACAAAGCTGTGTATATGTTCGACGAGGTGGAAAATATTCCGCGTGTGATTGCCAGCAACGGCATTGAACTGGCCATGAACGATGATCCGCATGTACATGACCTGGAGTTTGGTTACTCCTACTTCTTCCTGCTGCGCAATGTAGATGACTCGGTAAAGTCAGGTGATCAGGTAACCATTAAAGTAGGTGATACGGAACTGCCCTACTTTGAAGTAGAACAGTAAGTGACCGTCGGCAATCAGGTTAGCGGAATTGTGCGGACGGTTTAATAGTAAGCGAGACACAGATGAAGTGGCAGAAGTGGATTTTAGCCTTTTTGGCTGCCTTGCTTTTGGCAGCGTGGCGACCGTGGACGGTGCAGGCTCATGCCGTGCCGGTGCAAAGCATACCGGCCGATGGCGCAGTGCTCACCAATTCGCCTAAGCAGGTGACGGTGACCTTTAGCAATGTGCTGGACCCAGCTGGCAGCCAGCTGGTGGTGTATGATCGCCGGGGGCAGAAGGTAGATATTGGTGATTGCGGTGTATCGTCAATAGACCCATCGCGCAAGACGCTGGTAACCACGCTGGAATCGGACCTGCCGCCGGGCAAGTACAACATTTACTGGACCAGCATCACCGACACGGACGATGTGCATGACGGCCATGTGGTGAATGGAGAGCTGGAATTTTTCATTGCAGAACCGGTCTGGCTTACCTTTTTAAAAGGGGTGGGTATTACTCTGGGCGTAGCGGCAGCGCTGGGGGGGTGGTTTGGTTTTTTAGCCACCTCACGTAAACTTAAGCGTCTGGAAAAGCATTTGAAATTGCAGGAAGTATGATGAAAAAGCGTTTAAGTGTGCTGTTGTTGCTTGTAGCTGGCCTGTTGGCAGTGCCTGCGGTGAGTTATGCTCATCTGGTGGAGCTGCTTTCGTCGTTTCCAGAAAATGGGGCGATTGTGGCTGCGTCGCCAGAGGTGATTACGGCCGTTTTCAACGAAGAGATGCAGTCAGCCACCAGCACCCTGGAACTGTTCGACGCACAAGGTGTGCAGGTAGATGATGGCAGTGGCGGTGTGGACCTCAACGATCCCGATCATGCCTCAATGCAGGTGAGTGTGCCGCCACTGACTGAAGGCGCTTACACGGTGCGTTGGCATGTGGTGCTGCTGGATGATGACGCCACTTCGGGGTCATTTAACTTTTTTGTGGGGGATGAAGCTGCGGCCAACGCCGCCAATTTTGTGCCCATCCCAGACGGATCAGAAGTGGAAGCAACGGCCGTTTCCAGCACAGCTCCCAACAATACGATCTGGTTGGTGGCCGGGATTCTCGTGACAGCCCTGTTCATCGGCGGCGTATTCTTCATTTTCAGCAGACGAAATAATCCCTCCTGAATTTCCCCGGAAACTCACTAAAAATAATCAGTAAAACAGTTTCTGGGGAAATCTATCCCAATAAACCCCAAGATTATTCAACAATTGACGCCTCCCGGTTGACTATACTTTGAATTGGTACCTGAGTACCAAAAATCAACGTTGAAATCCGGTGAGAAAAGCGCATGCGCAAGCAGTCCCCTATTTTAATTTTTGCCACAATGTTGGCGCTCTTTTTGGCCTTGTCGACCAGCCGCAGCACCTACGCCCATGCGGCGTTGGTGCGTACGGATCCCCCAGACAGCACCGTTTTAGCTGAAGCGCCATCCCAGATACGTCTCTGGTACAACGAGCCGATCTCGGTGAGTTTTAGTACGTTTCAGGTGCTCGATTTAGAAGGACAGCCAGTGGAACTAACCAGCATTCATCTGGATGAGTTGGACCCGCAGCTGGTTATTTTAGAACTGCCAGAAATTGAGGACGGCGTCTACAGCATCCATTGGCATGTCCTGTCTGCGGCGGATGGCCACGACACACAAGGGTATGTGGTGTTTGGCGTGGGCAGCAGTGCGGATTTAAATACGGCCGTTGTCCACGAAGTGCAAACGGCCGTTCCCTGGACGGAAGTGATCTTGCGCTGGGCCAACTACGGCCTGATGGCTCTGGTGATTGGTGCTGTCGTGGTTGTTCAACTTGTCCTCCCGCGCGCCCAGCGCCAAATTGTTCTCACCGATAGCTACCTGCCCACGCGCCGCCGCATCCTGAAGCTGGCCACATATGCCGCTGTCGGTTCGCTGCTTGTGGGCCTGGGCTTATACCTGTACCAACTATCCCGTCTGTTGGCCAATCTGGCCGCCGAAGCCACCTGGCTGGGTACCGGCTGGGAACTGCTGGCAGATTCCCGCTGGGGCTGGCTCTGGTTGGGGCGGCAGGTGGTTTTTGGCACGCTGGCCATATTATTTGGCCAGATGCAAAAGCGGCGGGCTGGTTTGGGCATGGTGGCGAGTCTGTTGGTCGTAGGAACGGCCGTCTTGCAAGCCCTCAACAGCCACGCCGCAGCCGTGACAAACCAGCTTTCCCTGGCCCTGGTGGCCGATACTTTGCATATTTTAGCAATGGGTGCCTGGCTGGGTGGGGTGGTCTCGCTTTTGGCTGGCCTGCCTGCTGTGGCTACCCGCTCATTACCAGCGCAGGCGCGTCAGCTGCGTAGAAACGCCTGGCGTATTTTTGGTCCCGTGGCGGCTGTTGCCGTGGGACTGCTCGTGTTTAGCGGGTTGGTCAGCGCTGGTTTTCAGGTGGCTACACCAGACGCCATGCTTACCAGCTTCTACGGCCAAACGCTGCTCACCAAAATTGGTCTGATGCTGTTGATGGGGCTGTTTGGTCTGTTGAACTCGGCGACCTTGCATCCTCGCGTGGCGGCACCTTTGGCCCGACTGCTCAAAAAACCAGCGGGCTGGACATTGTTCAGCGTAGACAAACTGCCCCGCTTGGTGCTGTTGGAAGCAAGTGTGGGCTTAATTGTGCTATTTGCCACGGGAATTGTTACCGCTTCGCCAACGGCCGTTGGCCCCGGCTACCTGCCGTATCCTGACGAAGAACAACCTTCCGCCATGACCCAATCGGTGGAAGATATGATTATTTCCTTCTCGTCTAAACCCAACTTGCCAGGACAAAATATTTTCTTGGTGCGCGCGGCCAGCCATCGCCGACCTGCTCCGGCGGAAGTGGCCAAAGTGATTTTGCGCTTCCGTTACCTGGAGGAAGATTTAGACACTATTTCTGTAGAAGCGCAGGAGATTGATGAAACGGCGTTCCGACTGGGTGGTGGCTACTTCTCGTTGCCCGGCCGCTGGCATGTAGATGTCGTCGTGCGTCGTTTGGGCGTGGAGGACAGCATCGGCTCATTTGAGTGGATTGTGCCGCCCACGGCCGAACCTGAACCGGTTGTTCTTTCGGATCAACCGCTCCGGCCCATTTTGCTGCCATTGGGCTTTGCCGGAATTGGGTTCCTTGCGTTTGCGATTTTCTTATTTCGGCGGCGCAAACAAGCCACAGCCAGTATTGAAGAGGTGCTGGCTGCACCAGACAATTTGGTAAGTGCCAAATAACTGGTGACATTATTGATTCTCAGGAGCAGAAAAATGAAATTGTTTCGATTATGGCATCAGGCAACGGCCGTATTGGTCATTCTCCTGGTGCTGCTTGTATTTATACTTGGCATTAATCTGGCGGCTAAAGCTGCCTCGCCTGGCGACCTGGACGGCACGTTTGGCTTTGGCCTCACTGGCATCACCTACACCGACGTCGGCACAGCTTCCGTAGATGAAGCCCATGCCGTGGCTCTGTTAGCGGATGGTACTTTTATCGTCGGCGGTACCAGCGATGACGATTTTGCCTTGGTGAAGTACACCGACGTGGGCGCTGTAGACACGACGTTCGGCAGCAGCGGCAAAGTGGTTACCAACATCAGCGGCAGCAACATTGATCTTATTGAAGATATTGCTGTTCAGGCTGATGGCAGCATTGTGGTGGTAGGTACCAGCACGGGAACTACGGACAGCATTGCCGTAGCCCGCTACAGCAGCAGCGGCGTGTTGGACAGCGGTTTTGGTAGTAGCGGCATTGTGCAGACCACACTCGGCGGAACGTTTGCCATGGGAACGGCCGTATCGCTGCAATCAAACGGCCAAATCATCATCGGCGGCACAAAAGATGATGACTTTGTGGTGGCAAGACTCAACAGCAGCAACGGTAGCCTAGACACAACCTTCAACACCACCGGTTACAACACCGCCGATTTCACCGGTCGTGCCGAAGAAGGGCATGGCCTGGTCATTCAGGCCAGTGGTGCGATTGTCATTGGCGGCTTCACTGATCAGGGCGACCATCAAGATTTTGCCCTGGCTCGCTTTACCAGCAGCGGGGCGTTGGACAGCACCTTTGGCACAAGCGGTCTGGCCTCGGCCGACCCCAGCGGTGGCAGCAATGATTTGGCCTACGCCCTGGCTGAACAATCCACCGGGGCGCTCGTGCTGGCTGGTTTCTCCGAAGGGGCGGATGAAGAAACTGCTCTAGCTCGCTTTACCGCCGATGGCGTGCTGGACACCACTTTTGGCAGCGGCGGCACTGTCACCACCAGCAATCCCGGCCTGGCCGACTTTACCTACGACCTGGCCGTGCAGCCCACCGACAAGCTGGTGGTCATCGGCTTCACTCAAAACGGCGCGCCCAACAATGAAGATTTTCGCGTGGCACGCTACAACAGCGACGGCAGCCTGGACACAAACTTTGGCGGTACCGGCATCGTCTACACCGACATCGGCACCGTGCTGAGCAACGGCAACCATCAGGATGAAGCGTACGCTGTAGCCGTACAGCCGGACAACCGCATCATCGTAGTGGGCTTGACGGACGTGACCAGCGGCGACAAAAATTTTGCCGTGGCTCGTTACGAATCACAAAACAATGCCCCCACGTTGTTGAACGGCAGTGTCACCGGCAACGAAGACAGCACGCTTACCTTCAGCAGCACCGATTTCAGCAATAATTTTGATGATCCCGATGGCGACAGCCTGATTCAGGTGCAAATCACCGCATTGCCCAGCAACGGCAGCCTGCTGCTTAACGGCAGCCCGGTGGCCGTGAACGATGTGATTCCCGTGGCCAGCTTTGCCAACCTGACCTTTGTGCCGACGGCCGACTGGTTTGGCAGTACCAGTCTGGGCTGGAACGGTTATGATGGCATTGACTACGCGGCTACAGCAGCCACGCTGTCCATTACCATCAATCCGGTAAACGACGCACCCTCCTTTACGCGCGGCACAGACCAAACCGTGGCCGAAGATGCGGGCCTGCAAACGGTGACGGGCTGGGCCAGCAACATGAATTTGGGACCAGCTAACGAATCGGGCCAGGTGGGTACCTTTGTGGTGAGCAGCGACAACACCACCTTGTTCCCCACGCCGCCTGCTATTGACGCAGTAACAGGCGATTTGACCTTTACGCCCGCGGCCAACGTATTTGGTTCAGCCACCGTCACCGTGCGTTTGCAGGATGATGGTGGTACGGCCAACGGCGGCGTCGATTTGTCGCCAGCACAGCAGTTTTTCATTACCGTTACGGCTGTTAATGATGCACCTTCGTTCACCGACGGCGGTGATGTGACGGTGAATGAAGACAGTGGCGCGCAGACGGTGGTCGGCTGGGCCAGTAACTTTGCCGCCGGGCCATTTGGCGAAAGTGGGCAGACCCTTGATTTATCAGTGACCTCTAACAACAGTGGCTTGTTTTCGCAGCAGCCGGACGTGAGCTTGCTCAACGGCAATCTCACCTTCACGCCGGTAGCGGACCAATCCGGCACGGCACAGGTGACGGTGACGTTGACCGATGACGGTGGCACCGCCAGCGGTGGGCAAAACAGCACCCAGGTTGTCTTTACGCTGACGGTGAATCCAGTGAATGATGCGCCGACCTTTACTGGTGGTGGCAACCAGCAGGTGCTGGAGGATGCCGGGGCGCAAACGGTAGCTAATTGGGCCAGCAGTATGAATACAGGGTCGCCTAATGAAGCAAGCCAGACGCTCACTTTCGTGGTAACAACGGACAATGATGCGCTGTTTGCCAGTGGTCCGGCTGTAGATGCCGCGACGGGGACGCTCACCTACACGCCTGCGGACAATGCCAACGGAACGGCGACGGTTACGGCCGTTTTGCAAGATAACGGTGGCACTCTCAACGGCGGCAGCAACAGCTCCACACCGTACCAGTTCACGATTGGGGTAACGGCCGTAAATGACGCGCCCAGCTTCACCAAGGGGGCCGACCAGTTCATCGACGAAGAAAATGGTGGTTTTTACCAAATTGTGGGCTGGGCCAGCAGCATCTCGGCTGGGGCAGCCAATGAGAGCGGTCAAACGCTTACCTTCAACGTGAGCCACGACAATCCAGCGCTGTTTGTCGTGCCGCCGGCGATTGATGTCACCACGGGCAACCTGACCTTTACGACGATCAGCGGTTCCGGCCTGGATTTGGTCGCCAACGTCAGTGTGACGCTGGTGGACAATGGCGGCACGGCCAATGGCGGAGCCAATAGCTCGGCTACAGAGCAGTTCACCATCTCCCTGACGTTTGTCAACGACGCGCCCAGCTTTGTAGCCGGAGCTGACCAGATCGTTGAGGAAGATTCAGGCCCGGTGACGGTGCCTGGTTGGGCTAGCGCCATTGATCCAGGTTCGGCTACGGAAGGCGGGCAAACGCTGACCTTCCTCACCAGCAACGACAACAACAGCTTGTTTGCCGTCCAGCCCAGCGTGGACGATGCCACGGGTGACCTGAGCTTCACCCCGGCGGCTAATGCGTTTGGCGCGGCGACCGTGACGGTACGCTTGCAAGACAACGGCGGCACGGCCAACGGCGGTCAGGACACTTCAACGGCGCAGACGTTCCTCATCACCATTTCGCCCATCAACGATGCACCAACGGTGGCGGCCTTTACGCTGACGGGGACGGAGAATAGTGATTTGGCATTTACGGCCGTTTCCTTCAGCAATAACTTCAATGATGTAGACGCTGACCCTATGCAGTCCATCCGCATCAGTTCGCTCCCGGCCAATGGCAACCTGATGCTTAGCGGCTCACCCGTTTCGCTTAACCAGGTGATTCCGGTGGGGCAGTTGGGCACGTTGGTGTTTACACCAGCCACTGACTGGACAGGGGACACATCATTTAGTTGGACAGGGTTTGATGGCACGGTGTATGCGGTAGAAACGGCCGTTGTCACCCTCACCATTGAGCCAGACACATTCACACTTTTCTTACCACTGGTGGTCAACGGCAACTAACCAACAACATACCCAACCACCGCAGAAAAAGGCTGAGTATCAACGGGGCATACTCAGCCTTTTTTGCGTTTTTGGGGGGAGCCAGCGTTTCAAATTTGTGAAAAATACGCCGAACCCATTTATACTGACTCATAAGATGAATATAAAAAACGGAAAACGAAGCATACGAATTGCTACAGCAGAAGATGCCAGGATATTGAGCCGATGGTGGAATGACGGCACGGTCATGGCTCATGCCGGATTTCCTGATGGTTTGGGCATAAGTGAACATAAAGTTGCCGAAATAATCCAGGAAGACGACGAGCTAAATCGAAGGCTCATCCTTGAATACGCGGGCTTGCCAATTGGTGAGATGAATTATCGAACAACAGAAGAAAAAGTTGCAGAAATTGGCATAAAGATATGCGATTCAGCCATGCAAAATAAGGGACATGGGACAGAATATTTGAAGATGCTGATACAGCATATCTTCACGAAAATGAAGTATGACAAAATAATTCTCGATACAAATCTCAAAAATGAGAGAGCGCAGCATGTGTATGAAAAGCTAGGGTTTATAAAAGTAAGAACGAACATTAATTCTTGGCAGAACCAGGCCGGTGAGTGGCAATCATCTGTTGATTATGAATTATCAAAGGATGAATATTTACAATGGTAAAAGAATACAATTAAGCGATTGGATGTGTAGCCGCGATTTCTTATCGCGCATCTGGCGCGCAGTAAGAAACCGCGGCTACAGTCAATGATGTATGTTATTGATTGAGCTGCCTCAACCATTGGTTGACAACATCCTCAAACTGTGTGGGACATTCTTCCTGTGGCACATGCCCACATTCAGCCAATACAGCGTATTCAGCGTTGGGCAGCGTATTCGCCAATCGCTCACTATCAGCAGGCGGGACAACCGCATCGCTATCACCCGTGAGTACAAGCGATGGCTGCGAGACGGCGGCTAGTTGTTCCGTTAAATCAATCGGTGCCGTTCCCCATTCCTGCAAATAGACCCACATGGCTTCATCCCAATCGACCACTTCCGTGTGGATTAATGTTAGGCGCATTCGCTCTTCATTAATGGCTGAAGGGTCGAGGTAGGTTTGGCGCACAAATGCTTCACTGCTACCAATCATACGGCCGAACAGCGGACCGAGCCGCTGCACCTGGGGCAAATTGATAGCCCAAGCGGGCATACTTTCCTGAACATAGACGGCCGAATCGGCCAGAATCAGGGCCTCCACTCGTTCCGGATAGGTGAGTGCAGTCTTTAGCGCCAGCACGGAGCCGTAGGAGTTGCCGACAAGGATGGCTTTTTCCACATTGAGAGTGTCGAGCAGGGTGATTAATTGCTCAATTGCCGCATCAGCTGAATAGGGATTACGGCCGTTCCAATCATCCGCCACCAATTTCTCACTCAAACCGTAGGGAATTTGATCATAAGCAATGACGCGCCCGCGCTCATCGAAAAAGTCAAACACCTCATTCCAGGTAAACGCATTGAAAACGGAACCATGCAGCAGGACAAATGTTGGTTCGCCTTCTCCTTGAGGTTCATCGGCGAGATAATGGATGTCGATGCCATCCGTTCCTGAAAAAGGGATGGTCAGAAACTGACTTTCTGGCGGGGCTACGGATTGTGCTGAACCGAGGTTTTCCAGCGGGGTAACGGGGATTAAGAACGGCACAATTGCCAGCAACAGCAATAAAACAAGCAGGACAATCCCTGCCCATTTGGCAATAGTTTTAAAACGATTCATTTGGTTGGCTCCTCAAATTATGGGACGGGGGTCCACGCATCCATCACGGTGTAAAAATCGGCCGTTGCTTCTTGCATGGCGGTATCGAACATTTTTTGCACGGCCGTTTTACTGTGAAATTCTTGCATGGCGGGGGTTTGCAAAAATGCCTGAAAATCGCTCTTGGATCGCCAACTAGAGACAAACACAAACGGCTTTTCCGGCTTTGGCGGTTCCAGGCAGAGCGCTTGTTGCACGCCGGGCGCTGCTTTTGTTAAGGCCAACGACTCGCGGCAAAGCGCTTTCATTTGCTCATACTTTCCTTCCTGAGCCAGGAAAGTGGCATATACGGTAAATTGTCCTGTTTTAAACATCGTTATGACTCCTTTTTGTGTAAACCACAAATAGCCTTTGCGTTTTCTAAAAGCTTTTTGTGGTTTACGAAAGTTTCTCAATAAGTTCCTGCAACAAGGATTGTTCCAGATCGGTTAGTCGAACCAGAAAATCCAGCCCGGGATGGGATGCGCGGATGTCGTCTGAGAAACCGCCAAGGGTTGCACAACGAGCGGCGAGGCGCGTAGCACGCTGTTCCAGCAGGGGAACAGCAACTTCAGGGGGGAGTACGTTCATAAAGTTCAACGAGATGCCGTCGGGATACTCAAGCGGTTGATATTCAGCCAGCCGCTCCTGTAACAGCCGGGAAAATTCCACCTGGCCCGCTTCGGTGATCGTGTAGACAGTGCGCGGTGGCCGCTTGTCAATCCGCTCTTCATGGCCTGCGATCAGTCCATCCTTTTCCAGCTTTGCCAGAATTTGATAGGCATTTGCCTTGCCAATGTGGATACCGTTCGCCGCCGATTTGAGCAGTTCATTTAGTTCATAGCCGTGTAAGCTGTGTGTGTTCAGGATGCCCAGCAGCAACAATCGTTTATCTTTGACCGTACTCATTAGTCATAAGTATAATAGTCATTTATAACTAAGTCAAGAGGCAAAAACAAATCACATTTCCCTTTCGGCGGAAACATTGAAAAAGAGAAATGGAACCTTTATACTAATCTAGGTCGGCATTTTGCCGGAGATTTGGGGACTTATACCTACATGATTCTGCATAAAACCTGGATTTTCATCTTATGCCGACACGATAGCGGCAATTTTATCTTATTTGGCATCTTATGCTGAAAAATAGTGCAAAAGCTTCAGCATAACATTGAAAAACCGATACTTATGCTGACCACAGAACCACATAATAATTGTTGGGCAGCAAACAGAAAGTGAAGATTTCTGAAGGAATTCAGTATGAACAAATCTGAGTTTATTAGTTGGCTCCAAGAAGAGTATCAACAATGGCAAGCTTTGCTCGAACGGGTTGATCTAGCGCAGATGGCGCAAGTCGGCGTAAACAGTCAATGGTCTTTCAAAGACTTGGTCGCACATCTTGCAGGTTGGAATCGCAGACTTGTTGACCACGTGCAAGCAGTGGTACGCCGCGAACCAGAACCGTCACCACCGTGGCCAGCTCACTTAAAAACCGACGATGAAATCAATGCATGGATTTATGAAACAAATCGAGAACGTTCCGTACGCCAGGTTTTGGACGAGACCCAGCAAGTATTTCAGCAGCTCCTGACTGTAGTCAAAGAACTACCTGAGGATGTCAGAATTGAAACAGTGCGTCAAGGAGAACGCGAGTATTACCTGGTGTCGCTCGATAACCAACGCATCCAACCTGGTGAATTTTTCGACCATTTCCACGACGACCATGAACAGGATGTGCAGGCTTGGTTGGCGCGGATCGAGAAACGGTAAATGCTGTCCAACAAAGCGCGCAGTGGACGCTGGGGATTCCGTGCGTTTTCAAACCTTTTCGATGCCTCAGCCTTTTCCGTTTGGATGGCGTTCCGCCGTCCGCCCCAGCACCACTAACGCGAGCCGTTAGGCAGTCAAAAGAAATTGATAGCAAACTATGAAGATTTTGGCATACAGAGGAAAAATGATGTTATCAGAACAAAAAAATACACTACCTACGAAGTCAGGGAAATTCTGGGGGATACTAATATCGTTATTTTCAGTTGTCATGATTTTGACCATGTTGAAAGATTGGTGGTTGACAACCGAAAAACCGAATGTGTTGTTTTACATATTCGTACCTCTCTTGTCCATCTTAGGCGGCGTCCTGAGTATGTACGTAATTGTAAAAATCAGCAAACAAACCATCACATTTTTGACAATGCTTGCGATCAGCATAGGTATGAATACACTCATGCAAATTGTTGAAAACGTAATGAAGATAACATATTATCGGATCTGGGAATATCCAGGTTTGCTATATGTTGGAATAGTGATTCTTTTGGGCTTCCTGTTGATGATCTATGGATTGATACGATGGGGAAGAGTCAAGAATTGGATGGCGGTAATTTTAGCGGTGGCTGATTTTATAGGTAGCATGGTTGTTGGATCAATACTTACTGACGTGATTGGACTAACCACGCCGGGATCATGATGAAAGCACGAATTTGTGAGCAATATCACAGCCTAACCCAGCATAAACCGTGACCTGCTACGCAGCGGAGGACGGCGCGCAAATGCAAGCATTGGTTACAATCAAAGCGGTTTTCGGAGCTAATACGCAGGCAGGTTATGCAATCGTTGGGCAGCTGGAAACATGGTTAGAAAAGATGGAAATGGGCGAATTACAAAGCAAGGTACTCAATTAAGCTACCTTGCTTTGTAAACGTTGACCACAGTCGAACAAAGACCCATCGAATATTGTATTTGAGTGTCAAACGGATGCTAGAAGTAAATCAGTGAGGCGATGACAATATTACGTGCCAATCCAACGGGCAGTATTTACTCATCAATCTTTGTCATCGTTGATTCATAACCAAAGCCTCCGGGATATACCCATTCCCCCTTGTTGATTTTCCCATCTTCGCTAAAGGTCCCCTTGAAATACGCCGGTGAGTCCTTGACTCCAGCCCAAATTGTCAACTCGTTGCCAGTAATCTCATATTCGTAATCCAGAGTATTTCCTTGATTATCATAAAAGCGGGACGTGAGTGCGGGACTCTCTGCTTCACCAAATGGACGAAGATGTCCAATAATCTCCATACCAACAATGTGAACACCGTTCTGAAGCAAATCTACATCTTGAATCAGAAAGAAACCACCCTCCATCCAGCGATAAGTGACAGTGCCTTCAGCCCCACCAGCAACCTGCCAGCGACCGATCAATTTCTGTAGGGCCATGAGTTTTTTGCTAGGTTTTGGCAATTCGGATTGATCATCAATTTTTGTGGACATATAAACTCCTCATATAATTTTTAATGCAGCCTTGCTCAGGCGATTTCTGCTTCCTATAATACCAACCAGCATGGAAGAATTATTTCATAAACCCGCAAAAAAAGATTGGGAAAATGAACTGCGAAGATCAGGTGTTCTGAATGCAAATAGCTTCAGTGAATATTCTGATCTTCGAGCCTTTTCTCCAAGCAAGAAACTCGCATCCAGGATTTCACACTATTGGATTCTTCGATGGAATATTCCGGAGGATATTACATATAAACCTACAGAGGTCCTTGGTGCACCTCTAGTAAACATCTTTTTCACCTTGTCCGAAAGCTTTCTGTACGGCCTTTCTCCAAAAACGATTGAGTATGATGCTAAAAATTTTGAGACTATGGCAGGTGTCACCTTTTTGCCCGGAGGGTTCCATCCTTACTGGAAAAAACCAATGCACACCTTGCCGAAAGGAAAGATTCAACTAACGGACATCATTCCTGCTGCAACATCGAAATTTTGTCAAAATCTGCTCACAATCTCGGATGATTTTCTACTTGCAACAGAAATAGATAAATTTTTCCTGAATATTCCCGTGGAAGATAGTTCCCATGGACAGCTCGTACAATCCATATTTAGAAAAATAGATTCTGATAGAAGCCTGCGAACAGTTGCATCAGTATCTACTGCATTTAATATTTCAGAAAGAACCCTTCAACATATATTTAGAGAGGAAGTGGGAACGAGCGTAAAATGGATCATTATGCGCGTTCGACTGCTTGAAGCAGTAAAAGAATCATTTAGTCAAGATAAACCCAATTGGGCTGAAATAGCTTATCAATATGACTACAGCAATCAGGCACATTTCATCACAGATTTTAGGCGTGTGTTTGGTATTTCCCCTCAGAAGTATCGTGAGATAAATCAGGAATGACTTCATCTATTAATTTCAGTAGATACATGCTTCGAAACAAAGCGAGGAAACCAGTAGAAATGTGTTTGATTCTTACGAAAAAGCTGCCCAATCCCGGCTGCACAAAGACCGGGCTATCGCCCGAGGGTAAGCAGCGCGATTTTTCGCAATTGGTTTTGAGCAAAATAGCGTCGGTACCAAAGCCGCCTGGCTTGTGAGCCCACCCTTGGGCGGCCTTGAAAGACTATCGAACGGTAATACAGCATTAAAGGAGATCTACCGTGGCAAATGCCGAATTTCAAGAGAGAGACGTACTTATCAACGAGATTGAATGTAATCTGTGGGAAGCATGGGCAAACTGGGGTCGAGGGCCTGGCTGTGTCCTCCATGAAGAGAGCGATGTTCTCTGGTTCGAAACTCCCCTACCAATCATTCCCTATAATGGCGTACTCAGATTCAGCGCCAGCGACGACTCCGAGCATCAGATCAACGCCATCATAAACCGCTTTCAAGATCGTCAAGTGCCCTTCATTTGGGTGCTCCATCCTTCCTCGCAGCCCCTTGATCTGTCGCACCGATTAGTTGATCGCGGCCTAAAGGATGTTGAACCAATCTATGGTATGGCGAGAAGCCTAGCTTCCTTGCCTGACCTTCCGGCGTTGCCTTCCAACATCCAGGTTCGGAAAGTCGCGAATGAGCACGATGCAAATGCATTGATCCAATTCGCTTCCTGGCGCTGGGGTATTCCAGAAGAACGCCAACCGGCGTATACCAAGATTGTTTCCCAAGAGTTCCGCTTCGGAATGCCAGGGGCTAAGGCGCACATGTGGCAAGCGTGGCGCGAAGATCAACCCGTTGCGAAAGTAGCCCTATATCTCGGCTCCCATTCCGCGGGGATATATGCCGTCGCAACTCGCCCAGAAGCCCGCCGTCTCGGTCTGGCAAACTTCCTGACCATCACGGCCCTTCACTATGCGCGTGATGCCGGTCATCACTTGGCCGTTCTACATTCCACTCCGATGGCTCAAAAGTTATATGAATTAATGGGGTTCGCTTCTATTACGGAGTTTCGTCTCTTCGCTTCAGATGAGGTGTATATATAAAGGGCGGCAGAAAGAAGATGATACGCTGTGAATAGGAAATCGGATGAGTATCGGAGCATTTGTCGACAAAGAATGCCAACCTTCGGAAGCTGAAATTCAGCAGGTAATGGGTGCCAAGCTCACGGACTGGCAAGAACTAGTCCAGTTTATTCGAGAGCATTATCCGTCTGACGAGGATTTTAAGTTTCTGTATGGCAAGAAGTATGGTTGTTTATCAGTCAAATCAGCAGAAGATGTCCACGATATCCAGCAACTGTTAGCATTGCGAGTGGAAATAAAACGCTTGCGGTATTGAAACCAAGTCACAAAATTGTGGGCAAAACCGTAAGTGAGAGATGGAAAAGATAGGATGATAACGAAACGTCAGATCGTCGCTGTGCTTTTGAGTATCCTCTTGGTCTTTGTGTTTCTCTTCGATGCGTATCTGTTGATGAGTGTGGTGGCTGGAGCACAGGTGGTACGCGCCGCTGAAACGAGTGCCGGACAGGCCTTAAATTGCTTTGAATTGTATGAAACCCGCTCCATTGAGACTTACTTCTATCCTGAGCGTGCGTTACAGGGCGATACAATTTATCTGTCAGGGGTCTTGTTGCCGGTTTGGTTGGGAATATCAATCGGATTGCCATTGCTCCTCACTTTCGTTCTCGGACGACGGCAGCGTTGGCATTGGTTACCTGTGGTACTGATGGCCCCGTTGATCCTGGCGCTGGTGTTGCATTTGGGGATGCTAAACAAGCTGGTTTGTGCGCTAGAATAGCGCTTGAATTACGCCGCCCAACCTCGCGTGAACCCTGCCCTGGCTGTCGCTGCGCTCCTGCCTACGTGAGGGGGCGGCGAAAATGCCTTGCCAGTGTAGTCTTGGGTCGCCATCACCGGACAGGTTATGCCTTCGTTAGGGTGATTGAAAAGCAGAAAGGGTGCCTTCTTGATCGACCAGGAAGAGCCAGCCGTTGCCGAGGGTAAGGGGGACGCGGGAGCGGGGTTGAGGGGTTGTTTGCCAGCGCAATTTGCCACTGGCCAGGTTAAGGGCGTAGAGCTTGTTGTCGTTGCCCTGGAAGTAGGCGGTGGTGGTGTCTAGCGTCAGTTCGGCGCGGGGGGCGTTGAACACGCCTTCTAGCTGGGTGCGCCACACGGCCGTTCCCGTTTCACCCTCCACCGCATGCACAAACGCATTGTCACTGCCAAAGTAGAGTACCCCGTCCTGCCAGCTAAAGCCCGGCGACCAATTTTCTGTAGGATATTGCCAGGTTACCTCGCCGGAACGGCCGTCCAGCCCATAAAGCATATCCGTGTACGCCAGCAGAAAAACCGTGTTTTCATCGGCCGCCAGCGACTTGATGAAGCCGTCCTGCCGCTCTGTTTGCCACAGCATCTCGCCTGTGTTTTGGTCAAAGGCGTGCAGCCGCAAAAAGCCACCTTCCTCCACGTCGCTCTCCGGTTTGAGGAAGCTGCCGCCCACAAACAGTTGTGTGCCGTTGCTGGCGGGCGTGGTGAGTGTGTAGACGGCCGTTTCCCAGGACCACATCACTTCCCCAGATACAATCTCAACGGCAACCACCCAGGCATTCCCGTCTGGGTTGGGCGTCACGCCCGGCCCCACAAACGCGGTACCGGCAAACACCGTGCTGTCCGTCAGCAGCGGTGCCCATAGGAGGTCGCCCACCAGCGGCAGCTGCCATAAAATTGCCCCATCTGCTGGATTAAGCGCCACTAGTTGCCCCGGACTGCCTACGATAACGGCCGTTTCGTTCGCGGCCAACGAACGCGACCAAACACCATCCAACATCATTTCCCACAGCGTGTCTCCCGTGGCGGGATCGAGGGCAAAAACGGCCGTATCCGTGGCCACAAACACCTTTCCAGCCGCAAACGCTGCTGGTCCTTTGAGATCTGGGCCAAACGGCCGTTGCCAGATGAGCTCAGGGGCTGCCGCTGATTGTGTTGCTTCGATGGTGGGCGTGGGTGGAACGGCCGTAGCCCCAGGCAGGTGCATTGGCGCGGCAGGCGTTGAGGCACAACTCAGCAGCAGCAAAAGCAGGGGGAAAAACAGCGCCCAACGACGCATGAAGCACCTCAAGAAAAGTAGGGGAACAGAAAGGAGTGGTCCAATCTCCCAGATTGGACCACTCTCAAAAAAATCAACTAATTGTCGTTAACCGAGAGGTTGACCAGGAAATCGACCAAAAGATCAATTTCCTCGGGCGTGAGCTTCTCGCCAAAGTCAGGCGGCATTGAGGTGGCCTGGTCCTCAAACCCTTCCACCGTAAATGCTTGCGGCTCCAAAATCGACTGGCGGATGTACTCTTCGGCGCTTAAACCTGGTACGCGGGAATCGGCTGTCAGGCCGACTTCATCCCAACCAGGACCGATCTTGCCACCCCGTCCCATTGACTCTATCCGATGACAGGCAAAACAGCCTGCCTGCTCAATCACCGCAATCGCTGCCTGATCACTTTCAGACATTTGCGTACCAACCTGGCTGCGGATATAGGCAATCACCTGCCACCGCTCAGTCTCCGTCAGGTACCCCTTCCAAGAGGGCATCGCCGAGAAGAATGGGGCCTGGCTGCCGCCTTCACTGATGCGCCAGAATAGGTAGGAATCGGTGATAAACGGCAGATTCATCAGCGCCGGATCAGTGAGGTTCACCGGGCGGGGTTTCAACCCTTCACTAAAGTTACCCTGGCCATCCAGATTGGGCCCGTGACATTCGTAGCAGTCGTGATCCTCATACACAGCTTGCCCAGCGGCCACCGCTGCTGGATCATTGGCGAACGGATTACTCAGGGCCGCATAGGCGGGCGGGATTTTAGCCTGCCACTCTTCCAGGCGCACCTCCGGCATGGCTGGCACCTCTGGTACCACGTTGATAGGTATCGGTACTTCCTCACGAATGGTGGTCGTGCGGGTAAACGCATCGGTGATAGTGGCATGCACCGCCAACCCCGCCGAGAACACGGCCAACATGGCAAACAGCAGGAAGGCAATGTTGCGTGCGTAATCGGTTTTGTTCGACTTGGTTTCTGGTTTACGCAGCTGCACTGCCGAACTAAACCCAACCGCTACCCCAAACACAACTGTCAGCAAGCCGAACAGGGCCAGGAACATTGGCCGGTAGACCGGTTCCATAATTGTTTCTGAGATGGTCGGTGCCGGAATTTCGGGTGGGATGGGTGCTGTGCCCGCTTCGTCAATGGTGCTCACCGGCGAAACTTCATCTATTTCAGCACTAATTAATACAGGTTCAGCACCGTCGCTGAAATGGCCAGCCAGCACCAATGGGCCATCCCGGTTGGTTTCCTCGATGTCGAATTCCCAGCCAGGGGGCATGCGGTTGTTACGCAGCCGGGCGCGCAGTTTGGAATTGTCCCAATCGCCCGGCAGAATGATAGCTACCCCAGGTGGGTCTGACAGCACATCTCCGCCGAGCATGATGCCCTCATAGCTGCCCAGGTTCATCTCGTGCCGGGAATCTTCGGAGTTATCGAAGTGGCACTCAGTGCAGGCTTGTGAGCCTTCAAACCAGGCATCTTCGATGGTGAACAATGGGAGCACGTCGGCCTCAAAACTGCCGTCATGTTCGCTGCCAGCCATGTCGGTCCAGGCAAAGTCGCCATCTGGCGCACCGGCTTCCACCCAGGCACCGATTAGTTCCACGGCATACACGTTGCCGCCGTCATGTTCCAGCAGCGGGCCGTCGCGATTGGTCTCTTCGATGTCGAATTCCCAGCCGGGGGGCATACGGTTGTTGCGCAGCCGGGCGCGCAGCTTGGAATTGTCCCAATCGCCCGGCAGCACAATGGCAACGCCTGGCGGGTCTGACAGCACATCACCGCCGAGCATGATGCCATCGTAGCTGCCGAGGTTCATCTCATGTCGG
>CAJQMR010000009.1 GCA_905479495.1 uncultured Anaerolineae bacterium
GGGCTGCTGCCCGACCAGCCCAACCTGCAGGCGGCCATTACCGCCAAACTTGACGATGAAAATGATTCTGTTCGCAGTGCGGCAATCGCGGCTTTAGCGGGGCTGCTGCCCGACCAGCCCGACCTGCAGGCGGCCATTACCGCCAAACTTGACGATACCGAGGATAGATATGGTTTTGTCCGCAGGGCGGCAATCGCGGTATTGCATCCTCTTTTCTCCCAGGAAGCAGCTTTGATAGAGCGGCTTATTCCCTGGCTGGGCTGTCATTTTGAGACGAATGCCTCTATGAGTGAAACGATACGTCAGCAATTGGCTTCAGCTTTAGCACCCTTGTTGACTCACGATGGATGGTTGATCGACGTAATCACTTTATTGGATAGCACAGCCTGGCCCGCGCGTCAGGGCGCAGCCTGGACACTAATTAACATGCCCGGCGGCCCGCCAGCGCATCTGCTACCGCGCCTGAAAGCACTTCTGACCGATTTTCGGGCAGAAGAAAGCTGGCCTCAGCGACTGCAGGTGGCAGAAATTTTACTGAACCATCGTAGTCCCGACCTGAATCGGCGAGCGATTGCCACAGCTGTAGCCGCCTTAGATTATGCTACCCAACCCTGGTATGAACTGCCTCACTCAGGTACGGCTGTGCGTCGTCAAGCAGCTCTTATCTTGGGCCAACTTGATGCCGTCTACTTTGATGCAGCCTTATTCAATCGCCTGCGCCGCGTTATGGAAGAAGATAAAAGTGAGGAAGTGCGGGATGCCGCTTATCAGGCATTGCTGCGGATGGCTGCCGCACCTCGTAAAGCAGGAGAGTAGTTACTGCAAAAATGGGGCTAGAATTTTAGCCAGCGTTTTATAGGAGAAATGTTGTTTGCCCAGTTCATAATTGTGGGTGGTGGCGGGAACGGCCGTTTCCGGTTCCTCTAACCAGCCGCGCACAATCTCCACCGTTTCTGATGTAATTTTCCCCTCAATCTCAGCAAACTGGAAGCCCAGCGGGCCGATGTCTGCCGCGTAAACCGGATAGCGGTTTACCATGGCGGGCAGCTTAAAGTAAACCGTCTCGATGAGGGCGTTGCCAAAGCCTTCGATAAAGCTGGGGTACGTCACCAGATCGGCGTGTGGATAGGCGTCCCACAGCGAGTAGACTTTTTTGTCGCCGTCCCAGCGTCGCTGATCTTCGACCTCTTCACCCGCGTAAATCAACTTAACGCCTTTGGCCTTCGCCAGCGCTTCTAGTTCGTGTAGATACTCTAGCCCCTCGTCACCTGCTTTGTGGGTGATGACCAGTTTGGCGCGTTTGTTGCCTAGCTGGTGCAGCAGCTCAATCGTCAGCTCGATCCCTTTGCGCGGGATGACGCGGGTAGGCTGCAAAATGAGCCAATCATCAGGCTTTAGGCCAATTGTCTGGCGAAAATCGGCGTTGAAGTCGTCAATGCCGGGCGGCGGGGTGTGGAAGTCAAAGACGTTGGGGATGATGAAGCTGTCCAGCCCGCGCCGCTGCTTGAGGGCCGTTTGGGCCAGCGAATTGATGACGGCGTGGTCTAATCCTGGCAAGGCTGGCGGGAAAAACTGGTCCAAAAAGTCGGTGATGTGGCTGTCTAAAAAACGGGGACGTTCCCAGTAAAAATCGTGGTTGTGGGCCAGGCCGGGCAGCTTCAACTCGGCCATCAGTTCGGTCAGCGCCTGGGCCAGGGGCAGCTGCATGGGAATGGCAAACGCGTTCTGAATGATGACGTACTCAATGTTGTACTCGGTGAGGAATTGGCGGAGCGGCCGTTTCAATTCCTGCGCTCTTTGGTGAATGTCGGGGAGGAGGGAGACGGCCGTTTCCTTGGCCACAAACGCACGGTCGTGCAAATCTTTAGCTGCGGCATCCTCAAAATGGAGCCGAGGATCTTCCAGGCCTTCCAGGTTGGGGTCCAGCTCACCGGCGCAGTAAAAAACTTGGTGCCCAAACTGTTTGGCAATGGTGACCAGCTTGGCCGATTCCAATGAGACGCCGTCGGTGCCTGCCAGCCGGGTGGAAATAACGCCAATGTTCATGTGAGTTTTATCCAGGCGATTTGGTAAGGGGCGAGCGTGATTTGTTGAGAAACGGCCGTATCCGTCAGCAGCTCTCGTCCGGTAAATGGCAGTTTAACCGCAACAGTGCCATCTGAAACGTTATGTAAACAAAGCATCTGCGTGCCCTGGTGGCCGCGCAAAATGGCGAAAATAGCGGGATGCAGCTTGAGTATGGTCTGGTCGCCGATGGGGTGGAACGCTTTTTCGGCCGTGCGCAGCTTGAGCAGCTGGCAATAGCCTGTAAAAACCCGCTGGCGCAGCCCGCTTTTTAGCTCCTGTTCCAGTTGATCCCGTTGCAGTTTTTGCCGGTTGATACTGCGATAACGCCCGGTTTGCTGCACCCCTTCGGGCCAATTTTGCGAGCCAAACAGGCTGTGGAAGTAAATGCCCGGCACGCCGCGCAGCGCCAACATGATCGCCTGTGAGGCCAAAAAGCGACGGGCAACCAGTTCTTCGGATTCGGCTGCGTCGGGCACGGCCAGCGCATTGAGATAGCTGATGTTTAGTTCGTACGCGCTTTGGCTGCCGTCACCATTGGCTTTGTAGGAAACAAAACCGCCCAGCGCCTGGACGCGCTCGGCCATCGCCTCAATCGCTTCATCGCTCAGGATGCCACGTGCCGGGGTAAGGCCAATGCCATCGTGCGAGGCGCAAAAATTAAAAAAGGTGACATTGTCGGAGGGTAATTCCAGCGAAGTGGCCCAGTTAGAAAGCTGGCTGGCGATCCCGGTGTGAAACGCATTTAGGATCAGCGGCGGCAAGGAAAAGTTGTACACCATCTGGGCTTCGTTACGGCCGTTGCCAAAATAAGCAATATTCTCCTTGTGGGGAATGTTTGTCTCGGTGATCAGGGCCACCTGAGGTGCGACTTCGTTTAGCGCGGCGCGCATCAGCTGAATGAGGCGGTGGGTTTGGGGTAAGTTCAAGCAGCGTGTGCCGGGTTCCTTCCACATAAAACCAATCGCATCCAGGCGAATGTAGCTTGCGCCCTGGGCCACGTAAAAGAGCAGCGTCTCCAGCACGGCCAGCAGTACAGCCGGATTGGCATAGTTCAGGTCGATTTGGTCGGCGCTGAAGGTGGTCCACAGGTGGCGCGTGCCTGATTGGGTCTGGAAGGGAGTCAGTAAAGGGAGGGCGCGGGGTCGGAAAACGGCCGTTAAGTCCACCGCTGGATCCACGGCTACAAAAAAATCGTCATACGCCGGGTCATCTTGCAAATAACCCTGGAACCAGCGGCTCTCGGCGGAGATGTGGTTGATGACGGCATCGAACATGAGCTGGAAATTTTCACCCACTGCGGCAACGTTGTCCCAACTGCCCAGCGCCGGATCCACCGCTTTGTAATCAATCACGGAAAAGCCGTCGTCGGAAGAGTAGGGGTAAAAGGGGAGCAGGTGGATGGTTTGGATACGGCCGTTCATCGTCTCATTGCAAAAGTTGGCCAGAGTTTGCAGCGGGGCTTCACCGGGGGCTTGTACCTGATCGCCATAGGTAATTAAAACGGAGTCACGTTCGGAGAAAACGGCCGTTTCTGGCTTTGGCAAACGCGGGTCATATGAGACAAGCAGCTGCTGAACTTTTTCATAGGTCTGCTGGGCCTCAGCCTCGCCATACAAAAAAATCAGATGGTTTAAGATGGAAGATGTCATTCTGGGAAAACTGCCTCTGATGTTGTGAATGATAACGTAGATGCGATCCTGGGACGAAACGTGATGCGTCAAATTTTCCTCTCACGCATCACGTTTTATGCATCATAGAATACTACCCTTTCACACCACCAGCCGACAACCCTTCCGACAAATAGCGCTCCAATGCCAGGAACAGCACCATGATGGGCACTGTCATAATGGTGGAGGCCGCCATCACCACATTGGGGCGCGGTGAGGGATCATTCCAAATGGTGCTAATTTTAATCGGCATGGTGAACAAATCGTTATTGTTCAAAAAGACAAAGGCGTAGAGAAATTCATTCCAGGCAATCATCAACGTGTAGATGGCCACAGAAACCAATGCGGGAATGGCCAGCGGCAGGGTAATGCGCCAGATAACCTCCATCCGGCTGCACCCATCAATGAGACCAGCTTGCTCAATTTCCGTGGGAATGGTGCGGAAGTAGTTTGTGAGCATGTAAAGGGCCACGGGTAGCGTTTGGGCTAGGTAAGTAAAAACCAGCACGCCCAAATTGTCCTGCACATCAAAGCCAATGGTGTCGCCAATGCGAGCCAGCATGGCGAAGAGCGGGATGATGAGCAATATGCCGGGAAAGAGATACACCACTAAAATGGCGTTAACCATGAAATTTTTGCCACGAAAGTTTAGCCGGGCAATCGCATAAGACCCCAATACAGCAAGAATGACAGCGATAACGGCCGTTGGCACTGCTACCAGAATCGTATTGCGAATATTTGTGCCAAACTGTTGATAGCTGGGGTTTTCCGGATTAAATAGCTCATCATAGGCTTCCAGCCGCAATTCACCGGGCACGTAAACGGGTTCCCGCCCGCCAATCTCTGCTCGTGTCTTGAACGATGAGGAAACCATCCAATAAAACGGGAACAAAATACTCGTCAGGAAAAAGGTGAGCACAATGGCAAAGATAAAACCCTGTAAACTAAATCGGCGGCTTAACTGCGTGAGAAACGAACTGTTTTCTGAACGTGCTTGCATGATACCTTCTCCCTCTTATTCCTCTTCTACGTTGCGCATAACAATGCCTACGTAAAACGCCATAAACGTGACCAAAATGACCAGCAAGATCATTGCTGTGGCCGCGCCACGCCCAAAATTAAACTGGTTAAAGCTAAATTGATAGGTCAAAACGGGAAGCACATTGGTTCCAAATCCGCCACCGGTGAGCAGAAAAATGTCGTCAAATTTGTTGAACGTCCACATGAGGCGCAGCAAAAAGATGGCGCCCATGACGTAGCGTAGCTCCGGTAGCGTCACATGCAGAAATTGCTGCCAGTTGCTGGCCCCATCTACCCGTGCTGCTTCGTACAGTGTGCGGTCCACGGCTTGCAATCGGGCCAATATCATGAGCATGGCAAAGGGGAAATAGCGCCATGCTTCAAAAATGATAACCAAAATGAGCGCCAGCCCGCGCGTAGACAAATACGCCTGTGGCAAATCGATAATCCCCAGCCCCATCAAAATATCGTTCAGCACGCCAGACGGCCGTGGGTCCAGCAACCAGCGCCAAACAAACACCACGCTCACAATTGGGGCCACGTAGGGGAACAGGAACACCGCGCGCGTTAGCCCTCGGCCCCGAAACGGCCGATTCAACAATAACGAGGCAATAAGCCCGACGAGTACCGTCAGGGTTGTGGCGGTGAAGGTATACACCACACTGGTAACGGCTGCGCCCCAACTTTGCCAACCCTGCCACTTAAAGGCAAAATCGTTGAACACCGCCCGGTAGTTATCCCAACCCACAAACGGGGCATGAAACACATCATTTAAATTCCCCAAACTCACATCTCGAAAACTAATCCAGATGGAAAAGAAGGCGGGGAACAACACAAGACCAAACACAATTAAGGCCGTAGGTGAGATTAATGTCCAGGCCAGACGTGCTTCCTGCGCATGCCAGCTTTTGCGGCGACCGGCAGCCTTCCCATTTTTTTCAGTTAGTGCAGCCATCACAACCTTTCCTTAAAAAACAGAGGTGCAGCCCGGAGACTGCACCTCTGTTAACGTCTAATCTTGCTTACTCGCCAACACGATCCGCGTACATACCCTCAACTTGTTCTTGCAGGAACTGTGCGGCCGTTTCTGGCGTCATCGTTCCTTCCAGAGCAATCTGGCTAATGACTGTTGGAATCAGCAAACGACCCTCGATGTCACCAATCACAGCGCGTTGGTTCGCATCGTAGTCAGGACGGAACAGCCAACGCTGCATTGATTCGTACCCGTTGGCAATCTGGTCCAACGTTTCTGGTGAATAGTACTGGAAGTAGTCGCTGCTGGTCATCCAGCCATCAACAGCGCTCTTCAGCACAGGAACCTTACCAAACGGAGCCAGCGCCAAAATGTCCTGGTAGCCTTCCGTCAAGAAGTAAGCCACCACATCTTGGGCCACCGGATCGGCCCCTTGCATGATGCCCAATGTTACTAGCTGGCCGTAAGAAGCCGAGCCGTTGGGGCCAACCATTTCAGGGGCAAAGCCAGTGTTGCCAGACAGATCTTCAACAGCAATCTCTAAATTGCCACCGCCGTCCAAACCAGAGCCATCTACCAGGTCATCCATGATGTAGGTGCTGTAGAACAACATGCCAGATTGATCCAGCTCGTAGCTCTCGCGGGCCCCACGCCAGTACTGCGGACCTGGCGCTGAACAATCTTGCAGGCTGGTGTAGAAATCTAGCGCGGCGATCATTTCTGGGGTGTCCATCGTGACGTTGCCGTCGGCATCAAATGGCCAGGCGTTGTTGGAGATCGCCACCTGCTCAAAGATTTGGTGGCCATAGTTCTGGCCAGGATCGGTGCCGATGGTCATGCCGTAGAGCAAGTTTTCGGTGCCTGGCAATGCGTTACAGGCAGCGGAAATATCTTCCCAAGCGATTGGCGCATTCAGACCGGCTTCATTAAAGAGGTCTTCGCGATACCAAATTGCCTGAATCCAACCATCGTACGGAATGGCAGCATAGTTGCCTGTGGCGGGATCGGTCACCATGGCTAATGGACCTGCGCGGAAATCATCTTCACCAATGGCAGAGATGGTCGCCATCGCGGCATCTTGATCCAAAATGCCATCGGCGGCGAAGGAAGCGACGCGCTCCACACCCATGCGCACGATGTCAGGCAGGCGGTTGGCAGCCTGTGCCGTGGCGATACGCTGGGTGACACCAGCTTCTTCGATGGGCACAATGCGAATTTCTACTTCAGGATGTTCTGCCATGTAGCGGGCGGCTACTGATTCATAGGCTGCAATCCGTTCTTCTTCATTGTCTGTGGTCCAGAATTCAACCACGGTTTGTTCCATCGGTTCGGCGGGTACTTCAACCACGCGCGTTACTTCGATGGTTTCGGTGACGGATTCGCCTTCCACCATGCGGGTCACTTCTACTTGCTCGGTAACCGTTTCTGTTTCGGTCACTACGCGGGTGACTTCAACCGTCTCGGGGGTGCAGGCCGTTATGGCCAGGGCAACCAGAACAAAAGCTGCGATTAAATATCGAATTTTTCTCATTTCCTTCTCCTTTGTGTTGTGAATACTTTTTGGCGCTTGAAACTGCGGTGAGCAGTTGGCCATTGATTAATAGGGAACTTATTCGGTACTAATTTGTTGCCTGCTTGGGCAAAGGTGGGTTTGGAAATCTGTCACCTCCTTTTTATGAATGAGTGCTGTGTTGCTTATAAAATTGAAGAACCGCTAGACGCCCTGACGATTAACGTCGGTGTGAGTAGGGCATGTTGGTTTTCTGGGGTACGGCCGTTCACAATGTCAATGAGCATGGCGCAGGTTTGGCGACCAATCTCGTAGATGGGCTGGTGCAGGGTGGTGAGTGGTGGATTGACGTAAGCTGAGGAAGGAATGTCGTCAAATCCGGCGACGGCAATGTCTACGCCAACCGTTTTGCCATCCTGTTGAATCTGGTTGATAGCGCCCATGGCCATGAGATCGTTGCCACAGATAACGGCCGTTACCTGCGGTGTCGCTGCCAGTAGTCGTTTAACAGCCTCTGCTCCGCTGCGCTGTGTCAGGTCCCCTTCTACGATCCATTCAGGGATTACTGGCAAATTATTTGCCGCCATCGTGTCGTAATACCCTTGCAAACGATACTGGCTAAACATCAGCCCGGCGGGAGGCATAATGAAACCAATCCGCCGGTGACCCAAGTCGGCCAAATGCTGTACCAGCAGCTGCATACCAGCCACCCCATCCTCATCTACGTACGGATATTCAAAAGGCACATCGGTGCGGCCAAATACCACAAACGGGAAATCATGTTCATGTAAATGGAGGATGCGGGAATCGTTTTCGCGGGTACGAATGACGATGAGGCCATCGACCCAACCGCGTTGGGTGGCCCGGGCATAAGCTTGTTTCTCTTCTTCGCTTTCCGGAGCGTGTGTTGAAACCAGCAAATCATATTCATGCTCGGCAGCTTCATTGCCGATGCCCGCGATAAATTCACTAAAAAATGGGTCAGAAAAGCGGGGGCCAAAGGTGGGCATGATGAAGCCCAGGGTGTCTGTACGTTGTTTTTGCAGGCGGCGGGCGATGAGGTTGGGTTGGTAACCAAGTGCTGCGGCTGTTTCCAAAATGCGCTGGCGTGTCTCGGCAGCCACATCGTCGTAGCCCGCCAAACCACGGGAAACGGTGGTAATGGAGATGCCCAACTTGCTGGCAATATCTTTCAGGGTTGCTGCCATGCGCCTTCTTCCTAAAGTGCAGTGGGGTGGGCAAATCGCGGCTTGATCAGGTGTGCTACTACAAAACCTGCGGCGACTTGCAAAAACCATCCAAAACGTTTTGGATAGTAAAAAGTGTATTCCAAAACGTTTTGGAAGTCAATATTTTGTGTAAAGTGCCACAATTGTTTTTACTTATTCAAGGCAAAATGTACAGGAATGGTGTTTAGGGGGTTGGCGAATAGGGGGAAACGTGATGCGTGAAACGTGAGCATTTACTCGTCACGTTTCACGCATCATGTTTTAGAATTTATAAGGCGTGGAAATCAGTCGTTCAGTGAATCGATCAAATCTAGCATTTCCTGATTTTTGGGAATATCCTGCATGTTGTGTCCATAATGGACAAAACGGGCCACGCCAGATTTGTCCACCAGCACCTGGGCCGGCATCCGGCCAAACTTGAAGATTTTGATCTGCTGCCCATACAGTTTCAGTACGCTGTGTTCAGGATCGGGCAGGCCGGTGAAGGGGAGATTGTGTTCAGTGAAGTATTCGGTGAAATCGTCGGCATCTTCGGGACCTAATACAAGTACGGCCGTTTCCCGCTCAACAAACTCATCATAATCTTGACGCAACTGCGCCATGTGCGCTCGGCAGAATGGTCACATAAAGCCCCGGTTAAAAACCAACAGCACATGCTGCTTACCCTTAAATTGAGACAGGGACACTTCATTGTCTTCATAATCTGCCAGCGTAAAATCGGGGGCTGGTGCGTTTAGCTCAACTTGAGCCATGTTGTTTGCTCCTTATTTGCCTAATTTGCAGGTTAATTCTTTGGCCAGTCAGCGCCATCGTAGTAGCGTGTGCCGCGATGTCCTTGACGAGGAATGGGGGGATCCAACTGCTCACCAGGACAGGCCACCATGATGAGCGTACGCGGACGGCCAGAATCTGGATTGGTGGCTCCGCCGATCAGCTCTTTGATTTTGAGGCGGCCGACCAGTTCGTCGTTAAAAATGGTGTAGACGTAATCGCCCACGTTCAGCTTGGATGGCTTGCCTGCCATATGGAATTCAAATTCGTTTAGACTGCCATCGTACAGGCTGTCTACCGCTTCCCGACCCCGTTTGGCCGGAATGGTTTTGGTAATGCCAAAGCTCATTTGGTTGCTCCTCTTTAGGCTAAATTTTCAAATTGGTTAAGCATCGCCTGTAAATTGGCTAGCTCCTGGCGCGTGTGCGCAATGATGTGCTGTAAATCTTGTTTAACCGCTTCCCACCAGCTCCGACCTTCGGCTTCCAGCCGTTGAGCTTTGCGCCACAGTTTGGCCACGTTGTCCTGGCGCAGGGCGCGGTACTGCTGCTGTACTTTGCGCTGCCGCCGTTGAATCTTAAGCAATTGTTCGCGCAGCTTGCGAATTTGCAGGTTATCAATGGCTTCCAGTTCGGCAACGGCCGTTGGGTCCAATTCCCCCGCCAAATTGTGCAAAGTCGAGACATCCTGCCGCTCGTAGGCGATGTTGATGGAGGCCATGATGGCTGTCATGTAGGCGCGCTCAGCGCTGCCCGCGGCCAAATCAGGGTGAAACCGGCGGGCCAGTTCGCGATAGAGTCGCTTGGCTGCTTCCTTTTCCTGCTTGGGTGTAGCCAGCTCCGGCAGCACAATTTCATCGAAATGGCCTGTTTCCGTGCTGAAATTTTCATCCGCTACGCTAAAGGGATCTGCCGTTTCTGGCGGCAGCTTTGTTTCAACTTCTTGCTGGTGCAGCTTTAGCTGGGTGAGGCAGCTTTCCCGCTCGGCACGCAGGGACAAGGTTTCTTCGATTAAATCGCCGAGTTTGAGCCGACACTGCATACGAAAGGCATTTACTGCGGCCTGTTCCTGGGCCAGCTGGGCCTCGGCGTCTAAAAGCTGCTGCCGCGCCTCATCGAGATCGGCCTCTGCCTGTTGGCGCTGCTGATTGGGATTGGGAACGGCCGTAATTGCTTTACTCATCATCAAGAAAGAGCCACAAAGGAAGGCTAGAAACAAAATTAAACATCCAAAACCTGTTTGGATTCAGGTTCAAGTATATGACAGTTGGGCTGCGGCTTCAATCTACCTGAATCCTTATGAGTTTGTTAAGGGCGGGCATAAATCGTAAATATTCTCCTGCACAGTTCATCTATCATATGTGAACCTGGTTCGACTTTTTAATTGAACTCTTCACGCAGCCACAGCGGAAAAAGCGATATACTAAAACCATTATGCAAGAAAACAGCTCGCAAAACGGCCGTTTCTACTACCGGTGGGAATGGCAACTACAATCTGACCCTGAAGCGTTTTGGCCCTTTTTTGCCGATACCAATCGTGTTAATCGCGACACAGGCATTTTCCCCGTGGACGAACTGCCCCTGCAAGGCGATGAATTGGGCGACGGCCGTCGCCGTCTGAAGTTTCGCTTGCCCCTGCCCATTACCTGGGTAGAAGATCCGTTTGAGTGGGTGGCACCCTACACCTATGGCGTGCTGCGCCAGTATGAAAATGGTCCGCTGCGCGCCATGCGTGTGCTGGCTCAAATGACGCCGAACCCTGAAGGGGGGTCTACGCTTGTGTATGAAACGTGGCTTGAGCCACGCAATGTGATTGGCCGTCTCGCCGCCCCCATTGCCTTGGGCCTTATTGCCCCGCGTCGTTTTAACAAAGCGGTGCAGCTGTATGACAAGGTCGCGGCCATCGCTGCCCCGCCTGAACTGCTGCAACGGCCGTATCGCTTAGTCCCCGGCGCTGAAGGCCGCCTGAACGCAATGGCTGATCAATTGTTGGCGCAAGGTGCCCCGGAAACATTGGTCGCCAGGTTACTGCAAGAGATTAAGCAGGCGGATGATTTGGTGCTGGCCCATTTACGGCCGTATGCCTTGGCTGACCGGTGGGGCGTGCCGCGCCGCACTGTTTTGGAATTGGCACTCATGGCTACTCGGGTGGGATTGCTCGATTTTCAGTGGGAAGTGCTCTGTCCCATGTGCCGAGGAGCCTCTGACCGGGTTCATAATCATCTCTCTGAGATGTCCACCAACGTGCATTGTCCCACTTGCAATATCGACTTCAAGGCTGATACAGAGCACTCCATTGAGCTAACGTTTGCCCCCAATCCCTCTATTCGGCCAGTGGAGCGCGTGGAATTTTGTGTAGCTGGTCCGCAGCAAACACCGCATGTGGCGGTACAGCTCCTGCTAGCGCCTGGGGAAAAACGGTCGATTCGGCCCCGGTTGAATCTGGGCCGTTACCGGGCCAGGACAGCGCTCCTTTCTGGCAGCCAACAATTCTTGGTGGCGGAACAAGGCGCTGCCCAAACTGATATTTCCTTGAACGGGCAGCGTTGGGCTGCCGAGATTGAAACGTTGGTCGCCCAGGCCACAATCGAACTGCATAACCAAACCGATGATGAACAACTTTTTGTTTTAGAGGAATTAGCCTGGAGTGACCAGGCCATTACCGCTGCGGAGGTGATCTCTTTGCAGCGCTTCCGGGATTTGTTTGCCCAGGAGACGTTGCAGCCAGGGGAGCAGTTTTCCGTGGGTAGCCTGACGGTGCTATTTACTGACTTGCGTGACTCCACGCGCCTCTACCGGGAAATTGGCGACGCACCAGCGTTTGGTCTGGTGCGCAACCATTTTGACGTGCTGCGTGAAGCGATTGATACGGAGGAAGGGGCCATTGTCAAAACCATTGGTGATGCGGTGATGGCTGTCTTCCGGCGACCGGTGTCTGCCATGCGGGCGATGGCCAAATCACAGCAAATTCTGGCCAATCCCCCAAACGGGGAACGGCCGTTACAGCTCAAAGCCGCCATTCATGCCGGTCATTCTATTGCCGTTACCCTTAACGAGCGGCTGGATTACTTTGGCACCAACATCAACATTGCCGCGCGTCTGGAGAAGTTTTCCCAGGGGAACGACATGATCATCTCCGATTTTGTCTACCATGACCCCGAAGTGCAGGAATTCATCACTGATCCAGCCTTGCCGATGCAGGCAACTGCTTTTGAAACGCAGCTCAAAGGCTTTGATGATGAATGTTTCAACTTATGGCGCGTTGCACCGCAGCCATCTCATTGATTGGCCAATGAGCCTGTAAAGCTAGAAAAATAAATTGCCGTTGGGCTGGTGCTGGTTGACTGCACATCAAAATAGAGATAGGTGTGGTTTTCATGGTAAACGGCCGTTACCAAATAGATATTCATCCACCCGGTGTCCCTGAATGTTGATAAAAATTGATTGTCCTCTGGTCGCGTCCAGGTGATGCCATCGTCACTGAGGGCAACGCCCAACCCATAATCCCATCGCTGCCGATCTGTAAGAAAGTGGGACGATTCGTAGATCATGACCCAGCCATCTGGCGTTTGCATCACGTTAGCGTCCATCACCCGGTCGTTGTCCCAGGTTCCGGAGCGACCCGGCTTAAAAATGGGGTCGCTTTCGGCCACGATGGTTGCCGTGGTGGTGGGAATGTCATACTTTGTCCAGGTGGCCCCATCTTCTGAAAACGCCAGCCCAATCTGCCGGTCCCGTTCTACAGCTGAATCACCGCGATTGCCATCATAATACATCGCATAGCCATCTTCTGTTTTCACCACGCTGGGGTGCAGCACGGCATGTTCATCCCAACTGCCTTCTGGCCCAGGCAGCAGCACAGGGGCGGGATCGGCTACAAAGGGTCCAAACGGCGAATCAGCCGTGGCCCGGCCAATTTTGCCTGGACCGGAAAAGTTACCCGTGTCGATGGTGTAAAAATAGAGCATCCAGGTGCCATCATCTGCCACAACGACGGATGTGACAAACAGCGAAACGCCCGTGTATTCAATGCCCTCGCCGGTGAAGATTGGCTCATCGGTCATCCGCGTCCAATTTTCGCCATCCGGTGAGGTGGCGTACCCTACCATGACGTGGGCGGGCCAGCCAGAAATGCCGTTGTAAAACATGTGGAACTGGCCCTCATGAAAAATCACAGCGCCTGGGTCAATGAAGGCAGATTCCCAACTGTTGCCGCCTGTGCCCAAAATGAGCTTGTAATCGGCAAATGGACCTGCCGGGGTGGGTGATGGAGGAGGGGTGGCCGTTGCTGTGGGGCTAGGAATGGGCGTTTGCGTGGGGGGGACGGCCGTATCCGTTGGCACGGCGGTTGCGGTGGATTCGATGGTAACGGTTGGTGGTGTGTCGGCAACGGCCGTTGCTGGCTGTGGCGTTGCGGTGGGGGTACCCGCTGCGCTACAAGCTGTCAGTCCACTCCACAAGAAAAGCCAGAGGAAGGCCCAAAAATTGAAGATTCGCTTGTTTTTCATGTTTACACTCCATAGAGAAAATAATTTTCTGTGGGGTTCATTGATTAGACGCAGTGCAGAATGATATTTTTATTGCCAAGATGCCCGATTCGCTTTATGCTTATACCGTCGTGTTTTTAGGAGTAGAGTGATGGCAAAAAACAATCCATTGACCCAGGCACAATTTGCCCAAAAATTAGATCAGCTACAGGCTCAGCGCGAGGAACTGTTGGGTTTGATACGGCCGTTATCCAATACCATGCGCAATTGGAAGCCAAATGATGACCAGATGAACATCTACGAAATTTTGGTGCACATTGGCAGCAGCGAATGTCGTTATGTTTCCCGACTGGGTAAAAAACTGTCTGGCCCCAGCGAGGTGACCCTGATGCGTTACCTGCATCAGTCGCGTGAGAATGTGTTGGCCAGGCTTCATCAGCTCAGCGATGATCATCTCAATGAAGAATTTGCCGATGGCTGGCAAGTGTCCGGCGTCATTGACCGCATGTTGTCTCATGAGCGGGAACATATGGAACAGATTCAACAGATTTTGGCTCAGTGGCGGTTGCATCTCCTGGCGCGACTGGCAGCAGAGCGTGCCGAGTTGTTTACTGTGCTTCTGGGCCTTTCAGAAGCGCAGCTTACTACGGCCGAACCGATGCCCGGCTGGACCATCAAAGATTTGTTGGCCCACATTGCCTTTTGGGATGGCTTTCATACCAATCGGATGCAGCGGGTGGTGGACGGCCGTATCCAGGAAATCATGGAAATTGGCGATGATGAGGACATGGCTACGTTTAATGCCAAACTCCTGGCTGAGCAAAAGCAGATGCCCCTAGAACAAGCCATCGCCATGCTACATAAAGAGCGCAGCGGTTTTATGCAATTGCTCAAACGGCTGACTGATCTGGAACTGCAAAGCCAAATCCGGCTGCCTTGGGGCTGGCGTACCCACATGCGCGTTTGGGCCAGATGGCGTTACCAACACGATGCAGAACATGCCCAGCACATTCGCGCCTGGCGGGCTGAACTGCCCCGCGAAGAAAAACGTCACAATGGCCCTACGGCCGTACTCCGTGCCCTGCTTAAGGCGTGCCGCAAAGAATTTGTTGCCCTGTTGCCCCTTGTGCCGGAAGCGGAATGGTCTAGTCGCCCAGTGTGTGGGGTCTGGACAATGAAAGATTTGGTGGGTCACCTGACGGCCTGGGCAGAAGTAGGCGTGGCGGGCTTGGCGCAAGTGTTAGAAGGGGAGACGCCTAATCTGAAGCCTATTTCTGATTTTGAGGCGTGGAATATGGAGCAGGCTGCCAAGCGCACCGACTTGCCCTGGCAAACAATTTGGCAGGCGTATGAAGCATCTTACCAGACGCTTTTGTCGGGGTTAGATGAACTTTCTGAGGTACAGCTGGCTGAGGAATTCGCCACGCCGTGGGGATCGCAAATCAGTTTGTACCGCTGGCTTACCATTTGGCCCCTGCACGAGCGAGAACACGCGATTGACGTGCGTCATGCCCTCAACCTCACCCGTTGGCCCAAAGGCCTGACGGAACATCCGCAGCAATAAATTAGAGAAGGGGCAATGTGCATTGCCCCTTCTCTAAATTTTCCTTACGGTTCGATTGATAGACCATCAATATTTGCGCCGCTCAGGCCATTTGCCGTGCCATCCCAGAAAAGGGTATAGGTGCAGCTGGTGGCATCACCAAGCGTGATGGGGGTGCAGACGAAGATGCTGGCACCATCGCCGCTGGCTCCGGTGACGGTGAAGCTGCCGTTGGTGCTCAAGTAGATGTCGCCGTTGGCGTTTAGCCAGAGCGCATCAATGTCCTCGGCCGTGTCGGTCAGCTCTACGTCAGAGCCATCAAAGTAGGTGGCCCAGGTGCCGCTGGTGGGGTCACCCAAGATGGCGTCGTTCAGTACAATCAGGTCTTTGCCTTCACCGCTGACGCCAACGAAGAAGCCGCCAAGGGTACTGGCTACCGGACGGCCGTCTGCTGCCAAACCAAACCCATCCACATCTTCACCACCAGCTGCCAGACCAACATCGGTGCCATCGAAATATTTCTCAAACGTGCCGGACGTCGTGTCACCCAGGCTGGTGGGCACAAAGCGAACCATCTCAGCATCATCCACCGTACCCAACGAGCCAATGCTTTGGGCGCGCTCCAGGCTAATGAGGAAGCTGCCGTCGGTTAGCCGTTGCAGGGCATCGATATCGTTGATGGTTAAACCAATGTCTGATCCATCAATAACCATTGACCAGCTGCTGCTGTTGGTGTCGAAGGCCAGCACGTCTTCATCGGCATAGGTAATGCCACCCACGGAGCCATTACCCGATAAGCTGAGGTAGATAATTTCACCGCTGCCCGGTTCTGGCGTGGGTGAGGCGGTGGCCGTTGCGGTGGGTGTTGGTGTGTTGGTTGGCAATGGCGTTGCTGTAGCTGTCGCCGTTGGTGTGGGGCTGGGACCAACTGTGGGTGTGTTGGTTGGCAGTGGTGTGTTGGTCGCGGTGGGCGGCAGTGGTGTGTTGGTTGCCGTTGGCGGAATAGGTGTGTTGGTCGGGGTGGCCGTTGGGCCAAGGTTGACGTTAATCACCAGCTGTGGCGGATTGGCTCCTTCGCGGCTGCTGAAGGTGAGCCGGTTGCCGTCGCTGCTGGTGACAGCCATACTGAATTGGCCGTTGCTGATGATATAGCTGGTGAGGTCAATATCGATCCAGGTGCCAGCTGTGAAGCCGCCGGAGCTGTTGATGAGTGTGCCGTTGGCGGGGGCGGTGGCGTAGGTAACGGCCGTTTCTCCCCACGTATTATCGGCGACCTGGTACACATCAACCCCGATGCTTGAATCAGACTGCAAGAACAAGCGCAGCGTGGCGTCTGTGACTGTGCCGCTAAGCCCCGTTACATTGAAGCGCAGCAGTGAATACATCTCTGGTGAGGCGTCTGTGCTGAGCTGTTGAGAGAGGCCCAGATTATTGCTGGGACGATTGCTCAGAAGAGCCGCATCTGCTTCTGTGGTGAAGACAAAGTTGCTGCTGGGGGCAGGTGTATTTGTGGCAGTTGGGCTGGGGCCAATTGTTGGCGTCTCTGTAGGCAAAGGTGTATTCGTTGCTGTCGGAGGAATTGGTGTGTTTGTGGCCGTTGGTGGAACGGCCGTAGGCGATGCTGTCGCCGTTGCTGTTGGTGTGGGGCTGGGACCCGGTGTAGGCGTGGCGGTAGGCGTCAGGTTGCTTGTCACGTCCGTGGCAAAAGTACCGCGCGTCAGGGCTGCTGTGCTCAAGCCGCTCATTTGCAGCGTTTGGCCGTTGCTGGTGACATTTGCCGCATTGTCCCAGCAAGCTGGGCTGCCTGTGCCGGAGCAATCGGCGGGATTGCCCACTTGCAGCAGGGCTTGCTGTGCCAGCACATCGGCGTTGCAGGCGGCGTTGTCATCCACGGGAATGTTTAGCGTCCAGGTTGCTCCGCCAGAAGCACTGCCTCGGGCAAAAACTTCATAGTAGTCGGAACAAAGGACGCCGCCGCTGAGTGGTTCGTTGAAGGGGGCGTTGCTGAGTGAACGGCCGTAACTGACCAAAACGGCCGTGCCGCTGTTGTCGCTGCTTTCTAGTTCAGCACTGCCCAGCTTGGCGCGACTGACTCGGCTAGAAACGTCGGTCCACTCGACCACAGCCGCAGCCAGGCGGGCATCCCAGGCAGCTTGAGGCAAGCCAGTGGGGGCGCTGCCCAGGGCTGTGCCCCAGAAGTTGTTGTTCAGGTTGGCGCTGCCGCCGCTGCTGCTGAAGGTCGCGCCAAAGTTGCTCACGTTGTTGGCATACGCTTCCAATGTGCCAGCAGACTGCACAAAAGCTGTGGTGTTGCCGTCTAAGGTGCTGCCTTTGACGGTCACATCGCTGGCTCCGGTAATGCTAATTGCTTCATTGAAGCCACTAATGGTTGTATTTTTGATGAGGAGACGCCCTGTGCCAGCCGCGCGAACGGCCGTTGTGCTGCCACAGTTGGCTGAGCAGGTCAGGTTAAGCCCCAAAATAGTCATGTTGCCAACAGCCTGTGGCGAAATGAGGCGGCTATTGGCTCCACCAATCCAGTTGAGGGTGCCGCCGCTGCCATACAGCACCACACTGTTAATGCCGTTGCGGCCCGAAACGAGCGGCGCAGAGATGTCCTGCGTGCCGATGATCGTAATCGAGTCACCGTCCAGCACATTGTCCAGCGCAGTTTGCAGATCGTTGAAGTCACAACCAACAGCGCAGACGGTCCACGGTTCTTTAAGCGCCTCTAAAAAGTCCAGGATGCGTTCGGCGTTATTTTCGCCGGCGATGACATCGAGCGTGCCTAGCAGCTGGCCAGCAGGTGAAGCTGTGAACTCTGTGCCAGAGTAAAAGGTGATGGCCCGGCGCAGGTCAACGCGCGTGTGGTTGTGGAAGTAGGGCCCGGTGAAATTGGAGCCAAACAGCGGTGGCGTGCTGTACGTGCGGGTGCTGATCCCGTTGATGTCCGGCTCTTCTGGCGGCATACCATCTAGCGCGTTGACTGGAATTTCGTCTGTGCCGGTATCGAATTTGGCGTTGACACCTTCGGGCGCACCGGCAATGGTGCCATCTGAAGTGGCCAGGACAGGGCCGGAGTGGCATTTGGAACATTGCGCCGCATCGCCAAAGAAGATGTCGCGCCCTTCTAACTGCTCATTGGTGATGGCGAAGCGGTCGAGATCGTAATTGCCGTCGGCGGGGATGCGGATATTGTTTTGGAATGCTTCCAGAGCGGCAAGCTCGGCGGCTGTGGCCGGACGAAAGTCGATGCCGGGACGGCGTAATAAGTTGCGCGTGCCGTGCTGCTCGATGGCTCCCTGGGAAAAGGTGCCTAAATCAGGGATTTCGGAGCTAAAGCCATATGGAGCAGTTTCGGCAATGTTGAACAGATTAGGCGAAGCACGGAACACTTCGATTTGGTTAAAGCCATCAATATTTTCCAGGATGAGGGCACGGCCGTCTGGGAAGCTAATGGTGTTGGCCGAAGGCCCGTGCATTAAGTCAAAATTTTCCAGGCCGTTGGCACTGCCGTTTACTGGATTTGGTCCAGCCAAATTACCGGCAGTGAAGGAGACGAACGTGGCGCTGTTGCCGTTGCCGTCCGTGATGGTGCCAGATAAATCGGAACCGCCGTAGACAAGATAGGTGTCACCTGTTCCGCCTAAAACCGTGGCTGAGCCCGTGGTGCCGGTAATGATGCCACGTAAATCACTGGGTTGGGCAAAGCCGCTGGCAGCACTGGACGTAACGACAAGGGTATTGATATTGAATTCAGGGACAAACAGCATGTCGTCGGCTGGTTTGTTGAGTACCTGCTCAGGAGAAAGGCCAAAGTCGCCATTATCGGGTACGTGGCAAGAAGCGCAGGTACGGCCGTTTCCCATAAATGTCTCTTGAGTAAATAGCAGCTCACCCTGATCCGCCAGTGGGGCAACGGAAGGAATCGTAGTAAACGTGGCGTTGGCGCTGTTCACCGGGCTGGGTGGGCCTATGGCAAAATCGGCGTTGCTTTGGTTTCCATTGCCAAAACCGGAACCAGACACGCGGCTCAGCGCGGCGGTGTTCAGAATAGGAAGTTCGGCGCTGTTGGGGCCGTCCGTGGCTCCGGTAGTGCTGCCTGTGTAGCCTGTGCCGCCGTAAGCCAGGGCAATGTCAATCGGCTGCGCGTTAGCATTATCGGGGTTGTTGCGGAAGGCAACTTTACCGGCGATGGGGATAATTTCGGCAGGCATAATGAAGTCAGGCGTAGGAGCACCGGGTAGCGCGGCAAATTCGGCCGTGGCTACCAAAATGGTGCTGCTGCCTGAGGGGGGATTGCTGGGGAAAACGAAACGACCGGTTTCATTCCCAAAGGAATTGTGGAATACCAGCATAGTGCGGCCCGGCGCACCAACCGGATCGGTTGGCTGGGGTCCCCATTCGAGCTGATTGCCGTCGGCCGCTTCCAAAACGACGTATTGCACTTTGGAGTTGCCGTTGAGACCAGCCATGATTTCGTTGATGCGTATCAATTGGTTGTCGGCAGCCGCTGGCTTGGAGAATGAGATAAAGAGGCCAAAAAGGAGGAGACAAACGGCCGTAACGAGTAGTTTTTTATTATTTATTATCATGCAACAATTCACCTATTTTTGTAAAAGCGGGAAGGTCTTTGAAAGTATGAAAACCTGATTTTCCGCTTTTACTCAAGTAATCGGCCTAACTGCTCTGGTTTTTCTGTAAACCTTTTTGCCGATTACACTACAAAAACACACACTTCAATGTCCGAACTGGCTTTAAAGAACGCTATTTAATTTGCTTGTTTGAAATTGGTAGGCGATAGTATCAAGGTACTATACGTAAAGCCGCTTACATTGGAAATTACATTTTTATCTACTCAGCGTTTGGGAACCATGAAAAAAGGACTCCTTGTGAAGAAGGAGTCCTTTTTCATGACATTTTGCCGACGGCGGATACTCGGCCATCGCCTTCTACAATTCTGCTAGGGGGTCAGAGCCAGCCCGTCGATGATTTCACCGTCAAAGCCGTTCGTGGAACCATCCCAGAAGAGGGTGTAGGTGCAGCTGGTAGTATCACCCAGTGATGCTGGCGTGCAGACGAAGATATCTGCACCATCGCCGGAAGCGCCGGTCACGGTGAAAGCGCCATTGGTTGCCAGGTAGATATCGCCGCTGTTGTCTATCCAGACGCCGCTGATGTTTTCTGTGTTGTCGGTCAGTTCCACGTCGCTGCCATCAAAGTAAAGAGCCAGGCTGCCGCCATCCAGCACGAGCAGATCGCTGCGGCTGCCGCTGACGCTGCCGGTGCTGTAGCTGCCTAAGGTGCTGATGAGCAAACGCCCGTCTGGGGCAAAACCAATGGCATCCACATCTTCACCCGCCGCATCTAGCCCCACCGTTGAGCCATCAAAGTACAGCTCAAAACTGCCCGAGGTGGTTTCACCGAGCGAGGTGGGCACAAAACGCACAATATCCGAATCATCTACGCCAGTGACGGAGCCGATGTCCTGGGCACGGACGAAGCTCATGAGCAGGCTGCCATCTGGCAAGGCATAGAGCGCATCCAGATCGTTGGTGGCGATGCCCAGGTCAGACAAATCAACCAGCAGGCTCCAGACGGCCGTATTTGTGTCAAACGCCAGCACATCCTCATCGGCAAAGCTGACGCCGTTCACCGAACCGCTGGAGCTAGAACTCAGGTAGATGGTTTGTCCGCTGCCCGGTTCAGGAGTGGCTGTTGCCGTGGGCGGAATCGGGGTGTTAGTTGGGGTAGGGCTGGGGCCAACGGTTGGCGTGTTGGTGGGTGTCGGTGGAACGGCCGTGTTTGTTGCTGTCGCCGTTGCCGTGGGTGTGGCTGTTGGGCCAAGATTGACGTTGACAACCAGTTCGGGCGGATTAGCCCCTTCACGACTGCTCATCAAAATACGGTTGCTGTCTGTGCTGGTGAGGGCAAAGCTAACCTGTCCGTTGCCAGCAAGGGCGCTGGTAACATCAATTTCTATCCAACTGTTGGCCGTTGTCACGCCGGAGCTGTTGAGGAGTGAGCCAATGGCGGGGGCGGTGTTGAAGGTAACGGCCGTTTCGCTCCAGCTGTTATCGGCCACTTCGGACACCTCAAGCCCAATAGTGGAGTCGGTCTGCACAAAAAGGCGCAGCGTGGCATCGGCGACGGCGCCACCAAGCCCTTGCACATTGAAGCGTAACAAAGAGTTGATTTCAGGTGCAGCGTCAGTGCTAAGCTGCGTAGACAGCCCCAGGTTGTTACCCGGCCGATTGCTGAGAAGCACCGCGTCGGCTTCTGGCGTGAAGACAAAGCTGGTTGCTGGCGGTGGTGTGTTTGTTGGCAATGGCGTATTGGTGGCCGTTGGCGGGATTGGTGTATTCGTTGGCGTGGGGCTGGGGCCAACGGTGGGCGTGTTGGTGGGTGTGGGTGGAACGGCCGTCGGCGATGCTGTCGCCGTTGCCGTCGGCGTATTGGTTGGCGCAGGCGTTGGTGTTGGCTGGCCGCTGCTGCTCACATCGGCGGCAAAGGTGCCGCGCGTTAGCGCTGCTGTGGATAGGCCATTAATTTGCAGTGTTTGGCCGTTGGTTGTCACGTTGACAGCGTTATCCCAACAGGCAGGATTGCCGGTGCCGGTGCAGTCAGCCAGATTGATTACCTGGCGCAGGGCCTGCTGGGCCAGCACATCGGCGTTGCAGGCGGAGTTGTTATCCACAGGAATATTGAGCGTCCAGGTGGCCCCAACCGTGGCTGTGCCCCGCGCAAACAATTCATAGTAGTCGGAACAGAGCGTGCCGCCGGTAAGTGGTTCACTGAACGGTGCGTTAGCTGGGGAACGGCCGTAACTGACCAGAACGGCCGTTCCGCTGTTGTCGCTGCTTTCCAGTTCGGCATCACCTAGTTTGGCGCGGCCTACCCGGCTGGAAATGTCGGTCCAGGCCACAACTTCTGCCCCCAGGCGCGCATCCCAGGCAGTTTGGGGTAAGCCAGTCGGGGCGCTGCCCAGGGCTGTGCCCCAGTAGTTGTTGTTCAGATTGCCCGTGCCGCCGGAGGCATTAAACGCGGTGCCAAAGTTGCTCACGTTGTTGGCATACGCCTCCAGCGTGCCGTTGGTTTGGCCGAAAGCGGTGCTGTTGTTGATGAGCGTGTTCCCTTTGACGGTGGTTTCACCTGTGCCGTCGGCTTGAACGGCCGTTGCAAATCCGGAAATTGTTGCATTTTTAACCAGGAGGCGACCGGTCCCTGTGCCGCGAACGGCCGTTGCCGTGCCGCAGTTTTGGCTACAGTTCAGCGTTATATTCATGATAGTCAAGTTGCCGCTCCCTGCTTCAATCAGACTGTCATTAGGCCCGCCGGTCCAGTTAATCACCGCTGCATCCCCGCCGTAGAGCACCACAGATTGCGTGGGCTGGAGCGTAGAGGCGATGTTGTGCACCCCGATCAGCGTCAGCGATGTGCCATCGGGGACGGCGGCTAAAGCGGCAGGCAAGCTGGGGAATTCGCAGCCGCTGGCGCAAACTGTGGGCGGCTCAATGAGCGCTTCCAGAAACGTCGCCACAGGCACATCGTTGCCAGAGGTTGCGCCGATTGGCACAAAGCCAGTGATGTCAAAAGCTGGGGAGTTCACAAATTCTGGCACACGATAGAACTGAACGGCAAACAAGAGCGTTGCCCGACCATGATTGTGGAAAAACGGTGTAGTCAGCGCCGTGCCAAACAGACCTGGCGTGCTGTAGGTGCGGGTGCTGGGACCCGGTGCGGAGCTGGGGGGTTCGTTAGGCACGCCATCCGGATCGTTAAAAGTAACCTCATCGGTGCCGGTGTTGAATTTGGCATTTACACCCTCGGCAATGCCGGGGATGGTGCCGTCGGTCGTGGCGAGCACGGGGCCAGAGTGGCAGCGGGAGCATTGGATGGTGTTGCTAAAGAACAGATCGCGTCCCTGAATTTGCTGGTCAGAAATGGTGAAGCGATCCAGATCGTAGTTGCCGTCGGCCGGAATACGAATGTTGTTTTGGAATGCTTCCAACGCAGCCAGTTCAGCCTGGGTCGGCGGACGGAAATCGACCCAGGGTACGCGGTTCAAGCTGCGAGTGGCGTGCTGCACCACGGCCCCTTGTGAAAATTCGGCCAATGTGGGAATTTCTGAGCTGAAGCCATACGGGGCAGTTTCAGCCACGTTGAACAATGGCGGCGATGCCCGAAATACTTCTGGTTGGTCAAGGCCGTCGATATTTTCCAGGATGAGGGCGCGCCCCAGAGGAAAGCCTGCGGTGTTTGTGGAAGGGCCGTGCATCATGGTGAAGTTTTCCAGGCCGTTGGCGCTGCCGCTGACCGGGTTGGGCCCAGCCAGATTACCAGGCGTCCAGGAGACGAAGGTGGCGCTGTTGCCCAAGCCATCGGTAATGGTGCCGGAGAGATCGCCGCCTGCATAAACCAGGTAGGTATCACCGCTGCCAGCCAAAACGGTGGCGCTGCCAGTGGTGCCGGTGATTTCGCCGCGTAAATCGCTCGGTTGGGCAAAACCGGAAGGCGTGGCGCTGTTGACAACCAGCGTGTTGATGTTGTACTCGGCAACAAAGAGCGGGTCCATCGGATTGGTTTGGGACAGGCTGTCTACCTGCTCTGGCGAGAGTCCAAAGTCGCCATTTTCGGGGCGATGGCAGGAGGCGCAGGAACGGCCGTTGCCCAAAAAGGTCTCTTCCTTAAACAAAATTTCACCTTGGTCGGCAATAGAGGCAACGGCAGGCAGGGTGGTGAAAGTTTGATTGGCGCTGTTGATGGGGGCGGGTGGCCCTGGCGCAAAATCTGCGTTGCTGTGCGACCCATTACCAAAGCCTGTCCCGCTGACGCGCTGCAAGCTGACCGTGTCCATGATGGGCAGTTCTGTTGCATTTGGGCCATCGGTGGCCCCAGCGGTGCTGCCACTGTAAGTGGTGCCCCCGTAGCTCAGCGCTATTTCAATAGGCGTGGCGTTGGGATTGTCCGGGTTGTTTTGGAAGGCCACTTTTCCGGCAATGGGCACAATTTCGGCCGGCATGATGAAATCTGGCGTGGGCGCGCCGGGAAGCGCGGCAAATTCGGCAGTGGCTACCAGCACGTTGCTGGCGTTTGCTGGGGGATCGCTGGGAAAAACGTAGCGTCCGGTTTGGGTGCCCAGCGCATTATAAAAAACGAGCATGGTACGGCCGGGTGAACCAACCGGATCTTCTGGCTGAGGCCCCCAGTCTAGCTGGTTGTTATCGGCAGCCTCTAGCAGGACGTACTGCACCTGGGAATTGCCGTTTAGCCCAGCCATGATGCCATTAAGGCGCACGAGAGCATTGTCGGCGGAGGCTGCCTGTGGCATGGTGCTGAACAAGATGAGGATGAGTAGAAATACGGCCGTTATGGCCCAAACTGGACGCGACTTGATTTTTGGAAACATGAAAGAACCCTCCTACTTTTCCAATACAGTTTTTTTCACTGGCTAATGCAAGAACGACAAAACGAAGACAATTTCCAACAGTGGCAGGCATAGGAAATTAGCTTTTGGTACAACGATTAGATTGTATGATTGATGTGATCGGCAACGAGCAGAATTAATTTGCTAAATTGATGAGGATGAAACAACTTTCCTCTCCATTAAATAACCTAGATCATAAAACTTACATAAAAAATTACAGGTTGGACCCAGATCAAAAAAGCCCAAAGAGCAAAACTCTCTGGGCTTCTGGTGAGATGGTTGGATTTTCAGGAGAGAAGCGTGATTAATGTGTTATCTTCGCGCAATTTGGCAATGTCGAGGGCGGTTCTGTTTTGGAAGTCGGTGGTGGTTTTGTCGGCACCTCGGGCCAGGAGCCATTGTGCCATTTCGATACGGCCGTAACTCGCTGCCGCTAACAACGGATGATCGGGACTTTGGGTGTTGCCTCGTTCTACTAGCATCTCCGCCAGCGCTACATTGCCACTGAGCGCAGCGTGATATAACAAGGAGATGCCATGAACGCCCTTGCCGTTCACTAACTCTGGATTTTCATCCAAAAACCTGGCAACTTCATCTTTCTGACCAAACATGGCAGCTGTGTAAATGTTCATCGGTGCGCCTTGTGCCAATAAAAACTCGGCGATGGGGCGATTGCCAACGTGCGAGGCGGCTTCTAGCGCGGTTTCGTCAAACTCCCGGTACTTTTCGTTGAGCAGACGAGGCTCCTCAGCCAGCAGTTGCTTAACGACTTCTAAATTGCCGTGCGCGGGTAAAACAAAATTTCGGATTTGTTCCTGGGTTAGCGGTTCTAGACTCATATCATTCTCCAAACGTTGGAAATTACCTGTCAACATTTCCCGGAAACAAAATGAGAGAGGGTGCAGCCAGCAAAAAGCTTCCGGGGAAATCATTTAGGCATGTCGATGGCTGTCAATCTGGTTAAAGGTATCACCGAAGATAAGATTACGCACTTCGTCTCGGGCCAAAAATTCATGGGGGAAACCCAGGATGATATGTTTAACTGCAAAGGATGCCAAGTGCGCAAAGAAAAAATGGTTTTGCGTACTTCACGCCCTGAGCGGTTCAAATGTTTCGTCTAACGAAGTCGTAGTCGTAGGTGGTAATTTCGTAGAGATGGCCGTAAGGATCGCAAAAGTAGATGGACCAGGCGAGATCGTGATCAACAACGTGCTGTCGGGTTAGCCGCTTGTTGTGCTGATTGTACACAACAACCTCATCCAGTCGGGCAAGAAATTGCAGAAAGCCAGGGCCAGCGACGGCAAAAGCAACCCGATGGTGCCCGGCGGTGGGGCGGCTGCCTTTGGGTTCGCCCTGGAACAAGGCCAGCTTGGTGCCGTGGCTGGCGGTGGTGAGCATCAACGGGCCATTGCTGGCCCAAAACTCAAATTCGGGGATGATGTGCAGGCCAAGCACTTCAGCGTACCATTTGGCCGCTTCGTATTGGTCGGGCACAAACAGCTCAACGTGATCAATTTGTTGTACTTGAAAGGTGGATGGTGTCATGATTTGCTCCTGGTCAATGTTGTGCCTGATTATCTCATGGGGAAACGGCCGTGTCATTGATCAATCGTCAAGGGAACTCACCTGGACAAAAGGACAGGCGCAGTGGTTGATTAATTAGAACAAATGGTCTAAAATTGAGCCGGTCAGGTGGCAGAAAAATAGCCAGATTTTTCATCTCAAAACAGAAGGAGCAGATCATGAAACTAGGGGATGTGGTGCAAATTTCGATTGGCGTGCCCGATTTAACCGACGCGGTCGCGTTTTATGAGGCGCTGGGATTTTCTCAGATTGCCACCAACCAGGAGCCGTGGCCGTGGGCGCAGTTTTCCGACGGCCGTAACCTGCTTTTGCTCAACCAGGACGGCAACATTTATACGGGGCTTACCTATTTTTCGGCGAACGTGGCGGAGAAGGTAGCTCAGATTGAAGCCGCTGGTGTTTCGTTTATGAATAAACAGCAGCAAAACGGCCGAATTCATACCGCTACCTTTGGTGATCAGAATGGATTGCTGGTGGGCTTGATCCATCACGAAGCCGCCGAAATGCCACATCCCAGCGGATATCCCTTGTGCCACTGCGGCAAGTTTGGCGAGCTGGCGGTGGCCGTGCGTGATTTTGGCGAAACGGCCGCATTTTGGCAGCAGTTTGGTTTTGCCCCCAGCCACACCAGCAACGAGCCGTATCCCTGGGGCATCTTTAGCGACGGCCGTATTGTGCTTGGCTTTCATGAAACAACTGATTTTGGCGTAAACGGCCCGGCGCTTACCTACTTTGCGCCAGATATGCCTCAGCGTATTGAGCGCGTGCGCAAAGCAGGTATCCTCTTTGCCAGCGAAATGCCTGACGAGGCAGGCGTGGTGCGTAACGCCACCCTGAATGGCCCAGCGGGCGAAGCTATCTTTATGTTTGAAGGCGAAGTTTAGGTTTTCGCTGCCTTGTCCGTCAACGAAGACATTATTTGTCATTCCCGCGAGTGCGGGAATCCAAACGCCCATCAAGCTGGGATGTCGATTTTGGGGCAGGTTGTTCGTCGTTTGGGTAGAAGTCCGTTGGTCAATTTTTAAAAATTGACCTACTTTTTAGAGGAGGCAACCATGCCGAATGCGCAAAAATTGATTCAATCATTTCAAACAACCACCTGGCTCATTAATAAGCAGGCCGATGGGCTGAGCCACGAGCAAATGCTGCTGCAATTGCCGTTTCGCGGCAACTGTTTCAACTGGATTTTGGGGCACATTGTGACCAATCGGGACAAAGTGTTGGTTTTACTGGGTGAAGAACCACAGTTTAGCGAGGCCGAGGTGGCCCGGTACATGCGCGGCTCTGATCCGGTGGTGGGGGCGGAAACGGCCGTTGACAGCCACCGTTTGCTCGAAGCCGTGCAAACCTCGCAAAGCAAAATCGAAGCCGCCCTCACCACCATTGATCCAGAAGTCCTGACTGCTATTCATGATACGGAAAACAACGTCACCGTTGCCGAGCGCCTTGATGGCCTGCACTGGCACGAAACGTATCACACGGGCCAGCTAGAAATCTTGCGACAGCTGGCCGGTACAAACGATCGTATTGTGGGTTAAGCAATTTATAGCCCGCCCCGCGAGCGAATAAGCTGCCCTGTAATCCAGCCCGCTTCGGGTGAAGCCAGGAAGCGAACCAGGCGAGCAGCATCTTCCGGCGTGCCGATGCGTTTCATGGGAGCCTGGGCCACAAACGTTTGGCGTAAATCGTCGGGAATCCAGCCTGTGTCGGTGATGCCGGGGTCGATGGCGTTGACGGTGATGCCTTGCCTGGCTAGCGCTGCGCTTAGACTCAAGCTGAAGGCTTCAACAGCTCCCTTGCTGGCGATGTACCCAAGTTCATCGGGCATAGGCGAAAAGCTTTGCCCGGAGCTCAGGTTGATGATACGGCCGTTTTCCACCCATGTCTCCTCATCAAATTGCTGCACAAATTGTTGGCACAGCAGCGCCATCCCCCGCACGTTCACCGCATAATGATTGTCTAGCGATTGATTGGTGAGTGCCTGGATGTTTTCGCTGGTGGAGTAGGCGGCATTGTTGACCAAAATATTAGCCTGACCAAACTGCTCTTTTACGACGGCAAATAGCTTTGCCGGGGAAGTTGGCTGGCTCAAATCTAGCTCCAATCCGGCGGCTTTTACGCCCATTTTTTGCAGTTCCTCAATTATTTCTAACGCTTCGTTTTTCTGACTGCCCCAGGGCATGGTGGCATCATACGGCCGAAAATAGGTTGTAAAAATATTACAGCCCACTTCTGCCAGGGCACGAGCAATAGCGGCCCCAATGCCAATTTTACGACTGACCCCGGTGATTACGGCCGTTTGCCCTTGCAGCATATTTGGTTGCCAATTCATCATCGTCAAACCCCTTTTAATAAACTTGTCCCTCAATAAAATTCAAGAAGAGATGGGACGCAGATAAACACAGATTTTCACAGATAAAAACAAAAAATCTGCGTGAATCTGTGCCGCCAACGGATGACCTTTTGTCGGTTGACGGCCGTTCTGCCAGCGGCTACACTTTTCCCGCAATGGTACAACAAGATTCCGCTAAAACCGCACCCTCAGTTTTGCAAAATATCCCCCTGGTGGTCACCATTCTGCTTTTGTTAGACAGTCTACATTTTGTTTTTGCCCGCTTGCTGCGTATTTATTTGCCGCCGGTTCAGGCTGCGCTGTTTGTTCTCGGCTTTGCTACGGTGGAAACGGCCGTATTTCTTGCCTGGCGACGTGAAATTCAGCTAAATGTGTTGCGCCAAAATATGTGGTTTTTTGCGACCATTGGCCTCTTAGTGGCCGCGGCAACCTCGCTCAGCTTTACTTCTGTGCGCTATGTTGACGCTGGTACGGCGTCGATGCTGGCTCAAACGTCTATCTTGTTTGCCCTGGTGTTTGGCCTTTTTTGGCTGCGTGAGAAGCTGCACCAAGTTGAGCTGGTCGGGGCAGGTGTGGCTTTGATTGGCATTTTTGTGATCAGCTTTCAGCCAGGAGATGTGCTGCGCTTGGGGTCGCTGTTGGTGCTGGCCTCATCGTTTTTATATGCCTTGCACGCTGCCGTAGTGAAGCGTTATGGGCAGGAGATTGATTTTGCCAACTTCTTTTTGTTTCGCGTCGGCAGCACCAGTTTCTTTTTGCTGCTTTTTTTGGCGGGACAGGGAAGCTGGCAGCAGCCCAGCGGCGTTGCCTGGCTGGTGCTTTTGCTGGTGGCTACGGTGGATGTTGTGTGCAGCCGGGTTTTGTATTATCTGGCACTGCGTCGTTTGCAAATGAGTCATCATGCCATTCTGCTGACGCTGAGTCCGGTGATTGCTGTGCTGTGGTCGTTGCTCCTGTTTCGTGAGGTGCCCACCTGGCAAGGGTTTTTAGGGGGAACGGCCGTTTTGTTAGGGGTTATTATTGTCAATTGGTGGCGTCAACGGATGGCTACTAGAAATTTGTAAAGGTAGGATAACTAATGGATCATAAAAATCAGGCAAGTCATGGCAAAAAGGGAGCCTGGCTCATTTTCGCTTTTTTGGGGTTATCGTTGCTGATCGCTTTACTGGCTGCTGGTGAACAGGGGCAAGCTGCTGCGGCCGCCACAGCGGCCCAGCCAGCCAATGACCTATGGCAAGATGTGAATGAAGCCACATTGCGTCTTTCTGGCGAGCGGCAAATCGTGCCGACGGCTTACCGGCTTGTCTCGTTAGATTGGGGTCAGCTGGACGCCCTGTTGGCAAACACCCCAGACAGTGCAACAGGGGCCGAGACAAGTGAGGTCATTCTTTCACTGCCGCTGCCAGATGGCACGTACGGCCGTTTCCAAATCAGCCAAACGGCCGTCATGCACCCTGAGCTTGCCGCCAAATTCCCGGAGATTCAAACCTATGCCGGTATCGGTCTGGACGACTCCACGGCTTCCGCTCGACTGGACACGACACCAAAAGGGTTCCATGCCATGATTTTGTCGGTAAACGGCCGTGTTTTCATCGATCCGTACAGCACGGCAGGCATTGACCTGTACCAGAGCTACTACGCCAACGATTTTGTGCCGAACCTCCCCGATGATTTTGCGCCGGATGTTGTGGTGGAACCGGAAGGCGAAACGGCCGTAAAGCCAGAAACCATCACCGGGGTCACTGCCAGTTCTGGAGGGACGCTGCGAACCTACCGGCTGGCCGTTGCTGCCACTGGCGAGTACACGCAGTTCCACGGTGGCACAAAGCCCTTAGCAATGGCCGAAATCGTCACAGCAATCAATCGCGTAACGGGAATTTACGAACGGGAAGTGGCTGTTAGCTTACAACTGGTTGCCAACAACGATTTAGTTGTTTATACAGACAGTGCGACAGACCCCTACACTAACAATGATGGCTTCGCCATGCTTAGCGAGAATCAATCCACGCTAAACAGCTTCATTGGTGCCGCAAACTATGATATTGGACATGTTTTTAGCACTGGAGGTGGAGGGATAGCCAGTTTAGGGGTTGTTTGTGGCAGCTCAAAAGCTCAAGGTGTTACAGGACGGTTCTCGCCTGTTGGCGATCCGTTCTACGTAGATTACGTATCGCATGAAATGGGGCACCAATTTGCCGGGAACCACACATTTAACAGCGTTACTAGCTCATGCGGTGGCCCCAATCGGAATGGGTCAACGGCTTATGAACCTGGCAGCGGCTCAACAATTATGGCTTATGCAGGTATTTGTGGTTCAGATGATCTGCAAAACAATAGTGATGATTATTTCCACACCATTAGCTTTGATGAAATTGTTTCCTTCACGACGGCGGGATTGGGTAACACCTGCGCGGCAGCTTCCAGTACGGGCAATACGCCGCCCACTGTTGATGCAGGGGCTAGTTACAGCATCCCATTGAACACGCCGTTCACGCTAGCTGGTTCAGCTTCGGACTCAGATGGTACAGCTTCATTGACCTATAATTGGGAAGAATTTGATCTGGGACCAGCGGGGTCGCCGAATTCGCCCTCAGGCAATGCGCCGATTTTTCGCTCTTTCCCGGCTACTTCGTCATCATCGCGGACCTTCCCCCGAATGTCTGATATTGTGAACAATACACAGACGTTGGGTGAACTTTTGCCAACTTACGGCCGTACCATGAATTTCCGTCTCACCGTGCGGGACAATCAAGTTCCTGCGGGTGGGGTGGCTTATGATTCAACGACGGTAACGGCCGTTTCCGGTACTGACCCATTTAGGGTGACATCGCCGAATACGGCCGTTGTGTTGGCTGGCAATGCCAACCAGACGATCACCTGGGATGTGGCGGGGACAACCGCTGCGCCCATAAGCTGCGCCAATGTCGCTATCGATCTATCCACAGACGGGGGCTTTACTTATCCAACTGTGCTGGCGGCAAGCACCCCCAATGACGGCAGCCAAAGTATCTTTCTGCCTAATATCAACACCAGCAGCGCTCGCGTGCGGGTCCGTTGTTCCACAAACATCTTTTTTGACATATCCAATGCCAACTTTACGATTCAAGGCGATCCCTCTCTGACAGTAACCAAGAGCGTCAATCCGACGGGCAATGTGGCCCCTGGGGAGACGCTCACCTATTCGATTGCGGTGCATAATGCGGGTGGACCGGCCAACAACACCACGGTAACCGATACGTTTGATCCTGCTCTGGTGAATCCACTCTGCAATGGTGTTCCAGGTGACTTGGTTGACACGGTTGTGATTGGTCCAGGCGGCAGCATGAGTTACTCCTGTACGGCCGTTGTCGATCCGTCTTTGGCGCTGGCTGTAGAGTTAACGGCCGTTCCCGCCATCATCGAAAGCGGGGAACAAGTCACCTACACTATCACTGTAACCAACAGCCACAGCAGCCTGAGCCTGAACAATGTGCAGGTGAGTGCCCCCAACGTAAGCGGCTGTACGCCCGCCCTGGGTACGTCACAGACATTGGCTCCCGGTGCCAGCCAGATATATAACTGCCCCAATGTAGTGGTCAATTCCCCGGCGGCCACCACGGCCACGGCAACAGGCAGCCTCACTATCAGCAACGTTGCCAACGCCTCTGAGCCGGATGATCCCGGTGGGCCAAAGAGCAGCAACACGGTGAATAATCAGGTTGTGGTCACTGGCAAAGATACTTTTGCCGTGTACTTAAGCGACTACTTTTATCTGTACCTACCTATTGTGACGCGGTAAATGGGGTGGAGATCAGAGATTGGAGACTGGGGATTGTGAATCTCTAATCTCCAATCGCCTATTAGCTGATTGCGCCCGCCAACGTATTCAGCGCTTCCTTCTCGGCGGCGTAGATTTTTTCCAGGTGAGTTTGCATGTCGGCAAAGAGGGCGTGCATGGTTTGGTCGCTGATGGGGAAACGGCCGTTTAACTCCACTTCCATATCTTGCAACTGCTGACTCAACTGGCGCAGTTTGCCATCCACCTCCGTACCCTGTGTTAAGAAAAGAGTGTATTTCTGGGTCAACAATGCTTTCGTTTCTTTCAGTGGGGCAATCTCATCGGGCAGAACGGCATCAGCAAAGGTGCCCCATAAGCTGGCAACCTGTCGATATTGCTCCGCTGCCTCCCCCAGCGCAGGCTGGTTCAAAATCTCTGTGGCTTCCTCAAGAAAATCGGCATAAAAGCCACGCAAACCGCCGCCCGCCGTGCCAAATAGCTTGATGCCTTCGTGTAACGAACGGAGCGTGCTGTACAGCCCCACTTTTTCTTTGAAGACAACCGGCCAGCCTTTCTTGTTTTTTGTGTCGGTCATCATTTTGGCCCACTTTTTGTAGACGGGCAGGGCAAAGGTTTGTGAACTTTGGCTCAGATAATCGACACAATCATCTAGTCCAGCCATGATGGCGGCGGGTAAGTCAAAATCACTCCCGTTGTTTTCTAGCAAAAGCAGCCGATTTTTGTAGGAACCAATTCGCCCTCGTGCCTGGCGTAAATTTTCCCCAGCCACTCTGAGGGGCTTTTTGGCGCGATCATCCAGCAGATAATCGCCGTTTTCCTGGCCAAAGACGGTGACAAAGTGACCAAAGCAGCCTTCATACATGGGGCGCAGGTAAAAGTAGGGCAGCTGTTCTTGATCCACCCAGGCGATGGGAAAACGGCAGTCTGCTAACGCTTCATCCAGATGTTTTACGGCCGTTTTGCTGCCTCCCGTTTCTAAAAACTGTGCCTGCACGCCGACCCGGTCACAGAAATTTTGCATGAATTCGGTGGTGTAGTTCCATTTGTTCTGGAAACCCATCACCAAAATGGCCGCATCGTACTTTTTGAACTCCCACAAAATGTAGCCGCAGCCCAACCCACCAGCAATGCCCAGTACCATCGCCTCGCTGAGGGGACGGCCGTTATGCGGCGAGACAAATCCCTGATTAGCCAAAACATTGGCCATCGTTGCCGTTTCCGGATGAACGCCACCTACATGTGTGTAATTTTGCTTGTTCATACTGTTCTCCTTTTAGGGGTCAGAGGTCAGTAATCAGTCGGTCATTATTCAGTTAACTGCTTACCGATTACTGTTTCACTGGTCACTGATTATTGACACGCACTGGCACAAAAATATCCGTTTCGTTCAAAGCATAGGCTGGATTAATACGCGTGGTGCGGTAAATTTCAATCACTGGCAGGCCGATGAGTTCGACATTTTTGATTTGCCCCAGCTGCTGAAAAAAGGTGTGGTACACCTGGTCAAACCCGGCGTCCAGCGGTCCGACATAAGTCATCGTGGCAAAATGGCTGCCGGACACTGTTTGGAAGCCAATGTTGCCCTCTGCCTGAAACGGCTCCGGCACACTGAGGCAAACATCGAAACGCACCTTTTCTACAGGGGTGATGTTGGGATCGTCGTGCCCGACGCCTAGCAGCAGGTTATCGCCCGTGTACAGGCCGTGGGCATCGGCCCAGTCGATGAGCCTGTCGTACTGTCCCGTATCTACATTTTCATACGCGCCAAAATGGCGAATAAAAGCCACGGGGATGGGCTTTAGTTTTTGGATGGTGACGCGGGAGCAGCTGGTTTCAGTCGCGAGGCTGTTGAGCAGGGTGGTGTTGGTGGTGCGTTGTTGATGCAGGGCACGGCCGTATGAAACTCGGTACTGTTTCGGCGTCACGCCAAACCAGCCTTTGAAGGCGCGGGTAAACGTTTCTGGTGCTTGAAAGCCCCAATTCAGGGCAATCTCCAAAATAGTGGCGTCCCGAATTTTCAGGTCGAAGGCGGCCCGCTCCAGCCGCAGCCGCTGCGTGTACTGCTTGGGCGTCTCGCCAATGGTGCTGCGAAACAGTCGGTGAAAATGATAGGGTGACAGCGCTGCCTTTTCGGCCATTTGCGCCAGGGAGAGATCATCATCCAAATGGGATTGGATGTGGGCCAGGATGGGCAACAGCGCGGCGGTCTGGTTATTGGGATCAAAGGTAGCTGGGCGAGTCATGGGGCTATTATACGATAAGGAAACGGCCGTTTCTTGATCTTTCTTGCGGTTATGCCATTGGCTAAAGCGATGGTTTGGCGTGTGAGTCGTCAGCCTTGCGTCAGCCCAGCGTACAGTTATGTTTTCCCGCTTCCATTATCCTACTAACTATCTTGAAGTGACTCCACTGTGAGGTGAAAAATGAAAAATATATGGTTGACATTTGTTATTTTGGGCAGCTTGTTATTAGGTTTGTCCGCATGTGTGGCAACAGATACGGACGCGGCGGCAGAAACGGCCGTTCCCGCCACCACAGAATCAGTTGAGGAACCAACCGAAGTCTCCCCAACCGCACCAGCCGAAATGGTTGAATCCACCGCCTGTGATTCAGAATCGGATTGGGTGTTTAGCAGCGAAGAAGGCAGTTACTGCTTTGTTTATCCCGAAGATTACTGCTGGTTACCCGGTCAGGATGCGTTGACGAACACATTTGTCAGCGTGGCTTCGGAGGATGCTGAGCGTAACCGCTGCCCCGATGAGCCGCTCATTTTGCATGGTGATGTGGTGTGGGTGAGCGTTGTCGTTACCCCAGCCAACGGACAATCATTGGCTGAAGCGATCATCAGTTATACGGAGGTCCCGGAGGATTTTGGTTTAGAGATTGAAGAGGTAATGCTAGCTGGGGAAACGGCCGTACAAATTAACAATATGCCTGGCCAGGACATCAGCCGGGTGTTGTTCACGATCCACAAAGACCAGCTTTATCAGCTCACCTTTGTGCCTGCTGGCGCGGACAGACTGTATGAGCAAGTGACTTCCTCTTTCCAATTCTTACCTTAAACAAAAAAAGCTCCTGGAATCACCTCCAGGAGCTTTTTTATTCAATTGTGTTGTGCCTTATTCAGCCAATGATTGAGCCATTTGCAGCAGGTCTGCCAGGGTCAGGTTGGGGTTGGCGGTTTGGATCTTGTACCGTTTGCCGTTTGCTTCCCAGGTGAGCTGCTGATTCGGTGCGTCATTGTCCCAAACTGCCGTTTGCATCGGATCTGTTCCCTGTTCAACCGGCTCTGTTAATACCCAGACTCCTTTCACATACTCCCCCGTAACGCCAGGAGCAATTTCTGCCGATTGGGTGATGGCGTTATCGCCAATTGTTTCGCCCACGTTGCCATCGGCGGCCAATTTACTATCTTGCGTCAACAAAATCGTATCGGCACCATTCCGGTAAAAGAGGCTGATGAATGTGGGCACGTGTGGGCCTGAAGCGCTTTCCATGTCGGCAAGGGGAGCAAAAACGGTGTCCAGCACATAGCCAGCAGGTAAGTTGGTGATGGTAGCCACAGGATAACCCATTAGCGCAGCCGCTTCGCTCAGCGCAACGTTGTTGGTAGCGATGCCGCCACCGCCGCCTGCATTGCCGCTGCTGTCAGCCGATGTCACCGTCAGGCTCTCCTCATCTTCCGAGATAGTGACTTCGATTTCATCGCTGCTGGTTACCTCGGCAGAGCCTGCTTCGGTTTCCACTGCCACGGCGACTGGTTCATCTTCTTCACTGACAATATTGAGGGTTTGCGAACCGTCTGGGGAAACGGCCGTTTCCACATCAATTTCACTTTCTTCAGGAATCTCAACCACCAGTTCATCTGCTTCCACGCCGACAATAACCACATTGGCTGTGGATTCTGCCGCTGCTGGCAGATCGCTGCTGCGCTGGAAAAATCGCAGCATTTCCTGGGCCATTGTTTGCCCGGCTGGCGTAAATAGGGCAAAAGCCGCCATGAGTAATGCAACCAGGGTCAGCCCCAATGCCAATCGTTTGCCAACTCCATTTAAACTTGAACGTCTCATTTGTTTGTCTCCTTGACTTTGTTTTGCCATCCACGGCATGGCCGCCATGCGTTGCTGAAAACTTTGGCCAAGGGGAACGTCTGTTGTTTCCAAAAGCTGCACAATTTGTTCTTCAGTTGGTGCAGACTGCGTCTCTTGATTTTTCATGATTCACTCTCCCTGGAGGTCTCCACAACCAGCGCATCCTGGGTTGTGGGCCACGCTTCCCGTAGCCGGGACAATTCGCGCCGAATAATAACCGATACATGATTGTCTGTAAGCTCCAGATGGGCGGCGACTTTTTTGACGCGCCAGCCAACCAGATACCGTAGGACAAGAATTTCACGCGAGCGTTCAGTCAAATCATCCAGCAGTTGCCAAAGAATTTGGCGCCGTTCCTGCGAGATTGCTTTTTGCTCAGGACCTTCGCCTTTGTCTATCGTCAACTGCTCATTTAGCTGGCCGGGAATGCCGTGCCGTTCTTTGTGCCGGTATTTGTCGATGACCAGGCGGCGGGCAATGGTGAGCAGCCAACCAAGGGCAGCCTCCTCATCGCCAGTAAACCGTTTTCGCGCTTTCCAGGCGCGTTCGTAGGTTTCGGCCGTCAGGTCTTCGACCTCAACGGCCGTATGGCCGCTGATGCCGTAGATGTACCTGGCTACGATAGGATGGGTCTGTTCATACAGCTGGGCAAAGGCATCTGCATCCTGATACGCCGAGGAACGGGAGCGCCCAAAGGGTAACTTAAGCGAAAGCCGAAGCTTTTTGGGCAGCAATGAGGCACTCGTTTCCAGGTTATGTTCAGACATACTGTTGCCAATCTCCTTGCATAAACCACATGGACCATACCTTTAGCCAGGTGATTTTAGATGTGTATCCTCGCGAGTGAGCAAAGCGTAGCAAAACTTGCAAGTCCCTTTGTGCTTCACCTACCTATGGAAACGAAGAAACGGCAAAAATCTGACACGTCTGTCCAAATTGGGGAGTTGAATCGTGGGGAAACCTGACAGGTTTACACAGAAGTTTTGCCGTCATGTCACTTTGCTGAGCAACACAACTTCGCATAAAGTCGTCTCAAAAACCTGTCAGGTTTGGTCAACTACGCAGGTAGGAGGCCCCGTTCACGTCGATAATGGCTCCGGTGAGGAATTGGGTGCCTTCGGCGGCTAAGAAGAGCACAGGGTAGGCTACCTCATCCGGGGCGGCCACCCGGTTTAGCGGACTTTGCCCACGCACGCTGTCCCCCATTTCGCCTGCCAGAAATTCTTCCGCCATGTCGGTTTCCACAAAACCGGGCGCGACCACGCCGACAAAAATGTTGTACGGGGCCAAATATTTAGCCAATGATTGGCTCATGGCGTTCAGCCCAGCTTTACTGGCTCCGTAAGCAGGGGCCGTCGGTTCCCCACGAAAAGCCCCGCGCGAAGAAACATTGACGATACGGCCGTAGCCCTGCTGAATCATCTGTTGCCCCACCAAATAAGTCAGGTTGGCCACCCCCACCAAATTCACGGCCAGTGTTTGCTGCCAAGCCGCCTGCCACTCCGCAAACGACACGTCCGCCAGGGGATGATCTTCGTAGATGCCTGCGTTGTTGACCAGGATGTCGATACGGCCGTATCGCGCCACAACTTCCTGCACCAACGCTTCTAACGACGCTGGCTCCGCCATCTCTGCTTGCGCGATGTGGTGATTGCTGCCCTGGAGAGATGCGGCCGTTTCTTCCGCCGCTGCCCGGTTGCTGTTGTAATGTACCACCACCTGTGCGCCGTGTTGGGCAAATTGCTGGCAAATTGCCCGGCCAATGCCGCGCGATCCGCCTGTGACCAAAACTACTTTTCCTGTGAAATCCATCATTCTCTCCTTCAAACCTGTAGTCGCAGATTCCAATCTGCGCTTTTACGCGCTAAGAAAGCGCGGCTACATGGGGTTGGTTAATAAAAAAAGACCCGCCAGATTGTACCCTGGCAGGTCTGGGATTTTAGGCGTATGGCCGTTTAATTTTCATCAGTCGGCGTGGGTGTGGGGGACACAGCTTCTGTTGGCGCTATCTCTGTTGGCTCAACGGCCGTATCCTCCTCAATGGCCTCAGTTGGTTCTACTATCGACTCATCGCTCGGCTCATCCACAGGCTCCTCAATGGATTCGTCTACCGGCTCTTCAATCGGTTCTTCGATTGGAATCACCGGGGCAAAAATCGGCGCGTATTTCAGCACGCGATTGTTACCCGCATCAGCAATGTAGATGTTGTCCTGCTTGTCGATGAAGATGCCGTTGATCAAGTTCAAGCTGTTGGCATCGGTGCCAAACTGGCCAAACTTGCCCAAATAGCTGCCATCTGGCCCAAAGATGAGCACCCGCGCCGCCTCTGGATCGGTGACATAGACACGACCGCCGCTGTCTACCGCCAGGTAAGGCTTGTTGTTGATGGAGGTGTTGGCTGGCCAGCCGGTGTCTAGCAACCACTCGTTAACCGGAATGAGGTCCGAAGTGAATTGTTGGATACGGCCGTTCCACGTATCGGCCACGTAAACAAACCCATCGGCGCTTTCAGCGCTGCCAACAGCAACGCCTACGGGTTCATTAAACTGACCCAGGCCAGCGCCAAACTGATCGCCCCCAGCGCCCAACTGCCCGATGAAGTTCCCCTCAGCATCCATGATTTGCACGCGATGATGACCGGTGTCTGTTACCAGCACGCGGCCATCGGCTGTGAGCGCCACTTCCCGCGGGCCGAAGAATAAGCCCAGCCCTTGCCCGGCCGGATCATCAGCTGTATTGCCGGGACGGCCGTATGTGGCCACAAACTGCCCATCCAGCGTGAATTTCTGCACGCGATGGTTCCAGGTGTCGGCCACGTAGACAAAGTCTTCATCGATGGCCAGACCCCACGGTCCTTGCCCTTCGGGGCTAAACTGACCGTTGCCTGCGCCAGGACTGCCAAAGCTGTCGATGAACTGCCCGGCGGCGTCAAAAACTTGTATCCGCTGGTTACCAGAGTCAAGAACGTAGATACGGCCGTCGTCACTCACCGCCACGTTGCGCGGGGCAAACAGCTGATCTTCTGTCGCGCCTGCCACCCCGCTGGGATTAATCACCAGCACCGGGGCAACAGAAATTTCACCCTCTTCATACGGTGTTTCTAAACCAGGTGCACCTACCGCTTCCAGGCCATAATCCCACAGGTCGGCCAGCACATCCTTGCGCACATACAGACGCAAATCGTCCCGCAGCGGCCATTGGCCATCAGTTAACGTCCCGCCAAAAGTCTGGCTGTACTTGCTAAAATCGCGGTAGAAGAAGATGTCCCATAGCGACTCACGCACGTTGGGGTTCAGCAGACCACGCCGCTCCATCCCTTCTGGTCGATTGGGGTCGCCCAAAATGGCTGCCCAGCCGATGTTGCGGTAATCCTCCATTGGCCACCAGAGATAGGTGTAGGTGCGGTAAGTGTAGTTATTGCCCAGCAGCCGGTCTACTTCATCCCAATTGCTGCGTCCCACCAGCACCATTGGCGATTCGTTCAGGCTGGCAGAAGGGGTTTCGCCAAAGTAAACGCGGTTGGGATATTCGCGCATGTACCAGGTGAAGGGCCAGGAAACGCCACTGCCGCCAAAGGCAACTTTAATGCTTTTGTCGCCGTGCAGCCGCATAGAGAGGGTTTCAATCTGATCCAGCACCATGCTTTTGGCAGCCGGTGCGCCATGCGCATACACCATAAATTCGCGGGCGTAATCCGCATTGGGGAAGCTGGACAGGTACGTGAAGCGAATGGTGAGAAGGCTGAGCAGAATCAGAGTTGACATGACCAGCAGCGGACGACGGAGACGGCCGTTCACTTTTTCCCTGACCTGCTGCCAAAACCAAAAGACGACGGCCGCCAGGACAATACCACCCAGCACCCGGCCCAGCTGGTCTAAATTGCCCAGCTGTTGGTTGCCCAATTGCACGTGTCCCAGCAAAACCGGCCCCAACGCCACAAAAACAGCGATGATAAGTCCCAACGTCAAACCAGCATAAATCAATGCCTGTTTGGAGAATAGATCGCGCCAGCTTATATCTTTAAATCGTTCGTTGACGTACCAGCCAGCCAGCAGCCCCATTGGAATAACAAAATGGGTGCTGAGCCAGGGCATCTTTTCCCCGGCGGCACTGTAAGCCACCCAGGTCAGGGCCAGCCACCAGCTGACAAAGGCCACAAATTCGCACATGATGTCTTTGGCCAGCAGGCTCATCAAGCTTTTTTCCAGCCCATAGGCGCGCAAAATCTGGTCACGCCGAATAAGGAACCAGGCCAAAATAGCGATGCCCAAAATGAGCAGCGCCACCAAAATGCCGGGTAGGCGTTTGACGTCCAACCCTTCCGCTACGTTGCCTAGATTAAAGAGCCAGTTGCTTAAGCTAAAGCCAAGAAGGGCCAGGAAAACGGCCGTAATCCAATACCCTGTCACCTGATTAAGACGCTGCTTAATGAGCCAAAACCGTATGGCTAACAGCGAAAAGATGAGCGGCAAAAATTCGTAAAATGGCACCACAAAAAAGTAGTAAAAAGATGGCTGATTCCCCCGAGCCACGTCCTGCTGTTCCAGCCAGTAGCCCAACGAACCAACCGTGCCGCTAACCCACCCAGACTGGATGTTGGTGAAGACAGAGGTGTAAAGCACAAAGAAAATACTGTGGTAAATGGCCGCAGCGATGAGCCAGCGACGTTGATCCCACCACAACCCTATCAGGATCGCAATGACAAACGTGAGCGCCACAAATGAAACCGTTAAAAACATCGACGAATCAAAAAAGGCAGCACGGCAGGTTGCATTCCCTACGCGAGCAAAAAAGACCTGAAGCGCCGACATCGCCTCTTGCCCTTCCAAAAGGCAGCTGTTAAACGTGTAGTCACGCGGATTGCCCCCAGCCAGAACCACCAACAGGGGGGCAACCATAGGCAAAATAAGGGTCGTGAACAGAATGATAAGATCAAATTCGCTGTAATTCTTTAAAAACGGCCGATATCGGGCCGCGATCCAAAACAGACCGCCAGCCAGAGCAAAAATCCCTACAATTTCTACCCAGCCCAGTCGGGTTTCCACAACGCTGGTCTGCTCCGCTTCTGGGGTGATCTGGCCAGCGGTATCCGGATCGACAGCAAAGACGCCGGTGTCTTCTGGTGTGGCCACAGGGTCTGGCTGTGCTGCCAACTGCTGACCCAGCAAGCCGCCGCCAACCATCAACAGCCCAAGCAGTATCAACAATACAGGGGAGGTCAGCTTGTCCAAATTGTTGCGCAGCCAGGGGGCCATCCAGATTTGGGGCAGCAGTCGCAAAATCAAAAAGCTGCCAAAAATGGCCACGTAAATAAAGGACACCTCTTTGGTAGAGAACATGAGCGCGTTGCCCGCAGCAAACCACCACAAATATTTCTCTTCCCGCTCCTGGAAGTAACGCCAAATGGCGATAAAAATAATCATTGCCCAAACAATCACGTAAATGTCGTGGCGAATGTAGCGGGAATAGTAGGTGAGGTAGGGCGAAATGAGGAAGAAGAAACTGGTTGCTACCGCGCCTATCTTGCCCAGCCAGGGGCGTAAAAAGTAAGGCATGCCTACCAAAATGATGCCGAATAGTGCCACCGGTAACCGTGCCGAAAAATCACTGTCGCCAAACAGCCAGTAAAAAATGGGGGTGATATGGAATAAAAACGGGCCATGCATCAGCGGCGTGTGGCTGAAGCCGTCGCCAATAAAAAATTGATAGGAAAACTGGGTGTGCAGGCTCTCATCGTGGCTCATGACCCGATCACCTAACCCCCAAAGGCGAGTGACAATGGCCGCCAGCAGAATGAGAAAATAGGCGGTCTTTTCCCAGTCAATGTTGAGGGTGGCCAGTAGGGGGCGGGTTAGAAAATCAGGTTTTGGTTCAGGCGTTGTCAAGTCAGTCATAAAATATCCAGCGTTTTAATTTTTCAGGACTGGCAGTCCTTAATATTGCGCGGCAGCAACTAATTTGATCTCAGGACTGCCAGTCCTAAATTCAAACTTAATTTGTATTTATTGGCACGGCCGCAACCGGTGTAGGCAGCGGAGCCGGTGTTGTTACAACAATTGGTTCGCCTTGGTCAGCAACGGCCGTTTCCGTTGGCACCACTTGTGTTTCGGTAGCGGCAGGCGTGTGCGTCATGGTGGCAGTAACGGCTACAGCCGTGGGCGATGACCACAGGGCAGACTGTTCATTGTTAAACCATTGCCAGCCACCAAGCAGCAAGACAAACAGCATAGCCACCATGGCTAACTGGCGTGGGGCAAAGCTGTTCCAAAACGGCCGTTTCTGCTTGGGAATTGCCGGCATGAGCTGGGCCAGACGGCCGTTTTCTATGGTGCCTGCCTGCTGCAAGGTACGCTTGACCAACTGCCCAACCTGCCGCTCTTGTTGTACCTGCTTCAGCAAGGCCGGATCATTTCCAATTTGCCTGGCCAGCGGCTGTTTTTCCCCAGATGGCAGCAAATCCAGCACGTATTCTTGCAGCAGATTTGTTTGGTTATTTGTCTCAATCATGGTTCAATCTGCTCCGTCAACGATTCGCGCAACGCTTTGTGCGCCAATCGCATCCGGGATTCGGCCGTTTTGGTAGGAACCCCCAAAATCTGGCCAATTTCCACGTACGAAAATCCTTCATAATAGCGCAGGACGGCCGTTTCCCGCAGCTTGTCTGATAGTTCCTGAATGGCTGCCCACACCACCTGCTGCTGCTCTGTGAGCTGCATCGTCTCCACTGGGGTGGGGGAATCCGTATCCGTCACATCCAGATTTGTTAGCTGGCTGAGCGAAAAGGTGGGCAGCCATTTGCGCCGCCGTTTGTTGTGGCAGCGGCTGACGGCAATCTGGTACAGCCATGTCTTAAATGCTGATTTATTGGCGTCATAATTGGCCAACTTGCGGAAAGCATATTCAAAACTGTCCTGTAATACCTCTTCGGCATCTTCCCGATTTTGCAGCAGGCTGTAGCACAGCCGGTAAATCATTCCACCATACTGGTTATACAGCGTCACATACGCTGTTTCCTCACCAGCCAGGCAGCGCTGAATGAGCGGGTAGCTTTGCTCATCGGCGTAGGTGGGGCGTTCGTTTCCCCACGGTTGCAGGGTTGGATCAGAAATAGAGTTCATGTTACGGCTGTCCTGTCAGCAAATCGGCCCGAACCCAAACGACGGCCCGCTCCACGGGCGGAACGGCCGTTGATTCATGGAAAAACCACCAGCGGAATGTGTCGTAAACGGCCGTTGCCGAGCGTTCTGTTGGTGGGATGGGTTCGTTGCGGCGAATGGCAAAATCGGTGCCGCTGTAACCGTTCGCCAGCGGTGATTCATTGTTTTCTGTGGTGATAAACAGTTGCTGCGTGGGCGTGAGTGGCAACGCGTTGAGCTTTTCAAATCGCGCAAAATCGCGCAAATACCAGTTGAGCGCAGGCACATCGAGCGTGGTCGCGATCTCCAGCTGCGTGCCTGAATTGGCCAGCTGGCTAGAGATGGTGTGAACCGTATCAGACAGTTCGAGCAGGTCTGTGTCCGTACCGCTGCTTACCCAGCGCTCACGCGGGTCGTTGGCTCCTTGCTGCCCCAGCCACCAGCCGGTACCCCATTGATAAACCAGCAAGAAGCCCAACACAGCCAGCAAAAGCCCCTGGGAAACGGCCGTACTATCCTCCGCCGCCACAAAATACAGCACCAAACCGATAAACAGAATCGTCATCAAGATGACCAGCAGATGGAGGGTGCCTTCTTGGGGATTAAGCTGCACGGTGCGGCCCAGTCGGGCCAGGTTGACCAACAAAATAAACGCACCTGCTGCGCCAACCAAAGCAGCACTGAGGCTAAACCAATCCCAGCGTCGTCGCCAGGCCGCGTTGACCATGATGCCCACCAGCAGCGCTGCGGGCAGCGTGAGCAGCAGCGCATTGGCCATAAAATGGCGCTGCAACAGCAGCAAAATCAGGCCAACACTGAGCCAATACACGGCAAAAAGTGCCAGTGGCTGGCTGCGCAAGATGGCCCAAATAATAGCAATCAGCCCTAAAATAATGAGGGCTGGTTCGTAACGCACCAATGCCAGCAGCGGATCAAGCGTGGCGGTGCCGCCAAACTGCTGAACCCATTCCCCCGCCAGCCGTGCCGAAGCCCCGATGCCTTCAGGTCGCAGCAAAAAGAAGCTGCTGAGCAAGACAAAAACGACGGCGGCTACGGCCGTTCCCTGCCGCCAATTTGTTTCGGTGGGTTCTACATGCCAGCCCGCCACAAACAAAGACAGCCCCAGCCGCGCATGAATAAACCAGGCGAGCAGCAGCGTGACCAGGCCGCTGTAAAAAACGGCCGAACTGGTCAGTCCCAGGCCCAAAGCGGCAAACAGCGTGTAGAGCCAACGGGAGGCAGCCGTTTCCTGGTAGCGAATAAAGGCGATGAAGAGCAGCAGCAGGGCAAAAATGGCGATGCTGTCGCCGCCTGCCGTGCGGGAGACAATGCTGTTGAGTGGTGAGATGGCTAGCAAAACGGCCGTCACCAACGCCCCCTGCGTGCCTAACCGATGGCGCAACAGCCAGGGCAGGTAAATCAGTCCCACGCCAAACAACGCTGGAACGAAGCGCATCACGTTGTCGCCAAAGCCAAATAGCTGAGTGAGCCAGCTGGTAAGGCTGAAATAAGCGGGGCTGCCTTGCGCCAAAACGGCCGTATCTGGCTGCCAGAACTGCCAAACGGCCAATGCCTGCGTTGCTTCGGCGTCAGAAAGGGGGAGATGCCCCAAATTAGCCAAACGCAAAACCGCTGCTGCCAGCAGTATCAGCGCCAGCAATCCATCAGCCACCGTTAAACGGCTTAACCAGCCAGCAACAGGCTGTCGGTGTATCGCTTGAGGCGTCGGAAAAATCTCCAATCTTTAATCTCCAATTTCGGTAATCGGTAATCGGTTTTGTATTGCAAACTGATTCCCGTTCACGGGCCTACTGATTACTGAGCAGCTTGCCAGCGGTAAATGGTAACAGAGCCATTTTGGTAAGCAACTTCTAGCTGTTCGTTAAATTTATTCGCGCCGGGCAAACGGCCGTCTAGCCCATAGGTGCTGCGTTCCAGATTGCCCACGTAAATATATGCCACCTCGTACTGGTTGAGAACATTAATGATGTCGCTGTTGCTCCAACTGGGTACCGTGTATATTTCTCGCACCACTGGATCCCTTTCGGCCGGTTCTGGCGTACCGTAGCCGCGCCACTGATATTCGTGCCCGGCCCAACCCAGCAGCGTGGGAATGCCCGTGCTGGCCGAAACGCGTCCGTGTCCCTGTGGCGAATATTGCCCGCCCACGGCCTCCACAATTGTGGGCGTGCCGCTGACGTTGTCTCGCAGCCACAGAATGGCGGCGTAATCATCGGGGCTAAATAGGGCCAATTGTGCCAGGCCATTCAGCGTGGGCGGCTGCCGGTTGGCGGATTCCACCGGACCACGAAATTCAATGGCTCTGGATTGGACGGCAAAAATGGGGAAGAGTAGGGTGCCAAGAAAGACGGCCGTATACACCACCGTCACTCCCGCAGGCACCAGCTTTCGGCTGCCTTCCTGCGCTGCCAGCCATAAATAGGACAGACTGAACAGCCCGGTAACGCCAAACATCACCCAGGCTTGATAGTAAAATTTGAACACCGTGTTCAGCCGCATGCCAAAATTGTCCCGCAAATAAACAAATTCCGGCCCCAGGGTCAGCAGGGCACCGGTAACAATGAGCAGCAGCACAAAGGGGAGCGGGCTGGGTGATTGAGTGACAGGGTGATTGGGTGACTCAATGCTATTCTCTGTGTCACTCTGTGGTTCCTCTGCGTCACTCTGGGTTCCTGCTTCTCTTTGGGAGAATGATCCTTGCCAGATCATAATGACCAGCCCCAACAGCGCACCAAGCATCAGCGTGAGACCGGGATAGGCTAGGCGACCTTTTAAATAGGCGGGGAGAATGGTGAAAACGGCCGTTAATCCCCAACCAAACGCCACATTTCCTTCTGGCCTGGGGGAGAGTGTCAGCCCCAACTCGCTGGCCAGCCCACCAATGCGTGCTGCGCCATCGGCACTGCTGGCCACAATCCAACCCAGCAGCAGCGCCAGCAAAAACAAGCCAAGGATGAGGGAAACGGCCGTAATTACCCCGGACTTCCACTGTTTTAAGCGGGTACGGCTTGCCAGACTCAAAACCAAGGCCCAAATGCTCAGCAGGGGCAGACCAAAAATAATCAGAAATTGAGGGAGGCGCGTGGGGCGCACCAGTGTTGGCAGTAAAAATGGAGCACCCGCTTGCGAACGGAAACCCAAATAGAACGGCAGGTAAAGTAAGATGACTGGAATTGCCAGCAGCAGTGCCAGCCAAAACGCCTCTGTAAGCCACTGAGTGCGCCAGCCAAAACGTCGCCAGCGGTTCAGCACAAACGCTCCCAGCACCACAAACAGGTGAATCAGCACATCCCAGGTGTTGAGGAAGGACAATCCACCCAAAACCAGAACCGTGAGTAGCCACAGTGGTTTGTTGGGGATGAGAGATTGGAGATTAGAGATTAGAGATTGGCGTGAAGTAATTTCCAATTTTTGATCGCCAATCTCTTCCTCTTCCTTTCCGAGCCACCACAGCAGCGCCACTGCCAGGCTCAAAAAGGCAAAGGGCAGCGCCAAAACGTGCGGGTGCATATCGCCTAAAATGAAGCTAAAACCGGGGAATTCGGCAATTGGTTCTAGCCCTTCGATGATCTGGCCATTGAGGGCATGTTCATTGATCACGCGAGAGGAGCGCCACCACCACCAGCCGCTGGATTCGTAGCGCGGGGTGCTTAATTCATCAGAAATGGGCGGCGTGTTAATGTCGCGCACGTTTAGCCATTCCCAAAATTGGGCTGATCCCACGCCATTTTCATGCATCACTTCCAGAATAATTTGCAGATTGCCGCCAATGGGCAGGGCGATGGCTGCCATCAGGCCAACGGTGAGGGCCAGACGGTGGGCCTTTTTGTTCAGGAAACGGCCGTAACTCACCACCAAATTATAAACCAGCCCAAATGCGCCAGTTCCCGTTCCGGCCAGCAGCCAGGCAAGACCCAAATTAAAGGCGACTGGCTCAGAAACGGCCGCTAATCGGGCCAGCACTGAGGTCATCACGTAGCCAAAATAGTAGTAGCTAATAGCAAAGCCAGACAGCCACGGATCAACTGGTGGAAAAGTAGCACTGCGCCCTACCGCGTTCAGAAAGGCAAACTCCATCGGTTTTTCTGTGGCCACGATGGCCGGATTTTGGGCCCGCACCCAAACCCACAGGCCAAACAGCAGAGCAAAAATCAGCTCCGTCAGCAGGATATGTTTCCATTGGCCCCAAATCCAGGCGCGCAGCTCCGCCCCAATGCGACGGTAAGCCAGGTAAGACAAGCCCACAACCAGCGCCACAGCCAACAAAATGCCGCCTAGATTGTTTTGCAAAAAGCCTAAACTGCTCAACAGCCAGAACAGGTAGCTAACCAGCAGCAGCGCCAACATTTTTACAAAGGCATAGCCCCGGTCGGGCAGGCGTTTAAAAAGATAGAAGGCAAGCGGGGTTACGGCCGTTCCCAACAACAACAGCACGGCCCACCAGCGTAACGCTGCAAAAATGTCTTCCCAAGCTAACATGAAATCATCCAGGTAAGGGCGACCCGCCGGGTCGCCCCTGCATCAATTACTCAATGAAATAGACTTGCTATCCAAAACCTTATAAATACTCGTCCCAGCATTGCGGTACACTTCTTCCAAAAGTCCCATCTGCACCATCTGGTCAAACTTGTTCAAGCCATCTGGACTGTACAGCACCCACTCCAACTGACCAACATAAACGTAACCCACGTCATAGTTGGCCAGGATGTTTTGGGCTTCCAGCACGTTGGTGGTGTTGTACAGAGTTCCCACATCCCGCATGCGCTGGTCGATGAACTGGCCAGGCAGGATGGCCCGCTGCTGCCGCTGGTGGCCGCTCCAGCCAATGATGCCCGGCAGGCCGGTGTACATCGCCACCCGATTGGTCGCCGAGCGGTAATAATTATCTTGATACCCTTCGGCAATGACGGGCGAGCCAGGGATGTTTTGCTGCATCCACTTGATTGCCTCGTAATCAAAAGAAAGGGGCACGTTGCCCCCGGTGCTTTCCGTATAATTGGCATAGGGCATAAAGGCCATGCCGTCCAGCGTAATCGGGGCTTCATGACTGAGGCGTACATCCCATTTGGCTTTGGTGGCCAGGATGGGATACAGAGCCGCTGCGGCGACCAGCACACCTAGCACCGCCAGCCACACCTTGCGTGCGGTTTCTTTCTTTTCGATGGTAGGCCAGGCCCAAACGGCCGTAACCCCACTCACCACGCTCAACAGCAGCCACACTTGCATGTAAAACTTGAAGACAGTGTTCATCCGTCCCACCGTGTTTTCCACCACAAAAAATTCCACAAACAGGGTGATGCCTAGCGCCGAAGCAATCAAAATGAGCACAATGCGGCGCGCAGTGGGCAGATTAGGACGTAGGCCCAACAGCCCCGCAGCGATGGTCAACGTTAGCACCACCGGGGCAATCCAGTAGGCCATGCGGAACAAAATCAGGAGCAGGATGATGTAGAGGCCGAGGGCCAGCAGGAGCGGTGCAGCCGCAGGTTCCCATTGGCGCAAGCTTTCCTGCGTCCAGGTGCGCGTCCAGGCGCGGAACTCCCGCACCAAATGGGTGAGAACAAAGAACAGAAACAGGCCGTAGATGATGAGATAATTGCTTAAATAGCTTGTGGAGCCATCCCACAGGGCAATTGAATTGAACCCAGCGCCAAAATTGCTGGAAAAGGGCCAGAAGAGTAGGAAGGCCAGACCGATGAGCACGGCCGTTTTCAGCCCAATTTGCCCCAGGAGTTGCAGGTTGAGAATACGGCCGTTTTCCTCAATCGCCACATAAATCACTGCCAGCACACCAATCACGGCATAGGTAGGCAAATCCCAAATGTTGGTTGCTTGCAGCACGCCAATGGCCAGTGCGCCAGTGAACCAGATGAGCGCAGTTTCCCACCAGGATGGGGAGATGGGCAGCCTGCGGCTGCGAGATTGGCGATTAGAGATTGGACTGGCTTCTGAATCTCCAATCTCCAATCTCAAATCTCTAGTCTCTGATTTTTCTCTTGCTTTTAGTACCAATGATACCGCCCAGGCCAGTGCCAGCATTGTCAGCGGCAAGGCAATCATGTGGGCGTGCAGGTCGCCATAGAGGAAAGTAAAAAATGGAAATTCGGTGATGGGGCCAGCTTCACCCTGATCAAAATTGAGCACACGGGTGGCGGTCCAGAACCAGTCGCCGGGGTAAATCGGAGCAGGCGTGCCGCTCATCACTTTGAAGCCGCCGTCCAGGGTGCGTACGGCCGTTCCTACCAGCGGTATGCTTTCCTCCAGCGTGGGATTCCCTGCCCCGTACCAGGCATTTGTCAGCACGCCCACTTCGCCCAGGTTGCCTAGGAGGATGGCCAGCAAGGCGGCGATGAGACCGGCCGCGACTGCTTTTTTGTGGAGATTAGAGATTAGAGATTGGCGATTGGGTTTAATCTCTAATCTCCAATCTCCAATCTCCCGCCGCCAGGCGACAAGGTCATAAGCCACGCTAAACACCGCCATCCCGGTAAAGCTGAACAGCATCGACAAATTCAGGTTGTAGGCGATGGTGGGGATAATGCCTAAAATTTTGGTGAGCACACCGGCGTAAACAAAGCCGTAGTAATAATAATTGATGTAGCCGCCGGCAAACCAGGGATCGTAGGGCGGGAAGGTGGCGGATTTGAGAACGGCCGTAAAATAAGTCAGGTCCATTGGCTTTTCACCACCCCAAATCACATCCCACACGTCCGGGTTGCGTACGCGAATGAGAATAGCGACGAGGTATAGACCTACGGCGATCAGCTCGACCACACCGATGAACGCCAAATTGTCCCGCACCCAGGCCCGGATTTCCCCACCGCGCCGGATGAGCACCAGCCCGCTCAAAATCACGATGACGAGCAGCGCCAACAGATGGGTGCCGCGCGTATTTTGGAATAACTCAATACTGGCACTCAGCCAGACAAAGTAAGAAATGAGCAAAATGGAGAGGATACGTGACAGAATGTACCCTTTGCTGGGCAGTCCTCGGAAAATGGCAAACGTCAGCGGAAAGGTGACTAATCCTAAAATAATGACTGCCAGCCACCAAACCACCGCCGCCAGCCCTGAGTTTTGTGACAAAACGCCGTCCGGATTGAAGAGATCGCTGAAGGTGCCGTTGGCGCGCTGGGTGGTTACTGCCGTTTCCGACAGCATCAAACCATTGGGCGCTTCCGTGGCCTGGCCGGGATTCATAAAAACGGTTTGGCTCAAATCAACCTCACCTAAAATATTGACTGTGTTTTCCCGGCTGTAAGCATCTGTCTTGGCAAAAATCCAGACCGGCGGATGGTCGTAGACGCTAAATGCTTCCTCGGCGGCCAGGTCACCCGGCGGCGGCCAGCCGATGTCCGGCATTTGGCCCCAACCAACTTGCCCGGTAGTGTCGCTGATGTAAAGTGGACCAATCTTTAGTGGGGCATGGAACTCCGCCACCAGTTTAAAACCCAATTCGCCGCTAAACAGCGCCTCGTAGTAGCGCGTGGTCATGGGGTAAGTCAGCGGAATTCGCGGCAGTGACCAGACGGCCCGCTGGCTGCTCAAGACGACGTAATCGGCCTCTTCCAACCACTGCACCATCTCGTCGCGCTTTTCCGGGCTGTCGGGGTTGGTGATGGGGCGCTGCCCGCCGGTGACTTCAGTGAAGTGTGCCCCGTAAGCGGAACGGCCGTTTACATCATAAGGCAATATGCCGTCCCAATGCTCATTCATCAGCAAACTAGTTTGGGCCCGCACGGGGCTGCCTGCGGTGAGTTCTAGCATGAGCTGCTGGGGCGTGTTGGCCAGGACGGCCGTTTCTGGCAAGTCCAGCGTGTAACTCGTTTCTTCTTCTGACACAACCAGATCCGTGGGTTCACTGGGGCCGTTGAGGAAGCCAGCCTGCATGGTGATGGGCTGCGTTTGTCCGGTGTTAAATTCGCTGGGAATAAACAGCTTGTTGAGGCGAACGGCCGTTATCGTGCCATCTTCGGGGAGAACGGCCGTCAAAAATAGCGGATTGCCGCCCACCTGAAAATCGTACCCTTTTAACGGCAGGGTTAGCTCTTTGGTTTGGCCGTTGGCTTCGTAAATGAGAGTTGCGCCGGTGGGGATGTTCTCAAACATCCAGGCGGAGGCAGCAATGCGGGTGATTGGCTCTTTATAAATTTGCACAAACGCATTGGCCCACAAAAAGCTGGGGATGACGATAAGGGTAATTAGGCCAGCGGCCAGTCCTTGTTTGAGCGCCCGGCGCTGTTCGCTTTGCCGCGCCCACTGCCAGAGGGCCCACAGCGCCCAGCCACCCAGCAAAAAGAGGGTAGGGTAGATGGGCAAAAAGTAGCGAATTGACTTAACCCAACGGGTAGCCATGAACAGAAAATAGAGCAGACTCCAGCTGACGGGGATGGCGTGGGCCAGCCAATCGGGCCGGGCGCGCACGATGCGCCACAGTGCCCAGAACAATCCCGCCCAGGCGGCTAATCCGGCCGTAAGCCCCATGCCGTACAGCACCATATTGGTGAAGGGGAAGATGATTTTGGCCCGGTCGGTCCATTGCAGTGCAGGGGGAAAGACCGCTTCTGGGCTTTGCTGCTGCTGAATTTCATCCATGTTGCTGCGCCACTGGGGATTAAAGCCCATGATCGAGCGCAGCAGCACTTCAATGTTGCCCGGTTCCTCACCCGTTTGGCTGATGATTTCGTTGCGGGCAATGGTGGCATCGGCAAAGGCGTAGGGTTGGGCCAGGCGGAACACCACGATTGAGACGGTGGCGGCGACCAGGACACCTAAAAAGACGCGCTGAAAGTCGAGCGAACCGAGGCTGGTCTGGCGCAAGCTGCGCCAAGTGTGGCCGCGCCGTACCAGCCAGGCCACGGCCGAAATGTTGATGATGATCGCCAGCGGCGCGACGTTGATGCGGGAAGCGACGGCCAGGCCCAGGCTGAGGCCGAACAGAATCCACCAGCGCAGCTGCCATTTCAGTTTGGCATCGCCAAACCCGGCAGCGCGCACGGCCGTATACACCCCCAGCGCTGTAAAAAAGGCAGCCCAGTTGTCCATTGTGAAAAAGTGGGATTGCTGGATGGCCATAACGGCCGTTCCCTGAAAAAAGGCGGCCAGCAAACCTGCCTGCCAACTGTACAGCCGTCGCCCAATGAGAAACGTCAGGAAAACAGTAATTAAATCAACGAGGGCGGAAAGGAAACGGCCGCTTTGCTGCAAGCCGTAAAAGCTGTTGTAGGTTTGGGTACACAGGTCGGCAAAGTTGTTGCAGGCAGACGTGGCCCAATCGGCAAAGTAGCGGGTGAACGTCATGGGGAAGTTGCCGTAGACGTAAAATCCTTTGTCCACGTTGTACGGATTCAGGGGCGATTCGGAGGTGCGCAAATAGTCGAAGAAGTTGTCGGCTGGTTGCAGACGGCTGGCTACATCCATCAGGAAAAATTCATCCGGATGCAGGAAATTGCCTTCGCCCCAGGTTAGCCCGGTAAAGCGAAAGGTGGCCGCCATGATGAGAATGAGCAGCAATATCAGCAGGCTGATTGATTCCCAGGAAAACGGCCGTTTGGTTTCTGCTATCGGTTCAATTGTTTCAGGAACGGCCGTTTCTGCTGTTGGTTCCTGGCTGGTTTCTTCCACAGTAGTCATAGGCGATCAATTTGTTCCGCAAGGTCTCCATCTGTTATACACGGGCACCCTTACAGTTTGCTTACTGTTCGGTAAGTTTTCCCTCAAAATTTTGGTCAGCAGCAGGACAAACGCTGAATTTTAGCTGAAACGGCCTGCTTTTCAACCGGGTGGCGGCCAGATTTGGCGCAGATAGGGGACGATGCCCCGGTCTGGCTGCCAGTTTTGCGGGTAGCCCAGCGATACTTCTTCAAAACGAACGCCATCCCGATAATGGGTGCCGCGAATGTGCAGATGGCCGTAGATAACGGCCGTAATCGGAAATCGCCTATGCCAATCCTCTGTTAATGTTGTGCCACACCAAATGGAAAAGCGAGGAATGCTGCGCAGATTCACCAGATCGTAGCGTAGTGGGTAATGGTTGACCAGGATGATGGAGCCGTGTGCGGCCGTTTCCGTCAGGCGCTCCTCCGTAGTTTGGCAGCGAATATGGCACCATGCTTCCCGTGAAGGATACGGATCAGGGTAGAGCAAAATTTCGTCCGTGGCTACCACGCCAGAGGCCTCTGCCCAATTGAGAGCCTCCTCGGCTGTGATATGGTCCGGGCGAAAGCTGTAATCGTAGAGCGTAAAGGTGGGGGCGATGAACAAAGGGGAGCTGCTGGCTGGCCACTGAATGTAGGGGTCTTCGGGCGTCAGCACACCAAATTCCCGGCAAATTTCTACCAGCTGGAAATATTTTGCTAAACCGCGTTTGCTGTGGGTGTCTGTCGGAATAGTCCAGAGGTCGTGATTGCCGGGGGTCCAAATGACGCGGGCAAAACGATTGGTAAGCAAATCCATTGCCTGCCGAAAATGAGTGACTTTTTCAGCCACATCACCGGCAACAATGAGCCAATCGTTGGGATGTGCCGGCATTCGGCTTAATGCTGTCCAGTTTTTCGCCTGGTTCAGGTGCAGATCGCTGGTAGCAAGCAATCGCATAAAGCGGTGAACGGTAATCGGTGATCCGTATTCGGTTTACTGATTACCGATTACTGACCACTGATTCCTAGATAGAGCCGCCTGAGATTTGAATCAGGTTTTGCAGCTCTTCTTCGTCTAGAATGGTGAATTTGCGCCCGCCTACTTTGACCCAGCCAGCCCGCCGGAAACGGCCCAACGCTTTGTTAATGCTCACGCGGGTGGCTCCCGTCATTTCAGCTAAGTCAGTTTGCGTTAGCGACAGTTCAATGCGAATGCCGTCCTCTGTTTTTTGGCCGTGTTGGGCGGCCAGTTGCAGCAGCTGGCGAGCCAGCCGAGCTGGTAAATCCAGGAAAAAGATGTCGCTGATCTGGTTGTTGAGCCGACGAATGTGCTGGGCCAATGTGTGCAGCACATGCAAGGCAAAATCGGGATTGTCGCTGATGTAGCGAATGAACTCCTCCCGATGCAGTGTCAGCGTTTCGGTTTCTTCTAATGCTTCAGCCGTAGCTGAGCGCGGCGAATCATCTAACAGGGCCAATTCGCCAAAAAAGTCGCCAGCACCAAAGATGGCCAACATCGCTTCCTGGCCATCCAGCGTTGTATGGGTAATTTTCACTTTGCCTTTAATGATGATGTACAGCAATCCTCCCGGATCGCCGTGGTGAAAGATTACTTGGTCAGGACCAAAACGGCGCAAGACAAGCCGTTTGGAAAGACTTTTGGCTTCATCATCCTGCAGATTGTTGAAAAACGGAACAAGTTGTAAGGCCTGTTTGGCAGCATACTTCTGGTTTCTCATAACATCTCTTCCCTGTGGATACGTCAGTTGAGACTGAGTTGATTGTAAATATTTTTGTGGTGCTGTGCCCAAAAAGAGGGTGGAACATTCTGCTTAATTTGCTTGATCATTGCTGTTGGTTAATTGTATCTCATCATAGACATGATCCAAACTATATTTTATCTGTTTTTTGAGCCACTCTGTAGGAAGTGTCACGTCAGGGTAGCGGTTTAGAAAGTCTAGAAAATAGCTATGAATTTCTTCACGGGGTTGTTGGGCAGCGATGTGGTTCTGAAGCTGTTGGCGCATTGTTTCTATGTAGTCAGCAACGGCCGTTAGCGCATCCAGGCTGCAAGGTTTACCTCGACCAGGCACGATGTGGTTGATGGGGTCGGGCCAATCTTGCAGCTGTTGGATGGTTTTTAGCCATGCGGCCGTATCGGCTTCCACAAGCAAGGGGGGCATATCTGTCACAACGGCGTCCCCCGTGAACAAAACGCCGGTGCCAGGTAAATAAACGCCAATACTGCCTGCGGTTGGCCCTGGGGTGGCGAACAGTCGTAGTTCAGTGCCCCCTTTCCACAGATGCATCAATTCGGTAAAGCTCATGCTGGCGTGTTCCACAGGGCTTTGGCTGAGCTCACGGCCAAATTCCGGGTTGCGGCTGGCCAGGCTTTCTAGCAATGGCTGCGGATATCGCTTGTCGTAGCTGCGCAGCTTATCGGCCGTGGCTTCGTGGGCGATGATGGGGGCATTGAGCCAGCGGGCATTTAAAATGCGGTCGCCATGATAATCGGTCAAAATGGTGTATTGTACTGAACGGGGCGTCAGGGTGTGCAGCCGCATCGCCCAATCACGTGCCTGGCGAGGATACGAAGGCACATCAATGGCAATGATGCCCCGGCGGGTACGCACAGCGGCCACGTTGACCCCATCATATTCAGTTTCTATAAAAACATTTTCCGCGATTTCTTGCATAAGCTTCCTGTATTTGTTAGCGAATTTGGCCGATGAGCAAACGCTCTGCTTTTTCCACGGCTTGTTGAATGCGGGCCACATCCATGCTGGGGCCGCCACCTTGGGCCATAACGGCCGTTCCGCCGCCAGCTGCTGATCCCAGAATTTGCAGGGCCGGTTTGATGAGTTGGTTCATCTCGCCAGGGGCGCTTTGGGAGCGACAAAAAAGCAGCTGTGATTTTTCACCAGCCAACCCCAGCAGGGCCACTACCTGGTCATTTTTGGTCAGATGGTTGGCCAAAATGCGCAGCTGGCCTGGATCGCTTTCGCTGCTGGTGAAGACGTGGCTAATAACGGCCGTATTCCCCACCATCTTTCCCGTCTTTAGCAGTTCGGCTGCTTTAAAGTACAGCAACTGCTCTTGCTGTCTTTTTAACTGCCTGCGGCTTTCTTTCAACTCTTCTTTAGAACGCAGCACGCTCTCCACCACGTCACCAATGCCCGTGGTGAGTTCGGCAGAAAGCTGATTAATAATGCTGTTTTTAAGCCGGTAATCGTGCAGGGCACGCTGGCCGCAAACAAATTCAACCCGCAGCTGATTGTTCTGGCGCTCCAATTTTACAATCTTGATAATGCCAACCTCGCCGGTGTGGCGCACATGGGTACCGCCACACGCTGTCAGGTCAAATTTATCAATCTCAATGAGGCGCAGCTTGCCCTGACGCACGGGCGGCAGCTTGCGCAGCGCCAATTTTTGCGCCTGTTCCAGCGTAACAAAGCGGATATGAATCGGGCGATTTTGCCAGATGATCTGGTTGGCTAAATATTCAGCTTCTTCCACCTGGGTTGGGCTCATCTGTGTGGTGTGCAGATCAATGGTGAGGGTGTTATCGCTTAGATGAAAGCCAACCGTTTCTGCCTGGGCAATCTGGATAAAAGATTGGGAGAGGGTATGTTGGCCGGTGTGCTGCTGCATGTGGTCAAAGCGGCGCGGCCAATTTATTTGGCCCACAATTTCGTCTTGCCACAGCTCCTTGGTGTCTAGCCAATGCAGCACCGCCTCGTCTTTTTCACGAATGGTCACGTTGTGCACAGGGATATTGTTGATTGTGCCAATATCGAAGGGCTGGCCCCCGGAAGTGGGATAGAAGAAGGTTTCGTCAAGGATAACGGCCGTTTGCTCTTCATTCCTTACTCGATCCACAATTTTTGCTTCGAACCGAGTTGTATACGCATTTTGATAGTAAAGCCTTTTGCTTGTCATGCCACAAGTTCCACTGGGTGGGTGTGTAATCGGCAAAAAGTTTCTGGAGGAAAATCCAGGAATAGGGCCGATAACGTGATGCTGCTTGAATTGGGATAATAATACCAGAATAATGCGCGGGTGCATCTATGCCGCTGGCAAGGGGCTGCTTGTGAAACCAATTTGCAGGGGAATGATGGGCAGAAAGTGATGCTGCTTTTACTGGTTATGCCAGAGGTAAAGTGAAGTTAAAACGTGCCCCGCCAGAGGGGGAATCATCGACCCAGATACGGCCGTTATGTGCCTCAACCGCCAGACGACAAAATGCTAAGCCCAAGCCCAACCCTTTGGCGTCGCTGTTTTTAGCCGCAATGCGCTCGAACTTCTCGAAGATGGATTCCCGGAATTGTTTCGGAATGCCGGTGCCTTGATCGCTAACAGACAACAGGAGCCGGTCGTTTTCTGGTAAGAGCTGGCCGGATACAGTGATCGTTTGATCTTCAGAGCTATATTTGAGAGCATTATTGATGAGGTTGACCAAAACGCGCCGAATCATGTCTTCTTCCACAAAAATGTGGGGCAAAACATCCGGCAAGGCATCGGCAAAATGAACCCGACGCTGCTCGAAATTCGGCAATTCAATTTCAAAGACCTCTTTGACCAGGGCGTTCACATCGACCCGGCTTTGTTCCGTAATGGGTTGGCCAGCTTCTAGCCGGTTGATGTCTAACAGGGAACGAATCAATGTTTCCAGGCGGCGGCTGCTGCGTCTGGCAATGTCTAACATCGCGTAGAGGGGTGAATTGGCAGATTCAGGGGGAATTTCATAGGCTAGCAGTTCCAGGCTAGAGATGACGTTACCCAGAGGGCTTTGCAGATCGTGGAACAGCATGGCGGTTAAATCTTCCCGCATCTTTTCCAGTTCAATCTGTTCGGTGATGTCGTGATGAATCCATTGCAATAGATTGTCATCGCCGTGGATCGTGCGTTTGGTATACACCTCCATGGGGATGGGCGGTGCATTTTTAGCACGCACATCGCTTTGGAACATCAAGACTTTATCCGAGCGAATTTTCTTAGCTTTGGGTAAGACGGCCGTATCCGGGTGCAAATCCTGAATGGCCATTGTTAGCAGTTCGCTGCGACTGTAGCCCAACATATCCGAGGCGCGCCGGTTGGCTTCCACAATGCGCCCACGCATGTCAGTTAAAATGATCGGATCAACCGTATCTTGGAATAAGCTGATGAAGCGCGCCTCTGCCGCGACCGTGCGGGCATATTGCTGGGCATTGGCAATGGCCGTACTGGCAATGTTGGCCAGATTCACCAGCACATCCAAATCCTCCTCAGTGAAAGTGCCTTCACTGGGATTAATGGCTTGAATGGTTCCCAGCACATCACCCTTGAAGATCATCGGAGCGCAGATCATGGCGGTGGTTTCATACCCGGTTCGTTCATCACCCAAATGATGAAAGCGAGGGTCCAAGCTTGTATCGGCGACCAAGGCTGGTTCAGAGTTTGTCATGACCCAACCAGATAAGCCCCGATTGCTGGGCAGTCGCAACCCGACAATTTCTTCGGCACCAATGCCTTCAGCTACCTGGTACACTAGCTCGTTTGTTTGCTTGTCCACCAGGGCAATCGAGATGGCTTCTGCATTAAGGAAATCATTCATTTGTGCCAGCAGCGACTGCATGATCTCATTGATGTCTAGTGAGGAATTAATGACTCGGCTGGCTTCGTTAAGCAGTGCTGAAATCTTAAGCTGTCGTTGGGAGGCTTCGTAAAGGCGGGCGTTTTCAATGCTGCTGGCCGCCTGATTAGAGATGGCGGTGAGCAAACTTAAATCCTGCTCATCAAATTGGCTTACACCGGCTTTATGAATGGTGATAGCCCCAATAATACGATTGCGTACCGACAGCGGTGTGCAGATGACAGACCAGGCATTGTGGCTGGTAATGTGGCCTGGACGGGGCAGCCATCGGTCATCGGTTTGGGTATCGTGGATAATGCATGGCTCATGATTGCGGATCACCCATCCAGCGACGCCGCTGTTCATGATGGTTTCTAAAAATTCTTCAGAATGGTCGTTTTGTGTTTGGTCACCCGTTAGCCAGGCATATTCCACCTTTAGCAGTTCGTTGACAACAATAATACTGCCATCGTGAGCTTCCAACTGCTGTACAGAAAGGTTTAATATGCGGGGGAGAATGAAGCTGATGTTGAGGCCATCTGCTTCCACTTGTTTTAGCATGTCGTTTACGACATACAAGGTGTGAAGTCGATCGCTATCCCTCAGCTCAGGGGTGAAGTCTGCATCTTGAATAGAGTGATCCATTTGAATCATAATACCACGATATGACGCTATTTTACACTATCGGATACAACCCATAGGTAATACATTTTATTTAGATTATTTAGCGAGAAGTTGTACTGATGTTGTTACGGCCGTTTTTCTTCCAGATTTACTGATAGTAGGCAATTCATCGACAAAGTTGCAGCTAAATAAGCTGCAAACTGGGAATAACATCTAGATTTAGGGCATCATGACGGCCGTTTACATAGTGCCAATGTGCTGCTGCTCCTATCATAGCGGCATTATCGGTACAGAGAATAGGAGGAGGGTACCGGACCGGTAAAGAAATCTGGGCTGTCATCGTTTGCCGTAATTCCTTATTGGCCGAGACGCCACCTGCTAAATGAACGGCCGTCACGCCATAGGCCGCTGCGGCACGTTCAGTTTTGGTGACCAGGGCATCAACAACGGCCGTTTGAAAACTGGCTGCCAAATCCTCCACCGGTAGTTTGGTTTGGTTAAAATGCTTAATTTGCCGGGAAACGGCCGTTTTTAAGCCGCTAAAACTAAAATTATACCCATCATCCATCACGGCCCGGGGGAACTTAAAAGCTGTGGCGTTACCCGAAGGTGCCAGTTTATCGATGGCCGGTCCGCCAGGGAAGGGCAGGCCCAATACTCGACCGACCTTATCAAACGCTTCGCCAGCGGCATCGTCCAGCGTGCCACCCAGATGTTGATATTGGCCGTGATCCAGCATCAAATACAATTCAGTATGGCCGCCGCTGACAACCAGCGTGAGCAGAGGAAACGCAATCTCATCCACATGCTCGGTGAGCCAGAGCGAATAGATGTGCCCTTCAATATGATTGATGCCCAGAAATGGTTTGTTTCGCGCCAGTGCCAGCCCTTTGGCCATGTTCACACCCACCAGCAGCGAGCCAACCAAACCAGGACCACGCGTTACGGCAATGCAGTCGATGTCGTCCAGCCCCATGTGCGCCTCTTCCAGCGCTTGCTGTACCACGGCATGAATCACTTCAATATGCTTGCGTGAGGCAACTTCAGGGAAGACGCCGCCAAATTGGGCGTGTAAATCTACCTGGCTGGCAATAATGTTGCTGAGGATGGTACGGCCGTCTTCCACCACGGCTGCGGACGTTTCATCACACGATGTTTCTATAGCGAGAATACGGCTGTTTTGCTTGATTATATTCATCTAAGAAGTGAGACACAGATTTTTACAGATTTCATTTTCTCATTTGGAAATCTGCGTTTATCTGTGTCCAGAATTTTAACAAAAAATGGTTTGAGCGCTTACTCCATCGCACAGTTTACCAGGGATTGCAGTAAAATTTCAACCTGATCTTTCAAAATGGTGCGTGGATCAATGAGGAAACGGCCGTCTTGAATCCGACCAATCACCGGTATTTTCTCCTGGCGCAGTTGTCTAGCAAGCTGATCCGGTTCATTGTGGGTGATGGCTACCAGGCGACTGGCCAGGCTGGTGCCCGGCAAGCTGCCGCCGCCAACTGTGGAACGGCCGTCCACCACTTCCGCTTTAATGCCCACCTCCTGCAAGCGGGCGGCCCAGGTGTCTGCTTCAGCGGCAATCTCTTGCAGCGGACGAGCAATCATGCGCCAGACGGGAATTTCCGTGAGCGCGTTGTCGGTAAGGTAGTGGGTGAGCGTGGCGGCTAGCCCGGCCAGGCAAAGCTTGTCGGCGCGCACGGCCCGGGCCAGTGGATGCCGCTTGAGACGGGCGACCAATTCTTGTCGCCCCACCAAAATACCTGCTTGCGGCCCGCCCAGCAGCTTGTCGCCGCTGAAGGCCACCAGATCAGCCCCGGCCGCCAGGCCATCCAGCACGGTGGGTTCTGATTCCAGGCCGTAAGGCGTGCTGTCCAGCAGGGCCCCGCTGCCCTGGTCATAAAGCAGGGGCAGGTTGTGTTCATGGGCCAGCTCGGCCAGTTCAGCCAGAGCTGGCTCGCTGCTGAAACCGATAATTTTGTAGTTGGAGTGGTGGGCGACGAGGATTGCGGCCGTATTTTCTGTGATGGCCTTGGCATAGTCGCGCAAATGGGTGCGGTTGGTGGTGCCTACTTCTACCAGGGCTGCCCCGGATTGGGCCATCACGTCCGGGATACGGAAACCGCCGCCAATTTCCACCAGCTGCCCCCGGCTGATGATCACTTCCTTGCCCTGGCACAGCGCGGTGAGCATGAGCAAAACGGCCGCAGCATTATTATTCACCGCCAGCGATGCCTCTGCTTCGGTTAGGCGGATGAGCAGCTGTTCGGCATGAACGGAGCGGGAGCCACGCTCGCCGCTGGCCAGATCGTATTCCAGCGTGCTGTACCCTTTGGCTGTGTCTTCAATGGCCTGGCGGGCTGCCTGGCTGAGCGGGGCGCGGCCCAGATTGGTATGGACAATCACGCCCGTGCCGTTGATGACAGGCTGCAAAGTGGGGGCCAAAAAGCTTTCCAACCAAACCCGGGCGTCATCGACCAGCACGGCGTTCATGGGCGCATAGCTGGCTTGTCCACTGAGAATAGCGCTGCGGGCAGTTTCCAGACTATGGCGCAAGCTTTCTATGGTGAGGGGACGGCCGTATGCCAGCATCATATCCACCGCCAATGATGTGTTCAACAAACGGTCCACGCTGGGCAGCTCACGCAAGAGGGTTTGTGTTTTTTCTGTATCTGGTGCTTGATTACTCATATTTAGATTGCCGATTACGGTTCACGGATTACTGTAAGTTTGCCTGGGCGGCACGGCTGCGGATTTGCAACAGAATTTCAAACAAAATTAAGACGGTGGCGACGAGCAAGGCAACGGCCAGCCCAAAAGAGCGGTTCATTTGCAGCCAGAGGCAAAATGCCACCCAAATGCCAGCAGCCATAGATTGGCGTAGGGAAACGAGTAGAGGGGCGTCCTCCAGCTTGCCAAAGCGACGGTCTGTATAGGCGGCAAAGCGCCGATTGAGAAAGTAAGAAATGGGTAGTACCAGGCCGGTAACGGCCGTTAACACAGTGGCCAAAAAGACCAGGATAATTTCAAGATTAGCTGCTTCCAGTAAAGAAGCCGCATCCGCCCGATCTTGCGCGGCGGCCCGCACCAAGTCCAGCCGATTGATATCGACGGGCCACCAATTGTTGACCACAAATTCCATTGCCAGCAGGCCGATTGCCACCAGGAATGCGCCTAAAATTAATGATGAAATAAAATTGAAACGATCATTTCTTAGCATGGCGTCATTATACCTCGCCGGGCCTCAGCGATCATGCTTGAGGCATCTGTTGTTTTAGCAGATGGAGCAATGCCTGGCCGTACGCTTCGCTGGCGGATTCTGCCACAAAATTCAGTGGCTGATTCGCCAGGGTTAGTTCGCAATTGTATCCTGCGGCGGCACGGGCTAATTGGAGAAAACGGCCGTTCCTGGCGGCCAATTCTGCTTCCACCTGTTCCCGCAACTGGCTTTCTGTGGGCAGCCACACTGCCTCATGCGTTAGCAAATAATCCAGCGCCCATTCGGATGTGCCATGGAACACCACCGCAGGCCAGCCGCGCAGGATGTCCATCGTCACCATCATGTCTGATAAAACGAAGATCCGACTGTCCAGATCGCGATCTGGAATGGCAAAAAAATCGTGGACGCTGGTGTGCCATACCAATCCAGCCTCTTTCAACTTTTGTGCCAAATCAAGCGTTATCATAGAAACATCCTTTGCCGCTATTTTGGGCTTGCCAACTGGCACACCCGAACATATGATCCACGGTGCATGAATGAGACTACGGCCGTTCCCTTCACCCATCTGCGCGTCCACTCCCATTATACCCTGTTAGGCGCGACTGCCACCGTGGACCAGCTGGTGGCCCGCGCTGTGGCCGAAAAGCTGCCCGCCCTGGCTCTGACTGATACCTGTGCGCTATACGGCGCGGTTGCCTTTAGCCAGGCGTGCCGCGCGGCAGGTATCCAGCCCATTTTGGGTATGGTGCTGCGCCTTAGTTTGCCAGAAGGGATCAATCTGCCCGGCCCAGCTTGGGGTGACTTGGTGTTGTTGGCTGATGGATCGGCGGGGTATCAATCGTTGTGTGCCCTTTCTTCACTGGTGCAGGGCAGCCCGCAGCGAACGCAGTTGTGGCAGCATGGGTTGGCCTGGGCCCAATTGCGCGAGCATACTGCCGGACTTATCGCCATCGACAGCGGGCAGACGGGCTGGCTGACCCGCCTGGTGCAGGCCGGGCAGACCAAAATGGCGGCGCGCTACGCTTCGCGCCTGGCTGGGCAGTTTGAAGACAATGGCTATCTGGGCATAACGCTGCACACACCTGCCGATGAAGCGGTGGCGCGGGAGGCGCTGGGGATTGCCGCCCGGTTTGGCTTGCGGGCAACGGCCGTACAGCCCGTGTACTGTTTAGCAGAAGCCGAAACAGCGCGCCTGCGCCTGCTGGCGGCTATCGACCAAAATTGCCGTGTTGATGAGGTGCCAGCCGAGACGCTGCCAGCGGGCGGCCGAGCAGATGCGAAGGTGCATTGGCTTTCGGCTGAAAAAGTGCAGTCGCACTTTGCTGCGTTTCCCGAAGCGTTGCAATCAGTTGGTGAGATTATTGCCCAATGCCAGCCAGCCCTGCCCGACGGCCGTCCCATCTGGCCTAAGCTGGATTTGCCGGAAGAACAAACGCCCAAAGATGCTCTGGCGATGGCGGCGGAGGTGGGGATGCTGGAGAGGTACGGCCGTTCCCCCCAAGCAGAAATCAAGGCCCGACTGGAAAAAGAATTGGCTTCGATCAATCGACACGGTTTTGCCCCGCTCTTTTTGCTGGTAGCCGATATTACTCGCTTTGCCCGCGAAACGGCCGTGCCGGTGAACACGCGCGGCAGCGTAGCCAATTCGTTGGTGGCTTACTGCCTGGGCATCACCAATGTGGACCCTATTGCCAATGACCTGTTGTTTGAACGGTTTCTCAACCCGGCGCGGGCCAATCTACCCGACATTGACCTCGATTTTTGCAGCCGCCGCCGCGATGAAGTGCTGCATTATGTGCGCGAAAAATATGGTGAGGATCGGGTGGCGCTGGTGGCTACGATCAGCACCATGCAGCCAAAATCGGCCGTGCGCGAAACGGCCAAAGCCCACGGCCTGGCCGAACCTGAGATTAAAGTGTTGACGGGGCTGCTGCCGCGTGGCTGGCACCCAGACCCGCGCCGCCGCAGCGAACGCACCCTGGAAGATGTGCTGGCCGAGGTGGAAGATGAAGTTCAGCGGCAGGTGCTGGCCGATGCGTTTGAGATTATCGGCCAACCACACCACATGAGTATTCATCCAGGCGGCATCGTTATTACGCCGGGTCCGCTGACCGATTTTGTGCCGGTGCAGCTGGCCCCCAAGGGCTTCCTGACGACGCAGTATGATCATCGAGACGTTGAGAAAATCGGCCTGCCCAAAATTGATCTGCTGGGGATTCGCGCCCTCACGGTGCTGGCCGATACGGCCGAATCCATCCGCACCACCCTGGACCCCAATTTTGATTTGCTGGCAATTCCGCTGGACGATGCAGAAACGGCACGCCAACTGTGCCAGGGTGAAACAATCGGTGTGTTCCAGTGTGAAAGTTCCGGGGCGCGGCGCACGCTGCGCCAGCTGAAGGCACAAACCCTGCGCGACTTGGCCGTAGCCAACGCCTTTTTCAAGCCGGGTCCGGCGACCGGCGGCATGGCCCAGGCGTTTGTGCGTCGCTATCGTGGCGAAGAAAAGATGCAGTTTTTGCACCCTGCCCTGGAACCAATTTTGGGCAGTACCCAGGGCGTGCTGCTGTTTCAGGAGCAGGTATTGCGCGTTGCCACCGAGATTGCTCACCTTAGTTGGGCCGAAGCCGACCATTTGCGGCGCGGCATGAGCAAATTTAAGGCCAAGGAAATGGCTACGATGCAGCAGCGTTTTGTGCTTGGCTGTCAGGAATACAGCGGTTTTACTAAGGAGCAGGCCACGACGCTGTGGGAGCAGGTGATGCCCTTTGCTGGCTATGGCTTTAATCAGGGTCATGCCACCGCTTACGCTGATATCAGCTACCGATCGGCTTTTTTGAAGACGCACTTTCCGGCCCAATTTTTATGTGCCCGGCTGCGTGATTATGGCGGCTTTCACCATCCCGCTATTTACATTGCCGAGGCGCAGCGGCTGGGGATTGCGGTACGTCCGCCGCACGTGAATTTTAGTGGGCGGAAATTTACGCTGACGACGGGGGAGATTAGAGATTGGAGATTGGAGATTGGCGACCAGACACCCCAATCTCTAATCGCCAATAACCAATCTCCTATTTTGTGGATGGGCCTGGGCCAGGTGCGTGATTTGCGGCGGTCGGCAGTGCGGGCAATTGTGGCGGAGCGGCAGGAACGGCCGTTTACCAGCCTGCGTGATTTGTTAAATCGGGTCGATTTGCAAAAGAAGGAAGTGGTTCACTTGATCCAGTGCGGGGCGCTGATGGGGTTGGGCGAGAGCCGCGCAGCGCTGCTGGCAGAAGCTGTGGATGTGGAGCGCGCCGGTAGTGCCCGGCAGATGGCGTTTGATTTGGGGTTGAAAACGGCCGTTCAGCCCGAACCCTTAGCGCAACAGCTGGCCTGGGAAACGGCCGTGCTTGGTTGGCCCGTTTCGGCCAATCCAGCAATGGTGGTTCGCGAACAAACCGCAGATGATGTGCCCGTACGCTATCTGCCACGCCTGCTCAACCAAAAAACCAGCGTAGCCGGCGTGCGTCTCCCCGGCTGGACTGGCGGGCGCGGCTTTTACTTTGGTGATGGTGATAGCTTTGAGATTGCTCAGTTGGATAAAACCATCACCAAAAGCAAAGTCAAACTATGGCAGCCGTACCGTCTCACCGGCTGCTGGCGGGAAGATGCCTGGGGTGGCGGCTGGTTTGAGGTAATGGCAGCCGAGTCGTTGCATGTTTAAATGTGACCGATTCAGCGTGAAAGGGTTCTAAGCTGTGGAAACTGTTTTAGTGACATGAATATTAGGAGGAAGTTGGGAACATGATTCAAGAATTTAAAGCGTTTATTGCGAAAGGGAACGTGCTGGATTTGGCCGTTGCGGTGATTATTGGTGGTGCTTTTGGTGCCATTGTCACTTCTTTGGTGAATGACATCATCATGCCGTTGATTGGCGTGATTTTAGGCGGAACCGATTTTACGACATTGGCGATTACTGTGAAGGATGCCAGCATCACCTACGGCAATTTCATCCAGGCCATTATCAATTTCTTGATTATCGCCTTTGTCATTTTCATGATTGTGCGCACGGCGAACAACGCGAAAAAGAAAGAGGAAGAAAAGCCGGCGGCACCTAAAGGCCCATCTACCGAAGATTTGCTCATCGAGATTCGTGATTTGCTTAAGGCGAAAAACTAACTTTTAGGTTTTCGTTTTCAGTCGATACCCCCACAGGCAAACGGCCGTTTCCCATCAGGAAGCGGCCGTTTTGTTTTCTCTAAACCGGTATTTTTCGTAAGAACTTCGCGCCGGGTGCATCTGAAAGAGTGGAGGTAAACGATGAAAACAGAGAATGGTTATTATTGGGAAGCAACACCGCGCTGGGTGCGGGTGAAGTTTGGCGGCGAATTTATTGCCGACAGTCGGAACGCGCTGCTGGTCTGGGAAGGGGGTGGCCCGCGCCTTCATTATTATTTTCCTCAGGAAGATGTGCGGCAGGAATTTTTGGTAGACACGGGTCGTACTGGTAAGGAGCGCACCAGCTGGCATGTGCAGGTGGGCGATCAACAGGCCGATAATGCTGCCTGGAGCTACAGCGAAGCCCGAGAAGAATTACGCGGTATTGAAGGCTATATCGCCTTCCGCTGGCACAAGATGGACCATTGGTTTGAAGAGGATGAAGAGGTGTTTGTGCACCCGCGCGACCCGTATCATCGCGTCGATACAGTGCCCAGCACGCGCCGGGTGCGGGTTGAGGTGGCTGGGGTGACGGTGGCAGAATCGGAACGGCCGTATCTCCTTTTTGAAACCAATCTGCCCACCCGCTACTATTTGCCGCCGGAAGATGTCCACATGGATTTGTTAGCGCCGACTGACAGCCATACCGCTTGTCCCTACAAAGGCACAGCCTCTTATTGGTCTGTCAAAATTGGGGGCACAGTTTACAAAGACCTGGTTTGGGGTTACCCAAACCCCATCCCCGAAGCGCCCAAACTGAAAGGGCTTCTCAGTTTCTACAACGAAAAAGTCGATATTTTTGTGGATGGTGTCAAACAAGAACGGCCGGTGACAGCGTGGTCTAAATAAGTAATTGAGTAATTGGGGCGAAATTACCAAATTACTCAATTACCTAATTACCTCTCCTCACCGTCCAAAATTTCCACATACCCGGCATCGCCATGCACGCGAATGCGCTGGCCCGTTTTAATTTGCCGCGTCACATCAGCCACGCCCACGACGGCCGGAATGCCATATTCGCGGGCCACCACCGAGCCGTGGGTCATCAGGCCACCTACTTCCATCACCAGAGCTGCGGCGTTGATGAAGAGCGGCGTCCAGCCCGGATCGGTGAATGGGGCGACGAGAATTTCTCCCTTGGCCAACACGTCTTTGTTGGGGTCCATGACCACTTTGGCAATACCTTCGATGGTGCCGCTGGAAGCAGCACTGCCGACTAATGCACCTTCTGGCAGCCCGTCCCGGCTGGGCTGGACGTGAATCACTTCACCATCGCTGGTGATGACGCGGGGTGGGGTTAGCTTGTGCATACGGTTAAATTCGGCGCGGCGTTGGGCGATGAGCGGCCGTATTTCTTGTGATGGGTCCGCCACAAATGCAATCAATTCAGTTAAATTCAGATTCCAGATGTCTTCCGGTTGATCGATACGGCCGTCTTGCACCAACATCTCAGCCTGGTCCAACAATACCTCTTTCACAGTGCCCAGCATCTTGATGATGAAAAATTTGGGATGTTCCCGCCCCGCTGTGTAATGGCGCACGGCTTTTACCAGGCGACGCACCAGCGGACGGCGTACAAAGCCAAAGAAGCCCGTTCCGGCAGCCTCAACTAGACGATTTCCCGCAGCCTCGCCCGCAGCGGCCATTTGGGCATGATGTTGACGATGGCTGCCCGGTGCTTGATGTTCCAGGTTGCCAATGACAAATTGCAGCAGCGAGGTGGGATCTTCCCGCCAGCGCTGCCGAGAAATATCAATTTCCGACGGGCCGCGCATGCCGTATCGATCCAAAAATTGTGTCCAGCCTGCTAGAAATGGCGCACTGCCGGGAATCTCATGGGCTGAAGCGAGCGCTTTGGCTGGGGGATTCTGCTGAAAATGAGCCACCAGCTCCGGTGATTGGCGCACCAAATCGGCCAGATCGCCCACGGCCAAATCCATTTCGGTGGTGACATTGCCAGAGAGACCGCGAGCAACGGCCGTTAAGTCTTCTGGATTCGCCCGATGTGCCAGCAATCTGGCCAGGAATCGCTGCGACGAAATGCCACCAGCTACCAGCGCCGGATAATCGGGGATAAGATGAGTAAAGGCCTCACCTACCTCGAGCTCTAATTGGCGTAGGCGCGCTTCTCCGGCCGATTGGGCCAAGATGCGCTGGCGGCTGGCCACGTTCAGCTCGTCTATTTCGGCCGTGAGTTGGGCCAGGGTTGCTGCCGGATCGCGCCGAAACAGAAAAGACAAGGTAGTTTTGATGATAGGGCCAAGGTAAGAAAAGACGGCACGCAGGCCGGGCTGTGGGTTAAGCTGCGGCAGGCGCTCGTTAAATTCGGGGCGGGCCAGCCCTTCTTTGATGCTGGAAGCGATCCTTTCATCAGCCATTGTGAGAAAGGCGGGCACCGCTTTGCGCCCCAGCCGCAAATTAAGCAGGGGCGTCACGTCCATGTACATGCGGCCGCCAGCCTCTGCAACACTTTGTGACCGGCTTGTGGGGCCAGCCAGCTTCATGGTGGGAAACATGAGCCGCCACATATCCAGCCCCATCCGTTTGATGGGATCAAGCATCACCTGGGCGTGGCTCAGGCTGACGTAAAGATGAAGCGCCTCGTCGCTGGGGCGCGGAACGGGTTGTGGAAACAGGGTGGTGATGGGGCGGGCTTGCAGTAGGTAAATTTCCCCATCCGCAATGGCCCATTCGATATCTTGTGGCTGCTGGTAATGGGCTTCGATACGTTGGCCGAGCTTGGCCAGGGCAACCGCCTGGGCCTCACTAAGTACCTGAGCTGTGCGCTGTTTATCGCTGAGGGTTTCTTGTTCGGTACCGCCGCCGGGCAACGGCCGTATCGCCAACTTCTTGTCCCCAATCTTCACTTCCACCAGCTTGTCGCTTCGTGTATCCACTCTGTATAGATCGGCGGAGACCAACCCGGCAACCAGCGCTTCACCCAGCCCGTAGCTGGCATCAATTGAAGTGACATGCCGGTTTTGGCTAACCGGATCAGCGGTGAACAGGATGCCGGAAATCTGTGGCAGGACCATTTGCTGCACCACCACGGAGAGGGCTACTTCTTCGTGGGCAAAGTTATTTTGCTGGCGGTACAAGATGGCCCGGTCGGTGAAGAGGGAGGCCCAGCAGCGGCGTACGGCATCCAGGATTTCCTTTTCGCCGCGCACATTCAAGTAAGTGTCCTGCTGCCCGGCAAAAGAGGCGTCGGGCAGATCTTCGGCGGTGGCGCTGGAGCGCACGGCGTAGGCGGCGTTGGGATCGAGAGTTTGCCAGGCCTGGCAAACGGCCGTGGTAATTTCCTCAGGAATAGGCAGCTCATTTAGCGTTTCCCGAATCTCCCCGCCAATTTTGCGCGTAGCCACCAAATCTTCGGCCGGGATTTCATCCAGGGCAGCATAAAACTGGGCCATTGACAGGCAGCTGGTGATGAAGTCACGGAAGGCATGGGTTGTCACACAAAATCCAGGCGGCACGGGAAATCCAGCATGGCTCATTTCACCCAGATTGGCCCCTTTGCCACCCACCAGGGGCAAATCTGCCGAGCGAATTTGTTGGAAGGGAAGGGTATAAGGAACCGTATCTTTCATCATTTTTCCTCAAAAATTGTGGTGTCGGGATGGAATTCACTCCAACCAAGCCAGTATTGACGTTGGATAGAAAGCGGTTGGGAGGGGTCGGGACGGCCGTTTTCGTTTTGACGATATGTGTGGATTCGATCGTTTTGTTCGTCGTACAGCATGACCAGCGGCACACCGCCTAGCACATCTTGCACCATTTTGCTGGCTCGCAGTTGGGTGAGCGGATAGGCACGCGCTGCCCCGTTGAGCATCAGTCCGCCCACTTCCTCATGGGAAGGCAGCCGGGTGTCGTTGCGGTTCAAACCCGGTGTTTTGTAATCGCCAGTGAACTTTTCTAGCAAGAACTCTAGCTGGCTGAATGATAATAAGCCGCGAGGTGGGTTCGTCGGCTCGATGGAAACGGCCGTATCTGGATACCGCGTCACCCAATCGTGCCAGCTGGTTTGTTCCCCACCAATTAGTTCTAAATGTATGCCTTTAAGTGGCCCGTAAAGCGCTTCACCGGTGGCTTGCTGCCAGATAGAGCGGGTTTCCCGATCCTGCATAATGAGATTGCGCCGCCACACGCCCAGCACCTCAAAGGTGAGCCGTTGTCCGTTTACCGTGGCGGCATACACGAGGCCGCTGCGGCACGCCGCTCAGTAGGCGGCCAAAACAGGTATTTGCCCAATCACATCGTTGATAAGATGGCGCGGCACCAAATTGGTATAGGTCCAGGCGTGGGGCTGCTCGCCAACGATGGCCCCCAGAACAACGGTCGATTTTATTAACTGTGCTTGTTTGGCTGAGCGGTGCGGCGGATCAATCAGGTCAACAAAGAGGCGGCGCGGTTCTAAAATTTGAGATTGGAGGGCAAAGATAGAGCCAGGCAGCAGGGCCAACCTGGGCCACAGCGAAGGGGATTTGCGCCTTTCTTGCCAGATGAGCAGCCAGCCGAACAGTCCCAATATCCGTCGTAAAGGATTTACCCGGCCCAACCGGGCCAGGAAGCCAATGCCCAATTTGGGCACAAAGGCGACAATTAAGGGGCCTATACCGCCAATGGCGGCAATCAGTAAGCCCAGTAGTGTTTTCATTTTTTCCTCTCTTATAAAACCTGACAGGTTTTCAAAACGAGCGTGAAATTAAGCTAATTTTGCAATGCGAGGAACCATTATTGATTAGATTTGGTGCAAACTTGTCAGGTTTATCAGGTTGCTCTATGGTTTTTTTAAGCCGTTCAAAAACAGGTTGGTGATGAACACGGCCGTTTCATGTGGTTCTGGGTTCGGCAAATTGTAATAGCTGGGCATGATCAGACCGAATGACAAAATCATCCCTACCAAGGCAATGGCGGCTTGCTGCGGGTCGATGGGGTGAAGCTGCCCACTGGCCATCTGGCTTTGCAGAAAGTTGGCGACCCGGTTGAGGCTGCGCTCTTGAAACGGCCGTAGATCCATTAGATACTCGCGCCATTCTTGGGCATTGCCAAAACTGAGCCGCACCATGTCTTGATTCTCCAGGATGAACTGGATCATGCTTTCCACCAACTGGGCCAGGTCCGTATCCAGAACGCCACTCATCTCTTCTTGCTCAACAGGCAGGCGCGGATGAAACGCCTGCATGAAGCGGCGCAGCAGGCCAGTTTTGTCGCCAAAATGGCGGTAAACAGTGGCCACGCCAACATCGGCTTCTGCGGCGATTTGCTCCATGGTGGGAGCCATCAACCCTTGCTGGCCAAAAAGCTTCCGGGCGGCTTGCAGAATGCGGCTGGGCACGTCCGGCTGGTGTAGATCATCCAGGCCGTGCTCAGTTGCCAGGCGCTTGAGGATCGCTTGTTTGCCACCGATTTGGCGGTAGATAGTGGCGCGGGAGAGTCCAGCTTTTGCGGCCAGCTGATCCATGGTGAAGGATGCGGCCGTTTCCTCCGCCAATTGTCGCGCCGCCTGCAATACCTGTTTTTCGGTCTCTGACTTACTTTGAGATGACATGATAGATATTCTATCTATCGTTTTACTCATTGTCAATAATCAACTCGATTTTTTGTGGCCCGTGGGTGTAGGATTTCAAAATAATTGAAATTCGTTTCATTTTCGTTGAACTGCTGTTTCATCCAAGTTGAACAGAAAGTTTCATCCACGTTGAAAATATCCTATTCTCGGCCGTTTGCAGGAAATTTTTTTGATGATTCTGCCATCAACCACAGGGAACAAAAAACGCCTCCCCAGTTGAGGAAGCGTCTTTAATAGCTTGATAATATCCTGCCAATTAAGTTAACCGCTCAAAAAAACCGCTCTTCTCAAGATTGCCATATTCTTGCTTCATTTCGAGAAAGCCTTGAACGATGGCTTGAGAAACAAAATTCTTTTGGGCATATGACAAAGCGTGCCCTTTTGTTTCAGCGATGCTCTGGGCCCGTTTGATTGCAATTTCAGCCACTTTTTTAGCCATCATCCGATTGCCTTCTGTTATGGTCGTTGCCGCCCGGATGTCGCTGCTGTAGACGAAGCGGAATTTCGATTCAGACGCATCCTCAAGCAAAAGGCGGGTATCGTCGTGTGGAAAAAGGTCATAGCTATCACTATGAATTTGCTTAACTACCATTAGATAACGCTTGCCTTCATTTGCCTCATACCAGACCTTATCCCCTAATTCAAATTTTTCTCTAGCCATCTTTACTACCTCCGTTTGTTGATTTATGAATATTCATGTTCATATCCAAATGAACCCCAAAGTTCCCATACCATCTGATGAAAATTGAAGCATTGAAATCTACCTCAATATAAATCATCCAGTTTTAGACGGTGTAAAATGGGGAAGAGGAGATTAGAAAGGTTTTCTTGGGGTTAGGGGAGTGATGGAACGGCCGTTCCGCCCTGTTTCTTTAGCTGAGGCATAATCTTAAAGAAAGCTATCTTAGTCTACTCGGTGGCTGCCGCTTCTCACTGGTAAACACAAAACAAGAGCTTGACTCTAGCTTTGGAAGGCCAAGCTCTTGTTTTACACTTAACTGCCTACCCTCTGTTAAATATCAACAGAAGCTACGGTATTGTAATAACTTGAGTTGAAATTAAAGTATTGGTTGTGTTGTAGGCACTAACGGTGAGGGTGTAAACATCTGTCAAAGTTGCCGTTAAGACGCTTCCTGTGCCTTGAATTTGCCTTGGATGCTTTACTAAATCCCAGGAATAGTTGACGTTCTCACCTGTAGCAACCGTGGCTGTAAAGTTTAGCTGCGAATTTAAGGTAAGCGGATCTGGAAGTTCAACAGACAATCCAGTGACAGGTTCTTCCGCATTGTTGTATTGGACATAAACTTTTCCGTATGCAGAGCCAGCAAGATCAAGCAATAAATCTCCGTCAAAATCTCCAAGTGTAGGATTTGCGTACCCATATACAGCAGCACTCCATGCGATGTCGGTATCCAGGCCAGTAGCAAAACCTGTTATTACAGCTGGAAAAGCGGAGCCACCGGTACTAACAGCAAGCGGTAAATCATTATAGCTATCGTAATTTATATCTCCTCCGGTACCAAGCTGCTGGCCTGCTAAATAATAGTTCAGAGGTTCATTCCAATCCGCAGTGGTGCTTATCGTTTGGGTACTCCCATACCATACAAAAACATGGCTGCAAGGAAGGCTACAAGAGTAACTTGGACCTTCCCCAACGGCAAAGTCATCTAGTCCGTCCCCATTTACATCTCCAAGACGAGAAAAGGATTGACCAAAATTCGTACTATGAAGAGGATAAACATCGCCGACAGCTTCCCACATAGTTGTTGTTGTGAAGGTTGTCCCACCAGCATATAAGTATGCCTTCCCTATATATTCCCCACCACTTATATAGCCTGGTGCGGTGACCATAAAATCATCATAACCGTCACCATTTACGTCACCAACACCGCCAACGCGATGGCCATAATTATAAGAAAGGCTGCTTTCATTGTTAGTCCATGCAGGTGTAGTATTAAGACCTGAAGCACTGCCCAAAAATAGCTTTACTTTGCGAGGCCCAAAAAAGGTTACCAGAATATCATCATAACCATCATTATTGACATCCCCAGCATTGCCTACGCTTGAACCAGCAGCACTGTCAGTGCTTGTCCCAGTTACCGTGAGATTTGGATAGGTGCTTAACCCACTTGAACTACCATAAAAGGCGTAGAATCGGCCATACGTGTTGTAATATTTTGTTCCTACAACCACATCAGTGCAGTTATCCCCATTGATGTCCGCGCTAGTAAGAGCTCCCCCAAAGCGATATTTATTTGAACCATTTGGGTCTGCGAGTATCCATGAATATGTAGCTGCTAATCCTGAGGAAGAACCCGCATAAACTAGCACTGCACCAGCATCAGTACCCATATAGTCGTACATCGGATCGCTAACGGCTAGGTCCTCAAAGCCATCACAATTAAAGTCGCCTTTAGCTAAGCGTTCTCCATACTGATTTGATCCTATCGTGTCGGTGATAATTTGATCATAGGTGCTACTATAATTATCCAGGCTGGAATCTGCACGGCTATGCTTCGCCAGAGTAAAGAGAATGGCGAAAGATGATATTATTGCGATTCCAAGGACAATCGCTAGACTTATCAATCTGTCACGTTTAAGCGTAATCATGTTTTGCTCCTTATCTGTCAAAAAAATGAAATGGCCAGAAACTGCGAAAATCTGGTGTCCGAAACTATCCAATTAGAGATTTGCGCAATGTGATTGGCTGCGGCTACTCACAAAACCGTGAAGAGATTTTTTAAATTCAGGGCAAGGCAATTAGGATAATTCGAACCAGTACCAAACGTCGGGTAAACAAAGAGATATTCATTGTCTAGCAAGCATTTGCTCTTTTACTCTCTGGAATTTTCCCGTGCACTTAAAAACGCTGTCCCATACCTAAAACATTATAGAGTAAGGAAAGATTGGCATCCTACAATTATCTACATATAAGCTTTAAAAGGAGTGTAAACCCAATTTCAGTACAAAAGGAACGTCTTTGCAAGGTTGACTGTAAAGCAAAGCTGGTTAAAATGATTGCGCGCTGGCTGGTTTGGTATTGGCAAAGAACTCCTCCCCCAAACTGGCACGAGAGAAACGCGACTGGAACAGCCATCCAGCGTAAGGGACGTCTGCAAGCCTAGCTTGCTCACCCTCGCCAATGCCATTGACGAACCGCTTTAAGAGCTGCCTCCCTCCTGGCGGCTCTTTTTTTGCCTATTATTCGTGACGAATGGCCGTGGCCAGGCCAAGGTATTGTCACGAAAGTGGGGATTTGCTATGATGTTGAGGCGGGTTTAAAGTGCAGGCGGCCAGATTGCCAGTGACTTGCGACAGCAACCAAGCTATTATTTGATTTATAAGGTCATCCGTTGGCCGCCAATGAACTCGCACTTCTTGGCAGACGGATGGCCTTTTATTGAATGTTGCGCCAGTGCTGAAATGATGATTTTGATGAAGATTAAATGGCTGGGAATCTAGCTGAAGGATCTATCAGTTAAACTCGACCAGATACAAGCTTGGATAATTCGTCAGATTATTGTTCAAAAATTACTGTACTTATGCAACATAAAATTTCAATAGGTGTAATGGACTACGATTATTGGAAATGGAAAGAAAGAATGAGTGATAGGCAAGACCTATCTTCATCACTTGTTCACCTTACACGTGCGGCCGAAATTAATGAAATGAAACTTTCTGCCGTCGATGTTCTCCTAAAAATACTTCGCGAGAGGAAAATTATTGGTAGTACATCAGAAAAAGGGTTTATTAGAGGTAACAGATCTGCAGTATGTTTTCAAGATGCACCGCTTTTTTCTATTGCTCAAAACCTAAAATTTGAAAAGGAACTAAGCAAGGAAAACAAAACCCGTCATCGTTACACTGGATGCGGATTGGTTTTCTCTAAACTTTATCTTTTTCAGAATGGATGTCGGCCGGTGATTTATGATCGCGTCGAAGAAGCTAAAAAGTATTTGGATCAGTCGGAGTATTTCAGACTGGTTTCATTTGATCTGTCAGATGTCGCTAAAATCGTTGATTGGTCACATGAAAGAGAATGGAGATTACCTGGCGACCTTGAGTTTAGGATTGCCATGTCGGCTGTGGTGCTTGAAACCAAACAAGATTACAAGGAATTTATTCGGAAAACTGCTCTCCCTGAAAATGTAGGTATCCTGGGAAATATTTGTGGAATCATTGTGCTAGATGCCCTGCTAATGTGAAATTTTATAAGCGTTGTCATGGTTATAGTAGCGATCAAGAACCACTGCAGTAGCGAAGCACAATACAAAGTTTGGTACACCAATGGGGCAATACGATGAGTTTTGAGGGATTCGGCGACAAAGCAAAGAGTTTGGGGAAAAATCCTATAGGGATTGTAGCGCTCTTCTTGGTTCTCATATACGGTTTCGCTGCATTACTACTTAGTTTGTCCAGCAGCACACTCACCGAAGCCCAGCGCTGGCCATTTGTGTGGTTCCTCGTACTGTTCCCACTGATCTTACTGGCCACGTTCACATATCTTGTTGTGATGCATCATGAGAAGCTCTATGCGCCCTCCGAGTATCGTGATGAACGACACTTCTTCAAGAAGCTTGGTCCAGAGGCTCAAAAGGAGCGTCTTGAGAAGACCGTCGACGAACTCGTAGCCCCTGAAGGTGAGGACATCGTTGAAAAGGCAGAGACTGACAACTACCGACCGCTTGACCGCGAGGAAGTGAGGCTCAGGGTGTCGGTGGCTGAGGACCTTGCGCTCAGGGCCATGGAGCAGAAACTCGCAACGACAATCTCACGAGAAGTGGCAGTCCGGTCAGGGAATGGGTGGATTAACCTTGATGGGGCAGTTGTTCAGGGAGACGAACTCCTAGCGATCGAGGTCAAACACATACGCGGTGGCAGGATAGGTACCGTACTCCTGGTTGAACACCTTCTTGAGTTGCTTGAGGCACGACCTCTTAACGACTTTCGCTCAGTTCGCTTGGCCCTTATAGTCGTCTCTGAAGACCTACAAAAGCAGATGGAAGAGCTGCGAAGTCGACTGGATGAAGTCATCAAGGCGCACTCTGTACCGGTCGATATCTACTTTCTGGACCTGGACGAACTGAAGGCACAATTCGGACTGGACACCTAACACGCATGTGAACCTGACAACCCCGGCAAACGTCAATTGCAAGTTATGCGCAGGACGTTCCAAAAGAGCTGATGGCAATTACGATAATTTCTTTCAAGTTGGAAAAATAACGAGCTAATTAATTCACAAATTGCCTGTCTAAATTTTGCAGCATCTTACGAGTCATTAGCCCGCTACCTGATTGCCGCATCTGAATTGCCTTTTGCCGACGATAATCGCGATTTGCAGAAGGAATTCGATAGGGCCAAGTATTTAATGGATCCCGCTTACCAATTTGCCATGGTACAAGAATCAACATCCGCGAAAAATAATTAGTGACGCCCAGCAGATCTTGCAGCCAACGTAGAGCGCCGCTGAAGTGGACGTTGGGCAGTCTCATTGGATTTAACGATTTGCAGGTTAACTTCATATTGGAGTCAGTAAATGGGCGGTCGTGAAAGTTTTAGAGGGTATTTAGTTCAAACGATGGCCTCGCTCCTAGATGCATTGCGTACCAGAAACGATTGGGAATCTCTGTTTTTAGAGCCAACCCATGATTCTGAGAAAGTTGACGTTAAGTGGCGTTTCCCCAACGGCCGTGTCAAAGTAGTACAAATTAAATCCTCCCAGAATCCCTTTAGTAAGAAAAAAATTCAAAACTGGTGTAGGGACTTAGCTACTTCAACGGAAGCAAACGAATATGAACTTCAATTAGTCGGAAGACTAACTCCAAGCAGTGAATCATTGCAAAAATATGAAGGTGTTAGTATCCCAACTCCCATTCCTCTTAACGTAGAAAGAATGTTGAAAGAGACAGCTCACGATTTAAGTATGTATTGTGAACAGCAGATGATTCCTATACCTAAACCATCGGAAGCAAGCATATTAACGAAGGTGCTCATCGTTCATCTGGAAATCGAATCGACATCAATATATGGAAGATGGATAAATAGGGAGGACTTTGATCAATGGATACTAGCATGTATTCCAGAAAGCAAAGATATAGATCCAACAGCTGATTTAGGCGACATAAGAGAATCTCTCAGAGCATTCCAACCAGAATCTTGGGTACAACCTTTGATGCTCCAAGAATTGGAAGATCATTCAAATAGTGAACTAAGCTTACTCAATGCATTGGACAAAAATGATCGTATTGCGTTTGTAGGCATTAGCGGTTCTGGCAAAACATATTTAATGAGAATAACTGCCGATGAATTGAATCGCAGTCTAAGTCGTCTCTGTTTCTGGATTCCGTTACGCAATTATCTTCATAGTTTGAATCATACTATCAAAAGAGCTTTGGGATGGTATGCGCTGCATGACGACCAAGTTATTCCTACGTTGCAAAAACATCAAATCATTTTGTTACTTGATGGGTTGAATGAAGTTACCGAAGAAAATCGAAGAGTATGTATAAATGAAATTCAACATTTACTTGAGAATTATCAAGGGCAATTATGCGTAAGCTATCCGCTCAGCGACCATACCTACTTTGGATTTGATTGCCCAACATACAAAATAGCTCCTTTAAGCAAGTGGCAGATTGAAGAGACAATCAAGAGCTTTTTCAGTGCAGAGGGCGAACCAAGCAAAGCTGATTGGTTCTTACAATCTGTGCGTGGGTGGGAGCGCGATAGACAGCAAGACTTTGATACATTAGCTCAAACACCTATCAATCTCCAATTCTTGCTCGAATTGGTCCAAGCTAACGTCTTTGAGTTTGGTAGTTTACGAGATTTGTACGGTCAGGTTATCCAGAAAAGGCTGGAACGAACAAAACGTCACGATCAGAGGGGCCAGATTTCAGTTGGCATGAAAACCCATTGTTTGATGAATTTAGCGTTTCGTTCTATTGTCGAGGATTATCCATTACAAATGCAAATGACCTATGTTCGATCTGTCTTTTCAGACAATCTAAAAATATCGGAAACGGATTTAGCGTTCGAAGAAATCATTCGTGCCGGCTTGTTGTATGAAGTTAACGAATTTTTGGTCGAATGGCCTCATGCCTCCTTTAGGGATTACTTGGCGGGTAGACGACTGTTCGACCTTGTCGAAACAGAGCAACCAATTAATACTTTCCCTTTAGAAAAGCTTGATGGGGCGGCGGCGGCGGCACATGCTACCAATCTTGCTACAACGCAATCGCGAAGGTTGGAAAATCGCTCTACAGTATTTCTAGCAACATTACATAGACAGCCAAGCTTTGAGGTTATGAAAGTAGTAGCGGAAGAGTATCATTCATCACTGGAATACTACAAATCAACACATCAAGACCTTCATTGTGATGCAGAGAAATTTAGAGAGCTTCGTTGGGGCGAGCGATTTCTTGAAACCTATGGCCTGATCGCGAATATAGCCCGTGCAAATGGGTTCCCTAGTGCAGAAAGTATTCCCTCGCCCAAAGGCTTGAAGGCATTTTTCGATTCTGAAGCAGATTTTTGTGCATTGCTTTTTTTAGAGGAAGAGGGTATTCATTTTAATCAGCTGCAAGATTTTTATGACGTAACCTTGCAGGCGAAGAAACGACAAAAGTCAGCACATGGTTTTTGTTTATTTGCACCGTTTCTACTCCTACTAGATCCTGAAATTGTAGCTTATCTACAAGTCGGGGTGTGGCTTAGGCTCAAAGCAAACGAGAGCAAAACTGAGCTTTACAAATGGCACAATGGGCTGGCAACTTATTTGAGTCCAAGAAACGAGTGGATAAAATGGAGTCAGTCTCAGGAATTGCCTGAACCCAAGCCCGAACTCTGTGCTGATCCACAGCAGACGTATCATGTTCTATGCCAGGCTTATGGACGTGATCAAGTAGAACAACTTTCAGCACTTGCAAACTTTCTGTTTCACTCTAAAACAGAGTTCTTGTCTTGGCAAGAGATCTATATGCCTATTGCCTTTCAAATTGATCCAACTGAAGTTCAGGAGCCACCAACACCAGTTTCGAATCGGTTGAGCGAAATGATGGTGTTGACTCCCCCGAGCCATCACATTTCTTTAAGCTTTCTGATGCCTTGGAGCCATAAAACAGATAGGGGAGTAAGTATTTTCGTGCCTTTTCCAGTTCCATTACTCAACCGCTATTACTTTTCCAACCTAATAGATGTGACGGACAATCATAGTCTATCGTTCGTTCATTTACGTGGCTAACCAAATCAGCAAGTGACATTCTGTCAGACATCCAACGAAACGACTAGTCCTAAAACATATATTGACCGTTCTTAGAACCAGTTAATAACGTGTATTTGAGTACTTTTCTTCTCAATCTAGATGACCAAAGTCATATAAAATGTAAGGTTTGATGCCTTTATTTTGAGCACACGACGCTCCCCTTGGACCAGACTACGAGACGGCCGTTTCCGACGCGATTTCTTCTCCAGGTTAGATCATCATTTCCACCTTAGATTCCTCAATCAAATCCACTACATCCGCTTTCAAAAAACAGTACCTGGAGTATTTATCAATGCCAGGGCCGGAGAACGGCCGCTCCCCCCTCTAAATCATTCCAAGATGCTTTTTCTAAGCTGTCTCCAGCAATTCAAACATGTCACGTTGCGAATAACTGTTTTCTGGTAGTAACTTCTCCACATCCTCCTTCAAAAAGAAAAGAGCCATATAGTAACCATTGGATTCTACAGCAATAGGCAAGTCACCAGATTTTATCCAGTCGTCTACAACCCGCTTTTTGACTTTCAAAAGCGCCTTAGCTTCTATAAAGCTATAAAATTTTCTCCTGAGCTCATCTACTTCGCTCTTTAATAAATACCTGTCTAATAAAGGCCATGAAACAAGCCTCTCTCCTACTAATTCGCTTATGTAGTTTGATGTTTTGGCTATTTGAAACTGATCACAAAAGTCATCAATAGAAATAAAGGCATCTTGATTAGCGTTATACTTAGCCAAAAGGCGTATTGATCTCTTTCGAAACATGATATCCCCAAGCGTTTCGCCTTTTCGTAATAAGGCAGGAATCTTTTTCTCAAGAGCAAGTTGAAACAATTCAAGCTTATCGCAATGGGATTGACCAAGAATTCTGCATGTTTGATTTAGACTATAGAATGAGGCGGATGTAAACTTCCTCGCGGTCGCCAGCCAATACAAATCGTCAATCAACGAATTAACAGATGCTTTATCCAGGCCACCTATTGCCCCATCTGCCTCTGCCATGTTTTCAGCTGGTTTGAGTAATCCTGCATTTACCAGGTGACAGGCTAATTCCCTTGAGATATGGAGAGCCGGCATAACATCAGATAAAGGAATTCCCTGCTGCCATTTTTTATGAAACGCTAGAACATCTTCTCTCGATACAAGGGGGTCTTTAAGCTTGGCTGTCTTGGCAAGGCATCGAATTAAACCTGCCTGGACAAGAGACTTTATCAAATTAGTTCTTACGTTCAAAAGTCTGACAACCATAGATTCACGTACCCACTCAAAGCTGCTGGTGAAAGCAGGAAACGATGGCGTAATTTCTTTAACAAAAACGGCATCCCGTTTTCCGCTGTCATTTTGTGCATATCCCCAACAGGAATTGTGATATAAGAAATCAGCCAGTGCCTGGTGAACCAACTGATTTTTCTCTGGAGGCCATTGCTTTAACCACCTTGTTTGCCGCCAACTCATTCTTATTAACATATTGGACGAATAACTCATGTAGTCAGCAAGGGCTCTATGCTCAAGAAATTGGTGAAAATTGAAAGGCCAATTAAAGAATGCTCTGATCGCAGTAGCCCAAAGCACATAAGTATGTTTTGAGGATGGTGCGTGCCTCTTCCAGCTCTTCCAATTGTAAGGAGTATTTAAACTTGGAAATGGGTGTAACCCACTTATCTCACGCCTGACTTTTAGGGTCGTATCCATCATCTGAGAGGCAAGCAGATATAAGATCCTGTTAGGTATTGGAGGCAGCGGTAGATGATTATAAGGCCCGGCATTTAACCAGAAATAAAGTAGCCTTTGTGTGTCAAGACCATCTTGGTCATCACTCAGGTCTAAGGCCGTGGCATCTTCCAGATGATATTGGCAGTTGCTACACGTGGCTGTAATAATGTCGTAATCTGAAAAATAACCATCGCATCTCGGGCACTGATCAACCAGTAGACACTCATGATGGATGCAGGCCGCTATCTTTCGCGCCCGCCAAGCCCGGCGTTGATAAGCTGCTTCCCGAAGACACTCTGGGCAAAATTGAGATCGTCCGGCTTTCCTTATGTGTAGGTTAGCTGCCTTTTCGGTTAGTAGGGGAAAGGAGAAACCAGAATCTAGAGTTACAGTATCATATGTATCATCTAGATCCTCTACAAGTGTGGCAATGCTATGCTTACTGGCCCAGAAAATTTTGTAAGATTCCAGGTTTGTCAGCTGCGCTAACACGTTGCAGGTATCTCCCCGCAATAAACCGTTCACATTATCATTTTCTTTAAGGCAAGAGTTAAGCAGTGCCTTAAATTGGTGTTGTGACAGAAGATTAGCGCCCGCTAATCGGTACAGATATGAGGGAAGCGTTTCCTCGGGCAATATAGGTGGACGAACTAACAAGGGTCTAATTTCACTCATTATTTGGTTAACACCTCATTGACAGATCTTGTTCGTCTATGGCCCTGATTGGTTTTCTGATTGGATTCACCAGATAATCCCACCAGAATGTTCTCTAATGGGGTGGAGAATGGATTTGGTGGTTTATCCAGGTGCCTTTGCAAACGCTTGTTAAACGCCAGATCAAGAACCTCCAAGGTGATCACAGCCTCTTGTCGTTTTTCACACAGTAAAGCCGCAAAGCGCACCAGGTTCATGATATTGGCTACTACCCCTTCCGTGGCAAAAAACATCCGGGAGACAAACTCATCTTGAGACAGACCATGCTGGATTCTTTTATCGACCTTAACCTGGGCAAATTCCAGAAACCGTTTGAAATCCTTGGCCTCTGCTTCCGAGGACAAAGAAAAAGGCAGCAGCTTTTCCCGAACGGCAAACAAACGAGAAAGCTGCTGATTGGCTTTCAGAATGCGCTCCACAGAGTCTTCTATGCCGACAACGAGGAAAGGGATGCCCGTTTCTTTAATCAGCACTTTTAGCCAATCTGAGACCTTGGCCAAAATACGGTTGGTTTCTGAATCAATGAGGTGGTGAAAGTCATCCAGGATTACCAGCTGCACCTCACATATTCTGAGATAATAGATGAGGCGAGCGTTCATATTTTGCAAGGTGCCTCGATGGGCTGCTGGATCACCCAACTCGGCCAGCAAATGTGACGAAATCCCCTTCACTGTAACCGGTGAGGGCGTCTCGGCGTAGAAGATCGGAATGCGCGTGCCATCTTCAGCCTCATATCGCGGGTAATTCGCGGCATATGCTTTTACCAAAGTGGATTTACCGGCCCCGGTAACACCCTCTAGCACCATACAGGAGGGCTCACCGGCCTGAGCCGTAACCTCCTGGCAGAGAAGAATGTCTTCATGCAGCTCGTTGAAACGGGGATAGCGAATAAGGCGATTTTGCTCTAGCTTTTTCTGGGCGGTCATGAGGCACCTTGCGTAATCATCTACTCCAGACTCCAGCCTTCTGCTTCGAGGAGTTCTGTCGGCAACTCGTCGGTTTCAGGTTCTTCTTCATCTTCATTGCCAAACCAGTTGGGCAGCCCATCAGAAAAGTCGGTTTCGGCTTGTCCATTATTGTTATTGCTTGCGTCCCAACGCCCTATCTTCTTGCGGGTTTTTCTTTTCCGGCTTCTCTTTTTACTATCCTCGACGATCTCCTGAATTTTGCGCTTGGCGATTGCGAGTGCCTTCATTGAAACTCTGTCCTGTTCATCAAGCACGTTCCGACGAATGATCTGGTGCGACCACAGCGTCAGCCCTTGAGTATAAGTCTGGTTTAATGCCGGTACCTCAAGGTATCGTTCCTCAAAAGGATCGTAGACGTAGACGCTGCCCAGGTTGTCGGGCAGGTATTTAATCTTCACTTTAGTGGAGCCACTGCGCTTGTTTTCCGTCTTGAGCCGGTGGCGCAAGAGCGCCAATTCTTTATGGTTATAGCGGATGGACTGAAAGTCGATGCCGTATGGTTGGACGGTGCGTTCATCAACCCGGCCCAGCAAAATAGACAGCTCATCTGGGTCGGTGGGTATACGAGGTAAAAAACCCTCATCCATTGCCTCTTCCCAGCGCCTGGCCGGTATGGCCCCCAATCCACGATGAAAGCTTTCGGCATAAATGTCCAGCAAGAAGATGTGCATCATCTGGTAAAGATCAGTGCGCCGCAAGCTGGCAAAGCGTAAGCTGTCGTAATCTCCTTTCATGGTGAAATTGGAAAAGGTCGTGCCGGGTAGGGTATGGAACAAACCTGTGTTTAGCGTGCGAAAGTTGCGTTCCACCGCACCTTTGAAATGAGGCGTACGTACCGGCAGCTGCTGCAGCAAGATGCCCAACGAGAGGCAAGCGTCCTGCAATGACTTACCGATGAATTCCCGACCATTGTCTACTACCAGGGTGTTGGGCACACCGCAAGCCAGCCACGGATGGGCCGTGTCATAAAGGGACTGCACGTCTGGCTTAGGCATTATCATATGGTGTAGACAGGCAGCAGCGGTTAAATAGCTGGGCGGTTCAAAACCCAGGTAGAAACCAAGAGGATAGCGGGTAGCTACATCCAGGCAGAAGGTTAAGGTCAGTCGGCCCAATGGCAGGTTGTCATCCTCATCGACGACAAAGATGTCCGTGGGCGTATGGTCAATTTCCACGCGCTCCAGCGGGAATTTAGGCGGTTCCATACGGCCATATTGGGTCATCTCTGACTTGGCTACACGCCGACCTTTCTTCGCCACCAGCTTCTGCTTTACGTCCAGCTCATTGATTCTGCGCCAGATCGTTGTGCGTGAAGGAGCGGAAAGCTGCTTCTCCTGCGCCAACTGGCGATTTTCAATGTCGATGCGCAAAATCACTTCATGGTGAATGTCATCGATCTTCACCCGTTCTCGGACAAAGTACCGTTCGTTAATCACTTCCTGGACAATCTGTTCCACTCTATCTGGCTGTTGCATTCTTGTTTCTGCCACCGGCTTGCGACTGTTGGGGATGAGAGCCCGGATGTCGTTGCCGCTCTGACTATACGCTTTGAGCCAGCGGTAGATGGAAGTGTAGCTCACGGGATATGATGGCATTTTGCCCGATGCCTGAGCTTGCTTTACCTCGTCAACCCGCGCATTGAGGTCCTTCGTTGAACGCCGATAGGGTGGGAGCGCCAGGAGTGGCTCAATAACCTGCAGGCGGTACCTGGCTGTTTCTTGTTGGGTCGGAGAGTAATCTTCTAGCGAAATTTTTGGCGTCGTGATTGGCTGATGCTCCGGACCGAGAAAACACAACTGACCATCTGTCAGTGCCTGGAATAACGTTTGGTAGGGCACCACTTTGCTTTGGCCGTCCAGCACGCTTTGAATCTCAACCAATTGGGAATGCAGGACGCGTGTTACCTGGTAAAGGACCTGTTCCCAGACAAACTCGCTGTTGAGAGAAAATCTTTGTGTGCCCATCGTATTTCTCCTTCAGGTTAATAGGGTAAACAAGAGTGTCTAAATCAATGGGGCGTTCATTGAGGGGCAGTGCCAGCTCATTGTGAAACGCCATCTGCAAAATGGTGGCCCGGACGATGGCCGGACTTTCACTGGTGATCCCTTCGATGATCTGGTCAATGCTCGGTGCGGATTCCTGGGCATCGACAAATGCCTTAATGCGATATTTCAGCAGCAGGGGCAGCTGATGCCGGGCAAAGCGCGTCAAGAATTTCACGTTTTCCAGGCGAAAGCCATGGCGCAGCGCCTCGTCGGTGATGACTTCATAATGCCAGCCTCGCTCCGCGCACCAGGCCTCACCGGCGGCGAACTTCTTGAGGTTCACTTCCTTTGAGACAAAGCGTTGCGGTTTGCACTCAACCAACCCTGTCTGGCCACCAGTGAATTCAACCTTGAAATCTGGCGTATAGCTGCGACGTTTTGTTTCCTCCCAATAGGTGACCGTTAACGGCTGCTCGGCAAATGATTTGACGTGAGGTTCGTAATCCAAAAGAAAGAGTAAGTCCCGTTCGATCGTGGACTCGAACGCCACCATTCGGCCCATCTTGAGTGATGGAAAATAACCGATAATGTTGTTTCCATGGTTACGCACCTGTCTAACAGCCATAAAAAACTCCGAAAATGGGGTGGACTATACGGATCTGAAGTTTTTGAGTCAAGAGGGCTCTATGATTTTGGCGTGAAGCCTTTATGATTTGGGATGGTGCCGTTACTGATTCTTGGTCAAGGCTGAGTATTGGAAGGTATAAAGTTGTGTTTTTAGAGGTAAGCGGGAAAAGTTGGAACTGAAGGGGGGAGTGATTTGAGAAGTAAGCCGGTCTGTGGCTTTTGCTAAAACGGTGACTGTTTTGGCTGGGCCAGTCACTGTTCATAGCTCAGAGGATGTTGGGGTTCAAGATGATGTGAGCCATGACCCGATCCAGTAGGCGGTCTATTTCTTTTAGTGGCACCTTTGGCGGGATTTCCAGGCGAACCGGTGGGTACTCTTGTAGCGGCCTGATGTAACAAAAACAGAACTTGTAAGCATCTACATTGTTTAGCGAATCGTGGCAGAACAGGCGCGTTCTCGCTCCCCAGGGCAGGGTGGTATGGAGCAGTTCTGCATCTGTGGTGCGCTCGGGTAAGGTGACATCAAGAAACTTCGCCGCAATTCGGCCGAAATGGTTAGCTCCGTTGGTGCTGTAGGCCACAAATGCAGGCTGAGGACCATTGAGGTTGGGCATCAGGTGTAGCAGTTCATCTGGCCAGTTGGCCGCAGTATCCAGGAAGCTGCCGCACCATAGGAAGATGATGTCGGGCGTTTTATCCAGCTTAGCGTAGATGCGTAATAAACTGGCTATTTCCTCGTGCAAGATTTCTCCGGTTTGGAAGTTGGCCGTCGGCCCAGGAAGAAGACTTCCCAACGATTTGAGGATTTCCTGTTGAGTGGCTTGATAATGATGCGAGTATCGGTAAAAGAAATATTCATCCGATCTGCCCCAGTCGAGGACTAACATTGGCTGGCGCACAGTCAGGAAGCGTTCGACTTTGAAGGTTTCCAGCAGCTCGTAGGCCCAATCTAGCGCCGTGGGCAGGTCTGCCCAGCGCGGCTTTTGGTAGGTGGCCAGCCATCCCTGGTCCTGGAATTCTTCTGAGGGATGGATGTAGGTTCCTGGTTCCCGGTCCAGGACAAGCGTGAGGTCTGTAGGGCTGAACTGGGGCAGGGATTCGAGAAAGAGGTGGATGGAGGCAATGGTTTCTGGCGGCACCGGCCGTGGCACAGTTGCTTTGAAGACGCAGGGTTCTCCAATCATATCGTACTCCTTTGTATATTGAAGTGGGTAGAAGAAGAGACAACCACATAAAAAAGTGCCGCCTCCCGAAACGAGAAGCGGCGCCAGAATAAGCATCGTTGACACAAAATTTCATTTGTGATACACAATGATCCGCAAATGCCTTTTTGGTATACTTTGCTCAGCCCGGTACCTGTTGTGGCAGGTTTCGGGTTAGATGTTGGGTGGGTGTTTGCGCACCTGCCCGACATCGTCCTAGTTTATGTGGTTGTCTACGTGGGTATTATAGGGATTTGGGGAATTGATTGTCAAACCAAAATAAAAAGATCCTTTTATGAGTGGCCGGATTTTTTGTTGATAACTCTACAATATGCTGTAACCAGCTTCCCGACTGCACCACCGAAGAGTCAACAGAAAATCGGCGCACTCAATAAAGCTTATGTTGTTTACACAGGATTGTAAATACTGTAAACTGTTTGTAGGCACCTCAACAACACCTTTTCTAAAAGCCAAACTCATATTTTCTAGAGGAGAATTGTATCTTCTGGTGATAACAATTTCTTGATGTTGGAATAATTGGCTTTGCCAATAACAAAATTTAGGTAAATTTTCCATACACATAGGATTAGGTTGAATCTTTTCGTTTATCTAGTATATAAAAGAAAAATTTATTAGTTTAGCTACTCGACAGTCAAGTAATAAAAAACATCAGCTGTCAATTATTAGGTGACTTTGTGCCCTTTGAACATAAGACTATACTTATTCAGAACATTACCGTTGTTTATAAATCCCTCGATGTAAAAACGATTAATACTGGGAAGTTGAAAACTCTCTTTAAGGCGCCTCCTACTCTTGTCGATAGTCCAGAGTTGATATTGGCTGTGTATCCTAAATGGCCGCTAATTGTTCAATTCGCTGACGATCGCGTCCGAATTACGTTACAAAGAGAAATTAGCGAATTTGCAAATGTAGGCGTATTCGAAGGTGTTCAATTATGGAAGATTGCGCTTGAATGTCATAAGTTAGCCAAAAAATCAGAAATAATAGCTTATGGATTCAATTTTGATTTAGGAGTGACCCATACACAAGAGATTACCACTTTGATTCAAAGAGATTTTCTCTCCGATTCATCTAAGATAAAAGAAGTTTTAGGAGCAGATTCATTATCAATACTGCCCCGATTAAAATATAAGAAAAACCAGATTGACTATGATTTAATTCTAGAACCTCTCGATGGTAGAAAAGTTAAGATTCATTTGAATGTTCATTTTGAAGCAAGTGGATTTCCAGCACAAAAAGAATTAAAAGAATTATACAAACAGGAGTTTGAGTATCTCCTTAATATCATGAGTGAGTTACTTCATGAAAAAAGTGAAGATGATTGATATGAAAACCACCTACGAAAGTACTCAAGCTGCAAGTAGCATGTACCAATCATACCTTTCTGATGAACGAGAAACCTGGGATTGGGAACATTTGCAATCTATAATGGGTACGAGCGTGCCTACCCTTACAAGCATTTTTCCCACTTTTACCCATCGCATAAGAGGTCAGGATACATTAAATTTGGGGAATCAAGTAGACTGGGCAAATTTAAAGATTTCAATTTCGAATCTAAAATTGTTTGAAGGCTACCATAGTCCAAGTTTTGAACCTTTGACTACTACAATTAACCTTCCTCAAATTAGCTTTCGCAACTCGGAGGCTGTAGAAGATTATTTGTCAAAATATCCAGCGATTATTGATTTTTTAACCGATGTATGGCCTGAACTTGTTATTCATTTTGGAAGATCAGTCAAAGTTGAACTGGAAGTAATGAGATATCCAGACGGATCTGCGCCTGATGATCTTGTCGGTTGGATTCAATGTTTTGAAAATAATATATCTGAAGGCCTCACTAAGCTCGAGCAATTCGAACAAAAAGTATTTGATCAACAAGTAGAACGAGTGGGATATAGCTTCAATTTTAATATTGAATTTAAATGAGCTTTGAGTGGCAATATTATCTAAGGTTAGCGCAACGCCTTTACAGTGAGCTTCAAGGCTCATCTAATGGGGATACTTTTTCCTCCCATGAGACAGAAGCCCTTTGTCGTACGGTTGTTAGTCGAGCTTACTATGCTGTGTACTGTCTCGCCAGGAACTACGCACAAGAGCATGATGGATATGAGTCTCATGGAAACGATCATCGAGAGTTACAGAATCATTTTACTCAAAATACTTCTCTCAAATTGAAATGCAGGATAGGAAATCAGTTAAGGCAGTTACACCAGAGTAGGATTAAAGCTGATTATTTTGACGAACTCACAGAAAGCGCAATTAATAGTGCTAGCAAAGCATTATCTCAAGCCTCCAGAATTCATGATAATTTGAAGGATCTTCAGAAATAATAAATATTCTTAATAATATTGGTGTTTTGCAAAGCTTGCTCTCAAATATTTGTACAATAAAAGCCCAGACAAGCGTGAAGCTTTGTTTTAGGTAACAATACCTGTTACTTGGAACAATTTTCTCTCTCATAGTCCAAAAGAATTAGTTTTATACGTAATTATGTAATTATGAAAACGCTAAAACGCTTGAAATCTTTACAAGCCATCGTTTATAATGCTATAATGGCAAGTTTTCTCAATTGTGATGGAATTTATGAGTAGAGAACAACGCAAGAAACTTATTGAGGCAATCGAACAAAAAAGAAAATCAAAGGTCATTACGTATATCACAAGTGACCGTCCTAACCTACAACAGCAAATCAATGAGGATGTCGTCCCTGTTTTGCATCAGCATATATTGGAAATAGATCCATCTCAAAGAACCAATCTGGACTTATTTCTTTATAGCCGTGGTGGTGACAGTAATGTTCCCTGGACTATTGTCTCAATGTTTAGGGAGTATTGTAATGAGGGTAAGTTCGATGTACTGATACCTTATAAAGCCCATAGTGCCGCTACAGTTATTTCTCTTGGGGCAGACAGTATTGTTATGACCAAGAAGGCGGAACTGGGCCCTATTGATATAACATATGCTGGTCCTTATGATCTGACTAAGGAAAATCAGAGATTGCCAATCAATGTTGAAGATGTGAATGGTTATTTCTCATTGCTTGAACGCATCGGCTGCAGTAGTGCGGAAGAAAAATTGAGTGCATTTGAGAAAATAGTTACTTACGTTCATCCTTTATCTTTAGGACACGTCAGTAGAGCTTTGGAGCAAACAGAGCTAGTCGCAAAACGGCTTCTCAACACTAGGGCGGAACCTTTCAGCGGTGCTGAAAACGACAATATTGTGAGCCAGCTATCAGCAAAAATATTCTCTCATAGTCATGCAATTAGCAGATCAGAGGCAATAAGTATTCTAAACATGAAGCAGGTCGTTTTTGCTGAGGATGAAAGCGAAGACATTGAAGATGAACTTTGGAGACTATATGAAGCGTATAACGATTACTTTGATTTACAAGAGGCTTTTGATCCCCAATCATATTTAATATCAAATAGTTTGAAAGAACATATCTGGGGAAAAATGCCTCTGGCTATTGTTGAAAGTGGTAATAGAGTAGATACGCTAAATGTTGACGTTCGTGTAAGAAGTATCCCTCAGTTACCACCGGATTTAAAGATAAATCTTAGTAACTTTAGCATGTCGCCAATCAATCTTGGAAATTTGCCGCCAGGTGTTACATCAGAACAATTACAGGCATTTGTAGAGCAAGTTGTCAGAAATAGCCTACAACAAACACTTAATATTGCAGTTGAGCAATCTGTCGAGAAATTGTTGGAAAAATTACCCACAGGAGGATTTGAAAGAACGGACTATAATCGAAAATGGAATACAGATAGTGGGGGTAATAATGAATAAAGAAAGTAAAAAACTAAATGCATCAGCAAGTGTTAAGCCTCAATTAAAGGCAACACCAAAACCAACAACTGATCCAAAGGCTAATGTTCAAGTTAGCATTAGTAACCCATCGCGTATGGAAAGCGGAGGGGAGAACGTCATTTTTACAAAGGAAATGTTTATCGATGTTCCTTTCAAGGTTTCTGAGCCAGTAGGACATGTGAATGAGGAACGAGAGGAACAAGGGCACTATACCATTGCGATAACCGCGGCAAAAAGTGTACTCACTTAAGTAACTCTGCGAATATTCTGGGGGTATATAGCATTTACCAATATATACTCCCACTTGTGTTACCTCAAATTTCCTTCAATAGTATATGTGTGAAGGTTCCCTACCACATACATAAATTTCATGAGAAATGGAAAATCTTTGCATCGTTGTGATCAATCTGAGAGGGACCATACTCCATTTGAAGTGCCCGTTCATTAGCGTAAGCCGTTGTGCCTTTTTCTGCCTTGCCTCAACGATGTGAACTGTAGTTGACACCTTGCTGGATTTCCGAAAACTTCTACGATAGTAAACGAGGCAAGGAGTTGGCAAAGCTTATTCCCTCATAGAGTAGTGACTATAACGGGGGTTTTATTGTTCCGTAGCTTACAGCTGTCGCCCATAAAACTATGAACAAAGGTATAGAACAAAAGGTAAGGTTACTCCGTACTGATTTCGAATCTGCAGTGGGTCACCCTTTTGAACATTTTTATTGCCCTATTTTATTTAGGGACGAATCGGTGTCTCTATGCCAAGCCCATGTGGTAAACGAGGCTTTCAGTGGGTCTGCGAAGATTTGGACTGTCCAACGTGAAGACGTTGACAATTTCTTTGGGTCAAGGTTTGAAAGCGAATTCGTGTTGCTTCAAGAGCGGGGCAAGCATACCCTTGAAGAAATCCTTGCAGATAAGACGCTCTCAAAGAAATTGAAACCCAAAATTGTAGTGGGTGAGCAAGAGGTTCCGTACTATCGTCCCACAGGCCCAGTCCCAGAACATCATACTGAACTGTTTCTTGAAGTAGAAGGTCGCCCCAAAATTCCCTTTGCGCTTAAGCTCTCGCAAAACGAAGCACTTGCAACTCTTGAGCAAGGTTGGGGTATCAAATTTGACCCAGATGTTCGTCTTGCGGCTCTTGTGTCCCTGCTGAAAGCGGCCCATTTAACAATGTTCGCACTCTTAGGGTACGTTTATGCCCTGTCGGCGGGCGGCTACTTTCTCGGATCGAATATCCTGGGGAAGTTTTTTCTGGCCAATAGAGGAAAAAGAAAGCCCGCAGTCCTCGATTATGCCAAGGAATATTTCTCAGAGTTTCAAAACCTTGTTAGACCTTTTGCGGTTGCGCCACCAGGCCTCGATGGTACCATCTCTGATGGAATGCTATATCTTTGTACAGATGGCTCTAAACCATGGGGTTTTATTGTGCTTGTTCGAACTGGAGCAGACATGCATGGGGTGCTTATACCCATGATCGAAGATGATACCAGTGCTGCTCGATATTTCTCGTTCTTACATGCCCCACCCCGAGAATTCCAGGCTAAACTTACAAAATTTGCTGGTGATCACTGGGAGATCTCCCCAAATTACCAGACTGTAAACTGGCCTGAAGCCAATTTCGAAGATTCAATTTCCAGTTAAATACAAATTTCTAATCTACAATTTCACGCCTCTACAAAATCCAAGAGTTGCAATGATGCCGATTTTTTGTTGACAGTTTCTTCCCCCTTTCTATTGGATTAGCATAAGCCCCTTTTTTAGAAGAACAATAACACTGGTAAAATAAACGCAACAACGCCCCGCAAGTGTGAGAGCCAAAGGGGCGTTGCTTTATGCTTTTTATTGGATTGTCTAGATTATCTTACATGATAAATCGTTGTGGTCAATCTAGGCAAACTGTGATTGAGTCAACGTGATTGTTTATTTTTTGTTTGCCGACTTGCCGCAAACCATTTGTCGCATGATGTCCTTATATTCATCCGAAGATGAATGTGAATTCAATATGCAGGTGGAAACTGACGAACAAGATCAGGTTATTATAATCCTTAATGTTGAAGGTTGTATATTTGAGGCAGCTTTTAGAGCTTTACCTGATGTGTTAGGGTCAACAGCAAAAGTAGAAATCTACGATCCAAGTGTAGAATATTCCAGTCGCCAGCTAGTAAATCAAGTTGAGGCAGAACCATTGCTATATGCCTTTTACCAATTTATCAGTTGGTTAAGACACAAAAACCGCTTGGTTGAGTCCACAAATTATCTTTACAAATTTGACCGCCTGCGAATAGACGCCGTTTTCCCAGAAAACGAACGCCCAAACTCGGCAAATTACACATGTCAAATTTTTGTGCCAGAGACCGCCTCCGGCTTCATATCATGGTGGCAAGAAGAAAGAACAGCACACCCAGGTTACTCAATGGATGGGGGAATAAAAGACAGGTTTTTCCCCAACATGTTGTTTGATAAGCGGGATTTAAATAGTTACCAGTTGATCCTAGAGGGGCATGTAATAGATACGATTAGGGCAAGGATTGAGATATTGAATGGACAAGGTGGTAACACACCACCTAATGGGAGTGGCCATTTTGCACTAGGCACCATGTTAGGTCTGAAGGATGGTCTACAACTGAGATTTTGGAGCTTTACAACCGTTGGTATTGGCAGGATTTTTATGCTTGAACTGTATGAAAAAATTAAAGTACGCTGGCCTGATGCAAGGATCGAAAAAGGCGACTGGTTAGATCGTCGAGCATATAAGCCTGAACAAAGTGGCGATATTGTTGTGAGGTGGGTAGATGAGGTAGAGGATGAACGCAAAGTAGATGATAGCTGGAGGGAAGAACCAACGACAAAAAATCCAGAAGATTGGTTTTTGCATCGCCTATGGAAAGAACAAAACGGTGAACGCCCTAAACCCCAGAAGTATATGGGTGAAAAATGCGCATATTCAGAAAAGCATTTTGGGCGAGAATATCGTAAGTGGAAAAAACGGCATTTTGGTGAGTGATGAAGGGATCATCTGGGATCATTTAGGATCATCGGTTGAATCTTGATCCCAAATGATCCCAAAAATGCTTTGCATATCTCGACGTTGATTTATAATGTCTTTGGCAAAAAAGAGGCCCGAGGACTGGCCTTTATGGTGATTAATATTTACCATCCAAACACTTTGATCTGATATACAGAGTAGGTATATGGAGTATTATTGTGAAAGGTTTAGGTTGTCTCGGACTGTGATAGATGACTAATGAATTTAGTGTGAGGGCAGGTTTCATCAATCCCGATCAAGAGTTGAAATCATAATTAGCACTCTTGATTAACGAGTGCTTGACCTCACATTGCGCATCGGCTACAATGTTTCTTGTGTTGTATTAATGCAGCAAAACTTGACCTGGCTATCTGAGAATCAGTGTTAGACTCATTTATAGGAAGTGGTTCTCATTCAGTAAATTAGCACAACTGTTTTATATTTCTAGACATGGATATTGCGGTCAGGTATAATTTAAAACATAATCAAATTTTGTTTTCTGAGAGGGTTCAGTATGTAAAAAAAGGCATCAGGAAAAAGAAAAAAGGCTTTGGTGCGGGCAACACCAAAACCTTTGGGACAGATACAGACGACGGGTTAAATGTCTGTTATATAACTTGTATCTTATCAGATTGTGAAATAGATTTCAAGTACTATTCTTTTGAATAGTTACTCTTCATCTGTACTTCCCAACCTTTTTCTCAAGACAATCAAATAAAAAATTGGTTCGTGATCCTGGTAGGTAGCCTATCTTGTCTATGCCAATTGGTTGCTCCAACAACCTCTTGGCCGGAGTCAGATAACATGGCTAGAAAAATCATTATCCGACCTGGTATGAGCAAACACCAAATCAAGCATCAGCTTGAAAAGGCAGTTGATCAAGTTACCTTCACCTGGACCTGTGGACATGGGTATGTACACAAGATCCCGCTTGGTAAATTCCGCAACAGAATTCACACTCTGTATTGCGGCTGTACAGTTCGAGGGCGTTAACCTAGAACTTTGATATAGGGACGCAGGATAGGCTACTCACCAGGATTACGAACCAGCTGTTAATTTGATAAACAATATTGGACAATTTTGCAAAAACAGTCTCAAGGCCATAGTAAATACCGCTATCTGGCGCTTATTGGTTTAGGACCTATAGATGTTGCAGCATCTATAGGCAATCTCAAGACAAAGGAGGTGAAGAACAATGGCAAGAAAACGAATCAAAATACCGATTCGGTTGAAAGTCACCAGAAAGGTGACTCTTACAGGTTCACTCCGTTGCCCATTCTGTGGGTACCCGGTGCGTCGTTCTCTCAACCGAACTGGGCAAACCATCAAATGTCCCCGTTGCCAGAATAACGTCGTTATCTAAACGCCGTTAACTGAAGCAAAGGTCAGCTCATTACTATGGCCTTGAGACTGTTTTTGTTACATATTAAGATTCTTGGGTAACTTTCTTGCTTTTTTGCTTGCTGCCGTATGAAACGGTTCCTAATACGATTTTAGGCTTTAATAAAATAAGAGGTGCAGCCTCAACAACTGTTCAGTAGCATGACAAAATGAACCAGATCATATTTATCAGGATCACAAGATTACAACTTTTCTCTATCTGAAGCAAATTTGTATGACCTTTTTAAGCTAACTTAATCTAATTGTAATTTGCATAGTCATGGGCAATCTCTAGTTTTCTTTGGAGTAGTTAATTATGGCACGTAAAAGACCTGAGGGGAATTGTCACATCTGTGGTGAATTTGGTCCCTTATCCTTCGAGCACATACCGCCGAAAAAGGCGTTTAATAATAGGCCTGTAATATCGATGGATTTCAACCAAGCGCTTGAACTTGGTCCAAACGAGCCGACTAAGGGAAAGGGAAATGTTCAGCAAAAAGGTATGGGAACGTATACCTTATGCGAGAGATGCAATAACCTCACTGGCCATTGGTATGGTAATCGTTTTGTTGATTGGTGTTATCAAGGTATGAACATTCTCCATCGTACTAATGGATCACCAACCCTTTTCTACATGAATTACATGTTCCCGCTTGCGATCATTAAGCAAATATTGGTTATGTTCTTTTCGGTAAATGGGAGCGGTTTCAGAAATGCTAACCAAGAGCTTGTGGACTTTGTCTTGAACAGAGATGCGAAATATTTACCGCCTAAATACCGTGTGTTCGTTTACTATAATATCGAAGGAAAGTCGCGAAAAATTGGTCCCGTAGTTTTGTGGCGTTCTGGGCAGATGCACACAGTTTCTGAAATTAGCTATCCTCCTTTTGGTTATGTGTTGGCATTAGATTCAGAGCCACCTGATAGCCAGCTGTTCGAAATATCCCACTTTGCTCGTTTTGGTTACAACGAATTTGCTGTGATGGAATTAAGATTACCAGTTCTTCCTACTCACCTTATGTTTCCAGGTGATTATCGGAACGAAAATGAGATTAGAGAACAGTATGCTCGATCAAAAAGAATCGCACAAGGGATTTCGGACAATGATTAATGAATCGAGGAAATTTTCCACAAAATCTAACACAGGTAGAATTTGGGTGCTTACTCCAAAATATGTCCAAAGGGTGGAGGGGAATAGCCTGTTTGGCTAGACTTGAATTCATGACAATCAATTATGAAACAAACATTTGTGTTTATTGTGGAAGTAGAGATGGACTTACAAGGGACCATGTTCCTCCAAAGCTCCTTTTTCCTAAGCCGCGCCCGAGTGACTTGATTACCGTACCTTGCTGTATCGACTGTAACCAATTATTTCAAATAGACGACAGTTATTTTAGAACTGTTATTACACTAACTTATGACACAGGAAAACATCCTGAAGCTCAAAAGTCTTGGGGCTCAGAGTTTAGAGCACTTCAACGAGAAGAAAGCAAAGCTTATCGAAAAGCAGTATTTGGAAAAGCTCAACCTGCAAAGATTGTCCATCCAGATCAGACTGAAAGTCCTACAGCCGCTATTCCTATAGATTGCTTAAGAATTTGTAGATTTGCCCAAAGGACTGTCTTAGGTTTATTCTTTCACGTTAAGGGCTATCGATTAGCTGATATTTACACTCCTAGAATCTTTATGAATCCATTTTCGCCTAGAACATTATCTTTTTCTAAATTCTTGGCTAAAGAATTTGATGGAGAGCCCAAGACAATTGGTAAAGGCGTCTTCGCTTATCATGTAAAGTGGTTTGAAGAAGAGTCACTATGGATTCTTTGGTTTTATGAAGCGCTTCCATTAATTTGCCTGGTAGGGCCTAAAAGTTAGAGGTCGATCAAGGTGATTATTTCTCTTGATGCGAATTTGTAAGCGTAAATTGCTCGTCTACTTCAATCAATAGATCAGCTTTATTTAATCTTATAACCATTTTGGCTTTTACACTTTTGCAAGAAGCATCGCCTATCCACACTTCAAACTCTTCTCCATCAACATCATACTCTGGCCAATCGGATAAAAATTCTTTTAACTGCCTGACCGTAATAATGTCATCATTTGTGATAGACAATAATCTCTTTGTGGGGCCATCAAAATCGGCATCTACATTATCAATCGGGAACCTTGCCACTTTAAACCCCCTCACAGACACGTCGAATTCTCTTGCTAAAGTTTTCGGCTTTTTTCAATGTAAATGAAACAGCGTTTGTGATTGACATTAGGCTGATTTCAACTAGCTCGAAACAATCTTCGTACATTTTCAATTCTCCTGAAACAAATAAGTGCGATCGTTGAAATATTATTAGTGTCGCTGCCGAGTAGGAATGTTCATTTGTTGTGAAACCCTTCAGTGGGATAGGTTGAATTTGCCGGAGGTTAAGGGCACCTCTACAATTCAGCCATGCAACTGTATATTATTCGACACGCACAATCGGAAAATAACGCGCTGTGGGCGCAGACGGGCAGCAGTAACGGCCGTTCCCCCGACCCGCTTCTAACGGACATCGGCAAGCAACAGGCGCATTGGCTGGCCCAACATATTGCCCAACATTGGGAAAATGCAGACCCTGAAGATGATCTGCATAACCGAAACGGTTACCATTTTACGCACCTGTACACCAGTCTCATGCAGCGGGCGATTGCCACTGGCAGCGCCATTGCGCAACAGGTGAACATCCCGCTGGTTGCCTGGGAAATCATTCATGAGTTTGGTGGCATTTTTGAACACAATCTAGATACGGATGAACGGATCGGATTGCCTGGTCCCAATCGTAATTACTTTGCTACGGAGTATCCGCATCTCGTTTTACCAGATTCATTAGGCGAGGCTGGCTGGTGGCAACGGCCGTATGAACCACTCGAGCAGACCATGCTGCGGGCGAAATCATTTCTCGCTGAACTGCAACTACGTCATGACCCAGCGGATCGGGTGGCCATCATTACGCATGGTGGTTTTTTTGTGGCTATCATTCGAACACTTCTGGGTTTTTCGACACTCGATAACCATGAAGGGGAGAATCTTCTTTGGCTGCACGCCAACAATACGTCCATTACCCGCCTGGATTTTGGTGCAGAGCAGGTCGAATTGGTTTATTTGAATCGGCTCGATCATTTGCCAACCCACCTCATTACTTAAAAAAGGATGTTATGAAGTCGATTACCTTCAGCAAAACCATTCACATCCAGGCAGCAGCAACGGCCGTTTACGCCCATCTGGCCAACATTGCCAATCATCCCGGCTTGCAGCCACTTGTTGTGGAAACCCAGGAAATCCAGCGTGGCCTTAACGACAAGGGCCACACGGTGATCGACTTCTTTTCCATTGAACTGTTCCGTTTCTTAGGAATCTTTGCCTATCGCAACAAAATTCGCGTCAAAATGATTCAAATCCCCGAAGAAAATCTGATCATTCATGAGGTAAATAGTTTCCCCAACATCCGTCTGGTGAGCCGCACCACATTTCAGGCAGAGGAGGGAGGAACGGCCGTAACCGAAACTATCCACATCAATACACCCAACCTGGTAGCCAACTTTGTGCAAAAAACGGCCGATTCCGCCCATGACACCTTGTTAAAAAACCTGAAAATGCGGCTTGAAACGCGTGAAGAATTGTCCCCAGATTAGGCCAAATGCATAAATTGCAATTGGCAAAAATGTGTTACACTGTTGGGGATGCTCGCTACTATCATCAAGAATAGATTTCTACCCATTCTAAGATACTTCCTGCAACGGCCGTTCCGCTTCAACCGTTTGGGCAATTGTTGCCTGAATGCTTCCTTGGCGGTGAACGGCCGTTCCTCGTTTGCATAAGTCTATAAGGCCACGCTCTGACACGTGGCTTTTTCTTTTGAAGTTCTACATAAAGGAGAATATTTTATGATCAAACGGCGTTTTATCTACACGGCTGCCCTCATCGCTCTCCTCTTCTTGTTTATTCCCTCGATTGCCTCTGCGGCAAATCCGCCAGGAGCAGGTGACGTCCTCATCAATGAATACGTGGCCAACAGCAGCCTCGAATGGGTGGAACTGTACAACACCACTGGCAGCGACCTGGATCTCTCCGGTCACTACATTGACGACATTGCGAGCGGCGGCGGGGCACCCAAAGTCATCCCCAATGGCACGATTATTACCGCTGGTGGCTACTACGTGATGGAGTTTAGCAGCTTCCTCAACAATGGCGGGGACGATGTGCGCTTTTTAGACACATCCCAGGCGGTGCTAGACAGCACCAGCTACGGTTCCTCCACGGCTGATAACTCCTGGTACCGCACGCCCGATGGTGGTGCCTGGAGCCCAACCGAAAGCAGTACACCCACCAAAGGTGCGGCCAATCCCGGCGCTGGCAACCCGCCTGGCCCTGGTGATGTGCTCATTAATGAATACGTGGCCAACAGCGGCGTCACGGAATGGGTGGAACTGTATAACACCACCGGTAGCGATCTGGACCTGGATGGTCATTACATCGACGATGTAGCCGGTGGCGGTGGCGCACCTCAGGCTATTCCATCCGGTACCGTGATTCCGGCGGGCGGTTTTTACGTGCTGGAGTTCACTAACCTGCTCAACAATGGCGGGGATGATGTACGCTTCCTGGATCCATCCCAGGCGGTGCTGGACAGCACCAGCTACGCTTCAGCCACTGGTGAACATTCCTGGTTCCGCTCCCCAGATGGCGGTGCCTGGAGTGGTGAAGAAACAGATGCCCCCACAAAAGGGACAAGTAACACACCGCCTCCGACTGTGGGTCAGGTAGTTATTAACGAATACGTGGCCAACAGCGCTACGGAATGGGTGGAGCTGTACAATACCACGTCTACAGCGTTAGATATTTCTGGCCATTACATTGACGATATTGCTGCTGGCGGCGGCTCCCCGAAGGTGATCCCGGCGGGAACGGTTATTGGTCCTGGCAGCTATTATGTGCTGGAGTTTAGCAGTCTGCTTAACAACGGCGGGGATGATGTGCGCTTCATCGATCCAGGGCAAACAACGGTTCTGGACAGTACCAGCTATGGCTCGGCTACGGCCGAATATTCCTGGTACCGTTTCCCCGATGGGGGTACCTGGAGCGGCGTCGAGAGTGCCACACCGACGAAAGGCTCGCCCAATGTTGGCACTGGTGATACGCCTTGGACGCCCGGCACCTTTGAAATCCGCATCTTTGACGTGGAGCAGGGCGATAGCCAGCTCATCATCTTCCCCTCAGGTTACAGTATTCTCATCGATGTGCGGGAGGCGAACTGGAATTCAGGGGCTGGTGCGGCCTTCATTGCCCAGAAGATTCGCACGATCACCGGTGGTAGTCACGTCAATGTGGGTATTCTCAGCCACCACCATTTGGATCATATCGGCTATGCCGGTTACGGTGGTTTCTGGGGCCTTATGGAAACAGAAGGCATCAGCTTTGACAAAGTCATTGACCGTGATGCTGGTGTTTGGGTAGATGGATTGAACGGTGGTGCTGCTGATGGCCTGTGCGATCCAGACCTGGAAATTGAATGGCACAACGTGGGCACCAGCTCTGGCACCAGCCGCAACTGGATTTGTTATGCTACCAATCCTGCCAACAGTAATATTTACCCCATTCGCGAACTGGCTCAGCTCGGCTCCACAACCCAGATTGACCCGCCTGACGCAGGTGCAATTGTGGAGATTGTCCAGGCAGATGGGGATGGCGTTACCATGGTGGATGGCGTGACCCCCATCCAGGGCGATCACAGTGCCGATGCGACACCGCCCAGTGAAAATGATTACTCCCTTGGCTTAAAGATTCGCTATGGTTTGATTGATTATGCCACTGCCGGTGACTCGGATGGCGAGTATGCGACCAGCCAATTTGGCTACACCTACAATAACGTGGAGGTTGTGTTGGCCGGGCGCTTTGGCCAGGTTGATGTGCTGCGGGCCAATCATCATGGCTCAGATCACTCTACCAGTCAGCAGTATGTTGATGCGCTCAACCCGGATGCTGCCGCGATTTCTTGCGGGGCCAATACTTTTGGTCATCCCTCTCAGCGTGTAGTGGATGCCCTCACGGCTACCGGGGATGTTTATCTGACCAATCTCTGCACGGCGAATACGGATTACACAGGCACGGTGATTGTTGATGGTGACATCATTTTGCAGTCGGCAGACGGGGTTAACTATACGATTGATGGGAATCCTTATGTTGCGAGTGACCCGGTGTCAGCTTACGGTATGGAGGATATTGTCGTCAATGAGATACTACCCAATCCAAATGGCAGTAATCCAGAGTGGGTGGAACTGTATAATCCGACGCCAGACAATATTGACATTTCCGGCATGTGGCTGGATGACATTGCCAGCGGCGGAGCATCTCCCATTCAAGTCCCGGCCAGCACAACAATTGTAGCTGGTGGTTACTGGACATTGGATACGACCAATGTCTTTAACAATGGGGGCGATGATGTGCGTCTATTGCTGCCGGATGGCAGCACCGTGGTGGATAGTTACAGTTACGGCAATAGTACCAAAAATAAGTCCTGGTATCGTACGCCGGACGGAGGTGCCTGGGCCGCCAGCATGACAACAAACACGACGAAAGGTTCAGCAAACCCATAAACTAGTGCCAAGCGGCAAGTGAAGCGTGATCGAATTCTGGTCACGCTTCACGCAAAATCCCCATGAAACAATTGTTATCATTACTTATTCTTTGTACGCTTTTGCTGGTTTCCTGTGCCGGTCCAGAAACGGCCGTATCCCCTCAATTACCAACGGCCGTTGCCATCTCCGATGCAGGCGGCGAAACAGTGGCAACTCAGGATGGGCCCCTGTGGGTGCTGCTGAGCGGTGTGGATGAACACGGCCTGATTGCCGAGCACGAGCTGACATTGCTCCAGGAGCCAGATGCGGCAGCCGCGTCTGCGTCCTTGGTTCACACTGGCATTCCAGCCGCGGTAATGGAAATTCGGCACGGCGGTCCGCAAAATTTACAACGCTTTTATCGAGTAGAAACGGTCAATGGTGACACTGGCTGGATTTCGGATTACTACGTGCGGCGGGTGGCCTATCTTTATGATGCGAATAATGAAACTGTCCCACTGTTTGCGGAGCCAGATGGCCAAGAAGTGGCTCGGCTGGCCAATATTTCACCCGTTGCCCTGAAGTCGCCTACCGATGAGACCTGGTGGCTGGTGCAGGCTGTAGGGGAGGGCACGTTGGGCTGGGTACAGGCTGACCTGGTCAAGGAATCCTCGCTGGCTGAATTTCTGACGAATCAAACTCATGAACACCCGTAATACGGCCGAACAGCGTACGGCCGTACGCACCAGGCTCCTAGCTGCCTATGCCAACCAAGGATTGTGGGGGGAGACAGACCCTGCCTGGCCTTTGCCAGAGGGAATGGCGCGTGGCGATGATCATCACCTGGCTTATCTCACGTTGGTGTACGGGTTGAGCGGTGGTCGTGATCCAGAACCGTTGTGGCAAGCTGCCCGGCTGACAGTAGCCATCGACCCAGAGCTGTTTGACCCGCAGTTTTTAGCCTATGCCAAGCCAGCCGACTTTGCAGATCGGCTGCGTGGGCCAGGGATCGCGCGTAAAAAGAGTGATGTTACGGTGTGGCAGCGTCTGGGGCAGGCACTGGTAATGCGGGCGGGTGGTTCGGTGCAGCAGCTGCTGGCCGATCAGGCGTTTGAGGCCCCCAGGCTGCTGGCGATGCTGCAAAAAAGTAAAACCACGTTCCCCGTGCTGTCTGGCCCCCAGACCGCACCGCGTTGGCTTCACGGGTTGGCACACGTTGGCGAGCAGCCCATCAGCGGAGCGGCGCGTTTGCCCGTGCCGGTTTCACCGGCAGCACGCCGGGCGCTGGCGTCGCTGATGGTTGAAGCGGAGCAAGTTTCGGCCGAAATCTTCCCTGCGCTGGATGCATTGGGCCGATTGGGCTGCCAGCAGCGGCCGGCTGCTCAGCCCACCTGTCCGGTGGCAGCTTCCTGCCCGGTCGCAGCCTATTGCCAGTATGGTGAGCTATAATTCCAAGTACAAACAAAGGAAATATGAGGAGCGAGCATTCTCAAATGCGAACGGATTCAGTCAAGACGCATTCGAGGCTGCGTTCTATTCAGCCAACACAACACAGTTGACCGCAAAATAAGGAGAATTCGATGGCAATGAAGTTTGGCTTGGCTTTACCCTACAACCAGGTTCGTTCTGTAGCGCGCTGGGCACAGCTGGCTGAGGAGGCCGGCTGGGATGGTTGCTTTTTGGGTGATGCGGTTTGGTGTGAGGACCCAATGATTGCACTGGCCGCTGCTGCTACAGTCACCAGCCGCATTCGTTTGGGCACAATGATCATACCAGCGCCGCTGCGCCGCCCCTGGAAAATTGCCAGCGAGTCTGTGGCCTTGGACCGATTGTCTAGCGGGCGTCTCACGTTAGGCATCGGTGCCGGGGCGGTGTGGATGGGCTGGCACGCCTTTCCCGATGAGGTCACAAACACCAAAGCCCGCGCCGCAATGCTCGACGAAACCATCGACATCCTGACGCTGCTGTATCGGGGCCAGCCGTTTGATTACGATGGCCAGCATTATCACCTGAAGTTAACTGAGCTGGATGAAGGGTATTATCCGCCCAAACCAGTGCAGCAGCCGCGCATTCCCCTGTGGGTGCCTGGACTGTGGCCGCGCAAGAAGTCAATGCAGCGCGTATTAAAGGGTGATGGCTTGCTGGTGGAGAAGGTGGGGGAAGACGGCCGTCCCACTACAGCCACTCCCGACGACGTGCGCGAAATGAAAGCATTCGTCGAAGCCAACCGTACCCTTACCACCCCCTTTGACATCGTCATGAACGGCAGTGTAAAGGACTTAGATCTGGTCCAGCAAAAGGAAACGCTCCTGGCCTGGCAGGCTGCCGGGGTCACCTGGTGGATTGAAGGCTTGTGGGATGGCACAGAAGAAACAGTGATAGAGGTCATCCGCCGTGGCCCGCCACAGCTGGATTAATCGTAGCGACACGCTCGGATGGCTGCTTGCACCTCAAGGTTCTGTATTTGCGGAGTCCGCTTATGTGGTTGCCCCAACTACATCCATGCCCGCCGCCGCATCCAGTAGAACATTCCCAGCGGCAGCAGCACCATGACGGCCAGTGTTAAAACCAAAACCTGGGGGCCAGTCCATACCTCGGAGGGCAGGACTGCCTGGAAAAAGTTCATGCCAAAAAAGCCAGTGATAAACGTCAGGGGCATAAACAGCGTGGTAATAATCGTGAGCGTTTTCATAATGTCGTTCATCCGGTTGTTGACCACTGATAGATAAAGCTCCATATTGCCTGTTAGTAAGTCGCGCACGCTGTCGCTGTCGTTGTACAGTCGTACCATATGATCATACACATCGCGAAAGTAGACCTGGTCCTGATCACCAATCACCAGAAATGGCTCCCGTGCCAATTTGTTCACCACTTCGCGTTGGGGAGCCACAATCCGCCTTATTTCTAAAACAGTGCGCTTGTAATGTGTCATATTTTCCAACAAGGGGGAGGCAGGCTGGGTAAATATCTGGGTTTCTAGCTGTAGGATGCGACTTTCTAGCTGGTCGAGAACGGCCGTATAATTGTTCACCATTTCGTCGATAAGGCGGTAAAGCAGATGGTCAGCGCCGTGTTGCAGCCAACGGCTGTTGCGCTGACATAACTGCCACACGCGGTCAACGGCCGTAACCGTCTCTGGATGATACGTTACCAGATATTGTTGGCCTAAAAACAAATCCAGTTCGGGCATCGTCACCGTGACCGCTGCTGCGTCGAAAGTCAAATCCTGCAAGGCGATATACAAGTACGTCTCCCAATCATCCACCTTAGGCAAATGTTCTTCATTCAGCGCATCATCAATCGCCAGCGGATGAAAATTAAACTGCCGGGTCAGAAATTGTTCGACACTGGCTTTGTTTTCCGCTTGGTTCAGATCAATCCACAACAACTCCCCTTTTTTTGGTGAATCTTTGTCCCAACCGGGCGGTATTTCTGTTAACAGCTCTACCTGTCCACTGTCATCAACGTACATCATTCGCATCATCTTATAATTACCTTATTTTCAAAATTGAAGCGTGAAACGTGGTGCGTGAGGAGATCATCTTAACGCATCGCGTTTCACATTGAAATTGAGCCTTTGCGGAAATCTGTTTTGCCTAGCATCACGTTGAGCAGGACGGGACGGCCGTTTCCTGCTATCTTTTTTACCGTCGGCAACATTTCCTCTACCCGCGCTGGATCATCGGCGCAAAACCCTTCACCACCGTATCCTTGGGCCACGACGTGATAATGGGTTTGGGCCAACTCCGTGCCCAACGGCGTGCCCAAAATTTCTACCTGGTCTCGGGCAATCTGTGCCCAGGAGGCATCGTTGCCAATGACGGCGATAACCCCCACGCCGTGTCGGGTGAAGGTGTCGAACTCGGCCAAAGAGTAGCCAGCCGAGCCATCGCCGTACAGCAGCCACACTTCTGCGTCCGGGCGGCATAGCTTGGCGGCCAGGGCAAAGCCGCCCCCGGATCCCAGCGTGCCAAATGCGCCGGGGTCCAGCCAGCAGAGCGGCGCGCGTGGCCGCACGATGTAGCTGGCCGTGGCCACAAAATCACCACCGTCGCCAATGAGAATGCTGTTTTCGGATACGGCCGTTTCCAACTGCTGGCATAACCAAACGGGATTCACCTGGCCGGTATCTGCCTGCGCCGTTTGGCCAATTTCCGCATCCCGAGCAGCATCTCGCGCCGCCAGGTTGGTATGCCATTGTGCCCAGGTACCTTGCGTCACTTCCGGGTTCCAGTTTTCGGCCAACATGCGCAAAAATGCACCCGGATCAGCCAGAACGCCAATGGTGGGGCGGCGGTTTTTGGTCAAATCCTCTTTGCTGCGGTTGATCGAAATGTAAGTTGCGCTGCGAGGAATGTTACGGCCGTAACCCAAACGAAAATCAGCCGGGACGCCCGCCAGAAGTATGACATCTGCTTCGCGCAGCGCTTTGCTGCGTTTGTGCCGCAGGTGCAATGGGTCGCGCCCCAACAGCCCGCGCGCCATCCCGGAGAGGTACGTGGGTATCCCCAGCTTCTTAACAGCCTGCTGCAACGCCTCACTTTGCGGCGCGTCGATAAGCGCCTGACTGCCAATGATGAGCAACGGCCGTTTGGCTTCCAGCAGCGCTTGCGCCACTTTTTTGATCTCGTCGGCAGCAGGCAGCGGCGGAATCGTCGGTTGGGGATCGCTGGCGCGTTGTTCCCAGGCACGGCTGAAGGTTCGCTGAAGATGGCTGCCAAAATAAAGCTTCATCGCTTTGCCCAGCAATCCTTTGCCGCTTGCGTCCATCGTCCAACTGCGCACGACTGCTTCCGGGTAGAGCAAGTCGATAGGAATTTCCAGAAAAACCGGGCCGGGCACGCCCTGCTGGCACATCTGAAACGCTTCCTCTAGTAAAGGAACAATGTTGCGCACTTTTTTAGCGGCGCGGGCCCACTTCACAATCGGTTTGACCAGGGCCAGTTGGTCGATGTCTTGCAGTGCACCGCGCCCTTTTAGCAGCGTGGCGGCCGAGCCGCCAATGAGCACCAGCGGCGATTGGGCCATCTGGGCATTTTTAAGCGCGGTGATGGTGTTGGTGACCCCAGGACCAGCCGTGACGGCAGCCACGCCGGGGACACCGGTTAATCTGGCAGTGGCGTCGGCAGCAAAAACGGCCGTTGCCTCATGCCGCACGTCGATTACCCGAATGCCTTGCTGTTCTGCCCCCACCAAAATGGGCGAAATATGCCCGCCGCACAGCGTGTACAAAAATTGCACGCCTTGCTTTTGCAGCACCTCGCCTACCAACACGCCGCCGTTCATTTCTGTAGTCATAGCGATTCCTTTAAATGATCATGCGTTTTCTGGATTCGTGATACGTGAAGCGTGATGCGTGAGAAAAATCACGGTTCACGCAGTACCTAAATTTTGACCTATGAACTCTAGACAGGCAAGGTGAGGATGAAGGTGCTGCCCTGGTTAGGTCCTGGAGAAACGGCCGTTACAACCTCTCCACGCACTTTGGCAATCGCCCGCACATTTCTACAACTTATTTGTGGACGGCTAAGCGCACACGCTGGTCAAATGAGTGACCTTCTACCAGTTTGGTACGATGGGTCATCAAAATGATGGTCCGGTCAGCTCCAGCGGCCAGGACTGCTTGCAGTACATTGGCAGCTGTAATGGGGTCCAGGTTGGCCGTAATCTCGTCCAGAAGCCAGATGGGGGCATCCTTCAACAACATGCGCGCCAGGGCAATTCGCTGACGCTCCCCGCCGCTTAGCAGCGCGCCGCCCTCGCCGACGTACGTGTCGTATCTGTCTGGCAGCGAACTGATAAATGGGTGAATCTGGGCTGCCTGAGCCGCCGCCACCACAGCCTCGTCGCTGGCCGACTTGCGGCCAATGCGAATGTTTTCGCCAATGGTGGTGTTAAAAAGGTGGGTGCGCTGGGTCATCACGCCAAAAAGCTGGCGCACTGTTTCGTGGGGGATGGATCGTAAGTCGGTCTGCCCAACCGAGATTTGGCCAGTTTCATAATCGGTAAACCGCAGCAAAACGTTGATGAGAGATGACTTGCCAGCGCCGCTTTCTCCGGTGAGCAGCACCCGCGTGTTGTAAGGAACAGTTAGCGAGAAGTTGGTAAACACCGTTGGTTCGCTTGCGCCATACCGAAACGTGACGTTGGACAATGCCAGCTCGGGGCGCTCTGGGAGTGGTTGGGGCAGGGGAGTGGGTTCAGCAATCGTTGGCGTGCTGTTGATGATCTCGAATACGCGGTTGGCGGCGGTGCGTTCCTGCCCCAAATGTTGCCCAGCCAGCGCCAGCGGGGTGATGGCTTCGAAGGCGGCAATGGTGCCCAGGGTTACCGTGGCCAGCAGCACGCCTTCGATCCGGCCAATGGCCACCCACAGTACACACGCGGCTGCCAGATTGACCATCAGCACCGACAGGCCATTTTGCAGGCTATCCAGCCAGCCCATTTGCCGTTCTGTTCGGGTGAGACGGCCGTTCATCTCTCCCAATGTTTCTCCCAGGCTGGCTGCATAACCAAATGCTATGCTGTCTGCCATCCCCTGTACTGTATCCACCAAATGGCTGTTAAGCTGGGTGCGCTGCCTTACCAGCTGTTGGCCAATGCTATCTCCCATCCAGTACGTTAGCAGCGGCAGCACGGTGCCGGTTGCCAACATGAACACGACCAGAACCAGGGCCGTACGTCCGTCGAACAGGCTGAAGGCGGCACCCATCGCTGCTGTAACAATCACGGCCACAATAGGTGGGCTGACGACGCGCAAATAGAAGTTTTGCAGCTCTTCTACGTCAGTCACAACCCGCGACATCAGGTCGCCGCTGCGGAATGCTTGCAGCTGTACCAGCGACAGCGGTTCAATGCGTTCGTAGAACCAGACTCGCAGCCGGGCCAGCAGGCAGAAGGTGACATCGTGGCTGACGAGCCGCTCCAAATAGCGGAAGACAGCGCGTGAAAGGCCAAAAAAGCGAACGGCCGTTGGCGCCAGGCCCAATGAGGTAATTCCCAACTGTAAAGCGGCCGTGCTGATCAGCCAGGCAGAGGTCATCATGAGGGCAATGCTGCTGCCAATGGTGAGGACGCTGAGCAGTAAAGCCAGAACTACTCGCCGCCAAAACGGCCGCATCAGACCCAGCACCTGGATCAGGCTAGACTTAAGCATGGTCCACCTCACCAAAAGCATGCAGCAGTTGAAAATAGGCTCCCTGCCGTTTGAGCAGTTCGTGGTGGGTGCCGCTTTCGACGATATGGCCGTTATCCAGCACCACAATTTTGTCTGCCTGCTGAATCGTTTCCAGTCGGTGGGCGATGATAAGCACGGTGGCGTCAGCCGTGAGCGCTGCCAGATTTTGCTGAATGACACGCTCATTGTCTGAGTCCAAGTTGGCGGTAGCTTCGTCAAAAATGTAGATGGGCGCGGATCGCACCACGGCGCGAGCCAGGGCGATGCGCTGGGCCTGTCCACCGCTCAAGCGGGTGGCGTTTTCGCCGAGAACGGTTTCGTAGCCCTGCGGCAGTGCTTGAATGAAGGTATCGGCGTTGGCTGCCTGAGCCGCCGCCATAATTTGCGCCTCGGTTGCGTCGGCATGCCCCAGGCGGATATTGTTTGCCACGCTTGTGTTAAACAGATAGCCACGCTGCGGCACCCAGCCAATGTGGGCACGCCACTGTTGTGCGTCTACCTGGCTCAAGGAAATGCTTTCCGTTTGATTGGTGAGGTGGATACGGCCGTTTGTTGGCGTCACAAAACGGAGCAGTAAATTGGCCACGGTTGATTTGCCGCTGCCGGTGGCACCCACCAAGGCTACCCGTTCCCCCTGATTGATCGTCAGCGAAAACCGCTCCAGTGCTGGCCGCTCTTCTGGACCGAACGTGACCGACACGTTCTCGAAGCGAATCTGGTTGAAATGGGGAACGGCCGTACCATCTTCAGATTCTGGAAGAGGCGTATTGAGAATGGCATAAATACGCTCGGCAGCCGCGGTGCCATCTCGCCCAGCGTGGAATTTGGCTCCTAGCTGACGTAGCGGCATATAAAATTCCGGGGCGATGACCAGCAGAAACAAGGCTTGCTCAAAGAGGAGACGGCCGTATAGTAACCGCAGGCCAATCTCCACCGCCACCACCGCCACGCTAATGGTTGCCAGCAGCTCCAGCGTAAAGGCGGACAAAAACGCCACGCGCAGCACCGCCAGCGTGCTTTGCCGGTAGCGGTCGGTCATCTGGTCAATAATTTTGATTTGTGCTCGACTGCGATTGAAGAGTTTAAGCGTTGTTAGGCCCTGCATGACATCCAGAAAATGGGCGCTCATCTGGCTGAGTTGCGCATAGCGACTGTTGGCTAGCGAACCGGCTGCCTTGCCAATCAGCACCATAAAAATGGGAATGAGCGGTGCCGTCACCAACAGCACCACAAACGTGAGCAGGTCAATCGGCACAACAACCAGCAAAATGGTTAGGGGAATAAGCAGGGCAATGAACAGGGCAGGCAGATAGTCACGAAAGAAGCTGTCTAGTGCCTCGATACCGTCAGTAACCGTCAGGGCCAACTCGCCGCTGCGCTCTTGCTGGGTATAGGCTGGCCCCAGTTGCAGCAGATGATCCATCAGACGACGGCGCAGTGCTTGCTTGATGCGAATCGCTACTTCCGCCGCTGCCACCTGAATCCCCACCTGGTTGAGCGCCCGCAGAGTAATCGCTCCGAGCAGCCACACGAACAGGCTGCCTAAGCTGCTCTGCGTGGCTCCTTCTAAAAAGACGCGGTTGATGATGCGGCTGAGCAAAAATGCCTGTCCGATAACGAACAGACCGCCCAAAAAACTCAAGCCAACAGTGGCCAAAAAGGCGAAACGCGCCAGCCGCGCTTCGCCTAACAATCGTTTATCCATTTGGTCTCAATTTTAGTAGGAAAAATTGCGAGCAGCCATAGAGGTGCGACGCACTTTCCCAAGTGCGTCGCACCTGATAGTAACAAGATTAATATTCTAAATGGCTTTCTAGCGTTACCCGCTTGCGGAAGACCCAGTAGCTCCACCCCTGGTAAACGAGGACAATTGGCACAAAAATCAGGGCCACAATGGACATTACCTTTAATGTGTATGGGCTGGAAGCGGCATTGTAAATGGTCAGGTCGAATTGGCTGCCCAGCGAGGAGGGCATAACGCGGGGGAATAACCCGCCAAACAGAAAGGCCACGGTGCCAACCAGCGTCAGTCCGGTGCCGATGAAGGCGCGGCCCAACCGATTTTGCCAGATCATCCAACCGGCAGCCAGCAACGCCACAACGGCCGTTACTAAACCAATGCCCTGGACCAGGTTAAACCCAACAAACAGGTCAGTTTCAATCAGGCTAAAGCCAACGAAGGCGACAACCAAAACCACGGTCGGTACCCACAACCGCTTTAGCAGCGCTTGCACCCGCTCTAAAATGACGCCATCTGTTTTGAGGCTGAGGAACAGCGCGCCATGCAGGGTGAACAGGGACAGAGTCACCAGGCCGCCCAGAAGCGCAAATGGATTCAGCAGGGTGAAAAAAGTACCAGTGTAGGTCATGGCGGCATCGATGGGGACGCCACGCACAATGTTGCCGAAGGCGACGCCCCACAACAATGCTGGCAAAAAGCTGCCGATGAATACGGCCGTATCCCACGTCTTGCGCCAGGTTGGATTTGTGTCTTTGCTGCGGAACTCAAACGCCACGCCGCGTAGAATCAGGGCTAGCAAAATGAGGAACAGGGCCAGATAAAAGCCGCTAAACAGCGTCGCATACCAGTTGGGGAAGGCAGCAAAGATAGCGCCTCCTGCTGTGAGCAGCCAAACTTCGTTTCCGTCCCAATGGGGGCCAATCGTATTGATCACGACGCGCCGTTCTTTATCGTTTTTGGCTACAAAGGGCAGCAAAATGCCGACGCCATAATCAAATCCTTCCAGGAAGAAGAACCCGGTAAATAAAACTGCAATCAGTAAAAACCAAAGGGTGTTTAAGTCAAATGACATGGTTTGTATCTCCTATCCTATCAGGTCCTAATAAGCAACCTCTAACTTGGCATCATCATGATCGGCTTGTGGCAGCGGGAGCAGTTCATCGCCCCCACGGCTTGTCGTGGCGTATTTCCAAAGCAGGTAAAAGTCTGCCGCCATGAGGGCACCGTATACGGCCGTAAAGCCAATCAAGGAAATCCAAAGATCGGTCACGGTTAGATTTGGCGAAAGACCTTCTTCAACACGCATAAGCCCTTGCACAATCCACGGCTGTCGCCCCAATTCGGTCAGCATCCAGCCAGTAGAGTTGGCCACGTAGGGCAGAATAATGGTGAAGGGCAGCAGACCCAAGAACCAGCGCGTTTGCGCCAGCTTGCCGCGCCACCAGAGAAAAATACCTACAATAGAGGTGAGGCTCATTAAAATGCCAAAGCCAACCATGGCGCGAAAGCTCCAGTATGTCATCCAGATCATGGGTGGCACATAATCAGCGTTTGGTCCGTAGACGTCTGCGTACTGCTGCTGATAATAGGCATTCAGATCGTTGATGCCCGGCACCATGCCCGAAAACTGATCGTAGGTGAGGAAGCTCAACAAGGAGGGGATGCGAATGTTGATAATCGATGTGCGGCTTGCTTCATTGCCAATTTGGAAGAACGAAAGAGAGGCAGGTGATTCAGTTTGCCATAATCCTTCGGCAGCTGCCAGTTTCATGGGCTGCTTATCAACCATGAACTGACCGCTCAGGTGGCCAACCACCATAGTAACCATCACCGCAGAAAGACCAAAGATCAGGCCAATCCGCAATGAACGTTCAAACATTAGCTTTTCATCGGCCGTTTTCTGGCGCAGCAGACGATATGCACTAATGGCAATGATGAAGAATCCTGCTGTGGTGATTGCGCTCAAGACAACGTGGGGAAATTGATAAAAGATGTTTGGATTGGTAATGACAGCGCCAAAATCCACCATTTGGGCACGGCCGTTGACGATCTCGTAACCAACCGGATTTTGCATCCAGCTATTGGCAATCAAAATCCACAGGCTGGAGATGGTGGTGCCCGCCGCGACCATCCAGATAGTTACCAGATGCAGCTTTTTCGGCAGCTTGTCCCAGCCAAAAATCCATAAGCCAATGAAGGTGCTTTCCACGAAAAATGCCATCAAGGCTTCAATGGCCAGTGGGGCGCCAAAAATATCGCCAACAAAGCGGGAATATTCTGACCAGCCCATCCCGAATTGAAACTCTTGCACAATGCCGGTGACAACCCCCATGGCAAAATTGATCAGAAATAATTTGCCCCAAAATTTTGTCGCCCGTTTGTAATTTTCATCATTGGTCCGAACGTACAGGGTCTGCATAATGGCGACGATTAATGACAGGCCGATTGTCAGCGGGACGAAGATAAAATGATATAGTGTTGTGATGGCAAACTGGAGCCGGGCCAGTTCAATGGTTTCCATAATGGTATACCTCCATTCCAGATATTTGTGCCAATATTAAATTAGGTGAACAGGGCCAAAAGTATAGTAAGCAACCCCCGGGCAATTAGTGACATTTGTCACATTGTTGAGTGATAAACTCCACAATTCAATTTTTGCTAATATTTCTCCAGAGTAGGGCAAAGAGCTGGCATTCATGGAGGCGCAAATGGCCTGATTCATAAATTAAAGAAAAATAAGAGGAAGCTTAGGAGAAGATAAGTTTGTTCAGAAAATGGGGGCTTTTTACACGCCCTGAATCTGTTGCATACTATGGTATCTTGTGGAAAACAGTGAGATGCTGGTAGGGAAAAATACGGCCGTTTAGCTGCTTATGTTGGCGATGAAATCAGGAAAATTTTTGATTTTGGCCTGCCTTACGGCCAAATTGGGTGAGCCAGCAGGGGTGCAACAGAAACGGCCGTTTCGCGTACAGTGTGCCAGGAGGTTATGAGATGACGAATCATTGGCGAACCCGTGAAAGTGATATGTTTTTAGCATCGATCGTTCTTGGCCTTTTAGCCGGAGGAATGGCTTTCTGGTTATTCCGTTTCCGTGTGGTTTTGGGTCTTGTAGGTTTTTTTGTCGTCTTTTTCCTTGTGTATGATCGCACCCGCGCCCATCACAAAACGATGGTAAAAATGTTTTACGCGACGCTGGCTGACGCTCAGCAGGTCGTGCAGAATGTGCTGGATGAGAAGGGATTGCCTTACAAGATGATTGGGGATGGTCATTTTTTTATTGGGGATGAAGTAGAAATTAAGGTTCGTAAGTTTCGTACAAACGGGGGTCTGGAAGGTACGGCCGTATCCCTCACGCCCAAAAATCCCGAAAGTCAACAACTCATCTTCAGCCTGCGCCAAAAACTAGACGACGCATTTCGCCCCCGTGGTCTGTGACAAATCCCCTCAGAAGCTGCGTGAAAAGTTCGTAGATTTCCCCTAAATTTCCCCACTGCCCATGCTATGATACGGACATTGAGAATTGAGAACGGCCGTATCCCACCATCCGTTCCTTCACTTTGTATCTTGTTTGCAGATGAAAATGCATCTTACAATCATCTGCAAAAGTGAGTGCCAAACCATGTTCCGCAAATCCTTGCTTTATCTGATGCTTTTGTTGGTATCGGTTCCCCTGCTTCTGGTAAAAAATGATGAGTCTCTTGTAACGGCCGCAGCAGAAACGGCCGTTTGGCAATCAACGTCCGGTCCTACTGGTGGCAGTGTTGCCGCTGTCGCCATCTCGCCCAACTTTGCCCAAGACCAGATAGCATATACGGCCGTACGCGGCCGTGGCGTGTACCGGTCTGAAGATGGCGGTTTTCACTGGCAGCCTGCCGGGCCGGACGGCTGGTACGTCAACGATCTGGTTCTGTCGCCTGACTTTGCTAATGACCAGACGTTGTTTGTTACAAATGGGCTGGGAACCACAACTCCCACTGTGCAGCGAAGCACGGATGGTGGCCTTACCTGGCAATCTGCCACATTTGTCGATCTTGTGACCCCGACCCGCTCCCTGGCCCTTTCCCCTAACTTCGCCAGCGACCAAACCCTATACCTCATCACGAATGGCTTTGCCCATGTGTCTACAGATGGTGGCGTCAACTTTGCGGCGGCCACCGGCTGGTTCAGCACACACACGGTCGATGCCCTGGCATTCGCCACTGACCAGATCATGTTTGCCGCTGCGTCTGATGCTACTGAAGAAGGCATCTTCCGCTCGGACAATGGTGGTGCAGATTGGACCTTGATGCGCAGTGGCAGTTTTACGGCCGTTGCCACCTCCCCCGATTACCCAACAGACAACCTTATCCTGGCGCTGGACGTCGCCGGGCAACTGCACCGATCCGATGATGGCGGCACCAGCTGGACCACGCCCGCCCTGACCGTGAGCAGCGGGGGTACAGACACCATCGCCTTTTCCCCCACGTTTGTCTTGGATGCGGATGATCAAACGGACAGCCGAATTATGATAGCCAGCAGTTTTGACGGCGGTCCTTATCTTTCTGATGATGGCGGCCTCACTTGGATGGCTTCAGATTGGTACGACCCGGCCGATGTGCTCAATAATGGTCTGATTGGCGGCGCTGTCCAAGACTTGGCGCTGGCGCCCAACCAGGATTGGTCCAGCACGGTGTTTGCTGCTACCAGCGTGGGCATGGCTCGCTCCGCCTACGGTGGCGATAATTGGCGACAGGCCAATGAAGGCTTGCCCAACCTGACCGTGCGGGCATTGGCCGCTGCGCCTGACGAGCCAAATACGCTTTTGGCCGGAACCGCCTATTTTGAAAATCTCGTCTTCACCACCAGCAATCCCGGTGAGTATGATGGCAATCTTCAACTTTCCACCGATGGCGGCCGGACGTGGCGAGTGGTTTCAGAACAGCTGCAACAGGTAACGGCCGTTACCTTCTCCCCCAACTTTGCCAACGATGCCACCGCTTTTGCCGCCGCTGGAACTATCGGCCAGCATGGCTTTTTTGACGGCGGTGTTTACCGTTCCACCGATGGTGGTGAAAATTGGGAAAAGCGTCTGGCCAACCTGATCATCACAGATTTAGTTGTTTCACCCAATTTTGCCTTGGACCAAACGGTGTGGGCAGCGGCCTGGACCTACAGCAGCAGCCTGGGTGTCTATCGTTCGCTTGATGGTGGTGATTCCTGGTCGCCTGTTGCTCCCGGCGTCGCTGCGTCTCAGCTCATCGTCTCCCCCAATTACGCCACAGATCAAACTTTGTTCGCGACCACATCCGGCGGCTTGCAAAAGTCTGTAGACGGTGGCAGCTCCTGGAACCCTGTGGGACCGGCTGAAGTGATAACGGCCGTTGCCATTTCCCCCCTCTACGGGGCCAGCCAAACAATCCTCATGGCCACAGAAGATGCCCTGCATCGTTCCACCGACGACGGCACCAGTTGGGAGACGCTGGACATTGGCCTGCCCGCCACGCAGGACGGCGAATCGCTGCGTCTGAATCACGTCAGCTTTGCTATGGATGGCTCATTGCTGGCTGCTGGTTATTATGGGGTTCTGGCCGACAGTGCTTTTGTGCGGCGCAGCAGCGATGGCGGTGCAAACTGGGAAACCATCGGCACAAACCTGAGCGGAGAGCGTGTCCATGATTTGCTGACGCAGCCAACCAACTCGTTCTTAGTGACTGCTTCCACGAATGTTGGATTGCAGCAGATCATCATTGAACAGGGAACGGCCGTTGAGCCAGGCATTTGGAGCAGCAATGGTCCACGCGGGGGCAGCGCCATGAGCCTGGCTGTCTCACCCAATTTTGCCAGCGACGGCATTGTCTTGGGCGGCGAGTGGATGGCCAATTTCCAGGGTGGGGCCATTGGCCTGGGACCCCACAAATCCAGCGACTTTGGCCAGACGTGGCAGGCTACACCCAGCGATGTTGCGTACAGCGATCCTGTTCTTGACTACGCTTTTTCGCCTGATTTTGCCAGTGACGACACTGTTTTTGCCGCCACCTGGGGCGACGTGCTCAAATCCACCGATGCGGGCGAAACGTGGCAGGCCACCAGCGCGATGAATGGGTCGGTGCCTGGCTTCTTTTACCGGGTGGCAGCCGCGCCCGATTACGCCAGCAGTGGCCTGGTGCTGGCCGGAACAGATTATTACAGCGAAAGTCTCTACGTCAGCCGGGATAGTGGCACTTCCTGGGAAGCGCCACAGGCTGTGTCGGCGGCAGGAGGGATTGCTTTTTCCCCTAATTTTATAAATGACCAGACGGTCTTTGCCGCTGGGAGTGCGGGTGTGTCTAAATCGGAGAATGCGGCCGTTTCCTGGACACCAGTTCTGTCAACGGTGGTGCGTTCCTTAGCCATCTCGCCCAATTTTGCCAATGATCAGACGTTGTTTGCCGGGGAAGCCAATGTGCCGGATACGGCCGTTTTCTATCGTTCCAGCAATGGCGGCAGCAGTTGGATTAGCCGCACCATTGCCACTGAGGTCAACTTCATCAATGTCCTGGCTGTTTCACCTGATTTTGCCAGCGATCAGACGCTGTTTGCCGGTACCGATGCCGGTCTGTTCTGGTCGGAAAATGGCGGCGACAGCTGGACGCTGGTGAATGCATACGAAAATCAAGCTATCCGCTCCCTGGCCCTTTCCCCCGAATGGCCTGCCCATGCCGTTTTGTTGGTGGGGCTAGATGAAGGCGTATTCCGGCTGCTCAGCGCAGACCTGGCCACGGGCACGCTGCGCCAGCCCAGTGACCATTTTACAGCCCTGGCAAGCAACCCCCTGACCCTTAGCAACAGCGGCCTGTTGTTAACTGGCGGTCCCAATCACAGTGTGTACGCCAGCGAGGATGGCGGTGCGTCCTGGCAATCGCTGGGCTTAGGCAGTGGCTATTATGCGTTTACAGAAGTGGCTGCTTCGCCCACCTATGCCAGCGACCAGACGCTATTTGCCGCCCGGTCGCGCAGCGATGGCATTGGCAGCACGCTGTACCGCAGCCAAAATGGCGGTCAATCCTGGTCTGGTGTGCTCAACTCTGATCTGGTGAGCGATATTGCCATCTCGCCACAGTTCGGGACTGACCAGACGTTGTTTGCGACGACGAATGAAAAAGCAGTGCAAATTTCTGCCGACGGTGGCGATACCTGGAATGATGTGGGGACCTGGCCGGTTAGCAAAGGTGGTGCCGCTTTGCAGGTTGCGCTGTCGTCCAACTATCCGGCCGATAGCACGATCTTTGCCGGTGGGGCCAAAGGGTTTTGGCGTCTGCTGCCGGGAGAAACGATGTGGGAAACGGCCGTTTCTGGCCTTAGCGACTCCCATTACATTTTAACTCTGGCCGTTTCCCCCGCTTACGCCAGCGACCAAACATTGTTGGCGCTGGCTTCCTGGAGCAATCCGCCGGATTACACGCTTCACTACGGCGTTTTTACCTCCAGTGATGGCGGCGCAAATTGGACCCAGGTTGGCATCGGTCTGCCAGACGAACCGCTGGCTGGGTTAGCCCTTTCACCTTCGTTTGGCAGCGATGGTCTGGCTTACGTCACTACCCAGGATGGCGCTCTGTACCGTTCGCGGGATAGGGGCGTGTCCTGGACGTTGGTGGGCAGCGCTCCGAATCGGCCAGGCTTTGCCGACGTGGTCGTGGATCAAAGTGGGGCGGTGTTTGTGGCCACAGACGCGGGCGTCTGGCGTTACGAGACGCCCCAGTTTGACATCATCATTAACGGCGGCTTTGAAACAGAAGATGTTTGGGATCTGCCAGGAACAACGCAATCGGCTCAATTTAGTGACAACATTGTGTACGATGGCCAGCAGGCAATGCAAATTGGCAGCTTTGGCGGTGAGAACGTGGCTGCCTACTCGTCGGCGCGGCAGGATGTGACCATCCCAACTGGGACGCAGACGGCGAAACTGACAGTTTACACGTATGCGGTAAGTGGGGATGGTGGGATGGCTGGGGAAACGGCCGTTTTCCCCCAAAGTTTTTCACCCACCGTCGCCGAACCAACTGGAGCTGCCGCTGGGGATGCGCAATACGCCCTCGTCCTCGACGCGAACAGTGGTGCCATTTTGGAAACGCTGTTTTGGGAGCAAAGCAACAGCCAACTCTGGCAGCCCCGCATCTTTGATTTGTCTGCCTATGCTGGACAAGCCATTCGGCTGCATTTTGGCGTCTATAATGATGGCAGTGGGGGGCATACGGGTCTGGTGATTGACAACGTGTCGCTGCTCGTTGATGCCGAAATCATCTGGCCCAATTCTGTCTACCTGCCGGTGGTGTTGAAACCCTGAAAGTGCTTAGTAACCTGGAGAGATTGGTCCATTCTTCAAGAATGGACCAATCTGTAAACCCCAAAAATTTTTCTAAATGTGTCCTAAATCTTCTAGGACGAGTTCTGCTGCCACCTTGCCGGAGAGCGTCACCATCGGCACGCCGCCGCCGGGGTGGGTGGTGCCGCCTACGAAGTAGAGTCCCTGAATTTCCTTTGAGCGATTGTGCGGCCGTTTAAAAGCAGCCCAGCGTGAATTTGGCGACGCACCGTACAGTGCGCCGCGCCAGGCACCGCTGCCTTCAGCCAGATCCACCGGCGTTAGGATCTGTTCGGTAACGATGTGGTTGCGCACGTCAAAGCCAAACCCTGCAATTTTTTGCAGCACCAAATCGCGATAGGCTTGTTGATTTACCTGCCAATCGTAGCGATTATCCAGCGGCGGAGCGTTGACCAGAACGAACCAGTTTTCGCCAGCGGCAGGCGCGTGCTGTGGGTCGGTTTTGCTGGTGATGGCAATGTATATGGTGGGGTCGTCGGGGGGACGGCCGTCTTCAAAAATCGCTTTAAATTCGGCCGGATAATCAGGTGAGAAGAGAATGTTGTGGTGGGCTAACTGCGGGAACTGCTTGTTGATGCCGAGCAGGAGGATGAAGCCGGAGCAAGAGGAGTCGAATTGTGAGTTGGGGGTTGTGAATTGTGAATTGTGAATGGGGCCTTCGTTCCGTAAAGTTTGCTGCGAAGAAATCAACCTGGTTAGCCAACTACCTAAACCTCTGCGCCTTTGCGCCTTTGCGTTAAAAAAGTTCCGCAGCAGGTGTTGCCGTGTTGTGGTGACATCAAGGTTGCTGACAACGGCCGTTCCCGTCACAGTTTTGCCATTTTCCAGTGTTAGGTGGTGGAAACGGCCGTTGTCTACCCCAATTTCTTGCACGCCACATTTGGTATGAATCGTGACGCCCAATTCGCGGGCCAATTGGGCCATCGCCTGGGCAATGGCGTAAATGCCGCCGCGCGGGTACCAAACGCCGCCAGATAGCTCCACGTGGGCAATGACGTTGAGCGTGGCCGGGGCCAGGTACGGACTGCCGCCCACATAAGTGGCAAATCGGCCCAAAAGCTGCCGCAGCTCCGGTGAACGCACGTGATTTTCAATCGCCTGCTGCATGGTGCGCAAGCCGTCGATTTTGAACCAGTCGGCAAACGGTACGCGCAAGAAGCTGCGCCAGGTGGGCGGCTGATCGTAAATAAAAACTGGGCCAGTGATGCGGTGAATCTGCGCAGCATAGCGCAGGTAGTTTTGATAGCCTGCCACATCTTTTGGGTCAATCTGGCGGATTTGGCTGGCCATCTTTTCGCGGTCTTGTGTGGCGTCGAGGCTACTGCCGTTGGGGTAAAAGTAGCGGGTGAGTGGATCGACTGGCTCCAGCGTCAGGTAATCTTCCAGGCGGCGTCCGGCGCTGGCGAACAACTCCTCAAACACAGGCCGCATGGTGATGACCGAGGGGCCAATGTCCCAGCGGAAGCCGTCAGCCTCGATCTGGCCCATCTTGCCGCCAACCTGCTGGTTCTTCTCGTAGATGGTAACGCGCTGTCCAGCGGCGGCCAGCCGAATGGCTGTGCTCAGCCCGCCAATGCCTGCGCCGATGATGAGGATGTCGTTCATGATTATTTACCCTCACCCCAGCCCTCTCCCTGCAAGGGAGAGGGAGCCTGCTCCTTTCCCCTGAGAGGGGGAAGGCTGGGATGGGGGTCTAATTTCCGCCCTTTCCATTCAGCCGTGCCGCGCCGCTGCCATTGGATGGATTGGAAGGCGATGCGGCTCATCAGCAAAACGGAGATGGGCATGAGTAGGGCGTCGCGGGGGCGTTGGCGGGTGAATACGGCCGTTCCTGCCCGCAACACCACGCCAGCCAGCCCCAACCCCAACGGCCACACGTCTAACGTGGCGGCAAACCAGAACCAGGGAAACAAAAAGAGGAGCCAGTGAAACAAGGTTGAGAGCAGCAAAAATGGGATGCTGTTGCCGTGTCCAGCCAAAATGTTTTTGGCAAAACCAGCCTGCACTTCTGCCCAGTTTTGGTACATGCGGCAGCTTACCAGCCGATTGCCATCCGCCAGGCGCAGGCGCAGCTGGTGCGCTTTGACTGTTTTAGCCAGGGCCACATCTTCAATGACGTTTTGGCGAACGGCCGTATGCCCCCCGATTTTTTTGTACGCCTCGCGTCGAAACAGTAAACATTGGCCGTTGGCGGCGGCAAAAGCGGGCCAATCGGTGAAATGCACCGGCAGGATGGGTAGGTAGCACAAAATGGCGAAGCTCATCAACGGCACCACGAGCCGCTCGGCCCAAGTTTTGGTTTGCTGGGTCGGCCAGACGGTGAGCAGGTCGGCCTGCTCGGTTTGGGCCAGGGCCAACAGTGCGGTCAGCGCGTTGGGTTGCCAGCGCACGTCGGCATCGGCAAAGAGCAGGTAATCGCCAGTGGCGGCCTGGCTGAGCTGGTGGCAGGCCCAATTTTTGCCCAGCCAACCGGAGGGCAACGGCGCGCCACTCATTAGACGGAATCGTTCATCTCTACCAGCCGCTTGCCTGGCAATCTGTCCGGTGCCGTCGTCAGATTGGTCGTCAAGGAGGAGTAGCTCAAAGTTGGTGTAGGTTTGGGCCAACAAAGCACGCACTGTTTGGCCGATGACGGCCGCTTCGTTGCGCGCTGGTATCAAAATGGACAGTTTGGGTCGCGCGGTGGGCTGGGTGGCTTTGAGGCGGGGAAAGAAGAGGATGTTGGCAACGGCCGTAATCCCTAAAATCCCCAGCGCTAATGAAATGAAAATCCCAATTCCTGTTAATAACATACCTAATTGCTCAGTTACTCAATTACCCAATTACTTTCTGTAATTGAGTAATTATGTAATTTTCTTACGCTGGCGAAGAGACGGCCGTTTTGCCAAATCCGCTCGATGATTCCAGACCAGCAGCAAAAAGTGACCTGCCCACACACCCAACAAAACCGGGTCGTCGAACCAAAGCAGCAGCGCCAGCAGCATGCCTGTCAGCGCCAGCAGCACCGCCCAGCCGGACGGCGTGATGAGCAGCGAGAAGACCACCAGCAGTGAGAGTGAAATGAGTGGCATGGTCCAAATGGTAATGCCAATCCAAACGCCAAAGGCGGCGGCAATGGCTTTACCGCCGCGCCAGTTGAGAAACGGTGAGAACGTATGGCCCAACGGCGGTGCAAGCGCAATTGGCACAATGCTCCAGCCTTCAACACCAAAAATGTGAACTGCCAATCCCAGCGGCAGCGCCCCTTTGCTGATGTCTAGCATCAGTGCCAGCACAAACGGCAGCGGCCCGCCAGCCCGCAGCACGTTAGTCGCGCCGGGATTTTTGTCGCCAAATTGGCGAATGTCTTTACCCAGAACGAGCTTGCCTACCCAAACCGAAAAAGGCAGCGCACCCAGGGCAAAGCCAAATAGTGTCCAAAAGAGGGTGGGGAGGAGTTGTGTCATGAGATGGGTGTGTCAGTTTGGGAGTGAAAAGTAAAAATTGATAAGTAGCTCACTTTTTACTAATTTCCGCCCGCCAGCCCAGCCAGACAAACAAACCCATCGCCAGGCTACCAGCGAGGGCAGGGCCAGCCAGGTTCCAGAAAAAGAGCAGGCCAACCGTTTCCAGGAACCAGGTGATGGTGTAGATGATGAGGAGGGGCTTGATGGGTAGATTTTTTGGGCGGAAAAGGGCTGTGAGGAGGACGGCCGTTCCCAACCACCCCAAATAATTACTCCAAGGAATGCCAAAATAACCGCCAGGAGTCTGCCACTGCCACAATCCCCAGGCCACCATTTGCGGGTCCAGGAACAGGTCCCAGGCGGTGAAGGCCAATCCTGCCAGAAGAAAATAGAGTCCGCGATGGGTAGCCCATCTTTGGGGCAATTGCCCCTGAATCTGGCTGGCGACCGCCCAGGCGCAGGGCAGCATCATGAACCAGGCGAAGGGGATAAGAATAGGTACGTGAGCAATCTGCGGCTGCATCAGGTTCGTGTAGGTGTAGCTGCCAAAGGGAAACCCGGTGGTGGAGCCCAGCCATTCGATGAACAGGGTGAGGGCGGCGATGAGAACGGCCGTAACCAGCGTCTTTTGCCAGCCCCACTGTTCGCGCAAAATGAGGAAAACGGCCGTTGCTTGCAAAACAACTCCCAGCGTCAGCCCCAGCGGCAGCAGCCCTTCGCCCCAAATCCAGTTCAAAATGGGCAGGCTGATCATGGCAAATATCCAGCTAATGATAAACGTGGTGGCGAGAGACGGCCGTTGCCAGTAAGCCGTTAAGATGAAACGGTACTGCTGCCAGGCAACCGCTTGGCGAATGGTATTCAGGAAAGGGTTTTCTACTCTTTCACTTTTCACGTTTACTTCTCACTTGCTACCTGCAACCGCTTTGACTGCCAACGGGTAACAGTTTCTTTTACTTGAGCCAGGCGCTCCTGGCTTTCAGCAGAAAGAAAGAGTGTCATGCCAAAGACGACCAGAGTATTGGTCACCAAAAAAAAGAGGAACTCTTCAAAGGGAAGCATACCACCAATGAGCCAATTGAGCGTTTGATCCGGGTCGATGGTCCAGATGCCGTCGTAAATAGCCAGGGTGTCGGCGGCGGCGAGAAAGAGAGTGATGGGCAGTAGCCCCAGCAGGATGACGCGGCGGTGCTGCCACAAAATATCGCCGCCAAAGCCCACTTGCAACATGATGGGCAGCAGTGCCCAGGCCAGAATCAGGGCCAGGTAGGTGCCGGGTGCCCAGCCTGTGATTAGGATAGCAACCATGCTTAACCAGAGGAGGCTTAGAAGGCGTAGGGGGAGGGTGCGGAAACGGCCGTTTGCCCACCCCGGTTCCACCACATCCGGCTGCCGCCGCAGCCAAAACAGCAGCCACAGCCCCGTCAAAATTGGCTGCACCAAAAAGAAAGTGTACTCCTCGATGGGCACATAGCCGAACACAAGGCCCGTCACTTTGGCCTGGTCGTACCACCAAACCGAAGTGGCTACCAGATAGTTATCCCAGGGCGTGGTGTACATCAGCGCCAGCGCCAAATGCAGCCCCAAAATGGCCCAGGGTGAATAGTTGGCAAAGCGGCGGGGCAGCCTGCGCCCTTGCCGCCCGTCCCACCAGGTGCCAGCCAACATGATCATAATTGGAATGCCCAGGAAAAGGGCAAGGAAGGAGAAGTAGGTCATTCTTGTCAACCGTTATCGGTATTTGGTAAGCCGTAATCGGTAAATGATTCAACCGATTACCGACCACCGTTTACCGAATTCCCGCTGTTACCGGTGCGCCCATGATCAAATCCTCGGCAATTTTGCTGGAGGAGAGGACGCCGGGCAGGCCTGCGCCGGGATGAGTACCCGCGCCCACAAAGTAAAGATTGTCGATGTCTTCGGAGCGGTTGTGCGGGCGGAACCAGGCGGATTGGGTCAAAATCGGTTCTACTGAAAAGGCGGAGCCGAGATGGCTGTTGAGCGTGCCTTTGAAGTGTCGTGGGTCGATAAAATGCTCGGTGACGAGATTTTCCTGTAGATCGGGCAGATAATTTTCCTCCAAAAATTGCATGATGGCGTCGCGGTACGGTTTGGCCGCTGTAGCCCAATCAATGCCAGAGCCAAGATGCGGCACGGGCGAAAGGACATAGAATCCTTCGTGTCCCTCGGGCGCGATGCTGGGGTCTGTGAGGGTGGGCATGTGCAGATAAAGTGAGAAATCTTCTGCCAATTGTTTGTTGCTGAAGATGTCTTTCAGTAACCCTTTGTACCGTTCGCTGAGGATGATGTTGTGGTGAGCCAGCTTGCCATCGTTGTACCGCTTTTTGGTGCCAAAGTAGATGACAAACAGGGACATGCTGTAGCGCGTTAAATTGTTGTAGCGGAAATCCGAGTTGCGGAAGCTGCGATTTTTGCTGTCGATGAGCTGGGTGTAGGTGAAGGCCACATCGGCATTGGAGATAACGTGGTCGGCGTAGTGCACCGTGCCATCCTTGAGCCGAATGCCGGTGGCGCGGCGGTTACGGCCGTTGCCCTCTACCAAAATTTCGTCCACTGCGGCGTTAAGGTGGAAACGGCCGTTTAATTCTTCTATCAGTCGTCCCAAAGCGCGTACCAGCGCGCCCGTGCCGCCCATCACGTAATGCACACCCCATTCCCGCTCCAGGTAATGAATCATGGCGTAAATGGAAGTGGTGTCGAACGGGTTGCCGCCCACCAGCAGGGGGTGAAACGAAAAGCAGCGGCGCAAGAATTCATTCTCGATGAACTGGGAAGCATATTTGTACACTGTCTTATGTGATTGGAGGCGGAGCAGGTCAGGCACCACACGAAACATGTCCGTCACGGAGAGGAATGGCTTGTCGGCCAGTTCCACAAACCCTTTCTCGAAGATGGCTTTAGTGGTGGTCATAAACCGCTTATATCCTTCGCGGTCAGCCTGACTCCACTGCTCAATCTGGTTGAGGATAAATTGTTCGTCGTTGTTGTAATCGAGGGAACGGCCGTTATGGTCAAAAATCCGGTAAAATGGGTCGCAAGCCACAAACTCCACGTAATCTTCCCGCTTGCGCCCGGCCAGTTCAAAAATGTCGTCAAACATAAAGGGCGCGGTGATCACCGTGGGGCCAGCGTCAAACTTGAAGCCATCCTGCTCAAATACGTAGGCCCGGCCACCAGGCTGGTCCAATTTCTCAAAAATATCGACCTGATAGCCTTGCGCTGCCAGCCGCGCTGCCGCTCCCAAACCGCCAAAACCGCTGCCAATGATGATTACTTTTTCTTTCATTTTTTCTCGTTTCTGGGGCTGAATGCCCAGACTATTTCCTAAACTTTTCACTTTTCACTTGCTACTTTGTTACGCTAAAGGGTTACCCTTGCGGAACTGCATAAAAATTGTCTGCTTCAAAATTATCTGCCTCAATAGGCGATTCATGTGAACAGGCCACCAGGGTGGGCTGGGTGTGTACCGGTTTGTGAACCAAATGCACGTACTGGTTGGTTTTGGAACGCCACCAAATGCCAGGCAAGTTCAGTAATTTTTCCCGCTTGGTGGTGTGTGCCCGACGGCTGAATACGTCGTAATCGTGGGCTTCGATGTCGTCCAGGATGGCGCGGTACAGTTCGGCAGCGGCAGCAATGGCAAAACGGCCGCTTTTGCCCAACATGGCGACGCCCGGTAATGCTTCAGCATACAACTGCCGCGCCCGCCGAATTTGGAAGCGCATGAAGGCGCGCCAGCGGTGGTCAATGGTGCCGTTGGCAATATCCGCTTCATCCAGGTTGAACATGCGTAATTCTTCGAGGGGGAGGTAGAGACGGCCGTTTGCCCAATCTTCCTGCACATCTCGCAAAATATTGCTGAGCTGCAAAGCAACCCCCAGTTTGATGGCATAGGGAATAGCTTTATGTCCCTCGTATCCCACAATGTGCATTGCCATCAGGCCCACGGTGGAAGCAACGCCATAGCAATATTGTGCCAGTTCGTTAAACGTTTCGTAGCGCGTATGTATCAAATCGGAGGTCACCCCGTCCAAAAGCTGCTCGGCGTAGCGGCGGGGGATGTTGAAGTTAGCCCGCGTGTCGGCCCAGGCCAGGGCTACCAGATTGTAAATGGGGGGATGATTGGCCAGACTTTCTTGCCGCCATTGCAAAATGTGTTGATGTTGATGTTCTTCTTCTTCATCGATCAAATCATCGCTGACGCGGCAGAAGGCATACAGGGCGCGCACCGCTTTGCGCTGTTCTTTGGGCAGCAGGCCAGATGCCAGATAAAACGTGCGGCTGTGCTGTTTGGTAATTGTCGCGCAATGTTCATAAGCCTGGACCAAATGCTCACGGCCGTTATGAACTGGTTCATTGTCACTGTGATGATCAAGCGCGTGATGGGCTAATCGTAATAAACGGGTTTCCCAAAGAGGTGATTCAAATGATTCTAACGCCATCAGTGCCTCCAATTAACTTAACCGCCAAATTATCGGCGGGCTCATACCTGAATGTCTGCACTTGTCAAGGTTTTGTTTACAGCAGACAGGGAGAAGCATATCGTATTAGCCTAGATTTGTCAATATATTGTTTATATTTTGTTACTGTTTTGTTCTATATTCAGCCGGGAACGGCAAAAAACCTGTTCAAACAACAAATTTGAACAGGTTTTATAAAAAAGGGGCTTGCCGGTTATGGAGGGGAGTTGTCTGGTTTATTTGACCCAGGTCAAGCCAATTCGCCCTCGTTCAGCATCAATGGATTGAATAGAAACGGTGAGGATGTCGCCAACGGTGAGGGTTTCGCTGCGGGGAATCTGGCTGCGGTGCAGTAGGCCATCTTGCTTCACGCCGATGTCGATAAACGCGCCAAAATCGACAACGTTGCGTACCGTGCCTTTGAGCTGCATGCCGGGTTTGAGATCGCTGAGAGACAGCACGTCGCTGCGCAGGATCGGTTTGGGTAAATCTTCGCGGGGATCGCGGCCGGGGCGCACCAGCTGTTCCAAAATATCGCTCAGAGTGGGCACGCCCGTGTTGAGCTGCTGGGCCAATTCGGCCACCGGCGGCAGCTGGTGGAGGGCTGGGGCACGTTCGGTGGGTGGGGTATTGGGGGCTAGGTGGACTTTTTTGAGTACGGCCGTTGCCACCCCATAACTTTCGGGATGAATCGCACTGGCGTCCAGCGGATTGTCGCCGTCACGCACGCGCAAAAAACCGGCGGACTGTTCAAACGCTTTGGCCCCCAGGCCAGACACTTTTTTCAGGGTGGTGCGGTTGGGGAAACGGCCGTTTTCCTCCCGATACGCCACGATATTTTCTGCCAGCTTGGGGCCAATCCCGGCCACATGGGTTAGCAAAGCGGGGGAGGCGGTGTTCACGTCCACGCCCACCTGGTTCACCACCGATTCCACCACGCCATCCAGCGAGTCGGACAGCTGCTTTTGGTTCACATCGTGCTGATACAGCCCTACACCGATGGATTTGGGGTCGATTTTGACCAGCTCGGCCAGCGGGTCTTGCGCCCGGCGAGCAATGGAGACCGCCCCGCGCAGCGTGACGTCCAGCTCCGGCAGTTCGGCCTTAGCCAGCGGACTGGCGCTGTAGACGCTGGCGCCCGCCTCGTTGACGATGAGGTAATGCACGTTGTCCATTTGCCGCGTGAGTTCCGCCACCAGCTGCTCGGTTTCCCGCGAGGCGGTGCCGTTGCCAATGGTGATCAGGCTGATGTTGTGTTTTTGCACCAGTTCGGCCAATGTTTTGAGGGCTTCTTCGCGGCGGTTTTGTGGTTGATGAGGGTAAACGGCCGTTGTTGCCAAAACTTTTCCCGTCGCATCCACTACGGCTACTTTGCAGCCGGTGCGGTAAGCCGGGTCAATGCCCATGACGGTGTGCCCGGCCAGCGGCGGCTGGGTGAGCAGGCCGCGCGTATTTTCGGCAAACACCTGGATGGCGTGGGCTTCGGCCTGTTCGCTGAGGCTGCGGCGCACGTCCCGCTCGATGGCCGGAACGAGCAGCCGCTTGGCCGCGTCTTCCATCGCCAACTGAAGTTGTTCGGCCAAAGGCGAGCGGCGGTCCGGCCGATAGCTGGTGCGCACGGCCAAGATCCAATCCCGCTCGGCAATATCCACGCTGACGCGCAAAATTTTCTCAGCTTCACCCCGGTTGATAGCTAAAATTTGATGCGGCCGTAAGCGATCAATCCGCAGCTCAAACGCATAATACAGCTTGTAGACGGTTTTTTCGTCAACGGCATCTTTGATTTTCTCGCTGCGCAGCAGGCCAAACTGGAATGTTTTATCGCGTAGGGTTTGGCGCACCAGCGGCGTGTCGCTGATTTGCTCAGCGACGATGTCGCGTGCGCCTGCCAGAGCGTCGTCCGGCGTGGGAACTTCGTCGTTGAGGAAGGGGGTGGCAATTTGAACGGCCGTTTGCCGACTCAATAATTGTCCCAAAATTAGCTCAGCCAGCGGCTCCAGCCCCTTTTCGCGGGCCATCGTGGCCCGGGTGCGGCGTTTGGGCTTGTACGGCTGGTACAAATCTTCCAGCTCGGTCATCGTGCTGGCGGCCCGAATGGCGGTTTCCAATTCCGGCGTCAGCTTTTCCTGGCTGGCGATTGATTCCAAAATGGTGCCGCGCCGATCATCCAGGGCGCGAAGTTTGTTTACCTGATCCTCGATCTGGCGAATTTGCTCCTCGTCCAGGCTGCCGGTGGCTTCCTTGCGGTAGCGAGAGATGAAGGGGATGGTGTTGCCATCGTCGAGCAGGGTGATTACGGCCGTTACTTGGCTAGGTTTGACATTGAGTGTGGAGGCAATTGTTTGAGCGTAGGTCATGATTTTGAGTTAAAAGTAAAAGTGGTAAGTAAAAAGTAATCGTTCACTTTTTACTTCATTATCTTCGGTAACAAATGTTCGATGACGTCTGCATCATTTTGCGGGATATACACGTCGGCGAAGAGCTGCCACGTTTCTGTGTGGCTGATAGTGGCACCGGGTTCAAGCTGTACCAGTGGAGCCAGCGTTTCCAACTCCAGGATGCTGGCGTCGGTGTAGAGCTCGGTAGAGCTGTTGCGGTCTGGGTAGGTGGCGTGGGGATCATGCGGCGCGAACTGTTTGAGGAAGAAACGGCCGTCTCGCACATAACCCAGCCAGCCCGCCACATTATTGTTGCCAATTTTCACTGGTGCCGTGGCGGTGGGGTCCTGGCGCAGCAGCACAAATTGTTCGCCCCAGGTCCAGCGCGGATCGCTCAGGTTGGTATAGGCCCAGGTGGTCAGGTTGCCGGAGGGCAGCAGATTTTCTGGGTGGCTGCCTGTTGGGGGAAGAGGCAGGACGGCCGTTCCGTCTGGAGCCATCACCGTAAGCGCCCAGGGAGCCAGTTCCACCGTCCACGGATTCAAGTTTTGTACCGTGTGGGTCACCGTCACTTTGGCTGCGTTGGGATCGAGGGCAATGTCGATTGTCTTTTGCATTCGTGTAGCCGTTTCTACCGGAGCGATGAAGCGGACAAAGGAACCGTGATCTTCTACGGTGACCGGGTGATTGTCCGGGTAGTAGGTGCGTGGCACAATCTCCGGGGCCAGCCAAAAGCGATGGCCGCCGTAGCTGTGCCATTCGGCATCGCCGGTTCGCCCTAGCTGGTCAGGGAAGGTGGCAAAAACGTTTTTGTCGCCCACAAAGCCAAAATGGATGATGCGCGGGCCAACATCGGCCGTGACGACAAGTTCGATTTGTGAATTGCTGAGCTGGATGCAGTTCTTCCAGCCGAGAAAAGGTATCTGTTTCACATGAGCTCCTTTAATTTATAAAAAAAGCGGAACACAGAGTTTCGCAGAGTTGGCATAGAGTTCCACAGAGAAAAAGGTTGAAACTCGGCATGTATCTTCCTGAGCCAGATGGATTCTCGCCTGCGCGGGAATGACAAATGGTCAAAGTCAAGATATTAATCTGGAAAAAAGTTGAGTTTGGCCAGGGAAGCCAGATCCACGGCGGTTGGTTTGGCAGGCCAAGCTTGCGCTCGTGCCAGGTAGCGCCGCAGCTGAATATTAACGGGAATACGATTCGGCTGCCACTCTTTTATCGGTTTGCCCGACATGGCCCGATTGGCTCCGGAATTGAGCAGGAGCAGTAGCCAGAAAATGGGGAAAATGGCCAGGTAATGGTGGACGCGCTCGTTGAAATTGGGATCGGTTTTAAGGCGTTTGGTGGTGTACGGCCGTAAAAAAGCGTCCCATTCCTCATCACGCAACAGATCTTCCTGGTTGGGGTGGGTGAGCAAATCGGCCGTGTCACGGGCCGGATCGCGTAGGCCACAATCTTCCCAATCGACCAGGGCGAGACGGCCATCTGGCCGTTGAATGACGTTGGCAAAGCGAGGATCAGAGCGGCAGAAAAGCAGCGTGGGATCAGGCAGTTGGGCAAATGAATCTAAAATGGTGGGCAGCCGATCAAGCACGCCTTGGCAGTGGGGCACGCCTTCTAGCCCCGCCTGGAAATGCTGCCTGGCCCATGCTTCATACCGGTTGAGGTAGTTGTGAAACATGGCCGACACATCTTGCATGGTGCGTTCCATGCCGCGTGAGAGCCAGAGGCCGTCGGAGGGTAGGTCGTTGAGGGTGAGCCATAGTTCGGCGAGTTGTTGCAATTGAACGGCCGTTGGCCGGGTGCGGTCCCACATGGTGCCCTCTAAAAATTCGTAAATCACCACGGGACCAAGGTCGGGATCATAAAAAACGGGCTGCGGGGCGATATCCAGGGGAGCCAGCAGTTGCAGCGCTTTAAATTCCCGGTGCGGAGCGTCGTTGAGTTCGTCGGTTTTGAGGTAATGCTTGGCGATGCAGTGACGGCCGTTTTGCCATACATCAAACAGTTGGTTGCTTTGGAAGTTGAGTGGTATCCGTTCTTGCATGGATATGCCCGCGCCTAATGCTCGGGAAACGGCCGTCTGCACCAATTCTAAATGATTCACCTTCTACTGCCTTTGGCGGCGGGAGTACCAAACAGCCATGCCAGCCAGGGCCAACAAGCCGGGCGCAAAGCAGACGCTGACCAATTGCAGCAGGCTGAGCTGGCTTTGGGTAATCGTCACCTGGCGCGGGATCGATTCGCGGGCGGAAAGCTCAATCGAGGCCACATCATTGACCAGCCAATTGGCGGCGTTTTCAAAGAGGAAGCTGTTGCCACCTTGTTGAATAAAGGAATTGGTGAGGAAATCGGTGTCGCCAAAGACGACGAGGCGCGCGCCGCTGGCCGTGTTTTGGGCGCTGAGGGCGACGGTGAGGCTGCCGGTGGCGTCTTCACCCTCGTCCGGGGCAACTTCCCCGGCAGTGACCATGCGCTCGAAGTTGGTTTCGCCCCAGGCCAACTCGCTGGTGGTGATGAGGTTTACGGCCGTTACCTCCGGCGGCAGCTCGGTCGTAATAGATCGAGCCACGTTGAAAATCGTGCCAAACTGATCTAATCCTTGGGTGATGGGGCTGTTGCCATACTGTGCCCCCACAAACGTCAGGCCAATCGTTTGGCCTGCCTGGGCCAGCGAGGCGTCGATGATGAGATCATTGCGCAAGGTGATGCCCCAGCTTTCTTGCAGCCAGGGTAGCAGCCCATCGGCTTCCGCAGCGGCGCGGCCTTCGGTATCCACCGCGTCGCGGGCGATGAAGAGTGCCCCGCCATTGTCTACATAGCTGGCCAGCGCCTCAATTTCCTCGGCTGCCAGCGGGGCTTGCTGGTCGATCAAAAAGACGGCGCTGGCATCTTCTGGCACCTCGCCCGTAACAAACAGGTTGAGGGATTCGACAGTAAAGCCGGATTCTTCGATGAGGGTAACGGCCGTTCCGATGCCATCCGTGCCAAAATCTTCCCAATCGCGCTCGCCGTGGCCAGTGACAAAGTAGGCGGTTTTCACGGTGGGATTGATGGTGCGCACCAGGGCGGTGTGCAAATCCTGGTCGGTGAGCGTGGATGTTTTGGCAAAGGTGCCATCTTCGCGGGTGAAGACCAGCGTGCCAGCAAAGGAAAGATCGTACTGCTCGGCGAGCAGCGGGTTTTCGTTGGGATCAACAAATTCGTAGCTGAGCTGATCGGTGTAAGCCTGCATGGCTTGCAGGCTGGCTTCTGCCTCGCTGCGTTGGAAAGCGGTGTCGGCGGTGTAGAAGCCCACAACGTGAATCGGTTCATCAAGCGATTGCAGCAGGTCGATGGTTTCAGGCAGGGGGGTAAAGGCGTTGTCGGCGGTGGCATCGTAGCGCCAGTCGCTGTTTTGGTAAGCAAGGGTGTAGAGCAGGGCCAATACGGCCGTAAAAAACAAAATCAGCAGCAGCGTACCGCCATACCGCCCGCCACGGCCGCTCAGCCGGGCGCGAACGTTGTCGGGCCAAAAAATGGCAAAGAGGAGCAGCAGCAGGCCGCTGCCAGCCAGCAGCACATTGGGCAGCCAATCCCAGCGCCGCGTCACAAAATAAACCACGCCCCCGCCAACGAGCAGGGCCAGGGCTAAAATTGGAAAAATAGGTGCAAATCGATCAAGTTTTTGCTTCATAATTCTTGTTTGCCACAGAGATCACAAAGGAAAAAGAGAAAAACCTCTAAATTCTCTATGTCCTCGGTGGCTAATCTTACCGCCAGCGGCGGCTTTCTAGAACACGAGTGGCGGCGAACAGGGTGATGGCTGTCACTGCCAGGTAATACACGATGTCCTTGGCTACAATCAGCCCACGGTAAAAGTTTTCCTGATGGTTGGATAGGGAAAGTTCGTTGAGGATGGTAACGGCCGTATCGCCCAAGGAAAACGACTGGGCCGGAATTACCAACAAATAAAGCACCAGCGTCAGTCCCAAGGCCAAAATAAAAGCCACCATCTGGTTTTCTGACAGGGCCGAAGCCAGGATGCCAATCCCCAGCAGCGCGGCTCCGTACAAGATTACGCCCAGGTAGGCGGTCCATATCGGGCCAGGGTCGGGGTTGCCAAAAACAAACAAAATAGCGGGAAAGACGAGTGTCAGAGACGTAGTGACCAGATAAAAAATAAAGCCTGCCAGAAATTTGCCCAACACCACTTCACCGTCGCGCAGGGGCAGGGTCATGAGCAGCTCCATCGTGCCGCTGCGCTGCTCTTCAGACAGCAGGCGCATGGTTAGGGCGGGCATGGCAAACAGGTAGAGGAAGGTGTACAGGCCTAGCACGTTTTGCACGTCGATGGGCAGCGAACCGGGTTGGCTGGCCAGGAAAAACAGTTCGGAGGCAAAAATGTAGCCGGTCAGGGCAATAATCACTACGCCAAAGATGTAGGCCAACGGCTGCACAAAAATCGCGCCCAGTTCACGCCGGGCAATTTGCCAGATGTTATGCATGGGCCACCCCCACAGGTTTTTTTAACGCAAAGGCGCGGAGGCGCAGAGGGAACGTTATGGATGGCAGCGTACCCAGAAATACCATGCTGTCCTTCCTGCGAGAGCGGGAATCTACTTGTTGGCTTGTCAGCTTCTTAATCATTGTTCAGCCTCCAATGTTTCTTCGGGTACTTCCAGTTCTTCGGGTTCGGGGCTGGTGGCTTGGGCTTCTTTGAGTTTTTCCAGGAAGAGGGTTTCCAGGCTGAGACGGTGTGGGCTGAGTTCGAGGAGTCCCCAACCTTGGGAAACGGCCGTTTCCGCCACCGCTATCTTTGTTTCATCCCGGCCATCTACCGAGAGGAGAAATTGGTTGGGACCGCTGCTGGCAACGGCCGTTATCCCTTCAATCGTGTGTAGAATCTCGCTGGTTTGCTCGGTTGGTTGGGCAAGTTGCAAGGAAAGCTGGTTGCCGCCCTGTTTGATCTGGCTCATGGGGAGGTCGGCGTAGATACGGCCGTTCATAATCATGATCACCCGGCTGCAAATTTGCTCCACCTCGGCCAGGATGTGGGTACTCAAGAGTACGGTGCGTTTGCGCCCCACGTCGGCAATGATTTGGCGGATTTCCACAATTTGGGCGGGGTCCAAGCCAATCGTTGGCTCATCCAGGATGAGCACGTCTGGGTCGTGCAGCAGCGCCTGGGCGATGCCCACTCGCTGGCGCATTCCTTTGGACAGGCTGCCGATGAAGCTTTCGGCACGATCCAGCAAATCGACAGCTTCCAGCACATCATCAACACGATCCCATACATTTTCCAGCCGTCGCACCTGGCCTATGAAGTGTAGATACCCCTCCACACTCATTTCTGGGTAGAGCGGCACCGTTTCCGGCAGGTAGCCCAACTGCTGCCGTGCCTGCAAACTTTCATCGACGGTGTGGAAGCCGGCGATGTAAGCATCCCCTTCGCTGGGCGGCATGTAGCCGGTGAGCATACGCATGGTACTGGTTTTGCCCGCACCGTTTGGCCCTAAAAAGCCCACAATTTCCCCCGGTTCGCAGGAGAAGGTGAGATTGGAAACGGCCGTATACGTCCCGTACCGCTTTGTTAAATTATCTGCTTCAATCATAAAAATTGGGTTGTCTGCTTCATTCATCTGCACGATTGCCTACCTTATAGACGCTATCGCGTAAATGATACCCAAGTTTGCTTGGCTGAAAAGTGATGAATGGATTGGTTATTTAATCTTTAATATGAATGAGCAGTTGTTTAGATTATTAATGATGGCTGGCAACGGCCGTTTTCTCTAATTCGACGCACCCCCGTCAGACTGATATAATCCTCACTTGGTTTTTTGCTGGACACAGTGGGCAGTCCGCACTGCCTAAAAATAAATATAGAGGAAGAAATAGATGAATTTGCAACCATGGGCTCCCTATTTTGGGATTGCTGAAATTATATTGGCGATTGCTTTAACTGTTTTGGTTTTGCTGCAAACCAAGGGCTCAGATTTAGGTGGTTTCCTAGGCGGTGGCGGCGGTGGTGATAGCAGCTTCCGTACGCGCCGTGGTGTGGAAGCTACGATGCACAAAGTGACCATTGCCTGCTCCATCGCCTTTTTTGTCTGCACCGTATTTGCCTTTTTGGCCTGGGGTCAGGCTGCTTAAGAAAGCTGCTGTTATAGAATTGTAAATCACGACGATTTAGTTTATGAAGACGTGAAGCGTCAGGGCCTTTTGGCTCTGCGATTCACGTTTTATTGTTTATGAAGCTGCATTTACGTTGGCAACTTTTACTGGCTGTGGTGGGATTTGGCCTTATTTTGGCCATACTTTCTTTTCAGGTACAGTCTGCCGGTTTATGTACCACTCGTGTTCCCGCTTCCGGCGGCGTGTTTGCTGAGGGGATGGTGGGTGCGCCGCAGCGCTTGAATCCGCTGTTCAGCGATCCGTTTCCGGTCGATCAAGAGTTGGTGAACCTGCTGTTTGATGGCCTGGTGCAGTATGATCATGCCGGGCGCTTTATTCCGGCCCTGGCTGAGAGCTGGACCGTGAGTGAAGACGGCCGTTCCCTGCAATTTACCTTACGCAGCGGTCTGGTCTGGCACGATGGGGAACCCATCACTACCGCCGATGTCGCTTTTACCTACGGCTTGCTCCAACAAGATGCTGTGCCTGCCGCAGATGCCGTTAAAGCGCTGTGGCAAACCATCACAATTAATCCGATTGACGAGCGCACCATCGAATTTGTCCTGACTGAGCCGTATGCCCCATTTTTGGAAGCGACCATGCGGGGCATTCTGCCTGCCCATTTGCTGCAAGACGTGCCCGTTGCCGAACTGGCGGACCATGCTTTTAATCAGCAGCCGGTGGGCAGCGGCCCCTGGCGCGTGGCACCAGGTCAGGATTGGGCCACCACGCGCAGCCTGCGCCTGACGCCCAATCCCCTGGACTGGCGGGAAGGCACCCAAATTCCGGCACTCGATTTCCGTTTTTACCCAGACGAAGAAAGTTTGCTGACAGCGTTTGCCAATGGGGATATTCAGGCGATTAATTCGGTGTCTGACGAGATGCTGCCGGGGGTAACGGCCGTTCCGCAGGCCCGCCTTTTCACGACTGTTGCCCCACAATACACCCAGCTTGTTTTCAACCAGAGCGACACTGGCTTTGCCCCGCTCCAGCAAGCGGCCGTGCGCCAGGCTTTGGCTGCTGGTCTAAATCGGGACCAGCTTATCGATCAGGCGCTGAACGGCCAGGGAGTGCCGCTTACCGGGCCCTATCTACCTGATTCGTGGGCCTCTGATCAGGCAATCTTTGCGGCTGCGGGTGTGAGTGCCGCCAATTCGGATGAGTTGCTGAACAATGCTGGCTGGGCGCTGTCAGATGGCAGTATGGTGCGTCAGCGAGAAGGTGAATCGTTCCAATTGCGACTGCTGATGTTGAACAGTGATGTTCAGCAGCGTCTGGCGCAGGCGGTGGCGACACAGTGGGAGAATTTAGGCGTAGCGGTTGTGGTGGAAACGGCCGTTTCCCTCACCGATTTGCGTGAAAAACTGGCTGCGCGGGACTTTGATGTGGCCTTGGTAGACATTACGCCCTCGATAGATCCAGACCTGTACGATTTTTGGAGCCAGGAAGCGATTATTCGCGGGCAAAATTATGGTGCCTGGAACAATCGTCGGGCCAGCGAGGCATTGGAAGCCGGACGGCAGGTGTGGGGGTTGGGGGAGAGACGGCCGTATTACAACACCTTCCTCACCATTTATGCCGATCAGGTTCCCGCTATTACCCTGTACCAGCACGTTTATACCTATGCCCTGAGCAGCGAAGTGAATCAGGCAGAAATAGGCCCCATTTACGAGCCGCGTGATCGATACCAAACCTTTGCCAACTGGTTCTTACTCTACCGAGATGTTACTATTACCTGCCCAACAGAAGAAAATAGTTAATTTAGCTAGGAAGAATTATGAGTCGAATTGTTCATGTAGATAGTCCCACCAAAATTCGCAACCGTCATATGCGCAGCATTGCCGAAATGCTGCGGAAGCTGATGCAAAAGCCACAGATGGACGCCGAGGCCCGTGATATGGCAGCCATGATCACTTTGCTGCTGTGGGAGATTGCTGATGGCGTGGAGCAGTCGGCCAAGGCGTGGGAGAAGCGGGATTATTGGATGAAGGCAGAGCGCTTTATCCGTGACTGGAAATGGACGGCCGAAATTGCCGCCAATATGGAAGATGTCATTCGCAATGATGCGTGGGACCTGGTTCCCGAGCTGATGGCTGAACTGTACCCGAACTTTACCGGCATTCAAATCAAAACGATGACTCGCAAAGCGTCATTGTGGCAGGGTGCCCTGAAGAAACTGTTGTCTGATCCCCCTCGTGAATATCCCTGGTAGACGCAGATGGCTCGTTGGTGGCTGGCAATTGGGTTAACGTTGTTTTTTGCCATTGCCGCTGGCTGTACTTCGGTTGAACTGCCGCCAACGGCCGTTCAACCACTTGTTCTCCCCACACCCATAAAAACCCCTGTCGCCAACACAGTCACGGCCACTGTTTCTTTGGTGGAAACGGCCGTTCCCACGCCACAACCCACCGCTACGCCACCTCCCTCACCAACTCCCTGCGCTTCACCGGGTCGCATCGAAATGGGCACCTTTCCCAGCCTCACTGCTGGCCCAATGGCCTACCGGATTTATTTGCCGCCCTGTTATGGCATAGACGGCCGTACCTACCCCACGCTGTATTTGCTGCCCGGTAATATCCACACCGAGGCAATTTGGGATAGTTTAGGGATCGATGAAGCCGCCGAGGCAGGCATTTTGGCCGAAAGTTGGCCACCTTTTCTTATTGTGCTGCCAGCTGGGGGTCAGATTGCCAATTACAGTTCCGGTGGTCCTGGCTCGTACGAAAGTGTCATCATGAACGATCTGATACCCTTTGTGGAGCAGACTTATTGTGCCTGGGCCGATCCGGCGGGGCGGGCCATTGGCGGTCTGTCACGCGGCGGGTATTGGGCTTTGGAAGTTGCCTTTCGTTTTCCCGAAGAATTTGCCAGCGTAGGTGGGCACAGTGCAGCCCTGCTGGATCAATTTGCTGGGCCTGCAGTGAATCCACAATACACAGGCTTGAGCCAAAATTTAGGTGATTTACGCATTTATCTGGACATTGGGGCAAGCGACTATGTGATTAACAACATTCGCCAACTGCATGAGGATATGGAAACGGCCGTTCCGCCCATCCCGCACACCTGGGTGCTTAACGAAGGCAGCCATGAGGAGAGCTATTGGCAAGCCCACATTCCCGATTATATCACCTGGTACACTGATCCCTGGCCACAGCTGCGCGATGCCTATCCAGCTTGTTCGCCCTAGATCAAAAAAGCCAGGCACATCGCCTGGCTTCTTGCTTTTTCCAATGAGTGTAAAACTTAACGGTTATTCTAGCTCTTTCAATTTTTGGCTGATTAATGAATCCAGCTTGGAGGATTCATTGGCTTTCATACGTCGCAAGACAACGCGTAAATTTTCAATTTGGCGGGATAACATTTCTGGATTGGGTAACTCTTTGAAATCAAATGGGCCTTTAAAACCATTTGAGGCATTGATCGAATTTGTTTTCATCTTAGGTATCTTCCTTAAACTTCCACGTTACTGCACACAACTTAATAGTACTAAAGAACTATAACCAGTATATCTATCAAAAATGATTACACTGTAAGTCGTTCCGCGCAAGTTGTGTAAATCTGACTACATTTTACTCATCTGCTTCGGCAGCAGGCAAGGTGAGATTAGTACGGGCCGAAAGCCAAACAAGTAAAATGATAACGGCCGTTGCCAGCAGCAGCCACAGCCCAATTTTTAGCAGGCGATTGGCTACAAAAATGGCAACCAGCCCAAAAGCAATTGCCACGGCATAATAGCCTAGCACGATGCCCCGCACGGGTAATCCCCGGTCCAACAGGCGGAAATGCAAATGCCGCCGGTCTCCCTGAAAGGGATGTTGCCCCCGACGCAGGCGAGTTACTATGAGCCAGGCGACGTCCAAAATAGGGACGGCCATCACCAGCAGCGCCGTGGACAGCTTGGCTGGGGCCAGAATAGAGAGCGTCGCCAGATTGTAGCCAAGCACCCAGGCACCCGTTGTCCCCAAGAAAATTGAGGCGGGGGCAAAGTTAAAGAGCAAAAAACCAACCAGAGCACCAGCCAAGGCCAGGGGGAAAAGCGTGACGGCCGTTTGTCCCGTATCGGCCAGCAAATTGTAACTGTGCAAGGCAAACATGAGTGCCGCAATGGTGCCGACACCCCCGGCCAGTCCGTCTAATCCGTCGAGAAAATTGACGGCATTTATCATCCCCATGACCCAAAAGAGTGAGATGATATAGACGAGAAACGGCCGTATCACAACAATATTGTTCTCATCCAGGCTAAAAAAGAGAGAAACAACCCCACCCTGCCAAAAATCGGTTGTGGGCAGCGGGTTGGTGAACCGCTCGATAAAAACGGTGTGGCTGATGGCAATCACCGCCGCTGTGATCTGGAAAACGAGCTGCCAACGAGGTGCCAAATCGAGTCGGTCGTCTAGAGCGGCACCAATAAAGATGACAACGGTGCCTAAAATGACGCCTTGCAGCCGTAGAGAATCATCGCCTTGAGGTGGCAGCAGCAGGTAGATAAGGCCAATGCTGAGGAGGTATCCGGCCATAATGGGGACACCGCCGAGCTTAGGCACCAGCCCGGCATGCTGGCGGCGTCCACCTGGGGCGGCGACCAGGCCCCAGCGAAAGGCTAGCTGACGGATGGGTGGTGTTAGCAGAACGGCCGTTGCCAGTGCCACACCAAAAACCAAAAGATAGTTCATTTAGCCGGTGCCAAACTGACGATCCCCGGCGTCGCCCAGGCCTGGCACGATAAAACCGATGTCGTTGAGGTGAGAATCAATTTGGGCAATGTGAATGGGCACGTCGGGATGCGCTTTTTGTAGGGCGGCGATGCCTTCTGGTGCGGCCAGCAAGCCTACAAATTTGATGCGCTTGGCACCCCATCGCTTCAAAATATCCACGGTGGCAATCGCGGAACCGCCAGTGGCCAGCATGGGGTCCAGCACCAGGCAAACCTGCACGGTGGGGAAGGTGGGCAGCTTGTTGTAATAAGAGACGGGCTGCAATGTTTCCTCGTCCCGATAGAGACCGATATGCCACACTTCGGCACCGGGCATCATTTCCCAAATGCCATCGACCATGCCCAAACCGGCGCGCAGGATGGGAATTAGCCCAATTTTTTCGCTTAAGTCCCGGCCGGTGGCGGTGCCCATTGGGGTTTTTATTTCAATTTCGGCCGTCTTTAAATCGGCTGTGGCTTCGTAACAAAGCAGCATTGCCACTTCCCGAATGAGTTCCCGAAATTTCTTTGGCTTGGTATCGACACTGCGCATCAGCGACAGTTTGTGTTTGACCAGGGGGTGTGTTGACTCAAAAACCATGCATCTCCTCCTCAGAATGAAGCGCGCTGCGTGAAACGAGATTCCATTCTATCCACGCATCTTTTAATGAGTGTACCTGGTGCGTTTAGTGAAAGCGCAAAAGTTATTTGAGCTAACAAGTAACCATTTCTACGCTTTCACTCAAGTAATTCACAAACTCTGACTTGTTTTAGTCAAAATACTTTTTGTGAATTACATAAGGGTCTGGTTGGTTACGGCCGTTACGCAATCAGGCTCAGTTATCGTATAATCCCACGCATACAGTTTGTTGGCAACAGATAACTTATGAATGACAAAACATCGAGCAATCGACATATCTCACCGGGTAAAAAGCGAGAAGACGGCCGTTTAGATGGCCTCCTTCGTCCGCAGCAGCTAGCCGATTTTACCGGACAGGAACGGCTCAAGGCCAATTTGTCTATTTTGATCGAAGCTGCCAAAGGGCGTGAGGAGCCGCTGGACCATGTATTGTTCCACGGCCCGCCCGGCCTTGGCAAAACCACGCTGGCGCATGTGGTGGCCAACGAGATGAACGTCAACATTCGTATTACCGCTGGGCCAGCTATTGAGCGCGCCGGTGATTTGGCTGCCATTCTCACCAACATGCGCGCGGGTGACATTTTGTTTATTGATGAGGTGCATCGCCTGGGCCGCGCCGTGGAAGAGATTTTGTATCCGGCCATGGAAGATTTTGTGTTGGACATCGTGGTGGGCAAGGGGCCAGGGGCAAAAAATGTGCGCCTGAAGCTGCCTCGCTTTACCGTCATTGGGGCGACAACTCGTTTGGCTCTGTTAACCGCCCCGCTGCGGGCCCGTTTTGGCGCGCTGTATCGCATGGATTTTTATGAGCAAGCCGCCATTGAGTCGATTGTACAGCGTGGCGCCGGTATCTTGCGGGTGCCGATTGAACCTGCAGGGGCAGCGGAAATTGCGCTCCGTTCACGGGGCACACCGCGTGTGGCGCTGCGCTTGCTGCGTCGGGTACGCGATTTTGCTGAGGTGCGGGCGGATGGAGAGATTACGGGAGAAACGGCCGTTGCCGCCCTCAACCTCCTGGAAATTGACAGTTTAGGTTTGGATGATCTGGATCGGCGCGTTTTGCGTGCCATCATCGAGAAATTTGGTGGGGGACCGGTAGGGTTAGACACAATTGGTGCATCCATCAGCGAAGAGTCAGACACCATTATGGATGTGGTGGAACCGTACTTGCTGCAATTGGGCTTTTTAGAGCGTACGGCACGGGGACGTATGGCGACGCCCCATGCTTATGCTCATCTTGATTTGCCACTACCGCAACATGCCGTGCCAGATAAGCCGAACCAGCGCAGCTTGTTTTCGTCACCGGCGGAAGACGCGGGTGATGAATTGGAATAAGGGGTAGAGAGATGGTTGAATTCGGCCGTTTGTTGCTGATTATTGGCGGAACCATTGCCCTGGCTGGCATACTCGTGCTGATAGCTGCAAAGTATTTTCCTTGGATGGGTAATTTGCCTGGTGATTTTGAAATTGAAGGGGAAAATTTTCGTATCTACTTCCCTTTGGCAACGATGATTTTGGTCAGTTTGCTGGGAACCATTTTGCTCAATATTGTCATCCGCATTTTTCGGCGGTGACAAGGGATTTTGGGACCCCTTTCTAGTTTGACCATTCCCCCCCGCTGTTCTATAATTTTTGTGAGTATATTTTGAGAAAATTTCGATGCAACTGTTATTTGATGTAGAAAACTCCACAACAACTCTTTTTAGTCAAATAAACCGACAATCCCGAGAGGTTTTTCTGTTGCGGGGGCTATTTGTCAGGTTGCAACCTTCGTTTGCCAAGAGGGGGGCAAGTTGACCGACTCTAATTCTGAGCCGCCTGACCCTCACCCTAGTTCCCTGGTGTGTTTTAGCAATTTATTATTGGAAGCCAACCTGATAAGGTTGGCTATTTGTGCATTTGGTATTGGTCCAAAAAGTAAAAATAACTGATGTTAACGTTCCTTACGATTGTGGCTGTTGTAGCCATCATGATTTTTTTTAATGCTCTGTACGTAGCGGCTGAATTTGCCACAGTTTCCTCGCGGCGCACGCGGATTAGCCAGCTCGCGGGCCAGGGCAACCGGATGGCGCAGCTGCTGTTGCCCATCATGCAAGACAGCAAAAAATTGGATACGTATGTAGCCACCTGCCAGATCGGCATTACGATTTCGTCATTGGTGGTGGGTGCTTATGGCCAAAGTGTGATTGCTCAGCTGCTAATACAGCCATTTGCCCGGCTATTGACGTTGTTGGAACCTGCCCTGGCCTCGATTGGGGTGGAGTCGGCTGCAGGTTGGGCGGAACCGGCAGCGGCGTCAATTGCCGTGACGTTGGTTTTGGTTGCCATCACCATTTTGCAGGTGATCATGGGTGAACTGTTCCCTAAATCTGTTGCCATTCAGTATCCAGAATCTGTGGCCCTGGCCGTGACTGTTCCCATGCGGATTACCCAATTTATTATTAAGTACACCGGCTTGATTGCCTTGTTCAATGGCAGTGGTACTTTGCTCCTGCGGCTGTTAGGACAGAGCCAGAAGGAGAAGAATGGGCACGCTCATTCGCCAGAAGAGATTGAGCTGCTAGTCACAGAAAGTCACGAGCAAGATTTACTAAGTGACGAGGAGCGCCGTCTATTGCGCAATACATTCCGTTTGCGTGATCTGACGGCCAAACAGGTGATGCTGCATCGTACCCGGCTTATTGCCGCGCCTCTAGAAAGCACTGTTAAGGAGCTGATGGGGATTTCGCTGGCTGCTGGCTTTTCCCGTATTCCGCTTTTCAAAGAATCGATTGATGACATTGTGGGCTTTGTTCACGTCAAGGATCTGTTTCGCCTGCATAATCTGAATAGTGAAGATATTTCTTCTATTTTGCGCGAGGTAGTTTTTGTCCCAGAGACAATGCCGGTGTCTGATTTGTGGAAGCGGTTGAACAGTCGTCGTAAATATTTGGCGGTGGTGTTTGATGAATATGGCGGCACGGTTGGCTTGATTACGTTTGAAGATCTCATCGAGGAAATTTTTGGTGAGCTGCAAGATGAGTTTGATAATGAAACAGCGCTGATTGCTAAGGATAAAGACGGCCGTATCTACTTGCGGGCCGACTTGCTTGTGTCAGATGTTAACGAATATCTGGAACTGCAACTGCCAGAAGAAAATGCCGATACGTTGGGCGGACTAGTGTTTAGCGAACTCGGCCGTTTGCCTGCTGTGGGAGACAAAGTGACCTTTGGCGACATCATCATCCGGGTGGAAGCAATGTCTGATCCCGGAGTATCTGAAGTTTCGCTGAAGCTGCCGCCAACCGAGGGTGCTGAAGAACCCTTTATCGAGTGGGAGGTTGCGGATCATGACTAAATACCTCCTGCTGGCGATAACACTGCCTGGTTTTGGCATATTGGCTACAGCCGCAGCCCAAGAAGCGGCTGAATCGACCGCTAGCTCTTTGCTGGTGGCGTTGGTTGTCATCTTTTTGTTGGTCTTATTGAACGGCTTGTTTGTCATGGCCGAGTTTTCTATTATCGGCGTCCGTCCCACGCAGCTTGAGCAAATGGTTGACGAGGGTGTCAGTCGTGCTGAAGGTGTCCTGGCAATTGTGGAATCCCGCCAAAAACAAGACCAGTACATTGCCACGGCTCAGTTGGGCATCACGATTGCTTCTTTGGGTTTGGCTATGTACGGGGAACCCCAAATTGCCCATTTTATTGAACCTTATTTGGAAAATTTGTGGTTTGAGCCATCACATGAACTGGTGCAAAGCATTGGTTACGTGCTTGGGTTAGGGTTGTTGACTTATTTGCATGTGGTTGTTGGCGAAATGGTGCCTAAATCGTTGGCCTTATCCGATGCGCCGCGCATGGTGCTGTTACTTAGCCGACCTATGACTGCAGCCCGCTGGGTTTTGTCCTACCCGGTGAAGATTCTGAATCGCATTGGCGTTTCTATGTTGAGGCTGTTTCGCGTTCCACCTGCAGAGGGACACGAACGCGTGCTTTCCCCCGAAGAATTAGAGCTGATTGTGACGGAAAGCACCGAAGACGGGCTGCTCAATGCGGAAGAACAGGAGATGATCCTGAATATTTTTGATTTCAGTGATCGCACGGTCTCGCAGGTAATGACACCCCGGACCAAGGTAGAGGCCATTCCGCTGGATGTTTCCCGGCAAGAGATTCTGAATATCGTGACAGACAGCCGTCACAGCCGTTTCCCTGTTTATGACGGAGATCGGGATCACATTGTGGGCATTTTGCACCTGAAAGATTTGGTAAAACAGACTTTGCGTTCGGAAAGCAGGTTTGACCTGCGCCTCATTTTACGTTCTGCACCAGCTGTGCCGGAAGATTTACCTGTGCAAACCTTGCTGGCGGCTTTTAAGCGCCAGAAGCTGCACATGGCCATTGTGCTGGATGAGTTTGGCGGCATGGATGGCATTGTGACGCTTGAAGATTTGGTGGAAGAGGTTGTTGGCGAGGTGCGAGACGAGTTTGACCAGGAAAAGGAGCCTTTCGTGGAGCTAGGCCCTGGCCTGATTGAAGCAGAGGGTGAATATCTAGTTGATGATTTTGATGACGGCTTCTGGGGGAATGAAGAAGATTTACCGGACGTGGAAACGGTTGGTGGGTTAGTAATCTCCAAGCTAGGGCGTCCACCTGCCGTGGGTGATGAAGTCATCTATAATGAAAAGATTCAAATTCGGGTTTTGGCTGTTGAGGGGCGGGCTGTGTCACGGGTTCTCGTTGAGTTCCCGGACCCCAATAAGCTAGCTGAGGCAGCTGATGAGGATACGGCCGTTCCTCCCCAAACCGATCAGTAAATAAAAAAGGAGAAATTTGTGGATATTGTTCGCACGATTCATGGTGAGGTGCGCTGGCTTGTGGCCATCGTCGCCATTGTAGTCATTGTAAAATTTGCCCTGGGGTTGATTCAGAAGTCGAAATATGGGCCGATGGATCGCGGGTTGATGTCTGGCCTGGTTGGCTTGATAGACATCAACTTTTTGCTTGGCTTAATTTTGCTCATTTCGCTGGGCTTTGACAGCCGGGCACGGGTAGAACATGCAGGCACGATGTTTGTTGCCGTATTGTTGGCTCACAGCAACGCCGCCTGGCGCAAGTCCGAAGACAGCGCCAAGAAGTTCCGCAACAATCTTATTTTGGTTCTTGTGGTTTTGGCACTTGTGTTTTTAGGCGTTACACGGCTCCGGGGTGGTTTTTTCTAAAGTTGTTTTTAGGACTGGCAGTCCTTCATTTGCAGAGCCTTGACGTTGCTCAGGCAGGATTGCCAGTCCTCGCGTTTCATTAATTTCCTCTAAAGTTCGTAAATTTCACTAAACTTTTGGCTAACATAGCGCATGAATGGTTTGTGCGTGAGTGGGCTGCCTGTGGCTTTTTGTACCAGTTCGGCTGGCGTGAATTTACGGCCGTGTTGATGAATATTCTCGCGCAGCCAGGTCAGCAGGGCATCGGTTTTGCCCTGGGCCATTTCTTCGGCGATGATGGGATTTTGGGAAACGGCCGCTTCGTAAAATTGGGCAGCATACAAATTACCCAGCGCATAGGTGGGGAAATAACCAAATCCAGGCCGTGACCAATGAATATCCTGCAAACAACCTTCTGAATCGGTGGGGGGCACCACCCCCAGAAGCTCCTGCATTTTGTCGTTCCAGGCTGTGGGTAAGTCTGCCACGACCAGATCCCCATTGAGCATCGCTTGCTCCAATTCAAAACGCAAAATAATGTGGAAGTTGTAGGTCAACTCATCTGCCTCAACCCGAATGTAGGAGGGCTGCACTTTGTTGACGGCTCGATAGAAAGTCATCACATCTCGTCCGCTTAGCTGTTCCGGGAACAGCGCTTGCAGTTTGGCATAATGTGCCTGCCAGAAGCCCAGACTGCGCCCCACAATATTTTCAATCATGCGGGATTGCGATTCGTGGATGCCGCTGGAAGTGCCGCGCGCCAGCGGCGTGCGGGCCAGGTCAGGATGGGTGCCTTGCTCGTACATGGCGTGCCCAGATTCGTGTAGCGTGCCAAACAGCGCGGGATTGAGGAAGTTGGGATTCCAACGGGTGGTGATGCGGGCATCGTTGCGGCTGAAGCTGGTGGCAAAGGGATGCACCACCGTGCCCAGATGCCCCCGGCTAAAATCGTAGCCCACCGCATCGGCAATGTAGTGGGCAAATTCTTTCTGCTTATTGATGGGGTAGGGTTGGTGCACGATGCTGTCATCTACCGTTGTGCCGCGTTCTTCAATGGCCTGTCGCAGGGGAATGAGCTCTTCCTTGACTGCATTGAAGATGGCGCGAACTTCGGCCGTTTTCATGCCGTGTTCAAATTTATCCAGCAGCGGATCGTATTTTTCATCTTCGTAACCATACAGTTCCGCCATTTCCTGCACCAGTTTGATGACTTCTTCTAGATGGGGCTGGAAGTGGGCAAAGTTGTTGTTCTCACGGGCTTCAACCCAGGCGGGATGGGCTTTACCGCTTACTTCGCTGACCCGCCGGACAAATTCTGGCGGCAGCTGGCGCGATTCTGCATAGCTGCGACGCAGGTAACGAATCAGGCTGGCTTCGTTGCTTTCATAGGGTGCATCTTTTATCTCGGCAGCGGCCGTTTCAATCAGCTCACCCATTTCGTCCGACGTAAACAGGGTATGGCTGATGCGGCGCAGCGTGGTCATCTGCTGGATGCGCGCCTGGGTGCCTGCCTTGGGCATGTTGGTTTCCTTGTCCCAACCCAAGACCCCCATTGCTTTTTCAATATCGTGAATTTCATAAACTTTTTCGAGTAATTTTTGATAGGTTGAACTCATGTGTACCGTCCTTTGTGGGAATGTAAAGGGAGTGTAGCGAAAAACGGCCGTTTATCCAAAGTAGATTATCATGACCAGACAATCGACTGGGCTGAACAAAAGTAGGTAAACTTGTTCCAATATAATACAAATAATGTGCAAAACATTGACAAAACATCGTCTCGTGACTATACTGACCGATGAATAAGATGTTATTACCGATATGAATATATGTAAACCGACTCAATTAGGGTTAGAGGGTGTCTTTGATATTATGACCTCATTCAATGAAAATTCAGCCTACAATTTAAAAGTTGTAGTCAACGAAACAGGCATTAAGCCGGATACACTACGTGCCTGGGAGCGTCGCTATGGGTTGCCAGCACCGGATCGAACGGATGGTGGACACCGCCTGTATTCAGACAAAGATATCGCTACCATTAAATGGCTCATGGCTCGTCAGGAGGAAGGGCTCAGCATTAGCCGAGCTGTAAAATTGTGGCGCAGTTTAATTGCTGAAGGAAAATTGCCACTGATTGCTCCTGAATTTCAGGCGTCGCCGCCAGCCTTTGCCGAAACGATTACCCATACCAAGTTAGATGACATCCGAGCTGCCTGGATTGGGGCTTGTTTAGAATTCAATGAAGCAGCAGCCGAACATATTTTGTCTCAGGCATTTGCCCTGTATCAACCAGAAATGGTGCTTACCCAGCTGTTGCAAAAAGGGTTAGCCGAGATTGGCGAACTGTGGTTTAACGATGAAGTGTCTGTACAACAAGAACATTTTGCTTCTGCGCTGGCTATGCGCCGTTTGAATACCATGCTGGCGGCAGCACCCGCCCCGACACGCTCTGGTCGCATTCTTATCGGTTGCCCTCCCCATGAAGATCATACCTTTGCCCCGCTTGCCCTTACCATTTTGCTGCGCTATCGTGGCTGGGACATGATCTATTTGGGTGCCAACGTGCCCTTGGGCCGTTTTATCAGTACGGTGGAATCAATTAAGCCAAACCTGATTATTATGACGGCGCAGCAATTATTTACCGCAGCGAAGCTAAGCGAAATTGCCCAAAATGTTGCTGCAGAGAATCAGGCGATGTTAGCCTTTGGCGGCCGTATTTTTAATATGGTCCCCCGCTTGCGCCAATGTATTCCAGGTTATTTCTTAGGTGAAACAATGGAAGAAGCAACGCAAATGGTGGATCGGTTACTAACGGTTGCCGTTCCAGCACCCACAACGAAGCGTATTCCCGATTTTTACCTCAAGGCGCTGGCCGCTTTCCGAGAAAACCAGGCGCTCATTGAGGCCCATGCCTGGAGCCTGCTTAAATCAGCAGGGATTTCTTACGAGCATTACACCAATGCCAATTTACATCTGTCGCGCGATATTTATGCAGCCTTGACGTTTGGGGACATTGCGTTTTTGGGGGCTGAGATTGCCTGGGCTGAAAAGCTGCTGCTTAATTACCGTATGCCAGTCGAGATGCTACGACATTACTTACACGCGTATCACGAGGCAGCTGCGGAGCATGTGTCTGGCGCGGCAAGGTTGGTGGTGGATTGGCTGGCAGAGGCTTCGCATAACCTTGACCTGGTCGCTGATTCCAACTGACCCTTACATTTTATGGACAAAGGACGCATGATGAAAACGGCCGTCTGGTGGATTCGTCGTGACTTGCGCCTGGCAGACAACCAGGCGTTAATGGCAGCATGCCAAGCTGCTGACCAGGTGGTTCCGCTCTTTATTGTCGATCCCTTTTTTGAGAAATCTGATTATGTGGGCGACAAGCGTCGGGCCTTTTTATGGGCTGGGCTGCGCCAGTTGGATGCCGATTTGCGTGAGCGAGGTAGTCGGCTCATTGTCCGGTACGGCCGTCCCGCACAAATTCTCGCTGCAATCCTGCAAGAAACAGAAGCCGAAGCCATTTTTGCCGAAGAAGATTTCACCAGCTACGCGCAGCGACGCGACAGCCATATTGCCCATCACTTGCCGCTTCACCTTGAAGCCGGTCTGGTTGTGCATCCACCCGGCACCGTCCTCAAACAGGATGGCAACCCTTACACGGTGTTCACCCCGTTTAAGAAAAATGCCTGGCTGGAACGGCCGTTACCCCAACAATCTGATATTTTACCCGCCCCAAACACGCTCAACATGCCAGAGACAGTCCATTCCGATGAGCTGCCCACCGCATTGGCACTGCCTAAGGATGTTCCATTTTCCCCTGGCGAAGCGGAGGCGCAGCGCCGCCTAAAACAGTTTGCTCGGGACGCCATCGACAAGTATGCACAAGAGCGGGACATGGTTTCTGTGGCTGGTACGTCGCAGCTGTCGCCTTATTTGCGATTTGGCATGATTTCAGCACGGCAGGCGGTGGTTACGGCCGTAACCGCCATGCAGCAAGCGGAAAGCAAAGAAGCTCGCCAAGGTGCCGAAACATGGCTTAGCGAACTCATCTGGCGCGAATTCTACATGCACGTTCTCTATCATTTTCCCCATGTGTTGCAGCGCAGCTTTCGCCCTGAATACGACAAAATTGAGTGGCGTAATCGAGAAGATGAATTTGCGGCCTGGTGTAACGGCCGTACCGGTTACCCGCTGGTTGATGCCGCCATGCGCCAGCTGATCACCAGTGGCTGGATGCACAATCGTGCCCGCATGGTTGTGGCTTCATTTTTGGTCAAGGATTTGCTAATCGATTGGCGCTGGGGTGAAAAATTCTTCATGCAGCATTTGGTGGATGGCGATCCGGCGGCCAACAATGGCGGCTGGCAATGGACCGCAGGCACGGGTACTGATGCCGCCCCTTACTTCCGCATCTTCAATCCAACCTCCCAAGCTAAAAAGTTTGATCCCGATGGGGCGTTTATTCGTCGCTGGCTGCCTGAACTGGCTGATGTGCCCAATGGCTACCTTCACGAGCCGTGGATGATGCCGCCGAACGTACAAAAATCCGCCAACTGCCAGATTGGCAAAGATTATCCAGCCCCCATCGTGGATCATCACGAAGCGCGGGAGTGGACGCTAGCTGCCTACAAAAATGCCCGCGAGGCATAAGGACGCAGAGATTTTTGAGATAAATAACTTCTATTTCTCTGTGCATCTCTGTGCCTTCTCTGCGTAGCTCTGTGTACCGCTTTTTATCTTTTTTTAAGAGGAGACGACACGGTATTTACAAGGAAAGCAAAAGCGCAATTTGGGGCAAAATAAGGCCAGCTCCGGGGACGCGGTACTGCCAGCCCAGCACTTCCAGCATGATGTAGTCGGCAATCGCCCACAGCCCAAAACAGCCAATCGAGAAGAAGATAATAGCGATGGAAATGCCCACAAGCAGGCAGCCCTGCCCACAGCCAAGTCGAGAAGCGGTTTGTTGGATGCGGCCGTTTGGATTAGCGGCTGGTGGCTGGTTTGCTGGTGGAGAAGCTGTTGGTACCTCTGGGATCGCGGTTTCTGGTGTTTCAATCTCGCCATGCCCGCGACAGCCATACGCGGCACATTTGTTGCCATTGGCCCGCCAGCAGTGCGTGTGGTGGCGGCTGCTGTCTTCTGGACAAATAATAATCTCATCCCCTGGGGCAAACGGATTCTTGCACACGACACATTCGTCGCCCAAAAATGGGGATTGTTTGGTAACAGTAATGGGGGAAAGCATAGAAGAGGGGATTGGGGATTGGAGATTAATCTCTACGAATCTCCAGTCTCCGTTTTAGCCGATTCTAATTTGATCTAACAGCCATTTAAACAAGCGTTGCAGCAGGCTGGGACGGCGCAGTTGCTCCACCTGGCGGCGCTGTTCTTCTTTGAGTCGTTTGGTCTGAGCCGAACGGCCGTTTGCCGATGGCCGTGGCAAGTCTGTGTATTTAATGCTTAACACTGGACTGACAGGGGTGCCATGGATTTTGAATTTGTCATGAGCGCAGCCAAGCACAGCACATTTGCCGCCACCCTGTTCCCAGCAGATTTTATGGTACAGCGTACCGCATTTGGCGCACACAACTGGCTGCAGCTCGCGGTCTTCGACAAATTTTTCGACCGGGTTGGCACAAATGGGGCAGTGCAGGCTTAGCTGATTCGCCTCCTGAATGTCGTTATTCGTGATGGTGAGGGGTGGCATTTCTTGTTCGTCCATTTTGAGCATTATAGCAGTAATCGGTTATCGGTAAACGGTAATCGGCTGATTTGTTAATGATTACTGGTTACTGCCCCGATTACCGAATTACCAACTGCCAGCGGCCCATTCTGGCCAATAAAAATTGTGCCGTGAGACCTGTGTTTTCTGCCGGTCCCAGCTAAAAAAGCCGCTGGTTTTGGCGCGCGGGTCTAGCACAAAGGCTACGTGCCAGATCTGCGTAAAAAAGTTCTGGTGAATAAATAAATCCATCCCCGACAAAAAGATGCCAAAACCGGGATGGGTATGGTACCAGCCAACGATAACGGCCGTTTCATCCGGGTACCGTTCGTGCAGCTTGTCGGTCATGTAGCGCCAGCTTTCTGGCGTGTAAGTTACGCTGGCCCCATGCATCACCGTGTATTTGGCGATGATCGTGTCTAGAATGTGTACCCGGTAACGGCCGTCTGGCTGTTTCTCCGGGCGCGGGCCAATGAGCACCCCGGCCACTTCACGGTTCATGCTGCTCAGTGCATGGGCTTGGGCGGCGCGCAGAGATGGCTCCTCAATGGTAATGTCCACGGCTGCTGGTGTGGGATCGCCTACCGGCAAATACCGTCCCGCCAGACGCACCCGTGCCTGGCTAGGGGCAATGACCGTGTCGCTAGTGTCAGCATCTGGCTGCGCTTCCCGCTCTTCATGCACCGGTTCCGGCTCAGATACGATGATGTTGTCAACCTCATCGTCGGCTTCGACTGCTGGCTCGGTCAGCTCCGGCATTGGCTCAGGTTCTGGTTCGGGTTCAACGGCCGTTTCTTCCGAAACTTCAGCTTCCACTACAGCAGGTTCTGCTGTTTCAGCCTCAGTGGCAGGTGCTTCTACTGCCTCATCAATCTGAGGTGTGACTGTGACCTCAATTCCTGAGGCAGGTTCTTCTGTTGATGGCTCTTCTACCACGGCGGAAACGGCCGTTTCCACCACCATTTTGGCCAGCCACTCGCGGGATGGAGCCACCGGTTCACCGGCTGCGTCCACCACATCCATTGCCATTTGTACAGTGTTGTCTTTTACCAGCTCTGCCAGCTTGATTTCACCGTAGGTCTGCCAGATATCAGCTTCGGTCTGGTCGGCGAACGCTTGCAGCTCGGCCAGGGTACATTCGTGCAGCGTCTTGTAGCTGCCTTCCACCGGCACCAGTTCGGTTGGGGTCAGGCGGATGTTGGCGGAAATGGCCGTTTCTTGCCCTGGTAAATGTATTTGAATAATCGCCACGTAATGGGTCGTTGTTGATTCAGTCATAAAATAAAAGTCCAAAGAAGATAGTACGCTGATCTTCCTGATTTACCTGATAAAAAAGATCAGAAAAATCAGGGGAATCAGCTGAATCTGCGCCCTATTAAGGAAGTAATTCCACGGCAATAAGGCAGCTGGCTACGCCGGGCAGAGGGATATTTTGCCGGTCAACGGCCGTTAGCCGAAGTTCGTAACGACCAAACGGTAGTTCACTGGTATCCCACTTGGTGAGTAAGCCCAAATCGGTTTGGCGGCGCTGCACACCAGCCAGCTCCCAACTCTCGCCATCGGCTGGCCTGTATTCAATCTGATAACGGGCTGCTTCAGGCTGAACGGCCGTGCCCAAAATGGCCACATCTTCCCCCAGGGATACACGACTTTCTGCCACCGGAGCCACAATGCGCAGCTGCGCATCGACACAGCTTACCGCATTAATTGATGTTTCACCTGCCAGGCTAGCGACGACGCTTTCTAAGCTGTTGACCTGCCGGTTGAGCGCCACCACCCAGCCAAAAAGCAAAAAAAACCCCAGGACAAACCCCAGAATCCCCAGCATCGTGCTGTTGGACAAGGTAAAAGATTGGCCTTGCTCAAACGCAGAATGCATCAATCCGGCTTCATCTGCCCCAGCTTCATACGAGGCATAAAATTGTTCCGTGGCACGCGTATGCCACACTTCCGTTTTGGCCACACGCCAGGGGGCAACAGGTGTTTCTTGCGCATCTAGCTGTTCATAATAGCCCGCGATGGGCGCAAGCGTGCCCTCTTGCCAACCAAAGTAGCTGGCTTCATTGCCTAAGGGGTCCACGACCAGCCCCACATGCCATGGCAGCGTGAAAGCGGCCGTATGCACTACCACATCATCGCTGGAGTAGAAAACGCCCAGCCCTGGATGGGTGTGGAACCAACCCACAATTTCTAAATTGGGATATTTTTCGGCCCGTTCGCTATGAATCTGGCTCCAGGCGTCGGCGGTGAAGGTAAAGTGGATGGGGCCATGATCGTCGTTGCGGGCGGGCAGGGCGGCGCTGACTTCTACGATCAGCTGCTCACCGTCGCGGTAGGCATGGCCGAGCAGCACACCGCCCAGCTCCGAGCGCAGGTTGCTGATGCTGTGCGCCCGAATCTGGCTAAGCGCCTGCTGGCTGTGGCTGACAACTACCTGGTTGGCAGCGGGTCTTTGGCCATGCAGATGGGCATTGGCGGTGAATGTCGCCAACGGCCGTTCTGGCAAACTGTCAATTTCTGGTTGGCCAATCATAGGTTCGGTTTCTTCTGGGTGGCGGGTGGAACGGCCGTTAGAGAATGTTGATGCCGAGTTCATCCGATTCTTCCTCCCCAAGCACAATCAAATCTTCCAGCGATTGCCCTTTCAGGCTACGCCGGTCGATGGGAAAGAGTTGCTTGTGACGCAGCGCCCAGGCAGCTGCCTTCGAGTTCATCGGGTCCTTGGGATCAAAATTCTTGTATTGGATCATCTCACCCAAAGTGAGCAGCAGTTCATCTAGCGTTTTGGCAGGCCACCACGCCCCAATGCACACCGCCCCTGTCACATGAATGTTGGGGTGAAAGATGGGCGTTTGCCACTTTAGCTGCGGCTGCTTTAAGGGGTATTCAGCATGAAGGTAAATGCTCACCTCATGCGATTCCCTTAGCAGCGGTTTGCCCGCAGAATTGATCTTTTCCACGCCTTTACAGGTGAACTGGATCAAATATTTTTCGACCGGATCACCGTCAGTAGTAAGGATATGGATAAACTCACTGCGATTAACCAGCGCCCGAATCCGCTCGTGGTCGTTGCGCAATCTGGTTTCACGAATATCAAAGGACATAGTTTTGCCAATTTTAGAGACTGGAGATTAGAGATTGGAGATACCATCTCCAGTCTCCAGTCTCGTAGCCTCCAACAAAAAACAGAAAAGTTATTTAAATTAGGATTAGCCAGCTGTTACTTCTGGGAACAGGCTCAGAATATCATCCTCAACCACGCCAGCGTCAGACAGTGATTCATCTTCACTGAGCCGCTTGCCGGAAGAACGATGGTCCAGGCGGTAGGTGATGGGATTAGCACCTTGGCTGGTGGGGAGTCCCATTTTGCTAACCAGTGCAGGGATCAAACGCCGCATCGGTACGTCGTCTGGTAGTTCAACCGGGGTCTTTTTTGAGCCGGTGGGATCATAGATGATTGTTTTTATGCTTGCCATTTTATAATAGCCTCCATTCGTTTTGGTTGAATTGCTTCTCGGGCCACACGCCAGGTTATACGGTGGATTTGGATCAAGTCAACTTGATAATACACTTTATAATACGTAGTTTGCCGCTGGGGGTTGCACCCTTTTTGTCAGTTTTCAGTCAGCAGTTATCGGTAATCAGCAAAGCTTTTTTTAGCCAGACTGAACAACGATTACTAACTTGCTGATTACCGGCGTCAGGCAAACTGTAAAAACGTTTCTTTATCGCCTGTCAGCTCCAGATAGATGCTTTCATTTTTGCTGGCGCTGCGGGCGCGAATAATGCCCAAAGGCGGCACGTCCATCTCCGCTAGGGTGCGGTCCAGGAAAGCTTCACTGCCGTCAATGCGGTGGGTCATGTTCATTTCCCGCCGCCCGCCACAGTTGGGGCAGGTGGATTCATTTTCATACAGCCGGGCCATCTTACGGAATATGGGAAACACTTCCCCGCAATCCAGACAGTGCATGGTGGTGACGATCTCGCCGTCAAATTCCAGTACGGCATCGTCGGCCAGCTTTTCTTTGGCGATGGTTAATAGTTCGGCGAGCGTGGTGGCAACGGCCGTACCACTCTCAACCTCCACAATCGGCTCCAGCCGCGCATGGCTCATGCAGCTCTCTTTAACAGGGTATTCTGTGGTGTAGATATCATTGGTCAGGCCGTTGATCATGACCGCTTTGCCTGGCTGTACTTCCATATTGTGGATTAATTTTAGCGCTTCCTGCGTCTGCATGGCGGCCACAATCGAGGCGCTGGTGGGTGTAGTGGGTACTTTGCCCTGCAAAATATTTTCTCGCGCCAGCAGCGGGCAGGAGTAGCGCAGATTGATAATCTGGTAATCCAGGTCAGTGAGGGTGCATTCGTAGCAGGCTCCCTGGCCCGGCCAAAAAACGCGCACAATGCCCATCAGCTCCTGAATGGCTCCATCGACCCACGGCCGATTGATTTGCCAGCTAAAGCGATTGATAGAAAGTCGCGCCTCGCGGTTGTCCAGGCAGCCGATGATGGCGTCTACGTGCCGGAACACGCCCAGACCCATCTCGAAGTTGATGTTGCCGTGCCACGTTTTCACGTTGACGTCCGGGTTAAGCTCCTTCACGCGCTCGGCAGCGGCATCTACCTTGCGGCGGCCGCGATCCGAGGCGCGGAACAGGACGGAGCGGCTCAGATTGCTGTCTTCGATGGTGTCGAAGTCGGCAATGAGAAGGTTGCCAATACCCATGAGGGCCAAGTTTTTGAGCACTTCGTTTCCGAGTGCCCCCGCCCCAACGACCAGGATGGTGGCGTTGCGCACCACTTCCTGCTGCCACCAGCTAATGTAGCCGAAGGTATGGTACCGGTCGCTGTCGGGATCGGTGATGATGATTGGTTCAGTTGTTTCAGTCATGTTTCTTCACAGTTGGTTGAGGTGGCAAGTTGCAGGTAGCAGGTCGCAAGTAGTTTCCACTTGCCACTTGCAACGTCTTACTTGCTACCAGTCGTTTTTAGGAAAGACGCCGGAAAAAGGGCAGCTTAAATTCGGTGCGGTCCACGTTTAGCGTGACCGATTTGCGCTCGACTTCGCCGCCCAGGTCGCGGGGCCAGGTGATGTCCACGTCGTAGGTGAGGCCGGAGCGGACACGAACGGGCAGTTCACACAAGAAGACGCCCTCGCGGTTGGTGGTGCCAGCCACATGGGCGTTGATCCCTTTGCAGCGCACTTGCACCTGAATGCCGTAAAGTCCGGGGCCATCCTGCACATCCTGCACGATGACGCGGAGCTTGGTGCTGCGTAAAGGCTCTTTGTCGCGGCTGAAGCGTTGGCGTACGGCCGTTCCCAAATTCCCCCCGCTGCTGTTACTTGGCTGTGGTCGAGATTGGCGCGGTTGAGACGGCCGTCTTGGCGGCACCTGGTCAGCACGAATGCGAATCTCCGGCATACGTACAGGCCGCTGATTTGCTGGCGCAATATCGTCGCTGGTGATGGTGAGTGGGGCGTTGCGCGTTACAGAATTCTGCTCATTGCGCCGCTCACTTTCATCAACGTGCAGCGTTTCCCGCGCTACCTCGGGGTAGCGCACCGGAATCGGTGGGCGGAAGTGGGGTGGCACCGGGGCGATGGGTTGGCCATCCGGCATGGTTTCCAGTGAAGGCGTGCCATCGCCTGGGTTAAAGGCCAGTTTTTTGCCCAGCTTGTCCCGCTCGGTGGCGCTGCGCTGAATTTGCTGCCGCAAAAAAGTCGCGGTCCGCTTGATGAGCTGCCCGGCCGGACTGTATTCTCCCGGCGGTGAGGCCGGATCGAGCTGGTAGAGCGGATAGCCGCTTTTCCAGGCGTGGGCAGCGATGCTGAGGGATAGCCAGGAGATTGGAGATTGGAGATTGGAGATTGCGACGCTGGCGGTAACCAGAGCGTGCACTTCTTCGTCTTCAACTAGTCCAGTTTCTTGCAGCAAATCGTGGATGGCGAGGCGAACGGCCGTCCCACTTCCCTCAACTAATCGGGCAAAATCATGCAGGGTGGGGTCATCCACCACCGCTGCGGCACGCAGCAGCGCCTTGGCTCGTGATTCTGTGAAATCTGGTACGGGTTCCTCGCTCTGGTTCAGATCGGTAATCAGCCATTCAGTCAGTCGCACCGCAAAAATGGGTAGATGGGCGTCATCGAGCTGTTTGAGCAAGGGTATTGTTGAAAGGTCTGTCATGAGACGTTCCTTAAATATAGATTGGTCCAATCTTCAAGATTGGACCAATCTTGGTCGTTTAGATTGCCAGGCTGGTTTCCAGCTTGTGCAGGCCGTCCCAGACGCGCATCAGCTCTTCCAGATCGGACACATTTTCCAAGTCCATTTCCATTGCTTCGCGCAGTTCTGGTTTTTGCAAGTTGCGGTCATGCTGCTTCAGCATCGGCTTGACGATGTGGGTGTTGAAGTCCCGCTCGGCCTTGGTGGCTTCCAGCCAGAAGAGGCGGCGCAGTCGGGGCAGCAGGTCGTCGTCGTTGAACAGGTCATTCAGGATTTCGCCAAAGATGCGGTTGACCTTGACGGCGACGTTGTCCAGCTTGTCGGCGTAGCTCATCTCCAGATCGGCTTGCGGCGCTTCCATCCCGGTTTCGCCAATCAGGCTGATGCCCAGATCGTCGGCAGGTTGGGCCGGTTCATCCAGGATGGCAATATTGATTTCGGGTTCGTCAGCAACGGCTGTTGCTTCGGCCACTTGCTGGGTGTTGTTGGCGGCGGGTAGGTTGGTCGCCATTTCGCGACGGACTGATTCCACACCGTTCAGCGCGACATCCAGCAGCCGTTCGTTGGTGTTCAACGACAGTTCGCGTTCGCCCTCTTCCAGTCGATGATGCACGGAGCGTTCTGGCTTCATCAGCTCGTACATCGTCGCTTGCTGGCAAACGTGGCGGAAGTTGCGCCCGACGCGTTCTACCAGCACGTTGAATGCTTCGTCTAGAGCCAGACCATCGGCCGTTTCACCGGGGATGGCGTAGCTGTATTCCTGGTTATAGGTAGCGCGTTGCAAACGGCCGTAAATTTCATGTGCCTCCAGCGTACGTTCCAGTTCGGCGGCAATCACATCTGCTGCCTGGGGCATGAATTTGGAGATGGAATCCTGCAAAATCAGCTCCACCTGGAACAGAATGCGCTTGATCGGAATTTCGATGCCGCTGGTACCCCAGATGAGATTGTCATAGGTGACGTCACGGTCGTCCCAATATTCGGTGCCGTAATTTTCTAGCAAAGTTTCCACTTCGCGCTGCACGGCGTCTTGTACCATGCCTTTAACGCCATTCAACGTGGGGCGTAAAATGTTGCGGAAACGAGCGTCGCTGTTGGTACGATTGTTCAGCTCCAACAGGGCGTTGTGGAAAGCACGCGGCAGCTCTTTTTGCTGACGGATAATCACGTTTTCAAAGCGGCGTTCTTGCAATTGTTCCCAGCTGTTGGCAAAGGGCGGGTGTACGCCGCGATGGGCCAGCTGTTTTTCGTAGTAGAAGCGTAGCGCTTGCAGACTGTTACGAATGCGGGTTGCTGCTTCGCGCAGCTGGCTGCGGACGCGTTCCGTTTTGATGAAAGCGATTAGCTTTTCGCGGAGCAGGGGTACTTCGCTGAGTTTAAGCAGGGCTTCGGCCGTATCCGGGTCGAGCGGGTCGGTCGCGTTGACCTGGCCTAGCTGGTCACGGAACACCTTTAGAATGCGTTCAGTTTCGCTGGCGAACTCGTCCGGGGCGTTGTCCGGGTCTTGCACGTACAGCGCGGGAGGGGCCATCACCAGGAAATACGGCCGATTGTGGCCGCGATCGCGGTACCGCTCCCAATAGTTGGGGGCGATGTAGCGGGTCACTTCTTTGACTTCCAGCTCTGCTTCTGGCAGGCCAGAGTTGAGGCGGTCGAATGCCTGGCGGATGTTGCCGCCGTTGACGGCCAGGAAGATTTTGCTGGCAGCTTCGTCCAAATCGCCGCCGCTCAGGCCGAAGAGGCGATTTTCTTTGATCCAGTTGACGGCGGAGAGGGATTTCAGCTCATCTACGCGTTGGCGACCGGCATCGGTTACGAGGACGATCATGGCGTCTTCGCGCTTCATTTCTTCCAGGGTAATCGCTTCGTGCAGCTTCATGCCTGCGCCCAAACCGGGCACATCCACAATGCGCAGATAGCCGTTCATGAGCAGGTTTTCCTGCCCAGCCCGTGGTTGAATTTTGAAGGTAGCAGACTTGATGAGCCGAATCTGACGCTGCTGGCTGCCCTTGAAGCCGTCTTCACGCAGGTGACGTAAAGAATCTTCATTTTCCAGGGCGAGGCTGCGGGGTGCGGGCGGGCCTTCGGCGTACATGGATTTGTTGTGTTCATAGGAGTCGAGACAGTCGATGAGGATTTCTAAATATTCATCCCGCTCGGTCTTGGCGTTTTCGGCTCCATCGGTCATGATTTGCTGGATAGCTTCACGAGCCTGTTCACGCTCGCCGTCGTTGATGATGTCGAACCCGTCCATTTCGGCCAGTTGGCAAAGACGGCGCACACGTTGGGCAAACTCATCCTGCGTCCAGTAGGTGAGGACGAGGGATTCAGCTTCGCCTTCTTCTGCTTGTTCTATATAGACGATGGTGCCGGTAACGGCCGTTACGGCCCCGGTTGGCAGCAAATTGCGTCCCAGCAAGCCATTGATGAGGGTGCTTTTGCCGACGCCCGTGCCGCCAAAAAAGACGAGGGTGTAGGTGCGCTGGGCTAGAATTTTTTGCGCTTCATCGACGCTTTGCTGTGCCTGGGGCACGGCGCGAATGAGGTAATCGCGCGTTTGGTCGATGACTTGTTGCATGTGAATCCAATGTTCAACTTGCGCGGGACTAATGTGGGGGAGTGTTTCCAGGGATGTTTTGAGTTCCTGATATTTATCAGTTTGCTTTTTCGGGCTCATTATTCCGTATACCTTCCTTGCAAAATTTAGATGACGATTTTGATCGTCCTGGTTCATAAAGTTGGTTGCCACAGTTTCAGAATCGCCTTTGTTGTGACGATACACTGGTTTATACGCATGGGTTTGGGAAAGGTTGCAGGGTTGGAGGGAAACAGTATTTCAACAGGTGAAAAGGGGCGTTTTAGGATAAATTTCCCTAAATGAGAGTTTGGATTTTTACATCTTGATTATTGATCTTATCGCTTTTCTATGCTAACCTTCTCTTTTATAACGCGGTGCGTTATGAGTAATGGAGGCAAATTGTGATTATGGGAGCTACACAATTAGCAAAACGATTCAAGGCCAAAGATGGTATCGCTGTCTGGGTGCGAATGTTGCGCCAGAAAGATGCTCATTATTTGGTTGATCTGTTTGAGCATATGGGGCCAGAGAGCCGATACCGTCGCTTTCATCAGGTGGCAGATAATGTGCCAGCGTCACAGGTGTGGGCGGAGGCAGAGCGAATTGCTACGGCCGTTCCTGATGAGCAACTGGGCTTGATAGCTTTTTCTACGCTGCCAGGTGAAGGGGAAGTGGCTGTGGGCGTGGCTCGTATTGTTTGGCTTTCTGACACAACAGCCGAAGTGGCGATGTCTGTGCGGGATGACCGACAAGGACAGGGGATTGGCAAGCGGCTGTTAACGATGGTACTGGAATTGGCACAAATATCAGGGGCAGAAACGGTGGTTGGTACGATTCAAAATGACAATGAGCCCATGTGGTATTTATTTGATCAACTGCCATATCCAATACTGCGAACCATTGACGGGACTGAGTCTGAGATTGAGATTGATTTGACGCGAGAGAAAGAGGGGGTGGGGCTGGCAACGGCCGTTTAGCCATTGCCAGCCCGTTGCGGTACCAGACAAAATCTAGAACCGCAGTTTTGTTATGATTTTACAACCAACGGTAAATAGATAGGCTTTAGATCATCTAAATAAAACTCGTAAGCGCCAATATCACAGAAACTTTGACTGTCTCCGTTACCATCATTAGGGCGGATGGCACCACGCTGGTCAATAGAGGGACAAAACGCATTAACACCGTTATCTATCGCTGGGCTATTTGGTAAAAGCGTAAATACCGGAGCGGCAGTTCCAAAGATAAATAACTTATCCACAAGGGGATCAATATTGTTTTGGTCGCTTAATTGATCAAAATTGCAATCATTACGATCTTCTAAATTACCACCTCCTGAAATTAACGTGAAGAAATTAAGATCGCTGCAATTGGATTCAAGATTGTTGGCAATAATTGTGTTGTAAACCCAAACTGTCCCATCTTGGCTGGCAAGGCCACTGGTTGTTGTAATTGTTGCCGAGTTGTTGGCGATTGTGCTGTTAGTAATTGTCAATACCGGGCTTGGTGTTGTCCCAGAGTAGTTCCAAATCCCTCCACCAATACCACCAAAGTCTCCTGGTGTTGTTTTGCTTTCATTTCCAGCAATAGTGCTATTAGTTATGGCCATTGAACCAGCATTATTTATTCCGCCACCAAACCCAGTAATAAAAGCTTCATTGTCTAAGATTGCACTATTGCTAATTGTCATTGTAGAGTTGGTTGTAACATTCCGAAGACCGCCACCACCATAGGCGGTTCTATTATTTATAATTGTGCTGTTGGCGATTGTAAATGTGCCATAGTTAGCTATGCCAGCTCCACCATCTGTTGAGTAATTATTTCGGATTAATATGTTGTCTGCATAAACGGTTCCAAAGCTTGTACAATTGCAGACTGCACCACCATATGTATCGCCGACATTTGAGGAGCCACTCCCATTTTGTAATGTAAGATTTGTCAAGGTAATTGCTTGGCTTGTTGATGGTTGAATATCAAAAATACGCTCTATTGAATTGGCGTCAATGATTGTAGTTACTTTGTCTTCACCCACTATTGCAACAGAGCTTGTAATATCGATATCGCCTGTTGCCCCAGCTTCTTCAAGGGTCCCGCTTATTGTAAATGTATAGATACCAGATGGTAGATTAATTGTTGTGCTATCAGCAGAGGAATTGGCTTCCATAACGGCAGCTCTCAAGGTACAGATGTTATTGTCCACGGCCGTTTCACACACCCCATCTCCCGGATTTACATCTACTGCATCTATTGTGCTGTTAACGGTAAAGGTCGCACTGGGACTGGCCTTGGTTTGCAGTGAAGTTATGAATAGGGCAAGAAGAATAACTGGAACCATAATTGCTAGAAGTAGACGCGAATATTTCATTGAACCCTCCATGTTTGAGATGATGATTTGAAAATATGTTGCGAAACGGCCGTTCCTTTTCAACTGGCAAGAACCGCCCGACACGGGAAGGATTATAATTTGGGGGCTGAATGTGAACAATTGACAAAAGTCATTTATTTACAAAAAAAACGCGCCCAGTAATGGGCGCGTTTTTATTATGGTTTTAGGATCACGGGTAAGTAAATGTACAGCAATGTGGATGCTCCATATTCCACAGCACCAATGTCGCAAACGGCCGTTTCATCACTATCGCCATCAAACGGCCGTGGTGCTCCACGTTGATCTAGGGCTGGACAATTGGCGTTATCTCCGGCATCTATGGCAGGGCTATTGGCCAGAAGGGCATATGTCAGGGTTGAGCCACCATTGTCTGCTAACGGACCCAACAAGGGATTTGTATTAGTGATGTCTCCCGCATTGTTCAAACCGCAGTCGTTACTATTTTCTAAACTGAAGTAGGTGGTGGTCAAAGGCAAGTTACAGTTTTCTGTGCCATTATTGGCGATAATCGTATTTGTTATAGAGATCGTAGAACCGGTATGATAGATACCAGCCCCACTTGGGGCAATGTTTTCGGCCAAAGTAACATTTTCAAGAAATGTGCCGTTGCTTGCTTCACTCCAAATGCCACCTCCTTGCAACGACGCCGTATTGTTGCTTACCGTCGAGTTGATACTGTCTAGTTGGCCGTAATTCAGGACGCCACCCCCAGTAGCGGCTGAATTGCTATAAATTGTGGAGGCAGTTACTTGGGATGTTGAGTTAAGATCAATCAATATTCCACCACCTTCTGTTAGGGCACTATTGTATGAGACGGTGGAATTTTGCATATTTAGAAGGCTGGAATTGTAAAGACCAATGCCCGCCGCTTCATTAGCTTGATTGTTTTGAATGGTGCTTGTTGTGACGGTTAAAGCAGACCCATCCATATAGATACCGCCCCCTTCTTGTGCCAGGTTATCAATAATATTGCTCGTTTCTATTGAAAGTGGCCTTTCACTGTAGATGCCTCCACCTAATGTATTGGCTACATTGCCCGAAATAATATTGTTGCTTAAGAGTAGTTCGCCATTTATGTAGTAAATTCCTCCACCAACGCCAGCACTGTTGCTATAAATGGTTGAGTCTTTAATATCTAAGACCCCATCATCTACATAGATGCCACCTCCGATGGCAAATCCTGATACGGCCGTATTATCGTGAATTGTGCTACTGATCACATGGAAGTTGCCACCTTTATTGGCAATGCCGCCACCGCTAAAGGAATTGGTTTTATTAGCATAGATAGCACTATTGGTAACTGTGATAATGCCAAAATTGAACACACCCCCACCTTCAAGGTACACACTGTTGCTGTAAATGCTGACATTATTTAGGGTTGCTATGCCAGTGGAGGCGTTATCGATACCAGCCCCCGCATAAGAATAATTTCGGTAAAAATGAGTGCCTTCCACAAAAAGAGTGCCCTGGTTAAGGAGAGTTCCTCCACCTGCAGTGCCCACACTATTAAATGCAATGTCGCCTCCGATGACGATTGTGTTTCCCTCATTAAAAATACCATGCCCTGAAGGGCTGGAATTAGTAAGAATATCTGTATTGCTTATTTGCAACGATCCGGCATTATAAATGCCTCCACCGCCACTAGGATTATCAGAAATGGAGTTAAAGGATTGATTATGTAACACAATGGAGTCTGAAATAAGTAGGCTGGCTCCCGGAAGGGCATTATAAATACCCCCACCTTTGGGGTCTGCTACATCTGAATCTATTTCAAAGCCACCATTCTGTATGGTGAGATTGCTCAGTGAAACAGTTAAATTGGTTGTGCCTGTAATATGGAAAACTCGATCAAGTGACGAGCCATCAACAATTGTTGTTGTGGCACCTGCTCCATTAATCGTGAGATCATCAAGAATATCAATATCACCAGAAGCAGTGGCATCTTCTTCTCGTCCAGCAATCGTCAGAACATAAGTGTTTGCCGGTAAGGAAATGATATCGTTGCCGTTGAGGGCATTGGCCTCCATAACGGCCGCACGCAATGTACACTGGTTCGCCACGGCCGTTTCACACACACCATCTCCCGGATTTACATCTACTGCATCTATTGTGCTGTTAACGGTAAAGGTAGCAGTGGGGCTGGCCTTGGTTTGCAGCGAAGTGATGAATAGGGCAAGAAGAATAACTGGAACCATAATTGCTAGAAGTAGACGTGAATATTTCATTAAACCCTCCAAGTTTGAGATGATGATTTGACAATATGTTGCGAAACGGCCGTTCCTTTTCCACTGGCAAGAACCGCCCGACACGGGAAGAATTATAATTTGGGGGCTGAATGTGAACAATTGACAAAAGTCATTTATTTACCAAAAAGCGCGCTCACTGCTGAGCGCGCTTTTTGGTAAGTCTGTTGTAAATTTGTCTTACAATCAGTTGTAGATTTGTTGTGAAAGGAATTCGTTATTTGATCACGATTGGGATAAACAGTTGATACGAATTAACTGTAACTGTGACTGTGCCGGTGACGGCATCCGTGCCATCTGACAGCGTGTAGGTGAAGGTTTCAGTGCCGACAAAGCCCGTATTTGGCTTATAGGTGATGGTTGTGCCGTTTGTGGTGGCTGTACCATGCGCTGGATTGGCTACTGAAGTAATGGTTAAGCGGCTGCCTTCGATGGGATCGCTGTCGTTGTCTAACACCCGGATGATGACTCTGACACCTGCTGTTGTAGCGGCAGAATCCAAAACCGCCTGTGGCATATCGTTGACAGAAACGATGGTGATATGGACTGTGGCCACATCGGTGAATTCCCCATCGCCCACGGTGTAGGTGAAGCTGTCTGAGCCATGAAAATTGGGGTCTGGCGTGTATTGAATGGTGCTGCCTTGAATAACGGCCGTGCCATGCCCTGCCTGGCCAACCTGAAGAATTGAGAGCGAATCATTGTCCGGATCGTCGTCGTTGTTTAAGACATCAATGGTGATAGGTGCATCTTCAACCGTTTCTGGGAAGTCATCATACGCATTGGGTGCGGCATTGCTGCTGCTTACAGAGATTGTGATGGTGACCTGGGCAGAATCAGTTCCCCCATGCCCATCGCTGATGGTGTAAGTAAAAGTTTCGGTACCGACGAAGGTGAGGGCCGCTGTGTAGTCGATTTGGTTGTTGTTGATAACGGCCGTTCCCCCATTATCTGGCGTGCTAACTTCAATGATAGAAAGGACATCGTTAGCATCTGGATCGGTATCGTTTGCTAAAACATCAATGTGAATTGTTCCTCCGTTTTCGGGAATGGAATCGCTGTCCTGGTTGGCGGTTGGCGTATCGTTAACGGCGGTTACTTCGATGGTGACCGTAGCGGTGTCGCTGCCCCCGTTGCCATCGCTGATGGTGTAGGTGAAGGTTTCACTGCCGAAAAAGTTAGGGGCGGGCGTGTAGTCGATTTGATTGTTGTTGATGACGGCCGTTCCGCCATTCCCAGGTGTGCCAACTTGCGTGATGGATAAAACATCAAATGCTTCTGGATCTGTATCGTTTGCCAGAACATCAATTTGAATCGTGCTGCTATCTTCGGCAATGATCCCGGTATCTTCATTGGCCGTTGGCGCATCATTGACTGCGGTTACGCTGATGGATACGGTTGCGGTGTGGCTGCCACCGTGGTCATCGCTAACAGTGTAGGTGAAGGTCTCGCTGCCAAAAAAGTTAGGGGCTGGTGTATAGTCGATTTGGTCGTTGTTGACGACGGCCGTTCCGCCGTTATCCGTTGCGCTCACAGCGGTGATTGAGAGCACATCACCCGCATCTAAATCAGTGTCATTGGCTAAGACGTCAATTTGGATAGGCCCATTGTCTTCTAACATAGAGGTGCTGTCATCATTGGCAACGGGTGCGTCATTAACGGCCGTTACGCTCACAGTTACCGTTGCAGTTGCTGTGCCGCCGTGGCCATCGCTCACGGTGTAGGTGAAGACTTCTGTGCCGAAGAAATTAGCTGTTGGCGTGTAGTCGATCTGGTTACTGTTGATGACGGCCGTTCCGCCATTATCAGGTGTTCCGACTGTGGTAACAACAAGCGTATCTCCGGCATTTGGGTCTGTATCATTAGCCAAAACATCGATCTGAATGGTGCTGCTATCTTCAGTGACTGTCTCACTGTCATTGTTAGCGGTTGGTGCGTCATTGATTTCGGTCACGGTGATGGTTACAAGGCCGATAGCCGTGCCGCCGTGGCCATCGCTCACGGTGTAAGTGAAGGTTTCCGTGCCGAAGAAGTTGGTTGCTGGCGTGTAATCGATTTGGTTGCTGTTGAGAACGGCCGTTCCCCCATTGTCTGTTGTGCCAACAGAATCGATAGAGAGAACATCACCTGTATCTGGATCGTCGTCATTGGCCAGGACATCTATTTGAATGGTGCTGCTGTTTTCTATAACCGTGTCGTTATCGTCATTGGCCACTGGGGTATCGTTTACGGCCGTTACGTCAATCGTCACCGTGGCGCTGTCGCTGCCGCCGTTGCCGTCGCTGATGGTGTACGTGAAGGTTTCCGTACCGAAGAAGTTGAAGGCTGGCGTGTAATCGATCTGATTGCTGTTGATGATGGCGCTTCCGCCATTATCCGGTGTGCCAACGGAAGTGATTGTCAAAACATCGCTTGTGTCGAGGTCAGTGTCGTTGGCCAGCACGTCAAATGAAGTTGTGCCGCTGTCTTCAGCCACGGTTTTGTTGTCATCGTTGGCGGCGGGGGCGTCGTTGACGGCCGTTACGTTAATGGTCACAGTGGCAGTGTCAGTGCCGCCGTTGCCGTCGCTGATGGTGTAAGTGAAGGTTTCCGTACCGAAGAAGTTGAGGGCTGGGGTGTAATCGATCTGGTTATTGTTGAGAACGGCCGTTCCGCCATTATCTGGTGTGTTAACGGAAGTGATTGTCAAAACATCGCTTGTGTCGAGGTCAGTGTCATTGGCCAAAACGTCCAGTGAAGTTGTACCATTATCTTCGGCTAAGGTCTGGTTGTCATCGTTGGCAGTTGGGGCATCGTTCATTGCGGTGACGTCAATCGTTACAGTGGCGCTGTCGCTGCCACCGTTGCCATCGCTGATGGTGTAAGTAAAGATTTCCGTACCGAAGAAGTTGTCTGCTGGGGTGTAGTCGATCTGGTTGTTGTTGAGTACGGCCGTTCCGCCATTATCCGTTGAACCAACGATGGTGATGGCAAGCGTATCCCCGGAATTAGGGTCCGTGTCGTTGGCTAAAACGTCAAAGGAAGTTGTGCCACTGTCCTCGGCTACGGTTGGGTTATCATCGTTGGCGGTTGGGGCGTCATTCACTTCGGTGATAGTAATGGTCACCATGCCGGTGTCTGTGCCGCCATTGCCATCGCTGACAATGTAGGTGAAGATTTCGGTGCCAAAGAAGTTAGCCGCCGGGGTGTAGTCGATTTGGTTACTGTTGATGACGGCCGTTCCGCCATTATCTGTCGCCCCAACCGAATCGATGGAGAGAGTATCACCACTATCTGGGTCGGAGTCATTGGCCAGGACATCTATTTGAATGGTGCTGCTGTTTTCAATAACTGTGTCGCTGTCATCGTTGGCTGTGGGGGTGTCATTGACAGATGTCACCGTAATGCTAACGGTTGCGGAGCTGCTGTCGCCATTGCCATCACTCATGGTGTAAGTGAAGGTTTCCGTGCCGAAGAAGTTGAGGGCTGGCGTGTAGTCGATTTGGTTGCTGTTGAGTACGGCCGTTCCGCCATTGTCCGTTGTCCCTACAGCAATAATGGAGAGTGTGTCTGCTGTGTCGGGGTCAGTGTCGTTGGCCAGCACATCAAAAGAGGTTGTGCCGCTGTCTTCCGCCACGGTTTTGTTGTCATCGTTGGCGGCTGGGGTGTCGTTAACGGCCGTTACGTCAATGGTCACGGTGGCGGTGTCGCTGCCGCCGTTGCCGTCGCTGATGGTGTAAGTGAAGGTTTCCGTACCGAAGAAGTTGAGGGCTGGCGTGTAGTCGATTTGGTTGCTGTTGAGAACGGCCGTTCCGCCATTATCCGGTGTGCCAACGGAAGTGATTGTCAAAACATCGCTTGTGTCGGGGTCAGTGTCGTTGGCCAGGACATTAAATGAAGTTGTGCCGCTGTCTTCAGCCACGGTTTTGTTGTCATCAGTGGCGGTTGGGGCGTCGTTGACGGCCGTTACGTCAATGGTCACGGTGGCGGTGTCGCTGCCGCCGTTGCCGTCGCTGATGGTGTATGTGAAGGTTTCCGTACCGAAGAAGTTGTCTGCTGGGGTGTAGTCGATCTGGTTGCTGTTGAGAACGGCCGTTCCGCCATTGTCAGTCGTACCAACAGCAGAGATAGTAAGCGTGTCTCCTGTATCTGGATCGGTGTCGTTGGCCAGCACATCAAATGAAGTGGTGCCGCTGTCTTCGGCCACTGTCTCATTGTCGTTGTTGGCTGCCGGAGCTGTGTTGATGTGCAGCGTCGTGAAATTTCGCGTAGACGATTGGCTGCTGCCGGTTGTGTTACTGGCAATAATTGCCCAATAATAAATTGTGTCTGAGGTCAACCCGCTGGCATCATAAGTTGTTGAAACGATGCCGGATTGGTCGATGAGCGGGGCGCTTAAATCCGAATTTTCTGAGACGAGCAGCTGATAAGAATCTGCTCCCGTCGTCGCCTGCCAGGAAAAAGTCGGCGACAAAGCAACATCAGCTTCATCCTGAACTGGTGAAGTGAGCAAAGGTGTGTCTGGTAGCGGTATTGGCTGATTGCTGCTGGTAGTGAATGTCCATTGCTCAGACCAGTTGCTGTCATTCGTGTTATGGGCAATCACAATCCAGAAGTAAGTATCCTCTGGCAGTTGTGCGCTGGGTGTAAATGAGGTTTCTGTAATGCCGGTTGGGTTTAGAACCAGGGAGCCCATCGCGGCATCGTTGCCAACGCGCAGTTCATAATAATCTGCATTGGCGGAAGCTTCCCAGGAAAACGTGGGCGTTTGCGATACGGTTGAACCGTTAAGCGGAGCCGTTTGCACTGGAATGTCTGGCGAGGTTGTGGCTCCTGCACCAAGCAAAATGCCTGCGTAAGGTGCTGTACCAATATCGTAATTGCTTCCGTTGGGCGTAAACAGAATCACCTGTTCGCTGGAGAGCGACTCGGTATCAAAGGAAAACTTGGTGCCTTGCTTGCCATTACTGTTTTCTAATCCAACGGTTGCTGATGCGCCGTGCGTCTGGGGATTACTACCAACGAGATAGCGATATTGAAACTGAATCGTATTGCTGCTCTCATTTAAGATGACAAAAAATGTTCCCAAAGGTGATGGATCATTCCAAAAGCCAACATTTGTAAACTGCACAACCAACTGGCGATTGGGTGCGGTTCCAATGGTTTGATAATAGATATATTCACCTGAGGAATTGTAGACAGTTAAGTCATCCCAGAATGGGGCGATGTAGTTGTCTGGATTTGTCGTATCATCAATATCATCATTCGTGTAGTCGGCGAGATCGCGACCGTCGAAAGAGATATACCCATTGGAGGAAACGTAAAATTCACTATATGAATTCCCAAAAAATGTGAAATCAAAGCCAATGGGTAAGGCTGCTGAACCCACGTCGTCACCGTTTACACCCGTATCGATGCCTTGATAATAGGTTTCTGGTGGCAAGTCTGCACGTGCGGCCGGTACGGCCGTATAAGCAAAAACCAATGCCAGGAGGAAGATAACCAAAATCAGTTTAGAATATGTGAGGATAACTTCTTTTAATTTAAAATTTAATGTTTTCATGACATCCCCTGATAAAACTTCCTATACAACTTCTTAATCAATAAAACTACCTATACAACTCGTAATAAATTAACTCTTAAGGGTGATCTTAAGAATGGTCGCTTGCAGAAATTGTTACATATCGGTTTTTTGAAACCAAAGTACTATCCTTACATTGGACTGGCATTTTCTCGAACAAAGAAAACAAAAAACCCTTTGCCTTATAAAAGATTATGGGGCAAAGGGTCTTGAGTTTCTTGTGGGTGTTTTACCACGTATTCTGTTGTAGCGAGCCTGGTTTATGGTTTTGCAACTATTGGCAAATAGATGTACGTGATAGGCAAAGCACCGTATTCAACTGCACCAATATCGCAAACGGCCGTTTCGTCACCATCGCCATTCATGATCGGTTTTGGATCGATTGCTGGATATACTGCAAAATGGTTGACGCCAACGGCCGTTCCATAGAAAATGTCCCCAGGCGACAACACAACATTTAGGAGGTGGCTTTATGCGTGGACCCTGGCAACAGCGCAGCAGTTTGTGGCAAGCAGACATTGCGTCTATCGTGCTGCTCATCTTGTTTGTACTGGCCATTTTTGGCCTGGAAGCGTGGCTTCAACCCCAATTTACCCCCACAACACTTGTGTTAACTGGCATTCTTATCACCCTGGTACCGGCCATCGTCTGGCTGGCATTTTTTTACCGGCGAGATCGATTGGAACCGGAACCAAAGCATCTCATTGTGCAAATGGTGATTTTGGGTGGCCTTTTGGCCAGTGCCATTGGTATTCCGGTGGTAGAAGGCTTGTTTGCCGTACCCAACTGGTTAAGCGATAGTCCCGCCTGGGCCCAGTTGTTGGGTGGCTTCCTTATTGTGGGCATGACCCAAGAATTCCTGAAATATGCGGCCGTTCGCTTTTCGGTCTATTATGCGGCCGATTTTGATGAAGCGATTGACGGCATTATTTACACAACGGCCGTTGCCGTTGGGTTTGCCGTGGTGCTCAACATTAACTTTGTGGTTAGTTCAGGCGGCGTAAATTTAGGCTCTGGGGCGATTCGCATTGTGCTTACCACATTGGCACAGGCCAGCTTTGCCGGGGTGGTGGGCTACTTCCTGGGACGAATGAAGTTTGAGAAACGGCCGCTTTGGTGGATGCCGCTTGGGCTAACCATTGCCGCTGCGCTCAACAGTCTTTTCTACTTCTTGCGCGGTACCTTAAGCCAGGGCGGCTTGGGCGCTGTCAACAGTTGGGTAGGCTTGGTGCTGGCCGCGCTGCTGGCCGGTGGAATCACCTGGTTTCTCTCCCGCTCCATCCAGCACGATCTGGTTATGCACGGAGGTGATTGATATGACGCCTATCACTGTTCCCCAAACTGATTTGGCCCAAGAGCGGCGTTCGGCCCTCATAACCATCCTTTTGGTCGTGGTGGCATTGCTGTTGGGCTGGTGGGTAAAAACGGCCGTACAAAGCGCCACCCGCGCAGTGAACTTAGATGGTTATACGGCTGCCGTGCCGGATGGCTGGCTGGTGCAAGAAGGTGCTGGCGACCTCGTCTTTGTTGCCCGAAATCCGCAAGCATTGGATGAACTTTACCGTTTAAGTCGATTGCCAGCCGCAACGGATTTAGCTGCTGTGGCTGAAAATCGCAGTCTGTCTCGCGCTCAATTGGATGATACCTTCCGTGTATTGGCTGCCTCGCCGATTGTTTTTGCCGGTCAGGATGCCTACAAAGTTAGCTTTGCCCGGGCGGATGTCGATGCACCGGGTTTGCCCAACGTGATCGAAGGGATCGATTACTACTTTGCCCTGGATGATCAGGTAATGGTTTTGTCCTTGGAAGCAAAGGCCGCAACCTTTGCCGATGCCGTATCCGCTTTTCAACAATTTGTTCAATCAGTTTCCTACAATGGAGGAGAGTAAGGAATGAAACGACTCCAAAACTCCCCTTTACAAATGCTCTTTTTGCTGCTGTTGCTCTTTGCGTTTACCTCGATGGCTTGCCAGCTGGGGGCGGCCCTGGAAGCGACCCCAACGCCCCGGACGCGGGAAGATAATGACGAAGGTGACGAACCGACGCCGACCGCAGAACCAGAAACACCGCCCGTGGCTCCGGAACCAACCCCGGAGCCGGATGAGACTGCCAGCAGCACTGGCGGTGAAGCGGCTCCCATCGAACGGTTACAGGCGGCGACGGTACAAATTTTTGCCAAGCAGGTGATAAACGGCCGTCTCCAAACCATCTGGACTGGCTCTGGCACTATTATTTCGCCTGAGGGGGTCATTTTGACCAACGCCCACGTGGCGGCCCCTACATCGCCTGGCCTGGCTACGCTGTACAACGACCCGGAACTGCTCTTTGGCGACGAACCAGATCAACTTGTAGTGGCGCTCAGCTCGGCAGCCGATCAACCACCCACCGAAACCTATGTGGCTGAACTGGCCGCTGCGGATGGCTCACTTGATCTGGCCGTCATTAAAATTACGGCCGATTTAGACGGCAAAGAGCTAGACCCTAGCACGCTCGATTTGCCCTTTGTGGAAGTGGGCGACTCAGACAGCATCCAGCTGGGCGAAGAAATTCGCATCTTGGGTTATCCTGGAGCTGGCGGGGAAACCATCACCTTTACCCGAGGCAACGTGGCTGGGTTCGAGAGCCAAAATCGGGTGGGCAACCGCGCCTGGATCAAAACGGATGCGACCATTTCGCCCGGTAACTCTGGTGGGCTGGGTGTAAACGCCGCTGGCCAGATCATCGGCGTGCCGTCATTTGGGCAAGAGGCCATTGGTGGGGCCATTAACCGGCTGCGGGCCATCAATTATGCGCTGCCCTTGCTGGAGGCCGCCGAGGTCAACAGTGGCTACAAAAGCCCATTTGTGGTGGCCAGCACGGGTCAGGAAACGTTCACGCACATCACCTGGGCCGATGATTACAGTGATGCCGATCAATGTGCCGTTGGGCCAAGAGAGAGTTATCCCAGCAATACCACCTTTGCCGTGGCTATTTTTGCATACAGTGGCATGGCCAATGGCGAACAGGTTGTTGTGGCCTGGTGGCTGGATGATGAAATCTTGAGCACCAACGTGTTTGAATGGAGTGAGGGCAAATCTGGTGACTGCACACCGTTTTACTTCCACAATTACGGCGATCCGATTGCCAACGGGAATTATACGGTGGAGATTTATGTTGGTGGCGATTTAGAGTTTGTGGGTGCGGCAGAAACGGCCGTTGGCAGCACAACAGCCAATAGCGGCAGCAACAATAGTGCTAACACCACCAAGGATGGCGTGCAGATTGAAGGTGAAATCCTGGATGCTGACAGCGGCAAACCGCTCAGAGGGGCCGTCATCTTTATCTTGCAGCCCGGCACTGATTTGGATGCCTGGTTAGACAATCCAACCGATGCTGAAGTGTACGCTTTTGCCGAGACTGACCAAAAAGGGTATTTTTTCTTACCCCAACCGTTGCAGCGCGGCGTGGAATATCCAGGCGTGGCTGGGATGACTGGCTACCGCAACAACGAAGGCTTCCTGGAATTCTCTGCCGACGATCCCGATAAGCTGTTCCTCACGTTGGAGTTAAGTAAATAGTTTGCGAGTGACGAGTCGGCAGATGAGCTGGTTTTTCAGTTTATTTGCCGACTCGCAACCTTCTTAAGTTGCAACCCCTTCCTCAAAGTGACGTATAATCAAACGTATCATTAAAGTAAACCGAAAAAACATTTCGGAAGATTTAACTGTCAAAATGGTTTACTTTCAGGAGAAAAGAAAGCTCGAATGAGACTTTTTATTTTTGAAGACTGTCTTTTCTTCACTAATATAGTGACTAAATATTGTTAGGAGAACTTATGCGTATCATTTTATATTTGGGGAAGGGGGGTGTTGGCAAGACAACGGTGGCGGCGGCAACGGCCGTTCGCAGTGCCGAGTTAGGCTACAAAACCCTGGTTGCCAGCACCGACATCGCCCACAGTCTGGCCGATTCACTTAATGTACCGTTAGGTGCCGCGCCTGTTGAAGTTGCGCCCAACCTGTGGGCGCAAGAAATTAGCGTGGTGGCCGATATTCACAATTATTGGGGTACGCTGCAAGATTTTGTCTCCGGTATGCTGCGCGATGGCAATAAGGTCAATAACGTTGTGGCTGATGAGCTATCGGCTTTCCCTGGCATGGATGAGATTGTCAGCCTGCTGCATATCAACAAGCAGGCCAAAGAGCGCAGCTTCGACCGGGTTATCATCGACGCAGCGCCCACTGGTGAGACCATTCGTTTGCTGACGATGCCGGACACGTTCCGCTGGTATGCCGGGCATTTGAGTCGGGGGCGCAGCAAAGTGGTGAATGCGCTACGGCCGTTTGCCAGCCGCTTCTTACAAGGCCCCGCCGAAGTATTGGAAGCATTAGAAAAGTTAGACGCTGCTACGGGCGAACTGCGCGAAACGCTCAGTAATCCAGAAATTAGCAGCTACCGTGTGGTGCTGCAACCAGAAAAAATGGTGGTGCGTGAGGCAGAACGGGCCGTGAGCTATCTGGGATTGTTCAATTATCCGGTGGACAGCATCGTCATCAACCGTATCTTGCCCGATTCAGAAACGGAAGGACCGTTTTATGCCCAGCGCCGGGAGCTGCAAGCCAAATATTTGGAGATGATTGAGAATAACTTCAAGCCTTTGCCAATGTGGCGCGCACCCTATTATGCCCACGAAGTTGTGGGTGTGGAAACGCTTTCGCAGTTAGCCAATGACTGTTTTGGCGACGCCGATCCAGGAGATGTCTTTTATCGTGGGACTTTGCAGGAGATTATGGAGCAGGAAGACGGCCGTTACCTTCTGCGCATCCCCATGCCTTTTGTAACTGGCGGCGATGTGAAGCTGCGCAAGCGGGGCGATGAGATGTTTATCACCATTGGTAACTTCAAGCGTGAGATGATCTTGCCTACCGTGTTGGCCAAACGGCGTGCGGGTAGCGGTTCGCTGCAAAATGGCATGCTGGAAATCACCTTCTTGCCACCAGAACCGGTGGTGGAAGCAGTTTAGAAAATCGAAATAACCCTGATGGGTTTTGAGAAGGCATAAAAAGGCGTCCGTGGGATTTTCCAGCGGACGCCTTTTTCGTTTTTTCAGAACTTCTTATCGCTTAAAAATTTTAGCAAATATTGTTTGCTGTTTACTGACTGAATACTGCTTAGTTTGCCGTAACGCCAACAGATCCCGCCGGAACCGAGACGTCGCCTAGATTGGTCAGGCTGCCATCGGCGGCAATGTGGAAGGCGGTGACGGTGCTGGTTCCGCCGCTCAGCACGTACAGTGTTGCCCCGTCGCTGCTGATGATAGCATCGATCGGTCTGCTGCCCTCGCTCGTTTCGCCAGTACGGCCGTTAGCATCCAACAGTTCCAAACTACCATTGGAGCCAATCTGGAAGCCGGACACGGAGCTGCTGCCGGTGTTGGTCGTGTAGGCATAGTTGCCGTCTGGGGTTACGATGAGCCAGCAAGCGGCCGTTTGGTTGGTGGCGACCGTGCTGCTGATCACTTCCAATTGGCCGTGGCTAAAGCCATAGGAGGAAGCCGTGCTGGCATTTTCTGCGCCGCCAAACGCTTCGCTGACGAGCAGCGCCCCGTCTGGGGTAAAGTCAAAGCCAAAGGGCGTTATTCCTTCGGAAGCGTTTACGACTGGCGCTGTTGCCTGCCCGGAGCGACGCACGTCGTAGGTAAGAATTTGGTTGGTCGCTTTTTCCGTGACAACGAGCTGACGGCCGTCTGGTCGGAAGGACACTTGTGCCGGACCAGGCGCATCCCCCACGCCGTCGTTGCTGAGGTGTTGGGTGGAATAGGGGATGGGGTTTAAACGGCCGTTTCGGCTCAGGTAAAAACCGGTGATGTTGCCGCCGCCGTCTGCATTCAGAACGTACAGCCAGTTACCATGAACCGTCAGGCTAATGGGCCGCTCACCGCCGGAGGCGACGATGTCTGTCAGGTGCAGGTTATGACCATCAGCGGCGAAAACCGAGATTTCATCACTACCGGCATTGACAGCAAAAAGCCAACGGCCGTTGTCGCTCAAGACAAGAGCGCCCTGTGAGCCAAGTCCGCCGCCGGTGCCTAAACCATCAGTAAGATAGGATCCGGCTTCCGACAGCGTGCCGTCAGCAGCGCGGTCAAATACTAGAATGGCATTGGCGTCAGCATCATTATTCATGACGTAGACGGCGTCTGCTGCATGACCATCGGCAAAAACCTGTCCGCTGCCGCCCAGAATGAGCAAAGCCAACAGCAAAAAAAGGGCTAGAAAACGTGTTTTATTGCGTGGTGTAAAGGTTCGACTAGATAAAAATTGAGAAAGTTGCATGTTTTGCATCTCCTTTTATATGTAGGGGATTGACTTTTGTTTCCCCTAAGTTCTGAACCAACATGGCAAATGTAGAGGAAAAGCCTTACCTGCCGATTTCATTTGAATTACGTTTAGGTTACGCAATTCTTAAGATGCTTGGTTGTTGCGGAAAGAAGACGATTTGAGCGACTGATGTGAGATTTCTGAAAGGTTTCACACCATAATCAGCGGCTATTGCCGTAGATCAATTGATTTGTGTAGAGAATGTGTAGGTTTTGTAAAAGCCAGTTAAAAATCACTAATTACTGCAACTCACCTCTAGGGAGTGCGTAGAGTGGGCACATCGACTGATTCCAAATTAGCTTTCTGCCCCCAGCTTATTCATAGCCACGGTAGATAATTTGGGAATCAGATACCATGATAAGGAGAGTGAGAGATGTCAAAAGAATCTGTGTTAAAAGTTGAGGAAACACGCAAGCTTCAGCACAACCAGGCGTTGCCTGCTTATGGTGTCATTGCCATTGGCGTGGCCTTGTTGGTAAGCAATTTATTTGGCTTTCAGCTGATTGAGGTGTTGTGGCCTGGCTTTGTGCTGGCTCCTGGCTTGATGCTGCTGTGGCCCGCCTACAAGGCTACGCCGGAGCGCCCCAGTCGGGTTGGCTTTTTGGCTGTTCCCGGTGCGATGCTGCTTACCGTCAGCATTTTGCTGTTTGTAATGAACTTGACCAATCATTTTGAAGCATGGGCCTACAGCTGGCCGCTGGTCATTGCTTCGGTGGCTTGGGGGCTTATGTATATCCGACGGTACGAGCCAGACCATCGCGTGCATCACAACGGCTACAACTTTATGCGATTGATGGTGCTGCTGGCCATGGGCTTGGCGGTTTTCTTTGAGTTAATCATTTTTGGCAGCTTTAATCCGCTGCTGCCGTTGGGGGTTATCGCTTTTGGCGTGTATCTGCTCATCAAAGAGCGACGGGCTAGCAAGCAGTAATCGGTAAACAGTAATCAGTGCTCAGTTAAATACCTGAGTTACCAATTGTTATTACTTCGGCAAGCTCAGTATAAGCTTGAACGAAGTGAAAATCTCTCTAAACTGCAATCTTAAAGGAGATGGCAGCATAGGGTAGTTATTGTGAAAAATTAAATTATAAGGAGCATTTTCAATGGCTAAGAAAAAAGAAGAACAGGTAGAAGAAGTAGAAATGGCAGAAGAAGTTGTCATTAATGAAGAAGATTTAGCGGAAGAAGGCGAATCCTGGACGGAAGAATTTGTAGCTGCTGGTGAGGATTTGGTGAACATGGTGAAGGATCTGGTGCATGAAACGGCCGTTCGCCGCGTAGTCATCAAAAACGAGGCGCGCAACATTCACCTTTCTGTGCCGTTGGCTGTTGGTGTACCGGGGATTGTCTTCGGGATTTTGTGGGCACCGTTCATTGCCGCTTTAAGTTTGGTGGCCGCCCTGATGGTGGATTGCACCATCACCGTTGAGCGCGTGGCTGAAAAAGAACCAACCGCAGTTACCGAGTAGGATTTTAACCGTAGTACCAAAACCTGACAGGTTTGCAGCAGAATTTAGCTAAAAATGGTTCTTTGCACTGCAAAATTGGCTTGACATAAGGCTCGTTTTGAAAACCTGTCAGGTTTTTCCCTCTCCGCGTTTTCTGCGGTTTTTATTACCGCATGTGGCTCCCCAACGCAACAATTTCCTGGCGTAACATGGCAATTTCTTGGGCCGATTTTTCATCCTGGAACAGTTTCCAATGATGCTTGGCGTAGGCTAACTGGCTGCACTGCAAGAAGAAATGAGCCGCCCGCCGGTTGGCCCGAACCCCCTGCTCCAAGAATGTTTGTATGAGATAGTAGGTGCGTTTACGGCCAGAGCTGGCTCTGAGGAACTGGTGTGAGGTGAGCGTGCCCAGCGCGACTTCTTCGGCTAAATATTGGCGCAGCCAGCGCCGCTCTTGCAGCACCGCCCAGAGGATGATGGCCAAAATCAGCACAACCCCGCCCCAATCGAACAGCAGCGCCAGTAAAATAAAGACATTTCCCAAAGTGACGGTGAAATTGTGCAAAAAATGGAGGAAAACGGCCGTTGCCCAGCCCAAGATCGGCAAACCAATCTGAATTTGTCGGTTGGTTGAAAGCCGGGCAATGGCAATGCTCAGGCCGGCAAAGCTGCTGAACAAGGCGTGGTTCAGCCCAAAGACCAGCGCCCGCAAAACAATGTTGACGCCCCAGGCCTCAACACCCCCCTGGTTAAACGTATCCACAAAGTAGAAAACGTTTTCCACCATCGCAAAGCCCATTCCCACGATTGCCCCGTAAATGATGCCGTCTAGCGGGCTGTCGATTTCGCTGCGCCAAAAAATGAAGATGGCCAGCAAAGCGATCCCTTTAATAGATTCTTCCACAGGGGGGCCAATTAACCAGGGGGCCGTTGCCATGCCCAAATCGCTGCCTAACAGAGCCAACAGTGGGGCACTCAGTAATCTGTTGAAAAAGAGGGCGATTAAAATACCCGGAACCGCTCCCCACAAAAAGGCAGCGACTAGCAGCCACCAGGGTTCCTTTTCGTACCGATCCACCCAGTAAATGATGCCGACGTACAGCAAGGTTGGCACCGCAGCAGCAAGGATGGAAAGGAGGAGAATGGCCAGGTCACTCATGGATTACAAGATCAACATCGCATCGCCAAAGGAGAAGAAGCGATATTTTTCGGCAACGGCCGTTTCATACGCGTGCAGTATAAATTCTCGACCGGCAAAAGCAGACACGAGCATGAGCAGGCTGGAATGGGGCAAGTGAAAGTTGGTGATCATGGCGTCTACCGCGCGGAATTTGTAACCGGGGTAGATGAACAAATCGGTGGGGGTGGTGAAGGCGGAAACGGGTTTCCAAGGGCAAAAGCCGCTCGTCTCGCCGCTGGCGTCCCGGGCGCTGATGGTTTGTAGCGTGCCATTGATGCCCGCAGAACGCAGTGCGGCCGTTTCCAGCGTGCGTACCGATGTGGTGCCCACGGCAATGAGGCGACCGCCAGCCAGTTTGGCTTCGTTGATTCGTTTGGCGCTTTCCGGCGTCAGGCTGGCCCATTCGCTGTGGATGGTGTGGGCCGCAACGTGCTCGGCCGCAACGGGCTTGAAGGTGTCTAACCCTACATGCAGCGTCACCGTCTCAAAAATGACCCCTTTTTCACGCAGTGCCAGCAGTAAGTCGCCCGTGAAGTGCAGCCCCGCCGTTGGTGCAGCTGCCGAACCAGCCGGGCGAGAATAAACGGTTTGGTATCGCTCTGGCTCATCTAGCTGTTCGTGAATGTAGGGCGGGAGTGGCGTGTGGCCGATGGTTTCCAACCAATCCTCCAGCGGCTGGTTAAAGTTGAGTTCGCGCTGGGGGCCATCGAGAACGGCCGTCACTGTGGCGACCAGGTCCGTCTCATTTTCGTTGTCATCTAGCAAGTGAATCTGGCTTCCTTCGCCCAGCCGTTTGCCGCCCACCATCGCCTGCCAGTTTCCGTTTTCTTGCTGGCTAAGGAGCAAGATTTCTACTTTTCCACCAGTGGGCTTACGTCCGTACAGCCGGGCGGGAATGACGCGGCTGTTGTTGGCCACCAAAACATCGCCTGGCTGAAAATAGTCGAGGATGTTGCTAAATGTTTGATGGACGATAGATTGTTCTGCCCGATTTACCACCATCAGGCGAGAAGCATCTCTTTGGGGTAACGGCCGTTGGGCAATCAACGCCTGTGGGAGTGTGTAATTAAAATCAGCTGTGTTCATGATGGTATTGTAGCCGTGTCTGCACAGGAGGGGCAACCGTGAAGTCAATACATTTGTAGGCAAATTGGGTCGTTTTAGCTATGTTTTTTTTTGCTGTGCGGCCACATTTGAGGGGTAGTTGATGTTATAATGATGGGGTTGTGCCAGTTGTTCGGTGTCAACGTTGCCGTGTTATCGGCAGTTGGTATTTATCTTTGCATCAAAATCAGCGTTGAGATTGGGATTTGGAGCGAGAAAATGAAACTGGATCAGGAAAACAGAAAAGAGCTGGTGGGTATGATACCACGATGGTGGTTGTTGGCCCTGATAGGCTCATTGCTGTTCCTGATAATTGGTAGCCTCTTGTTTTATCGTGCTCAGGAACAGCATCTGCAGCAAGATGTAGAGGAAAACTTAACGGCTATTGCCCGTCTGAAAGTGGACCAGATTGTTGCCTGGCGCGAAGATCAGCTGGATGATGCTATGACACTGGCAAACAGTGCGTTTTTTCACCGGACAATCACACATTATTTGGCCTCACCCCATACAGAACCAGACCCCGAATTAGAAGATCTCTTTTCCCTCGTCAAGCAGGAGAACGGTTATCTTAGCCTGGCACTGTTAAATATGGATGGTGCAATTGTTGTGGGGTCTCAGGATGCTATTGGGTTGCCTGAACAATATTACACAGCAATAGAAACGGCCGTACAGGAAAATCGGCCTGTGCTCATTGACTTGCATCGACATGCAGATTCCCCTACGGAAAGCATTCACATTTCTGTCGTTGCCCCGGTCTATGCTGACGCCAGTCAGGGGGCTCAGCCTTTAGGCACCCTGCTTTTGGTTACGGATGCGGCAAAGTTGCTTTATCCTCTGGTAAGCAGCTGGCCGGTATCCAGTAGGAGCGCAGAAACCCTGCTTATTCGCCAGGAAGGGGATGAAGTTCTCTTCCTCAACGATCTGCGTCATCAGCCTGATACGGCACTTTCTCTGTATCTGCCGTTAAGTCAGGATGATTTGCCAGCAGTGATGGCGATACAAGGTCAGACTGGCTTCGTGCGTGGCTATGATTATCGGGGTGTGGAAGTTGCGGCCGTTCTTCTGCCTGTACCCGACTCTCCATGGTATATGGTTTCAAAAGTGGATGCCGCCGAGGCGTTTGCCGCCTGGCGAGTCCGCGCCGGGGTGATCTTGGCCACTGCGCTGGGATTGGTGACAATGATCTTTAGTGTTGGGCTATTTTTATGGCAGCGTAGCCGCAAAGTTTACTACCAAGCACTGTATCAGGCGGAAGCAGATTTGCGGCGCAGCATCAGACGTCATGACATCACCTTGAATGCTATTGGTGATGGTGTCATAGTCACCAACGCGCACGGTGAGGTTGAACTACTGAACCCTGTGGCCGAGATTTTAACTGGTTGGAACAAAGATGAAGCGGTGGGGAAACCGCTAACCCAGGTCTTTAAAATTTTGCATGAGGAAACACGAACGGCCGTTGAAAATCCAGTCACCCGCGTCTTGCAAATGGGTAAGATTCAAGGATTGGCCAATTACACCCTGTTGATTACCCGTGATGGTCAGGAACGGCCGATTGCTGATAGTGCCGCACCCATCCTTGATGAAGATGGGCAAATTACCGGTGTCGTTCTCGTTTTTCGTGATCAGACTGAAGAGAGATTGGCCCAGCGCCTCACTCAACTGCGTCTTGATCTCAACAGCTTTGCTACTGACCACACGTTGGATGAGCTGCTAACCTGGACTCTTGATGCTGCTGGGGATTTGGTGCATAGTCCCCTTGGTTTCTATCATTTTATTGCCGCTGACCAGAAGACGATCCTGTTACAGCAATGGTCCACGCGCACAATCGAGGAGTTTTGTCGGGTGAAGGTGGATGACCAACATTACCCTCTTTTCAAAGCCGGTGTTTGGGCCGATTGCATGCGCCAAAAGAAGCCTATCATACACAATGATTTTGCCACATTAGAAAACAAAAAAGGCATGCCGGCGGGACACGCTGAGGTGATTCGTGAGTTGATAGTTCCTATCATGCGTGGTGACCGCGTGATGGCTATTATAGGTGTGGGCAATAAACCCACGCCTTATACCGATCACGATATAGAGCTGGTTTCCTTCATGGCTGACCTTTCCTGGCAAATTGTGGAAAGCAAACAGTCTCAAGAAGAGCTGCGTGAAAGCGAGGAAATCCTGGCGACGGCCGAAGCCGTAGCCGAAATGGGCAGCTGGAAATGGGATCTCCAGACCCAAAAAGTTACCTGGTCTGAGGGTATGTATCGCCTCTTCGCCCTTTCTCCAGATAGTTTTAACGGTGATTTAAACCAGATTGTTTCCGACCGTATCCATCCCGACGATATTGCCGCTGTTCAAGCATCTAACAACCGGGTGTTGATGGCAAATAATCCCGCCCCAATATCTTATCGTATTGTTTGGCCTGATGGCACCGAGCGGACCGTGTGGGCCCAAGGTGAGCTTGTTCTAAACGAACATAATGAGCCTATCGCTCTATCTGGGTACGTGCAGGACATCACTTCACGGCAACAGGCGGAGCAAGAGCGGGATCGGCTGCTTACTCGGATTCAACAGCAGGCTCGACAGCTGAAAAAGGTGATGGAAGCGGCTCCGGAAGGCATCATTTTATTAGACAGCCAGTATCGTGTTCTTCAGGCGAACGCGGTTGCCCGACAGGCGCTGACTGTGCTAACCAATGGTGCTAACAACGAAACGATCGCTCGCCTTGGTGACCGTGGGGTGGAAATGCTGTTGACCTCACCGCCCAAGGGATTGTGGCACGAAGTGGCGGCCGACGAGCGCCTCTTTGAAATTAGTGCCCGGCAATTGGAACACGCCCCAGACCGGCAAGGTTGGGTATTGGTGCTGCGGGAAACCACGAAGCAGCGGGAAATTGAGGAGCAGTTGCAGCGTCAGGAGCGATTGGCCGCCGTGGGCAAATTGGCCGCCGGTATTGCGCACGATTTCAACAATCTTTTGGCTGTTATTGTTCTTTATGCACAGCTGTTGGAAGTAAAATTAGACCTGGAACCAAAAGAAAAAGGGCAGTTGGAGACAATTGTACAGCAGGCCAACCGTGCATCTCGCTTGATTCAGCAGATTTTGGACTTTAGCCGCCGCTCTACGATAACAAAGGAACCGTTGGAGCTGCGCGTATTACTAAAGGAAGAGGTGGGGTTATTAAAACGCACGTTGCCCGAAAACATCGAGATTGAATTGGTGGCTGAGCCGGAAGAGTATCTGATTAATGCTGATTTGACGCGTATCCAGCAGGTGATCATGAATCTGGCGGTTAACGCCCGAGATGCTCTGCCTGACGGAGGGCATTTAACGCTAACGCTAGAAAGTCTTGATCTGGATGATACCAAAGAGTTGCCGCTGCCGAATATGCTTCCGGGAAGCTGGATTCACCTTTCAATTGCAGATACTGGCGTTGGCATTGCGCCTGACATTATTGATCATATTTTTGATCCTTTCTTCACTACGAAAGAGATAGGGGATGGCACAGGCCTGGGTTTATCCCAGGTACATGGCATTGTCGGACAGCATGATGGTTTTATTGACGTTTCCAGCGAACTGGGGCAGGGGACGACGTTTGATATCTATCTACCTTGGCTAGACACAGATGTCCGCTTTTCTCTTGAGCCACAGATGAAGGATCTGCAATACGGCCGTGGTCAGCGCATTCTGATTGTGGAAGATGAAACGGCCCTGCGCGAGGTACTGGCTGAGGCCCTGACGGAGTGGCAATACGATGTGCTGCAAGCTGGTGATGGTGAGCAGGCCATCACTTTACTAACCGAAAATGGAGTGGGTGTCGATTTAGTTATTAGCGACCTGGTGATGCCCAGGATGGGCGGGACTGCTTTTGTACAGGCGCTGCGCCAACATGGGTGGCACATGCCGATCCTGATCATGTCGGGCCATCCGCTAAATCTTGATATGGACTTGTTGCAAGCGGCCAGTGTGTTTCGGGTATTGTCCAAGCCGCTGAATCCGTTGATGCTTAACCAAGTTATTGCTGAGGCGCTGTCAGGGTAAACGGCCTAACAACTTTAGGGCTGTCTAAAAACAGGTTGGAACCGGCTCAGCCAGATTTGCTCTTCAACGATAATCTCTTTATCGTGGGCGAGTTGGCTGAGCCGGTTTTCTATTTGCATCGCGACCAAGTCTTCTATCCAGGCGTCTTGCCAATTTTGGCGGAGATGTTCGCGCAATGTTGCTAAATCGGTGGTGTAGGTGGCAAAGGTAATGAGCTGCCGCTGCGCCGGGTGGAACCAGCCGCGCTGCACTGCCTCGCGTAACGCGTCTTCTGCCTGCGCGTAGCTGATGTAATCGCTCTCCTCTTGAATCCAGCCCACAAGGTGGCGCTCATTTTCCAGGCGGACGTAGATGGGGGATGGCTCACCGTTGGGGTGGATGTCGAGCAGACGGCCGTTTCCCACTTCCAACACTCCCTGAATTTGTTTTAGAGCATGAACCATGCTCTCGGGGGCCATTCATCACAAGGACCAGCTGAGCAGCACCATGTCAAATTTTTTGCCGGGGGGCAAATCTTCCAGGGCAAGCGGGTGGTAGCTGATCTTGTGGGCCAGTTCTGGGGGCAGGTTGGCTTTGGCTACTGCTATGCGATCCCCGTTGGGGTCGATGGCGGTAATGTGGGCGGCGTGGGGGGCAAGGTGGGTGGTGATACGGCCGTTGCCGCAGCCCACTTCCAACACCCGCTGCCCAGTTAAATCCCCTGCCAACGCGAGCAGTGCTTCAAATTCTCTCTCTTCTGGATCAATTCGTATAGACATTGTTCTTTGCTGTCACCTATTGGTTTTACAAGAAACCTTTACCTGTCATGCTGAGGTCCCCCGAAGCATCCCTCAAACGGTAGCCTGACCAAAACTTCATCTCGCGGATATTGGTTTTTTCGGGCGCAGGTTAGAGGGATTTTTCGCTGCGCTCAAAATGACAATTAGGGGTGTTTATTGCCCCACTGGATTGTTTGCCCTCCAGCAAAGTCGGGCAGTTGGTGGCTGCCTGTTTGCTGCAAGGTTTCCAGCAGCGCCTGCATCTGGCTGGCGCTGAGTTGATCTTCCCAAGTTTCCAGCAGTGAAGGATTGCCTGGCAAGTTGTCCATATTGTAGGCGATGGCGGCTTTGATTAACGTCTCCAGATGAAAGGCGCGCAGCATATCGTCGATGGTTTCCCGCAGTCGGTTGCGTGGCGCGAGCAGCCGTGTGCCGCTGGCGGTGAGGCGGAACTCGCTGCTGGCGGGCACGGTGATTGATGCAGTTTGCCAGCTTTCAGTAGATTCGTCATAGGTGGTTTTTAGTGTAATCGATTGGCCATCGAGCCAGGCGGTGAGCGTGGCGTTGGGGCTAATGCCGCGCAGGTGGATGCGGTAGCTGCGCTTGGCAGGGATGTGGTTGACGTCGCCGCTGGCTGGATGAATTGTGATGCTCATGACGTTATCTAACCAGTCCTGCTGGAACCTGGTGAGTACGTAGCTGCCATTTTTATAAGCTAGCGATTCGCCATCGTCTTCGTAAAGCGTAAATTCCCCATCTGCCCCGGCAAAGCAGTGCAGATCGATTCGTTCGGGGTTGTCGATGCCGCCCCAGCCGACTTTTGGCCCCAGCGGGACAATCGCCCCGGCTTTGGCAAAGAGGGGGATGTCGTGGAGACGGCCGTACTGCACCAGCCATCTATCACCTTGAAACTGCTCTCCGGTAAAAAAGTGATGCCACGTCCCCGGCGGCAGCCAGACCACCTGGCGGCTGAGCTGCGTGCCGGGGTCGGCAGGGGTGGTGTAGGGGGCAGCGATGAGCTCGGGGCCGAAGGTGTACTGCTGCGGGCAGAGGTACGCTTCGTCGCGCGTGGGAAAGTCGTGATACATGGGGCGAATCATTGCCTGGTGCTGGGTGGCGTTGCGCCAGGACAGCGTGTACAGGTAAGGGATAAGCGCGTGGCGCAGCTGCATGGCGTCACGGGTGATGGCAAACGTTTCAGCATTGTAGCCCCAGGGACGGCGTTCGTGAAAAGGGTTATTGGTGCTGTGCAGGCGAAAGATAGGACTAAAGACGCCAAACTGCACCCAGCGTGTGTACAGTTCGGCTTCCTCCACGCCAAACATGTGGCCGCCAATGTCATGGCTCCACCAACTGTAGCCAACGTTGGCGGCAGTGGCCGTAAAAAATGGCTGGAAGTTGAGGCTGTCCCAATCGACAAACGTATCGCCGGAGAAGCCAATCGGGTAGCGGTGATTGCCCAGCCCGCCCCAACGCGAGAAGATGAACGGCCGTTTCTCACCCGTGCGTCCCAAATCATAAAAGTGTAGATGATTGAGCCACCAGAGCGGGTCTAGCCCTGGCATGTTGCTAAGTTCGCCCTGCTGCCAATCCATCCACCAGAAATCAACGCCATTCGCCTCTTGCGGATGATGCAGAAGTTCAAAGTAGGCGTTGGCAAATTCTGGATTAGCGATGTTAAACGGTATTGTCTTTGACGATTTAGCCGTTTCCCCATCAACCTCTTGCCCCAAACGCGCAGCCATCGCTTCATATTGTTCCTCGTGCGGGCCAACCCCATCGGCAGGGTGCAGGTTGAGCGCAGTTTTAAGACCTTGTTCGTGCAGCCAGGCCAGGAACTGGTCTGGTTCGGGGAATAGCGCACGGTTCCAGGTGTAGCCCGTCCAACCCGCCAGGTGCCAATCAATGTCGATGATGCAAACGGAGAGCGGCACGTCATGGGCGCGAAAATCCTGCATGAGCTGGGTGAGTTCCGCCTGAGTGTATGCCCAGTAGCGGCTCCACCAGTTGCCCAGTGCCCAGCGGGGCAGCAGCGGCACGGGACCGGTGAGGGCAAAATAGTCGCGCAGGCAGGTGGTGTAATCGTGGCCGTAGCCAAAAAAATAGAGGTCGAGCGCATCTTTAGACTGGCGCGGTTCCAGCCAGCCCTCTTCGTTGAAAACAAGCGTGTCTGAATCATCCACCACGGCCCAGCCGCTGCGAGAAAGCAGCCCTGGTTCCAGCGGGGTGCTGCCGCTGACCTGGTCCAGCGTGCGGTAGGTGCCGCGCAGGTTATCGGGGTTCTTGTCACCAAAGTGCCAGGCAGTGCCGCTGGTTTTGAGGGTGATTTGCAGACTATCTGGTGCAAACGGCCGTTCGGTCAGGTAGATGAGTAGCAAATGTTCGGTTTCGATGTAGAGACGGCCGTTCTCCACCAACTGCTCAAACTCTGGCACGGGCTGGTTACGGTACCAGAATGGCTGGCTGGGGTTGTCTTGGAAACGGCCGTTTTTATCATACTCCAGCCGAATCAGGCGAGAAGTAAGAACGGTGAACCGGGCTGCCCCAGCAACAATGGTTGCCTTTGGGTCAGCCACCGGCTGGAAATCGAGTTGAAATTGGGAAGGAATCTGTGTCATCCGCTGCTCCTTGTGTAAAGTTGTCGGTATTGTAGCGGATTTAAATGTGGATAGTGAATTGGGAATAACGAATAGTTAACGGAAACGGCCGTGTCTGCTAAGATTTTCCCATGAAAATTTCAGCAAAAAATGGTCTGATTGCAGCGTTTCTACTGCTTGGTTGGGTGATTGGGTTGATGGTGGACAGCACGGCCGTTTCCGCCGGTACTGATCAATTTGTCTACCTGCCCCTCGTTATTCGCCAGACGAATGAGCCGGTGCCGTTTGGTGCGGTGCATACGGGCGAGGGCACTTATTATGGGGCTACCGGGGCCGGTAATTGCGGTTTTGATCCCTCGCCGCAAAATTTGATGGTAGCGGCGCTAAATCACGTTGATTATGCAGGTTCGGCGCTGTGCGGGGCGTTTATCCAGGTGAGCGGACCCCAGGGCAGCGTCATTGTGCGTATCGTGGACCAATGCCCTGGCTGCCCGGAGGGGGATGTGGATTTAAGCCAGGAGGCGTTCGCCCAGATTGCCCAACTGTCTGCCGGGCGGGTGCCGATTAGCTGGCAGTTGGTGAGCATGCCTCTGGCCGGTCCGATTGTGTATCACTTCAAGGATGGCAGTAATCAGTGGTGGACGGCCGTACAAATTCGCAACCATCGTAATCCCATCTTGAAGCTGGAATACCTCAACGGCAGCAGCTACCAGGAAGTGCCGCGACTTTCCTACAACTACTTTGTACAGGCCAGTGGCATGGGACCCGGACCGTACACCTTCCGCGTGACCGACATTTTGGGTAACGTGTTGGTAGATAGCAATATCCCCCTCACCCCTGATGGCGATGTCAGCGGCAGTAGCCAATTTCCTGCCCCTTGATTCCGCGGATTGACGCAGAATGCGGGCGCAGATTTTTTCTGGTTTCTCTGCGTCTCCGCGCCTCTGCGTTGGCTTTTTTTATGCCTTAATTCGCTCGTTCTGTTTCATGAGCCAGATGTAGCCATCTTCCAGACTGGGCTCGACGGGCTGGGCGTTGGCGTAGCCGTTCGGCTCGCCCAGGACGCGAAACTGCACCCCTTTTTCTAGCTGTAGGGTGGAGACGAGGGTAAGTTGGTGATTCGGCCGTTCGCCATCAGTAGTGATCAGCCAGGTTTTGCCGCGGGCCTGGGCGATCAGATCGTGCGGACTGCCATGAAAGGTTACCTGCCCCTGGTTAATCACGGCCACCTTGTTGCAGCTTTGGCTGATGTCGCCCACGATGTGTGTGGAGAGGATGACGGTGCAATCCTGGGCCATGTCGGCCAGCAAATTGCGCAAACGCACGCGTTCCTCCGGGTCTAGCCCCACAGTTGGTTCGTCCACAATCAGCAGCCGGGGATGGCCAATGAGGGCCTGAGCAATGCCCAAGCGGCGCTTCATGCCGCCGGAATAGGTTTTGATGCGGCGATTGGCGGCGTCCTGAATGCGTATCGTTTCCAGCAGTTTGTCAGTTTGCGATTTTCTTTCCTGCTTGCTGCTAATCCCTTTCAAGATAGCTACGTAATCTAAAAACTCGGCCCCGGTCAGATCGGGATACAGTCCCAGCTCTTGCGGTAAATAACCTAGCTGGCTTTTCACCAGCCGTTTGCCTGATCCCGTTGTAATGTCCTGGCCAAAAATGTGCACGGTGCCAGCTGTGGGGCGAATCAGCCCGGCAAGGATGCGCATGAGGGTGGTTTTTCCGGCACCGTTTGGCCCCAGCAGGCCAAACATGCCAACCCCAATTTCCAGGCTGAGATCGCGCAAGGCGTAGATTGATTTGCTGTATCGTTTGCTAACGTTGTTGATGGTAATCATGCTGTTATCCTCTTTCTGTTTTCACGCGCCAGGCCCAGGCGGAAACGGCCGTAACCCCAAACACTGCCACCATAAACCACCCGCGATGGATGGGGGTGAGCAAAAATTCGGTAAAAAAATCTGGCGCTGCAAAAATATGCCCGCAGCTTTCCGGTTGAATCCGGCACGCTTCTGCCTGTAAAGCCGCTATATTTTTTATGAAGAAATCGGTGTAAACGTCGGCCATGAACTGTAGAACGCCGGGCATTAAGTAGATATAGCCCACAATGGCCAGGCCCATCCCTACAAAAACCGCCCAGCGGCGCGACTGCAGCCACGACGTGACCAGGGCCGAAAGTCCTGAAATATAGAGCGAGATGAGCATTAAGGAGCCAAGCCACAAACGGGTAAAGGCGGTCAGGTCAAAAGGGCCGATTAATACATAATGGGCAATGCCGGAGAGAATGGCGATGGCCAGCACGCCGCTGAAGACGGCCGCCCATAAGCCTAAAATTTTGCCTGCTAAATAGTGCGCTGGGCCAAGCGGCAATGTATCGAACCACTCCATGACGCCCAGCTGGCGATCAATCGGCATAATTTCTGCGGCCAGTATCGACAGGGTAAAGATGGCAAATATGCTGGAAATACCACCGCTGGCGATGAGAATATTGAGCGTGATCCCCACTTTGCGCACCAGCGCTGAGCCTTCTAATAATTCAGCTCCAGGCTGGAAGAAGTCTGGCCCGGTAAAAAGCGTCGTGCCCCAAACGACGGCCACCAGCCAGATAATCATCATCATGGGCAGCCCTTTGCGCCGCCAGTTGCGGATGAATTCGTAGCGGACCATGCCGCTGAGTTGCAGAAATGTTTGTGAGAGTTGATTGTTCATAGTAAGCAGTGTCGTAAATTTCCCCGGAAACTTCTATACGAGTAAACGATCAGGCAAGCAGTTTCCGGGGAAATGGTATTTGGCTATTTTTCTAATAGAGCCTCTTCAAAAAAGCGAACCAGTTTTTGGGCGTAGGCTGCCGGATCGATGCTGAATCCGGTGCCGTGTGTGGCCTCGGGAATGGTCCAGATTGACTTTGGTTCGGCGGCGTGGTTGTAAAAATGGTGCACAATTTGCTGTTCAACTCCATCGGCTGGCCCGGTGGCGATGAGCAGCAGGGGGCGGGGAGAAATGTGGTCTATTTGGTCGATTACGGCCGTTTCCTGTTCTAACCCCATGCGCCAGGCCAGCCCTTGAAAGGTGATTTGGCTGCCTAACTGGACGATCTGCTCACGGCCGTTTTGTGGTGGCGGCAAATCATCTGCGTTGGCAAAGCCTGGGCCATCGACCATCACAGCTTGCAGATTGTTAAGTTGGGCAGTGGCGCGCAAAGCAATCTGCCCGCCCATCGAGAAGCCAAATATGCCGATGCGCTCTGGTTCAACATCAGCACGGGATTGTAGATAGGCAATGGCAGCCTCCACATCGGCCACATCGGCCCAACCAAAGGTGCGCTGGTCGCCACCGCTTTCACTGTGGCCGCGCAAATCGTAGAGCAGCACGCCGAAGCCTGCTTTGGCCAGGGCTTGCGCCTGGGGCAGCATCATGGCCCGATGGCCGCCGTAGCCGTGCAGCAAAATGACGGCGGCTCCGTTGCTAGAAGGAACGTACCATCCGGCTAGGGTAATGCCATCAGCCGCCGTTAGCTGGACAGATTCGTAGGCCATGTCCAGGTCCGACGGCGTGAGGCAGCAAACGGGTGCTTCTGAGCGTTGAATCTGTTCGTCAATCCACAACCCAACCGAAACGAGATAGACGAGTACGGCCGTTCCCAGCAAATAAGCAGGCGCTCGTTTGGCCCAATAGGTGAAGGGCTGCTTGCTGCGCCAGCCCAGCACTCGTTCTTGATCGCGCAGCAGCCAGAGGCCGAATGTGGTAAAAAACAGGCCAAACAGGGTGAGTGACACTCGGTTTTGCGCATAGTTAGCAGGTGAAACCGCTTCTGGCTGCAAAAAAGCATGGACCCATTGTAAAAAGGGCCAGCGCAGCATGGCCGCATTGCCGCCAAAAAAGAGACCGCCCCATAGCAGAATGGCGATCAAGGCCCCCTGCGTTCCCTGGCGCGTGAGCTGAACCACAAGAAAAATGGTGCCGCCAAAAAACAGGGTCGGCGGCAGCCAGCGAATCAGGCCAGGGTCAATCGCCCCAATATCAAACAGGCTCACGCCCAAGAAGGTGGCAATCAACCCTATGCTGGCTTGGGCTAAAAACGCTGTCAACAAACGCTCCAGGCCGATGAGGGGTAACGGCCGTTTGTAACTGGAAAGTAATTCGAGCGTAGGTTCCCCATCGGGGGGCAGGGCAAAGGCGGCTTGCAGGGCAAAACTAAGCGGCAGGATGGCCTCGATAATGCGCAGGGGGTGCCAGGTGACGGCCGTTTTCCCCAACCAACTCAGCACAAACCCGCTGCCAATCACCACAGCTGATACCAGGGGCAGCCAGATGCCGGTGCGGCGCAGGCTGACGCGCCAATCAATGGGCCACACGTTGGCCAGGGCATTTTGGTTGTGGAACGGTTGCAAAAGGTTACTCATGGTTAATGACCCATTCTTCGCGACCGGCCAGCCAAACGGCCGTACCACCCAGCAATACCGTACCCAGCCACAGCCACGGCTGCCACTGCGCCTGCAGCAAGTTAGGAATAACCGCTGGCAAATGAAAGAGCCAATCAAACTGGCGCATCGTTTGCACGCCCCACAAAATGAGGCTGAGCATCACGCCCAGGAGGGGTTCAAACGAGACCAGGCTAAAGAAAAGAGCAAACGCCGATAAAAAGGCCATTGGGGCCAGCCAGGTGTTGACCAGCGGCACCAGGGAAATCTCGCTGCGCAGGGTGGCCAGAATGACACTGCCCATTAACCCCAGCAGCAAATCGATGCCAAACAGCAGTGTCATACGGCTAAAAAGGATGAGTCTGGGCGGAACGGCCGTTGCCATTTCAATCTCTAGCGTAGGGTCAACACCTGGCCCGTACAGGAAGGTGATGCCCACGGCGGCCACAATCGGGGCCACCAGCACAAACGGCAGCGCCTGCAAATCAACCGCCAGAGTGACCAACACCCCCAACGCCATGACAAACGCCGATCCCTGCCAGATTTCCGCCTGAACGACGCGCATTTGGGCACGCAGCAGCCAATAGAGCCACTGCAAGCGTGCTTGCCACGATCTTGCAGTGGGTTGCGGCACAAAGTTTGCTTGCAGTCTCTTTTGCAATTGTGCCTGACTTTGTATTGATGGCTTTGGCACTGGGGCGGCCCGCAGCTCGGTGATCAATGGCAGCAGTTCTTCAACCCCTTCCTCCGTCCCCAAATCTTCAATTAACTTTTGTCGCAAGCTGTCGTCACGCATCTTCCTATTCCTTTTCCCCTTGCATGATTGCCCGTAACTGCTTCAGCCCCAGACTGAGCCGTGACTTAACAGTCCCCACCGGAATATTGAGAATCTCACTGATTTCTTGCAGCGAGAGGTCTTCCACGTAGCGGAGCAAGATCGTTTCTTTTTGCTGCGAGGGTAGTTGCTGCAAGGCCGTAATGATTTGCTGCTCTGTTTCTTGGGTAACAACGGCCGTATCCGGCTCTGGAAGCTTGCTTTGCCATTGATCCAGTTCATCATCGGGCAGGGTACCGGTGCGCTGCGTATCGGCCCGCTTAAAATGATCGCGCAATAAGTTGTGGGCAATGGTATACAGCCAGGGACGAAACGGCCGTGGATACTTGTACTGGTTGATACTGGCCAGCAGGCGCAAAAACGTCTCTTGCACCAAATCTTCTGCCAGCTGGCGGTTTTCATGACTCATGCGCAGCAAATAACGCAGCAATGGCGCATGATACCTTTCGACCAGAATGGCTAGGTGAGGTTGTCGGCCTTGTTGCACCCCTTGCGCTAACAGTTCATCCGGCAAAGCGTGCAGGTCCGGCCCAGGCAGAACAGATGCGGGCATGGATTTGATTCCTGAGATTACCGATTCACTGACCATTCTACCCTTTCTACGAGCGAGAAGGCAGAAGGTTCATTATCTGTTTTCGGCAGGTGCGACACACTTCCTCGTCGAGTTTTGGCCACACTTTTTACCAGCACAAGTGCGTCGCACCTGGTCAGTTACTCGGAAGCTATTTCATTGAGGATCTTCTCGAGGCGCGTTTTGATAGGGCCGCGCACATTTTTGATCTTGCCCAGCTCGCCCCGATCAGCCACAGTTTCTAATGGCTCCTTGAGATTTTGGATGTTTTGCGCCGCCCAAAACAGCGTTTCCCAGCTTTGCCCCACCAATTGCCGCTCAAAGGCGGCGTTGAGCATTCGTTCGGCGATGCGGTAATTGGTTTTGCGCCAATCCTGGGGAATAAAGCGTTTGATGCGGTGGGGTAGGTCATGTTTTTTGCTCAGACTCAGTAACTGTTCGTGCTGGGCTTGCATATAGTCATGGGTTGGCCCGTAACGGCCGTCGTACGTTTCGCCGTCAAGCGTAAATTCATACAGCCTGGCGTACTGCGGGTAAATTTCGGGTTTGGCGGTGCGTAAATGGTGCAAAAACCAATCTGCCTGCCGGTTACGCAGGGTCATCGCCCCACCAAACATCAGGTAATCGGCGTTGGTCTGTTTTACGGCCGTAAACAGGGCTTCCACCTCCAATGGATCATCACACAGAACCGGGATCAGGGGAATCAGCAGTGCGCCAGTTTGCACGTGGGGCGCTTTGGCCTTGATCTGGCGCAGGACGTCCAGCCGTTTGGCCAGGGCGGGAGCAAATTTTTCCAATAATTTAGACTTCTCTGGATCTGTGGTGGTGATGGTTACAGAGACGGTACACCAGGTTTGCTGGGCAATCTCTTCCAGTAGTGGCAAATCGCGCAGCACCAGGGTCGATTTGGTGATTAGGTGGACCGGATAACGATGTTTGGCCAGCACTTCCAGGATGGTGCGTGTGTTGCCAAATTTCTTTTCTGCCGGTTGGTAGCTATCTGTCACGCTGCCAATGCCTACCACATCGGGCAAAAAGGTGCGGGCGCGGGCAATGCGCTGATCCAGCATTGGCCCCACGTTGGTTTTGATGACAATCTCGTTCTCGAAATCTTCGGGCATGTGGTAATGGTCGCTGCGAGCGTCGCAGTAGATACAGCCGAACTGGCAGCCGTTGTACGGATTAATTGAGTAGCGCGTCCAAAACCAATGGTCGATGAATTTGCTCTTGTTGATGATTGATTTGTACTGCTTTTCAATAAATCTGGGCATGGTTACCCTTTTTTGCTTTGTTGTTCGGCCAGGGCCAGACCCATCTTTAGCTTCTTTTTGCACCAGAGAGTTACGGCCGTATCTGCCAAAATCGCTTCTAAACGCGGCTGCACCAGTGTTGGATGAGTCCTAGCAATTGTTTTGAATGCCCAACCAACCCCCTTCTTTACATCCGTTTGCTTGGCAGTGGCCAGAGGAAGCAGTAGATTGAAAAGCTGGTTGACCTCGGCAGGTGGCAACCCCTTTTTGGTGGCGTAATGGGTGGCAATACCTAAAGAACGTTGCAGCCAAAAGTTGGGATGGGTGAGAAACGGCCGTAGCAACACCACCGTTTCGGCAAAATCATGCAGCAGCCCATAACCAAACACCCGCTCGCTGATGATGTCACAAACGTACCATTTATCACCCTGCACAATGCAGGCCGCTGCCTTTTCCACCGACTCTGCCCGGTTGAGGGGTAGCCGCTGCTGCAAGAGCTTGCCAATAACCACATAGCCGCCTTCGTAATCCAGGCTCAATAACCTGTCGATGAGGGGCAGCTGCTCGTCCGGTGGGACAAAGCGGTACAGCTCCACGGCAACAAACTCCAGCAGCGGGAATTTGACCTTGTGGCACAATATTTCAGACTCGAACGATTGCCAAAAGTCGCGCAGATTGCCTGCCAGGTAGAGCGCTTCTAGCTTAGCCAATGTGGGCTTGAGGACTTTTTTGCTGGTTATTTTTAGTTGCGTGACCATTTCCTCATAATAACAGATTTTGTGCCTGGATGAGCGCTGAGTGTTTGTTACAATCAAGGGATGGATAACGAAAAAAATAGTACAAACCCGCCGCTGATTGTGGCTTTTGTGGCCGATTTGATGTTTACCATGCGCATTCAAAATGTGGTGGATCATCTGGGTTGGCGTATTGAGTGGATAGAAACGGCCGTATCCGTCAACCCCACTCAGTCACCCGAGCAACGGGAACGTCCCGGTGAATCGCTGCATGGTACCGAGGGTAAGTTGTTTGAGCAGATTACCAGTTGGCAGCCCGCGCTGCTGCTGTTTGATCTCAACAATAAGCAAATCCCCTGGCGGCGCTGGCTGCCGATTCTGAAGTCATCACCAGCCACGCGCCGACTGCCCATCCTGGCTTTTGGTCCGCATGAAGACAAAGAGACGATGCAAACGGCCAAAAAGCTGGGCGCTAACTTTGTCGTTGGCCGGTCGCGCTTCACTTCTGCCATGCCGAAGTTATTGCAAAAGTATGCCCGTATGCCAGACCACGACGCGCTGGCAGCCAGCTGCGCCGAACCGCTGGCCACTCTGGCCAAAGAAGGTATTAGGCTCTTCAATCAGGGCGAATATTACAAATGCCACGATGCTTTGGAAGAAGCGTGGAAGCAAGACCAAAGCCCGGCGCGGGAGCTTTATCGTGGCATTTTGCAGGCGGGCATTGCTTATTACCAGATTCAGCGGGGTAATTATCGCGGGGCGGTAAAAATGCTGCTGCGCCTGCGTCAATGGCTGGACCCGCTGCCGCCGGTTTGCCGGGGCGTCAACGTCGCCAAAGTGCGCCAAAATGCCGCCGAGGTGCAGGCGATCATCACCGAATTAGGCCCAGAGCGGATTGGAGAGTTTGATACGGCCGTAATCCAACCAATAGAATATCAACCCTGAAATACCCGCTTGACTTTGACACTGTGTCAACCTGTATGCTCTGACTATCAAAACAAACAGAGTTAGGAGTTAATCATGAACAAGCAGGTAAAACATGTCATTTTGGGAACGGGTCAGCTGGGATTGGCCATTATGGACGAGTTGGTGTCAGCCGGGCTGCCGGTGAAGCTGGTGAATCGCAGCGGTCAGCTAAACGAGCCACTGCCAGCCAGGGTAATTTTGGAAACGGCCAATGCCAACGACCCTACAGCCATCGCCCAGGCAACGGCCGGGGCCGAAATTGTCTACTTTTGCATGCAGCCAGCTTACCATCAATGGCCAGAGAAGTTTGCGCCGCTGGCAGCCAACATCATCGAAGGCGTTTCGCGCCATCCAGGTATCAAGCTTGTTTTTGGCGACAACCTGTATATGTACGGCCCCACCGCTGGACAGCCAATCCACGAAGAATTGCCTTACGCTGCTGAAACACGCAAAGGCCAGGCCCGGGCGCAGGTGGCCAACATGCTGTTGGCCGCGCACGAAGCGGGTAAATGCCAGGTCACCATTGGCCGCGCTTCAGACTTTTATGGGCCACGGGCGACTGATTCCATGGCTGGTGAGATGTTGTTTGAGGCAGCGCTAAAAGGGAAAACGGCGAATCTAACTGGGGATTTAGACCAGCCGCATACGCTGACCTACATTCGTGATTTTGCCCGTGCTTTGGTTACCTTGAGCCAGCATGATGAAGCGTACGGCCGTTTCTGGCACGTCCCCAGCGCTGAAACCCTCACACCCAGACAATTCATCCAGTTGCTTGAGGCTGAAATTGGCCGCCCGGTGAAGGTGCGCACGGCTGGGAAATTGATGATGTGGCTGGTTGGCTTATTTAATCCGGCGGCCGGAGAAGTCGTGGAAATGATGTACGAATTTGAGGAACCATTTGTGATGGATCACAGTCGTTTTGCGGCGACGTTTGGCAGTGACGTAACCTCTCACGAGGTAGCGATTCGTGAAACGGTGGATTGGTACCGGCAGCATCTTAATCTGGCGGTTGCCCATGTTTAAGATTGGCGAATTTTCCCGGCTGGGCCAGGTTTCTACGCGGATGCTGCGCCATTACGATAAGCTGGGTCTGCTGGTGCCCAGCCACACGGATGAATGGACCAATTATCGCTATTACACGCTGGATCAGCTTTCGCAGCTGCACCGCATCATTGCCCTGAAAGAGCTGGGCTTTAGCCTGCAAGATATTGCCGATTTATTGGAGAAGGAGGAGGGTCTATCCGTAGCCGAAATGCGTGGCATGCTGCTGCTGAAACAGCGCGAGGTGCGCCAGGAAATCAGTGAAGCCAACTGGCGATTGCAGCAAATTGAGGCGCGATTGGTGCGTTTAGCAGAAGAAGGACGCCCGTCGCCATACGAAATTGTGGTGAAGTCGGTTCCGGCAACGGCCGTTGCCAGCGTACGGACCATCGTTCCCTCTATTCACGAAATGAACTTTTACTGCGAAAAATTGACCCAACAAGTGTACGCCGGTCTGACCAAATTGGGCGTACGTCCATTGCAACCCGAAATAATTTTGTATCATGCCGAAGAGTATCAGGAAACAGATGTAGAGGTGGAAGCGGCCTTGCCGGTTCACCCTAAATATTTACGCCAATCCATGACGGCGGGAGAGGTTTGCTTTCGTCAATTGCCGGAACACCAAACGGCTGCCAGTCTGATCTACGAAGGTGATTTGCAGGAGATGATTCCGGCGGTGTTAACTTTATTAGGCTGGGTGGCTGCTTCGCAGCATGTGCCTGTTGGTCCACTGCGCGAGCTTCACCTCTCCGGTAATGTTCATGCAGCAGGCATGGCGGCTTCAGACTTGGTGACGGAGCTTCAGGTGCCAATTGGACCGGTCACAAAAGAGGATTAACCAGACGGCCGTTATAGGTTTGCGCAAAAGTCCTGTTAGTCGCGCTGCCTTTGTATACGCTTAGAAATCTCCACAGCCACAAACACAATCAAGCTGGTTCCCAAGGCGATGAGCAAATCCATCAATGACAGTGCCTCCGTGCTGAAGAACTCCTGCAAAAATGGCACGTAAATCAACGCTATTTGCAGTATGAACGTGATTAGCACCGCCACAACCATGAGCCGATTCGAGAATAGGCCAATTTCAAAAATGGAATCGATATTAGAGCGTATGGCCAGAGCGTTGCCCATTTGCGCCAGGGTTAAGGTCGTGAAAACCATCGTTTGCCATGGGCCGTCTGGGTCCTGCAACCAGTACACGTAGCCAATTCCCAACGAAACCAGACCCATCAAAAACCCAATCCAGAGAATTTGTTTGCCCATGCCTCGGCTAAAAATGCTTTCTGTTGGATGGAAGGGTGAGCGTTTCATGATGCCTCGTTCACCGTCTTCTACGGCCAAGGCTAAACCAGGTAAGCCATCGGTTACCAGGTTGATCCACAAAATTTGCAGGGGCACCAGCGGCAGCGGCATCCCTAAAAATGGGCCAATTAACATGACAAACAGCTCACCAGTATTGCTGGAGAGCGTATACTTCACAAATTTGCGAATATTGTCAAAGATTTTGCGGCCTTCTTCCACAGCAGCGACGATAGTGGCGAAATTGTCATCCAGCAGCACCATATCGGCTGCTTCTTTGGAAACGTCGGTACCGGTGATGCCCATGGCGACGCCGATCTCAGCTCGTTTCAAGGCTGGGGCATCATTCACGCCATCGCCAGTCATCGCCACAATGTGGCCTTTGTCTTGCAGTGCTTTCACGATGTTGAGCTTATGTTCTGGCGAAACCCGGGCATAAACAGATATATCTTCGACGACATCCTCAAGCTCTTGCAGGCTCATTGTGGCCAGTTCATAACCTGTTAAATTTTTATCCGTTTGGGTGATGTCTAAATCTTTGGCGATGTTTTGGGCGGTGAGGGGATGGTCTCCGGTGATCATGACGGGGCGAATACCAGCTTCTTTGGCAGTGGCTACGGCCTTTTTCACCTCAGGCCGTGGCGGATCAATCATTCCCACCAGACCAATTAAAATAGCATTATTTTCCCGTTCCTCATCTTCCTGTCCCAGGGGACGAAAAGCCAGGGCCAGCACCCGCTGCCCTTCGCCAGCCATTCTGGCATTGGCAGTTAGAATGCGCTCCCGCCAGGCACCATCCAGCGGTTCGAATTCATTTTTTTCACCTGTCCAGATGCGGTCAGAAATTTCAAGCAGACTATCTATTGCCCCTTTTGTAAAGGCCACATACGGCGAACCGCTCCAGGGTGCATCGCTATCGTCATGTTCAAGATTGACTTTGTGAATGGTGGTCATACGTTTACGTTCAGAGGTAAAGGGGATTTCATCAATCCGTGGCCAATATTCGTCCAGTTCCTCCTTGCGGTAACCTACTGTGGCCGCAGCCACGACCAGCGCTCCCTCTGTGGGATCGCCAATGGCTCGCTCAACGCCCCCCCGGGTTTGCAGAATGGCGTCATTACACAGGGCACCTGCTTTTAGCAGCAGGCTCTGCGCTCGTTGATGGGCAGCCAGTTCTGATTTTAGCTCCGCATCGATGATAGCCCCTTTGGCATCTCGTAGCGTTTCAATTGTTTCGATGTGGTCTGTTACATCTAAAACAGTAACGGTCATTTTGTTTTCGGTGAGCGTGCCGGTTTTGTCAGAGCAAATAACGGTGACGGAGCCAAGCGTTTCTACAGCAGGCAGTTTGCGTATGAGGGCGTTGCGTTTGAGCATGCGTTGGGAGCCAAGTGCCAGGGTAATGGTTACTACGGCGGGTAGTCCTTCTGGGACAGCAGCAACAGCCATGCTGATGCCGGTGAGGAAGAGCAGTTCCAGGGTATCAATCAATGCCACGCTCGTATCGCGGAAGATAAACCCGGTGATAACCACGATGGCCACGATGCCTAGGGCAACCCAGGCCAGCTTTTTGCCCAGGTCGTCCAGGCGGCGCTGGAGAGGCGTTTGCTCTTGTTCCACGCCTTGAATGAGTTCGGCGATATTGCCCAGTTCGGTGTTCATACCGGTTTCGGTGATAACGGCCGTTCCTCGACCATAGGTAATCACCGTGCCCATAAACACCATGTTTTTGCGATCGCCAATGGGGAGCTCTTTATTTTCCATAGGCTGCACGCTTTTGGAGACGGCTTCAGATTCACCGGTAAGGGCAGCTTCTTCTACTTTAAGATTGATACTTTCCAGGAGACGGCCGTCTGACGGAACCAGATTACCCGCTTCAAGCAAAACGATGTCGCCGGGTACCAGCTCGCGGGCCGAAATCTCTACAATTTGTCCGTCGCGGCGCACCTTCACGGTAGGGACTGCCAGCTTTTTTAGGGCGGCAATGGCTTGTTCGGCGCGGTACTCTTGGGAAAAACCGATGGCGGCATTGAGGATGACAATGGCCAGAATGACAATCACGTCATTGATGTCACCTAAAAAGCCAGAGACAATAGCTGCAATGATCAAAATAATGACCATTGCGTCGCGCAGTTGATCCAGCAAGATCAGCCACGGGTTCTTGGTGCCCTTCTCAATCAGTTCATTCAGACCATATTTATTCAGCCGACTTTTGGCCTCTGCCGCGCTGAGGCCGCTTTTGGCGTCGCTGTTTAGTTCGTTAATTGTTGATTCTATATCCTGTTGGTACCAGGTCATAGGGTATCCTCTCTTCCAGGCCGGGGCAGTTAAGGTAGGTAAGCAGCACAGGAGCGGAATTTGGAAAACGGCCGTATCTCTATTTGCCCATAAAGTTTTGCTAACCTTATTAAATTCGCTAAACAAAATCTGCAAACAAGCAGCGCTAGAAAAGTTAACGATTTTTAGGTCAGCAGGTCGCATCAGCTTCGTGCTGCGGGGTGACATAAGTATAACACAACCGATCCCCGTTGTTTATAGCTTGCTAGTAATATTGTGGCCCGCTATTTTAAACATCTTAAACGAATGATAGGCAAAATGTAGTTTCCTGATTACTTCCTGAACCTGTCCCTTTGATCATTCGCAAGTGGAATTGAGTCCGGTATAATCCGCCAGGATAAATTTTAATGGAGGCAAACACGGAAAATGAGCAGTTATATTCCTGAGCGGGCAATGTTTATCTTTGCCCATCCAGACGATATTGAGTTTAGCGTGGCCGGAACGGCCGCAAAATGGGCCAAACATGGTAGTGAAGTCACCTATGTGGTTTTGACGGACGGCAATGTTGGCTCACATGACCCAGATATGACTCGTGAGCAAATTGGGCAGATCCGGCGAAAGGAGCAGGCTGCCGCGGCCAAGGTGGCAGGCGCTGCCAACTGCCTCTTCTTGGGCTACGATGATGGTTCCCTGGAGCCGACGTTGGCCTTACGTAAACAGTTGGTCAAGCTCATTCGCCAGCACCGGCCGAACGCGGTGGTGTGTGGCGACCCCAATATGTATTTTCGTGGTGAACGGCTTAACCACCCTGACCACCGCGCGGCAGCGCGGGCGGCGTTGGATGCTGTTTTTCCGGCGTGTGAAATGCGCCTGCTTTACCCGGAATTTGAGGCCGAGGGAATTCAGCCGCACAAAGTGAATTTTGTGCTCATCACCACAGATCAGGAACTGAATCATTTTGAGGATATTTCGGAATCGATCGATACCAAGTTGAAAGCGTTGTACGAGCACCGCAGCCAGCTGGGCGATGTGGATTATTCGGATCGGATGCGGGAGCGAGCTTCCACCATCGGCAAGAAAGTTGGTCTGGCCTATGCTGAAGCATTCCGCCGTTTTACGGTGACCCCATTGCCCATCCCCCAAGAGGAAGTGATTCAATGATCAATGCCAATGATTATATTCCCGAACGGGCAATGTTTATTTTTGCCCATCCTGATGATATTGAGTTTGGTTCGGCTGGAACGGCCGCAAAATGGGCCAAGTATGGCAGCGATGTTACCTACATTGTGCTGACGGACGGCAATATTGGCAGCCGCGAGGAAGGGATGACGGCCGAAAAGTTGGCCGAGATTCGCCGACGCGAGCAAAGTGAAGCAGCTGAAGTGGCTGGTGTGGCGCGGTGTTTATTTATGGGGGAACCAGACGGCCGTCTCCAACCCACTCTGGAACTGCGCAAAAAACTGGTTAGACTGATTCGCCAATATAAACCCAACGTGGTTGTCTGTGGCGATCCCCAATTTTTTTACAGCGACGGCTACATTAATCACCCAGACCATCGCAATGCCGGGCAAGTGGCGATGGAAGCAGTGTTTCCCTCTGGTGATTCCCCGCTGCTATTTCCCGAGCTGGTCGAAGAAGGGTACGAGCCGCACAAAGTCAACTACGTCTATGTATCATTTGGTCGGCGGGACGCGAACACTTATATCGATATCACGGAAACGGTTGATGTGAAGATAGCCGCTTTACGCAAGCATGTAAGCCAACTGGGTGATTGGGACCCGGAAGAACGGGTGCGCGAGTGGACGGCCGAAACGGGCAAACGTGTTGGTTATCTGCACGCCGAAGGCTATTACCGCATTACGCTGAAAGAAATTGAGGAAGAACAAGCGTCTGAACCAGAAACGGAGATTGAAGCTCAGGCGGAAGCAGCAGATTGAGTGAAATGTGATAGAGTGAAAAGTAAAAAGTGAGACCCATTCCTTTTTACTTTTCACTCTTTACTGGCTTTTATTGGTTTAACCGATATTTGCGCACTTTGTTGCTGTTTCGGTCCATCACCAATAGATCATTCTCATCGGTGATGACCATGTCAAAAGAAACGCCGGGTGAGTCGATGGTAGCCAGATAACGGCCGTTTCCCTCAAATACCTTAATTCCCCAAAAATCATCAACAAAAATACGCCCCTTGCCATCAACGGCGATGGAGCGGGGCGACGTGAAAAATTGATCTTCAGCTTCCCCCTTGCTGCCAATCTGGTCAATAAACTGACCTTGGGCATTAAGTTTGTAGATCGTTTCGCTGCCTAACACATAAATATTCCCTGCGCCATCAATGGCCGCATCATTTTGCGTTGTGGCAAAATCTGGAATGTTGGCAAATGGATCGGCGATATCCAGCACAATGCTGCCACTGTTGTCCAGGCGCACCAGTCGATCATCTGCTACCAAATAAACATTGCCGTCTGGGCCGGTTGCGGCCGTTTGAAAATAAGTGCGCTGGCCACCAGGCAAATCAAGCGTGCCCAAAAATTCTCCACTCATCCCATTGTATTTTTCCACCGTATCCACGTTGATGACGTACGCCGTGCCGCTGCGATCCACCGTCATGCCGGTCATGTACAGATCTTTACCTGCGTTCCAGGTGGCCAAAAAATTGCCCTCGGCGTCAAAAACTTGAATGCGTCCGCCGCTGTAATCTCCCGTATAAATGTTGCCCTCGCCATCCACGGCTAGGCGGCGGGTGTCATCGAAGAAGCCGGGCCCTATGCCTTCCTCTCCACCGAACTGTAGAATCACTTCAGCAAACGCTGGGCCTTCTGAGATTTCGTTAAAACCGTCTTGCGTTTGGCCGGGAAGAATAGCTTCAATGGTGGTAATGACAACAAAGGTATCATCTTCACGATTGGTGGTTTCTACTTGTGATTCCGTGAGCGTGGTGATTTGTTCAATAATACTGTCCGTTTGGCTTGCCGGATTAATGAGGAAGAAGGCTCCTGCGCCGATAAAAATTAAGATGAGGGCAATCAACAGAACGACACAGCCGCCTCGCCCACTGCTAGTTTGCACAGATGGGGTAGAGGTATAGGTTGAGATGGCTACCGATTCAGTGTGGAAGGAGGTGCCACCGAGGTGAATATCTTCATGTCGTTCAATGGCCTCTACAACATCTTTGGCCTCTTTTAGGCCAACATTGAACGTTTCACGGAACCGTTTAATGGCTTCGATTTTACGGCCGTTTTTCACCAGCTGCACAACCTCTGCCAGCACTTGTTCTTGCCCAGAGCCTGTGCTGCGCTGCTGGCGCAGTGAATCTGGCACGATGACTGTGCTGCCGCAGTAGGTACAACGCACGGTAACCGCCTGTGCGTTGGCTTTATAATCCAGTGTCGCCTGGCAATTGGGACATTCAAAGCTTTGTAGCATGAGGAATCAGCCTCCAATGAGTTGTTGATGTGGGCGACATTGTAAAAGATTCGCGGCTGTAAAAGCAATCAATTGGTTAACAGGGCTGGTGAGGAATGTGAAGGGTGAAAGTGCTGCCTTGATTAGGTCCAGGGGAAACGGCCGTTACCGTACCATCCATTGCCTGAGCCAGACGCTTGGCCAGATACAAACCAAAGCCTAGTCCACGCTGGGTTTGGGTGTTTTCCCCTCGGAAAAACATCTCCCAAATTTTCTGAATGTCTTCTGGGACAATGCCGATGCCAGCGTCAGTTACAGCGATAGAGAGCTGCTCATTGAGCGCCAGGCTAATGAGAATAGACTCAGTGGATGGTGAATATTTCAGGGCATTAGACAGGAAACAGGCGACGATCCGGTAGGCAAAATCATAATCCAGGCAAACGGCCGTTTCATCTTCTTGGTCATACCGAAAAACCACATTAGGCGGATCGTTGCTTTCTTGCAGCAAATCCTTTTTCATTCGCTGCCCAACGCTGTTCAAGGGCATAGAAATCATGTTTGGCTGAAAATCTTCCATATACGCTTTATTGACCATGGAAGCATCTTGCAGTAACCCTGTCAGATAATAAATGGATTCATCAATGCGCTGCTGTATGGCGGCCCGTTTGTCCGCGTCAAATTTGTCGTAATAACTTGTCAGGAGTTCAACCGAATTATTAATAACTGTTAGCGGCGTACGAAACTCGTGGGAGACAGTCGTAATAATTTGCGACTTCAGCCGACTGAGCTCAATTTCTTGTTCATGGGATTGGTTGAGCTGTTCCATTAAAGCTTTCTCCCGCGCAATTGCCTCGGCCAGCCGATCACGCTCCTCGTACAGGAGCCGCATTGCCTGGTTTTCTCGTTTCCAGGCCAGGTTATAGCCATCAAAGTAGATCCAGAAAGTAAACAAAAAGATTCCGGCATAGAAAGTCCAATCTGTATAGACAGTTAATATAACTGAGAAAGGGGCACTCAAGCTGGACATTCCTTGCGTTAGAATGATTTCTCCCATGCTTAAACGCCAATTAACCCATAGCAGCGTTCCCAAACTGACAAAGAACGCCAGGATGCCACCCCAGCGTCCGGTCAGAAGGGTGGTCATCACGACAAAAGCAAACAGTGGGACGTAGGAGAATTCGTTCAGCTCGTAGGTTAATGAGAAAAAGACGAAGATATAGGCGAAAATAATAAGAAAAGCCCCGCGTATCTTGTAATGAATTTGCCGCCGAATGGCCAGATACAAAACGCCGACGAAGGAGAGATTCCCTAAAATAATTTCCCACCAATCCCCTTGATGCCATAAGGCGATAGTGCCTACTAAGACGGAAACGGAACCAAAAAGCACACACAGGCGCAGTAAAGCCGTGATGACTCGCTCCCGAATGTAGTCCAGGAAAGCATTAGAATTTGTTTGGAAGGAAAATTCTTGAAGTGGTGGAAAGAGTAACTCTTTTAGGCGCTGCGCGAAGGATTTCATAGTATGCATGGTTTGAATTGACAATTTTTGGTCACAGGCTTTATAGACTCAATTTGTTGAGTTTAGACTTTGCTTTTTACAAATAGTCTGACGATGCGCAGAAGCCACAACGGCCGTTTCACATTTTGCCAACTTTGCCACGCTGTTAGCCTGCCTGATTCTTCGTCCCCGGCGTAGCGACGACGCACGTAAAAGCTCGTTAAGTTGACCAGGTGCGGCTGCATGTGCTCCAGGTGTTTGATAAGCCAGGGGAAACGGCCGTATCGCTCTAAATAGCTCTGGAATGCAGCCAAAAACTCTTGGGGTGTTTGGCTGGGATTGGGGGGCTGGCCTAATTTTGTGGCGTTTTGCTGCCAACGGCCGTAGCTCCACACCACCGCATCCTGTCCAGCCGGTAATTGCCCGCGCCGCCAGAGCCAGCGAATCAACCCTGCCAGCAAGCCCAAAATGACGAGTTGTGTCCAGGGAAACGGCCGTTGTGCCTCAACCGTGGGCAAGGGCGGCGGTGTCAGGTCGGTTGTGCTTGATGCGGATTCCTCAAACTGATCAAACGTCGGCGCTGCGCTGCGGCTGGTGAGCGATGTAGCAAACGTCGCTGTTGGCTCAAATTCCACCCAGCCAAACCCGGCAAAATACAGTTCGGCCCAGGAATGGCCGTTAATTTGATAAATGACTTGAACCCCATCAGCGTCGGTGGGCTGGGTGGCGTAGCCGACGCCCAGGCGCGCTGGCAGCCCCAGGGTTCGAGCCATCACCACCATCGCTGAGGCGTAAAAATCGCAATAGCCTGTTTGCTGCGTGAACAAAAAATGGTCAACTGGGTCAACATTACTGGGTGGGCGCTCGACATCCAATGAATATTCGTATTGGCGCAGAAAGCGCTCCAATGCGCGGGCCTGGTCGTAAGGATTGTCCAGCCCCCCGGCCACTTCTTGAGCCAGATCATGTACCCGCTGGGGGAGTTCATCTGGCAGGGCAGTGTAGCGGGCCAAAATTTGTGGGGGAACGTTGGCGACGGCCGTTTCGCGCAGCATGTCTGGGGTTGCCTGTGATAGCTGGGCAAGCACCATGTATCTCGGCCCATCACCGATTACCCGCACCAGATCAGATTGTCCGCGCCAGATTGTGTCTACTGGCTGGTCAAATTGCTGCGGCAGCCCCAGGGTATAGCGGGTCAAACGTGCATCTTGCAGCCAGTGGACGGTTTGGGAAACGGCCGTTGTCGCGGCAACTTCGGGCAGGGGCAGGGGATCATTGGCCATGATTGGCTCAATGCGTTCTTCAGACAATGCCCAACCGCGACCTGTGTACACATCATAGCTCAGCGCCCGCCAGTGCAGGCCTGTCAGGTTTGCTTCAGATTGAATAACGGCCGTCATCACCACCGTTTCGTAAAGCTCAGGGGCATTGCCCAGTAAAAATTGACGGGGTAAGATGCCACTGCCACCCACGCCATCCCGCCCACGAGGCTGCCCGCCGTTGTTTTCTACGCCCGCGAAGGCCCGTTCTAGCAAAGCTTCTGCCTGCTGGACAGTGGGCTGCTGTTGAAAAGCACGCACCAGCTGACGAATGCTAAAGCTGGGCAGCGCAACGGCCAAAGCCAGCAGCAGTGCCGCAATCACCACCGCGTGCAGAAACAGATCGGTGCGCACTTCGTCAGAATAATCAACCTGATGTGCATCCCAGGAATTAGCCAAAGCCGTGAAATGCATGACGGCCGTTAACAGCGCGGCCAAACCTACAAATATAGCAATCCACCAAATTTGCACCCCGCTAAAATAGCCATTGAAGGCCAGTGCCAGCCCCATGCCTACTAAGCCAGCCAGCGGCCGGTAGTGGCGGAATATTTGCCAGCTGGTAAAAGCGGTGAGAAAGTAACCGATGAGCCCCAGCCCCAGCGCAAAAACGATCGTTTCCTGGCTGCTTTGTCCACCGAAAACGGCCGTTCCCCAGCCCCCAACCCGATCCAGAAACAGCGCCCCATGTTGCAGCCAATACGGCCGTAGCGTCGCCCAGCCACCCGCCAATGCTGACCAGGAAGGCCACAAATCGGCCAGCACCACCACCGAAATGAGCGCCCCGTACAATGTGAGTAAAACCCAGGCAAACAGGGTAGAAAGCGGCCGTTTGGCCAAAATGGTGCCCAGCAGCAGCCCGCCCACTGTTGCCGGAATCACTATCTTGTTTTCCGGTACCCAGGTGGCTTCGAGAACGGCCGCATTGAGGCAAGACAGAATCGCTACCAGTAGGAGTACAGGCAGCCAGCCTTCTCTCGGTCTTGCTCGCCGAATTACAAACTCAAGCGCAGCAGCCACTTTTCACTTCTCACTTTGACTGGGCGAGGCAGATGGAGACATGTTCACTTTGTTTTGCGAAGAATTTATCCATCTGCCTTGCCCCTACTTAAATAATCTTCTGCTTATTCTCAAACACAGGCGCGTTTTCTAAAATGCGGCGGGGTGAGAAAATTGATAAATCTAGCGTGGGCGGCAGACCTAAAATGCGCTCAGCTAGATAGCGCCCCACGGCGTGGCACTGCTGGAAGCCATGTCCAGAAAAGCCATTGACCAGATAAAAACCTTGCAGCTCCGGCCATTCCCCCAAAATCGCATTGCCATCAAAGGTGTTGACGGCGTACAAACCAGCCCAGCCATCCGTCACCCGCAGCGAGTCGAAGGCGGGCAGAAATTCGGCCAATTCTGGCCAGATGCGTTCTTCAAATTTGCTGCGCTGCCAGCTGAAATCTGTGGTGGTGACTGGATCGTCGGGGAAGGAATGGGCCGTCATAAAAATCCCGTGTCCCTCGTGGATGATGTAGGTGCCAGACGGGAGCAGCAGCAAGGGGAGGATTTTTTCGGGATGCACGGCCGTTTCCACAATATACACCTGGCGCATCACCGGCTGCATGGGAATCTTTACCCCACAGGTTTGGGCAATGTGGGTTCCCCAAGCCCCGGCGCTATTGACCACCACCTTTGCTTGCAAAACCGTGCCGTTTTTTAACTGGACCCCGGTGACTTGATTGGCTTGATGGTGTACGGCCGTTACCTCCGCCTCAATCAACTCTGCACCCAAGGCCACAGCTTTCTTTTTGTAGGCTTCCAACACGGCCTGGGGCGACATTGTGCCATCGTCCCGGCCAAACGTAGCCCCCACAAACAGCGACTCATCCTCACTCAGCAGCGGATACAGCTCTCTGGCTTCGTCTGGCGTTCGCCAGGCGACATTGCAGCCCAAACTTTGCTGCAAAGCCAGGCCGCGCTCCACTTCCTCGCGGCCAGCTTCGTCGGTGAGGAACAAATTGCCTTGCCGCCGAAATGCCACGTCCGGCTTTTCGCCATTTACGACCATATCTTCGGCAAACGTTTCCAGCACCTCCAGGGCATATTGCGACATCTGGATGTTTTCCTTAATGTTGAACTGCACCCGGCTGTTGCCATCAGACAAAATGGTTGAGGAATATTGATAGGTCAAATCTTTTTCGATGAGCGCGATCTTGAGTTGACTGTCATGGCGCAGCAGGTAGGTGGCAATGGCACAGCCCATCACCCCCGCACCCACAAAAATGACATCAAATTGTTGCTTGGTCATGGTAAACTGTTCCTCTTTCTCTTGTTATGTAAAATTGCCCCGTCAGCTCTACACTGATCGAGTAATGCCGCCATCTACCCGAATATTCTGCCCGGTGATGTAGCCTGCCCCGTCGGAGAGCAAAAAATGCACCGTTTGGGCAATCTCGGCTACCGTGCCGTACCGCCCTGTTGGGATGCGCTGGAGGTTTTCTTCTGTTTCCGGGTAGCTGTCGATGAAGCCGGGCAGGACGTTGTTCATGCGGATGCCCTGGCTGGCGTATTCGTCGGCGTACAGCTTGGTGTAGCCTGCCAGGGCGGCCCGCAGGGCGGCGCTCACTGGGAAAGCTGCATCTGGCTCAAATATGGCGTAAGTGGAAATGTTCACGATTGCGCCACCGCCTTGCGCGATCATGATTGGCGTGACCAGTCGGGCCATGCGGGCTACGTTAAGCATCACCAAATCCAGTCCTTTGTGCCAATCTTCGTCAGGAATTTCCAGGATTTGTCCTTTGGGTGGATGGCCTGTGTTGTTAACGACGGCATCAATACGGCCGTACCGCGCCATCGTGCCATCTACCAGCTTTTGTAAATCTTCATTATTGGTCACTGATCCCGTCAGGCCCAAGCCACCCAGCTCTTTGGCCAGGGCCACTGCCCCACCAGAAGCTGAGAGCAGGCCCAAATTGTAGCCCGCTGCGGACAATTCCCGGGCAATAGCGGCCCCCATTCCCTTACCTGCGGCGGTTATGATTGCTGTCTTTTGTGTCATATTGTTAACTTCCTTTCACTTTAATTTTGTTTTCATTGGGCGAGGCAGGTGGAGAGTTGCTGTATTGTTTGGCAAAGGTGTTGCCCACCTGCTTCGCCCCTACTTTTCACTGCTCACTGATTACCGCTTACTGATTACCGATTACCGGCTTTACGAACGGCCGTAAACCGGAATCGCCGCGCCATGAATATCTCGCGCCGCATCGGAGGCCAAAAATAAAATTACGTCGGCCAGCGATTCAGGCTGGACCCAGTTGTCGGTGTTGGCTTTGGGCATTGCCTCCCGATTTTGCGGCGTGTCGATGGTGCCCGGCAGAATGGCATTGACGTTGATGCCGTGGTTTTTTACCTCCGCTGCAGCACTCTCGGTTAGCCGTAAGACGGCCGCTTTCCCGGCACTGTAAGCTGACATATTTTTATTGCCCTGCAAAGCAGGACGGGCGGCAATGTTAATTACCTTGCCGCTGCCCTGGGGCACCATCTTTTGCAAAACCGCCTGGTTGGTGATGAAGGTCGTTTTGGCGTTGAGCAGCAGCATAAAATCCAGCTTTTCCAGCGGCGTTTCGTGCAGCGGCGGACCTGAAAAGAAGCCACCGACCGTGTGCACCAGCACGTCGATCCGGCCAAACTTAGCGACGATTTTTTCAACAACGACCGTAACTGCCTCCTGCTTTGTCAAATCGACATTCTCTGCCAGGAACTGGTCTGGATTTTGCCCCAGCTGCGGGAAATCTTTGCTCAGTTGTTCGGGATGCCGGTCAATGAGAGCCAGTTTCGCCCCCGCCTCGGCAAACGCTCGTGTTACGGCGCTGCCCAAATTGCCCGATGCGCCGGTTATCATTACTACTTTGTCTTTGAAGTTTGTCATCACAACCCTTCCTCTAATTGTAATTGGGTAATTTGGTAATTGAGCAATTGACCGAATTACCCAGTTACTCAATTACTCAATTACTCACTTACAAATCACTGTGCCACAGGCGTTTTCACGGCTACCACCTTGCCGGTGCCGGTGACGCGGAACTCCCAGAAGCCGCGCCGTTGTTGTTCCTCTAGCGGCGTGCCAACTTCTCCCTGGTGAATCACCTGGCAGGGGAAACCAAGCTGGCGCACGGCCGTTCCCAGGCCTGCACTGCTCTCCTCGCCAGCAAAACTTTCCCGGTCTAGCAGCACCACATTACTTTCCACGCCGTGCTGGGCCAGGCGCACCAACTCTGCCAGCCACTCCGCCTCACCGCTGGGGGTAATGATGATGACGGCCGATCCCCGCTTGGCAATGCGGCCTAAATCGTACAGCGCCGTGCGCAGGTCGGTGGTCCCTTCTGCATCGAGCAGGGCCAACGCCCGCAAGATGCGCCACTGCTGCCCTTGACCCTTGCCGGTGTGGACGATTTGGGGGGAACGGCCGTATCCAGCCAAACCCACCGCCCGATTTTGTCGCACAGCCCGCGCCGCCAGGGAGGCTCCCAGCAGCACGGCCTGCTCAATAGTTCGATCTGCCCCACTGCCTAACTGCACCGCTGCTTCACAATCCAGCAAAATCCAGATGTCCCCCGTGGCGTCCTGATCAAATTCGCGCACGTACAGACTGTCCCGATGGGCCGAGATGGGCCAATGAATCCAGCGCAGAGGGTCGCCGTGTCGATAATCACGCACCGAGGCGGCGTTGGTGGTGGCTTGCCAGCTACGCTGCCGTACCCGCGCCTGCCCACTGCTGGTGCCGGTGGGCAGGGGAATGGGCAGCTGGCCGTGAATCGGCGGATGGATGATGATTTCTTCGGTTTGGGTGTAAAAACGGGTCATCTGGAACAAGCCAAACGGATCGCTGCTGCGGATGGCCCAGGGGCCTAAGGAAAATTGACCACGCTGCTGGCAAACGGCCGTTTCCCGCCAATGGTCACTATTTTGGCTGGGGATACTGCGGACAACAGCCGGGTTGTAGCCAGGAATATTCGTGTAGTCGATAACTTCCACCCATAGCGCCGGGACGAAGCTGGTGTTGATGATCTCAAATTGCTCTTCCAACCGGTCGCCAACAGCCACCCAGCCGTAGCGCAGTCGGCGGCGGCCATACAGATGCACCGCCAGCTGCCGCACCCAGACGTACCCCACGATAAACAAGCCGCCTAGTCCAACCAGCAGGGTGGTCCACACCTGATTGGGCAGCAAAAAGGCAGCCGCCAACAAAAACAAAAAGGAAATGACCGGCAGGCGCAGCCGTAGTTTGATGATTGCTTTATCTTCAGAGGGGAGGGAAGACGGCCGTTCGTCCATGCTGCGATTGTGACACAATTACCCAATTTCGCAATCAAATTAGAGGAACACAGAGCCGCACAGAGGTGACACAGAGAACCACAGAGATAGAAGAGATTTTTCTCTGCGTGCCTCTGTGGTTCTCCGCGTAACTCTGCATTCCTGATTACTTCGTTTGCAGGTTTCGTGCCAGGAATTGCAGCAGTCGCTGCGTGATTATTTCCGGGTCGGTGTCGAAGAGGTTGTTGTGACCTGCTTCAGGAATGAGCAGGCGTTCTTTGGGGGAAACGGCCGTTTCATACAGCGCCGATCCATTACTGACATGCACTGTTTTGTCCCGCCCGCCCTGGATGAACAAAATGGGGCGTGGCGCTAGCGAAGCCACCTCTTGCAGGGGGGCCAACTGGCTGCTGTCTACCCCGGCAATCGACTCTGCCCAGGGCATGATCAGCGGTGCGGTCCAATCCGGCAGCCGGGCAAAGGAAACTGTCAGCCGCGCCGCATTGTCAGCAAAGTTCGTGTAGACACTCTCGGCTACCACCAGCCGAATCTGTGGCAGCTGCGCCGCTGCCCGGATCGCAATCGCCCCGCCCATCGAATGGCCCACAATGCCAATTTTGTCTGGATCAACCGCTGGCTGGGCCAGCAAAAAAGCCAGCGCCGCCTGCACATCGGCCACTTCGGTTAGACCCCAACTGCTTTGCCTACCCTCGCTCAGACCATGCGCCCGCAAATCAAACAGCAGCGCCCCATAGCCTTCTTTAGCCAAAACGGCCGCCTGGTCCAGCAGGTCGCTGCGGTTACTGCCCAGGCCATGCACAAAAATCAACGCGGCACCTATTTCGGTTTGCGGTGGGATGTACCAGCCAGAAAGCTGCAAATTATCCTCGGTGGTGAAGGTGATCTCTTGCCAATTGGTAATGCCAAAATCGCTGGGTGTTTGCTGGGTGAAGGTGCGGGGCGGGGCGACCAATCGCCGGGCGCGGCTGTGGACAAAACCCGTTAAAGCGATTAGCAGCAACAAAACTATGGCGACAGGGAGTTTGTAATCTAGTTTGGCCATACTAGAGATACGGTACTGAATAACGGCCGTATTTCCCACAGTTTACCTGCCCAAAATGAACCACCTGTGTGCTTGACGTCGGTACAAGGTAAACAGCCCAATAGAACCTTGCTTAATTCAGGCAATTTTTTCGCGTCTGTTTGCCAATATTCTGATAGACTAGAGTCGTTTTGCTTGCTTCAAGCAAAAACTGGAAGTAACACCTGCAAATTGTCAGACCTTTTAAGAGGATTTAGGCACGGATGAACACAGATTGACGCTGATTTTATCTGTGTCCCATTATTAAAGGAGATGCGATGCAACAGAAGCTTGTCCCTGCTTTACTCGCGTTAGAAGATGGTACTTTGTGGCCCGGCTTTGGCTTTGGCACAATCGGTCAAACCAGCGGCGAAATTGTCTTCAACACTAGCCTTACCGGCTATCAAGAAATCCTCACCGATCCCTCTTACCATGGCCAACTTATTACCATGACCATGCCCCACATTGGCAATACCGGTACCACGCCCGAAGATGACGAGAGCAGCCGCGTCTGGGCTGCGGGCCTGATCATTCGCCAGCTTAGTCCCATTGTGAGTAACTGGCGCTCTCACCAGCCGCTGCCCGATTACCTGGCCGAGCGCGGCGTTGTGGCTATCACCGATGTGAATACGCGTGCCCTGGTGCGCCACATTCGTACCCACGGGGCAATGCGCGCCGCCATCTCCAGCACCACCACTGATCCAGAAGTAGTTTTGGCCCTGGCTCGTGCCGCCCGCGACATGAATGGCCTGGATTTAGCCCGTGAAGTGAGCTGTGCGGAGCCGTACTATTGGGCCGAGGCACAGGATTGGTGGCAGCCGGACGGTGAACAGTTATCAGTAATCGGTAATCAGTATCATGTGGTGGCGTATGATTTTGGTATTAAGCGCAATATTTTGCGGCTGTTGGCAGCGCAGGGCTGTCGGGTGACAGTGGTGCCAGCCACCACCTCAGCGGAAGCGGTGCTGGCGCTTAATCCTGATGGGGTGTTCCTCTCCAATGGTCCAGGCGATCCGGCGGCGTGTGCGTATGCGGTTACGGCCGTACGCCAACTCCTCGGCCAAAAACCGATCTTTGGCATTTGCCTGGGGCACCAAATCTTAGGATTGGCCCTGGGGGCCGATACCTACAAGCTCAAATTTGGCCATCGCGGCGGCAACCAGCCCGTACAAATCGCCGCCACGAACGAAGTGCAGATTTCCAGCCACAACCACGGTTTTGCCGTCGATGCCAGCACTTTGCCCGCCAACGTCACCGTCTCCCACCTCAACCTCAACGACAACTGCTGCGAGGGACTCATTGCCCCAGAGCACAAGGCGTACTCCGTGCAGTACCATCCCGAAAGCTCCCCCGGCCCTCATGATTCCGACGAATTGTTTGAGCGTTTTGTGCAAATGATGCGAGAGGATTGAGGATGGATCACAGCGCCTTGATTTCATTCTGGAAGGAAGAGGAGCGTGCCCCATTTCAGGGCTGGGACTTTTCGCATGTACACGGCCGTTTCTTTGAAAGCGATTTGCCCTGGGATTACCTGGCACTGGCCCGTGAACTGCTGCCTCATGTCCAGAATGTGCTAGATGTTGGCACGGGTGGTGGCGAACGTCTGTTAACTTTGCGCGATGTCTGGCCGCCAAGCGTCACCGTCACCGAAGGCTGGCCACCCAATGTGGCTGTGGCGTCTGCTTGCCTCACGCCCTTTGGCGTGCGCGTGGTGGCAGCCAGACAACATCCACTGCCTTTTGCCCCTAACAGTTTTGCATTGATCATCAACCGGCACACGGGATTCCGCAGTTGGGATGTGGCACGAATTATGCGGTCTGGCGGTCTTTTCCTCACGCAGCAGGTGGATGCGTTGTGGGGTTGGGATTTGCAGGTGGCTTTTGGGGTGGCGGTGGCGGAACGGCCGTCTTCCTACGAACTAGCGCTGCATTACCTCCAAACAGAAACCAATCTGATCGTTGAACAAGCAGCTGAAAACAAAGGAACCATGACCTTCACCGATGTCGGTGCGCTGGTTTACTACCTCAAAGCGATTCCCTGGATGGTGCCAGGTTTTACAGTCGAGACACATTTGCCGTACTTGTTGGCGTTACAAGAAAAGCTGGATCGTGACGAAAAGCTGCAATTTGAAACCCGACAATATCTCTTAAAAGCGAGAAAACCCTAATCTTATGCCCAAACGAACTGACATAAAAAACATTCTTGTGCTTGGCTCCGGCCCGATTGTGATCGGGCAGGGCTGCGAATTTGATTATTCTGGCGTGCAGGCGTGCAAAGTACTGCGCCGCGAAGGCTATCGCGTTATTTTGGTCAACTCCAACCCGGCCACCATCATGACCGATCCCGAATTTGCCGATGCCACTTACATCGAGCCGCTCACGGCCGAACTTGTCGAAAAGATCATCATCGCCGAGCAGCCCGACGCCATCTTACCAACGGTTGGTGGCCAGACTGGATTGAATCTGGCGGTTGAACTAGCCGAATCGGGCATTTTGGCCAAACATGGCGTTCAGCTCATCGGGGCTGATTTGCGCGCTATCCGCCTGGCTGAAGATCGTTCCAAATTCAAGCAGGCAATGATAGAAGCAGGCGTGCCCGTGCCGGAGAGCCATTTTGTCTACTCGCTGGATGAAGCATGGCAGGCAGTGGAAGAGATTGGTTATCCAGCGCTGGTGCGGGCATCGTTTACGTTGGGCGGCAGCGGCGGCGGCGTGGCTTATAGCGCAGAGCAGTTTGCTGCTGTGGTGGAACACGGCCTGCGGGCCAGCCCCGTTGGGGAAGTGCTCATCGAGCGTTCGCTGTTGGGCTGGAAAGAGTACGAACTGGAAGTGATGCGCGATAAAGCCGACAACTTTGTTGTGGTGTGCTCCATCGAAAATGTGGACCCGATGGGCGTACACACAGGCGACAGCATCACGGTGGCTCCGGCGCAAACGCTCACGGACAAGGAGTACCAATATTTACGTGACCTTGCCAAAATAATTATGCAGGCAGTGGGCGTGGAGACGGGCGGCAGTAACGTGCAGTTTGCCGTGAACCCCGAAAATGGTGAGGTGATCGTCATCGAGATGAATCCGCGCGTGTCGCGCTCGTCGGCATTGGCCAGCAAGGCAACAGGTTTTCCCATCGCCAAGATTGCCGCGCTGCTGGCGGTGGGCTACACGTTAGATGAGATTCCCAACGACATCACCCGCGTCACCCCGGCTAGCTTTGAGCCGAGCATCGATTACTGTGTGGTGAAGATTCCGCGCTGGAACTTTGAAAAGTTCCCCGGCGTAGATCCTACGCTTGGCCCGCAAATGAAAAGCGTGGGGGAGGTGATGGCTATCGGCCGGACTTTCACTGAGGCGCTGAACAAAGCCATTCGCGGGCTGGACATTGGCATTGCGGGGTTTAGCCGGGCGCTGGCGGAGCAGGTGCCTGATGGAGCGCTTACTGTACCCACGGCCCAGCGTTTGTTTCAGATGGCGGCGGCAATGGGCAACGGCCGTTCCTCATCAGAAATCATCGCGGAAACGGCCATCGATCCGTGGTTTGTGGTGCAGCTGCAAGAGATTTTAGAAATCGAGAGCGAGTTGGAGAGACTGGAGATTGGCGATTGGAGATTGATGGATGCTGAGCACCAATCTCTAATCTCTAATCTCCTGCTTCGGGCTAAGCGGCACGGTTTTTCTGATGAAGTGATTGCCAGGGCGCTGGGCTGGACGGAAACGGCCGTACGCGCCAAGCGTCTGGACCTGGGCATCAAGCCGGTTTTCTATCGTGTCGATACCTGCGCCGCTGAGTTTGAAGCCCATACGCCCTACCTTTACTCCACCTATGAAACCGATTGCGAGGCCAATCCGACAGACCATAAAAAAGTGATCATCCTGGGTGGCGGACCCAACCGCATTGGCCAGGGGATAGAGTTTGATTACTGCTGCGTGCAGGCCTGCTGGGCGCTGCGCGAGATGGGTTATGAAACCATCATGATTAACTGCAACCCCGAAACCGTCAGCACCGATTACGACACGGCCGATCGCCTCTATTTTGAATCGCTCACCCTGGAAGATGTGCTCAACATTGTTGATCTGGAGCAGCCAGAAGGGGTGATTGTGCAGTTTGGCGGACAGACCCCCATCAATCTAACGGCTGGTTTGGCTGCGGCTGGTGTGCCCATCTGGGGTACCGATCCCGATGCCATCGATCTGGCTGAAGATCGGGGGCGTTTTGGTGAACTGTTGCACAAGTTGGAGATTGATCATCCGGCCTGGGGTCTGGCTAACTCCATGGAAGAGGCGCTTGAGGTGGTGCATGAAATTGGCTATCCGGTTTTGGTACGGCCGTCTTTCGTGTTAGGTGGCCGGGCAATGGCCATTGCCTACGATGATGATTCCCTGCGCAATTTCTTGGCTGAAGCGGCACGGGTTTCCCCTGGCAATCCTGTCCTCATCGACCAATTTATCGAAGATGCTTTTGAGGTGGATGTGGATGCGGTGGCCGATGGCGAGCGGGTGGTGATGGCGGGTGTGATGCAGCACATTGAGGAAGCAGGCATCCACTCTGGTGACAGCGCCTGCGTGCTGCCCCCTTACAAAATTAGCCTTTATCACCTCAACATTATTCAGGATTACACAGAAAAATTGGGGTTGGCGCTCAACGTGCGGGGGCTGATGAATGTTCAGTTTGCCATTAAGGATGACGTGGTTTATGTGATTGAGGTCAATCCCCGCGCTAGCCGCACGGTACCGTTTGTGAGCAAAGCGACTGGCATCTCAGTCGCTCGAATTGCGGCCCAGGTGCAGGCTGGCTGTCGTCTGGCCGATTTGGATTTTATCCGTATGCCGCCTATCGATGGCTTTTTTGTCAAGGAGGCGGTGTTGCCCTTCAACAAGCTGCCGGGAGCCGATACCCGGCTTGGGCCAGAAATGCGCAGCACGGGTGAGGTGATGGGGCACGCCGCGCAGTTTGGCCATGCCTTTGCCAAGTCGCAACTGGCGGTGGGGACGCCGCTGCCATTGGCAGGTGCAGTGCTCGTCACGGTCAACGATTTTGACAAGTCAACGGCGTTAAAGATTGCCCGGGATTTACACAGGTTAGGGTTTGAACTATACGCCACGGAAGGAACGGCCGTAACCCTGGAGCGAGCTAACATTCCTGTGACGATGGTGACCAAAGCCAGTGAGCCTGGCTTAAATACAGTTGAGCTGATTGCTTCGGGGATAGTGCAGCTAATCATTAACACGCCACTAGGGCAGCAGGCCCATGAAGATCAAGCGGCCATGCGGGCAGCGGCTATCCGGCATAACGTTTTGCTTATTTCAACAATGTCGGCGGCGCAGGCGGTTGTGAGTGGGATCAAGGCGTTGCGTAAAAAGGAGTTGCGGGTGCGCAGCTTACAGCATCATCATGCTGGTTCAGTTTCACCTTCGCTCCATTCATGAATGACCACCATGCTGAAAATGTCTGACTCGGTAATGATGCCTGCCAGTTTGCCATCGGCTTCAACCACCGGTAGTCCACTGACACGATGCTCCAGCATGGTACGGGCGGCTGCGCCAATGGTGGCCTCGGGTTCAATGGTCATGGGCTGGGGCGTCATGATTTTTTCTACATTGAGGCTGGAGAGCAGATAGTTTAGCTCCCAAATGCTTAGTGAGGTTGCTGGTGAGGGTTGTGCTCCACGTACATCACCCAGCGTCACAATTCCAATTAAGATGCCTTCATCATCCACTACCGGCAGGCGGCGGATTTCCTCATCCATCATGATTTGGTGTGCTTCAGGCAGGGTTGTGTTGAGTTTAACGGTGATCACATCCTGGGTCATCCAGTTGCGAACCAGTTCTTTTTTCATGGGAATAACTCCTGTTTGCGCAGTCAATGGTTGTTGTTAGCTGCATGGTACAATTGTGGGGGAAAATTTCGCAGTAACAAATGTCACGCATTCACGATGATAACTGCAACGGCCGTATCACACAAAAAAACGAAGTTGTGAAAGGGAAATTAGCGACACCCCCTAAAAGGAGAGACGCCGTGCGGGGAGCACGGCGTCTGGAGCAGAATAAGCTTTAATTAAGCGTGAAGAAGTTAATTAATACGTTAAAATCAATTTCTTACGAAACATCTGACAGCCCAATTTTGGTAAGAAAAAGGGCAGCGCCGCATACAATAATGAAGCCGTATCCTGAGCATCATACAACCTTGGGAGAGGAGGTTGTGCGGCGCTACCTTAATGAGTAACCTTATCGTAAATTACTTACAAGATTCGTTACGTCTTGGGCTTGCCAGCGGCCATGAAATGCAAAACAGCGCCCAAGAGTAGGCGCTGTTTTGCAAAAAGGAGTCAATCAAGAAAGACAAAAAATGATATCTTTGAATAATGGAAACATAATCAGATTTGCTTACGTAAAGCATTACAGTTATCAAAACAGCAATAAAACATTGGTGCTGTAAATAAAATAAAAAGGAGAGATTCAAATGGGTATTTTAGCGTGGATTATTTTTGGGGCTTTGGCTGGCGGCGTTGCTGGTATGATTGCAGGCAGCAAACGCTCTGGTTGTCTGTATAACATTATTATTGGTGTCGTTGGTGCTTTTGTCGGCGGCCTGATTATGCAATTTATCACTGGCGAATCATTTAACTTTACGTTTGATTGGCGCAGTTTCCTGGTTGCCGTCGTAGGCTCAATTATTTTGCTGGTGATTACGGGTGCAACTAAGCGGAAGTAACATTTTTACTGCGCTTTTCTCGTAGCAGCCAGAAGATAAGCAGGACGATGGTGTAGGAAACGGCCGTAATCCCACCAGCAATAATCAAATTCCCCACCAAAAACCCCTGCACAAAAGAAATGACCTGTGCTTGCCACTGCTCAGCAACTGAAGCGGTGGCAGGTGCAGGAAATAACCAATTTCCCAAACGATAGCTTAAAGCGAAAAACGGAGCCGTCACGAACACGTTCCAGATGGCCAAAGAGAGCACAACCGTTGCTTTGTGCAGTCGGAACCAGCTGGCCAGCAGCAGCGCCAGGGCCATGTTCACGCCGGGCGTAGGCAGCAAGCTGATAAACGTACCTAGCGCAAACCCCATTGCCTGATTTTGTGCCGAGGCTTCCGCATTCATTAAAGCGTGTACCTTTTCTTTGGCGGCGGTTAGCAGTTTGGGCAAATGTATTTGGTTCAGGGACAAATCAACTTTCATTTCCATACTTGCAGTTTACACAATCCAGGGCGTGGGAAATGGTCTGAAACCATACGCCATCCCCGTGCAAACCTGACGCTAACCTGAGAAACGTAAACGGCTAACACCGCGCAGTGTTAGCCGTTTTACATTTAGAGAATTTTGTGCGATTTTGCTATCAGCCGGGTATCTTTACGGCCGTTTCCACCACACTAAAATCCAGCTCTCCATCTTTCACATCCACTTGAACGTGATCGCCATCGTGAATGTCGCCCTGGATGAGCTTGAGCGCCAGCGGATCGATGATTTGCCGCTGGATGACCCGTTTGAGGGGGCGCGCCCCATAAACGGGGTCGTAGCCAGCCTCAATGAGATGGTCGGTGGCCGCGATGGTAAGAACGATTGAGATACCGCGCCGGTCCAGCAAGTCGCGCATCTGATTAAGTTGAATTTGGGCAATCTCGCGTAATTCTTCTCGCGTCAGCCGGTGGAACAGGACAATTTCATCCACCCGATTCAAAAATTCAGGCCGGAAGTGGTCGCGCAATGCAGCCATCACCCGGTCCTCCATGATTTTCTCGTCGCTGGTGTCCAGAATGTACTGGCTGCCTATGTTGCTGGTCATGATGATGACCGTGTTGCGGAAATCGACGGTGCGACCCTGCCCATCGGTCAGACGGCCGTCATCCAAAACCTGCAAAAAGATGTTAAACACCTCAGGATGCGCCTTCTCGATTTCATCGAACAGCACGACGGAATACGGCCGTCTTCTAACAGCTTCCGTCAACTGGCCACCCTCGTCATACCCCACGTAGCCGGGAGGCGCACCGATGAGCCGGGCGACGGTATGTCGCTCCTGGTATTCGCTCATGTCAATGCGTACCATGCTGCGCTCGTCGTCAAACAAGAACTCTGCCAAGGCACGGGCCAGCTCGGTTTTACCGACGCCAGTTGGTCCCAGGAAGATGAAGCTGCCGATGGGGCGGTTGGGGTCTTGTAGCCCCGACCGGCTGCGGCGTACGGCAGCGGCCACGGCCCGAATCGCTTCGTCCTGGCCCACCACGCGGTCGTGCAGGCGATCTTCCATCAGGACCAGCTTTTCCACTTCGCCTTCGAGCAGTTTGCTCACCGGGATGCCAGTCCATTTGGCCACAATCTCAGCAATCTCTTCTGCACCAACTTCCTCTTTGAGCATCGCGCCGTCTTGCTGCATGGCGGTCAGCTTATCGCTGGCTTGCTTAAGCGATTGTTCTAGTTCGTGGAGACGGCCGTATTGCAACTCCGCCGCCTTCTGGTAATCCATCGCCCGCTGCGCCTGCTCAATCTGCACATTCACCTGGTCGATTTCTTCCTTCACCGACTGGATGCGCTCGATGGCTTCTTTTTCCGCTTGCCAACGAGCCGTGAGCTGCGTGCTTTGCTCTTTCAGGTTCGCCAACTCTTCTTCCAGCTTCCTTAACCGCTCTTTGCTGGCCTTGTCCTTCTCTTTTTTCAGTGCTTCACGTTCGATTTCCAACTGCATGATGTCCCGATCAACCACATCTAACTCGGCAGGCTTGCTGTCAATTTCCATGCGCAGGCGGCTGGCGGCTTCGTCCACCAAGTCGATCGCTTTGTCCGGCAGGAAGCGGTCGGTGATGTAGCGATTACTCAGCGTGGCGGCAGCAATCGTCGCCCCGTCGGTGATGCGCACGCCGTGGTGCACCTCGTACCGCTCCTTCAGACCGCGCAAAATGGAGATGGTGTCCTCCACGCTCGGCTCGCCCACAAACACGGGCTGGAAGCGGCGCTCTAAGGCAGCATCTTTTTCGATGTACTTGCGGAACTCGTCCAGCGTGGTGGCCCCGATGGCGTGCAGTTCGCCACGGGCCAGCAGCGGTTTGAGCATGTTGCTGGCGTCCATGCTGCCTTCAGCGGCGCCCGCACCTACCAGCGTGTGCATCTCATCAATAAAGAGGATGATTTCGCCTTCGGCTTCCTGAATCTCTTTGAGGACGGCTTTGAGCCGCTCTTCAAACTCGCCGCGATATTTGGCCCCGGCGACCAAAGCGCCCAAATCGAGGGCGACCAACCGCTTGTCTTTCAGGCCAAGCGGCACGTCGCCGCGCACGATGCGTTGGGCCAGCCCTTCGGCGATGGCGGTTTTGCCGACGCCAGGCTCGCCAATGAGCACCGGGTTGTTTTTGGTACGGCGGCTCAAAATTTGGATGACGCGGCGGATTTCTTCATCACGGCCAATGACTGGATCGAGCTTGCCTTTGCGCGCTTCCTGGGTGAGATCACGGCCGTATTTCACCAATGCCTCGTACTGTGCTTCCGGGTTCTGGCTGGTGACCCGCTGCGAACCGCGTACGGCGGCTAGCGCCTGCATGATGCTGTTGTAATCAATGCCGTGTCGAGCCAACAGCTCGCGCACGGTGCCTGCCTTGGGCTGGGCCATCGCCATCAGCAAATGCTCGGTGGAGACGTAATCATCTTTCATGTTGTCGGCAATGCTTTGTGCCTCTTCAATGATAGTGTTTAGATTGCGGCTGACGCTGACCTGAACGCTGCTGCCGGTAGCGCGGGGCAGTCGCCCCAGTGCTTGCTGCACGCTGTTTTGCAGCATGTTAGTATCGGTGCCAATGCGCTTGAGCAGCGACGGCACCACGCCACCTTCTTGCGAAATCAGCGCACTCAGCAGATGTTCCGGCTCAATGGCCGGATGGTTATAGCCTTGGGCCAGGTTCTGGGCTTCCAGAACCGCTTCCTGGGCTTTTTGGGTAAATTTATCTAATCTCATGATTGCCTCCCCCGCGAACATGATTTGTAAGGGCGACCCGTCGGGTCGCCCTTACCGATAGGATCATGTTTCTCGGAGTTGTTTTAATTTTTCAAACAGTTCTTTTTCTTCATCGCTGAGGTCGGTGGGCAACTGCACCTCGACGGTGGCGTATAGGTTGCCACGTTCCTCAGGCTTTTTCAGATTGGGCATTCCCAAACCGCGCAGACGGAACTGTTTCCCGTTGGCGGTTCCGGCGGGGATGGTGAGCTTGACGGTGCGATCGATGGTGGAAACATCTATCTGGCCGCCCAACAGAGCGGTGTAGAGATCTACTGGAATTTCAGTTTTTAAATCATCGCCATCCCGCTTGTATTGACCATCTGGCTTGACTTTGATGCTGAGGTAGAGATGCCCGCCGTCTTGTCCCTGGCCTTTCAGCCGAACGCGAGAGCCTGTTTTGACCCCACGTGGAATTTTGGCTTCGATGGAACGGCCGTCTTCCCACTGAATGGTGCGGCTGGTGCCATAAAACGCTTCTGCCAGCGAGATTTCGATCATGTGCTCCACATCGCGGCTGCGGCGAATGGATTGGCCCTGTTGGCCGAAAATATCGTTGAAATTGACCTGCTGGCCACCCGCGCCACGTGCACCCATTTGGCCAAACAGCGTCTCGAAAAAGTCAGAAAAGCCACCGCTGCCGCCGCCGAACATTTGCTCAAACTCTTCGGGGCTGACGGTGCGGGTCTGGCCACGCCGGCCAGCACCTTGCTGGGCACCCCATTGCGACCAAAAATCATCGGGACGGCCACCACCGCGCTGATACTGCTGCCACTGCGAGCCAAACTGATCATACATCTTCCGCTTTTCAGCATCGGAAAGCACTTCATTCGCTTCATTAATATCTTTGAAGCGCTGTTCGGCCTGCGGATCCTCTTTGTTTAAGTCTGGATGATATTTGCGGGCCAGTTTGCGATATGCTTTTTTGATTTCATCCTGGCTGGCGCTTTTTGATACGCCAAGGATGTTGTAGTAGTCCTTGTAGTCCATTGGCCCTTCCTGTTTCTAGTGAAAAGTGGTAAGTGAAAAGTAAAAAGTGTGAGGCCAAGTTGACCCACTTATCACTTTTTACTTTTCACTCAATAACTATCTTACATCTCCTGGAATTCGCCTTCGACGACGTCATCCGGGTTCTCGTGGCCATTGTGGCCGCTGCCATTACCATTGCCATTGCTGTGGCCATTGGCGCTACCGTTGCTGCCAGGCTGTTCCTGTGTCTGATACAGTTGCTGGCTCAGGGCGTAGCTCGCTTGCTGCAGCTGCTCGGTCAGGTTTTTGATTTGGGCGGTGTCTTCGGTGGTTACGGCCGTTTTCAGTTCAGCAATCATGCCTTCGATACGACTCTTTTCACCTTCGTTCACTTTGTCACCCAGCTCGTTCAGGCTCTTTTCCGTAGCGTAGATCAGCTGATCTGCCTGATTGCGGGCCTGAATCAGCTCGCGCAGCTTAGTGTCTTCTGCCTCGTGTTGTTTGGCAGCGTTGACCATGTTGTCAACTTCAGATTCGGACAGATTGGTAGACGCGGTGATCTGAATCTTCTGTTCCTTACCGGTTGCCTTGTCTTTGGCGGTGACATCCAAAATGCCGTTGGCATCAATGTCGAATGTTACCTCAATTTGAGGCAAACCGCGCGGGGCAGCGGGAATTCCGTCCAAACGGAACATGCCCAAGGTTTTGTTATCTTTGGCCATCGGCCGCTCTCCCTGTAGAACATGCACGTCAACGGCCGTTTGGCTATCTTCGGCCGTACTAAACGTTTCCGTTTTGCGGGTCGGGATAGTGGTGTTGCGCGGAATTAGCGGCGTCATCACGCCACCCAACGTTTCCAAGCCCAGGCTCAGCGGCGTCACGTCTAGCAGCAGCACGTCTTTCACGTCGCCAGCCAGCACACCACCTTGAATAGCTGCTCCCAATGCCACAACTTCGTCAGGATTCACACTTTTGTTTGGCGCTTTATTGGTTAAGCCTTGCACCAAATCCTGAATCATGGGCATGCGGGTGGAACCACCCACCAGCACTACTTCATGTAAATCGCTGGCAGACATGTTGGCATCTTGCAATGCTTTCTCAAATGGCTCACGGCAGCGTTGTACCAAATCTTCGGTGATCTGCTCAAATTTAGCGCGGGTCAATGTTAGCTGCAAATGCTTTGGCCCATTGGCGTCTGCGGTGATGAAGGGCAGATTCAGTTCTGTCTGCATCAGAGAAGATAACTCGATTTTGGCCTTTTCAGCTGCTTCGCGCAGCCGTTGCAACGCCTGCCGATCCTGGCTCAGGTCAATGCCTTGATCTCTCTTGAACTCATCGATCATCCAGGCCACGATGCGCTGATCCCAGTCGTCGCCACCCAAATGAGTGTCCCCATGGGTCGCTTTTACTTCTACCACGCCGTCGCCTACTTCGAGGACGGAAACGTCAAACGTTCCGCCACCCAGGTCAAATACCAGGATGGTCTGGTCTTCCTGCTTGTCCAGTCCGTAAGCCAAAGCTGCGGCCGTTGGTTCGTTGATGATGCGCAATACTTCCAAACCAGCGATTTTACCAGCATCTTTTGTTGCCTGTCGCTGACTGTCGTTAAAGTAGGCGGGCACGGTGATGACCGCTTGGGTAATGTTGGTGCCCAGGTAAGCTTCCGCATCTCGCTTTAGTTTTTGCAGGATAAAAGCGGAAATTTCTTGCGGCGAATAGGTTTTGCCGACAACGGGTACTTTGACGCGGGCGTCTTGCTGCGGTCCTGCAACAATTTCGTAAGGTACCATTTCCTGCGTACGCTTGGTTTCCTCTGCGTCGATATGACGACCCATTAAACGCTTCACAGAGTAGATGGTGTTATCGGGATTGACCACTGCTTGACGCTTGGCAGTTTGTCCGACCAGCCGCTCGCCTTTCTTATTGAAGGCGACGATGGAAGGCGTTGTATTGCTCCCTTCGGCCGATGGAATGACGACGGCATCGCCACCTTCCATTGCGGTGACGACAGAGTTGGTTGTTCCTAAGTCGATACCAATTATTTTGCTCATGCTTATGCTCCTCTCAATACAATTTCGCTTCTTGTTTTAAGCGATTATTTCTTTTGATTTGGTAGGTTCCTTTAACATAAAACCTGAGTTGTATTGTGCGTAATTTGCATATGATTTGTGTAAGACGGCCGTTAGAGATTCATATGCACAACTTTTTGATGATCTGTATACACAAAAACAGGCGCTGGATTTACGAATCCAGCGCCTGTAGCAATTGAAGGAAGGTTTTTGAGTTTATCCTTCAAGAACGGTTGTCCCGTTGCCGGTGTGTACGGCAATGCGTTTTGGCTTGACAGCTTCTGCTTTGGGAATTTGCAGCGTGAGGACACCATTTTCGATGGAGGCTTCGACTTTGTCGGATTCAACCGGAGTCGGCAGGCTAATGCTGCGCATAAAGCTGCCAAAACGGCGCTCCCGCAGATGAACTTTTTCGTCATCGCGGACCTCTTCTTCTTGACTTTCCCCTTTGATGGTCAAGACATTGTCTGTAATGGTGATGTCTAAATCATCGGGGTTCATGCCAGGAACGGCCGCTTTCACAGTAAAGGTGTCAGCAGCTTCGGTTACATCCAGCGGGAAGCCCCACACGGAATTGCGCTCCCATTTACCGACCGGTGCATTGAAGGCATCTTCGAACAGCCGGTCAATCTCGCTGCGCATTCTGGCCATTTCACCAAATGGATTCCAACGGATCATAGTGTTCATGTTATACCTCCTAAACATTTAATTTAAACTTTGAAACTTAAAAAGTGAACCACTCAATTGACTTTTTGGTAGTTCATTTCCATTTTCGGAGGTATGTGTAAGAAAAAAATAAACAATAAATAAAAACTATGTAAGTATTGCAAAAGCCGCTGTGCAAGACCTTGGCACAGCGGCTTTTTTACTTTGGGATGTTGAATATATGTCAATTCTTATGGAACAAATTTTTCATTGCCCGCTTCTTCGTCACGGCCTTTCACCAAGATACTGATGCCGATGAGAATGAGGGCCAGTGGCCATAGCTTGCCAACAAACGTCAGAACGTTTAGCAGCACACCACCAAACAAAATCGAAGTGCCAACGAAAGCGATGATGGCCCCAGGAATGAGTGCCCACCAGTGCGTTTTTTGACCAAAAACGGCCGTTGCCACTGTGATTAGCCCGAAACCAAGACCCAAGAAAAGAAGGAAAACGCCACCCTCATTGTCGCCCTGCCACAGGGAAAACGGCCCAGCGATAGCATAAGCACCCCAACCAACCCCGCTCAAAATGCCGCCCGGGATCATAAGCCCATCGGTGTGCGTTAAGATGCCCCACACCAGGAACAACGCCCCCAGTCCTGGCACAATCAGCAAGCCCATGTCTTCGGTAATATCAATTGGTGCAAATTGAAAAACCAGCGCCAGTAAACCGATCACCACTAAAATCAAACCACCCTTAAAATCTTTCTTTTGCATTTCCATCAGGTTCCTCCAGTCGAACTGTGTTATTTCATCGAATATGAACACAGTATAGAAGATGGTGAGGGCAGTTGGATGTGCCGGAAGTCATATTCAGGTCACATTAGCACCATGACCTGGAAAACAAAAACCCTGTCAAAGTCATGCTCTGGCAGGGTTTTTACAAAGGCAGCACGCATTTTAAAAAATGATGCTACTCATCTGAATGAAAGTTAACAGCCGATTTCCACACTGAAACAAGAGTCAATACCTGGTTCAAAGTCAAGGATTTCATCAATCCCAAAGTTGCCGTTTACGAAATCTGCACCGGCACCACCGCTGAAGGTGTCGTCACCAAACAAGCCGTTAAGGATGTCGTTGCCATCGTAGGCAAAGATGAGGTCATTGGTTAACCCACCTGTGATTATCTCAGAATTGTCTGTACCGTGGATTTCATAACAGGTATTGTCGCTCAAGCCAAAGGGTTGTGCCCATCGGCCTGCGTGGAACCGAACGCCATTGTACCCGTCATCGCCAACTGCCACGATGGAAGCTACGCCTGTGAACGGGCTGCCTTCTAATGCAACAACATAGCAGCCGTTGGCATTGGTAACCAATGGGAAGGTGAATTGAGCTAAAACCGGGTCATGGTCGGTAACGCGTAAATCTGTGTCCTGTTCAGCGTTGCCATGAACCACATCTACACCGCTGAGGAAGCTGTTAAACAGATTGTCGCTTACCAGAATTTGGTCCAATACTTGCAGGTTGCCTTCATACTGGTAGGTGTACTGCTCAGTAGTGGGTAATGTTTCAATCAGGTTGTTCAGCTCATTGCCTTCCAGCGTATTGACTGGTGCCGAGAATTGGAAGTCATTCAGGTCACCCATCACAATCACGTTTGCGTTGGGGTCTAACGCCAGGATGTCTTGCACAAAGCTGTTAACAACCATAGCCTGCTGCACACGCTGTATCTCAGAAGACAATACCGGTGGCTGCACCCGACCATAGAGCGGGTCATCTCCGCCTTTGGAGTTGAAGTGGTTGGCCACAACAATGATTTTCTGACCGCCAAAGATGAATTCACCAGCCAGCGGCTTGCGACTTTCATCCCAGGCTGTATTGGTTGGGTCAATGCGACCAGGACTGGCACTAAGCTCCACGCCCGTTGCCCCCAGGGTTACAGAGGTGGCGGTGACGGCATCGCCACCAGCACGGTCTACAAAAGTAACGCGGTCAGGACGGAAGAGGAAGCCTACGCGGATGTTACCACCAGGGGCACCACCGTCTGTCAGGTCCAAGGGAGCAATGTCGCGGTATTCGTACACTGGTCCGCCGGCTGCTTGAATGGCCGTAATTAGCTGGCCGTAGGTCAGGCTAGCATCTGTAACGCCATCATTTGTGGAGCCAGTGTTGTCCTGAATTTCCTCAATGCTGAGAATAGTCGGAGAACCCAGATTGTTAACAATTTGGCTGGCCAGCGCATCAAATTTGTCCTGGCTGTCGTTGGGGCTGAGGTTTTCTACGTTGAATGTCGCTACCGTTAGCTCTGAACCAACGCTCGTTAGATTGGTTGTTTCGGCCGTAAAGTTGCTGTTCACAGCGGGCAGCGGATCAAAGTTCAGAACCTTAAAGTTGCCGAAGCTGTAATCCATTACGCCTACAATTGGCCCAGCAAAGGTGTCGCCTACGCTCGCGTCTGGCTCATCAAAGTAGAGCGCATCGTCAATCATGATGCGTTCTGGGTTGAAGTCGTTGGGGCCAATAACCACGCCACCTCTTGCTGACAAGCCAGTGGCGTTAGCACCCAAGTCGCCAACAACCGAGATTTCGCCAAATCGTGTGCCGCCAACAACCAGGGCGTCGTTTACCTGCACCAGCATGGCTTCTACACTTTCGTAGAAGTCAATGCCGTCATTTGCGGGATCGAACGTTGAGGTTGTGTTGACATCGCCTGTGGAATCATCATCGATGATCATGTTGGGCGGGATACGGCCGCCATTGCCCAGAATGGTGGGTGCTGGCAGTGCATTGCCACTGGAGTTTACTGTGATTGTGCCGCCTGAGAGCTCGGTGGTGGAGAGATTGCCAGAGCTGAAGCCACCAGGATAGAACTCAGACACTGTAGCCACGATGGTGATAGCATCACCGACAACGACAGTGGGGGTAGCGCCAGTATAGACGAAGACAGCATCGGAAGTGGCGTCATTGCCATCTCCAACAGGGTCTTGCAGGTAGAAACCACTTGAACCGACAACGGTGACAATGCCTTCTGTCTGTACAGATTGACCGGCATAGGTGGAAAGATGAGCTTCTCCCTGGATTTCCATGATGGTGACTGGGGTGCCAAAGGTGCAGCCAGAGAACGGCGTACCGTCCAATTGAGTACCTGGAGAGAACAAAGCACCACCAGATGCGGCTGCATTGCTGTGCAACACAAAAGTTCCGGTGATGTCAGGGTCACGGGTCAGCGATTGGTCGTTGCCGCCTTCACTACCGTAAACGTATTCCAGGGTGCTGGAAGCGCCATCATCCAAGGTAATAGTATCTCCACCGTTGTTCAAACCCAGAGCGCCAGATGAGGCGGTCTGGACAACCGCGCCCCCAAAAACGCCAGTCGGGGTGTCGCCACCAAAGACTACGGCCGAACAGTCGGCTGGAATCACGGTATTGGTGGGGAACGTGTGACGAACCGAGACACCATCACTGATGGACCAGCCGCTGATGTCTAGATCTGACCCACTAACGTTGACAATTTCAACAAATTCATCGTCGCTGCTGTCGCGGGTGCCATCACCATTTGCGTCTCCCGTGAGGTCAGTGGCTGGATCGGCCAGGAACTCGTTGATAACCACGCTGGTGATGTTGAGGCTGACAGTGTCGAAGCTGAAGCTAACGTCATTGGACATGTTGTCCGGCGGGTCTTCTGTGTCGTTATCAGTTACCTGGGCCGCAAAAACGGTGACGGTACAGTTTTCACCGTTGGCAAAATCTGTGTCGGGGTCGAGGGTGAAGCTAACGGGGCCGCCGCTGGCAACGGCCGTATGTGATCCACTGACCGTACAGGCAATATCAAACCAATCACCTGTCGTGGTGACATCCTCGCTGAAATTGACAGTGATGTTAGCGTCGATGGCTACACCTGCTGCGCCATTGGCGGGATCGGTGCTGGCAATGCCTGGTGCTGCATCCCCTGCCAGTGGCGCAAATGTCCCTACCGGGAAGGGGGTTGCTGCTGTGGCATTGGTTGTTTCGCCGTCCAGAGCATTGATGCCGCTAAAGGTCCAGTTGGCCAGGTTGAAGATGGTGCCATCGGCTTCGGTACCGGAAACGCGGTAGACCCAGCCATCCAGGTAATCCCACGCTTCGCCCGTGCCATCTACGTTGATGTCGCCGAATGTGTCTATAACTGCGCCATTTTGGAACAGTTCGATGGCGTCGTCACCGTTAATGGAAACGGCCGTACCGTCCGTATAGTCTGGGGCAAAACCAAAGAAGTTAGTAAACTCAATTGATTCTGTGGCGACATAGATAAATTGACCTGCCGTGGCTGCATCAGCCGGGAAGGTAAACTCTTCGCCATCAGTGCCGCCGCCATTGTTGGCCGCACCAATCCCATAAATACTCAAATCGGGAATATCATTGACTACATAGAGTTCTACTGCTTTTGGAATACCACCGGTAAGGGGACCGTCTACGACACCGGTGATGAGCAAATCAGTGGCGATTGCTCGTGAGGGCACGGCCGTGCCTATCAAAAAGATGAACACAGCGGCCAGAATAAATAATATTTGCTTATACCTTCTCAATGTTTCCTCCGTGATACTGTGCCAAAGGCACGCTAAGTGGGGGATCCCTGAAAGCCGGTGGTATTGGAATCTGGCAATCAGGTCAATTAAAAACCTAATTTTGAGGAACCAGAAGGGGGTGATTTGTTCAGGCTTTCAAAGTGGGATTTCCGCAAAAACAAACAATTTACCACCATCTGAAAAGGTACAGAATGGATGTTTCAAACTTTCTTACAAAAGCGTACCCGGATGAGTGGATTTTTAAATGACTGACTCTGCAATAATAAAGAAAGAGGCTTGCATCATGCAAGCCTCTTTTTCACCTTAACTGAATGTCTCTTTAATTGTTAATTATTCGCCAGCAACGAAGAAAATCATGGTTGTTTGGGTGGTAGTGTCATCGGAATTTGTGCCCATGGCGAAAGCATAAATCGGATTCACATCGGTAACATCTTCAATGGAGGGGTCAACATCTTCAATTGAAGCCAACAGGCCATCCAAATCAATATACATGACGGGAACGGTGCCACGCGAGAATGCGTCCCACACGTTTTGGTATTTATCGCTGTCTGCCAGATTAGATTCCCCGGCAAAGAGCGATTCTATGCTTTCACTGCTGGTGGAGAAGATGAGGTATTCTTCACTTACCCCATAAGCACCAACCAGTTCGCCGTTGGGGTCTTCTACCTCATAAACGGTTACATCATCGTTGGCAGAGTCGTCTACATTTAGTTCTTGATCTTCCAATCCATCGGTGAAATCTTCGACCAGTCCGGCTAGCTCTTCACCATTGCTGCTGCCCATCATAACAACTGCGCCCAGGTCTGTCTCCAATTCATTAGCGATTAAGCCTTCATCGCTGTCAATAATGGCTACGCTGTATTCGCCATCAAGAATGGGAAACAGGTCATCACTGGGGTTGAAGCCGAACATATCGTCAAACATGTCCATCGCTTCATCTAGATCATCTTCACTGACGCCTGCCTGATCTAGCGCATCTATAGCGCTTTGCCAGACAAGATCCAGGCGTTGCCCTACAATAAAGACGTAGGTGGATTCAGGCAGAAATTCGGCCGTGGCGATTTTGTCTGTTTGTGCCTCCATCATAGTTTGTTGCTCTTCCGTAAGGTTTTCATAGTTTCCCACAAAATCAAGCCGGATGCCTTCTGGGGTAACCATCGCTGACAGGCCAACACCGTTTAGGCCCAGGTCTTTGATAATGTCGGAATCAAATCCTTCAACGTCACCACTATCTTCGGCAGCTTTAGCAGCGTCTTCCACACTTTCGCCACTGATGTAAACGGTGAGGGCGCGGTCGCTTGGCAAGTCGGCAATGGTGCTTTGATATTCAGCCACATCGTTCAGATTTTCGCCTTGTTGCGCATCAATTGCTTCTTCTAAGACATCAATATTGGCAGCAATGAAGAAGATCTCAGCAGAACGGCCGAATGCCAGTCGCTCATCTTCAAAATCACTGTCAATCTCGAATACAAGTGCGCCACCATATTCAACTTCGTCTACTTTGTTGTCTGATTCGTCCTCAATGGCATCAATCAAGTCTTCGATGAACTGATCGGCTAAGGCCGTGTCGCGAATGGTGGAGGCAAAAACAAGCTGAGGCACCTCGCCCTGATCCATGGCTTCAATATCCAGCTCTAAGAGGCCAATGCCCATATTGGAGCCGATCCAGGGCAAGACATCTTCCTCAATGGTGAGACCACTGGCTTCATCAAGGTCTTCGTCTATTTGTTCCAGCAAGCTGGTTGGGTTGTCGGCGTCAAAGTCTACATCGTTTTCGTCCAATACATCTTCAAAGGCGCGAGCGACTCTACTGGCATCTTCATTGGCCAGGTTCAGCGCATTTAGTTCTACCAGCATACCTGTATCTGGTGGCATGACGCTGGCAATGGCGTTATTGTCGGCCCCAAATAACTTGGGAAGCAAGAAAATCGCGCCAACGACAGCAATGGCTACAACAGCCAAGGCAGCAATGCCGCCAATGATAAGCTTCTGGTTGCCGCCACCGCCGGGTGCTGCTGGGCTGTTGGTAACTTGGGTTTGTTCAGTCATTTAATACCCTCCATACATGGTTTTAATTGATTTATACATTGTCCGCTTGATCGGGTGACCCGAAGGAGATGCCGCCAGGCAAAAATTGTTTCTCATAAGCCAGCAGAATGTGGATAAAAGATTCAGGTCAGCACTGGTTAAGCGAAATAATAACATAGTTGTTCAGATTTGATCGGCCAGTTCAACTAATCAGTACCTTAGTCTACTGGTATAACGATCCTAAATCGATCCGACAAAAACGGCCGTAACCCAGTTAACAGTTTCATCAATTGATTCTTCGCATAACAAACATAGGCAAAAGCTGTGCTGCTGCTACAATTAGCAGTATGACGATGGTTCAACTTTTTGCGGTGGAGCAAGATGGGATACGGCCGTTACCCATCCCTGATCATGTTACTGGTTTTGACCAACTGTATGATGGCCTGGCGTTGGGCGTTTATTCCGCCATGCGCACCTTCGAGCACAACAAATTTCTTTATCTGGAACATCACATCCAGCGCACGCGCGATTCGATGACCCTGCTGGGCTGGCCTGATACGCTAGACGAAACTCGACTGCGTCAGGGTTTGCACAAAGCGTGCACTCAATATCCACTGCCAGAGGCGCGGGTGCGGTTTGACTATTTGGCAGCGCCCCCCAGCCATTTGGGTACGAACAGCCGCCTGCTCATTGGGCTAATGCCCTTCACTCCGCCGCCGCCAGCGTTGTACCAAACAGGTGTCAGGATCGATTTTGCCCCTGATCTGTCGCGGCAAAACCCACTGGCCAAAACGGCCGATTTCGCCCAAAAGCGCCGCGCCTACAAAGTGGGGGGTGAGATTTACGAATATCTGTTGTTGGGCGCGCAGGGCAAGATTTTGGAAGGTACGGGCACCAATTTTTACGGCGTGCTCGATGGCGTGTTCCACACAGCAGGCACCGGGGTGTTGGCAGGCATCACGCGCAAAATCATTCTTGATTTGGCTGAGAAATTAAACATTCCTATCAGTCTGGAAGCCGTCCATGTTGCCCAGATTCCGCAGCTGCGTGAGGCGGCCTTGAGTGGCTCGTCGCGGGCGCTGCTGCCGGTGGTGCAAATTGGCGATCAAGTCGTGGGAAACGGCCGTCCTGGACCCATCTGCCAACAAATTTTGGCGGCATATAATGACTTTGTGGCGCACGAGGTTAAAACAGCAATTTAGCATCCGCAGATTGACGCAGATTGTTTTTTCTCTGCTCCTCCGCGCCTCTGCGTTAAAAATAAGGAGATAGTATGACTCATGGAACCCACAACGCTGTGCACGACGCGCGGAATGAAAATGTAAAAATCTACGTTAATGGCGAACTGTTTCCCCGGAATGAAGCCAAGATTTCCGTTTTTGACAGCGGTTACCTGGTGGGGGATGGCATCTGGGAAGCGCTGCGCTTGCACGAAGGCGTGCTGGTCTTTCTAGAGGAGCACCTGGATCGGCTGTGGCAAGGCGCGGCCACCATTGGCATGGACGTTGGTATGAGCCGTGAGGAGCTAACCGACGTTCTTTGGCAAACAATTAACGCCAACGAGATGTACGACAATGTCCACGTACGCTTCATGCTCACCCGTGGCATTAAAAAGACGCCGTCGCAGGATCCCCGCCTGACGATTAGCGGGCCAAACCTGGTCATCATCGCGGAGCATAAGCTGGCTGACCCGGCCAGCCGTGAGCGGGGCGTAACGCTGTTCACCAGCAGCATTCGGCGCGGCTCGCCCGATTACCTGGACCCGCGCCTGAACTGCCACAGCAAACTGCACGAGGTGATGGCCCTGGTGCAGGCGCTGGAAGCAGGCGCGGATGAAGCGCTGATGCTGGACATCCACGGCTTTGTGGCCACTTGTAACGCGACCAACTTTTTCATGATAAAAAACGATGAAGTATGGACTTCAACGGGACAGTACTGCATGAACGGCATCACGCGGGGCAAGGTGATTGAAGCGTGCCAGAAGAACGGCATTCCGTGCTACCAAAAAAACTTCTCCTTATTTGATGTGTACGGTGCGGATGAAGCGTTTGTGACGGGCACGTTTGGTGGGCTGACGCCAGTAACGAAGGTAGACGGCCGTACCATCGGCAGTGGTAGTTACGGCCCGATGACCCACCGTTTGCAAGGCTTGTACGAAGAGCTGGTGCATGAGGCGGTAGCTGCTGGTAAACGGTAAACGGTTATCGGTGGTCGGTTTACTGTTTACGGATTACCGAATACCGATTACCGCTCACCGAAAAGAAGGAACTATGACCCAAACAACACGAATCTGCCTCTGGAGTGGCCCGCGCAACATTTCGACAGCGTTGATGTATAGTTTTGCCCAAAGAAAGGATACGGCCGTTTTCGATGAACCCCTTTACGCCCATTACCTCTCCAAAACGCCTGCCCGCGAATACCACCCCGGCGCGGAAGAAGTGATTGCCACGATGGAAAATGATGGTGAGAAAGTGGTGCAGACCCTGATTTTGGGCAATCATGACGCGCCTGTGCTTTTTTTCAAGCACATGACCCACCATTTGAACGATCTTGATTGGGGGTTTATGCAGCAGACGGTGAACGTCATCCTCACCCGCGACCCGTTCGACATGCTGCCGTCTTACGCCAAGCAGGTGGCCCAGCCTGGGCTGCATGATGTGGGCTACGCGCTGCATCTGGAACTGCTCGATTATTTGCAGAGCATCGGCCAAACGCCACCGGTGCTGGATTCCAAACAGACGCTGCTAAATCCGCGTGGCGTACTCAGCCAGCTGTGTGACCAGATCGGCATTCCCTTTGACGAGGCGATGCTCAGCTGGCCCGCTGGGGCGCGTCCAGAAGATGGCTCCTGGGCCAAATATTGGTACCACACGCTGCATCGTTCCACCGGATTCCAAAAGTACCGCCAAAAAGAAGGGGAATTCCCAGAACATTTACGGCCGTTGCTCGCCGAATGCCAACCTTATTACGAAAAGTTAGCTACCTTGGCGATTCGAGCTTAAATTTCCTTTCAAAAGTGCAAAGATAGTGTGGTCATCTTTCTGAAAGTTTCTGGGAAAATTTAAACAATGCCCCTGCCAGCAGTTCGATTCTTGAACTAGACACCCCATCCCCTTCCCTTACAATGATTGCCTGACTGTAAATCCCAATTTAAACTGCAAACCGCGCAAAGAAAGCGGCCAATTTTGCGCTTTTTTGTGCTTTGCGGTGAGAAACCGAAGGAGTGAAACGCATGGATGCCATTCAGCAGGGGCAGGTTCAACGAAGCGCTGCGGAGGTTTATGAGCAATTTTTTCTACCAGCCTTATTTGCCCAGTGGGGCGAGCCGATGATGCGGGCGGCTCAGGTGGGTCCGGGGCAGCAGGTGTTGGATGTGGCTTGTGGTACGGGGATTTTGGCGCGTGCGGCCGTTCCTCTTGTTGCACCAAACGGCCGTGTTGTGGGCCTGGATGTCAACGAAGGGATGTTGTCTGTGGCCCAAAAGCAAACCTCTGCCGTGGAGTGGCGGCCTGGGCAGGCCGAGGCGCTGCCTTTTGCGGACGACTCATTTGATGCCGTGGTTAGCCAGTTTGGCCTGATGTTTTTTGCCGACCGAAAACAGGCTTTGGCGGGAATGGTGCGGGTGCTGAGGGAAAACGGCCGTCTGGCGGTAGCCGTGTGGGACAGTCTGGAAAACACGCCGGGGTATGCCGCCGTAGTGTCCCTGCTGGCACGTTTGTTTGGCACTGAAGTCGCCGAGGGGCTGCGCTCGCCTTACGTGCTGGGCGACAAAACAGAATTGGCCGCCCTGTTCGCCGATTTGCCGCTGGCAGAGTTGCAGGTTGAAACTCTGTCAGGCACTGCCCGCTTTCCTTCCATTGCCGACTGGATGTTTACCGACATTCGCGGCTGGACATTGGCCGATGTGATTGATGATGCTCAGTTTGAATTGTTGCTGCGCGAGGCTGAGGTGGCGTTACGGCCGTTCTGCAACCCGGACGGTACCGTTCAGTTCAACGCCCCGGCTCACATCGTTTCTGCTCAGAAGAGTTAAGCTAGCTCTTTGATGAGTTCCTGTGTCGCCGTATCAAAAAGGAGGATGCCTTCGTTTTTATCGTCTAGCTGCCCAAGCAGCAGCCCTTTGTTGTTCCACACCGCGCTTCGCCCCGCGCATTCAGTGCCATCGGCCACACCGACGCAATTGGACATGAATACCGTCATGCCGTACTGACTGGCAATCGCGGAGAGCCGTTTGTGGGCGTTCTCAACCCCTTTTTCCGTTTTGGCCACGCTGGCAGCATAAATTTTTGCGTTATTTTTAAACGCATCTGCCGCATGTTGGGGAACAGATAGCTCGTAACAGATGGCCAAGGCAATATTTGGGTCAGTGCCCATTAAGCCAGTTGACGCTGGCCCCGGGACAAAAAACGGTTCTTCATCTGGGAACAGGTATTGTTTGCTGTAGATGGTCCGGGGTTGGTTGGGCCGGAACATGACCAGGCTAATGCAGGGGCGCGGCTGGTTTTGGGTGGGCATCCCCACGCCAATAATGATTTGCCCAGCATCGGCCAGTGTTTGGAAAGTGTCCAATCGAGGATCGTCGGGCTGGACGGCTAATGCTTGAGCCAGCGTTGGTTCGTAATTGGTCAGGGAAAGTTCGGGGAAGATGAGGAGGTTGGCGTGGTGGGAAACGGCCGTTTCCACAAAAACCGTATGCCGGGCAATATTTTGCTCAATATCTCCGCTAATAGATCTGGTTTGGGCCACGCCAATCTTCATTGCCGAACTCCCTGGTTTTATGGCAGCCACAGAGGCCATCGAGGTTTTTGAGAGTTAATATCAACGCTCAGTTCTCTCTTTTTCCTCTGTGGCTTTTCAGATTCTAGCTTTTGAGCGTGGCGGTGAGTTGGATGTTGTTCACACTGGCTAGCGCCTTGGACACGGGGCAGCCTGCTTTGGCCTTTTGAGCATAATCCTGGAAGGTGGCGTCATCGATACCGGGTACATCGGCTTCGCAGTTAAGCTCGATGGTGTGAATGGTGGGCGCGCCGTCTACCTGGCCGATGTGAACTTTGGCCGTGGTGTGGACGCGGTTGGGCACATGGTCATCGCCAGAAAGGAGGGCAGAGAGGAACATGGAGTAGCAGCCAGCATGGGCCGCGCCGATCAATTCTTCCGGGTTGGTGCCGTCGCCTTCGGCAAAACGGGAGGCGTGGGTAAAGGGGCCTTCGTAACGGCCGCTGCCCAGCGCCATCGTCCCTTTCCCTTCTTTTAGATTCCCTTCCCAGGTTGCATTTGCATTTCTAACAGGCATGTAAAATTCTCCTTATTTGTTGAGTTGTTGATTCAGAAGTTGATTATACATCGGAAAGAGTGTTGCTCAAGCAAGGGGACCGGGGTTCAAAGAGTGGTCTAATCTCGTTTGGGCCAGGCTGCCATGCGCGCCAGCAAGATTGGACCAACCTGGCGTACGGCCGTACTCACCCATCATCCAGCAAGTACGGCTCAAATTTGTTGTGCCCGTCTTATCAAACGAAGAGTCGGTCAGATCATCAGTTGAGGCATCTCTTTTTGGTGTCCTTTCCAAAATGAACGGACAAACATCCGTCCGGCAGCTCTTTGCTTGCCATTAGTTTTCTTTCCCTTCCCACACTCCCCAACCTGGTTTGTCTTCCGTTACCGGAGCGTGACATTCATCGCAAGTATTTATTGATACTTTATGAACGCTGTGACACTCGCTGCACTCCAATTCACCTAAATGTCCATCATGTGGATTGTGTTGGTGTCCTGTAATCTCTGGTGATAACAATGGGATAATATCATCATAGCTACCATGACAAGAAAAACAAGTTCCCATAGGGAGTGTTATCTCTGGAAGCGGATCATAATAGTTCCCTGAATAATAGTTAACTACTTCAACAATCGATTCTTCTAGTCCGCGGCTATGGCAGCTTTGGCACGATGTTCCTGTTTGATTATGAGCATGTGCCAGTGTGTGTCCGCTCTCCAGATTATCCCAGGTTGCATAATATCCTTCATGACAATTAGCACAGTAACTGCTATTGTGTAGGTTATCCTTAATATATACGGTACTCATCACTGGGATCATAATGAGCACCAGCACAATCGCAATGAAAAGTTTTGCTTTGTTAGACATGGTTGCTTCCTTTCTCTTCGTTGTTTGCTTGTGTATTACTTTCGGCGTCGTCGATTGCTTCTTGTGCAGAAGTTTCCTGCTGATTTGCTAGCCAGACTTTATATTCCAAGGGATGTTCTTCCTTCATGCGCTCAACGCTGATCTTTCCAGTGAAGATAGACTTATCGATGGGGAAGATGCCATGCGCGAAGTGAGCGTTGTACATATGCCAGCTTACAATCGCAGCCACAGCCAGCAGAGCTTCCAAACCATGCGCAGCTTTAGCCGCGTAGATGAACTCACCGGGCAAAAAAGTCGCGAAGAAAGTAGGGAACATGAGCATCATACCGGTGGCAGCCATCAGAACAGAGCCCCAGATTAGAGTCCAGTATTCTAGTTTCTGTCGGAAATCAAAACGGCCGTACCGAGGCGATTCAGGCACTTTGCCCAGCAGATACTTAACAGACTGAACGGCATCAATGAAATCTTGCTTTTTAGGGAGCATCCAGCGTTTAATATCCTTCCTAAACAAATTAGTGACCATGATAATGGTGTGGTAGATGAAAATAAAAACCATGATGACCGCAGCCATATGATGTATCCTGCGGATACCGGCAATGCCGCCAAATAGTTCCATCCAAGCTTGCGCCCAACCGGCAGTCGCAAAAGATTGTGGCAAACCAGTGATAGCCAGCGTAATAAAAGAGAGCATCATAATGAGATGTTGGATGCGCTCACTAAGGTCAAACCGAACGAGAACTTCTTGAGAGGGAGTTGTAGTTTGCGTTGTTGTAGTCATGATTATTCCTTGCTTTCATTGGGTGTGGAAATTGGAGCAGCCTGTTCCGCTGTGTTCTTCTGTGCCGTCTTTTTGCGCCTTGCCCGGAAGGAAATGTCCAGAACAATGTAGGCCAACATCCCCCCCAGAGTAATAGGAATGAGAGCCTGATAGAGTAGTTTCACGATAAAGACGATAGTGCTGTCAGAAGTTGAAGAGGCTGGAGACTGTACCGGCCGATAATGCCCGTATGCGCTTGTAAAAGACTCAGTTGCATTAGGATGGCATTGTGCGCAGGTGGCCTGTAAGTTGACTTTAGCAACGGACGAGCGCTCATCTTCTTGCGGGTAAATAGCATGCGATCCATGACAGTCAGAGCAAACAGCCTCGTCGCGAATGGCAGTCTGGTCAGTTTGGGCATAGTAATTGATGGTAGTGCCATGGAAGTCAGCTAAATAAGTTTCATACACATCAGTTGCGATGTCATACTGTTCCATCAACGAGTCATCATTATGACAGCGGGCGCAACGGGACGGGATTTCTAAATGGAAGGTAGCCGTATTGACTATGACCCCTTCCTTTGGCGAATCATGGCAGTCGTTGCAAGTTGGGGCATTGGTGTCCCCAGAGAGATATGCCTCACCATGTACAGAATCAGCCCAATCAGCATATTGAGCAGGGTATGATTCTTCCCAATCCACAAGAGAGACTTCATCCGAGTCCGGTTCATATGTTGATTGGGTAATACCGTTATTTGTGCAGGCAGACAATAATGTTGCCAAATAAATAATTGGCAAAAACCAGAGCCACTGTAAAGGATTTACTATTAGTTTGTTGTTTTTTATCATTGTTTTCAGTCCCTTGAATAGTTTCATGTGTGGGATTGTTGTTTGGCTTACTATGAAGCTCTTTTTGCGATTCTATGCATCTCACCAACGCGCTCCCATTTTCAAAATTGCTAAAAAGCCCTCAACCACACCCCAAGCAAATTGTATTCCGCCTAATGAGGTTTACTACTGGAATAAGGCAAATTTAATTGGATCTTTAGTGGGCTTAATCAAGATTTAAACGAAAAACTTCTGCCTTGATGATATATTCTTCGTATGTACTATTTTTCACAATAAGGAGAGGTAAGAATGGAACAAGACTTAAGTCGAAGACGGTTTTTAAAAGGAGCGGCTATCAGTGCTGCGGCAGCAGGATTAGTTGCATGCGGTCCTAAAACTCCGCCTCCAACCCCAACAGCTGAAAGTCCTGAGGTGAATACCGCATTAAATACTGGTGCAGGTAGTTGCGACGAATTATCAGCTTACTTTGCAGAATCTACCGCTGTACAAGAGGAAATTAAAGAAAGCACAGATGGTGGCGAATATGATGTGGTTGTGATTGGTGCTGGTGCTGCTGGTGTGCCTTGTGCCGTAAAAGCCTTCCAGGGCGGCAACAAAGTACTTGTTTTGCAAAAGGAACCTGCTGCGCTTTCCCAAGGGAATGGCACTACTGGCATTATCGTTGATTCCTCTGATCCTCAAGCATTAATGCACTTTGTTCACGCGATCACTGAAGAATTAGAATTCCGGAATGATCGGGAGCAATTAAAAGTGTATGCCTACAATTCTGGTGAAGCTGCAAAATGGTATGCGGATGAACTAGCCGCTACTGGATACGAGAACTTCCGAGCATACGAAAGTTCTGTAGATTACGGTGAAGTTTTTGGACAACTAACTACTTTTGCTTGCTCTGTCAACAAGCCGGATAATACTGGCACCGCAATGCGTGAAATTTTGGAATCGTATGAAGACAGAATTGATGTTCGTTATAGCACCCCTGCCGTGCAGTTGAGCAAAGACGGTAACAAAATAACCGGTGTATATGGTAAAGACAAAGATGGAACCATATGGAAATTTGGTGCTAAAAAAGCTGTTGTAATTGCCACTGGTGACTACCAGAATAACAGAGCTATGGTTGAGAAGCTCTGCCCGGACGTAAAGAATTTTGAGAGTAAACAATATAACCGCACTGGGGATGGCCAGTTGATGGGTATGATGGCTGGTGGTATGTTGGAACCAGTCGGACATACAAAAATCCTTCACGATTTTGACTCTGGCCCTATGTGGAACGAACCGTTTCTATGCGTAAACGTTGATGGAAAACGTTTCTTTAATGAAGAGACGGACATGGCTTACATCGCAAACTATATGCGCGACTACGATCCTGAGAAAGCTGGGTATTACTTCCCTGTTTTTGATAATAACTTTACCGAAATGGTAACTGAATGGGGCGGGCGACCAGCAACTGAGGAATCAATTCAAGTTTATATGCCTGAAGCAGATGTTGAGGATCGTTCTGGTGTATTGGTTGAGCGAATTGCTGTCTATAAAGCAGATACTTTGGATGAATTGGCCGAAAAGCTCGAAATTCCAGCAGCTGAGTTAAAAGATTCAGTTGCCCGCTATAATGAAGTTGTTGATATGGGCTGGGATCCTGATTTTGGGAAAGACCCGAAATACTTGAAGAAGATTGAACAGGCTCCGTTCTGGGGTGTTCGCAAACAGGTCCGTGTGACTGCCATTGCGGCTGGTGTTATTACTGATGAGAGTGCGGCTGTGTTGGACGCAGAGCGCAAACCGATTGAAAATCTGTACGCGATTGGAAATGTTGCTGGCCCATTCTATGGCAGCGCAGATTATCCGATGGTTTTTGGTGGTCTCTCATTGGGACGTTGTGTGACACAAGGTTATGTGTTAGGTAAAGATTTGGCTGCCTAACAAATTCCGCGATTGTCATTGAAAAACAAAGCGTAGTGATTATTGCTGCGCTTTGTTTTTCATTTATGTGGAAGCAGGAAAGTAACTTGAAAAAGAAAATCATGTTTTCTGCTTTCACTTGAGTAAACCACGATTTTATGCCTTGATGTTTTTAAGATTCTTCCTGTGGTTTGCTTAACGTTTTAAAGAGTTGATGGTTACAGAGGCGGAACGGTTAAGTCTACCTGTTCTGTTTGTGTTTTTGACTTAGAGAAAACGATTACAAACTTAGTGCCTTCTCCATTCATGCTGCTGACAGTGATTTGTCCTTGGAATGCAGTGATCACATCTTTTGATATTGTAAGCCCAAGGCCACTCGATTTAAGACCTTGACCAGAATAGCTGTAGTACCGTTCAAATATATGACCGATAACCTCATCGGATATACCTTCGCCATTATCTTTTACCAAGATTTGAACATTTTGCCACGAGTCGATTAATGATAATAGGATCTCACCACCTTCCGGAGTGTGTTTGACAGCATTATCAACGATATTTTGAATTGCGAGGGTCAGGTAATACAAATCGCATTCGATCAGTACGGGGTGATCAGGAATTTCCAAACGAATCTGAATATTTTTTGACTGAGATTGAGGCAACGTTGTGTCGTAAATATGCTCAATCATTTTGCAAAGGTTCACTTTTTCGATCATATAGTTTACTTTTTCGTATTCTAGCCTGAGGGCAAGAAAAAGATTGTTTACAAGTTTTACAACAAAATCCGTGTTCGAATTAATTAAGTTTATGAAGTGGCCGACTTTTTCAGGTGCTGATTGTAATGCTTCTTGTGCCATATCTGTATAGCCAGCTATTGAAAATAATGGGGTTTTGATGCTGTGTACCATGTTCGTTATAAATATATCTTTCTGCTGCTGTTCTTTTTCTAAACGTTGGTAGGCATTTTTTAAGGCAGATGTTTTTTCGTTTACTATTTTTTGTAGGTTTTTATTGAGATTGTTTAATTCTTCTGAGAGGATCTCAGATTCAGCGTATTTTCGGGCAAAGATTCCGTTGACCGCAATCGTAAAGGCGATGGGATATGAAGAGGCATATAGACCACCAAGGCGGAAAAGAAGATCTACATTTCCGTGTGAGATAAAGTTTACCCCAGAACTGGCAATAAAAAGGTTCAAAGCCATTGTACTGATGGCGCCTATCAACAATATAATGGCATCACTTTTGTTGGCGTAATTCCCCTTAATAATCACGATGCTTTCCAAGATATTGATAAAGATTCGATATAGTAGCAACATTATTGGATATTGATATTCACCGACAAAGAATAACATTATCAAAGTCGCTAGAAGTATGTAGTAAAAGTAATTAATATTAAATATTTTTGCTGAAACAAAATTTTTAATGAGGAGATAGTTTAAAAAGCCAACAAGCAGAGGAAAGCCTAATCTATAAAGCAGATAGCTGGTTTCTGTTGATAAAAACGGTAATTTGATGGGCCCCAGGAAGAAAAAAGTAACCCAAAAATTTTCTTGTAATAATGGAAAAGCTTGTAGTAAAACGTAGCCCAACGTAGAAAAAGCCAATAAGGCTAATGGCAGCAGGTATTTTTCGGTTGGTTTCTGGATATATAGACTGATTGAAAAAAGGGCAATTGTGAATGATAGTCCGATAACAAAAAAGCGTAGGTTGCTTTCCCTATAGGTAGCTAACAGGATTGAATTATAATTTCCAATATACAGTTGGGCTGTACTGAACATTTCATGTGAGGATAGGGGAAGGTGAAGCTCAATTGAAATTGTTTGAGCTCCTTGCATTGGCTCAAACAAATATGTGAACTGGTCATTCTCCTTTATGATCCTGTTCGTTGAATCATTTATAATAAGCTCTGCATTTTGGGCGAGTGGAAAATAAATGCCCGAATGCATGCTTGAGGTTGAAATACGAATTTCTGTTTTATATATTTTTTGGTTCCCAATCGTACTGATTTGCCAATCGGGTGATAGCAAATACAGTTGTCCACCCAATGTTTCAAGGTTTATCAAATTTTCCAGAGATGCAGATATTTGCTTCGTACGTATATTCCCTAGGCTTAACAGCGAGAAGATGAAGGAAACACCAAGAATAAAGAAAAAGAAGCGAAGTGATTTTTTTGTTTTCATAAACGTTTGGTTTGAGATTTAGTAAATGGATACGTGGGATTAGATCCGTTATACTATGTTTTCTTAACGCAAATATGTAGGATTCCGCCACCATTTGAAAGGTGATACAGGTTAGTTTTGTAAATTGTAATAATGAATAAAGTACTTCTTGTCGAAAACAACAAAGAAATAAGTGAAATTATACAGTTCTATTTGAAAGATGATTATATAACATGTCTGGCCCAGAGTGCTGAAGACGCCCTGATGATGGTTGACAATACGGTTTATGATGTCATTCTACTGGACATTCTTCTGCCAGGAATTGATGGGATCGAATTTTGTTCGCAAATTCGTGAAAAGGTTTACTGCCCAATTATATTTATTAGCTGCTTGAATGATGAAGATACAATTGTCAAAGGGCTCAATATGGGAGGCGATGATTATATTGTCAAACCATTCAAAGGACCGTTGCTGAGGGCGCATATTGAAGCAAACTTGCGGCGGAGCCGGGTTTTTCGTGGTGAATCGATCATTCAGGCGAATGATTTGATGCTTGATCAAAAAACTCATATGGTGAAGAAAGGCGATGAAGAAATTTTGCTTTCCCCTACGGAATATGAGATTTTGTACCATATGATGAAAAATAGAGGCTATTTGATTACGTTTGACGATCTATATTCTGCAGTTTGGAACCAGAGTAGTATTGGTGATGTCCGTACGGTGTTTGTTCATATCCATAATTTGAGAAAAAAGATTGAAACGGACCCATCGAACCCGGAATTTATCATTACACGCCATGAGGGGTATATTTTCCCTGCGGATTTTTGAGTATTTGCCTATCTGCGTTTTCTATCTGGCAATTAGTAACTTGGATAAGGAACGGCCGTTTCCATTCCCAGTCACACAGCCCTTTGCCACACCAACCTCAAGACAGACCATTGACCTCAAAAATTAAGGGGACCCGCCCAGAGCAGGGAAGTGTGATTTTATGGTACGGTAGACAAAGATGCCAAAAACGAGCCCGGCAACGTTTGTGATCGCATCAATTGCTGACACTTCTCGGCCAGGCACATATGACTGTAGCCATTCCATCGCAACACCCAAGGTAGCGGCCAGGAAGAAGGTGGCAATGCGAATCCAAGACGGCTGAAATGAGAAAAGCGCCAGGGTAAACAGAGAGCTGTAAGCGGCAAAATGGCCTACTTTGTCCAGGTGCCAAATGGAAGGCATTGAGCTGGGTATGAGTGAGGCTACGACGATAAAAACAAGATTCAAGCCAAATAAAATTCGGTAATTGTGGTGGCCCATATAAAAAGTGATCAACTTACGATAAAGCTTGGCCAAGAGAGCTCCTTGGGTTAGAGATTGATCCAATCTCACTTGCGCAAGGCTGCAATTAAAACTACCAAGATTGGACCAATCTGGCGTACGGCCGTATCCCACCCATCATCCATCAAGCACGGCCGTAAATTCGTTTCTACCTCAAATTCGTTGTCATCTCCGCCCCAAAATTTCCCCGGAAACTGCACCCGACGGGACTTTCCTGGCAAAAAGTTTCCGGGGAAATGGCAGGCAAGCGGCGCTGCCAAAGCCTGCACTGAGCGAAGCCGAAGTGAGACAGGCCGCAGCCCTCAAGAATTAAGAAGGCCCGCCCAGAGCAAGGCCACAGCCCACCACGAAGACCTGCCCCAGCTTGGTCCTTATTCACGTACATGACATTTTCCTGGTGCAATAGATAATATTTGATATTCGTCGAATAAAAAGATCTTTTCTACAATAGAACTTGCATTGTTAGCAATCATATCTGTAGAAATAATGTTGCAATAATACTGCTCGCGGTCAACCTTATAACCATCGCTTGGATAAGAAATTTCTGTAATCCAAATAGGGTGATTGCTTGTATTTGTTGCTGCGAGGGTTGTAGTTATTTCATTGATTCGTGCTCGGAGATTTTCTGGATCATCGTAGAAATGAATACCAATAATATCGAAATAGTTTGCGGCTGGATATGTTTCGTCAGTCAAAATTTCGTCAAGGAATGTTGGGTTTGAATTTGACTTGGTACCACTATGCAGTGGGTTTGACAAACTGCCAAGAATAACTTTTGCAGTTGGGTCTGCTCTTTTTATAGCATTATAGGCAGTTGCTAAGAGCTGTGCGTACTCCTGAGAACTCCCTTGCCAGTGTCCAAAGTAAGGAGTGCCAACTCCAGTATCAGGCTCATTCCATACTTCCCAATAATGAACATCATCTTTGTAGTGTGAAACAATTTGATAGATAGAGTTGCCCCATATCTCATAATCAAATGGCGGATAAAATTCGCCAATGTATGGATTCACGCCTTCACCATTTCCTGGGTTGATTGTTGCATTCCAAAGTGATGTATAACCAAGAACGCCCAATATCTGCATATCCTCTTCTATAGCTTTGGCTACGACTGTATCAAAAAATTCCCATTCAAATTGATTCATCTGCGGTTCAATTCCTCTAGAATCGAAACGGAAGCGTACCCAATCTATACCAATTTCACTCGCTGATTCAATAATATGAGAATAATCTCCAGGTACATATTCCATATCAAAGCTAATGCCAAATCGGTTATTGCCGCTTATTCTATTTTGCATGGGAGTAACTATGGGTATAGGGGTACGTGTTGGAAGAGGTGTTATTGTGCTAGTAATAAATGTTGTGGCAGTAAACAAAGGTTCCAGAGTGAAGGTTGAAATTGGCGTGGGGGTAAATGTGCTCATATTGGCCAATGGGACTGGGGTTTCTTCCACTGAAGTTGTGGGAGTAACTGTGTTCTGGTTCTGACACCCGATTAGCAAGAGTAAGAAAACCGCGCTCCAAAGAATTCGCTTTGTGTTCATTTTTCTTTACCAAGATGTTCTTTAAGTGTAATCTTTGCTAACCTAAAGTCTAAATTATAGCGTTAGAACTGAGAACGGCCGTATCTTACAAAAATACCAGATTTGTTACGGCCGTATCCATCCCACACCCACTACCCCCTCAACCTTTCCATCCCCGCATCATACAGCGGCTCATCCACCACGGTGGCCATGTGGCGCTCACCGAAGTATTCCACCTCGATTTGCGTGCCGGGGGCGGCATGGGCGCTGGGCAGGTAGCCGTACAGGATAAATTTGCCCACGCTGTAGCCGTAATTGGCACTGGTGACGTGTCCCACGCATTGGCCATCGGCAAACAGCGCTTCGTAGCCCAGGGCCATGCCGCTGTTGTTAAACGTCAGGCAGCACAACTTTTTCTTCAGCGGCTTCTCCTTCAATTCCAGGCAGGCATCGCGGCCAATGAAGTTGCCTTTCTTCAGGCGCACCGTCCAACCCAGGCCGGATTCGTAGGGCGAATATTCTGTGTAGACGTCGCCGCCCCACAGCCGGTACCCTTTTTCCAGGCGTAATGAGTCAAACGCGCCCATCCCGGCGGCAATCATTTCCACCTCGCGGCCCGCTTCCCAGAGCAAATCCCACACTTGCAGCGCCATGTCGATGGGGAAGTGCAGTTCCCAGCCCAGCTCGCCTGCGTAAGAAATGCGCATGGCAAACACCGGCACCAGCCCAATCGTGATCCACTGGCTGGTGAAGTAGGGGAACGCCTCGTTGCTGACGTCGGCGTTGGTGACTTTTTGCAGGACTTTACGCGCGTTGGGACCCCAGAGGCCAACGGCCGTCCACGCATTGGAAATATCCGTAACCACCACCGACCCATCTTTGGGCGCATGTTGCTGCACCCAGGCCAAATCCATCGGCAGCGTGCCCTCGCCCACAAAATGCCAATATTTGTCGGGCGCCAGCCGAGCCACCGTCAGGTCCCGCTTGACGCCGCCTTTGGGCGTGAGCCAGGTGGTGTAGACGACGCGCCCCACCGGCACGTCCATCTGGTTGCTGCACAAAAAGTTGCTAAATTCGGCCGCGCCCGGCCCCTTTACCTCGATGATCGACAGGCCGGTCAGGTCAAACATGGCCGCATTGTTGCGCGTTTCCAAATGTTCCGCGCCCTGAATGGGCGACCAATGTTGGGCCGCCCAGCCGCTGCGTGGGGGAATCTGGTCTTCGTACTTTTCCAGGAGACGGCCGTTTTCGGCAAACCAGTTGGGCAGCTCAATCCCGGCAAAGGCGGTGTATTCTGGCTTCAGCGCTGCCAATCGCGGGGCAAACGGACTCAGGCGCACGTTGCGCGGCTCGGTGATTGACTGCTTGGGATGCACAACGTCGTACACTTCGCGGTAATTTTTCTTGGTAATCACCGTCGTGTACGCCTCGGTGGTCTGGAACTGGTGAAAGCGGTGTAGGTGCGCCTGGCGCATGTCCCACTCCGATTCGCCAGTCGTCATCCACTCCGCCACCGATTTGGCCACCCCGCCCGCGTGCGTAATCCAAGATGCAACGGCCGTCCAGAACCCCTTCACCTGCGACTCGCCAATGATCGGCATCCCATCAATAGAAAAGGCAAACATGCCGTTAAACTGCCGCTGGAAACCGATGGCATCTGCCTGGGCGATGGCGGGCAGCAACCGCTTGGCCTGGTCCCACGGCTTGCCAAAAAAGTCATCCGGGGTGAAGTCGTGGATGGCTGTCTTTTTCACATCTTGCGGCCGGACCATGTGCGGCCGGTGGTAGTAGCTGCCGATGCCGTACGCTTGCCAATGTTGCCGGTAATACATCGTCGAATCCAGCTCGCGCATGGTGGGGTAGGTCACCTCGTGGTCTTTGTTGGCCGGGTCAAAATCAGACAGCCGGTCCAAATCATTGGTGATGACGTACTGGTGCTCAAAGGCCATCAGCGGCAGGTGGATGCCAAACTTTTCGCTGAGCGCCGGTGCCCAGATGTTGGCCGCCAGGAGCACATTTTCGCACTCGATACGCGGCAGGTCGGGGTTGTTGGTGAGAACGGCCGTTACCCGCCCATTTTTCACCTCGATATCGGTCATTGCCGTGTGGCCCACAAATTTGGCGCTACCCATCGCTTCGGCTTCCCGCGCCAAAGCCCCGGTGACGTGTGACCCCTTCACAATCATCCCCGCCGGAACGTGTAAAGCCCCGATAAATTGAGCGGGGTCCAGCAGCGGTAATTTGTCCGCCGCTTCTTGCGGTGTTAGCAAGTGTGTTTCGCAGCCGTACGCTTGGGCCGTGCCGTGCAGTCGGATCAAATCCTGCCAGCGTGCCGCGGAGATAGCGACCTCCAGTTGGCCAACCCGGTTGAACGTATTTTGTTCACTGCTGAAATGATCCAGGCTGGCGATGAGATCGGCCGTGTACATGCCCATTTGGGTGAGGAGCTTGTTGTGGCTCAGCGGCACCACGCCCCCCGGTGCGTGCGAAGTCGAGCCATCGTTTTCAAACAGCGCCCCCTTGTCGATAACCAGAACGTCCTTCCAGCCCATTTTGCTGAGATGATACGCCGTGGCGCAGCCCACAATCCCGGAACCAATAATGACAACTTGTGCTTGATGAGTCATGTGCTTTTCTCCTTGAAATAATTTTAACGCAGAGGCGCGGAGGCGCAGAGAAAAATGAATGTAGCCGAGGATTCCAATCCTCGCTTTTGCGCGCTAAAAAAGCGCGGCTACTATAAACAAAGGTATGCTGATTTTCCTGATTACCCTGATTTTGGTTTTTAATCAGGGTAATCCGGTAGATCAGCGTCCTATTCTTGACAAAGCCTGCTCCAGATCTGCCTGAATGTCGGTCACGTCTTCAATGCCGGCGGAGAGGCGCAGCAGGCCGTCGCCGATGCCCAGGTTGGAACGTTCTTTGGGTGTGAGGCTACGGTGGGAGGAAATAGCGGGGTAGAGCATCAGCGAATAAATATCGCCCAGCGAGGTGGCGGGCTGGATGAGCTGTAGAGCGTCCATCAAGGCAAAAATCTCCGGTTTGCCTGCGCCGCGCACTTCAAACGAAAGCACCGCGCCGCCGCCTTTGCCGCCGCTAAGCTGGTTCATCAATTCAAATTGAGGATGATCGGGCAAGAAGGCGTAATGCACCTGGTTGATTTGGGGATGGCTTTGCAGCCAGGTGGCGATTTCCAGGGCGTTTTGGCACTGCTGGCGCATCCGCAGGGGCAAGGTTTTCAGGCCGCGATGGGCCAGCCAGGCTTCAAATGGCCCCAGGCTGCTGCCCAGCAGCTTGTTCAGCCGCACCATCTCATCCTTCAGCACTGTGCTGGTGGCGACGATGCCTGCCATGACATCCCCGTGCCCGCCGATGAATTTAGTGGCGCTGTGGATCACCATGTCTGCCCCAAACTGGGTGGGATTGCAGAGGTAGGGGGAGCAGAAGGTGTTGTCTACCAGCAGCAAGGCGTCGTGGGCGTGGGTGATCTCGGCCAGGCGAGGCAGATCAGCCACTTTCATGAGGGGGTTGGAGATGGTTTCGACGAGAACGGCCGTAACCTTCTCCCGTTCCAAAATCGCCTCAATTTCCACCAAATCCAGCACATCCACCAGGTGCACCGTGGCCCCCAGCTCCGTAAAGATGCCTTGCACCAGCGAGTAGGTTGCGCCGTACACATCCGCCGCGACCACAACGTGGCATCCTGCGCGCACCCCGGCTCCCAGCAACGCCAGATGAATCGCCGCCATGCCAGAAGGCAAGGCGATGGCGGCTTCGGCAGATTCCAGGTTGGCAACGGCCGTTTCCCAAGCCGCCACCGTCGGGTTGGCGTAACGCGGCGAATAAACATAGCCTGGCTGCTCACCGCCCAGCACGGCGTCTAGCTCGTTGGAATCGGTAAAGGTGTAGCCCACAGAGGGGAAAATCGGGGTAACAACAGAATTGACATTGGTGAAATCAGCTCTCTCACCAGCATGAACAGCACGTGTGTTAAACTGCTTCTCTTTCAATCTCTAATCCTTCGGCTTTGCTCAGGACAAGCCTCCAGTCTTCAATCTCTAGCGCCTGCCCCACTTTAACACAACATCCCCCGCAGCGGCGAACCAAAATTGTGTTTACCGAATCCCAAATTCGTGTTAAGATCACACCCCATGAGTGAGACCTTGCCCCCCCTGGAACAATTGGCCTTGACTTTATATGACATCGGTGCTGTTCAGCTTGGCAAATTCAAGCTGCACAGCGGCAAAAAATCCCGCATTTACCTCGATTTGCGGCTGCTGGTTTCTTATCCGGCGGCGCTGCGGCAGGCGATTGCCGCGTATCGATCGATGTTGGAAAAGTTGTCGTTTGATTTGCTGGCCGCCACGCCGCTGGCCGGATTGCCTTTGGGCACGGCGCTTTGCCTGGATATGGACAAGCCCCTTATTTACCCTCGCAAAACGGCCAAAAGCTACGGCACGGGTAAGCAAATTGAAGGGGTATGGCAGGTGGGGAATACGGCCGTTGTCATCGACGACCTTATCACCTCCGGCGACTCTATTTTGCAAGCGATTGTCGCCCTCAAAGCGTCTGGTTTGCAGGTGAATGAAGCCGTGGTGCTCATTGACCGCGAACAGGGGGGCATTGCCAACATGAACGATCATGGCTATAAGCTGCACGCCGCTATGAGCATCAGCCGCGTGCTGGATATTTTAGAAGCCCACCAACGCATCAGCAGCAAAGAGCACGACAAGGTTCTAAAATCTTTGTAAGGCAGCACCCAGATAATTGTTTCCCACGAATTGAGGAAGGTGCCGGGAACGGCCGTTTCCTCCCCACTTTGTCACTTTCCCTTAAAAAATTAGAGAACTAGCAGGGTAAGTCTTTCTGTAACCACTGTGCAACCGAAAAGGTGACAATACTATCATTGTCGGCAACCCACCCAACCGGGTTACCGGCAAATCTTTAACAGAAACGCAGCCATAAATCACCCAACGCCGAAAAAACTAACAAAATGTACCCTTTGCCCACGACAAAGAGCACTGTTTGGTACCGTTTCATTACAATAAAATCTCTAATGGCCCAAGCGCAATGATCAAGGTGCTGGCCTCACTGGAAGATTCGTAAATTAACAGGAGCAATTCAAATGATTGATTTAACCCGTGGCACTGCCCACGATGTGTTTAGCTACAACAAAAACCCCCTCGATGTCATTTTTTCACCCAAAAGCGTCGCCCTCATCGGGGCCACCGAGCGCGAAGGCAGTGTGGGCCGTACCATCTTGTGGAACCTGATGACCAACTCGTTTGGCGGCACCATCTTTCCCATTAATCCCAAACGCGCCAGCGTGATGGGCATCAAAGCGTATCCCAGCATTAGCGAGGTGCCGGAAAAGGTGGATTTAGCCATCATTGTCACGCCCGCCCGTACCGTACCTGGCCTTATCCGCCAATGTGTGGATGCCGGTGTGAGAGGGGCCATCGTTATCTCGGCTGGGTTCAAGGAAATTGGCCCCGAAGGCGTGAAGCTGGAACAGGAAATCCTGACAGAGGCACGTAAAGGACAAATGCGCATCATCGGCCCCAACTGCCTGGGTGTGATGAACCCAATCAGCGGCCTGAATGCTACTTTTGCCAGCTCGATGGCCCGCCCCGGCACGGTAGGCTTCATCAGCCAAAGCGGGGCGCTGTTGACCTCCATTTTGGATTGGAGCTTCCGCGAAAATGTGGGCTTTAGTTCATTTGTTTCGATTGGTTCCATGCTCGATGTGGATTGGGGCGACCTGATTTATTATCTGGGTGATGATCCGCGTACCAAGAGCATTGTCATTTACATGGAATCAATTGGTAACGCTCGTTCCTTCCTCTCAGCGGCGCGAGATGTGGCTTTGACCAAACCAATCATTGTCATTAAGCCCGGTCGCACCGAGGCAGCCGCTCAGGCCGCAGCCTCCCACACTGGCTCTCTTACCGGTAGTGACGAGGTGTTGGCCGCAGCGTTTCGTCGCTCTGGTGTTTTGCGAGTTGATTCGATTGACGATCTGTTCAATATGGCGGAGGTTTTGGCCAAGCAGCCTCGGCCACGCGGCCCGCGCCTGACGATTGTGACAAACGCTGGTGGCCCTGGCGTGTTGGCCACGGATTCGTTGATTACCCACCGGGGTGAGCTAACGCAGCTCTCTGAAAAAACGATGGAAGAGCTAAACGAGTTTTTGCCGCAGCATTGGAGCCACAACAACCCGGTCGATATTTTAGGAGATGCCGATGCTGAGCGGTATGCCAAATCGATCCAGATTGCGGCCAACGATGAAAACAGTGATGGTCTGCTGGTCATTCTCACCCCCCAGGCGATGACAGACCCGACCCAGACGGCACAGGAGTTGAAGAAGCTATACGGCCGTCCCCCGCAATACCAATACGGTAAACCAGTCCTGGCCAGTTGGATGGGTGGCGCAGACATCGCCAGCGGTGAGGCGATTTTAAATCAAGCCAACATTCCTACTTTTGCTTTTCCCGATACGGCCGCACGTATTTTCAATTACATGTGGCGTTACCAAAAGCGGCTGCAAAGCCTGTATGAAACACCCTTCCTGCCAGAAGAAAGCGAAGAAAGCCGCCAAAAAATCAGCGACATTACTCACCTGCTGGCCGATGTCCGCCAAACAGGGCGCACCATTTTAACCGAGTATGAATCGAAGCAGGTGTTGGCCTCTTATGGCATTCCCACTGTGGAAACGCGCCTGGCCACATCAGCCGATGAAGCGATAGCAATCGCCGAAGAGATGGGCTACCCGGTGGTACTCAAACTCAACTCGGAAACCATCACCCACAAAACCGATGTGGGCGGGGTGCGACTCGATCTAGCCACCGCCAGCGAGGTGCGTCACGCCTACACAACGATGGAGCAATCTGTCACGGAGAAATACAGCGTTGAGGATTTCTTGGGTGTCACGGTCCAACCGATGTTGATGTTGAAGGATGGCTACGAATTAATCATTGGGGCCAGCCCGGACCCGCAGTTTGGTCCGGTGCTGCTGTTTGGTACGGGCGGAACGCTGGTCGAGGTGTTTAAAGATCGCGCCTTGGGCTTACCGCCGCTCACCACGACGTTGGCTCGCCGCATGATGGAACGCACCAAGATTTATAAGGCGTTGAAAGGGGTCCGGGGGCGTGACCCGGTTGACCTGGCTGCTTTAGAAGCGCTGCTGGTGCGGTTTGGCCAGTTGGTTGCCGATCAGCGTTGGATCAAAGAGATCGACATCAACCCACTTTTTGCCTCCTCTGACAATTTGATTGCCCTGGATGCCCGGGTGGTGCTGTATGAACCGGAGGTGACCGAGGATGAGCTACCTGAGCAGGCGATACGGCCGTATCCCGCCCAATACATCAAAAGTGCCACCACCGGAGACGGCCTGGATATCACCCTGCGCCCCATCCGGCCCGAAGATGAGCCAAATATGGTGAATTTCCACGAAACGCTGTCGGAGCGGTCTGTCTACCTGCGCTACTTCCGGGCCTTCCAGTTGGACCAGCGTGTGGAGCATGAGCGGCTCACCCGCATCTGTTTTGTGGATTATGACCGGGACATGGCCATTGTGGTCACCCATAAAAACCCCAAAACGGAAGAAGAGGAAATTATTGCCGCTGGCCGCCTGACTAAAGAGCGCATTGGTGACGAAGCCGAATTTGCCATTTTGGTGAGTGACCGCTACCAGGGGCAGGGGGTTGGCACAGCCATGCTGGTGCATCTGCTGGAAATTGGCAAGCAGGAAGGCGTCAAGCGCGTGGTGGCCTATCTGCTGTCAGAAAATCGCGGTATGCGAGCCATTTGCCTCAAGCTTGGCTTCCGCCTGGAGCGGGATGGCGAGCTAGTCAAGGCGATCATCGATCTGGATTAAGCGTATCTTTGAATTGACCAATTAGGTTTATTGAGTAGAAGCCCGGTTTCTTTGCGAAGCCGGGCTCTTTTTTTTGCAAATTTGTTTTCCAGTGCCAGTTTCCCAAGATTTTAGGATGCATAAATTGGGCATTGACACAGCTAAGGTAACTGCATACAATAATAAATAACTGACCGGTCAGTTATTTATTATTCCAGAGGTGAAAATGCCACGACCAGATGTTTCTGAAGAACGAACACAACAAATTATTGCTGCGGCTATCAGTGCCTTTGTGAAGTTGGGCATTGCTAATACGCGCATGGAAGATATTGCTCAAGAAGCAGGCTTAAGTAAGGGCACGATCTACCTGTATTTCAAAAGCAGAGAAGAGCTAATATTTGCCATCCTTGATTCATTTATAGCGCGTGAATTGGCTTACGCGACTGAATTGCTAACCACAGATATTTCGGTGGTGGAAAAAATAAACAAACTGATAGACATTGTGGTGGCCGATATGGCGCAGATAAAACCATTGACACCACTGTACCTGGATTTTATTGCACTCGCTGCCCGCGAGGAATCTGTTAGAGAGATTTTGCAAAAACCGTTTGACGAATTTATGGAGGTATTTTGTGCCTTAATTGAGCAAGGCGTGGCCAGCGGCGAGTTTCGGAATCTAAATGTGAAGGAAGTGGCGCTGGCGATGGGTACCTTGATTGATGGGTCGATTTTGATTTGGGTTTACGATCCTGAGTTTATCGATTTAGAACGACAAGTTAAGGCCAGCTTGCAATTGTTGCTGGATGGCATAACTGTTTGAGGTGAGAAAATGGATATTCTGATTTTGTTGGTTGTCATGGTTGTGGTTGGTTTGGTGATGGGTTGGGTTGCTGGCCTCATTTGGAAAGAAAACCGGCCGATTGGGGTGCAGGGCGATTATGTGGTGGCGGTGGTTACGGCCGTAATCGTTGGCCTGCTCGATTGGTATGTCATCCCCGCGATGGGCTTTAGTCAGGGCCTGGTCTATGTGGGCGTGGCGCTGGAGCCTGCCCTCAGCGTATTGCTGGTCTTGTGGATCATTCGCAAGGCAAAACAGTAAATCGGCCTGTCATGAGCGATCCTATCATTTACACTCAGGCGTTAACGCGTGATTTTGGCGATGTCCATGCGGTCGATTCTTTAGACCTGGCCATCCAGCCCGGCACGCTGTTTGGCCTGGTAGGGCCAGATGGTGCCGGCAAAACGACCACGCTGCGTCTTCTGGCCGGTTTGCTCAAGGTAACCAGCGGCTCGGCCACGGTAGCTGGCTTTGATCTCGCCACGCAAGCGGAAGCCATTAAACCGCACATCGGCTACATGGCGCAGCAGTTTAGTTTGTATGCCCAGCTTTCTGTGTTGGAAAATTTGCAATTTTTTGCCGAAATTTACGAGGTGCCCCGCGCCGACATGGCGGAACGCACCGAACGCCTGCTGACCTTTGCCGGGCTGACCGAATTTAAGGAACGGCGCGCCGCCCATCTCTCCGGGGGAATGCAAAAGAAGCTGGCCCTGGCCTGTACACTCATCCACGAACCCAAGATTTTGCTCCTGGATGAGCCAACCACAGGGGTAGATCCCATTTCTCGCCGCGAATTTTGGAACATCCTCACTGATTTATACGCGGAGGGCATCACCATTGTGGTGAGCACCCCGTACATGGATGAAGCAGACCGCTGCTCAGAAGTGGGCTTGCTGTATGCTGGCAAGCTGGCCATGTGTGCCCCGCCGGAACAGATTCGCGGCCAAATTGAAGGGGAAATGATTGCCCTTGTGCCTGCCCAATGGCAGGCGGCTCGTGACCTCATCGAGCCGCTGCCGGGTGTGTTTGAGGTGCAAACGTATGGCGAAGCACTGCATGTTTTGGTGGACAACGCCGAGCAACGACTGCCAGAGATTACGGCCGTTCTCACCCAAGCCGGTATCGATTACAGTGGCGCTCGCCCCGCGCCCACCCGAATGGAAGAAGCGTTTATCTCTTTAATCAGGCAGATGGAGGCCTAAGCTGCCATGTCATTTCGTCGTTTACGGGCCATTGCCCGCAAAGAAATTCACCACATTTGGCGCGACCGATCCACGCTGATTTTGGTTTTGCTCACGCCCACGGCGCTGCTCTTTTTGATGGCCTATGCGCTGACGGTGGAGATTCAGCATGTGCCAGTGGCTGTGTTGGATTACGGCCGTTCCGCCACCTCCCGCAACTTTGTGCAACACCTTACCGCTGGCGACGATCTGGACCTTTACGCTCAGGTAGATTCCCCAGAAGAAATTGACGCCATGCTCATGCGCGGCGAAATAAAAGCGGCCCTGATTTTGCCGCCGGACTTTGATGAAGCCTTGCTTTCTTTGCAAGGGCTGCCGCTGCAAATCATCATTGATGGCACCGAGCCGGAAAGCGGCGGTTTTGCCGTGGAGCATATGGGGCAGCGTGCCGAACAGTTTGTCAGCCAACTGCTGGCAGCTGATTTGCAGGCAGCCGGACTTTCCGCTAACGCGCTGCAGCCCATCGATCTGCGCGTGCGCACCTGGTACAACCCTGGCCTCAAATCGCGCAACGATTTGATTCCCGGCCTGATCTCTATTGTCTTAGGCTTCCCGGCCTTAACGGTGGCGCTGACGCTGGCTCACGAGCGGGAGCATGGCACGATGGAGCAGCTGATGGCCACGCCTGTTGGCCGCAGTGAACTGCTGCTGGGCAAGATGGTGCCCTACGTGGTTGTGGGACTGCTCAATGCCATCTTCATTCCGTTGTTGGCTATGCTGTGGTTTAAGGTGCCGTTTAACGGCAATTTCCTGCTGTTTTTTGGGCTTTCGGCCGTTTTTTTGTTCGCCATTTTGGGCGTGGGGCTGGTCATTGGCGTTTTCATGCGCAGCCAGGCGGCGGCGTTGGCCCTCTCTTTTTTGCTCATCTTTTTCCCTGGATTTTTTATGACGGGCATCTTTTTCCCCACGGTGGCCATGCCGGAGGTGGTGCGCCTGGAGGCGCTGGGCTTGCCGGGCACGCATTATGCCGTGATCACGCGGGGCATCTTTTTGCCCGGTGTGGGGCTGGATGTGCTGTGGCCGTATGCGGTGATGATGTTTGGCTTGGGCGTTGCCTTCGTCGGGGTGGCAGCCCTGTTTTTTAGGAAGAAATTGGCATGATAACGCGCATTTCAAGTCTGGTTGTGAAAGAGTTTATTCATCTGCGCCGGGATTGGTGGCTGCCCGCTTTTATGCTCATCGGTGGTCTAATGGAGCTGCTGCTGGTTGGTTGGGCTACGTCGCGGCCGATTACCAATTTGCCCCTCATGGTGTGGGACCAGGACATGAGCGCGGCCAGCCGGTCGGCCGTTACCGCCCTGGAAAACACGGGAACCTTTCAGTTGGTAGCCCCAGCCAGCAACATGCAAACCATCACCGAGGCAATGGATCGTGGGGAGATTAACGCGGCGGTTATTATTCCGCCCGATTATTCGACGAAGCTGGCTAGTGTGACTGGAACGGCCGTTTTGCCAGTCATGCTCAATGGGGCAGAAAGCATCCCAGCCCGCACTGCGCTGCAAGCGATCGAAGGGGTGGCCAACGAACTGGGGACCCAGGTGGCCATCCAGCGCCTGGGTTTTGCCGCCGACAGCTTTGCCGGGTTTGATCCCAGCCTACGCGTCTGGTTCAACGAAAGCCTCAGCGAAGCGCTCTACACGGTGCCTGCCGAATTGGGGCTGATGCTGGAATTTGTGGTGCTGCTCTTTGCTGCGCTTGCCTTTACCCGCGAGCGGGAGCTGGGCACGCTGGAACAACTATTGGTGATGCCTTTTTCCTCATTGGAAATCATTATCGGCAAAGCTGTACCGGTTGTCATCATCGGTTTTGTTAGCTTTAACATGATGTTGGCCATGGTGCATCTGGCCTTTGCCGTGCCGCTGCGCGGCTCGCTGCTGCTGTTGGAACTGCTGGCGGCCGGATATTTGCTGGTGGAACTGAGCAAAGGCATGGTGATTTCGATCATTGCCCGCACCCAGCACCAGGCGTTTTTGCTGGTGCTGATGGTGGGCATGATTGATTTCATGTTTACCGGCTATGCCGCCCCGGTGGAGTCGATGCCCCAGGTATTGCAGCTCTTGGCCAATGCGATTCCAGCCCACCATTGGCTGAATATTTTCCGTGGCATTTTGCTGAAGGGTGCTGGTTTGCCGGTTCTTTGGCCCAGCGTGCTGGCTCTGGCAATTTTGGGGGCGGTGATTGTGCCCTTCTCCCTGCGGTTTGTCCGGCGGGCGTTGGATTAGTTTTGGATAGGAGATTGGGGACTGGAGATTGGAGACTGAAAATCTCTAATCTCCAATCTCCCAAATAAGATGATGAATTCAAACACAACAGTAATTTTGGTGGAAGATTTGACTAAGCGGTTTGGGGAGTTTACGGCCGTTAACCAAATCAACTTCCAGGTCAAGCGTGGTGAAATATTTGGCTTTTTGGGTCCTAATGGCTCCGGCAAAACCACGACTATTCGCATGATGCTGGGCCTGATGCAGCCGACGTTGGGCAGCATTCAGGTGCTGAACATGGATGTGAGTCGTCGTGGCAAAGAAATACGGCCGCAAGTAGGCTACATGTCGCAGCGGTTCAGCCTATACAACGATTTAACCGTGCAGCAAAACCTGCAATTTTACGGCAAGGCATATGGGCTGAACGGCGGCACACTTAAAGAGCGCATGGCGTCTGCCCTGAAAATGGCCGGGCTGGAAGGACGTGAGCATACCCTTACCCGCGAACTTTCTGGTGGTTGGCGGCAGCGGTTGGCTCTCAGCGTGGCCATCATTCACCGGCCTGTGCTTATTTTCCTGGATGAGCCAACGGCTGGAGTGGACCCCGTTTCTCGCCGCACCTTTTGGGATTTGCTGTATCGCCTTGTGGCGGATGGCATCACGGTCTTTGTAACCACGCATTACATGGACGAAGCGGAACATTGCCACCGGTTGGCCCTGATTCAACGAGGTTCCTTAATTGCCACCGGCTCCCCGACGGAAATCAAGCAGGAGATGATGCGTGGCGAGGTGTTAGAGATTGCCACGACCAATGCCATCGAAACGATGCGGCTGTTGCGGGAGGCAAGTGAGACCAATCGGCTGCCGTTAGCGGAAGTGGAACTGTATGGGTCTTTGGTTCATGTGGTCGCCCCGGAAATGGCATCGGTCCAACACGGCATTGCTGAACTGTTGCGCGAGGCGGGCATTGAACCGCAGGCCATGGCGGTGATTGAGCCGTCGCTGGAAGATGCCTTCATTGCTAGTATGCATTGAGGCTGAAATTGTCAGAGGTAAAGATGAAATCTAAAAGAACAACACAATTATTAATCTTTTTTAGTTTGCTTGTTTTTCTATCAGCATGCAGCTCGCTGACTGCCAGTAACGACGATGGTGTTTTGGAAGCGTCGGGCATCATCGAGACGGTGGAAGTTGCCGTCGCGCCGGAGGTAAACGGCCGTATCGCTGAAATATTCGTAAACAAGGGCGATTCGGTTGATGTGGGCGATCCGCTCTTCCGCATTGAGGATGATGTGCTGGCTGCCCAACGAGAGCAGGCGGTCACCGCCCTGGAAACTGCCCGAGCCAGCGTGGACCTGGCTCATGCCGCCAAAGAAACGGCCGCTGCGGCATTAGAACCAGCCCATACGGCCGTTAGTGCTGCCCAAGCTACTGTCGAAACGGCCCAAGTGGCCGTCACCGCTGCCCAGGCGAATGTGCAGGCAGCCCAAGCTGGCGTTGCCGGGGCAGAAACCGCCTATCAGATGGCGGTCGCTGCTGCCCGACAGGCAGACCTACCCAACCGGACGGCCGCCTGGGACCAGGATCAGCCAGATGCTTTTGAGACGCCGCCTTGGTACTTCCAAAATGGAGAAACGCTGGCTGCATCTGAGGCAGAAATTGCAGCAGCTGAAGCGGCCCTAAACTCTGAACAGACCAATTATTCGGCCGTGATGAACGATCCCCGCTTTCAAGATTTGCTAGAGGCCGAAGCGCGCCTGGCGGAAGCGCAAACGGCGTTTTTGGTGGCGGATGAACTGCGCGGGCGGGCGATTGCCCAAAACGATGATGAGCCAATTGATGCCTTTGTACAGGATTTATACGATACGGCCGTTGCCGAACTAGATGCGGCACAGCTTAGCTACAACCAACTGCTGTCTAACCAGGCCGCCACAGAGGTGTTAGAAGCCAGAGCACGCCTGGCTGCGGCGCAAGAGCGGTATGAGATTGCTCTGGATCATCACACGGCCCTGTTGACCGGTGAAGATTCGTTGTCGGTGCAGGCGGTTGCCGCTGCCCTGGAGCAGGCACAAGCGTCTGTGGGGGCAGCCGAAGCAGGCGTTGCCCTGGCAGAATCAAATGTAACCCAGGCGGAAATTGGGGTGGCCCAGGCGGAAGCGGCGTTGGGGCAAGTAAACGCCTCGATTGAGCAGGCAGATGCCGGCATACGGCAGGCGGAAGCAGGCGTGGCCCAGGCCGAGGCGGCGCTGGCGTTGCTGGATTTGCAAATGGAGAAGTTGACGGTGCATACGGCCGTTGCCGGGGTCATCATGACGCGTACTGCAGAACCGGGTGAACTAATCCAGCCGGGCATGACGGCACTCATCATTGGGCAACTGGATGAGCTAACCGTGACCGTTTACATTCCCGAAAATCGGTATGGGCAGATCAACCTTGGTGATGAGGCCACAGTGACGGTGGATTCTTTTACTGGTGAGACATTTACGGCCGTTGTCGTGCGCATTGCGGACCAGGCTGAATTTACTCCGCGCAATGTGCAAACCAGCGAGGAGCGCCAAACCACAGTTTACGCTGTAGAATTAGCAGTCACCGACGAGGCTACCCAGCTAAAGCCAGGCATGCCCGCCGATGTTCGTTTCGATATAAATAAATAAATTGTTTCTGGATGCAGATAAACGTGGATAAAGAACAAAACCTGCGTTTATCTGTGTCCTATTTACTTGTCTAAAACGAAACGCTTGAAAACTGGTCCCCTATCTTCAATACTAATATTGACGAGATACCTTTAATTCCCTACAATCTCACAACTTCATAAAAACGCCTGAAGTAGTAAGCCATAATGGAAGTAGGCTTACGGTTTTTGTAATTGAGTTACTCCCATAAATTTTTTACTATCAATTGAAGAAGAAGGAGGAAGGAAATGTTTAACAAATTCTTATCCAAGAAGGGTAACAGAGTTCCCCGTGTGTTTTTGTTGCTGTTGCTCCTGGTTGCTATGGTACTGGCGACCACCCAATGTTCCTCATCTGGGGAGACCGAAGAGCCTGAACAGGCTGCCGAAACAAACGAGACTGGTGATGCTGCTGAAACGGCTGAGGATAGCGCAGCAAACATTACGCTGGCTATTGAACATTTCAGCGTGATTGAAGGGACGACATGGTCTGGTGCTCACGATCGAGCGGGCGAACGCCTGGCTGAGAAATATGATAATGTTGATTATGTGTTCCGTGAGGAAGTTGGCCCCGATGTTGCCGTTCCCTATGCTGAGGAATTAATTTCTGATGGCGCTAACATTGTCATCGGCAATGCAGAGTTCATGGGTTTGCCCCTGGAAGAAATCGCGGACAAATATCCTGATGTTTATTTTGGCTCCATCATTGCCAGTGACTTAAGCACCAAGCGAAACTTTATTCGCCTCTTCCCCCGGCAATACCAGGCGCTGTACCTTGAGGGGCTAATTGCAGGTGCTCTGACAGAAACGGGCAATATTGGCATCGTCTCTGCTTTTCCCTCCGTTCAGGTGATTCGCCGACAGAATGGTTTTATTCTTGGTGTACAAGATGCCGCCGAACTGCTGGGTAAAGATATTAATATTTACGTGAAATACGCTGGTGATTGGTTCTTGCCGCCGGAAGAACGCGGCATTGCCGAAACCTTGATCAGTGAAAACAATGTGGACGTTATCACACAGCAGACGGATTCCGGCTCGCCGCTAGATGTGGCCCAAGAGCAAGGCATCTGGTTTGTAGGCAAGGACATGGACATTGTCGGGTTTTATGGTTGGTCAGACACCGACACCGTGGCCGTTTCTTTTGATACGCGCTGGGAAGTCCTCTACGACCAAATGATTAATGATTTCATGGCAGGGGAAGAAAATCCACAAACGGTTTTGTACCTGGGTATGGATAGCTCCATTACCCTGGCCGATGGCACCGAAATGCCCACGGTGGATATCATGAACGATGGCAAGGTTGGTGTTGATGCCATTAGTCCGGCCGCTTTGCCGTCTATTCCTCAAGAGATATTAGACCTTGTTGAGCAGCGTCGTGATGAAATGATAAGTGGTGAATGGGATCCCTTTACGGCACATGCTTTCATCAGCAATGGCACGGGGTTGGAGCTTGAAGGATTACCGCTTCCTGCCGCTGGCGAAGAAGTAAAACCAGCTGGTGAAGTGCCAACCGCAGAATGGCTGCTATCCAAATTCAATTTCGACTTGCAAGGCGTTACGATATTGGAGTAGAAACTTTGGTGATGGCTTTCGAGAAAGACTATTTCTCGATGAATGCCAAGGTTTTTCAAGAATAAGAAGAGGCTCCCATAGGTCGGGAGCCTCTTCTCTACACATTACAGATAGAAAGGCTCAACGTGCTACTGCAACATATAAAACCTGGCGAGATGGTGCTAGAGGCAAAAGGGATTACCAAACGATTCCCTGGCGTGATCGCCAATGATCAGATTGATTTTGCCATTAAGGCGGGCGAAATTCACGCTATCCTGGGCGAAAATGGCGCTGGCAAATCCACTTTGATGAAGATTCTTTTTGGCCAATACCAGCCGGATGAAGGGGAAATTTTCCTAGGTGGTCAGAAAGTTAAATTCAACTCTCCTCTCGATGCCATCGATCGTGGCATCGGCATGGTGCACCAACACCGAAAATTGGTTCCCGCACATACGGTCATCGAGAATATCATCCTGGGGCACCCACGTGCGGGGAAAATTTTAGACTATAAGCGCACGACGCGCGAAATCCATGACCTTTGTGACAAATTTGGCTTTCTGATTGACATCAAAGCCAAAGTGTGGCAGTTATCCGAAGGCGAAAAGCAGATTGTGGAAATCCTCAAAGCGCTTTATCGTGGGGCTGAACTGCTGATCATGGATGAGCCAACGGCCGCTTTAACACCGATCGAGACAGAAAAATTATTGACGTCTATTAAAGCGATGTCGCAGGATAATCTGGCGATTGTGCCCTTTATCACCCATAAGTTGCCTATTGTGCTGAGCATCAGTGATCGAATTACTGTTCTGCGCCACGGGAAGGTTGTGTCTTGTATCGAAACCAAACAGGCGACGGAGAAAAGTCTGGCAACCGCATTGGTGGGGCGAGAAGTTATCTTCAACGTTAAACGGGCAAAAGCAGAAAAGGGCGAAACCATTCTCAAGGTTGAAAATCTTTCAGCGCTCAGCGATAAAGGCGTCCGTGCTTTAAATAAAGTTTCCTTTTCCATCCGCAATGGTGAAATTTTTGGCGTTGCTGGCGTTTCGGGCAATGGCCAGCGAGAATTGGTAGAATGTCTGGCTGGGCTGCGTGAGATGGAGGAAGGTCGCATTGTGCTTGATGATCATGACATCACCACGGCTTCTAGCTATGACCGTTGGCGGTTGGGGATGGGCTATATTCCGGCCGATCGCAACCACCTGGGATCTATTGCAGATTTCTCGCTGGTGGAAAACATGACGATGAATTATTACTTTGATAAAGCGTATCAACATCGCGGCACGCTGGATTATCAAAGGATTCGCACTCTGACGGAAGAGATTATTGCTGAATATGGGGTTAAGACGCCCAATGCGGATGTGAAAGCAAAAAATCTGTCCGGTGGCAATTTGCAGAAATTTATTTTGGCCCGTGTTCTTTCTCGCAGTCCCCGGCTGGTGATTGTGGATTTGCCCACGCAAGGGTTGGATATTGGGGCCATTGAGTTTGTACGCAATAAGCTCAATGAGGCGAAGTTTGAGGATACGGCCGTACTCCTTATTTCTGAAGACCTCGACGAGATATTTTCCTTGAGCGATTGGATTGCGCCTATTTATGAAGGCCAGTTTATGGGCATTATTCCCGCTGAGGAAGCCCACCGAGAAAGTGTGGGAGCCATGATGGCGGGCATCAGTATGGCAGAGGATGGGCAATGAGAGCAGGTCGTTATCAGTTTAAATTGGTAAAAAGAAATGTTCTAACGCCAGGTCAGGCGGTTCTAAATGCCTTATTGGCCATTCTTTTTGCTTTGTTCTTGTTTGGATTTATCTTTATTTTGGCTGGGATCAGTCCCCTGGAAGCGTACCAGGAGATATTTTCCTATGCCTTTTTTAACCAGTTTGGCTTGCCACTGACAATCAACCGCTTCATTTTTCTCCTTCTTTGTACCTATGCCTTTATCATCCCTTTTCGGGCGGGTCTGTGGAACATTGGTATGACCGGGCAGCTGTACGTGGGGGCTTTAACCGCATATGCCATCTTTTTTGCCTTCGGGGTAAACCAATTTAATACCCCATATCCCCCCGCCATCATTTTGCTGCCTTTGGTAATTGTAGGTGCAGCTGTTGGTGGGGCGGTAACCGGGGCGATTGCCGGTTACCTGAAAGGCAAATACAACACCAACGAGATCGTTGTGACCATGATGTTGAATTTTATGGCCTATTGGTTGGTCTCTTTCATGATCAAAGATGGTGGTATCTTTATGAACGCAGGTGGTCGGGGCGAAAGCTTTGAACTGCCCGATGCCCTGCAAGCTCCGCTGATTTTTGGCGTTCCCATTACAATCTTTATTGCTTTGGGTGCAGGTGTTCTGCTGTATTATCTGTTTGCCAAAATGAGGCTTGGCTTTGAAATTAAAGCGTATGGGCAAAATCCATCTGCGGCTGCTTACGCAGGCATTAGCAAATTCCGGGTACCCATTTTGGTCTTTGTGTTGGGGGGCGTGTTGGCTGGATTGGCTGGCTATCATTATTTTGGTGCCGTTCCGGGTGTGTATAAAATTGCTCGTAACTACGCTTTTTTTGGCGATATGGCCTTCTATGGCATTATTTGCGGTTTGATTTCCCAGGGAAATCCGCTGGGGTCTGTTCCGGTAGCGTTTTTGTTTGGTGGATTGTCCGTAGGCGGCCGTTTTGTTCAGGGCAAATTGGGCATGAGCTTTGGCTTGGATTACGCGCTGCTCGGTGTCCTTATGATTACTTTAGTTGCTTTTCAATACTTTTATCGCTACAAAATTGTCGTGGTTAAAACAGCTGTGTCGCCTTCCCGATCTTGATCAATATTTGGAACGGCCGTAACAGTTAAACTGAAACAAAGTTTTATCCATCATGATCAGTGGTAGAAATCTGTTTCAGTAAGCGTTTGGAGAATGTCGATGTGGGAGTTTTGGGTTAGAAGTCTAGATGCCTCAACAATATTTTTAATTGCCGGCTTGGGAGAGCTTTTTGGCCAACGCTCCGGCATACTCAATGTTGGTGTAGAGGGCGTCATGCTGTTTGGCGCGACGTTGGGTTTTATCACGGCACAGACCACAGGCAGCTTTCTGTTAGGGTTCCTCGTTGGCATTGCGGTCGGTGGCTTGCTGGGCTTTTTACATGGCTTCTTTTCCATCACGCTGGGTGGCGACCAGGTGGTTAGCGGCATGGGCATCTGGATTCTTGGCTTTGGCCTGACCACGTACATGGGGTCTCCTTTTACCGGCCCCCTGGGCATGGACAGAATCCCCACCATTTTTGGATTGTCCCCATTTTTCTATGTTGGCATTGTTTTGGCCGCCTTGATTTGGTTTGTCTTGACGCGGACCAGTTTGGGACTCAGGATTCGCTCGGTGGGGGAAGACCCTACGGTAGCCGAGGTTTCTGGCATCAGCGTGAACAAAACCAGATATTTATGTGTTACTGTGAGTGGCATGCTGATGGGATTTGCGGGGGCCATCTATGCGCTCGATTACAATCCAGTCTGGAGCTACAACTTTCTCCTGGGGTGGGGTTTTATTGCCCTGGCGCTTGTCTTCTTCTCCATGTGGAACCCATTGATTTTGATGGCCGGATCACTGTTGTTTGGCACCATGTGGCAGCTCTCGCTTAGCCCAGAAATGGTATTGCCGGGCGTTTTGTCGAGATATGTTTGGCGCATGATTCCGTTTGGCATTACCCTGGTTGTGTTGCTTCTGATGTCAACCAAACGGTTTAGAACCAGGTGGGGTGCGGCTAAGCCGGAAGCGTTGGGCCAACCCTATTTGAAAGAAGATTAGATTTACCCATTCTGGCGACGGCCGATTTCCTCACGAACCACCGGTGCCACTTTGGTCCCCAATAATTCAATCGCGTGCATCATCTTGTCGTGTGGCATCGTGCCCACACTCATTTGCAGTAAAAAGCGGTCGTGGTTGAAAATTTCGTGCTGAAGCAGAATTTTCTCAATAATTTCATCTGGGCTGCCCACAAAATTTGCCCCACGTAGGGTGCAAGATGTATCGAACTGCTGGCGGCTCATGGGTGGCCAGCCGCGTTCCCGGCCGATTTTGTTCATCACCTGGGCAAAGGGCGGGAAAGCGATGTCGCGGGCTTCTTGGGCATCGTCGGCGATGAAGCCGTGGGAGTTGATGCTCAAACTTAATTTTGAGCGGTCATGTCCAGCCTGGGCGACGGCGCGGTTGTACAAATCCACCATTGGGGCAAACTGCTCTGGCAAACCGCCGATGATGGCCAGGGCCATTGGCAGCCCCAAGGTGGCAGCGCGCACCACGGATTCCGGCGTGCCGCCCACGGCAATCCACACCGGCAGCGGGTCCTGAACGGGCCGAGGATACACGCCTTGCCCCGTCAACGGTGCGCGATGCTGGCCAGACCAATGCACCTCCACTTGTTCGCGTACCTTCAGCAGCAGTTCCAGCTTTTCCGAAAAAAGCGTGTTGTAATCATGCAGATCATAGCCAAACAGCGGGAACGATTCGATGAACGAACCGCGACCAGCCATGATTTCGGCACGGCCGTTTGACAGCAAATCCAGCGTGGCAAACTGTTGAAACACGCGCACCGGATCGTCCGAACTCAGCACGGAGACGGCGCTGCTGAGGCGAATCCGCTTGGTGCGAGCGGCGGCCGCCGCCAAAATCACCGCCGGAGCCGAGGAAACAAAGTCGGGCCGATGATGCTCGCCCAGGCCAAACACGTCCAGCCCCACCTGGTCGGCCAGCTCGATGGTTTCCAGCAGCTCTTCCAGCCGCTGCGCGGGGGTGATTAGCGTACCCGTTTTCGGGTCGGGGGTGAGTTCGGCAAAGGAGTAAAGGCCGATTTCGAAGGGTTTGGGTGTGTATTCGGTCATAGTCGTTTCTCGGGTTGAGTCCGCCGAGGGATAAATCCCCCGGCTAGTTATGGAAGCCCTGTCGGGGCTTGCATGTCTAGCCAGCCCGTTTACGGGCTGGCGATCTTTGGGACTTTTTACGATTTTTCCAGTCGTCGGGCAATGGTATCTTTCACCAATTCCACATCCGCAGGCAAGTTAACCGGCGGGTTGGCGTATTGGCTTTCGGCTTCGGGCAAGGTGCCTTCATGGTACTGCACTTTGAACTGGGTAAATTTAAGGCCGTGGGCGGTGCTGATGACGACAGTGCGGTCATTTTTGTGGATGACGCCTTTATCTACCAGTTTGAAGAGGGCGGCGAGGGCAACGGCCGTATGCGGACAAGTATACATGCCAGTACGATCAGCTAAAGCGGCCGCATTGGCCAGCTCATGCTCTGATGCCTGCTCCACGATGCCGTTGGTGGCCTGAATCGCCTGCACCGCCTTTTCATAGCTCACCGGGTCGCCAATGCGAATGGCCGACGCCTGCGTGTCTTGCGCTTGCAGCGACACTTTCTCCTGGAAGCCATTTAAGTAGCTCTGGTAAAACGGATTGGCTTTGGCAGCCTGCGCCGCCACCAGCCGGGGCATCTTGTCGATGATGTCCAGTTCGTAGAGCAGCTTGAGCCCTTTGTAGGTGGCGCTGATGTTGCCCAGGTTGCCCACGGGCAGGATGATCCAGTCCGGCACCTGCCAATCAAACTGGCGCACAATTTCGATGCCCACCGTTTTCTGCCCCTCGATGCGCAGGCTGTTCATCGAGTTAGCCAGGTAGAGGCTGTTGTCCTTGGTCAATTCCTTGACGATGCGCATGCAGCCATCAAAATCGGTGTCCAGGGCCAGGACGTGCGCCCCGTTGGCGATGGGCTGGATGAGCTGGGCGGCACTGACCTTGTTTTGCGGCAAAAAGACGATGGCCGGGATGCCCGCCGCTGCTGCGTAAGCCGCCAACGCCGCGCTGGTGTCTCCGGTGCTGGCGCAGGCCACGGCCTTGACCGGGTTGTTAGGCAGGGTCATCATCTGCTTAACGACGCTGACGAGGACGGTCATGCCCAAATCTTTGAAGCTGCCGGTGTGGCTGTTGCCGCACAGCTTGATCCACAGGTCAGACAGGCCAATTTGCTTTCCTAACCGCTCGGCCCAGAACAGGTTGGAGTTGCCCTCAAACATGCTGACGACGTTGTCGTCGGCCAGGTCGGGGATGACCCATTCCTTCATGGCCCAGACGCCGCTGCCGTAGGGCCACTGGGTGCTGCCCGCGCGCTGGTCGAGCAGGGTTTGCCACTGCTCGGCGCTGCGCTGGCGCAGGGGTTCGAGCTTGTGGTGGACCTCCAGCAGGCCGCCGCAAGTGGGGCAGGTGTAGATGACATCGTAAATGGAGTAGCTGCCGGGGCAGCCCCGGAAACAGCGAAAGGTAGCTTGGGTGTTCATAGGGTGGATTTTACTTTGTTTGGGGTGTTTTCTCCAATGAGGAAGGAACACAGAGTCGCGCAGAGGGGTACAGAGTTACACAGAGAACTAAAATTGGGGTTTGTTGGCTACGGCCGTTTACCAAGCTAGTTATTCCCCTATGAAAAAAAGCCACGGAAGCCGTTGTACTGTGGCACTGTCGCAGTTAACATTGATGTCAGCATAGGGAATGCCAAACCAGGTGTAGACGCGTATGACGGCCGTGTAGTGTCCAGTATAATTTGCAACTCTTACCATGCCACATCCAGTTGCATCCGTTGTTTTTTGCAGAGTTTGCAGCCGATACCCTGTTTGCATGGCAACTTCCAGAGGATTGTTGGTCAGGTCGTGCGCGGCTGCCAGGGCAGCTTGGGCGAATTCTCGGGAATCAGTTGTAATTAAACCTGTGGGTGCTGGGGAGACAGTGAGGAAGACACGAGGAATTACTTGTCCGCCAAATAGCATGAGTAAAAAAATAATTAGGACTGTTGACAAAACTTTTCTACGACTACTTTCCATCTTCCAAAAATAAGTAATGTGAGGCTATCTTTAACCTGGATGGGAACGGCCGTATTCCAGCACACCTTTCCCGCGAAACGGCCGTTATTCACCTGAACTATTCTAACGTTCAAACTTTGGAATTATCGGTTAAACTCAAAAACAGGGAAGGGGACGAGTACAACTTAATTTTTCAGCTTCGATTGGTTTGCCATCATCTATGGTGTAAATGTCTTCGGCAGCATCATGGAGAAACTGGAAAGCGGGATTTTTAGAGGCCGCTTTTAGCCATTCGTCTTCAGAGATTTCTTCTTCAACTGTTGTTAGCACAATGACGCGCACCCGTTTGGGGCCAGTAATGGGCAATTTGTCGTCCAGATGGAGCTGGTTGTGCTCATCAATTGTTCCGGTCATTTCAACGGCCGTCATTTGTGTTTGCATCATTTCCTCTTAAAAGTTGCTTTAACTTTTTTGATTGTCGTGAGGTCATTATAGCATTAAACGGCCGTATTCTAGCACACTTTCCCCGCGAAACGGCCGATTTCACCACAAAATGCAAAATATAATTGACATTATGCAATATATAGTTTACAATCTCGCCATGTTTGCAAACGTAATAAAGCGAATGGATCAAGATTATGCGTGATATTCAGATTGGCAACAAAATAAAGCTGGCTCGGATTGAGGCAGACCTGACGCAGCAAGAGTTAGCCGATCAGGTCAGCGTCACCCGGCAGACGATTGGTTTAATTGAAAGTGATAAGTACAACCCGACTATCAAACTGTGTCTGATGCTGGCCAAGGTGTTGGGCAAGCGTCTGGATGAGTTGTTTTGGATTGACGGGTTACAGGAGAGCTAAAATGAACTTTGATGAACGGTCACAACAGGTAGCAGGGCAAAGCGCGATGATTATGCTGGGCTTGACCCAAACAGCCCTTGGCGTCATTTTGCTGATTCGTCTCTATGTTTTGGATCAACCAGATTCGGAACTGCGCGATATTCAATGGGTCCTGCTGGGATCGATTGTAGGTTATTTTGTTTTGCGCTCGTTTTTGGGCGGCATCATGCCTGTGCCCACGTTGAAACAGGCGGTTTTGGCCTATCTGGGTATGACATTCGGTTTGTTTGTTATATTGAGCGTGTGGCTTGGCTTACCGGACCTGTCTGAGTGGACCACAAATGTTTTGCCTGCGGTTGCCGGTCCGGCAATCATCGTGGGTGGTTACTGGCTGATTGCCGCGCTAGGCAAGCGGCGCATTGAGCGGGAGATTTTTGATTAGAAGAAAGGAACACAGAGGGGCGCAGAGGAGACGCAGAGTTTCACGGAGAAAAAGAGAGAGTGGGGAACGGCTGTTTACAACCGTTCCCCATTTTTTATTCCACAATTGAGGAGGAAGCCATCAGCTCAGCCACCATGTTCTCAGTGGCTTCTGCTCGCTCTTGCCAGGGGCCAATGAGGGGTGCAGCTTGGGGATGTGCGTCGCTGAGCTGTTGGTACTTATTTTGCCAGTCGCGGCACGATTTTTGTAGGGTGGTGAGCAGCGGGGGTAGGGCATCATACTGCACGGCCGTTCTTAACAGATTCAGCAGCATCATTTCCCGGCTGCCAAAGCCACGCGGCAGTTCAAATTGGCGTCCCAGCTGGCCAATATCATCCCGGCTGAGATAGATGCCGCTAAAGGCGGGCAGCAGCAAAAAGCGGACAATCTCCTTGAAGCCAGTTTTGTCGTTGGCCAGGATGTTTTGTGCTGGCGGAAGAAAGTTAGGTGGGGTGGAAACGGCCGTTGCAAAATGTTCCAGCAGCAAGGCTTGGGTTAGTTGGGCCAGTTCAGCAAAAAAGGGATTGGTTTGATTCTGGATGGCCAACAGGCAGGCGGGTGCCCAGGTGAGCAAATGTGTTTGCAAGAACTGCTGCTGTTGGGTTCGGCGCTGGTTCGCGACAAGTGGTAAATCTGCTTCCCAGGCATCCGCTTCCTGGCTAACCAAAAATGCTAAACAGGCCAGTTCCTGTCCTAGCTGATCAGTTTGACTGTCGCTGCTGTCTGGTTTGTAGCCAAATTTAAAATAGCGTTGATTGACAACGGCCGTTTTTTCCCCGCCGACCAACCCATCCTCACTTAAAAAGAAGCTTTCGTGGGCAAATACATTGAACTGGAACAGTTCGTGATGGCTGGCAGCCGCGTCATCGGCATCAAACGGCAGAGGCAAAACGGCCGTTAATTCCGGGATTTGCTGAACATAGGGCAGGGAAACGGCCGTAACGCCTCGTAAATAAAGTTGGCTAAATAAACGATAGCTGTAGCTTCTAGCGCGCGCCAGTTGAGCCAGGTTTAAGTTGGACCCATTTGGTGTGGGGCAATCTGGATTGGAAAAAGGCATACAAATACATTCCTGTGAGTGCGCCGATAAAGGTAAAGAACATCAAAAAAGTGCCTGCGCCAAGATGGGCATAGATTGGTCCCGGGCAGGCACCGGTAATGGCCCAGCCCATGCCAAAAATGGTGCCACCGATGACATTACCAGGGTGAAACGGCCGTTCCTTAATCACAATCACATCCCCCTCAATTGTTCGTGTTTCCAGGCGACGGATCAAAAAAACGGAGACCAACCCAACGGCGATGGCGGAACAGATCACCAGATACATGTAAGGTTCTTTGAATTGAAACATATCGTTGATGCGGAACCAGGAAATCACCTGTGATTTAATCAACACAATGCCAAAGTAGATGCCAATCAACAATGTCCAAAGTTTGTTTTTCATGAGTTTCACCTCTTGTAGGTCAAGTTTTTAAACTTGACCTACGGTAAAAAAAGCGGCAGGATGAACCACGTTGAAATAAGCCCGCCCACAAAAAAGAAAATCGTGGCCACCAAACTGGCAACATTGAGCGCAGAAATGCCCATGATGGTATGCCCAGAGGTGCAGCCACCAGCATACCGGGTACCAAAGCCAATCAAAATACCGCCACAGAACAGGCCAAAGACACCAAGCGGTGAGGCATAAAAAGCGGGCAGAAAAGTGGCTGGTTCACTGGAGAGCAAAAAATTGCCAATGAATCCACCAATAACAATGCCTGCCACAAAGACAATGCTGCGTGTATGGTCACGCCAATTGTAATTGCTCAGGTAGGGGAGCTTGGAACCAGGCAAACAGGCAGCGCCAATATGGCGCAAGCTGCTAGAAACGCCAAAGTTTTTGCCGGTGAATAACAACAAAAGTGGGACAGTTAAACCAATCAATGGCCCGGAAACATACCAGGGCCAAGGTTCCAATAACCATGCTAACATCACTCTCTCCTTTCCTCATGAGGTTGCTGATTCAGTTGTAGGTGTTGTTGAATTCTAGACATCAAAAACATCTTCCCGTGTTTTATGATGCCAAAAGAGCAGGGAAAATTCCGACAAACGTCATTTCCCTGCTCCCCAGTTCATTTAATTCTGCTCAAGTAATTGGCTCGATTGCCCTCGGTTTTTCTGTAAAAACGTTTAGCCGATTACTTGCTTTTGGCTTAACCGATGTTGCAAATATTGCCCTCACCATCAATCATCGGCAATTGTGCTGATTCCCAGGCCTCCATTCCGCCAGTGACATTGTAGAGATGCTTGAAGCCTTCCCGTTTCATGATGCTGATGGCTGTGCTGGAGCGTTTACCAGTGGCGCAGGTGACGGCAACATGTTGATCTTTTGTCAGCGGCAGAGTGTCTAGCTGGGCCGGGCTGGTTAGCTGGGGCACCATACGGGTAAATGGCAAGAAATGGGCCTTCTCAATGTGTCCTTCATCCCACTCTTCAGCGTCACGTACATCGAGGACTTGCAGGCCGTTAACGGACAGTTTGTGATGCAAATCATGAACGTCCATTTGCTGGATGCATTCAGCATGATTGCCTGCTTCCATCCAGGCATCAATGCCGCCAACCAAATAGCCCGCTACGCGCGTTTCCAGGGCAATGAAGGCCATTTTGTAAATGGCTTCCTGGGCTTCTTCGTCGCTGTTCATGAGTAGAATCAGTGGCGCATCGTCGGGGGTCATCCACCCGACACGCTGTTCAAATTCGCCGCTGGAAAGCTGCACGTTAATCGAGCCAGGAATGTGGCCTCCGCCAAATTCTGCCGAGGAACGGCCGTCCACCACCACAGCCCCTTGTTCCATCATCTCTGCTACCTGTTTGGCATTGAGCGGGGCAGCTTTAGGAATATGTTTGGTCAGCGGCCGTTTCCCCTGATTTGTCGCCACGATGTTCAAAATATTGGCCGGTTTCAGCGGCTGATCGTCCTGCATGAAGCGGATGAACTTGGCTTTGTCTTTGAATTTTAGGGAATCGTTGAAGCGTCTTTCGTACCCAACCGTAGTGGCAACCTTGCCACTTGTAACGCGTCCTCAGGTAGACCCGGCTAGATGGCCGGGATACACCTCAACATGGTCGGGCAAATTCAAAAAACGCGGAATGGCGACATCAAACAAAACCGGAGCGCCTTCATCCCCTGCCTGGGCCAGGTCCGGCCGGGCCACATCACCGACCAAGACAAAATCGGCCGTTAGGATAAACCAGGGTTCGTCGCCACGTGGGAAATCGTAAACGAGCAGGTTGATTTGCTCGGGGCGATGGCCAGGCACATGCACCACCTCCAGGCCAACGCCGCCCATGCGAATCATATCGCCATGTTTTACGCGGGTGGCTTCGTAGGTAATGTCGGCCAACTCGGGCAATATCAACTCTGCCCCGGTTGCTTCAGCCAGCCAGGTTGCCCCGGAAACGTGGTCGGCATGGCTGTGGGAATCAATGACGTAGCGAATTTTCGACTTTTTCTGCTTGGCCATGTCGAGATAGGGTTGGATGTCCCACAGGGGGTCGAACACGGCACATTCGCCTGTTTGCTGACAGCCGACCATATAAGTGGCACAGCCTGTCTCTTCTCGAATTAAAGTTTCAAACCACATGTGTGAATCTTCCTTAACTTTACTTACAAAATAAGGACCAGTGTACTAAATTGATACAAAAAGCATGTAAGGACATTGTAAAGATTTGGTAATGACTTTATCGACCGAAAGGCTTTTCAGGTAGTTTATACGCTTCTTTGATCGGTTTGAGCGGCCGTTTCAGCCAATACGGCCGTCTCGTGCCATCTGGACTGGTGTCCACCGCCGAACGGGTCAGCGCTTTCCATTCTTCGTACACTTCCATGGACTTGGTTGTGTCTACCCAAACATCACCATGTTTGTCGTGCGGCTTTGCTTTGCTGACGCTAATCGCTTTTTGCAGCCAGCAGTGCGCCCCGCTGAGCGGGTCTGGATGTACCGCGTGGGTCAAATTCTGATGCACACCCACATCCTGCCACCAGATGCGTTCGGTGTCTGGGTCAAACGTGCTCCAGGAAGAGCCGCCCTTGAGGATGTTCAGCTTATGCTCGGTGCCGTTTTCCTCCAGCCGGGCCAGGGCACTCATGCCGGGGTTCACGCCCGCATCTTCTTGCAACCGCCAGCGGCCTAGATGATGGCTCATGGCCACCACGCCCGGCTTGATGCCCTCCGTGACCCAAACTTTGTCTACAAAGTAGCCAATCTCGGTTTCTACACGGATGAGGTCGCCAGTTTTTACGCCCAGCCGCTGGGCATCGCTGGGGTGCATCCAGACCGGGTTTTTGTGGCTAATTTCGTAAAGCCACTTGGCGTTGGCGCTGCGCGTGTGGATGAGCGTGGGCAGGCGGAAGTTGGGCAGCAGCAGCATTTCACCCTGGCTGCGGTCGATGTTGTCAGGATGGACGTGGCTTTTTAGCGGCCAGGGGATGGTGTAATCCTTTTCGGGCCAGCCCCAATCCACCATGGTTTGACTGAAGAATTCCAGCTTGCGGCTGGGGGTGCCTACGCCAACTTTTGGCTTACCATCCACAACAACGCCGATGGGGGAGTCGTCTTTTTGGATGCGCGCTTTTTCATCAATTGTGAATTGTGAATTGTCAATCGTGAATTGTGAATTAATCTCCAATCTCCGATCTCCAATCTCTATTTCCTTTTCGTACGGCACGTAGTTGGTCGCCTTCACCTCAAAGACGCCATATTTGCGCATGTATTCCAGCGGGGTGAGTCCTTCGCGTACGGCCGCTTCTGGCAGACCGGGTACGCTGTTCTCGAATATCCACTGGTGGTATTCGTCCTGGGTAATGACTTCGCCGGGGCGGTACGGGCTTTCAAAATATTGGCGAATGCCCAAACTGCCATCCGGGTCCATGTTCACGGACAATTCCACCCACAGCTCGTTTTCTTCCCACACTTCACCGGGATTGGCTTCCCAGGTGTGTTTCACTTTTTGGCCGAGTTTTTCCATGGCCACGCGCCGCACCGGCTGGCGGAAAGCCAGCCATTGGCCTGAGTGGGTTTCCTGGCTCATCAAATCGTGTCGCTCGGCAGAATGGCCCATGGGCAGGACGTAGTCGGCAAACCAGGCGGATTCGTTCCAGGTGGGGGTGAGGGCGACATGGCATTTAATCTGTTCTTCGTTACGCAGCGATTTGAGCCACATGAAGCCATCGGGGTTGATCCACATCGGGTTGTAGACGCGGGTGAAGTAGACGTCGATGTCACCGCGCCCTTCTTCCAGGAAGTGGGGCAGCAAGAAGCTCATTTCGTAATGGGCAAAGGTCCATTCGTGCGGCAGGTGCAGTTCGTTCCAGGTATCGCCAGCGGGTGGGCTGCTGAACGGCTTGGGCACAAATTTGCTCCAGCTGTTGGCGTTCACACCGCCGGGCGTGCCGACGCTGCCGGTAAGCACGTTGAGGAAGAACAGACAGCGCGCCACCTGCCAGCCCCCTAAATTTCCAATCGAGGCGCTGCGCCAGGTGTGGGTGGCTAAACGGCCGTCGCAATTCCCCACCAACCGCGCCGTTTCAGCGATTCGCTCAACCGGCACCTGGGACTCTTCCGCCGCCCGCTCAAAGGTGAACTCGGCGTAGAGGGCTTTGAGTGCTTTATCAAATAGATCAAAATCTGGAGATTGGAGATTGGAGATTTGAGATTGCAATTCTGAATCTCCAATCTCTAATCTCCCGTCTCCAATTGCTTCTAAAGTTTCTTCCCAATTTACCCAACGGCGCACAAATTCTTTGTCATATTTTCCAGTTTGTAACAGGTGATTGGCAATAGCTAGCAGAACGGTTTGCTCGCTGCCGGGCCAGGTGGGCAACCAAACGTCGCTGAGGCTGGCGGTGTTGCTCAGGCGCGGATCAAAGGTGATGAGCTTGGCTCCATCCATCTTGCCTTCGATGATGCGCTGGGCGTGCGGATTGAAGTAATGGCCTGTTTCCAGATGGCTGGAGATGAGCAGGATGACACGGGCGTTGGCGTGATCGGGGCTGGGGCGGTCAAAGGCACCCCAGAGGTAGTAGCCCATGCGCGCGCCGCTGGAGCAGATGTTGGTGTGGCTGTTGTGGCCATCGACGCCCCAGGCTTGAATGGCGCGGTTGGTGTAATGATCCTCGCCGGGACGGCCGACATGGTACATGATGCCATCTTTGCGCTTGAGGCGGCTCTCCCGCATCTTGGCCGAAATTTCGCTGACCGCTTCATCCCAGCTGATCCGCTTCCATTTGCCTTCGCCGCGCTTGCCGACGCGTTTGAGCGGGTAAAGGATGCGCTCTGGGTCGTAAATCTGGTTGTGGGTGGCCGGGCCTTTGGCGCAGTTGCGGCCCCGGCTGCCGGGATGCTTGGGGTTGCCCTCAAACTTTTTGATTTCCAGCGTGGTTTTATCGACGTAGGCCAGCAGGCCGCAGCCGCTTTCGCAGTTGAAGCAGACGGTGGGGACGAGCATGTAGCGGCGAGCCACTTTGCGCGGCCACGCTTTGCTGTCCCATTCGACCCAGTTGTCCCACAGTTCGGGCGGGGGGTATTGGCTCATACGGCCGTCTGGCTGGCGCACGGTGAGCATTTTGACATCGCTCGGCGGAGCTTCGTCGAAGTCGGGCAGTGCGGTTCCGGCGACGTTGGTGGGGTTTGTGGGTAACGGCCGTTCCCGTTCCGGCGGCGCACCGACCTTAAGTATGTTTGATAAGAAATTAGCAATTCCGTTTTTTTCGGTCATTTATTGTTCCGTATTTTCTTCGTATTTTATGGTGTCATGCTGAACGAAGTGAAGCATCCCTAAAACCTGTAAACAATGCTTATTTCACCCGCGAACAAGGATTTTGTCTGGTAAGGTTTAAAGGGATTCTTCGCCAAAGGCGGCTCAGAATGACGTTTAAAAGGTTTAGCTATTCGGTATCTCCTGCGGCGCCATGACGAAGGCGTATTCGTAGAAATAGAGACCGACTGCGGCAGAAACGGCCGCTATCGCCCCAAACAATGCCACATCCGCCAGCAGCCAAACCAGCAGCAGCGGCAGCACATGCCCCAGACCAATGCTGCCCCACCAGAAATGATTCTTGTAACGGCCGTGACTAATCTCGTGCGCCGCTTTTGCCGCCACCTCGCTGGCGTGAGGAATTGAAAATTCACCCACCAGCGTCACAAATAAATCAATAAGAATGGCGACGATGAAGATGGTTGTTGAAACCTCCGCCATGCCTCGCGGTAAATCGATAAATAAATTCAACAGGAGGAACATGCCGGAACCCATCATCATTGCCTGCACAACCAAATGGAAAGGGAGCAGCGGCGTTTGCCATAAATCCCGCCCTTCTGCCTGGGCAAAGAGGAAAGCGGTGTAAACCGCTACGCCAATGGCAAAGGGAAAGCCAATCCAAAGGAAAACGTTGCGTAAAGTGGGCAAATCATAATCAAACAGCAGGCCGCCCAGTTCAATTAGCCACCAGAGGCCGACAATGGTGGTAAAGCCGATGAGCAGTACTGCGCCACGCGCCAGCCAGCTTTTCCACTGCGGCCGCAGCAAAATGTACAGGAATCGCTCC
>CAJQMR010000010.1 GCA_905479495.1 uncultured Anaerolineae bacterium
AACATGGTGGGTCGGTGAGAAAGATTTTGGCACAGGTCCCTTTCGGTGGTTAGTTGTGGAAGAAAACGAAATCGTTGGAACAAGCGATCCATTTAATTTACCCGCTTTACCTTTTGAAACATTAACTATCATGATTTCACAGAATACATCCATAGTTCAGTGAACGTTGTGTACTGCCAACAACTTCAAGAAGGGTTTGCCTAAATGGGCGTAATGGGGAAAGCGATAGAGCAGCTTCAAGAGGAATTGCAGCCGCAAATGCTTACTGATGCTGATATGGAAAACATAGAAGCATTTGCGGCCCTAATACGTGATGGAGCCGATTTTGTAGATAGTGATCAAGAAACCCAGCGTGATTTATTCCAAAAACTAGGCTTACAAGCATCCATCTATTTTGAAAATGACCAGCATTGGGTTGAGGTTAACTGTATGTCAGGTCAAATTCGGTCTGGTACATGTTACGAAACATGTTGGTGTACAGGTTATAGTAATGGCCCCGGGCCTGAATTAGCTCTGCATGGGTGCCCATCTCAGACACACCACCATTTTCAATGACCAAAATGCGGTCGGCGCTTTTGATGGTAGACAGTCGGTGAGCAATGATGAAGCTGGTACGGCCGTTCATCAACGTCTCCATACCCTGCTGAATCAATGCCTCCGTCAGCGTATCCACTGAACTCGTCGCCTCATCCATGATAAAGATGTCTGGCTTAGCCAATACGGCACGCGCCAGGCTGATCAGCTGCTTCTGCCCAACGGAGAGCAGCACGCCGCCCTCGCCTACTTCGGTCTGGTAACCGTGCTCCAACTTCATAATAAAGTCATGGGCACCAGCCAGCTTGGCTGCTTCTTCTACTTCATCGTCGGTGGCATCGAGACGGCCGTATCGCACATTATCCTGCACCGTGCCCGAAAACAGATGTGGGGTTTGCAGCACCATCCCAATACGAGATTGAATGGCATGCTGCGTCAGTGTCGTGTAATCGTAACCGTTGATCAAAATCTGACCGGATGTGGGTTCATAAAACCGACAAATCAGATTGACCAGCGTCGATTTACCAGCACCTGTCGGCCCTACCAGGGCCACCGTCTCTCCCTGCGGGATTTGCAAAGAGAAGTTTTCTAGCACCGGCTTGCCATCTTCGTACTGGAACGACACGTCATCAAACACAATGTCGCCCCGAATGCTGCCCGGATCAATCGCCTCTGGCGCGTCCACAATCTCCGGTTCGGTGTCCAACAGCGAGAAGATGCGCTCACCAGAAGCCACCGCCTGCTGCATGCTGGCATATACCTGAGCCATCTGCTGAATCGGCCACAGCATGAAGGTCACATACGAAATGAACGCCTGTAAGCCTCCAATCGTCATACCACCTGCTTCAAACTGTACACCGCTAAACCAGACCACCACGGCAATCCCGGTGGCGCTTACCAACTGCACAGCTGGCAAAAACAGCGCTGACAGCCAGGCTGCCCGGTAAGATGCCCGATACATGTCATCAGTCAATTCATTGAATTGATTAAGATTTTTATGTTCACGACCCAGCGACTTAACGACGCGCACGCCAGTGATGCTTTCACTGTACGACCCCGTAATCTTGGAGTTCAGCTTACGCACGCGACGATACTCTGTCAGGATGCGCTGCTTGAAGGTGATGGCCACTTTCCACAAAGCCGGAATCATCAGCAGCACAAGCAGCGTCAGCTTCCAGTTAATGGCAAACATGAAACCGAGCGAAGTCAAAACGCTCGTGATGGTCCAGGCTGTATCCAGGAAACCCCAAGAAACCAGGTCGCCCACGCGCACAGCATCGGACGTCACACGGGACATGATCCAGCCGTTAGGGGTTCGATTGTAGTAAGACAGCGGCAGCTTTTGCAGATGATCAAACATCTGTTTGCGCAAATCGTACTGCACCAGATGTCCCAAATAGCCAGCCGCCGTGATAAAACCAAAGACAAACACGGCAAAAATCAGGAACCATAATCCATACTGGACGGCCAGAGCACGCAAGGCATCCAAATCACGAGCCATGATGCCTTCATCAATCATGCGTTTGCTAAGGAACGTAAAATAAGACTCGATGAGCGCAACGGCCGAAATGCAGACCAGAAACGTCATCATAAACGGCCAATGCTTCAACCCTTGCCCCAAAATGCGGCGCACGGTTGTCCCATTAACCTGGCTATCAAATTCTTCTTCTTCAAAATAATGTTCAGACATAAGATTTCTCGTTGTTTTTGTGGGGGCGGTTCGTGAACCGCCCCCACAACTTTTTAATCGCCAGCTTGCGGCAGCTTGTGATACCCATTTTGTGAACCATTTTCCGCCACAGTTGACAAATCCGCTTCCAGCTCATCTTCGATGCGCGATTGCAAATCGTAGATACGCTGGTAGGTGCCGGGCACGTTGACAAGCGTGTCGTGTGTGCCACGTTGCACAATACGGCCGTTTTCCAACACCAGCACCAGGTCAGCATTCATCACACTCTGAATCCGGTGAGCAATCAGGAACGTTGTCCGCGATTCCATCAGCCGGTCCAGTGCCAACCGGATTTCTGCTTCCGTCTCCGTATCTACCGAAGAAGTTGCATCGTCCAAAATCAGCAGGCGCGGATTGCGCAAGAAGGTGCGAGCCAGTGTCACACGCTGCTTCTGCCCGCCGGAAAGTGTTACACCTCGTTCACCCACCTTCGTTTCATACCCGTTTGGGAATGACAGGATGACATCGTGTACGGCAGCGGCCCGCGCCGCCGTCTCAATTTCGGCCTCAGTCACCTCTCGGGTTACCCCGTAGGTGATGTTCTCCCGAATCGTTAGCGAGAAGAGGAACGGTTCCTGCATCACAATGCCGATCTGCTCGCGCAAATAGTCACGCGGATATTCTTTCAGTTCGACGTCATCTAGCAGGATACGGCCGTCTGTATACTCATAAAACCGGGGCAGCAAATTCACCAGCGACGTCTTACCCGACCCCGTACCGCCTAACAGCGCCACCACCTGACCCGGCTCCACGCTAAAGGAGATGTCGTGCAACACTTGCTCTTCTTCGCCTTCATAAGTGAAGTCCACATGGTCAAAATGGACTTCACCCCGTACCGGTTTGTCCGGTCGGTGAGATCCAACCGTAAGTGGCTCACGATCTTGCCGCACAATTTGCAGGATACGGCCGTAAGAGACCAACCCCGTAGAAACATCGGCAATCAACCGTCCTAAGTTCCGAATCGGCCAGATGATTTGACCCACATACCCAACGTAAGAGAGGTACATGCCAGTCGTAATCGACCCGTCAATCGCCATCCGTCCCCCAAGATACAAACCCAACAGCATCTGCATACCACACAAAACATCGGTTGATGGCCAGAAAACCGCGTGCATTGTTGTCAAACGACGACCACGACGATACTTCTCCTGGTTCTCACCCTCAAACATCTCTATTTCAAAGACCTGTCGGGCAAACGCTTTTACCACACGCACCCCGGCCAGATTCTCCTGAAGCCGGTTAGACAATGTCGCTTCCTGCTCTTGGAAATGCTCATAAGCTTCACCAACTTTTACGAAAAAGAAATAGGAGATGATGAGCACCACTGGGATGATCATGACAGACAGCAAAGCCAGCTTGACATCAATCGTTAGCAAAGCGATGAAGTTCACAATAAACAGCATCACAATCCGGCCAATGCCAATTGTTTGCTCAGCAAACAGACGCCGTACCGCATCCACGTCAGACGTAGAACGTTGCAACAGTTCACCCGTTTGCATATTGTCATGGTATGTAAAGGTGAGGCGCTGAATATGGTCATACAAAAAGTTGCGAATGCGCAGCACCGCTTTCTCAGATGTCTTCGCCGCCAGTCGCCCACCGGCAAAAGTGAACAACCCTTGCAAGGTTGCCAGACCGACAAAGCCTAATGCCACCCAGGGTAGCTGCTGTAACATATTCTCTGAAGGCAAAATTGTGTCCACAAAATAGCCCAGGAAAAAGTAAATTCCAGTTTGCGCCAGGGCAGCTAAACCGATTCCCAACAAGGCAATCACATAAATTAGCTGATACCCCTTCAGTAATCGCCACAGCCCTACAAATTTGTTTTCAGCAACAGTTTCTTTTAAGTTAAACATTTCCATCTTCATGATAATTTCCATTTTGTCGGGATGACAGCTCACAGCTCTTGGAACTCGATCTGTCTGTAGCATATCAACGATTGTTGACACCCTATGTCCGGTATTACCGCCTTAAAAAGAACAAAAAACGCCACAGGGCGTACCCGTGGCGTTCAAAGCGGCAAAACAAAAAACGGTCACGGGCTAGAAGCGCCGTGACCGTTGTCGTTAACTCTTATTTGTGAAGAAAATCACAAAGGAGGAACGTGGTCACAGGCGCAATGCGTGGCAACGCCACCAACGGCGTCACGAGATGCGATGATAAACATGCTGTCATAGAAAATATTCATTTGCGCCTATCTCCTTTAAGATTTTTTGCTGTTTTTAACAGCTTGCGCACTATAGCATAGGTTGTTTAGAGCGTCAAGACTGATTTTAGAAATGATTTTTTCATACAAAAAGTTAGAACTCAACCCTCTAGCAGCTGGCTCTTACAATTCTCCCGCGATATATGCTTCCGTAAGTTTGCGGGCCTCATCATCGGTAAACTGTTCCGGTGGTGTCTTCATGAAGTAGGAGGATGGGGCGATCAGCGGCCCCCCAATGCCACGATCCAAAGCTAATTTGGCACAGCGCAAAGCATCGATCATGACGCCAGCCGAGTTGGGCGAATCCCACACTTCCAGCTTTAGTTCCAGATTGAGAGGCACATTGCCAAAGGCACGCCCTTCCATGCGAATGTGACACCATTTGCGGTCGGTCAACCAGGGCACGTAGTCGCTGGGGCCAACATGCACGTTTTCAGCGCCTATGTCATAGGGCAACTGGCTGGTAACGGCACCGGTCTTGGAAATCTTCTTGGACTCCAGACGTTCGCGTTCCAACATGTTGTAGAAATCCATGTTGCCGCCAAAGTTGAGCTGGTAAGTACGGTCCAGGTGAATGCCGCGATCATTGAACAAATTGGTCAGCACGCGGTGGGTGATGGTGGCTCCAACCTGACTTTTGATGTCGTCACCCACGATGGGCAGGCCGCGTTCGGCAAAGCGCTTACTCCAATATTCGGAACTGGCAATGAAGACCGGAATACCGTTAACAAAAGCACAACCGGCATCTAGCGCCTGCTCTACATACCATTTGGTGGCCATCTCAGAACCCACCGGCATAAAATTAATGATGACATCTGTGCCGGTATCTTTCAGAATCTTGACGATGTTATCAGTCGGGCCTGGTGCCTTCTCCACAACGGTTTTCACATATTTGCCCAGACCGTCATGTGTCATGCCACGATAGACGGGCACATTGAGGTGTGGCACATCGGCAAATTTAATGGTGTTGTTAGGATGGGCCCAAATTGCCTCGCTTAAATCCTTACCAACCTTGCCTTCAACCACATCAAAAGCAGCCGAAAATTCTATATCGCGTACGTGGTAACCACCTACGGTTGCATGCATTAACCCAGGGATCTCGGCGTCATCGGCCGCTTCTTTGTAATATTGGACGCCTTGTACCAGCGATGAGGCGCAGTTACCGACACCGATAAGGGCTACGCGCACTTTTTTTCTTTCTGACATGTTTTCTCCTAATCTTGGGCAATCAAACTAGTCATGGTGCAATCCGACAAAGCAGAGAAGAGATGTAGAGTAAACAGATTTTAAATCTGGGTAAGCCACTAAATCCTGGCTCAACGTCTCAGGCTCACGATCTAGTAATAGCCCGGTTTATTGGTTGATGAAATAGTTCCAGCAAGCGATTATACCTCTGTGGAGGAAGTTGACAAAACGTTATGTCAATAGCTAAAACCAGGTTCTGGACTCCTCAAGATAGCGAATGACTTGATTACGGCCGTCTTCCCCTACCCCCTCTCCAAAAGGATCACAACCTTCTGGCAAGCATTCCAAAATCACCGGCACCTGGGGCAAAGATTCCAACGCCCAAAGGTGCATGCCCAACTTCAGGTGCCCCTGGCCAATGGCCCGCCGATTAGAGTCAGCCATGTAAAAAAGGGCAAGCTTGTCACCAGCGGCATGAATGGTAGCTGCAGCATCTTGTTCTTCCAGGTTCATATGGAAGGCGCTGAGGGTGAGGCCAAGGTTTGGTTGGTCGAGGCGGGAGAGCATTTGTAGGGTAACGGCCGTTGTCGTACACAAAAAGCTCTCATACCGGTTCACCACATCCAGCGCCAACCGAATATTGTGCTCGGCGGCAAAGGAGGCCAAATGGCTAACGGCCGTTTTAAACAATGCCTGTTCCTGGTCTGCTGTGGCAATGGGGCGAAAGCGTCCCGGCAAGTTACGGATGGTGACCAGTGGTGCCTGCAAAATAACGGCCGTCTCAATGACTTTTTCCACGTAGGCGATGGCGGTTTGGGAGACGGCCGTATTGGGATGTGCCAAATCAACCGGATTTGGCGTGAGGGCAAAGCAGGTAAGCTGATGCGATTGCAAGATTTCTGCTGCGATGGCTGGTGAGTCAACTTGAGCAAAAGGCAGCACAACGCCATCATATTTCATCTCAGCTACCAGTTTAGCGGATTCAGCCAGCGGCAATGCTCCCAAGGTCCACAAAGCTACGCCCAGTTTGGGCCGCGAAAGTAGTTCCATCTCTAATCCTTTCTAATTGGAACGCTGATTACCCTGATTTTTCTGATATTCATGATGCTGCAAAGCAATCAATCTGCGATCAGGGTCATCGGGTAAATCAGCGTTCTATTCTTCTTGCATCTAAGCGCTGCAAAATGAGCAAGGCTATCCCCAGCAAAACGAGCAAGATCAGGCCAACGGCCGTCATCATCAACCCTAATTGGAAACTTCGCGGGCTAAATTTGAAGATCACTTCATGCTCGCCCCCAGGCAGCAGCACACCGCGAAACAGGCCGTCAGCCTGAAGCAATTTGGCGGGTGAGCCATCGATGATGACTTGCCAGCCGGGGTAGTGAGCATCGCTGAGCAGGAGCAATTGCGGCTGACTGCTGCGGGTCTCCACAATCACTTGCTCTGGCTCGTAGTGGGTGATCGTGGCTGTGGCGGTGGCATCGGCTTCACCGATGCGATTTTCGCCACTGCCGAGGAGAACGGCCGTTTCCCTCAAGGTAAAATCAGGCTGCTGCATTGTTTGCAAGACGGCCGTTTGGTCGGGCTGCCAGGTCCAGTTAGGCAGCAAAAAAGCGCGCGGCAACACATCCAGATTCTCGTAAATCTTCACATCCCCGGAATGAATGAGTCGGTAGTTGCCTAACACCAGTGGCTGGAACGTGCCATCGGCTTCATTAAGGAGCGTCGCACCGTAAATTTGCCAGGTGCCTTGCTCCGGGCCGTGTAAAATAAGGCGCGTGGGAACAGCTTGCTGCGTGATCTGACGCATCGTGGCGGAGACAGGCCAACCGGCCCGCACCACACCACTGCCAGCAGCAAAACCTGTTATTTCCCAATGGTCGCCTGCCTGCGTTTCCACCTCAACCCAGCCCGGTTCCCCTTCCGCCACAAAAGCCATGGCGGTTGCCGTGAACACAGGCGTGTAAGCAATCTCCAACGACTCGTCTGGCCCCAGTGTGGTGGGGAATTCCAAATCAAAAAAGGCAGTGATGCTGAAGCTCACTTCTTGCCAGACATCGCCCACTTTGTCGGTGATGATGTAGCGGCTGTTGGTGAGATCGAGCCAGGGTGCGGGCGGAACGGCCGTTAGATGTTCACGTAAACGGCCGTCTGTCGTCTGCGTTCCCGGCGGCAACACCAACTGCGCAAACTCGCTATACGAATTCAGCGGCAAGATACCACCATCAAAACCATCGACCGCCGCCAAATCGAAGCTAAGCGGTAAATTGGGAGCGATGATCTCTTTTTGCTTCATAGCGATGGTGTAATCGTACTGTGCTGCCAAAGAGAGTTGATCGCTATAAATTGTGTCGATCTCTGCCTGATCCCCCACGTCAAAGAAGATATCAGAGAGGCTCAGAAAGCGATCTGGCGGCTGGGTACAAACGGCCGTTTCCCGGCACGGATTTTCAGCGATGAGGCGAGCCAGTGGCGGGCGCAAATCAAAGTACGCTTCGGGTGTCGTGAGGTTGTTGTATGGATGGGTGCGTGTGCCTAAAAACAGAGTGATGGCGAGCAGCGGCAGCAGCAGCCAGGGGGAACCAGGCTGGCGCATTTCCAGTTTAAATCGAAAACGATTTTCCGGCGCATAAATCAATCGCTGCCCTAAAATGAGACCAAACAGTAATGCCAGTTCCAACAGCCAAAGTAGCAGTGTGCCAATCCCCGCCGCCTCAAACGGCGCTTCGGGGCCAGTAGGCACAAAGATGGCCGCGAATTGGGCCAGGGCGTTCCAGGCAATGAAGCCAACCAGCAACCAGATGCCGAAGCGAAACGGCCGTTCCAGATGCCATAAATTCTCTTTTGCCCGCAACGGTATGCTGCGCCAGTCGCGCTGCCGCACCAGCCAGCGATCCAGCACCATTTGCCAGCCCAGTCCGGCCAGCAAAGAAACGCCCAGAGCATACACCGCCAGCCAGCGCGCCGGCACACGAAACAGATTAAAGCCAGGCAGCCGGGCCAGCAGCCAGCTGAGCGGGTTAAAGATACCCAGCGCCAGAAGCAGTCCCAGCAACACCAGGGCCATCGCAGGCGCAACGCCGCGCCACCGCCGCCACTGCCACGCCGCCAAAAAGGCCAGCAGCAGCGCCGTCAGCGGCAAAATGGCCACGTATTCGCTAAATAACGATTGGCCGTAGGCGGGCAGCAGGGCCCGGTTGAGCAGCAGCGGATGAAGCGAAAACGAGAGCACTTCGTTAGACGACAGGCCTCCCTGACGGCTGGATTGCTGGATGAGTTCGAAAGTGGGCAGCAGTTGAACGGCCGTTAACAAAATCGCGATACCCCCGCCCATCAACAGCACCAGCGGCAGCCGTCGGTAAAAACGCCGCCATTGAAACGACAGCCCCAGGCCATGCGGAGAATCGCGCAGCAGCCATTTCTCCAACCAGTGCGCCGCCCCCCAAACGATGAGCATAACGCCCGTAATGAAGCTGGTCTGCGTGTGGCCAGCCAGCAGCTGCAGGCTAAACAGCAAGGCAAAGCCAACTGCGCCTCGCCCCACCAACACCCAGCGGTTGCCCATCTTACTGCGGAAAACGGATGCGGCAACCCACAAAAACCAGGGCATCCAGGCCAGCCCTTGCAGCTGGTTGATATGCTCGACTTGCGCCGTGAGATACCCACCGAGGGCAAAAAGAACGGCCGTTACCAATCCACCCCAGCGCCCCAAGCCCAACGTGCGCCGCCCAGCCAAATATGCCCCCACGCCAGCAATGAGCAAATGCAACAAAATAGAGGCGCTAACAGCGTAAGGCGTGGGCAGCAGGAACCAAACGGGCCAATTGAGCGGGTAAAAGAAACCAACCTGGCTGTTGGCCAAGAAGGGTGCGCCCATGAACAGATGCGGATTCCAGAGGGGGATACGGCCGTTGCGCAGCGCGTTGGCCGCAGCGTCCCAATAAGGATAAAAGTAGAGGAAGGTATCACCCCGGGCCAAAATAAGGTTGCTGAAAGCCATCTTGTTAAAAAAGATCGCCAGCAGCACCGGCAGCCAAACCAGCGGCGGCAATCGCTTCAGAAATTCAAGCCGCCTCATGTTGGTCACTCCAATTTTTTATCCGCAGATTACACAGATTTCGCAGATTGGCCTTTTTCAAAGGCTTGAAAATCTGTGTAATCTGCGAAATCTGTGGATTTATTTTGTAAAGGATGATTTCGTCGGATTGGATAACGGCCGTTAGCGCAAAGCCTGCTTCTTGAACAGTGCGAACGATGGGTTGGGCAACGGCCGTTTTCGGCAAAGCCAAATAGCGCGGCAAGCCATTCTGGCCAAAAGCGGCTAAATCGTCAGCCAGGGCCTGGCCGTGAGGGAACCAGTTGACAAAAACGCGCTTATCAAACAAGTGGTAGCGCCATTGCCAGCTAAACCAGTGATCATACAAAACAGTGCCGTAGGGCGCATCAGCCAGAGCAGCGGCGACGTCGGCTGCACCCTGATCTGCTTCTGGAAAGCTGCCGAGTGGGGTACGGCCGTTCCGTGCCGACCAGGAAGCCGAGATAAACAGCAGCAGCAAAACCACCCATGCCCCGCGAAATTGTAGGATGGGGGCTGCGACAGGCAAATGGGTAAGTAGATCACCGTAAGCTCGTGCCAAAAGCAAGGCCAGCAGCGGCAGCAGCGGCAGCAGGTAGCGGTCCCAGACAGGGATAGCCCACAGCCAGTGAAACAGGCCATAGCCCAAGATGAAGAGGAGCAGCAAGCGATCCATGTTTTTAGACCTGTCAGGTTTGCCTTTCGCAAGGCCAGGTTGACCTAAATAAACCTGACAGGTCTGTGACGGGCGAAGATGTTGGAGAACAAACCAGCCAACAGCAGGGATGAGCAGGAAAAAGATGAGGGGGGAAACGGCCGTTTGCCCCAAATCCAGCCACGACCAAAACCGGGGCCAAAGTTCCCACGACCAGCTCAGGCGCACGCCGCCAAAATTGCTCATCTGGCTTTGCCACAGGGAAACCGAACCAGTGCGCGCTATTTCCCAGGCAAAAAACAGGCCAACCGGCAGCAATAACCCGGCATAACCATTTACCCACTGTCGCCCACGCCAGCCAAACAGCCATCCCAGACCAATGAGCAGTGGCAAAAAAAGAAATGCCTGGTATTTGGTGATCAGCGCCAGACCAAACAACAGTCCAGCCCAACCTGGTTTCTGGCTGGCAACGGCCGTTAATCCGGTAATCAGTAAAAAAGTAAGCAGTGGGTCAGTAAAGGCTGTGGGGCTAAATTGGATACTTAACGGAAACAAGGCAAGAAGAGCAGCGGCGAGAACGGCCGTTCCCGGTCGCCGATACAATTTCCAGGCCAACACGCCAGTCAAAGGAACGATCAACACAGAAGCGATCCAGTTGGGCCATCGAGCCGCAAATTCCACTGGGCCAAACAGCGGATAAAACAACGCTTGCAGGTAAAAAAGCAGCGGCGGCTTGTCGATGGGCTGCATTTGCAGCAGCGGATCCCGCCAGATGGCAATTTCCCGTGCCCAGGTGGCAAACAGCGCCTCATCTGCCTGGAAGCTGTTGGCAAATAAACCAGGAGCACGGAGAACGGCCGTTAATCCAGTAATGAACAAGATTGGGAGCTTGGGGAAACGGGACATTGCTTCGCGTGATGGTAATCGGTGTTCCGTGATCGGTGATCGGTAGACTTCTTGCCGATTACCGATAACCGTTTACCGATAACCGTCTAATCGACAAACCGATACTTCAACAAATAAAAAAGCGCCTTCGGTCCTTCAACCCACGGATTCAGTTTTTTACCTTCCTCGAATTCACGGCCGTTGTAAGAGATGGGCACTTCGTAGATGCGGTGGCCGCGCTTGAGTACTTTAGAGGTGATTTCTGGCTCAAACTCAAAACCACGCGAGCGCAAGGGAATGTCGCGGATCACATCGGCGCGAAATACTTTGTAACACGTTTCCATGTCGGACAAAATGGTGTTGTAAACAATGTTGGTAACCAATGTCAATAGTTTGTTACCCACCATGTGCCAGAAAAACATCGTTTTGGTTGGCCCGCCGCGAAAACGAGAGCCGTAAACAACGGCCGCTTTCCCTTCCACAATCGGCTGAATCAACGCGGGATAATCACGCGGATCATATTCCAGATCCGCATCCTGAATCAAAAAAATATCGCCAGTCGCTTTGCTAAACCCAGTGCGTACCGCCGCGCCTTTGCCCTGATTTTTCTCGTGCAAATGCACTTTGATCGTCTCGTCCAATGCCTGGATGGCCGGATACAGATCGCGCGTGCCGTCTGTGGAACCATCATCAACCAAAACGATCTCGTCGGCCAGCTCCACCGCCAACACCGCTTTTACCGATTCTTCCAATGTTTCCCGCTCGTTAAAGACGGGCATAATGACAGATAATTTCACAAATCCCTCTTCTCTTTTTAGTACTCTCTTTCAAAAGCTCGTGAAATTGTCATTCTGAATGGAGCGCAGCGAAATGAAGAATCCCTCTAAACCTGGCTAGCGACAACCTTTGCTCGTGGAAAAAGTACGCCCTATTGTCACACTATATGGATTCTTCGCTTCGCTCAGAATGACAAATTAAGGTCCAAAAGTCGGGCAATTGTATAACAACCCGGTCCCAGATGCCCATCATCCAAAACTACCGTCTCCCCACGCTTTCGCTATAATCAGCCACATGGACAATATTAAGAACCTCATTTTAGACATGGACGGCGTGCTGTGGCGTGGGGAAACTCCTATGCCCGGTCTGGCCGATTTTTTCAACACGATGCATGATTGTGGCATCCAATTTGTGCTGGCCACAAACAACGCCTCCAAAACGCCCCAGCAATATGTGGCAAAGTTGGCCCGCTTTGGCGTGACTGTGACGGAAGATCAGGTGTTTACCTCAGCGGAGGCGACGGGGAGTTACGTACAGGAACGGTATGAAGCAGGGAAGAACGTTTTTGTGGTGGGTGATGTGGGGCTACAGACCGCCATACAAACGCGCGACTTCCGGCTGTTAACCATTGATGAGGTGATGGCGGGGGAAACGGCCGTATTCGTCGTGGCAGGCTTCAATCCAACCGTTACGTATGCCCAGCTGGCTGCCGGTTCGCTGCTCATCCGCAAAGGGGCGGATTTCATCGGCACCAACCCAGACCTCACCTTCCCCAGCGAGTATGGCCAACTGCCTGGTGCAGGTTCCCTCCTGGCCTTCATCCAGGCGGCCACGAACGTGGAACCAACCGTCATTGGCAAGCCCGGCCCGCTCATCTTCCAGATGGCGATGCAAAAGCTGGGCGGCACGCCGCAAAACACGGCCATGGTTGGCGACCGGCTGGAAACGGACATTGCGGGTGGCAAAGCGGCGGGTATTCAAACCATCCTCGTCCTCTCCGGCATCAGCCAGCAAGACGATGTCGCCAAAGCTAATGGCCTTCAGCCTAACTTTATCTTTGAAAACATTCAGGAAATTACCAGCAGACTTTCCAGCTAGTTATCTTATTTTTCCTGGTGTTCGAAGAGGCGTCACCATCCAGCAGTACCATGCCAGCGTACAATCCTGCCGCGCGACTTCATTTTTACCACCGAAAGCAGAGAGCTTAGAATAAATTTCTGCACCCTTCATGCTCTGGGCAATAGCCTAAAAATCCCTCAACTTTAGCTATATTTTTACGTTGCCTGCATGCATATCTGCGTGAATTGCAATCCTTACATCATCTTCAAGCATCTTTGCCAATCTTACATAATTTGCGGCACCTGTCATTGTCGGAAATTCACCCTTTTCACCTGGATATTCTTTTTCATCTTTCGTTCCAGGCTTTGTGAACCACTTTGGATAGTCCGCTATCATTGTATCTTTCAATATTCTTTCAAAACGATCTTGAGTAAAGTCCACGTCCTGACTGTTAAAAATGCTTAAAAGTATTGTTGACAAGGCTATATGGCTTGCATTTACCCCAATACTTCCCCAAAGAACATTCGTATTGGGTTCTTCATGCGCTTTAGGGTTAACACTTCTGACCGCATTCCAATAGTTTCTTAATATTTGGGCTATTACTTCCGATTTTGAATTAAATTCCAACTTTCTCGCAACTCTTTCAAAATGTTTTTCTAAATCTGGTTCGGTTAGAACATTTTTCAAACTGGAAAAAAATGCTTGCAATTTCACGGGTTTTGGAGAATTATCGCCCGGCATTTGAATCAGGTTATTCCAAGGAGAGTCGCTATGCTTGTTCATTAATCCTGCAATTCTACTTGCCTCATATCTCCAAGAATCAGTCTTTGGAACAACTGTTTCCAGAACATGCATTTCATTATCTTGCAAATCACCATTGTCTAATAATTTCTGAACTAATCTCAGACTCAAATCAGTTCTTACCCGTTTTTGTTTTTCGTTAATCAACAAAAATTGAGCTACTTCTTCAGCTACAGTCAAATCAACGAATAGACGAACGTCAAATGTTGTCTCTTCATCAATTATCGACTGACTCAAAGCATTTTGAATCCCTAGTAGTCGAGTTCCTCCATCAATAATTGAAAAAAATCGCTCGGTTGGATTATTAATATATAAGATTCCCAATCGATCCTTTTCATCTAATGGATCAAAAGTTACTTTTTTTGCCTCGCGAGCATTGGCCGTCATTTCAAACAAACGCGGCGGAAGATTTTGCTTGATGCACCGCTCAATATATTGTGCAATTTCTCGTCCCCTCCTATCTCTTAGTGTTTCTCGACGCTGGTAACCTTGACCCGTTTTATCATCGTAGAAATCGACAAAAGAATGATGTACTAAATCACTGGCCCTAATTGATACGCTATACGATAAATCTTGATTCTTTTTTGCTAGAAGTTCGAGTTTCACAGAACCCTCCTTATTAGTTTAGAGGAGAGTATAAGCAATTTTATCGCGCGTGTCAACAGAGACATTAAATCTCTCGGTTTTATTGAGCGGTATTCGTTCTCAAATTTCCTGGCGCTCGAAGAGGGCGACGGCCGTTACCAAAAACACTACAATCAGCACCCCATTGGCCGACAGCGCCGCGCCGTTGAACGGCACATCCCCTGGCAGACCAAGCTGCGACGCCCAACCCACCAACGCCGAGGGGAAAAACTGCCCCACCGGGGGAATACTGCCCAAAATGAGCAACAAGACGGCTCCCAGCAAGGCAATGCCTGCCGCGCCGCCGGTGCTTTTGCCAATCGTGCTGCCCAGGAGGGTAACGGCCGTAAACACCAGCGCCCACAGCCACAGCAGCACGCCGCCAAACAGAAACGGGCCAAAAGCCAGCGGCTCGAACAACACCAGCGTGTAATAATACGCTCCCAGCGTGCCCAGCAGCAGCGCCACAAAATAAACCACGCCCTGGGCCACAAACTTGCTCAGCAAAAAAGCCCAGCGCGGCAGCGGCTTGCTCAAAATAATCGCCGCCGTGCCTTTATCTTTTTCGCCAGCCACGGCTCCCATCCCCAGCAAAATGACCAGGACAAAGCCGAACTGGGTCAGGTTTTTGATATATTGGCTCACGGCATCCGCCGCCGTCGGTTCGGGGACGAGATCGGCGAACTGCTCCGCGCCGGGCACGCTCTTGAGCATTTCTGGCGTGAACTTGGCAATCAGCGGCGAGGCCAGGCCAAAGAGGACAAAGACGGCCACCATGACCAATGCGCGGCGGGTGCGCCACTGCTGGTTGAGTTCGTGCGTTACGGCCGTTCCCAACAACCTTAGCTCATTTTGCCAGCCTAAACCGGGCTGCGTTTTGGTAGGTGCAGGCCACTGCCGCCACAGCCAAAAGGCACCGGGCAGGGCCAAGGCCAGCACAATCAATTCGACCCAAAGTGTGTCTAAAAATTGGGCTGCGTAACCGGCCGTTCCATCCACAATCGCATGGTAAGCTACCCCCAGCAAAACAGGCCATACCTGCCGCCGCTTGAAGGCACGCCACACCAACACAGAAATAGTGACGTGCAACGTCATGGCCATGAGCCGTTCAAAAACGGCTACAAACACCAGCCAGGGCGTTTCTTGCAGGACAGACAGCTGCTGGGTAACGGCCGTAAGCTCCGCCGCCGTCATGCCCAGCGTGCTCAAATCCATATTGCGCACGGCCCACAGCGAGCTGAGCGATCCAGCCGTAAACACGCCACCGATAACCATCGCCTCGATGCCGCCGTGGCCCAACCCCACCAGCACGCCATCTTCAACCCGTTCCGCCACCTTTTTACGAAACAGGAACCAATAACCTACCACGCGAGCAATTGTCTCACTTAACCCGGCAGAGAGTCCCAGAATAACGGCCGTACGCCACAAATTTGGTGCGTCCGGTCCAATCGGGCCAATCATGCCCAAATCACCCAACCAATTGTTGAGCGGAATATGGTACGTTTGCGAACCAACAAAAGTGAGGATGCCCACGCAAAACAGCAGCCACGGCACCCGATACCGCCGCCGCAGCCAGATGGCCAGTCCCAGCGGGATGAAAATCATGAGGAGCACTGCGATTGTGAAGAGAAAGATGGTCATTTCTTGCTGTCCAATTTTAGTAATCAGTGTTCAGGAGGTCAGTATTCAGTTTACTGTTCACTGACTTACTGATTACTGACCTACTGGTTACTGAGAGCTGATCGAGAGGAAAATCTCTTCCAGCGACGGCCGTAGCCATTCAAACTTGTTTAGCTGCACGTGGTTTTCCACAACCAGCGGCAGCAGCGCCTCTTGCGCCGCAGCCACATCGTAGACATGCAGGTGCAGACGGCCGTTTTCCTGGTCAACTTGCTGTACCCACGGTTGGTTTTGCAAGATGGGGACAAGGTGAGAAACGGCCGTTGGCGAACCAGGGGCCACTTCCAGCAAAACGCTGTCCGTGGCGTAACGGTCCATCAGTTCATCCCGATCTGCCACCAGCACCAATTCACCTTCGTGGATAATACCGATGGTGTCACACACCCGCTCCACATCGGCCAAAATGTGGCTGGAGAGGAAGATGGTGACCTGGCCACGCAGGCTGCCCAGCAAGGCCAGCAGCTCATGCCGCCCGGCTGGGTCCAGCGCGCTGGTTGGTTCGTCCAAAAAGAGCACCGGCGGCTCGTGCAGCAGCGCCTGAGCAATGCCCATGCGCTGCATCATGCCGCCAGAAAAGCCGCGAATCGGCCGTTTGGCGGCGTCCGTCAGCTTCACCAGCGCCAGCATCTCATCGATGCGCCGCTTGCGGGTCACTTTGTCCATTTGAAACAGCTTGCCCACGTAATCCAGATATTCCTGGGGCGTCATCCAGCCATAAAAGGCCGGTTCCTGGGGCAGATAGCCAAAACGAGATCGGGCGGTGCTGTCAGCCGTGGTGGTTTCCACGCCTGCCACCCAGGCGGTGCCGCCGCTGGGCTGGGCCAGCCCGGTAAGCAGCCGGATAGTCGTCGTTTTGCCCGCGCCGTTGCGCCCTAAAAAGCCAAAAATTGAGCCTTGAGTCACGGTCAAATCCAGCGATTTCAGTGCCTGAATGTCACCGTACTGCTTGCTCAAGCCCTGGCAGCGAATGGCAATATCGTTCATTTAAGCGTCGTCCCTCCCCAGCAGCAGATAAACGATGGGGCCAATCAAATTGATAAATAAAATCACCAATACCCAAACCCATTTCGGGCCGCGCGTCTGCTCGCGACGCGCCAGATCAGTCAGGGCAAAGATGATCAGAACCAGTTGAATGATCACAATCGGGATAATGAGCGGGAGGTATTCTTTTAAGACATCCATGTTTGGTACTCCATTTTTTGAGTAAAAAGTAAAAAGTAAGTGACCCACTTTTCACTTTTCACTTTTCACTGCTTTCCGGCAGAGGCTGGGAAACAACAGCCAGCTTGCGGTAGGCACGGCCGTTACCCGGTTTATTGTTTAGCAATTTCATAACGGCCGTATTCAGTTCTTGCTGAAAAGTATCTAATTCGGCCGTGCTGGCATAAAACGTTACTTCCGTGTAGCCAGTACGGTCCACCAGCATGTCGATGGGCGCATTTTTTGTGACGTATTCGGCATAATCCTGCACCAATGTGAGCGCATACGTTGTAAAAAAGCGAATGTGATCATCCACCGACAAATCTTGCATGTCCTCTGGACTTAGCCTTGCCGGTTGATCCAGACGATATGTTTTTTCCTGAATGCCGTTCACTAACCTGGTTTCGTCCACCACAATGAGGTTATGCTCCAGCAGCAGCTTCAAATGCCGGTAAATTGACGATTTTGGCGTGTCGGGCAGCCGGTCGGCAATCTCCTGGGTGGTCACTATGTCTGTGCCAATGGCCCGTAAAATTTGAAAACGAACCGGATGAATAACAAGTTCAATTTTCCGCAAAACAGTCTCCATTATTAAAATTGATAATGTTGTCAGATATGATAATCGACAAGCTATTTGTTGTCAAGCAAGTCGATTTTGCCTGGCAAGATTGGACCAATTTTTCTCTGGCAAAAACCTCGAAGGTATTACAAATTGGTCCAATTTCTTCACTTTGCACAGGTTATTTTGGCGTTTTTCGCGTAAACTAGAGGCATGATGAAAAAACGCCAGTTCGCCATCGTTGGTATCCCCCTTAGCCGCCCCGAAATTGTTGATTTTCTCACTCCGCCACAGCCCCAAGCACGTGGCAGTCGGGTAACGATCGTGGGACAACGGCCGTCTGCCTCAGCTGAAGCAAACTGGGTTAAACGTTTGGGAGAAACGGCCGTTCCCACCATCACCGATCTGCTGCAAATTGATGATCCGCATAACCATTTAGGGCAAACCACAACCGACCGGCTGGTGCCAGTTGAATTCCTGGCCGAACCCGATTTTCTGACGCGGGCGCTGGGTGGCTGGGTGGCTAATTATTTTGGCGTGATTGGCTATGAGCCGCCACTGGCCAACGGCGATCCGCTGCTGAACCGGGCTGAGATTTTGCAGGATTTTGGCGACCAAATTCGCTTTTTTGGCGCAGATCCCCATCAGGTAGCGGCTCGATTAGAAGAAGAAACGGGACTAAGGGAAACGGCCGTTGCCCAGGCTTTTTGCCGCCTGCATATTATACGCCAGCAAACCTTGGGTGCCGCCCCTACCCTGACCACACGCACCGCGTACATCGACCAGCTCTACGCTGAAATCGCTGAAGGGAGCAATTTTGCCAGCCAGCAACAGCCAGCCATTCCCCAGCACATCCTGCTAGATGATCTGATGGGGCAAATGGTGGCGCTGGAGTTGCAAAGGCGAACGGCCGTTGCCAACCAAGATTACGCGGTAAGCGACCAAATCGCCGCCTGGCAAGAAGCACACCGGCGGGCCACCGGCCTCCAGCTTTTGCTTAAGGGCGAATACATTGTGGGACGGCACCGCCGCAGCACCATTCTCATCGCCCCAGAACTGGGCGTGGTAGTCAAGCAGCCTGCGCCCGAGCCATTCCATGAAATTGAGCTGGGGGCTAAAACGGTAAACGGCCGTCCCGAAAATTGGCCATACATCACCGGAACTGGCGAACTGGTAACCGCGCGCGGCCGCCTGCGCCTCATCCTGGAAGAAGATTTGGTGCCGCGCATCAGCCATGCCTTCCGCTATAACACTCAATTTTCCTCGCTGCTGGGGCTGACGCTGGAAACATTTATCCAGGGCGATACCGTTCTGGAAACCGTGTGGCGGGATGCTACCCAGCTCACGCCCGCGCTATACGAAGAAATTATGCTCCACCAACTGGTGTGCGAACAGCTCGGCATCGAAAATGGAGATTGGCACGCGGCCAACTTTATTGTGCGCCAGCCGGACAAAGCCATTGTCCATGTCGATTGGGGGGCGGCCCGCCCCCTGCGCCCGGATGAACTGACGCCTGAACAACAACAAGCGCGGCTAACCCAGGTACGCAACATCGCCTTTTCCTTTAAACATCCCCCGCTGGTGGCCCGAGTAGAGCAGCTACATGATGAGTTGACGCAAGATGACGGCCGTATGGCAAATTTGCAGACGCGGGCGAAAACATTGAGTGAGCAAGGATAAGTAAAAAACGGTCTCATGTCCCATTGAACGCCTGGTACGCCTGTGTTATCCTGGCGCTTTCAGATACAGAGACGTAAAATTTCACATCTCTTCACAGGCCATATATACAAGGGAAACTATATGCAGCCAATAACTGTTATTATTCCAGCCTACAATGAAGGAAAAGCAATTGGTCCCACCCTGGAAAAAGTACACCAGGTCATGGGTGAGGCAGATTGTCCCGGCGAGATAGTGGTGGTAGATGATGGTTCATCTGATGACACGGCCGCGACCGTCACCCAATACGACTATGTGCGGCTTTTCCGCCATCCAAACAACAAGGGGTATGGGGCATCGCTCAAAACGGGCATCCGCCGTGCCCAGCATGATGTGGTGCTGATCATTGATGCCGATGGCACCTATCCCATTGAGATGATACCGACCATTGCAGAGAAGATGAACGCTTATGACATGGTTGTAGGCGCGCGAACTGGTGAAACGGTGGAGATACCCTTGGTCCGTCGCCCGGCAAAGTGGGCCTTAACCCGGTTGGCAAATTATCTTAGCGGCATAGAAATCCCAGATTTGAATTCTGGCCTGCGCGCTTTTCGACGAGATGTAGCCATATCGTTTTTCCGGATGCTGCCGTCGGGATTTTCGTTTACGACGTCTATTACGCTGGCAATGCTGACAAATGATTATAATGTGCTGTACGTGCCGATTGATTATTTTAAACGCACGGGGCAGTCAAAGATACGGCCGTTTCGCGACACTATCAACTTTTTTTCACTGGTAATACGGGTTGTGCTATCCTATCGGCCATTGCGCGTTTTTGTCCCGGTCGCCATCCTGCTGGGGCTTCTCAGCCTGGGCAAAGTCATTTATGACATCTACGCTTATGACTTTCACCTGGCTACCTCGACCGTTGTGCTAGTTACCCTCACCTTTCAAATCATCGTCCTGGGCCTCATTGCCGACCTGGTTGTCTCTTTACATAAAAGCTAGAGTGTTTTGCATGAATAATTTAGAAAAGCCACTTCGTGTTGCTGTAATTGGCCTGGATGGTGGCACATTTGATCTGATTAAACCATGGGTAGATGCCGGGCATTTGCCCACCTTTAAAAAGTTAATGGACAACGGGGCGTGGGGGGAACTGCTTTCTACAATGCCACCCATTACCGCGCCCGCATGGTCATCGTTTATTACAGGTAAAAATCCAGGTAATCACGGGCTGATTGATTTTGTATTTCGTCGTCCCGACAGCTACAGTGTGTCACCTGTAAACGCCACGATTCGGCAAGGTCGGTCCTTGTGGTCGTTGTTAAGTGAGGGGGGAAAGCGCGTGTTGGTCATGAATGTGCCTGTGACCTATCCACCGGAAGCCGTGCATGGATCGCTCATCACGGGATTAATGACCCCTTCTGTTAACTCTAATTTTACCCATCCGCCCAGCCTGGCAGAATCACTGCGCAAGGAAGGATACCGCATTCATTCGCCACAATCTTATGCACGGGGAAATTTAGATAAATTCATTGCATCCATTGACGAGGTGACTGAAATCCAGCTTAAAAGCCTGCGACGATTGATGGCGGCCGAACCGTGGGATTTTATGATGTACGTTTTTCGCGGACCGGATCGGATGCAGCATGGACTGTGGCATTTTATGGATGAAAATCATCCCTTGCATGGGGCACCCGGCACGGCCGTTTACCAACACGCCATCCGCAACCATTATCAGTTAATTGACAAGCACCTTGCAGAGTTGCTCGACTCTTTCGATGAACAAACCCTCCTTATCATGATGTCCGATCATGGATTTGGCCCGTTCCATAAATATATTTACATGAATAATTGGCTGATGAAATGGGGGCTTCTAAAGCTAAAGCGTGGTCCATTGACCCAGCTCAAAAAAAGTGCTTTCCAACTCGGTATCACGCCCATTACCATTTACAACCAGATGCTCAAGTTGGGACTGGGTGGCATGAAAGGAAAAGTAACCAAGGGGAAAGGCAACAAGAAGCTGGCACGTTTTTTCCTTTCCTTCAATGATATTGATTGGCCAAATACAAAAGTCTACTCTTTGGGCAATGCGGGCCAACTTTGGATAAACGTGCGTGGTCGTGAGCCGCACGGCACGGTTGCGCCTGGAAAAGAATATGAGACGGTACGCCAGGATGTGATGACCCGGCTGCTAGAAATGCGCGACCCACAAACGGGTGAGAAAATGGTGGACAAGGTATATACGCGAGAAGAAATGTATAACGGCCGTTACCTGGAAAAAATGCCCGACATCGTCTTTGTCCCGCAGAATTTCCGTTACTTATCATTTGGCGAATACGAATTTGCCTCAAACAAGTTAGTTGATGTTTCCTACGGCATTACAGGTTGGCACCGCATGAATGGAATGACTCTGTTTCATGGCTTGCCTATTGATCCCCACAAGCAACCCCAGGACGCCCACATTGAAGATATAGCCCCTACCGTTTTGTATTTAATGGGCCAGCCTGTTCCCGCAGAGATGGACGGCCGTATCCTTACCGAGCTGCTTCAAACCGATTGGATTGATGAAGCGCGAATGCAACGCGTACAAATGGATACAACCACTGACCAGCAACATATCGACTTTTCGGACGATGATGAGGCTGCGGTGCGAAAACGGTTAGAGGATTTAGGATATTTAGGTTAAGTCGGAATGGCTTTGTGTAACGGGTGGGTATGAATCGAAAAGAGTGGTTGATCATTATTTTGTTGTTCGCGATAATAACGGGCGTCGAAAGTATAGGCGTCTACCAATACTTCACCAAATCAACTTTGGGCGGCAACGACTTTTACTCGCGCTGGGCGGGGGCAGAAGCGCTTCTCATAGATGGTCGTGACCCGTACAGCCTGGAAGTCACCGCTGAAATTCAAGTGCACAAAGGGATCGATCCAGCGCTAGAGGGGAAGGGGAGTTTTGCCTATCCGTTACATGTCATTTTCTTGTTTTTACCCCTCGCCTACGTTTCTTATCCACTCGCCCTGGCTATTTGGATAGTCATTCTGCAATGGGTCATTGTGGGGACGGTTGTGCTTCTGTTCCAACTGTTTGATTGGTACCCCAGCCTAGCAGGTCGCACGCTCCTCATTTTAGGCACGATTGTGATGTACCCGATTGCCCGCAGTATTTTGCTGGGACAATTTACGCTGCATGTAACGCTGTTTCTTGTGCTCATGCTGATCCTGCTCAAAAACGGTAAAGATAGCTGGGCTGGCGTTTGCCTAGCAGCCACCTCAGTAAAACCCCAAATGGTGATCTTGCTTGGCATCTGGTTTGTAGTCTGGGCAGTGGTGCAGCGCAGGTGGCGGTTTTTATGGGGCATTCTGGCAGGGGGCGGAGCGATGTTCCTCGCATCGCTGCTATTTTTCCCGCGCTGGCCAATTAGCTTTATTGAGGACATTCAACGATACGCGCCTGTTGCTGGTGGCAAGAATCCACTGGTTGTGCTGGTTGATCAGGTTGTGCCAGGGGCAGGCGAACCAGCGCGGTGGATGTTAACGGCCGTTCTTTTAGCTGGAATGCTCTGGGCTTGGTGGCGCGGCACTCGTGGAAATGAGGCAACCTTCCTCACCGCAACGTATTGGACCATTGTCGCTAGTTTGCTACTGGTATTTCAGACAGGGACAACCAATCAAGCCCTGCTGTTGATTCCCTTATTTGATTGGCTCGCGCGATTAAAGGAACGGCCGTTTGCTCCCTGGCACATTGTACTTATTACACTTGGGCTGATCATCCTACCTTGGATTTTGTTCATCAACACGGTCGCTGGCAATGCCGAAAATCCCATTATGTTCCTCCCACTTCCTCTACTCGGTTTGCTTGTCCTCTTAACCCTGACCCAGACAAACCACCATAAGCTAACAAAAAAAAGCGAATAAGCTTGCTGTTATCATTGAACCAAGATGTCAAATAAAAACAATTTACTCAAATGGATATTGATCGCCCTCTTTGTGGCCTGGTTTTTCTTTGCGGTGGCCAGCTATTTTGTGGTGTATAAGCCGTTTAGCCCACTATTGCTGGTGCAGCTAACCGAGTTTGAATGGCTACCGCTGGGCAATAGTTGGTCAGCATTGAGCGGTGCGATACTCGATTTGCTGGTGGCGGTGTGGTTGGGAATCATGGGGCTTGGCGTTGGCTTATGGATATGGGATTTCTTAACCCAAAAGCGTACAGGCATAAAAGGAGAAGAAGCGCAAAAAGACGTGTTGGAGCGAGCTTTGTTCGGGTTTGGCCTGGGGTTTGGGGCGGTAGGGTTGCTGGTGCTGCTAGTTGGAGTATTAGGGTGGTTGAATTCGGCCGTTCTCACCACAATGGCCATTATTTTAACCCTGGTTGGGCTGCCAAAGTTGGTACGATTAAGGCTGAGTTGGTCACGACCGTCTCGTCCGATCATCATTTTTCTTGTTACGATTATTCTATTGGCCCTTACCCTAGCCATGCTACCGCCGACCGGTTGGGATGGACTGTTTTACCATCTTAAGGGGCCAAAGCTGTATTTGGCAGTGGGTCAGATTTATGGCGGTGTCGATATTCCCCATTTAAACTTCCCATCGCTGTTTCAGATGTGGTTTTTACTGGCAATGGGTATTCGTGGCGATGTGGCCGCTCAGTTGATCCACATTTTATTCCTATTTTCCTTGGGCGGGATGGTATTTGCCTTTGCAACGGAACATTTTAGATTGCCGAACGGGTGGACGGCCGTTCTCTTTCTGTTTGCCACACCGATGGTGCCATTGTTGTCTACCTGGAGCTACAACGATCTGGGGTTGGCTTTTTTTAGCACAGGCATGGTTTATGCTTTTTTGAAGTGGGAGAAATTAACGCAGTGGCACAGGCAACCCCAAATTGCCGATCCTACAGGCGAAAGAAACGCTGGGCTGCGGTGGCTGGTGGCCAGTGGTGTGTTTGCTGGACTGGCGATGAGCATGAAATATACCAGCATCGTGGGGCCCGGAATGTTGGGACTGTTGTTGCTGTGGCGGCTGCGGCATGATTGGCGGGCTGGCTTAAAGCTGGGCGGAGTGTTTGGCGGAACGGCCGTTCTCATCCTCTCCCCCTGGCTTATTAAAAACTGGGCGTTTACCGGCAATCCAGTCTATCCATTTCTGTTTGGTGGCCAATACTGGGATGAATTTCGCGCCGCCGGATATGCTAATGCCGGTTCAGGCATTGGGTTTGACTTGCTTGCTCTGCTGCGCCTGCCGTATGACTTGACGTTAGGGATACGAGATGCCAGCCAGGACGGCCGTACCGGAGCACTCTTTCTCGCCTTCTTACCGCTCATCATTTACTATGCCTTTTGGCAGAAAAGAACCGCAGATTTCTCAGGTGAAGAAGAACAATCCACGTCTGTCCGCAATGCGTTTTCTACTGTTGGTTTAGTCTCACTGGGATATTATTTATTTTGGACGGCAGGTGTCATCGAGTCAAAAGGATTGTGGCAGACACGGCTGCTGCTGCCGATGTTTACGCTGCTGTGTCCAGTGCTAGCCTGGGTATTTGCGGCAATTCGCGAATTTGACCACCCACAATTTTCGCTGCGTCGCTTCTTAAATATGGGATTAGCCTTTGTACTGGTGCTCAGTACATTAAACATGGTCTGGGAATGGATCCCGGCCCAGCCCTGGGCCTATCTTAGCGGCACGGAAACGCGGGAGGCGCATCTAATGCGGCGGCTTGGCCCGCATTTTGCCGCCATGCAGGAGATAAATGCCCAGCTGCCGTCGGACGCGGTGGTTAAATTCTTCTGGGAACCACGCAGTTACTACTGTGATGTTGACTGCCGCCCCGACAGTATTTTGGATGCATTCGACCATCTCGTTTACCGCTATGGCGATGCCAGCAGCATCGCGGCGGCACTCCGAGCGGAAGGGGTGACGCATGTTCTCATCTGGCAAGACGGCCTGGATTTTATTATTGAAAGTCCTGAGAGTGCCGTTGAGGTCGATACGGCCGTGCTAGCCAGCCTCCAAACCAACTACCTGGAACCTGCCTTCACCGTCACCGATGGCAGCTATCTGGTCTTTACATTAAGGTGACAGAAACAAGATTCTACAGGTTCAATAGGCGGTTGCCTGTTGTCGAAAGAGATAAACTGTCTGCCTCGCCCATTCTCTAAAAAGTGAAAAGTGAAAAGTGAAAAGTGAAAAGTGAATTTGATCCAACTGAGCATCCCCACCGACGTTTTAACCCGCTGATTGATCGCTGGGTCCAGGTATCCCCACACCGCATGAAACGGCCGTGGCAAGGCCAGGTGGAAAAAGCGCCGCCAGACAGCCGACCAGCGTATGATCCAAACTGCTATTTATGCCCCGGAAACGGCCGTGCCAGCGGCGAAACCAATCCCAACTATACCGACACCTACGTCTTCCCCAACGATTTTGCCGCTTTGCTGAGTGAAGTGCCGTCGGCAGGCGAACCGGTACACTCGCTGCTGCAATCCCAGGCGGTACAGGGCATTTGCCGGGTGATGTGCTTCTCCCCGCGCCACGATCTCACCCTGCCAGAGATGAGCCTGCCAGAAATTCGTGGCGTGGTGGACACTTGGGCAGCACAGACGGCCGAACTGGGCCAAACCTACCGCTGGGTGCAAATCTTCGAGAATAAAGGGGCCATCATGGGCTGCTCCAACCCCCATCCGCATGGCCAAATTTGGGCGCTGGACACCCTGCCCAACGAACCACTGGCTGAGGATGAGGCCCAACGACGGTACTTTGCGGAAAACGACCGTCCCCTACTGTTAGATTATGTCAACTTAGAGCTAGAACAGCAAGAGCGTATCGTGGTGCAAAACGAACAGTGGCTGGCTGTGGTGCCCTACTGGGCCGTCTGGCCGTTTGAGCTGCTGCTGCTGCCTCGCCGCCACGTTCTACGTCTGCCTGATCTGGACGATGCCGAACGGGATGCCCTGGCCGACATCCTCAAAAAGATGCTCACCAAATACGACAATCTGTTTGAAACCTCATTTCCCTACTCGATGGGCTGGCATGGCGCGCCGTTTGAACCCCAGACCAGTCAGGTTTCAGGAACGGATCAAAATGAGGACAACCCCAAACTGAAACCTGACAGGTCTCAGTTTGGGCAGCATTGGCAGCTGCACGCTCACTTTTACCCGCCGCTGCTGCGTTCCGCCACGGTGAAGAAATTCCTGGTTGGCTACGAAATGCTCGGCGAGGCCCAGCGCGACCTCACGGCCGAACAAGCCGCCGACCGCCTGCGCAATTTACCAGACGTGCATTACAAACTGACCTAACGACACTGAGGTGACTGGTATGTATCAGTCACCAATCTCGTTCTGGCTCGGTGCAACCCGGCGTAAAAATCCCCGTATTTCTTAATGTTGCGTATTTGTCACCCTTTGCAAACCCTGGAAACCAAGGAGGTTCTAGTGAACAGTAAGACAAACCCTGCGTTAAGTTCCTTTGGATTGTATCTCCCCTTTAGCATTCTCATCCTCATCTTGTTCATTGGCGGATGCCGACAGAATGAAGAAAACGCCTCAACATCTTCGACTCCTGCCTACATTGTCCCTATAAACGACAACAACAACGATGGCTTCCCCGATGGCTGGCAAGTAGCTGGTACACAAGCTCATGTGGGAGATTACGAGATCACGCTGGATACGACAATTGGCCATGCTGATGAGACCAGTCTTCTTATTCAGACCGACAAAGATATTCAGGATGGTGGGTTTGGCACTGCCTTGCGCACGCTAGACAATACAAACCAGTATAAAGGTAATCGTTTACAGTTATCTGGATACATTAAAACAGAAGATGTGAGCGATTGGGCGGCTCTTTGGTTTCGTGTGGACGGTGTTGGCAGAGGAAACGCATTGGCGTTCGACAACATGGCTGACCGAGCACCGAAAGGCACAACGGATTGGCAACGGTTTGAACTGGTTTTAGATATTCCCGATGACGTTGCCGTGAGCAGAATTTTTTATGGGCTCCTATTGGCTGGGACCGGCAAGGCTTGGGTCGATGATTTGCAGTTTGATATTGTGGGTGAAGACGTCCCCGTCACCGATAGGACAGAAGCCGTGCAGGCCACATTCGAGGCGGCAGATGGGGAAGAAACGGCCGTTACCCAACAAGCCATCTTCGACGAACTATGGCAAACTGTGAATGATACCTATGTGTCCGTCAACTTCAACGGCGTGGATTGGGCCGCTATTAAAGAAAGCTACCAGGCACAGATCATCCAAGATAGTGCACCTGATGAAGATTTTTACGCGCTCATGACGGCAATGGTTACCGAACTGAACGATGACCATTCCATCTTTCTCAACCCGGAAGAGGCCGCCGAAGAAGATTTACTCTTCTCTGGTGATTCAGCTTTCGACGGGGTTGGCATGTTTGTTTACACCATCCCAGAAGCCCACGGGCTGGTCGTTTCGTTTACTTTCCCCGACGGCGGTGCGGCAGAGGCAGGCATTCAATCCCACGACATCATTTTAGCTGCTGATGATCAGCCAACCTGCTGTGACGACGCTGGCGCTCAATTGCCGTTCGAAATTCGCGGGCCAGCGGGCACTGGCGTGATGCTGACTGTACAAACACCAGGCGAACAGCCGCGTGAGGTTGAAGTGGTGCGCGGGCCTGTCGCTGGCAATGCCCCGGTAACGAGTGACGTGAGAGACGGCCGTATCGGCACCATCTTCATCCCCACTTTGGCAGATTTTACCATTGGCGAGCAGGTAGAAACCGCCTGGCAAACCTTAAACGCAGATGGCTCTTTGGCAGGGTTGGTCCTTGATATGCGCGTCAACAGCGGCGGGCAACGTGAAGTTTTACAAGACCTATTGGAACTGTTCACAGACGGAGCCGTGGGTGAATTTAGTAGCCGCACACAAACCTCGCCATTTACCATTCAAGGCCGCGACGTGGCCAATTCGCAAAACATCCCGCTCATCATTCTTATTGGCGAACAAACCAACAGTTACGCCGAGGTGTTTTCTGGCATCTTGCAGGCAAACGGCCGTGCCACCCTCATCGGCCAAACCAGCCGGGGTAACGTGGAAACCACTCACCAGCATGATTTTACCGATGGTTCACGCGCCCACATCGCCGACGAAACCTTCATTCCAGCAGACGCCCCAGATGCCAATTGGGAAGAAACTGGTATCATCCCCGACAGTGAAGTTATCCAGGCTTGGTATGAGTTTGCCACACCGGGAGAAGACCTGGCATTAATTGCCGCCATTGACCAATTTAAGTAACAAATACGGGGACAAAATGAGTTTACAGGAGCACGTCGCTGCCGCTTTTCAAGAAAAATTTGGCACCGCGCCACCATTGATGGTGCGCGCCCCAGGTCGCGTCAATCTCATTGGCGAACACACTGACTACAACGACGGGTTTGTCTTGCCGATGGCCATTGACCGGGAAATTTGCCTGGCGCTGCGCCCGCGTGATGATGATCAGGTGTCAGTGCATTCGCTGGATTTTGAGGAAACGGCCGTTTTCCAGCTAACCTCCTTACAAAACACTAACTCTGGCTGGGCCGAATACCTCAAAGGCGTCGCCTGGGCCTTGCAAGAAAACGGCTACGCGCTGCGTGGCTGGGAGGGGGTGATGGCTGGTGACGTGCCCAAAGGGGCCGGGCTTTCCTCCAGCGCGGCGCTGGAATTGGCCACAGCGCGCGCCTTCCAGCAAGTGTCCGGTTTTGCCTGGGATGCGCCGCAGATGGCCAAACTGAGCCAGCTGGCCGAAAACAAATGGGTGGGCGTCAACTGCGGCATCATGGACCAGATGATTTCTGCCGCCGGAGAGGCGGGCCATGCCCTGCTCATCGACTGCCGCAGCCTGGTAACACAGTCCGTTCCGCTGCCCCCCACACTGGATGGATCGGAAACGGCCGTTGTCATTCTAGACACCACCACCCGGCGCGGTCTGGTCGATTCAGCCTACAACGAGCGCCGTCAGCAGTGCGAAGCCGCCGCCGCCTTTTTTGGCGTCAAAGCCCTGCGCGACGTTTCCATTACGGAATTTCTGGAAGCGGCGGATCAGCTTGATCCGCTGACGCAGCGGCGCGCCAAACACGTCATCACCGAAAATCTACGCACGCTCAACGCCGCCAAAGCAATGCAAAATGCAGATGCCGCCCTGCTGGGCCAGCTGATGAATGAAAGCCACGTCAGCATGCGGGATGATTTTGAAATCACCAATGACGAGCTGAACGTGATGGTGGCAGCGGCCCAGTCACAGCCCGCTTGCTTCGGGGCGCGCATGACCGGCGGGGGCTTTGGTGGCTGTGCCGTAGCGCTGGTCCATGGGGAAATGGTGGATGCGTTTGTAACGGCCGTTAAGCAACAGTACCAGCAGCAAACAAGCCTCACCCCCAAAATTTACGTCTGCCAGCCCAGCGATGGCGCTTCGGTTGTTAGCAGTTCCTAAACCGTTTTGTCGTCGCCAAAGGCTCAATGTAAACTATCCCATTATGACAAAATTCAACAAAATTTGGCTTCTTTTTGGGCTACTTTTCTTGCTCCTAGGTGGCTGTTCACAAAATGAAACAGCCGCGTCAACCCCAGCACCGACCGCGACACCCATTGTGATCATTGCCACGCCTACCCCGTTACCAGATGATTTCATGGCTCTCATCGACACGGAAGAAGCATTAGTCACCAACCTCTACCAGCGCGTCAGTCCGTCAGTGGTACACATCACCACCAGCGTCATCACCCAAAGCTTCTTCTTTGGTCCTACAGCCAGTGAAGGCACCGGTTCCGGCTTCATCTGGGACGATAGGGGACACATCGTGACCAATTACCACGTTGTTGAAAATGCCAACAGCATTGAGGTGAAGCTGTCCGATGACGAAATTGTCACAGCGCAAGTTGTGGGGATTGATCCCCCCAATGATCTGGCAGTCATCCAGATTGACCCGCTGCCAACGGCTTTGCTGCCGCTGGATATTGGCGAGTCGGAAAATTTGCGCGTAGGGCAGCGAGCTATTGCCATTGGCAATCCATTTGGCCTGGATCGCACGTTGACAACCGGTGTGGTGAGTGCTTTGGGACGGCCGTTGCAAACCGATCAGGACAATTACATCTTCAACGTCATCCAAACCGATGCAGCCATCAATCCTGGCAACTCCGGCGGGCCGCTGCTGGATTCGCGGGGACAGGTGATTGGGGTAAATACGGCCGTGCGCCAAGACGCCCAGGGAATTGGTTTTGCCATTCCCATCGATACCGTAAAGCAGGTTGTGCCGGTCTTGATCGAAAACGGCACCTATCCCCATCCCTGGTTGGGACTGCTCGGTTACTCCATTACGCCTGAATTGGCCCAGGCGCTCGATTTGCCTGTGGAACAGGGTGTGCTGACCGCACAACTATACCGTGAGGGACCGGCGGTTGCTGCTGGTGTGCAGGGCGCGCAGGAGCAGGTGATCATAGGCAATCGGCGCATTTTGACTGGTGGGGACATCATCACGGCAATTAATGATACGGCCGTTACCAGCTGGAATGATTTGACTGAATATCTAGCCCTCAACACCGCAGTCGGCGACATTGTAAGGCTCACGCTTCTGCGAAACGACAATGAACTACAATTGGACCTCACGCTAACAACCCAGCCAAATTGATAGCGGTTCTGCAAGGTTGACCGTGTAAAACCCATGTTTAGTGATCAGCAGCCAGTAAGCAGCAATTAGCCTTGGCTGACAACGGATCACTTCATTACTGAACATTGAATACCGACACAAGGAGATTTACATGAAAATTCTCGTTACTGGCGGTGCAGGCTACATTGGTAGCATCACCGTGGAACGGCTTATTCAAGCTGGCGAAGAAGTTGTTGTTTTTGACAATTTATACCAGGGCCACCAGGATGCCGTGCATCCCGACGCCACGTTTATCCAGGGCGATCTGGCCGATAAAGCAGCTATCGAAACAGCTATCGCTACCCACAAGCCGGATGGCATCATGCACTTTGCCTCGTACACATTGGTGGGCGAATCGGTGGAAAAGCCATTCCTCTATCTGCGCGACAACATCACCAACGGGCTAAATTTGATTGAAGCGGCCGTTTCCCACGGCGTCAAAGGGTTCATCCTCTCTTCCACAGCCAACCTGTTCGACGACCCGGAACGGATGCCCATCGACGAAGATGAGCGCATTGTGCCCGGCAGTCCGTACGGCGAGTCCAAATTTATCCTAGAGCGATATTTGTACTGGATGGATCGCCTGTACGACATGCGCTACACCTGCCTGCGCTACTTTAACGCCTGCGGTGCCACCGAAACACGCGGCGAAGACCACGCCCCCGAAACTCATCTGATTCCTCTGGTGCTGGAAGTGGCGCTGGGCCAGCGCGAAAAAATCACGATCTTTGGCGATGATTATGACACCCCAGACGGCACCTGCGTGCGCGACTACATTCACGTCGTGGACCTAGCCGAGGCTCACATTTTAGCTATGCGCGAGATTTTGAATGGCGGACACAGCCGCAAGTACAATTTGGGAAACGGCCGTGGCTTCAGCGTCAAAGAAGTCATCGACACCGCCCGCGCCGTAACCGGACATCCCATCCCCGCCGAAATTGGTCCACGCCGCGATGGCGACCCGGACATCCTCATTGCCAGCAGCGAAACGATTAATCACGATCTTGGTTGGAAACCCATCTACCCCAACCTGCGCCAAATTATCGAAATGGCCTGGAAATGGCACGTAGCCAATCCACATGGGTACGAGAAATAGAATTTTCCGGTAAAAAGTGAAAAGTAAGAAGTGTATCAAGTTGAACTTTTTACTTTTCACTTTTTACTTATTACGAAACTCCCCAAAACATAGAAAATCTAAAGCCTCTGCTGACCCACAACGCCAAGCATACGTAAATCCATCAAAATGACGTCTGGCTGGCGGGTAACTGCCTGGCTGATCACTTCTTCGCCATTTTGCGCCGTCCCAACAATTTCAAGTTCAAGATTTTCTGCCGAAGGATGAGGAAGATAGCACTTGCCTTGAAATCCGGGGCAAACACAGTAAGATCGACCAAAAGGATAAGATTTATGGCAAAAAGTAAATTTAGCTGGCTGGTGAAAGCGGGACTGTTGGGAACGGCCGTTTACCTCCACAAGCAGCAGCTCAGCAAACTCGCCCGCAAAACCGACACGCTCACAGCCCAGGCCGTCGCTGAACTCAACGCCGCCCATCCTGGGCTGAACGCCGCCTGCCACTTTATTGATGTGGACGGCGTGATTTTGCACACGCTTATCGCCGGGCCAGCAGATGGCCCGCTGGCGGTGCTATTGCACGGCTTCCCGGAGCATTGGGTTTCCTGGCGCAAACAGATTCCGACATTGGCCCAGGCTGGCTACCGCGTCATCGCGCCAGACCAGCGGGGCTATAATCGCAGTGACAAACCAAGGGGGATACGGCCGTATCGCCTGGACGCCCTCACACAAGATGTCGCTGGCTTAATTCACAAATATGGGTCAGAAACGGCCGTTATCATTGCCCATGATTGGGGAGGCGGTGTTGGCTGGCAGTTTGCCGCCGATTACCCAGAAATGACCGACAAGCTGATCATCATGAATGCCCCCCATCCCCAGGCCATGTGGCGCGAGTTTCGCAAAGGCTGGGAGCAGCGACTCAAATCATGGTACATGCTCTTTTTCCAGCTTCCCCTGCTGCCAGAACTCATCTTCACCCTCAATCCGCGCCAAACAGCGCAACAATCGTTCCAACAAATGACTTTGCAGCCTGACGCCTTCTCTGATGACGAAGTGGAAATGATGGCTGTGGCCATGAGCCAGCCCCGCGCTATGACCAGTATGATCAACTGGTACCGCGCGCTGCGTTATCCCGCCGCCAACCAAACCGCCTACATCTCTGTGCCCACATTGCTCATTTGGGGGGAACAGGATTTTGCCCTCAGCAAAGCGCTCACGGAAGATTTAGAGGAATGGGTGCCCAATTTGCAGCGCCACAACATCCCCAACAGCAACCATTGGGTGCAAAACGAAGCGCCAGAAGAAGTGAACCAGGCGATGTTAGCTTTTTTGAAACGGCCGTTTGCCACGATATGAAAGAGGGAACTACTGCAAGCAGTCGCGGCCTTTGCAAGGGGTATCAAACAGTGGATTGTAAATAATGCGCAGGATGTCACCGGGAGCCAGGTTGGTATCGGCTTCATACAGCACAAGCGTGGTTCCAGCCAGTTCATCTACAAAAACAAGGCGGAGGTGATGGCTACCCGGTTCTATTTGCATATCCTCAATGAAGGGGGCAACCGGTTCGCTGAAGAAGGTGGCCGGTTCATAATTTTCCTCGGCCAAAATTTCACCATCTACTTCTAAGCGCAAGGTTAACGGCCGTTCTGGCAAATTAAACGCCCCGGTGCGATTAAACGGCAGTGTCGGATCTTCCACCAAAACGCGCACCACAGCACTGTTTGCCGCCAGGCGAGAGGTAAAAGGCACATCGGTTAAGAAGACTTGGGCTAACAATACCAATACCATCATCGCAAATAAGATGGCCAGGCTGCGCCGCGAAATATTAGGGAACATACGACGGGCAGCCAGGTAATCTGGCTCTACGTCTGGGGTTTCAGCCACGGGCAGCGGGGCGTTGAGCGCCTCAGCAAAATCATCAGGTGCTACCCAAGCAGCGGTGATGGGCGCATTGGCATAGGCTCGTTTGAGGCGCGGGACACGGTGCCGCAGCAGCCGCCTTTCTGTCCATAAATTGCCTTCCCGGTTACGACAATCGTCGGGCGGGCAGCCAATCACCTGAACATCACTGGCCCCAGCTTTCAGAGCACGCACCATCATGTCTGGCGGCAGCGTGCCAACACACGGTACGGTGACAACCTCAACGGCCGTGTCCGCCACCATCACCGGGCTATCCTGGGTTAAATACGGCCGTGCCCCTATCGCGGCATGTCGATCACAGGTAAACACCAGCCTGACAGGCTGCTCAGGTGCCTTGGCTTTGGCCATTGTCAGCCGCATGGCAACAGCATCCCACAGCAGTTCCGGCGGCGTATCGCCTAGCGTGATGGCATCATCATTACAGGAACCGACACAAATCCCACAGGAGACACACAGCGCAGGGTCGGCAATAGCGAGAAATTTATGTGGTTTATCGTCAGGTTGTTCCACCATCTCAAGGGCACCGTAGGGACAGTCGAGGGCGCATCTGGTGCAGCCGGTGCAGCGATCATCCACGATGTTGACCAGGGGTAAGCCTACAGATTTGGCCCCAGCGGTTTCAGCCGTGGAATGATCACGGGTGATCCAAGGTAAGGCAAGCGCAACGGCCGTAACAATAAACAACCCACCCCATAGCCACGGTGCGGCGCCACCGCCCTCCGTTGGCAAATAAAAGAGAAACAGCGGATCAAGGGTAATCTGATCCGGTAAATGCAAACTGGTAGCCGGAGGTAAGTTACGCAGGGGGACAAAGATAGCCACCAGGATGAGTACGGCCACGGCACCAATAACAATGTGCATCTCCGGCATCCATTTGGCCCTGCTAAGGCGGCGAATGTGCAGGTAAAAAAAGTAAGCCACTACAAAAAATAGCAGAATATGCACAACAAGCAGGATCAGCATAATAGGCCAGCTGGTGCCACTAATCTCTGCGCGGGTAATCCAGACAACATATCCATCAGCCCAGGAGGGAGCAATTTGCCGCAAAAAGCGCACAAACCCATCGGTAATGAGCTGGGCACGCGTATCAACCACCAGCCAGTATCCTGTTACCCCCGCCAGCCAAACAATGATGGTGAGAACAACTCCGGTCACCCAGGCCAGCCAGCGCTGTCCCCGGAAGCGCTCCATAAACAAGGTGCGGTAAGCATGCAGTAGGGTGGTCACCACCAATGCCCCAGAAGCGTAGCGGTGAATGGCCCGTACGGTACGGGCAATGAACTGATCGTCCATCCGCAGTACGGAAAGATACGATTCGTCAAAGCCGTATTTATAAAAGAGGAAGATATAAAATCCGGTGAGTCCCACAACCAGCGTAAGAAAAACAGCAATCGTGCCGGTGTGGTAAAAGGGATTGAGTTGGGGGGTGCCAGTAAGTTTGTTAAACGGCCGTTCCAGCCACAAAGTCAAACGTTCTAACCACACAGCCCACGGCGCAGGTTTGCGCTGCCAGCCAGCCAATCCATTGCCCACCGTATCGGCATTATCAGGAACGGCCGTCCACGTCACATCATGTTCATGATCGTCGTCGGGATCATTGTCTTCCGTTTGTACAACAGGTATAGGATCAACTGGCATTGCTGTCTGGCAATCTTCTTCTAACACAGCACCTGGCAGCAGTTCCGGTTCCTTTTTCTTTTTATTCATTCGTGACATGGGCTTTACGGCAATTAGCGAGGCGGACGTTTGTGGTGGGCCTCTCCCCCTAAATCAAAAAGGTGGTGGCTACTTGTTTAATAAGTAGCCACCACCCTATTTAGCAGTTTGCTTACTTCAGGGTCATCAAGAAGGCAACCAAATCATTAATTTGCGAATTGGTTAGCTCTTCACCAAAGTTCTGGTACATAACACCTTCAGTATATCCTTCAGTGATATGGGCATTGGGTTCCACAATCGACTGACGCAGGTAATCCTCAGCGCTCATGCCAGGAACGGCCGTTTCCGCGCGGGTACCAATATCAGAGTGTGACGGACCAACAATAACTACACCTGGTTCCAGAGAATGGCAGGTGATACAACCAGGTGCGCTTGCTGCCCCAATGATGGACTCATTAAATAACCGTTCACCATTCGCAGCATCGCCAACAGAGCTGGTTTCACCACCACCATCTGCTTCCGGCTCATCACCACCACCCCCACAGGCAACCAGTGCCAATGAAAGCAGCAGCATTAGTAAAAGCGCTAGGTTAAATTTTCGCATATATGCGACCTCCAATTTTGTTGATGTTTCTAATTAATCAGCGGACACTCAAACATAGCAAGTGCCCATCTAACATTACCACAATGCATTAAAACCGGGAGATGTTAGATTGAGATTGGATATAAGATTTACTAATAGTGGACCGTAAGATACCAAAACAAGAACGATTGTGGCAACCACCCAGGGACGCCAGGTATCCAACCAAGCAGGAGCCGGCGCCTCATCATATGGTTCGGCAACAGGCATCTCGATTTCTTCTGTTAAGGTCTTCTTGGAGAAAACGGTCCCCACCATATTAGTATAGAACAACAAACCGCTAATGCCCAATATGACACCGCCCAAAGCAGCTTCAATCAATAAAGGCTGCCAATCAGCAGAAGCATAAGGCGCAACGCCAAGCATGGTGCGGCGCGGTGAACCAAAATTCAGCCCCAGAATGTGCAAGCCATTAGACATCAGTAACATTCCGGCAAACCAGGTCCACGCCTGCCAGATGGCAACCTTGTTGCTAAACAATGGTTTGTTGGCCAATTTTGGCACCAGCCAATAAGCAATCCCAAAGAATGTCAGGGTAACACCAGAGCCTACCGTCAGATGAAAGTGACCAGGAACCCACATGGTGTTGTGAACAACCAGATTCAAGCTGTAGGAAGAGTTTGTCAGGCCGCTGATGCCACCAAAGGCAAAGAGAATCATTGCCAGATTTTGGGCTGTAAAGGATGGATTGTCCCAAGGCAGTGTGCGAATCCAGCCGAACAAACCGGTACCGCCACGGGCCCGTCCACCAAGCTCCAAAGAAGCAATGACGTTAAACGCCGTCAACAAGCTGGGGATAAACAATGAGTAAGTCAGCACGGCATGCACAACTTTCCAACCCTGCGGTACGCTGGGGTCCAAATATTGATGATGCAGGCCAACCGGAATGGAAAGCAGCAGGAAAAGCCAAAATACAAGGCGCGCCAGCGGTTCGCTGAACAACTTGCCGCCAACTTGCTTGGGCACCATACCGTACCAGGAAACATAGGCTGGCAGAAGCCAGAAATACACAATAGGATGCCCGGTGAACCAGAAGAAGGTTCGGGCTAATTGAGGATCAATTCCATCCACCCAGCCCAATGACCAGGGAATAATCAACCAAAGCATTTCCGTGGCGATACCCACGGTGGCAAACTGCCACATAGCCATTGTGACAAGTGTCCCTAAAGCAATTAGCGGCGTCTGTACACCTGGATTTTCTTTGCGCCAGACGCGATAAGTGAGGAACATCCCCCAACCACCAACCCAAGAGCCAACAACAACAAGCGTCAACCCGATGTAAAAGAAGGGAGAGGCTTGTAATGGTGGATAAAAAGTAAAGAGCACCGTCGCCAGGTCCATCAGGATCGGTATAGCAGCCATCACCAAGCCGATGACCATAATGATAAAGCTGGCAAGGTTCACTTTAGGATGCGAAAGATCACGCTTTAGGCTGTAAACAGTGGTAAACGTAAAAAAGCCCATGATAAAGAATGTTGTCCACACCAGTACATTCAAAACACCGTGGATGGTCAACCCTTGATAGTAAGTGTTTAACCCAACGTTTTTCAGTCCTGGGTAAACATTGATACCCACATGTTCTAGTTTTTGTAGGGGACCCATTGATCCGCCAATAAATAAAGCAACCATACCTACGCCGAGGTACCAGGCTGTTAATTTCTTTGTGCTTGCATACATAAAATCACCTCCACAAGCTGGCGAGCAAGATAACGACCAGCACGAGTGCAAGATAGAGATTAGAGAAGTGGAATAGGGCAAATGCGGGAGCTCTTTCTGCCGGATTTATCAGCAAAGCAATGGTCCGTACAATCAGTACGGCCGTTGCCAACCCAATCGGCACCAAATAGAACCAATCAATGGCTGGCCAAAAGCCGAGTGCCAAACCTGCCGCCGCTGTAAACACCGTGTGTACGGCCGTCCAGCGTGCCGCCACGTGAGGCGCTACCCGGGCAGGCAGCATCGGATAATCTGCCTTGATGTAGTCGGCCCGGTAAGCCAGTGCCAGCGCCCAAAAGTGTACCGGTGTCCAGACAAAGACCAATGCGGCCAAAATCCAAACCCCCAGAGCAGACCAGGCACCCACGGCTGCGCCACCACTAATGACAGCACAGCTACCCGCTGCACCGCCAATGACGATATTGAGCGTCGTCCGTGGTTTAAGCCAGACGGTATACACGCCGACATAAATGACAGCTCCTAAAAATACCCAAACTGCCAGAGCTAAATTGAATGCGGCTGCCAACGCGGTTGATCCCAACACCATGCCAACGCCAATCAATAAAACCAATTGCGGATTTTCGATTTGGCCAGAGGCCAGCGGACGAGCCGCAGTGCGGTTCATTTTGGAATCACGATCCCGCTCCAGGTATTGATTAATGCCAGAGGCACCAGCCGCCGACAGCGTACCGGTGACGGCTAGCAGCACCCAAGACCAGGCAGAGACTTGTCCGGTTATCAGGGAACCCAGGCCAGCACCCCCAAATGCTGAAAGCAGCAACAGGGAAACAATACGCAGCTTAAAGAGAACAACGGCCGTACGCCACAGCGAAAAAGAAGGACGTCTTACCGGTTGGACAATTTCATTGACCGCATCCATAACTATGGCTCCACAATGAGCTGACCATACATCGTATGATGACCCACACCACAATATTCATGGCAGACAAAATTGTATTCGCCTGGCTCATCAAACGTTGCCGTCAACTTCGACACTTCGCCGGGAAGCACCATCATAGCCACATTGGTGTTATCTAAGCGAAACCCGTGCTGAACATCTTTGCTGGTTAGAAAAAAGGTAACAGTCGAACCCACCGGAACACGAATCTGGTTAGGCTGGAAATTCCAGGCCTGAGCCAAGATATACACTTCGTATTTATTGGGAGCCAATTCGCGCACGCGGTCGGCAACCGGATCCCCCCAAGGGGATTGACCCGGCGTCGCCACAACCTTGGGATCAATCCGATCAACGGGTGCCGGAACCTGGAAGCCAAAGGCAAAACTACTCACCAAGACGGCCGTACCAAAGATCAGCAGCAAAATGGTGGTGCCAATAATGAAATTGCGTTCACTACGATCTATATGGATCATCCGACCACCCCTGTCGCCCCTCGTGCCAACATTGTCAGATAAGCACTTCCCCACAATGCAATAATGAGGAGAACGTACAAAATGACAAGCGCCACAGTTCCTTGAGGTGCTTTGTACTTCTTATCCTTTTCCATATTTCAACCTCCTTGAAATTTTGGTAGACAATTCCGCTTGCCTACCTCTTTAAAATTCCACTTTTACAGCTCATTCGCCAATTGCCGTAAAAGTCAATAACAAAGAAAACTCATCCAATCCGGCGTCTATTCACGGACCAGATATTTGAGATCAGCGGCCATCTCTGCCCCAGTAATGCCAAAGGGATAGAGGAGACGCAGCTTGCCGCTTTTGTCTAATACAGCCACCGTTGCGGTGTGATCAATAAGGTAGCCTGAAGCAGCACTGCCTTCATGTCGCTCAAAAAAAATGCCCATTGGGGCCGTAACCGCAATGAGATCATCTGGTGAACCCGTTAACCCAATAAACGATTCATCAAAATGGGCTAGATAATTTTTTAGCACTTCTGGCGTGTCTCGTTCTGGGTCTACGGTGATCATCACCACTTGTACATCTTCACTTTTGTCCCCCAAGATCTCCATGGCATCACGCAGCTCCACCATCGTCGCCGGACACACGTCCGGGCAGAACGTGTAGCCAAAGTAAAGCATGACCACCTTGCCTCGAAAATCGATCAAGCTGACAGGCTGTTCGTCAGGCCCGGTGAGCGTAAAGTTGGTCACGGGCTGCGTCGATTGAATCTCCATGCCATTCCATTGGGTTGGCCCAAGATACGGCCGTATCACCAAAAACAGCGCCGCCAGGCCAACACCAATCCCCAACCCCAGCAGGGCCAGCCGAAAAACCCGACTCTTCCAAAACGGTATGGCTTGTGCGTTTTCATTTACTGCATCAGTTACCTGACTCATGTTGTGCTCCCTCAACGTGGATAGCAAGAAAAAAGGTGGGCGGCTTCATAGGCAAAGCGATAAATGCCATCACTATGATCGGCCTCCGCAGCCAGCAGCCCAAAATCCCGCAAAATAATGTCAATATCCGGTGATTCAGTTAAATATTCTGCCCGCATCACACCACTACCATCCACCAGAAAAAAAGCAGGGTCCAGCTTGTAACGGCCGTCTTCCTGCGCTTTGTAATAAACACTAAATCCGCCACCAATCACTGACTTTAGCTGGGCGGCACCACCTGTTACCAAATGCCACACATCCGGGTCTGCTCCCATCTCATTGGCAAACGCCTGTAACTGGGCTGCATCATCGTTGTCAGGATCAATGGAAAATGTCACTAACTTGAGCGGCACCGAAGATTGCACCTCCGGTAACCGCGCCTGCACTTCAGCCATCACTGGGCTAGTTTGCAGGCAAGGTGCTTCACAGCCTGTATACGTAAAGCTGTAAAGCGTAATCTGGCCACGCAGGTCTTCACTGGTAAATCGCTCTCCAGTTTGATCACTCAAATAGAAACCTGGAGCCAGTGTAATGCGAGGCAAAACCAAAATCGGTCGCGCGGTAGAAAACCAGATGACGCTGGCGGCAATCAGCCCAAAAAAGCCATAAAACAAACGCCAAACCAACATGCCAGAGGATTTAGGCGATCGGTTTGACTTTGCTGCCGGAGCCGACATCATTTTCCAGACACCTGTTTAGGCTCGATTTCTTTTTGCTTAGGAGAAGCATACAAATAAGGAAAATCAACAGGCGATCTACGCGGCTCTTTTTGTAATCTTTTTGCCTCTTGCGCCAAAGCCGCCAGCTTCGTTTTCTGCAACTCATCTATGACCATCAACTGCAAGCGCCCCCAAACTTCATGCCCCGGGCAAAAGCGATCCCGATTGCATTCCTGGGGACGAATGAGACAAATATTGAGGCAGACTGGCCCTTCAATGGCTTCAATGATGTGCAGCAAGTTGATCTCATCAACGTCTTGCTGTAAAGCCAATCCACCAGACGGGCCTGTTTGGGTGTGGATAAGATTAGCACGGACAAGATCGGCCGTGATTTTGTGCAAGAATGCTTTGGGAACGGCCGTACGTGCCGAAACACGACGCGCCGAGAGGAACGCCCCAGGCGCTTGCATACCCAATTCAATCATAATTCTTACTGCGTAATCAACGCGTCGGCTAATTTGAAACATAGATATTGTTGACCTATATACTCCACATTCTCTTGGCCTGAATTTACCCGACATGACAACCACCCCATAGTGACAAATGTCATAAGGTTTTTGTGACAATCAGCATCCAGAGACACACCTTTGCTAATAAACAAAAAACCGCCATATCATGAAATATAGTAGCCAATATTTGGGCTAACCCTAACAAAAAAAAACTCCATATCAAAGATATAGAGTTTTGCTTGGGCATTGCCCAATATAGAAGTACGCCCTGAGGGACTCGAACCCCCGACCTTCTGGTTCGTAGCCAGACGCTCTAATCCACTGAGCTAAGGGCGCATATTTAATCGATTTTGTTGACCTAAACGACGGCCGTTGGCTTTAAGGCGGGGAGGAAGGGATTCGAACCCTTGAACGGCTTTTACACCGTTAACCGCTTAGCAGGCGGCCCCAATCGTCCACTCTGGCACCTCCCCTAAAAGCCAACGTTGCTGCCAGGTACAGGCCTACAATCTAATTGGTAAAGCTAAGGCGGAGGGAGAGGGATTCGAACCCTCGGTAGGCTGTTGCCTACTACGGTTTTCAAGACCGTCGCAATCGTCCACTCTGCCATCCCTCCAGGCTGTGGAGGGGGTTTTCTCAACCCGGTCGCGGAGTATAACACGCCACTTTTTGTGCGTCAATATAAACCCAAATCCAAATTGTATCGTCGTCGCTTATCCGTTATCATTTGCCCTGTAACCAATGGTGACCAGGAAGCATGATTCCTAAAAAGCTGTTTACTTTAAACACGATGCTGGTCTAATACGTTTGGTTCAGGTCAGGAAATGAGGCAGTTCATGAGCGATTCGGCAGGTTCCAACGATTTTTTCACGGTTTTGGGCAATGAGCTTAAACAGCTTTGGCAAGATTTTCGCAATGGTTGGCGGCAAACGGCCGTTTCCCTGCGTAATGGTCTTCTTCGCCTGAGACGTGCCGAGTTGGACTATGTGGTCCTGGCCATTGGCGGGGCCATGCCAGAGCGGGCCGAACCGCCGCGCAGCTTCATCGAGCGCCAGCTACCCCTGCCCGATCCCGCCTTTAGCCTGGAAGAATTAAACAAGCGCCTGGCTCGCATCGCCGACGCGGACAACGTGCGTGGGCTGCTGCTAATATGCAACGGTATCAGCGCCGGTTCAGCCACCATGCAAAACATTCGGCGCTCCCTGGAACGACTCAAAGCGACAGGTAAAACAGTGGTGATCTTCACCCCGTACCTGGACCTGCGCCATTATTATTTAGCCACCGTCGCTGACCGCATCATCGTACCACCCACAGCCCAATTCGAAGCGTATGGACTGCATTCCGAAGTGACTTATCTGAAAACAGCCCTAGCGAAGATCGGGGTCGGGCTAGACGCAGTGCAGATTTCGCCCTACAAAACGGCCGCAAATTCCTTCATCAACGACACCATCACCCCAGAAGAAAAAGAACAGCTCGATTGGCTGCTGGATGATCTGTATGATCAGATTACAGCGGCGATGGCCAACGGCCGTAATCTCCCCCAAGCCACCATTCAGGACCTTATGAACCAGGTACCGCTCTCCGCCGAAGACGCCCTGGCTGCCGGGCTGGTGGATGATCTGGCCTATCAGGATGAACTCGCTTATCTGCTGGCTGAGCCATCCGATGAAGCCGCAGCGGAAAAAGAAGAAGCAGCCGACTCCCCAACCGAGATTGCTGCCGAAGAAGCACAGGCCGAGCCGGAACGCCCTCAGGCAACTTTGATCGATTGGCCCCGAGCAGAACGCCGCCTGACGGAAAAAGCGCGGCAGCGCAGCCGAAAGTTTATCGGCGTGGTGAGCCTGGAAGGGCTCATCAACATGGGCAGCAGCCAAAGCCCACCCATCGATTTGCCCATTCCGCTGGTTGGCGGGCAAATGGCCGGGGAACAAACCGTGGTTTACCTGCTGCGCCAGGCTGAAAAGCTGGATGATATGGCGGGACTCATCCTACACGTTGACTCGCCCGGCGGCTCGGCCCTGGCCTCAGACCTAATTGCCCGCGAGATTCAGCGATTGAGCCAGAAAAAACCGGTGCTGGCCTACATGGGCAGTTCAGCTACCTCTGGTGGCTACTACGTGAGCGCCTACGCCCAACACATCATGAGCCAATCGCTTACCATGACTGGCTCCATTGGCGTGGTGGGGTTTCGCCTGCATACCCAAGGGCTATACGACAAAATTGGGGTCAATCGGGTAAGTTTGGATCGGGGCAGCCGCGCCAGCTTTTTTAATGATACACGGCCGTTCACCCAAGAAGAGCTAGACACGTGGCAAAATCTTATCATTCACTCCTACAACCAATTCAAAAGCGTGGTTGCCAAGGGGCGCGATTTGCCCTTTGACGAACTAGATGCCATTTGCTTGGGACGTGTCTGGACAGGACAACAGGCGTTAGAGCATCAATTGGTAGACAGCCACGGCGATTTTATCGACGCGGTACACAAAATGGCCGAATTAGCCCAACTGCCCAATCCGGCAACCCATGACATTCCTGTGGTGAATCTTTTTGCCAAGACCAGTCGCTATATTACCCCCCAGCCCTTCGACATGGCCGAGGCCTTAACCGACTGGCTGGCACCGGAGCGCCTGCAAGCATTTAATAACAAACCACTATTCTTATCGCCCTATTTCATCAAAATTTGAGGTAAAAAGTAGCGTATAATGATGAATACCGAATTTCTTTTGACATCGCTGATTGTGGTCCTGGTTCCCGGAACAGGCGTCCTTTACACTGTTTCTACTGGACTGGCCCAACGCTGGCGTGCCAGCATCGCTGCTGCCATTGGCTGCACATTAGGAATTGTGCCCCATCTAACAGCCAGCATCCTGGGTTTGTCGGCCATTCTTCATATGAGCGCCCTGGTGTTCCAGGTTCTGAAAATTGTAGGAGCACTTTATTTGCTTTATCTGGCTTGGGGCATGTGGCGCGACACGGGGATGCTCAAGTTTGAACAATCCGACCAAAAGCATAACGCCAGGCAAATTGTCCTGAAAGGCATCCTCATCAATATTCTAAACCCGAAACTCACTTTATTTTTCTTTGCCTTTTTACCGCTTTTTGTTTCTGCAGAAGCAAGCTCGCCTACTCAGCAAATGCTGGGGCTTGGTGTTGTTTTCATGCTGCTAACCTTATTGATCTTCGTCTTATATGGCATCCTGGCCAGTGGCGTCAGTACCTATTTGCTCAACTCGCCCAAGATTATCAGGCGCGTACAGAAATCATTTGCCCTTGTTTTTGCCGGCCTTGCCGTTCAGCTAGCCTTGAGTGAACGTTAAACTGGATCAAATCATTGTTTCGCGGGCGAGGATGTTGGGAATTTCCACCCCGTAGGGATGCTTCGCTCTGCTCAGCATGACAAATGTAAAGGGAAAATCTATGACAACAACGGCCGTATCTCCCCATCTCAGCAAAAACCTACACATCGACACCAAAGTTGCCGAATTGGTGCTGACCAAATTTCTGGAAAATGAAATCGGTAAGGCAGGCTTCCAAAAAGCGGTGCTGGGACTGTCCGGCGGGATTGATTCTGCCCTGTCTTGCTACCTAGTGACCAAAGCGCTGGGACCAGAAAACATGCTGGCGCTGCGCCTGCCCCATCAAGCCTCTTCAGGTGAAAGTTTGGCCCATGCCGATCTGGTCATCGAGGCGCTGGGCATTCGCAGCGAAACGGTGGACATCACCGGCATGGTGGAAGCGCTAGTTGATGCCTCGCCGGGGATGAGCGCCCATCGCAAAGGCAACGTCATGGCCCGTGCCCGGATGACCGTCATTTTTGACCGCTCGCTGGCGGAAGGCGCCCTGGTGATTGGCACCAGCAACAAAACAGAACTGATGCTAGGCTATGGCACCATCTTTGGCGATCTGGCCTCAGCCGTGAATCCAATTGGCGATTTGTACAAAACACAGGTGCGGCAGCTTTCTCGCGCCCTGGGCGTGCCAGACATCATCATCGACAAAGCGCCTTCAGCCGATCTTATCCCCGGCCAAACAGACGAAGATGATTTTGGCTTTAGCTACGAACGGGTAGACCAGCTGCTTTACCTGGTGCTGGATGAGCGGTATTCACAGGATGAGGCGGTGGCAGCGGGGTTTGAACGGCCGTTTGTCGAACAAGTCCTCAAAATGGTGCAGCGCTCTCAATACAAGCGCACCATGCCCATCATCCCTAAATTGAGCGACCGCTCCATCACACATGACTTCAGGTATTTGCGGGATTGGGGCACATGACGAATGGTTAATGGTAAATTGTTAATGGTTAATGGTTGGGCCGCGCGGTTGGTGAAGATTGTTGGTGCGGTATTTTTGCTGCTATTTTTGGTGCAGCAGGCGGGGGCAGAGCCGGAGTGGCAGCGCAAGGTAGACCCTTTTTTGCTGGCAGAAGTGCAGGCCACGCTTGACGGGGAGGATGCGCCGCAGACGGAGTTTTTGGTACGCTTGGCGGTGCAGGCGGATTTGTCGGCAGCGGCGGAAATTGCCGATAAGACAGCCAAGGGTACGTATGTCTATGAACAGCTAACGGCCGTTGCCCAGCAAACACAAGCTCCCCTTTTAGCCCAACTGGCGGCGATGGGGGTGGAGGCGGTACGGCCGTTCTGGATCACCAACATGGTTTGGGTACGGGGCAATTTGGACACCATTGCCATGATGGCCCAGCGCAGCGACGTGGCTTATTTGTACGCCAATCCCCGGGTGACGCTAGATGTGTTGCCTGATGGGCCAGAGGTGGGATTTAGCGAAACGGCCGTTAGCGCTATCGAATGGAACATCAGCCACATCCGGGCCGATCTGGTGTGGGACATAGGTTTCACCGGGCAGGGTGTAGTCATCGGCGGGCAGGACACCGGCTACGATTGGGACCATCCGGCTCTCATCAACCAGTATCGCGGCTGGGACGGCAGCAGCGCCGACCACAACTTTAACTGGCACGATGCTATCCACGCCAGTAACGCTGACTGTCCAGCAGATTCCCCCCAACCCTGCGATGATTACACACATGGCACGCACACAATGGGCATCATGGTAGGCAACGATCTGGCCCCCACAGCCGACGGCTGGCCCAGTGCCGCCGCTAACGCCATCGGTGTGGCCCCTGGCGCACAATGGATTGGCTGCCGCAACATGAACGACGGCGACGGCACACCTGAAAGTTACACCGAATGTTACGAATGGTTTGTGGCCCCCTACCCCCTCGGTGGCAATCCAATGACCGACGGCGATCCCAGCAAAGCGCCGCACGTTATCAACAATTCCTGGGGCTGTCCCCCCAGCGAAAACTGCTTACCAGACAGTTTAGAGGCAGTAGTGAACAACGTGCGGGCAGCAGGCATCGTGACGGTGCATTCAGCAGGCAATGAAGGATCACTGTGTAACACGGTGCAAAATCCTGCGGCGACGTACCCGGCATCATTCACCGTTGGCTCAACGGACATCAATGACAATATCGCTGCCACCAGCAGCCGTGGCCCGTCCACATTTGACGGAGGTCTCAAACCAGACATCACAGCTCCCGGAGTAAATATTAAATCGGCAATACCCGTTGGTATCTTTAGCTATGGTACCAAGTCAGGGACCAGCATGGCCGGACCCCATGTAGCCGGGCTGGTGGCGCTGCTCATCTCGGCGAACCCTTCGCTGGCGGGAGATGTTGATGCGATTGAGGCGATTTTGCGGGAGACGGCCGTTCCCCTCACAACTTCTCAAGGCTGCGGCAGCGACGGGCCAACAGATGTGCCCAATAACGTGTATGGTTACGGCCGTATCGACGCCCTCGCCCCCATCCTGGAACAGTTCCCCCTAAAACTATACTTGCCATTTTCCGTCAGGTAGCCCAATGCTGAAACAAATTTATTATCCCGTTAAAACTTTCTTGCATTGAGCAAATCCGGTAAAATCCCAGCAGGAAGAGAAACAAAGCCGCAGATGGCGCAAGATGCGCTCGCAGATTTCGCAGATTTCTTTTTCTTTCCTCTGTGAACCTCTGTGTTTCCTCTGCGTAACTCCGTGTTCCTCTTCATGAGGAGAAAAAATGAAACGTGCCGTAAGCGTCAGTTTAGGTAGTTCCGAACGAGACAAAAAAGTAGAAGTTGAGCTGCTCGGCGAGCGCGTCAGCGTAGAGCGGCGCGGCACCGATGGCGACATCGCCAAAGCCACCGCCCTCTTCACCGAGCTGGATGGCCAGGTCGATTGCCTGGGCGTGGGCGGTATCGATTTGTGGGTAAAGATGGACGATAAAACGTGGAACATCTCTGCGGCTCACAAATTAATTAAAGGCGTCAAACAAACACCTGTGGTAGACGGCAGCGGGCTAAAAAACACGCTGGAAGCCCAGGCGGCTCAAACGCTAGTGGCTGAGCTAGGCGCTGGCTACGCGCAAGGACGTATCTTACTCACCGCCGCCATCGACCGGTATGGCATGACCAAATCGTTTGTGGCCCAGGGATACGAGATTGTTTACGGCGACTTGATGTTTGCCCTGGGCATCCCCATCCCCATTCGCAAATTTAGCACATTCCAGATCGTGGCCAAGCTGCTGGCCGCTCCGGCTACCAAGCTGCCCATCAGCGTGCTTTATCCCACGGGTGAGAAGCAAGACATGATCATCCCCAAATTCAGTAACTGGTATGAGTGGGCTACGGTTATTGGCGGCGACTGTCATTACATCAAGCGGCACATGCCGGATGATCTGAGTGGCAAGGTGATCGTAACCAACACGACCACACCCAAAGATATGCAAATGTTCAAAGATCGTGGCGTGACCCATGTGCTCACCACCACACCCGTGCTGGACGGCCGTTCCTTTGGCACCAACATGATGGAAGCGGCGCTAACGGCCGTTTCTGGCAAAAATCGCCCGCTCACCGACGCTGAACTTAGTGAAATGCTGACCGAACTCAAGTTAAAACCAACCGTTCATAATCTGGAGGATTACAAAAGCGCGTGACAACTATTAACTGCGTCATCCTGGCAGGCGGTCTCCCTCAACCAGGTGAACCGTTGTACGAAATGACTCAAGGCAAAAGCAAGGCACTGTTAGACATGAACGGCCGTACCATGCTGGAATGTGTCGTCGATGCCCTGCAAAACGCGGAAACCATCGGCGAAATCGTTGTGGTGGGGCTTGGTAGCGATTTGGGCATGACCTTTCAAAAGCCTGTTTACCATGTAACCGACCAGGGCAGCCTGCTCAAAAACACCCTGGCAGGCGTTGCTAAACTGCGCGAACTGCATCCAGAAACCAATCTGATGCTCATTTGCTCCACCGATATCCCCACCATCACCCCCGCTATCATAGATGATTTCATTGAAAAGTGTGCGCCGTACGATAAAGGGATCGTATACAATTTTGTCGATAAACAGACGCTAGAAGCCCGCTTCCCCCATTCCAATCGCACCTACGTCAAGCTCAAGGATGGGCTAATTGCCGGTGGCGATATGACCCTTATTCAAGCGGATTTAACAGATCATAATCGGGATATTTGGGAAGCACTAAGCAATGCCCGTAAACATGCCTGGCAGTTGGCTCGCATCATTGGGTTCCGCTTTATGATCAAATTTTTGCTGCGCCAGCTCACCTTTGCCGATATTGAAGCCGTGACGGAACGAATCACGGGTCGCCCTGCTCAGATCATGCTCAATCCCCACGCAGAAATCGCTATGGATGCTGATAAGCCAGAGCAGGTCCTGCTGCTGCGGGCAGACATTGAACAGCGTGAAAAGTAGATTGTTTCTGTGGTAGAAATTATTGAAGGGAAACGTGTCGGGAAGCAGGGACGGATAGCTGTTGGGTGCTCAGCGGCCGTTTTTAATGACCAACAGAAAATTCTACTCATCCGACGGGCAGATAATGGCATGTGGGCTGTACCGGGTGGCTACATGGAAGCTGGGGAAAGCCTGACCGAAGCCTGTGCTCGTGAAGTATTGGAGGAAACTGGACTCACTGTTCAAGTTCAGCGCCTCATCAGTGTTTACACTAATCCGCATCTTTTGCTAAAGTATCCTGACGGCAATCGTTGGCAATTAGTCGTGTTACATTTTGCGGCAAAGCCAATCAGTGACGAATTAAGAACGAGCAATGAATCAACTGAAGTACAGTTCTTTTCCGAGGTTGAAGCTCAAGACTTGAAAATGAATCCTTTCGACCAACTGCGAATTTCAGATGCTTTTACCGCTCAACAAAAGACACTGATTCGAGATGAGTTTTGAATAGCTCATATTATTGCAAGCAATGTTACAAAGTTTTTACAGGGGTAGTCAGAGAAAAACTAAAAGTGAAAATTGTAAAAGCTCACTTTTTACTTTTCACTTATCACTTTTTACTTCTCTTGATTTCCCCCAAAATTGGACCAACACATGAACCATAAATTTGTCGCCATTGAAGGCGTTATTGGTGTGGGCAAGACCACATTGACCCGACTGCTGCAAAGTAAGTTTGAGAATGCCAGTGTGCTATTAGAAGTGTTTGAAGAAAATCCGTTTTTGGCCGGTTTTTATAAGGATCGGGCGCAGTTGGCTTTCCAAACGCAGCTTTTCTTTTTGCTCAGCCGCTACCACCAACAACATGAAGCCGTACCAGCAGCGCTGCGCCAGGGAATGCTCATTTCCGACTATACTTTTGCCAAGGATGAACTGTTTGCCTGGCTCAACCTGAAGGACGATGAGCTGGCCATGTACGGTCGTGTTCACGCCGCCCTCGGTGAAAAAATCCCCAAACCTGACCTCATCGTTTACCTGCAAGCAGACCATGACGTGATCATGCGCCGCATTGCCTTGCGGGATCGGCCGTATGAGCGGGACATGGACCCAGAATATATTCGCAAGCTGGCCGCCGCCTACGAGGCCTGGTTAAGCAATGTGCAAGACATAACCATTCTCACTATTGATGTCAACAACCTGGATTATCTCTCTGATCCAGATGATCTGGACCATGTGGCAGATCTAATCGAGCGAACACTGGCCGAACAGGCACCTGGCAGCCCCCCGGTAAATGCCCCGCTGGCCCTGTTGCAAAACGGCCGTCTACCCGATTTCCAAAGCTTCCACCGCCAGCTAGACAGCAGCAAAGGGTTCGATCCTGATCTCTTTTTCAACTATATCTTGCTCACGGAAGAAGTAGGGGAAGTGGCCAGTGAACTGGTTAAAATTTGGGGAGAGACAAAACAGTTAGTGGGAGACGGCCGTTCCACCACCGAAGCCCATCAACTTGCCCTGGACAAACACCGCGCCACACTGCGCAGCGAACTGGCCGATTTACTGGCCTACACGCTCAAGTTAGCCAACTATGCCGGCATCGATCTGGAAAACGCGTACCTGGAAAAGATGCAGAAAAATATCGGCCGTAGCTGGCCCAAAGAACGCACCCTGCCATCATGACGTAGCTCCTTCCAAAACTTGATAAACGTCAGTGAAATTACTGCTTTCAGTCATTGATCATTGGCTTTGCCTGCCGATAAAGTATTAAAGTCCGGTAAATCTTGTGCCAAGCTGCGTGGTTTATTCAATCATTTAAGGAGGAACTAACATGGCAGAAAACTTCACAAAACGACTTGTTTTTATTTCTTTATCTTTGCTTCTACCTCTATTACTTATAAAAACGATAACAGCACAGGCGTCTCGTAGCACCGTTTCTATTACCGATAATTTTCCAAACCCCTATCTAATAGATATCAATCCTGGCACCAACAGTTCGGCACCTATGACATCTTTACCGGTTGGTCATTCATTTTTTGTGAATCAGGACACTATGTTTCTTAATGCTCGAGATGATGTTAATGGCTCAGAGTTTTGGATCAGCAATGGAACAATTACGGGAACTAAAATTATCAGCGATTTCAATCCTGGAGCAGCAAACACCCTGATTCATGATGGCGAGTTTGTAGATGACAAGCTGTACTTTATTGCTGAACGAGACTTAAACTATGAATTATGGACAACCAATGGAAGTCTTTCTGAAACCAAGCTTCTTCGAAGTTTTTCTGGAACAAACCCCGGTGGATTAACCAAAGTTAATGGGACTGTTTTCTTCTGGTTTGGAGGAACCTTATGGAAAAGCGATGGTACTGAAGCTGGCACGCAACAAGTTATCACAGGTGTCGGCTCGGTCAGATATTTAACTGCCTGGGATGGAAAGCTTTTTTTCAGAGCAAGCGATGGTGTCAACGGATCTGAATTATGGAAAAGTGATGGGACCGAAGCTGGAACCATACTTGTAAAGAATATACATCCTGATGATAGCTCTTTCCCATCTAATTTTACTATTTTTAATGGACAACTATACTTCGTAGCGACAGATCCCATTTATGGTCAGGAAATTTGGGTAACTGATGGTAGCGAAGGCGGAACGAATCTATTCAAAGACGTTAACACCACAGGAGATAGTTCACCGAGTTACCTCACAGTTGTAGACAATCTTCTATTTTTCACTGCAAATGATGGAATCAATGGCTTTGAACTTTGGGTTAGTGATGGAACTGAAAACGGCACACATTTGGTCAAAGATATTAATGTCAGCGGTGACTCGAATCCAATTAGATCAGTAAGCGGAGATGGTATCTTATACTTCATGGCAGACGATGGTATTCATGGCGAAGAGCTATGGGTAAGTGATGGCACAGAAGCAGGCACTTATCTCGTTAAAGATATAAATCCAAACGGTAGCCCAACCACAATGTATCAAACCACTCATGTAGGTGCTAACGGTTTGTACTTTATCACTCTAGATGATGGTGTACACGGTGTTGAATTGTGGGTTAGCGACGGCACAGAAGTGGGTACTCACCTTGTGGCTGACATAAATCCTAATGGGGATTCAATTTCATACTTTACAACCTCTCCAGCTTACATGAACGGCACGCTTTATTTTCCAGCTTATGATGGGAGTCATGGCGTTGAGGTTTGGGCTTTAGATATCGGGCCAAAAGCTGTAAACATTGACCCACAAAACACGGCTGAACAAATCATTGTCAGCAATAATGGTCAGTTGAAGATCACCATCCCCCCTGGTTCCTTACCAACAAATGCTTATAAATTAGTCTATGATACAAATGTAAATTTGCCTGCACTGTTCACATCTCAATTTGCAGGTATCGCATTTAGTTTAGAATTATTAGACAGTACTTGGACAAAAATAGAAAATCCAACTTTTGATCCTCCACTTATGGTAGAAATTCAGTATGATCCAGGGCAACTCCCAAATAACGCAAATGAATCTGAGATTTTGGCTTTTTTCTTTAATGAATCTACCAATAACTGGGAACAATTAACTATCCTAGAACGGAATCCAGACCAAAATAAAATCTCTGTAGAAGTTTCTCATTTTACCGATTTTGCTCTTGGTACTCCTAATAAAATTTACATCCCCATAACAATACGAGAATAGAGATCAAGTCACTCTTGTAAAGGAGAAAAGGGCGTAATGGTTAGAGCATCTATTTCTAACCATTGCGCCCTTTTTACTGGCAGAGTTCCCCAGCGAAAACGGCCGTTTGCCGTTACCACCATATACTGATTATCAATCCAACAGGCAAACCCCAGCGGCCCACGCGGGCTGAATGGAGTTTGGTGGATGAGACGGCCGTCTACCAAAAAGTCACAACCAGATTCGCGCCACATTAATTGATAGTTGTGCCATGCCGTCATGCGTTCCTGGATGGGTTGGAAGGAGATTTGCAGCCGCTGCTGTACCCAGGGCCAGATTTTGCGCCGCAGACCACCGAACTGGTTCAGCAGCAAAACAACCGGGGCAAAAGGAGCCAGCCCAATAGCCTGCCAGATTGTGGCATCCAGCGTCGCCGCAAACCAACCTTGTCCCGGCGCATTGTGCGCCAGAGGCAGATCATTGGGTGGAGAACCAAAAAAGAACCAGGTCGCCTGCGGCAGCGCCGGCACCGGTTTGCTGGGATCGCCAAACGGGGCGTTCCAAAAGCCAAACCCAGCCGTACCCACCAGCTGATCCGCTTCGTGAGAAAAGCGAGCCCGCAGCGAAAATTCGGTGCCGGGCCGCCACGGATAGGCTTTGCGAGGGCCAAGGCAATCATCAATTTGGGCATCTGTGTAGCCGGTTTGGCAGAGGGGTAGCTGTAGTTTGAAGGGATTTGGGGAATACGGCCGTTCTCCCAACACTTGCCCCCCATTTATCTCCAACACTCGAAATTTGTTTGCCATTTGGAGACCTCATGATTATCCGCTTGAGCAATTATCAGGTATAATTGTTCAGGTTTAAGGAGAACATTTTTTATGGAACTAACTTGGTATGGATTAAGCTGCTTTCGGCTAACTGATCGTAAACACGCCTCTGTGGTCACCGACCCTTACAATGGCAAATTAGGGCTGCCCGGCCTTAAGCTCAAAGCAGACGTGGTAACAATTAGCCACGATGCGCAAGGGCACAATTATGCGGCGGCCGTAAGCGGAACGCAACACAGTCTAGATGGCCCTGGCGAGTATGAAATTGGGAACGTGTTCATCACGGGTATCGTTACCAAAAGCGCGTCCCACGCCAATAACAATATCATCTTCCTGTTTGATTATGACGGCCTCAAAGTGGCGCATCTGGGCGATCTAGACAAGGTGCCCTCACAAACAGAAATTGAGGCGTTGGAAGAAGTCAACATCTTATTGCTGCCCGTTGGCGGAGGCAACAGTCTCAATGCGGCACAAGCATCGGAGTTGGTTTCAATGCTAGAGCCGAACATTATAATTCCTATGCACTATCAACTGCCTGGCCTAAAGCTAGAACTGGAAGATGTTGACCGCTTCTTGAAAGAGATGGGGGTTACTGAGCCAACCGTAGAAGACAGTTTGAAGATTTCCTTGACGAACTTGCCGGAGGAAACGGAAACGGTCATTCTTACACCAAAATTGTAGGGGTTAATATGCCTGCAAAACTATTAATGCGTTGGGACGTCCGTCCCGAAACAGAATCTGAATATTTTGAATTTTTGGTTCATGAATTTATCCCTGGCTTAAACAAGCTGGGCATCTCCGACATCCAGGTTTGGTATACGCAGTACGGTGAGTGCGAGCAAAAGCTGGCTAGCGGCATTGCCAATACCATAGAGAAGATGCAGGATGCGCTCAATAGCCAGTCATGGGAACAGCTTAACGACAGGCTGCAAGAATATGTGGATGATTTCAGCCAAAAGGTGATTCCAGCAACCGGGGGCTTTCAAATTTAAGAAAGCTGCTCCTAACCCAATTAAACCAAAAGGCCCGCTATCAAGTGGGCCTTTTTCATGTCGCAATATGTGATTTGCACACTGGGGAAAGGGATCGATAGGGAATGTTATACGGCCGTTTTCTCCGTCTTACCCTTCCCTGAATCTGAGGCTTTCGCTGACGGGGTCTCTGCTTTGCTGCCATTTTCTTTAGCAGCTGGTTCCGATTTAGTGCCGTTGCCATTTTCGCTGCTCTTGCCATTAGCCGCAGCAGGCGGGATAGCCGCACCATTCTTGCCCCGGCTGTCGGTCACGTAAAAGCCGCTCCCCTTGAACACAATTCCTACCGAATTTAAAACTTTCCGCAGCGAATGCTCCGTTTTACATTCCGGGCAATCGGTCAACGGATCGTCTGCCATGCGCTGCTTGATATCAAACTGGTATTCACAATTATTGCATCGATAAGTATATGTTGGCATTTTTCTATTTTTCCAGCGAGTTTATAATGAGGTAACGGCCGTTTTCATCTCTATTAGCCCTTACCCGTAGGATCGAAATTTTATTGTAACGACCGATCTCTTATTTGACAACCAGCCAGCGACTATGCTACAACCATTTTGTTAATTTTTTGTTAGCATTGGCGCAAATCGTGACAATCTTCCCGGTTTACGCCAATCCAATTTCAAAAGTTAGGGAGAACAGTCAATGACAATTAAAGAAGCGCAGGCGCGCATCAAAGCTCGTGTTTGGCAATCCGTGGCTCAGGCCGATTTAGATTTGTCTGCCCTGGACAAAACGACCCTGGAATCATTTGTGGATCTGGTCACAGAATCTGCCCTCTTGGAGATTGACAGTGAATTGGATGCATCTTTGCTGTCCGACCCAAAAGAAAAAGTTAGCGATGATGAAGATGATGACGAATTCGGTGAAGAGGTGTTGTGGCGAGGACGGCCGTTCCTCTCCTTGGTTCTCGACTACACCATCACCGACGAGCGCATCAAAATCACCTCTGGCCTGCTCGGCAAAGCGCATGAAAATGTAGAGTTGATTCGCGTGCAGGATATCGACCACAGCCAAACCTTTGGCGAACGTGTCCTCAAAATTGGCGACATCACCATCCGCAGCCACGATCCCAGTCACCCTGAAATTGTCCTGCGCAACGTGCAAGACCCCACCGGCGTGTATGAAATCTTGCGCCGCGCCGTGCTCAATGCCCGCAAACGCCATAACTTCAGCTACCGGGAGGAGATGTAAGATAGTTTTTTGTCATACCCCCGTAGGCGGGTATGACAATTCTGGGCTTAGGAGTCGGCCAGGGTGCGCAGGCGAGGCATGTTAAGCAGCACAACCTGCTTGCGCGCGATACTAACCAGGCCGTCTGCTTTTAGGTCATTAAGCGTTTGGGTTATTGTTTCACGATAAGTTCCCAACATTTCGCTTAAATCTTGATGGGTGTAGCCATTCACCGTTTGCCGCCCGCCCTGTTCCTCGTTTAGCTTTAGCAACAGCGAGGCCAACCGGGCGGGTATGCTTTTGAAAGCAATATCTTCCAGCCGGGCCTCCAGTTGCGTGAGGCGCTTGCCCAAAGCTTCCACAAAACGAAAGGCCACTTCTGGCTTTTCCTGCACCAGTCGCTCCACATCAGAGCGGCTCATAACGCATAGCACACACTCATCCATTGACTCAGCAAAGGTGTTGTGCATGCCCTGGCCCACCAAAGACATTTCGCCAAAAATAGCGCCTGGCCCCAGTGTGGCCATCACCAGCTTCTTGCCATTTGGAGCAATGCGGTACAGCTGCACACGTCCTTTTTTGAGCAGAAAAAGCACCTCACCACTGTCTTCTGGCATATAGAAAATTTTGCCAGGACGGCAGGTAGACATCGTCAGTTGGCGATCCATTTGGGCGAGTTCATTCGGGGTTAAATCGCGGAAGACTTGAATATTGGACAAATAATCGACTTTGACGCTGTTTGCTTGGGGCATAAGTTTGGGCCTTTTCAATTGCTTACTTACTTCTTGAGATGGCTTGAAAACGGCCGTTCTTACCCACCTTATTTTTCCGAAATATTTGCCAGCCGTTTGTACAGAGCGTCCCTAGTAGGATTTCCCAGCGAGATGATTTTGCCATTCAATAAATAAGTGGGGACGGCAAAAATGTGATCAGGTAGCGGCTGCTGGGACGTGTTCACCAACTTTAGCAACAAATCGGGGAAATGGGGCATTACGTCGTCTAAAATGCGCTGCGTTTCGTTACAAGACCAGCAATCATCGGCAATGTATACAGTGAGTGTGTGCATGATGGAGGGATGGTAACATGGGAAAACGGCCGTTTACGTAACCCCCGTTACACAAATCTGAGCATTTTCTAAGAGAACTCAGCCAGGCAAGAAAAAACCGACAAGTGCCCCGCCATCCGGCGCATTTTCGGCCCAGATACGGCCGTTATGGGCCAACACAACCCCCCGAGCAATGGCCAATCCCAGCCCCGCCCCGCTACCAGAAGCACGGCTGCGTGCCTCTTCTCCCCGATAAAATTGCTCAAAGACGCGTGTTAAATCCGCCTCGTTAAAACCAGGGCCGTCATCTTGCACAGTGACTACCACACCATCTTGCTGGCGAACGGCCGTCACCTGCACCGTCCCCCCGGCAGGCGTGTAGCGCAGCGCATTGCCCACCAGATTGGCCAACACCCGCCCAATCTTCGGCGCACACATCCACACCAATCCCAAATTGGCGGCCACTTCACCCTGAAGCACAATACCCTGCTTACTGGCCAGCGCCTGAAACATCTCCAATGTATCTGATACCAAATCGCCCAAAGCATGATGTGCTTTTTCCATGCTCAAGCCACCGGCATCCAACTGGGCCAATTCAAACAAATCATCAATGATGTTGTTAAGGGCAATAATGTCGCTGCGAATGGTGCCATAATAACGCTGCACCATCGCCGGATCATCTACAACGCCATCATGCAATGCCTCGATCATCGCCCGGATGCTGGTGAGCGGCGTTCGCAAATCGTGGGAGGTCCAGGCAATGAGGTCTTTGCGCATCTTTTCCAGCTCTTCCCGCTCTTGCGCTGCTTGTTGCAGTTGGGCAGCCATCTCGTTAAATGTGTTACCCACCATCGCCACTTCGTCTCGGCCAGAAATGGAAACACGGGCTTTCAGGTTTCCCTCAGCAATTTGTTGCGCTGAGCGAGCCAGCTGGCGCAACCCATCCGTCACGCTGGCGGCCACAAAAATGCCAAACGTCGTGGCAATGACGGCCGCAAAAATAAGAAGAATTCCGCTCAAAACCAGATCATGTTTATCGTTAAAAAACATACGCTCAGACATAATCCAGACGTTGGCCAAAATCACGATAGCGGCCCATCCGTAAGTTAGCACAAGCGTCAAACTAAGCGAAGGCGAACGTGCCAGGCCGCTGCGATAAAGAATATAGCCCACCACCAGGGAACCCAGCGAAGAGATGCTGAGCCAATATATTAGCGTCGTTATCTCCTCTACAGGTGCCTGCATGAGCGCAACCATCAAGATGGCTACTAAAGCAAGTGCGGCCACAACGCCTATGGCAAAAATGCGCCAAGGGGAGCGACTCAGCGAATCGGCATATTTGTATTTGTTGGGGGCAAGCGTGTTAACCATAAAATTTATCCTGGATCAAATTTGTAACCAACACCCCACACGGTAAGCAAATGGGCAGGGTCGCTGGGATCGATTTCTATTTTCTCGCGCAGGCGGCGAATGTGAACGGTGACAGTGCTGGGATCAACGTATTCAGAGAAGCCCCAGACATTTTCCAGCAACTGGTCGCGCTTGAACACCTGCCGGGGATGGCTGACCATGAACCAGAGCAGGTTAAATTCCGTTGCGGTCAAATCAATGGAATCGCCGCGCACCTCAACAATGCGGGTTTTGGGATCGATGGAAAGATCATGGAATTGCAACGGCCGTTCCCCCTTCTCCATACTGCTGCCACCCCGCGCCCGCCGCAAAACCGCTTTCACCCGTGACACCAATTCGGCTGGCGAAAATGGCTTTGTAACATAATCATCCGCGCCGAGTTCCAGGCCATAAATACGGTCCGTTTCCTGCCGCCGGGCGGTGAGCATGATAACCGGCACATCAGAAGCCGCATCATCCCGCAGACGGCGCACAATTTCCAGGCCATCCACTTCAGGCAGCATCAGGTCAAGCACCACCAGAGCGGGTAGCTTTTCACGAATGGCATCGAGGGCGGAACGGCCGTCTCGCGCCACACGCACGGTAAACCCCTCCCGCTTCAAATAAAGGGCTACCACCTCGACCACCGAGGCCTCATCATCGACAACCAAAATGTCGCCATAGTCATTAAAAGTTTGATTAAGGGTCATATTCTGTACTCCTGCCTGATTTTTAGCGGAAAAATGTTACAACAGTGTTACAGGCCTGTATATTCCTTGGGGGTTAATTGTTTCGTAAGAATTCAGTAACCCAACTGTTACACGGTTTCATTATGCTACCAATTAAGCTATTATGCCGACAGCATTACAGCTTGCCAACTACATCTAGAAACACTCACGAATGACACGAATTTTTGCTTGATTTCATTCGCCAGATTCGTTGATTCGTCCAATTCGTGGTAAATCTTTTACCTAACCCGATGGCTAAACAACTTTCCCGACGACAATTTTTGCAGCAATTTTTGCCAGCCTCCGGCACGGCCGTATTATTTTTGGCGGGTTGTCGGTCTAAAGCAGAAATATCACCAACGACGGCACCGCCAGCTACGGCCGTTCCCACCCCACTGTCAACGCTGCTCCCGGCCAATCGCGACCTCATCCTCACCCCCAACGACGAATTTTACGTGATGGAAACCAACGGCACACCTGCCATTGACCAGGCTGAATGGCAGCTTAGGATTGATGGCCTGGTAGCCAATCCGCTGATGCTCAGCTTTGCGGATATTGCAGCACGGCCGTTTATCGAACAGATGCGCACGTTGGAGTGCATTGGCAATGCGGTGGGCGGTAACCAGATTGGCAACGCTGTCTGGGGCGGCATTTTGCTGGCAGATTTGTTGGAAGAGGTGCAGGTGAAGGATACGGCCGTGCGCGCCAAATTTACCGCAGCCGACAATTACGAAACTTCCGTTACGCTGGACTGGGTCAATCAGCCGGGCGCAATGCTAGCCTACCAGATGAACGGCGAACCGCTGCCACCGGAACACGGCTACCCGCTGCGCCTCTTCATGCCCGGACTGTATGGCCAAAAAATGCCCAAATGGATCACCCACATTCAATTTAGCGACGACGCCGACCATTTAGGCACCTGGGAGAACCAGGGCTGGTCTAATGTGGCCCAGGTCAAAACCAACTCGCAAATTATGCTGCCCACCCACATTCAGAAGGTGCCGCTGGCTCCGCTGGAAATCTTCGGCGTGGCCTATGCGGGCGACCGGCACATCACCCAGGTGGAAGTAGGCATTGAGGGACAGGATGGCAATTTGCGCTGGCAGCCAGCCGAAGACCTGGTACGCGGCCCCAGCGACGAGGTGTGGACCCAATTTTATCTACCCTGGACGCCGCCCGCTGCGGGAACCTACACCCTGCTCGTCCGCGCCACGGACGAAACCGGTTTTGTCCAAACAGAACGCGCCCGTGGCGTGCTGGAAGGCGCTTTCCCTAATGGCACGGACAAAATTCACAACATTGTGATTGTCGTTGAATAATTGGGAACCTGTAAAAGCCATGCCCGCGAAGGATGACGACCGTAGGGATGTTTCGCTTCGCTCAACATGACAAATAAGCCGAAGGCTAACGAATGCAGAAACCTGGTAACAAAAAACGATGGTTGTTAGCAACTTTGATTACGGGCATTGGACTGTTTGTTGCGTCTATCGTCACAGCTTCAAAGCTGGAAGAGCACGATGAATTTTGCACCAGCTGCCACCGACCGCCCGAAGTTACCTATTTTGACCGGGCGCATGAGGCAATGGGAAACACGGCCGTTTCTGACCTGGCCAGCTTTCATTATGCCGACAACAATCAATTCCACTGTGTCGATTGCCATCGCGGCGACCAGAGTTTTAAGCAGCGGGGACAGATTTTGTGGCTGGCAGCAAAGGATACGGCCGTTCACTTCCTGGGTGATCCTGACCAAACTATCGAAAAAGGGAATGTCCCCGCGCCCAATCCACACGCGGGCAGTTGGCAGGGACCAGAGCGGTACAGCCGCACGCCAGACATTCTCAACGATGGCTGCCTGAGCTGCCATCAGGATGCCCTGACGCTGGTTGGCTTTGAAAACCATTTTCATAACAAGCTGCCCCAGGCCCAGCTTGCTTATGCCCAAACAAAACGGTTAAACTTCCCCGAAGGTTGGCCCGGCGAAGCAGGCAGCCCGGCTCTACTGGTGCCTGAAGAAACAGTGCTCACCTGCCTGGACTGCCACCGCGCCCACGTGCCAGGGCTGGAATTTGAATACTTTTTGGATGAAACGGCCGTTGTTTTGCCTGCCTGTGTACAATGTCACCTGGAAGCGGATGCGGGCCCGGCAAATTTAAATTAGAAACTGGAGGTTTGTCCTGAACGGAGTTGAAGGATTGGAGATTTTGCGGATTCGACGCCATATTTTTCTGATGATTACTTTGCTGGTTTTGGCTGCTTGCGGGGAAACTGCGCCGGAAGTGACCCAGACTGTGCGCACGGCCGTTCCACCAACCGCCAATCCCATTGCCACACCGACTTTGGAGAATGTTGTGGAGAATACGGCCGTTTCGGCCACAGATCCCCCACCAACGACCCCACCTGAAGCCACCGCCACCAGCACCCCAGTTCCCACAGAACCCATCCCCACGCCGGAATCCACCGTCGAGGTGACTGGGGCAACCGTGCCGCCCGGCTTCAGCTTCATCAAATTCGCCGACCTGTACCGTCCCACCAGCCTGGCATTTGACGACGCGGGACGTTTGTACGTGACCTCGTTTAACGGCACGGTGCATATTTTGAACGATGAGGACGGCGACGGCCGTTCCGACAGCGACATCGTGTTTGCCACCGGCTTCAGCACCGCCCTGGGCATTACCCTACGCCCCGGCACAAACGATGTGTACGTCTCCAGCAACAGCCAAATCACCTTGCTGCGTGATGACGATGGCGACGATCGGGCCGACACACGCGAGATAGTGGTCAGTGGCCTCCCCACCGGGCTGCACCAAAACGACAATCTCAAATTTGGCTCGGATGGCTGGCTCTACATGGGCATCGGCTCCACCTGCGACGCCTGCGCAGAGGCAGACGCGCGCAGCGGCACCATCATGCGCTTTAACGTGGACACAGGCGAGAGCGAAATTATCGCCAGCGGCCTGCGCAACCCGTACGATCTCGCCTTCCATCCGGTTACAGGAGATCTGTTCGCCACCGACAACGGCCGTGACGATTTAGGGCTGGGCAGCCCGTTTGAAGAGCTAAACCACATCGTCCTTGGTGGTGATTACGGCTGGCCAGGCTGCTGGAATGAAGGCGAAGGCAGCGATTGTGCCGGAACGGAAACGGCCGTTGCCTTCTTTGAACCCCATTCCTCTGCCAACGGCCTCGATTTTTACAGCGGCAGCCAATTCCCTGCCGAGTACCAGAACAACGCCTTCGTCGCCATTTTTGGCACCTACCTCACCGATGGCGTGGCCACCGGCGTCGCCCGTGTGCAGCTTACCCCAGACGGCGACAGCTACCAAAGCACCGTCAGCTGGTTTGCCCAATGGTCAGACGGCCGTCCCCTGCCGCTCATGATGGGGCCAGATGGCGCGCTTTACGTGGGAGATTATATGAATGAGGTCATTTATCGAATTAGTTATGGAAATTGAGTGATAAGTAAAAAAGGAGAATAGTATGCGCAAAATAGTTCACATAATCGGTTCACTCTTGCTGCTTTTTCTGGCGGTAGGCTGTGGTGGTGGTGAAACGGAAACGGCCGTTCCCGACCAACCAGCCGCGCCAGTCGAAACAGAAACAGATGTGCAAACCGTGGCGGCTAAACCGCAGCTCATCGAGTTTTACGCCTCCTGGTGACCCACCTGCCAGGCGATGCAGCCCATCGTGAATGGGTTAGAAGATGAGTATGGCAGCGACATTGAATTCGTAAAAATCAACATTGATGATCCCAATTCGGCAGCGGCGAAGCAAGAGTATGGCTTCCGCTACCAACCCTATTTTGTGCTGGTGGATGCCGATGGTGAGGTACTGGAATCATGGCCAGGCTACACTGACGCCACCCTCTTTGAGGACGCCTTCGCCACCATTTTGGAAAACTAACAATCTTAATGACCGTCCGCAAATAAGTTGACGGAATTGTGCGGACGGTTTAACAATAAGCGGCCAACTGAAACGGGAAGTTATTGTTGGCCGCTTACTTAGGATTTACGCAAACTGTTGGCAGGGCTGGCAGTTCTCTGCGGCGTAAGTCCTAAATCTATTTCCATCCAAAACCGAAAGGAACCGGTTGAATTAATCCTGCACCAACGGTAAAACCCAGGCCAGCAGCTGATTCAGGGGACTTAGGCGAGCACGATAACATAACCAACGTTCTTCAAGATGAAACCCGTGCCTTTGTTTCACACGTTCATTGGTTTTGCCCAGAAATATTTTTTGCATTCCCAATTCAATGCCCAAACGTATGGTTTCATCCATGAGAAGGAAATAAAGATAACTGGGCCGAGCAATTTCATAGTCTAGACCTATCAAGGGTGCCCAAAGCGCTGTCCCATTTCGTAAACAAAGACCTACCCCAACCAATTTTTCTGCCGCATAGCCACGAAGGAAAAAAACATCTCCAGGTATTTCCCGTTCGAGGGCCACCAGAAAATGCGGTGTAAACGGGATAGATTCAAGAGGGATACCGTGTCTGGTAAATACCTCACAAAACAACGCATAGATTTGCTCACCATCATCCTGCAAAGGGTGCGTTTCAAAGTGCAAATCAAACTTTTCGCCGCGTCTGCGTGCGCGCCGCAGCTCCTGCCGATCTTTTGTCCGCAAAGCATCTAGATATTGATCATAGGTTTCTGGCAAATCAAGCCGCCCCACGCCCGGTTGTGGCATCACCAGAAAACCAGCCTGCCGCCAACTCGCCACCTCTGAAGCCTCAACATTGCTTACCGTAATTACCAGGCGCTTCTCTTGTCGGCATACTTGCCTTAAAACGGCATCCAGATCAGGCATAATGGCTTCCAGAGAAATACCAGGGCGAACCATCACGCCACAAAAGGAAGAGAAGGGCGGTCTCAAAGCCAAGCTAAGGCGCTGGCGCAGCCAGCCAACCAAACCCAACTGCTTAAGCGAGACATACGTATCCGCGACAATGGCCGCACAGGGGCCTTGTTCATTTTCCAAGAAGAAATAACGGGGTCGATAAAATTTTAAATGCGTTTCCATCACACGCAGCCAGGCATGTGTCATCGAAAGCACATTCCCTGTAACAGCATCCCAGCGTGCCTCATCTAATTCTAGAATCGAACGCGCTTCTGTATAAATCATTCGGCCTCTCGCTTTCTTTCTCGTTTGGGTGCCTCAGCAATTGGCCCGGATGTGCCTAAACTGGCCGCAATTTGGAGCGCCTTGCCAGCCAAATAATGGATGGGGCGGGTCCGAAATGCCAATGCACCTATGCGATTTTCCCTAATGGCACCAAAATGCCGCTTAGTTTGGTAGGCTGTGGCTCCCAGTCGAAGTCTTTTCCCGCCAGACTCAATGGTCTGGCGTATGCATTCAGCAACCAAACGATAATATGTACCCGTGTTTAAGGTGTATTCATAATCCAAACCTATCCATTTAGCTAACCATTCATCACCACTGCGCACTATGCCCCCACAGCAGATCAGCTGCCCAGCTTGACGGGCCACAATGAGCTTAAAATCATCCCCCATAATTGCACGTGCTTGCAAATACAAGTCATCAATATACAGATTTGGCTCCTGATGGCGTTGAAAAACGTTATTCACTAGATTTTGTAAGGCTTGATTATCTTCATCTAGCGGATCGGTCACAGCAAAGGTGATTCCATGTTTCTTAAGCCGCCTATCGACTCGATAATATTCTTTGCGTTTTTTTGAGGTGAGGCTGGTTAAATAGTCGGCAAACGATGGCCATTGAACATCTAAATAAATTTCCGCTAAATGCTCAATCCGATGATAACCGTGAGCTTGTAAATATGGCCAAAGCGGCATTGTCGTCCAAATATGGTCAATGGTGTGGTAGGAGATATGTTCTTGTTTAATGAGGCTTTCAAGGCCCTGCATCACCACCGGCAACAAATCAGCTAACGTATCTTGATGATCCGTAAATATGCCAGGGTCACCAGAAAGTGGCACACCGCAGCGCAAGCCAGGAAAGCGTTGAATGACGCCTCCCAGGGTAGATTGAAAATATGGATTCTGAAAACGTGTTTGCAAGGCCGTAACAATCCCGACACGAAGATCGCCATTTTGCCGCAGGAGTACATAACGCGGCTGGTGATCAAGCAGGACTGTTTCGGTAAGATGAAGCCAACGCCAATCAGAAAATGGACGATCTTTCACCAAACCATCCCATTCAGTTGGGTCAATTTGGTTGATGCTTTCAATGATTTCTGTAGTCCAAGCCATAATTCTAATTTTAATCAGTGATGGGCTGGGCGGCGTCTGGATTGGCGGTAACCTGAAGAAGTCGCCCGCCTAACCAGTGCAAGAAACGATTACGAACGGCCGTAGCGCCAAATCGTTTTTCAAGTGTTGCGCCCAAATGTTGTAAGGATTGGTGAGGAATAACGCCCAAATACAGCCGCTGCCCTTCTGCCAGAATCACCTGTTCGACACAGGCCATCAGCATCGCTGAATAAACTTCAGTGCGCCATTCATGAGCCACATCAAGCCCAGGCCACCGGATAAGCCATTCAGAGCCGCTGCGTAACAAAACAACGCACCCAATCGCACGATTATCCTGACGGGCTACAATGAGCTTAAAATCTTGGCCAAGCAGATGATGGGCTGTTGAGAATAAATCGTGACGAAAATGATGTGGTTTTTGCTTGGAGCGAGCCAGGTCGCCGACCAAACGTTGCAATGCCGCGAGGTCTTCTGTTGCGGTAACGGCCGTTTCTACCAAAATATTTTGCTGCTTGAGAACCGCCTCAACACGCAAATATTCCTGGCGTGCTTCGGGAGCCAAATATCCTAGATAAGCTTCCAGGTCTGCCCAATGAATATCCAGAATCGCTTCGCTGATATGTTCAATGCGATGAAAGTTAAGTGCTTGCAAGCGTGACCAAGCCGGATCAGCAGGGAGAAGATGATCGAAGCTGTAAAACAGAGCGCTTTCAAGCCGGGCAACCGTTTCTACAGCTTCCAATAAAGCAGGAAACAACTGCTCAAACTGCGTTGGATCAGCGAAAAAGAAGCCTGAGCGAAGCGGAAGTGGCCTATCGCAGCGCACATACGGAAAATGGCGTGGCAGCCAGCCCAATACGGATTGCAGCAGCCGACTATGAAACCGATTTTGAATTGAACAAACGGCACCGGCCTGAAACTTCCCATTTTGCGACAAGATCACGTAGCGCGATCCGCTTTCACCCAACAACATTTCACTAGCCTGAAGCCAATGCCAGTTGGCAAACGAATATTCTTTTGTTAGTTGATTCCACTCATCGGGGTTAACCGCAGCAATCGTCTCAAAAACGTCTATGGTCATGGCAAATTGCTACCGTCTTCGTTCCCCAGCGGCAGGCCAGAGGCCGAGGCTGGTTGTGGTTTGCTTCGACTCTGCAAAACCTTGCGCACCATCTCCATTTCTGGCGCGCCAATCGCACCAGTCACCAGCAGCAATACAAGGTAAAGTAAAATTACGACCGGTAGAAGCGCGTAGAAAGGCCACTGACGCAGAAAATAAACCGACAAGCCAGGAACCAAACCAGCCATGAACGGGAGCAAGGCAGCCCGCTTCAGACGAACATTGCCAATCATTTTACCAACCAGCCACAATAGCAGCGTGGCCAATAAAACATTGTTGATCAGATACGCAACAGCACTGCCCAGATAGCCCCATTGCCAAACAAAGACGACGCATACAGGTACAGCAAACAACAACGTATATCCTGTGTAACGGGCACAGATATGTTGTTGCCCCACAGCTTCGAGCATATTGATCAGGGTAATAATCAAAAATGTAAAAGGAATGCTAATCGCCAAAATTTGCATGATGGTGATCGATGGCAGATAAGCATCGCCAAAGAGAAAAGGAATCAGCCAGGGGGCCATAATAAAAAGGGTAAAGGCCAGCCCCAAGCCAATAATGATCGTGCTTTTGATCACGGTGTTTGAGATTTGCCCAACACTGTGCAGGCTTTGCTGAGATTCCCTGGCCATAAGCGGGAACACAACGGCCATGATAACCGAGGGAATGGTTACTAAAACTGTCGTGATGGTATACACCGAGTTAAACCAACCCGCATCTGCCTTGGGTGAAAGCAGCGGTAGCAAAACAGCGGGTAATCTATCGAAAATAATAAGATAGACAAAGATCATGCCAAAAGGTAGGGCGGTTTTTAGCAATTTTTTCCACGCGTCTAGCCGCCAACGATACGTAGGCCGGATGCCTTTCTTAAGCAGGAGCAGGTAGCCAACAACTACCGTAGAAATTGAAGCGATCATGTAAACAACAGCAGCCAAGGTCGCATTTCGAGTAAGCCAGATCACAATTGTTGATCCCACAGCAGTGATGACAGCTTGCATGATCATCAGGAGGGTCTGAAATTCCATCCGCTCCAGGCCGCGAAAGACGGCCCAAAATAAAAGCAGGTAAGAATGAAAAAGGCCATGAATAATCATGATGAAAAAGAGCAAGCCAAATTCAGGATCGTAAAATCTCAACAGCACGGCACCCAGCAAAGCGAAGGGCAAAACAATTATTTTGACCTGGAAAGCATCTCCCAATAAGGCGTTACTATCTTCTGGGGCACGCGCGATAGCGAGTACCAGGTAATCGGCTAATCCCAGATTGGCAACCACGCCCAGTACCAGGGCGATATTCACCCCGGAAGAAAGCCCCCCAAAATCACCTGGCCCCAACGCTCTGGCTATATACAGCGTTGCAGCCATTGTGATCAGGCGAACAAAAAAATAGCCGACTGTCAGAAAGGCAAAGTTGTTGACAAGGCGGCGAGTTACGCGAGCAGACATAGCGATTCCTATTGTGTCAGTTCTGCCACAGGGGTGGATGGTTGATTTAACTGCCAGCGGACTTTTTGTTGATCGATCCATTTTTCCAGCGGTAGCCAAAAAATGATTCCTATCAAGAGAAGGTGAACGCCTAGAAAAGCCAACATATGATACAGATTCGGTTCACGACCGATAAAAACTGCCACATGAGATGCCCAATGAAACACAAACGGCCGTTCGCCTTCTGGCCAAGGGTACATCACCCACATGGAAAGGTCATTCAATCCTGAAATCATAATCAGAATGCTAGACAGCCCTACTTTGATCACCCGGGCAGCATTGGCACCGCCCAAGCGGTAGGCAAATATCGCCAACAATATCGTAAAAGAGTTAACAAAAATGTGGAAAGTATAGAAGGTGGGGAATTGCTGCTGATACGTGTCAGCAATTGCAGCATCAATGAGATTACCTATTTGGATAAAATAGGCTGAATCGATATATCCCATGTAAAAAATGAAGCCTAACACCAGCAGCGCCCCCAGCCAGTTACCCTTTTTAGGAAATAAAGCAATGGCAAATACGGCCGTAACCAACGGAGTAATCTTAAATATAAACTCCACAAGACCATCAATCACTCGATCCGGGGGAAGGACAAATAAAGTTAATACGGTGATCCCCCCACCAATAATGGCCGGAATGACCCAAAGCCAAGATTTAGCAAGAGAAACTATCGGTTTACTTTGATTCATGGCTCATACTCTCTTTTTCCACCCAAAATGGCCCCAAAGCCAGCCCATCCAGATCAGTATTTAAGAAACAGCGGATCGCATCATGGGGAGAACAAACGATAGGCTCATTATTGTCATTGAATGAGGTATTGACAACCATCGGCACACCGGTCACCTCTTCAAAATGCTTGATCAACTGCCAATAGGTGGGATTTTCCTCACGGCTAACCGTTTGTACGCGTGCGGTCCCATCCACGTGGGTAATGGCCGGTACCTCATCGCGCCGATGCTCTAAAACATCATATACCAGCAGCATGACGGTTGATGGATAACTGCTGGCAAAATATTCTCCCGAGCGTTCGATCAATGCAGACGGCGCAAAGGGCCGAAATGGCTCACGGTGCTTGATCTTATCATTCAGGCGCGGTTTTGTCTCAGGGCTGCGCGGGTCGGCCACAATGGAGCGGTTGCCCAAAGCGCGGGGGCCGCATTCCATCCGCCCTTGAAACCAGCCTATAATTTTCCCATCGGCAATTTGCTGGGCAACGTGTGAACTAATGTCTGGCGGCTGCGTAAAAGATAACGCTGCCTGGTGCAAAGCAGATTCCATTTCTGCTTCGCTATATTCCGGGCCAAGATAGATATATTCTTTTGTTGGCCGAGGCAGACCCAAGAGACCATTACTCACGTAGAGGGCGGCGCCTAAGGCGGTACCGTTGTCAGCAGAAGCCGGTTGGGCAAAAAATTCGGTGAAGGGTGTTTCGAGCAGGATACGGCCGTTCATCACACTGTTAAGCGCCACACCACCTGCCATACAAATATTTTTACTGCCCGTTTCTTTGTGCAGCCAGTGAGCAATGTGCAGACCAGTTTCTTCCAAAACCACCTGCAAACCATAGGCTACATCGGCATAATGTTGCTCCACATGCTTTCTTACCTTTGGGCGTGGCGGGCCAAACTGATCGATAAACTTTTGTGACACACGGTGCTTGGCCGACTTATGAAAATCAAACCAGCTCAAATCAATTTCATAGGTACCGTCTGGCCCCAGGTGGATCATCTGGCGAAAATCATCTACGTAGCGATCTGTGCCAAAGGGAGCCAGTCCCATCACCTTGCCTTCGTCGCTGGACGGATAAAATCCCAGATATTCGGTGACCACAGCATACATAGCACCCAAAGAATTGGGGTATTTTACCCGGCGCAAATCCCGAATCTCGTTGCCCTGGGCCACCGCCAGCAGCGTACAGGTACCATCACTGCCAATGCCATCCACACTAAAAATAGCAGCTTCTTCAAACGGGGAAGGATAATACGTGCTGCAAGCATGTGCCGTATGATGATCTACAAAATGCAATTTGTATTTTGTCGGGCCATCGTACCCCAACGCCTCTTGCAAAACTTTGGGAAGGGTAAATGTGCGCAACCAATGCAGAAGGATCGCGCCTCCTGCATTGTAGTCATCAAAATGGTCTTGAGCACCATCGCTTCGGATCGTTTCTAACAATCCCTTACTTTTATGACCATTGCCATTCTCAGATTTAAAGGCGCTAAGCGTATCTGGAAAGTAACGGATAAAATGCTTGACACCATAGACCAGTTCTGGCCAGCGCTGCCAAAAATAAGCCACATGATCTACGTCTCCCAGCGTAATTCCAGCCGAGTCCAGGCAAAATTGGATAGCTTGCGTGGGAAACCCACCATAATGCTTTTTGCGATTCAGCCGCTCTTCGTCTATAAAAGCGACAATTCGGCCGTCTTTAACCAGAGCCGCCGCCGAATCATGATGCCGACTAATACCTAATATGTACATAAATTCTTCTTCTCTCCAATTTCTATTCAATCCGCCTGGGCCTGAACCTCCTTAAGCTCATCTAAGACGGGTTGAAATGTTTCATCAAAATCTGACTCGATCAGGTCATCCAGGGTAATCGAACTGGCCGCCTTCGGGTTTCGGTGAAGCAATTCCCCTATGCGGTCAGCAAGCTTCTCCATTCGAGCCAGGTGCAGCCACTTATCTGGATCAAAAAGATAACGGCCGCACGAAAGGAAAAACCCTGCGATTGGTCCTAAATCATTCAGGGCAAATAGATTATGGCCCTGATTACGGCCAAAGTTAAAAAAGCTAGGCTCCATGTGAAAACGTTCCGGATTTGCCACAAAATGCAACAAGTCATAAGGCAGCAATTGGCGACAAAATTGCCCAACTTTATACTCATGAACAGGTTCAACTGGCCTGCCGCAGCTCCATTCATAGAGCAAGTAAGGAAAGTCAACACCCGATTGAATCGCAAGCTGAAGCGATCCCCAAAAACGAGGGTTCACCTCCAGTAGCTTGGGACGGCCGTCTCGCGGATCAATCATGAATTCAGCTTCAGCAATACCAGACCAGCCCGCTTCTTGCAGGAACTGCAAAGTTAGGTCTACCAGATCCGGCCGCCAGACACTTTCCTGCAAGGTGCTAGCCCCATCTTGTAACGGAAATGAGCGAATTTCCTTTTGAGCAAAGGTAGCCAACGGCCGCGAATTTTCATCGAGCAAGCAAGCCACATCATATTTCTCGCCAGCCGGAATTTCTTCTTGAATCATGGGGAAAGGATACTGCGCGTGAACATTACAGTAGGCGTCATATAATTGAGCATAATCCTTCACGTAAGAGATGCCTAAACCACTGCAACTCAGGCGCGGTTTGATCACCACGGGGAAAGTGAGCGACTTCCCCAACTCATTTACCTGCTCTAAACAGTTGGGCATCACCGTTTTAGGATGAGGAATACCCAATCGTTTGGCCAGCGCCATCGTCTTGTTTTTATCCCGGCAAATTTGAAAAATCGAAGTCGGCGGAAACGGCAGACGGGTAAGCTGCTCAAATTCCTCCCGGTAGAGCATGATAACATCCAACGATTCCTCTTTGACTGGGATCATGCAATCTTGGGGATGGTCAGCCAGATAATCAAGCAGGTGCTCAGCAAAGCGCTGTGGGTCACGCAATGGCGATGGATAGATTGTGCGCTCCTGGCAATAGCGAGAAAAAAATGCCAAGTTAAAAGGAGATTCATCTGCGCAGGTTACAGAAATCCCCTTCTTGCCCAAAGAGCGGCAAGCCGATAACGTGCGCGGAGAAATTGCATCGGGCAAGAATACAGTTTTTGCAGAACTACTTTGCATATCTATTGCCTCATGAAATTTTCAGTGGAAAACATCTCTCACGGCAAAATCAACATCATGCAGGTACTGGTATTCTGTTTTGAAGGTGATTTGGGAGATTAGCTCGTCTGGGGTTTTATTAAGTTCTGGGGGGAGATTAAACAAAGGGCTCAGGCGTAGGTCTGGATGGATGTGATTCCCTGCCTGGATAAAAATAGGGTTACGAATATCTATTAGCATTACCCTGTGCTGAGTCTGGGTGTTGCCCAAACCCCTAACACCCGCGCCAATGACACCGATCCGTTTAAGTATCAAGTTGTTTACTCCTTACACGCTCAAGTTTTTTGGTTAACCAGGCCGATAGGTGCTCAGGCTACGGCCGTTTATCGCTTAACCAGTTACTTATTTGTTGTGACTGCGGGGACGCAGTTCGTTTTCCCGCCAGCTCCCCTTTCAATTTTTATGTTGGCTAGCTTGTTAGGAACAGGCGCTTGCTTGAGGATAGTAACAAAAACAGAAAATTAACCCTATAAAAGAACTATAAAATATCTACAAATCACACGCACGCTTGCGCTCAACAAGTGGCTATTTTCTCTCCGTGTGCTGTCGCTAAAAATTTAATCACGGACGGCCGTTTCACAGGCAGGCCACGGATCTTCCCCCGCCAACAGGGCAGCCAGCGCTGGACTGTCGGCATAGACGCCCCAGTAGCGTGACGGCAGCAAGGCCGCAATCTTCACCATGATGAGGTGCGTGTAGGCCGCTAAATCGGCCCCTTTGGCCCGACGGCCGATTTTTGGCAACGTGTAAGACTCACCAATCGTCAACTTCACCGTGGTAACGCGCAGCCGCTTAAAATTGGCGAAAAGTTGGTCATTGTTCTCAAAGCTGACGGGCAAAATAGGCACATTGGCCCGGCTGGCCAGATACGCAGCCCCCACCTTGGCTTCCTGCATTTGGCCGGTTTTGCTGCGGCTGCCCTCAGGGGCCAGACCAAACACCACGCCCCGCTCAATCGCCGCCATCGCGTCCCGCAGCCCCTGGCGGTCCACTTCGCCACGATTGATGTAGATGGCTCCCAACCAGGCCATAATTGGCCCATAGACAGGATGGCTGCGCCACTTTTCCCCGGCAAAAAAGCACCATTCAACCAGGGGAAACCCCAGCAAAAGCAAGGGAGTATCCGCCACACTGGTGTGGTTTAGCGTCACAATGTAGGGGCCGCTAGCCGGGATGTTCTCCCGGCCATTGACCTCTAAACGTGTCAATAAAATTGTACGAGTAATGTGCATGGCAGCACGAATAAGTCGATAACGAAACATGGGCAAATGATAATGGTAAATAGTTAATTGTAAATGGTTAATCGCTAATAGTTTGCGCTTCGGTGTAAAGTGTATAAGTCACGGTTTCACCGCCGGGCGGGGCAGCTTCTAATCGAAACGGCCGTTCCTCACCCACCCCTAATTGCTCTGCCACCACCTGCTGCTGAAAACCGGTGACGTTCCCTTGCGCATCATAAAAAGTTGCCACAAGCTGCACCTGAGTGGCTGCTGTCTCGCCGCCGTTCACAAGGCTGCCGCTGAGCATAACGCTGTCGTCGTTAAGCGTTAGCTCCGGCTCCAACACGGTGACATCCAGCGTGCGTGTCCCCAGTTCCACCACGGCCTGGCCGCCCACCACCGCCACTATCGGCTGCGCAAAGTCGCGCTGGGCAAAGTCGCCCGGCGGCTCGTTGATGAGCACGCCAAACGGCCCGCGCTCTCCCGGTGGAATGATGGCTGTAGCCACCCAGGCAGTGGCATTGCCAACAAGTCGGCCGTCTGCGGCCAGCAGTCCAATTTCTACCTGGATATTTTCCACGGCCGTTTCCCCCTCATTGGTCACCTCGCCTAGCAGCCACAGGCTGCCCACCGGCGTCCGGTAAGCCTGGATTTTGTTAACGGTCACCCGCAGGGGGACAGGCGTTCCCTGAACGGAGAGCACACTGGGCGTTGGTGGCGGCGGCAAAATCACCGGCTGACCAATCTGCAGATTCTCCGGTACGATGCCCGGATTAAGCACCAGGATGTCCTCCACCGTCGTGCCCCGCTGAATAGCAATGCCCAAAATGGTGTCGCCAGACTCAATCTGGTAAACAACCGGGGTGGCCGTGGGCGTAACGGTGGGTGTGGGCAAAGGTGTGGGCGTGGTTTGGCGTACGGCCGTTGTTGGCACAGCCTTCGTCACAAAAAAGACACCAATTTGCGGTGTGGCGGAAGGGACGGCCGTTTCCGTGGGAACCATTTCCTCCTCATCGCCAGACCGACAAGTCGTCAACAACAAACTAAAAATCGCCAAAACCACAAACAATTTATGCATAACAAAACAAGAAGTATATAGACAAACCGCCAAATGACACGGCACAGCGACCGTTACCCATGAAAAATTCAGGGACAATGCGTGAAACATGATGCGTGAGGTAACCTCTTTCGCGTTACACGCATCACGTCTCACTTTCTGGCAAGCGGCCGTCTTTCCCAGTAAAGTTAGCCGTATCAAACTAACTTCAAGGAGAAATCATGGCAACCCAAAACCCCCATTTAACCACCGACCAAAAAATGATTGGCGATGTGTACACCAGCACAGAATTGATGGACAACCTCACCATTCTGTGCGATGAGTTTGGCTCCCGCTTTGGCGGCACGCTTGGCGAAAAACAGGCGGCCGAGTTTATTAAAGCCAAGCTGGAAGCATACGGCCTGCAAAACGTCCATCTGGAGGAAGTGCCCTACGAAGGCTGGCGGCGTGGCACCACTTCATTAGAAATCCTGGAACCGATCCAGCGCACCATTCCCTGCATCTCCTTGCCCCACTCACCGCCCGCCAATCTGGAAGCACACTTGATCGATTTGGATGAAGGCGCACCGGACGATTTTGACGATCGCGCCGATGAGATTGCGGGTAAGATCGTGTTGGCTACCAGCGAGGTCAATCCCAAGGGCGTCAAACGGTGGATTCATCGCAATGAAAAGTACGGCCGTTCCCTGCTGGCCGGTGCCTCTGGCTTCATCTTTGTCAACCATTATCCTGGCTACGGGCCAGCCACGGGCGGCATTGGCGAAGATGGGGCGGGGTTGATTCCGGGGATTTCAGTGGCGCTGGAAGACGGCCGTTTCCTCCAGCGGCTCCTCAAAAAACATGGCAGCGTCAAGCTGCGCCTCACCAGCACCGACGTTGTTGAGCCAATGATCTCCTGGAACATCATCGGCGACTTGCCCGGCAGCACCAACCCGGATGAAATTGTGATGCTGGGCTGCCATTACGACGGCCACGACATCTCACAAGGGGCAGGTGATCCGGCCTCTGGGGCCGTCGCCGTCCTGGAAGCCGCCCGTGTTTTGGCCCAATACGCGCCCGATCTGCCCTGTACCGTCCGTTTTGCCCTGTGGGGCGTAGAGGAAATTGGCCTGATTGGTTCTACCCAATACGCTGTGGACCATGCCGACGAGCTGGACAAGATTCGTTTTTACCTCAACATGGATGCAGCTGGCGTCATTGAGCACAAAGATATTCAGCTCAATAAGTGGGAAAATCTAGCCCCGATTTTTGAGGGATGGAGCCAGGAAATGGCCCGCGATTTCCGCGTGGGGCAGTCGGTCAGCGCCCACTCAGACCATTATCCGTTTTTGATGGCGGGGGTGCCTACGGGCGGCATTGGCGGGGTGCGGCGCAAGGCATCTGGCGGGCGTGGCTACGGCCACACGGCATACGATACGCTGGACAAAATTGAAATGCGGGGGTTAAGGGAAGCGGCCGTTTTTGCCGCCCGTCTCGCCCTCAGAATTGCCTATCACCCAGATTGGCCTGCCCAACAGCGCAGCCCGGAAGCCGTCGCCGAAGTACTGGACAATCCCGACAACCAGGAAGAAACCGAGATCTTCGACCGCATCCGCGCTTTTTATGAGGAGCAGCGCGCGTAGAAGATTGGACCAATTTGCTCCTTTACAGATTAACAGTCAAAGAAAATTGGTCCAATCTCACTTGAATTGAAAGATTTACCTCTCTCAACCGTTATACAGGCAGAAATGGAGATTAGAGATTTTTAGCCTTGGGTTTTCAATCTCCAGTCTCCAATCACCAATCTCTAAAAACCGAGGTTTTTATGCTTGATAACGACCAACAGCTTGTCGAACAGGCCCGGCAGGACCCGGCAGCGTTTGGCGCTTTGTATGACCGGTACGTGGACCGCATTTTTGTCTACACGGCCCGGCTCATGCAAGATGATGCAGCAGCTCAGGACGTAACGGCCGTTACCTTCGAAAAAGCGTTACGGCACATCCGGCAGCAGGGCTGGCAGGGTAATCATTTTGCCGCCTGGCTCTACCGCATTGCCCGCAACGAAGCCATCTCCCGGCTGCGGCGGCAAAAGTGGCTCTCGCCCCAGCAATGGTTTGGCAGTACGGAACTGCGTGCGACGGAAACGGCCGTACAGACCCGCCAAACCAACCAAACTATCCACCACGCCCTGGCCCGCCTGCGCCCCAAAGACCGCGACATCATCGTCTTGCGCTACCTGGAAGAGCTCTCCAGTGAAGACGTCGCCGAAATCCTGGCCTGTTCCCCCGACAATGTGTACGTACGCCTGCATCGCGCCCTGGCCCGGCTGCGTGCCGAGCTGGAACGCGATCCGGCGGCGCTGCCGAGAGAGGTAAATCCCCATGTCTCGTAACGATAACCTAAACCAATTTGATGATTTGATTGATGAACTGAAGCAGGCCGGAGAACGGCCGTCCCTTCCCCCAACCTTCAAAACCGAACTGCGCGGTCAGCTGCTCGATCAATATGAACAACCCCGTTTTTCTTGGGGAAATGTGCGGCAATGGGCGGGAACGGCCGTTGCCTTCGCCGTTTTAGCCCTCGTCGTTTATTTCAGTTGGTTCAGCCTCAGCCAACAGCCAGCTGCCATCAGCGCCCAAATGGGCACCGTAGACGTGCCCGGTCGCGACGAGTTTATCGTCTATGACCAGCTCAGGCTGGAATTTCCGATGTGGGTCGAGCTGGATTCCGGCTGGGCCGCAATGACGGCCGAATCGTGGCAGTCGCTCGACGGCACCTTTTTCCGGGGCGAAGTGGTGGATGCCAACGGCAAACAGCGCATCTTTGTGCAGGGCGATGGCCAATTCCTCTGGCAAGGCACCTACGATAGCAGCGTCGAGCGCATGGAAACCGTCTCGCTGCAATACTTCGACGTTTATCACGCTCTGGCTCAAGCTGAAGGCTGGACGGGCAACTTCACCACGCCGCCCTTTTACGACGACGTCGGCTGGGACGGCCTGGTCCAGTCAGTTTTGCGGCTGGATTGGAACTGCGATAGAGCCGAATGTGTCAGCAAATATCTGGCTGAGCCGCCACTCGGGGTTAACAGCCGAGGCGGAGAATACGAGCCGTATGGCTGGGGTGTTGATCTGGTTGGGACAGAGACGACGGCCAACGGCCGTTCCCTCACCACCTACCGCATCGGCTATTCACCGAATCAGGACGGCAACACCAGCAGCCAGTACCGGCTGGTGAAGCTAGACAGCAACAATAACACCGTCGTTGAAGTCGCCGACTACGACGGCGACACCCTGCTGCGCCGCCTGGAGCGCGTCAGCCACCAGCTCATGACCAGCGCCGATTTGCCCGAAGATCAATTCACCCAGCTTCCAGCAGGAATGGGCGTATCGTTTAGGTTACCCCAGGGGAAGATCATAGCTGAAACACCGCTGCTGGTTGAACCCAACGGCGAACCATTGGCCACGCTGGAGATAGGCACGCGGCTTGAGTTAAGTGGCCTCATGAACAACAAACAAGCGATCGTCCAAGATGGCATCACCTGGCAGTATGTCACGGTTCTCAATGTGGGCCAGGGCTGGGTCGATGAAGCATATCTACACTGGCCGATTACACAATATGGCAATCTGATTAATATGGATACGAGTCAGTTGCCAACGGCCGTTCCCGTCCAAACCCAGCTCACCATCCTGCAGACTTACCAAGCTGAACTAGAAGCCTTGCGCTCCCAAACCAACGGCGAGCGATTGGCCCAGCTAGAACAAGCGCTGGACCAAATTGCAGCCGAAATTACCCGCCTTGAACAACAGCAAATAGAAGCCGACCTTTCATCCTTCCGGGGCGGCCCGCTGCTAAACCGCCATGAACTTTCGGCCGTGCAGCTCATCCCCGGCGACACACTGGATGTGACCCTGTTTTGGGATGGTAGACCAGAAACAGCTACCAACGTTGCCCTCCATCTAACCGACGAAAGCGGCAGCTTGCTCAGCCAGGCCGACCAGCCGCTAACCACAGAAATGACGCTCTCTCTACCCATCCCGCAATCACTGACCGAGGGCGTTTATGAGCTTGTCGCCGTCCAGTACGATGCTGCGACGGGTATCCGGCAGGATTCGTTTCTGTTACAAGAAATTGGGGTAGAAACGGCCGTTTCCTCTCCAACCCAACACGCCACTAACGACGTCTGGCTTATCTCCGCTACGCAACAGGCCCGCACCTCAACTGGCGATCCTGTCACGCTAGAAATCACCGTCGGGTACCAATTCGAATCGGATGAACAGGTGATTCTCAATCCACTTTATGTCAATCCTAACTGGGGATCAGTCTCAGATGGCACGCTCCCGATCGATGGTTTAGGCAAAGCAATTACCCTGACGGAACAAACAAGCACGCAAACAATCACTTTTACCGAGCAGCCAGGCTATATGCGCCAAAGAACTGGCACAGATCAGCCCGTGTTGGTAATGCAAATGGGGTATGTCATAGAACATGAAGACGGCCGTCGTGAGCTCAAAATCCTAGCCTTGCGCACCATCACAGACTTTGCCATCGATTTAACCAGCACCGAAGAAATCACTTATCAAATAGACATGTCTGACTTTGAAACCGTTTCCGGCGCAGTGGTCAGCGGCACGGATAACAACGGCCTAACCTTACGCAGTGAGCCAAACGGACAGGATATAGGCATTTTGGAAGAAGGCAGCGTCGTCCTCCTTAACGATGACACCTTAATGGAAAGTGATGGACTGCTTTGGCAATCTGTATCCACAACCATTGGCAAAGGTTGGGTGGTCGCTGATTTTCTAGAGTATCCTGAGGGATACACACCAGCGGAAACGATGCCGTGGTCGCCAGATAGTCTTTGGATAGCCAAAGCAACGCAGTTGTCCCGCTCTGGTCTCGATGAGGCTATCACCCTCGAAGTTACTGTCGGCTACAAATTGGTCACCGCTGATGAAGCTATTTTGAGTCTCAGTTTTATTCATCCAGAATGGGAAACGGACACATCTCTGGATGAAATTCGCTACCCAAACTATAACGCTTTGGGGGGGCAATACCCCATACAAACTGGGACAGGTTCTGTAATTATCACCGCGACTGTCGAACCTGAAACAATCACCTCCGCTATAGGCTCAGATAAATTTGGACTCATGCCAAGGCTGTGGGCAACAGATGAAAACGGCCGCATAATTTTTGGTCCAATTTTTATGGGGTTCAACCGGGCCATGTCCTTCAACGCGCAATCCCTTGAGGAACTCACCTATCCAACGGATTTGTCTGAACCAGCAACGGAGGAAGGACCAATCGTACTTGAATCTGTGGTTCAACAAAAACGGCATACGGCCGTTGTTACCTTCCAGGTCATCGTAGAAGAACCCATTCCAAATGCGAGTCTTCAATTATTTTTGGTCAACCCAAACTGGGACTTTGATCGCACCAACATCCAGTCATTTCAACGCTTTCTGCCCCGAACTGGTGAGGAAGGATTCTTTGTCACCGCCACGCCGGAGCAAATTCGGGAGGCCACTGGAACCGACCATCCCATCGTTGCGACCATCCTGGAACCGTTCGACTCCACAAACGGCACAAACATCATGCAAAAGTTCCTTGAATTTCCCTTTGACCTAACCAGTCGTGAAGAGATTCGTTTTGAGCCATGATGACATGGCCGTAATCAAAACCGCCCGCAGGTTTCGTCTCAGAACATGGCATCAGACGAAACCTGCGGGCGGTTGCCCTTGTTCAACCGTAGTCGCTACAATACCTCCTTCAACCAACCGAAGGGGGTATTTTTATGCCAAACGTCACCATTTTGCGGCCACCATTTAGCCTGGACGATGCTATTCAACTGGCCCATGATCTTTACAACCTCACCGCTACCGTTCGCGAACTACCCAGCGAACGCGACCAAAACTTCCACCTCACCGCCAATGACGGTAGCCAATACATCCTCAAAATCGCCGGTCGCACCGAATCTTTAGAAGCCTTGGAATTGGAAAATAAGTTAATGCAACATCTCAATCTCCAATCTCCAATCTCCAATCTCTTTCCGCAACTCATCCTAACAACCAACGGCCAACCGATCGCCAAAATAACTGCCCCCGACGGCACCCAATTCCCCGTCCGGCTCATCACCCACCTGCCCGGCACGCTGCTGGCGCACACCAAACCGCACAGCCCGGCGCTACTGCACAGCCTGGGCCACACCCTCGGCCAGCTTGACGCCGCTCTGGCCGACTTTGCTCATCCCGCCGCCCACCGCACCTTTCATTGGGACCTCAAGCAAGCTGGCTTCATCGCTGACTACCTGCCCTCTATTCCCGATGCGGCCCAGCGCACACTGATAGTTGGCTTCCTCGATCAATTTGTAAAGCACACCCAGCCCCGGCTGGCCCACCTGCGCCACAGCGTTATCCACAATGACGCCAACGATTACAATATCCTGACCGCCAACCAGCAAATTAGCGGCATTTTTGATTTTGGCGACGCCATCCACACTGCCACCGTGAATGAACTGGCCATCGCTGCCGCCTACGCCATCCTGCACAAGCCAGACCCACTGGCAGCGGCGGCCCATGTGGTGCGTGGCTACCACGCCGCCCACCCCCTCACCGAAGAAGAAGTGTCGCTGCTTTTCTCGCTTATCGCCATGCGCCTCTGCGTCAGCGTAACGATGAGCGCTCATCGGCTCACCGAGGAACCAGACAACGCGTATCTGCAAATTTCGGCCCAACCTGCCTGGAACACGCTGACGGTGTTGGCCCAAACCAGCCCGCTGCTGGCTGAAGCCACCTTCCGCCACGCCTGCGGCTGGGAACCCGTGGCCAAATCCACCCAAGTCGCAAATTGGCTACGCGAAAATGGCGGTAACTTTGCTAACGTAATTGAAGCGGATTGGCAACAATCACCGCCCATCGTGTTCGATCTTACCCCCGGCAGCCTACTCCTCAGTCAATTACAGAACCCAGATGACACTCACGAATTCACGAATCTCCTCTTTACCGCGATGTCACAAAGCAGTGTCTCCAAAACCTCTTTTTCCTCTGTGCCCTCTGTGGCCAAAAAATTCGGCATTGGCCGCTACGATGAGCCACGCCGGATTTACACGGCCGACAGCTTTCGCATCCCCGGCAACGATCGGGACGAGTGGCGCACCATTCACATTGGGCTGGATTTGTTTGCTGAGGTAGGAACGGCCGTTCACGCACCCCTCCCCGCCATCATCCACAGCTTCGCCAACAACACCGACCGCCTTGACTACGGCCCCGTCATCGTCCTGCAGCACGACGTGAGCGAAACCTTGACTTTCTACACCCTCTACGGCCACCTCAGTGAAGCCTCGCTGGACGGACTGATCGTGGGAAAACCCATCACCAAAGGGGAAAAATTTGCCGAAATTGGCAATTTCCCCAGCAACGGCGACTGGCCACCTCACCTCCACCTGCAAATTTTGTGCGACCTGCTGCCGCCATTGGCGGCAACCGACTTCCTCGGCGTTGCCGCCCCCAGCCAGCGCGCCATCTGGCGCAGCCTCTGCCCCGATCCGAATGTGCTGGTGAGAATTCCTAGCTACCATTTTCCAGCTCCAGCCCGCAGCAAGGACGAAATTTTAGCGTTGCGAAACAAGCATCTGGGGCCGTCGCTGAGCATTTCCTACCAAAACCCATTACACATCGTGCGCGGTCAGGGGCAATATTTGTACGATGAAAACAACCAGCCGTACCTGGACGCGGTGAACAACGTGCCGCATGTGGGGCATAATCATCCCCGTGTGGTCAAAGCGGCGCAGTTGCAAACGGCCGTTCTCAACACCAACACCCGCTACCTACACGACAACCTGGTGGAATACGCCGCCCGACTCACCGCCACGCTGCCAGAGCCGCTCTCGGTTTGCTACTTTGTCTGCAGCGGCAGCGAGGCGAATGAGCTAGCATTAAGAATGGCCCGTACCCACACTGGCCAGCGAGATTTGCTGGTGCTGGATGGGGCGTATCACGGCAATACGGCCGCGCTCATCGACATCAGCTCCTACAAGTTTGACGGTCCTGGCGGGGCGGGCAAGCCGGAACACGTCCATGTGCTGCCAATACCGGACCCGTATCGCGGGTTGTATCGTGGGGATGATGAGGGAAACGGCCGTCGCTACGCCAATCACGCCCAAGAAATCATCGAGAAACTGCAAGCGCAAGGTAAGGGGATTGCCGGATTTATTGGCGAGCCGCTGTTGGGCTGCGGCGGCCAGATTGTGCTGCCGGATGGCTACTTCCAGGCGCTGTTCCCGCTCATCCGGGCGGCTGGCGGCGTTTGCATTGCGGATGAGGTGCAGGTGGGATTCGGCCGTGTGGGCAGCCACATGTGGGCCTTTGAGACGCAGGACGTCGTGCCGGACATCGTGACGCTGGGCAAGCCGATTGGCAACGGGCACCCGCTGGCGGCGGTGGTCACCACGCCAGAGATTGCCGCCTCATTTGCCAATGGGATGGAATATTTCAACACCTTTGGCGGCAATCCGGTTTCTTGTGCGATTGGAACGGCCGTTTTAGACGTAATAGAACAAGAAAATTTGCAGGAAAACGCCCGCGTCGTGGGCAATCACCTACTGGACGGGCTGCGCAAACTGCAAACTCGATTCCCGCTCATCGGCGACGTGCGCGGGCTGGGACTTTACATCGGCGTGGAGCTGGTGCGCGACCGGCACACGCTGGAACCAGCCGCCAAGGAAGCATCGTACATCGCCAACCGGATGCGTGACAAGGGCATTCTCACCAGCACCGATGGGCCGCTGCACAACGTGCTAAAAATTAAACCACCGCTGGTTTTTACAGAAGAAAACGCTGATTTTTTAGTTGAAACGTTAGGAGAAATTTTAGAGGAATTGTGAAGTTTGAATGGTGAATCGTGAATTGTGAATTGTGAATGGGTCACTCGTTCACAATTCACAATTAATTATTCACCATTCACTATTCATTATTTCTTGGGCATCACGAGCCACAAAATAAAGTAGGGAATCGCCGACGCGCCGCCGGGCAGCAACAGGATGAAGAAGAGGAGCCGGAACCAAAAAACGTTGATGCCGGTCCAGGCGGCCAAGCCGCCACACACACCTAAGAAGATGCCATTCTGTCGCCGTAAACGATTATCTTTTGCATTCATTTCAATACCTCCGCAAGTAAAAAGTGGCCTAAACACCACCTGATTGTTTGTTTGTGTTACTGTCTCTTTCTACGCACTGACCTGCATTTGGTTGCAAGGTTAATCGCGCAGGCCGTAAAAAGTGGCGATGAGGTTGGTGAAATATTTATTGGGGAGAAACGGCCGTAATCCTACATAAAATCGTTGCGACCACACCCCCACCCGATAGCGAAAACGGGGCGCACGCGCCAAAATAATGCGATGCAGCAGGTCGGCCACCAGCGAGGGGTCCGCCCCATTATTTTCTTCCTCGACGTATCGTTGCAGCACACGCTGGAAAAGCGGGCTGTAGCCGTGGCTCCCCTGAGCAGCTTCCACCAGCTTGCGGCTGGCGGTAAATCGTGTGCGGAAATCACCAGGCTGAACCACCACAACCTCAATGCCAAACGCTTCAACTTCCAGTTTCAATGCCTCGCTGAAGCCTTCCAGGGCAAATTTGCTGGCGCTGTACAACCCCTGGAAGGGCAAGCCCACCATGCCTGCCATGGAGCTGATGTTGATGATACGGCCGTTTCCCTGCCCACGCATCAGCGGAATCACCTGCTGACACAAACGCATTACCCCGAAGAAGTTCACTTCAAACTGCCGTTTGGCTTCCTCGATGGTTGTTTCCTCAATGGAACCAGCAATGCCCATACCCGCGTTGTTCACCAACACATCAATGCGCGGCGCTTTTTTGAGAACGGCCGTAACAGCCTGCTCCACCGATACATCATTGGTCACATCCAGGGCGATTGGCTGCACCCCGGTGGGCATCTCCACCGGCTGGCGGCTGGTGCCAAACACAGTGAACCCCTGGGTTACCAGATGGGCCGCACAGGCTCGCCCCAACCCCGACGACGCCCCCGTTATCAGAACGACTTTTTTCTCATCAGACATTCTGCCGTCTCCTCAAAAATTCAACACAAAGGCATGAAGATGCAGAAAGTATAAGAAAATCTGCGCCAATCTGCGAAATCTGCGGATAATCTCTTACACAGTGTGCAGGCCATTGGCGTAGATACGATTGACATACCAATCCACCTCTGCCTGAAGGCCGTCAGCCAGCTGGGTGTGTGGTTGATAATCGAGCATTTCTCGCGCCTTGCCAATGTTGGCGCAGGTGTGCAGTTGGTCGCCAGGCCGCTTAGGCTTGATGTCTAGCTGCGCCTTTTTGCCCATAATTTCTTCGATGAGCGCAATGCCCTGAGCCGTGGTCATTTCCACATCGCTGCCCATGTTAATGATTTCCCCAATCACCTTATCTGGCTGATCCAGCACAGAAACAAACCCTTCGATGATGTCGCCCACAAAAGTGTAGCTGCGCGAATGAGTTTCGCTGCCCTCAAATAGAGGGAACGGCGTGTCGGTGAGAATGCTGCGAATCAGTTTGGGGTACAGTTTTTCCGGCCGTTCGCGCGGGCCATACACAGAAAAGATGCGCAAGGAACAGGCGGGGAATCCTTTTTCGCGCTGGGCAGCCAGCGCCAACTGCTCGGCCGCCAGCTTGGTGACGCCGTAATACGAGGTTGGTTTAGGTGGTTCAGTTTCGGGGTCGTAAGCGTGACGGCCGTATACCGACGAGGTAGAGACATTCACAAAACAGCGCAGCGACGACTGCTGCTGGCAAGCTGACAGCAAATTGTCCATCGCCACAATATTATTCCGCACATAATCCGCCAGCGGTGTGGTGGCCGAGATGCCCGGCTGCCCTGCTAAATGATAGACAAATTCTACACCTTCCAACGCAGGCGTCAGATCATCGGTGGCCAAATCCAGACGATGCAGCGTGACGCCCGCTGAGGCAACATCCTCGGCGTTAACCTGCTTCAGTTGGGGCGAGTAATAATCAGTAAAACTATCAATTCCGACAACGGTGTGTCCCTGCCGGGCCAACGTTTCTGCCAGATGGGACCCAATGAAACCAGCGGCTCCAGTAACGGCAATTTTCATAACTATCCTCCAGGGCATGTTACAAACATCTTGTTCAGAAAGTTTACGCCAAACCCTCAACTTACCCAACTACGCCACTCGCACGGATCGCCTACTCCGCTCTTTAAGTTATGAAAAATATTATGTTTCAAGAATCGTTGATAATCACCATAGAACACTCTATACTGCTACAAATATTGGCCCAAACCAAAATATAGGTGATTAATAATTTCCAACTCACCAACGGGTCAAAAGCTAAAAAAGGAACTGAAATGAAAAGACATTCAGAACGCCACTATGCAGAGCGAATCGGATGGTTACGTGCGGCCGTATTGGGAGCAAATGATGGAATTGTCTCAACCGCCAGCCTGGTGGTCGGCGTCGCCGCAGCCAGCGCTGTACAGAGCAATATTCTAATCGCCGGGACAGCGGGTCTTGTGGCTGGCGCAATGTCTATGGCCGCAGGAGAATATGTGTCCGTTAGTTCCCAGGCTGATACCGAAAAAGCCGATCTGGAACGAGAGCAACAGGAACTTGAGACTGATGAAGCATTCGAAATTCAAGAACTTACGGATATTTACATCAAGCGAGGTCTTGAGCCGTCATTTGCTCTAGAAGTCGCCAAGCAGTTGATGGCTCACGACGCACTAGGCACACATGCGCGCGAAGAATTGGGCCTGACCGATATCCATGCCGCCCGCCCGATACAGGCTGCCGTTGCTTCTGCTGTTACGTTTGCCCTTGGCGCAGCTTTGCCGCTCATTCTGACTTTGATTAGCCCCATGACCCTTTTGATTCCCATTGTGGCTGGCGGTTCTCTGATATTTCTAGCGCTTTTAGGCGGTTTGGCGGCACAGGCTGGAGGAGCCAATATCTATGTGGGGGCGGGGCGTGTAACCCTTTGGGGAGCCCTGGCAATGCTGGCAACGGCCGTCGTAGGATCTATCTTTGGCACAGCCGCTTGAAATAGTCAGGTAAAAGATTGAAGCAAGAAAGATCAGGTTAGTTGATCGGGAGCAGGTCTATCATTCAGGAAGATAGAAGGCATCGATAACGGAGGAGAAAATGACCCAAAATTATCAAGCTGTTTACCAACAATGGCAAAACAATCCCCAGGGTTTTTGGGCTGAGGCCGCCCAAGAGATTGATTGGTACAAGAAGTGGGACACCATTTTGGATGAGACCAACGCCCCCATTTACTGCTGGTTTAGCGGGGCGGAAGTAAACAGCTGTTACAATGCGCTGGATCGACATGTGGCAAACGGCCGTTCCCAACAACTCGCCCTCATTTACGACAGCCCCGTTACCGACACCATCCAAAAATTTACCTATGCTGAATTGCTAGACCAGGTCGCTCGCTTTGCTGGCGTTTTGCAGCAGCACGGCGCAGAAAAAGGGGATCGTGTTGTTATCTATATGCCCATGGTGCCCGAAGCTGTGATTGCCATGCTGGCCTGCGCCCGCATTGGCGCTATTCACTCCGTGGTATTTGGCGGATTTGCCGCCAAAGAGTTAGCTACACGCATCGACGACGCCCGGCCCAAACTCATCATCGCCGCTTCTTGTGGCATTGAAATAACGCGTGTCATCGAATACAAACCACTGCTAGACGAGGCCATCGACCTATCGACACACAAGCCACAAACTTGCATTGTTTTGCAACGGCCGCAAGCCGAGGCCACCATGATCGCCGAACGTGATGTGGATTGGGCCAGCACCATGCAGCAGGCAGAACCCGTGGGCTGCGTCCCCGTGGCAGCTACAGACCCGCTGTACATCCTCTACACCTCTGGCACGACGGGCGTGCCCAAAGGTGTGGTGCGGGACAATGGCGGCCATCTTGTGGCCCTAAAATGGAGCATGAAATATGTCTATGGCGTCAACCCCGGCGACGTTTATTGGGCCGCTTCGGATGTGGGCTGGGTGGTGGGGCATTCCTACATTGTGTATGCGCCGCTGTTCCACGGCTGCACCACCATTTTGTATGAAGGCAAACCCGTGGGCACGCCCGACCCCGGTGCCTTCTGGCGCGTCATCTCTGAGCATAAGGTCAACGTTTTATTTACCGCCCCAACCGCCTTCCGGGCCATTAAACGGGATGATCCCAACGCCACTTATTTGGAACCTTACGATTTGAGCCACTTCCGCACCCTCTTTTTAGCAGGCGAGCGCTGTGATCCAGCCACCTTGCAATGGGCCGAAGAAAAGCTGGGCGTGCCGGTGATTGACCATTGGTGGCAGACAGAAACAGGCTGGCCCATTTGCGCCAATTTAATAGGCCTGGAACAGTTGCCCATCAAACCGGGGTCGGCGACCGTGCCCGTGCCTGGCTACGACGTCCGCATTTTGGACGTGTACGAAGAAGAAGCTGACGCTGGCGAAATTGGCAGCATCGTCATCAAGCTGCCGCTGCCGCCTGGTTGCCTGCCTACCCTGTGGCACAACGATGCGGGCTACAAACAAACCTATTTGAGCAACTTCCCTGGCTACTACAGCACAGCCGATGCGGGCTTTAAAGATGAGGATGGCTATCTGTGGATTATGAGCCGCACGGATGACATCATCAACGTGGCAGGGCACCGTTTATCTACGGGCGCGATGGAAGAGGTGTTGGCTTCGCACCCGGATGTGGCGGAATGTGCCGTCATTGGCGTGGCGGATGAACTGAAGGGCGAAATCCCGTTAGGAACGGTTGTGTTGAAGGCGGGGGTGATACGGCCGCATGACAAAATCATCGCCGAACTCATTCAAATGGTACGGGAGAAGATTGGCCCGGTGGCTTCCTTCAAAATTGCCACCGTGGTGGAACGGCTGCCCAAAACGCGCTCCGGCAAGGTGCTGCGCGGCACCATGAAAAAGATTGCCGATGGCGAAATATATCGCATGCCCGCCACCATCGACAATCCGGCCATTCTAAAAGAAATCGCTGACGATCTGGCCGAGTTAGGCTACCCACACCAACATGAGTAAGTCATAATTTTAATAGGACACGGATGAACGCTGATTGACGCTGATTTTTTTTGCGTTTTCAGCATTTATCTGCGTCTCATTGATTTTCTTTAGATACACAAAATCAGTTCTTGACTTAGAGCGCGCTCTAAGATGTACAGTGACTCCCACAAGCAAATTCGTTGAGCAAAAGGAGTCAAAAAATGGAATTCAAAACGTTACGAAACAGCAACTTGCGAATCAGCCCAATGGGATTGGGTGCCTGGGCCATTGGTGGCGAATGGATGTTTATCGACAATCAGGCAGGCTGGGGCAAGGTGGATGACGCGGCATCGATTCGCGCCATTCAAGCGGCGCTGGATGCCGGGATCAATTTGATTGATACGGCCGCAAATTATGGCACCGGTCACAGCGAAGAGATCGTGGGCAAAGCGATTCAAGGCCGCCGCGATGAGGTGGTGATTGCTACCAAATTTGGCTTTGACGTGGACGAAGCAGCCAAAAAAGTCGCTTATCAGTCACCAGAGGCGATTCTGCAAAATCTGGCGTTTGAATGCGAACGGAGCCTGCACCACCTGAACACAGATGTGATTGACATTTACCAGCTGCACATGTGGGAGTTCCCACCAGAGCGCGTGCCTGAGCTGCTAGACGGGCTAGAAAAGCTGGTGACACAGGGCAAAATCCGCACCTATGGCTGGAGCACGGATGATGTGGCCCTGGCAAAATTGTTTGCCGCTGGGGAGCATTGTGCCGTCATTCAGCACGCGGCAAACGTGATGGAACCGGCCACCGAAATGTTCAACTTCACCGCCGCAAGCGGCCTGACCAGCCTGGTACGCAGCCCACTACTGATGGGTTTTCTCTCTGACAAGTACGACAAGGATGCACAGTTTACAACCACTGACGTGCGCTATCGGGAGTTCCCAGCAGAGCGCATCGCCAAAATTGTGGCCAATCGTGCTAAAATTCGGGAGATTTTGATGAGCAACGGCCGTTCCGTTGTGCAAGGTGCGCTAGCTTGGCTGTGGGCAGTGGGTGAGCAAGTGGTCCCCATCCCCGGCATCCGCACCGAGGCGCAAGCGAGAGAAAACGCGGCGGCTATGGAATTTGGGCCTTTAACGCCCGCGCAGATGGCCGAAATCGAGCAGCTGCTGGGGCGAGAGGAAGCGGTAATGGCATGATTGAATTACAAGAAAAAACCTACACTATTCAAGAAGTCGCGGAAATGACCGACTTGTCAGCGCATACGCTGCGCTACTACGAGAAGATTGGCCTACTGGAGCACATCAGCCGGCATGAAAATGGGCATCGGCGCTACGCGGAGGAGGATTTGGGTTGGATTCATTTCCTCAAGCTGCTGCGGGCTACCGGAATGCCGATTCAGCAAATGCAGGTGTTCATGGAGTTTGCCCGCCAGGGCGACAGCACCGTTCCCGACCGCATAGAAGTACTCACTGAGCACCGGCGCGAGCTGGCAGCGCACATCGAGGAATTGCAAGATCACATGGCGCATCTGGACCGCAAGATTGCTTATTACAATGGGCTGTTAACGGGTGAACCAGCCGAACCGTGTGATTAAATCAATGTGGAGGAATGGTCAGACGGCCGTTTCTCCTCTTCATCATCAATCTTCCCCTTCCAGATACATTTTTAACGCCACAGCATGATTGTGCCGCACGTCTTTGGCGGCAAACAACAGCGTAATCTTTCCCGAAGTTGCTTTCTGAAATAGCTCGGTCACCATTTCTGGCAGCTCGTCCAACTCAGCATGGTAGCGGTCGAGGAATTCGTCCCAGCGGGCAGGATCGTGGTTGAACCATTTGCGCAGGCTGGGGGACGGGCCAATGCCACCCAGCCACAAATCGATCTGGGCATCTTCTTTGCTGACGCCGCGCGGCCACAGGCGGTCTACCAGCACGCGGAACCCATCGGTTGGCGCAGGGTCATCGTAAATTCTTTTAAGTTTCAGCGTAATTTCGTCGTATTTCATGGGGTTAATAAGTCATCCAGGTTAAGGTTTTGTATGGCGGAAACGGCCGTTTCCACCGCCCCCTCCGCACACAAGCCATCCATACGCGCCTGCTCAAAGCCAGAAACGGCCGCTTTTACACAGGCATCGCGCACTTTTTCAGCCAATTCACGTTGGACATCAACAAAGTTTGGTTGACTCATCAGCCGTTCCTTCTGATTAAATTTTTTCGTGTGGGTAAGCCGCTGACCGATTTTGAAAACGCAAGATATTCTCGTTTAAAATAACACCCTTTTCAATCTCGATGGCGCGGCGAATCGTTTCATTTTCATGCCAGGCGGTTGGACCACTCATGACGACTTCAATATACGGCATAAGTGCCATACTAATCTCGTAAGTCGCCGAGCGCCATAGATAAGATGGTGAATGATCAACGGCGTAGTAGGTAATCCCTTTGCCAACCGTAAAGATTGGATCATTGAAAGAAGTAGGCCGGGCAAAATCGAAGCCCATGCCCGCATCACAGCTCACATCAATAATCAAAGAGCCAGGCTGAAACTTGTTAATCTCAGCACCACGCACAAAAAGCAGCGGCTGATTGGGATCCTGAAAAATACAGTTCACCACAATGTCAAAGCTAGCCAGAGCCTCGGCCATTGAGACCGTTTGCCCATCTTGCTCAACCATCGGTTCACCTGCGGCCGTTATGCTGTATTCCCGATAATCAAGCCCAGGCATTTGGGCCACAATTCCTAACTGTGGGCGAAACGTGAAGGCGGTGACGTCAGTAAATCCTTGCCCGCGCAACGCATGAAGCGCCCCCCGGCCAGTGGAACCAAAACCAATAACGGCCGCTCGTTTTGGCGGCCCATACGAACCTGTCATGCCATTCAACTGCAAAGCATGCAGCACACTAGCATACCCCGCCAGTTCATTGTTCTTTTGGAAAACGTGCGCCTGCCAGGCATCGTTGCGCCAAATATTCATGGCTTCCCAGGCAATAAACGTCAGCCGTTTGTCGATGCCCACCTGGGTAATGCCTTCCCCCTGGACGCAGTGGGGCCACCCCCACACAATCTGTCCTTCACGAAACGAAGGAAAATCGGCTTCCGTGGGCTTGGCCAGCAAGATGATGTCGCAGTGCGCAAACAACGCTTCACGAGACATGAGTCCAGCCACCTGCTGTTCCAGTTCTGCATCGGACATGTTAAAGCGGTGGCCATACCCCGTCTCCAAAAAAATGCGCTGGCGTAAGGCTGGGTCGATTTGGTCCAGGTGTGCCGGATCGAGTGGGGCACGCTTTTCATTTTGCTTAGTGGCTGTGCCAATCACACCTAGCGTTAATTTTGATTCTGTCATAGATTTCCTCCAGGGAAAACGGTTAGTTGTTCGGTTAACGCCTCCGGTGTGTTCACTGGCTGCTGGCAAACAAAGCGGCGGCAAACGTAGGCCGTGGCTTTGCCGTCCAGCTTCCGGCGGTCAGCCAGGAGCGGGACGCCGCTGGTGCTGTCGCCAGAAGCTACGACCAGATTGGGGCGGAAGGCGGCAAAGGTTGTGTTGATCAGCGCTTCGGTATCGGGGAAGCCTGGATCGCCGTAGATGGCCACTTCTTGTGGATTGCTGGTGATGAAAACGGCCGCACACAGCCAGTGGGCAAACGCGTTGGGATACTGCACCATCGCACCGTAAAGAGAGGATACGGCCGTTTCTGCCACATCCCAATAATCCAAATTCCCTGTGTACAAACTCAGCTTGAGCAAAACGTGGGCCGCCATGGCGTTGGCGCTGGGCACGGCGTTGTCCTGTAAGTCCTTGGGACGATGGATAAGCGCTTCATGATCGTCTGATGTGTCATAAAAGCCGCCATGTTCGGCATCGTGAAAGTGGGTAAGCATCGTTTCCGCCAGCTCTTGCGCCCAGGTAAACCACTGCTCGTCAAAGGTCGTTTGGTAGAGCGCCAGCAGGCCATCGGCCAGGTAGGCATAATCTTCGAGGTAGCCGTTGTACTTCGCTTCGGCACCAGCCTTCCAGGTGCGTAGGAGACGGCCGTCTTCGGTGCGCAGGTTGTTGTAGAGGAATTGGGCGTTTAGGACGGCCGTTGCCGTGTAGTCCGGCCGCTGCAAAACACGTCCCGCCTCGGCAAAAGCGGCCAACATCAAGCCGTTCCAGGCCGTCAGCACCTTGTCATCCAATCCTGGCCACACACGCTGGGCGCGAATGTCATACAGCTTTTGTCTGGCTGCCGCCAGCCGTTCCTGTACTTTTTCTTCGGACATTTTTGTGGCCCAGGCCACCTCATCCAGCTCTTTTTTGATGTTGAGGATGTTGCTGCCTTCCCAGTTGCCGTTTTCGGTCACGTCGTAGTAGAGCTTGAACAGTTCGGCATCTTCACCCAGATGCTCATCAATTTCAGCGGCAAACCAGGTGTAAAATTTGCCTTCTTCACCCTCGCTGTCAGCATCGTAGCTGCTGTAGAAGCCGCCATCCTCGTGGCGCAGCTCGCGCGTCACAAAATCCAGCGTCTCCTCGACGATGCGGCGATAGAGCGGCTCCTGGGTAACCTGGTAGGCGTGCAGGTAAGCGCGGGCCAGCAGGGCATTGTCGTACAACATCTTCTCGAAGTGGGGCACCAGCCAGTTCACGTCTGTTGAATAGCGGGCAAAACCGCCGCCCAGCTGGTCGTACATGCCGCCGTAGGCCATCTTTTTGAGCGTGGTTTCGGCCATGTGCAGGGCGCGGCTGTCGTTGTGCAGTACAAAGCTTTGCAATAGATATTCCAGCGTCATAGACGGTGGGAATTTGGGTGCGCCGCCAAAGCCACCGCGCTCGTGGTCAAAGGTGGTAGCCAGGGCAGAAGTGACTTTGCCAAACATGCCAGGGCTCAACACATCTGCTTCGCCGCTGAGAACGGCCGTTCGCTGCAAATGGTTCGTAATCTCCCCGGCGCTCTGCAAGATGTCGTCCCGCTTCGTTTCCCAAGCGTTGATGATGCCCTGCATCAGCTGGATGAAGCTGGGCATGCCGTGGCGCGGTGCGGGAGGGAAGTAGGTGCCGCCGTAAAACGGCCGTCCCTCCGGCGTCAGAAAAACGGTCATGGGCCAACCGCCCTGCCCGGTCATGGCCACCACCGCTTGCATATAAATGGCGTCCAGGTCGGGCCGTTCTTCCCGGTCTACCTTGATGTTGACAAAGTGGCGGTTCATGTATTCGGCCGTGGCCGGGTTTTCAAACGATTCGTGGGCCATCACGTGGCACCAATGGCAAGCAGCGTAACCGATGCTGAGCAAAATTGGCTTGTTTTCGTTACGGGCTTTTTGCAGGGCTTCTTCGCCCCAGGGATACCATTCCACGGGATTATCGACGTGTTGCAGCAAATACGGACTTGTTTCTTGAGCTAAATAATTCGGCATAAATCTCCTTCAAGGAAAATCCGCAGATTACGCAGATGAACGCAGATTTTCTGTTGAACGGGTCAAGTTTACTTGGTGTAAGAATTTCATGTCAGGTCAAAAAGCAAGTAGGCAAATTTTGACAATTAACCATTAACCATTAACAATTACCCATTTTCACCTGATGATACATCAAGACCTGATGACACGAAACAAGCTCTACACCAGACTGGCACTCATCGGCCTCATTCTCATTACGCTCTCAATCTATTTCCCCCCGTTCGATTGGGCATTTGTGGGCGATGACTATGTGCAATTTGATTATATCAAGGAAGTGATGGCCCATCCCTGGCTGGGCTTTTCGCTGTTTAATCCTTATTATCTCCCCTGGTATTATCGCCCCCTGCAACTCGTCTGGTTCTCCTGGCTGGAAGCGATTTTTCATTTTGTGCCCAATGGCTATTACTGGACAGCGTTGTTGTTTCATGCCCTGGCTGTTTCGTTGGTTTATCGTGTGGCGCGGCAGTTTAAGTTGGGGATGTTTACGGCCGTTCTCGTAGCCACGCTTTTTGCCATTCACAGCCACTGGGTCGATGTAGTCAGCTGGATTAGCAGCATTGCCATTGTGTTAGCGGCCGTTTTTTCTTTGCTGACGTTGAGCGCGTGGTTGAGTTATTTGAAACGGCCGTCCACCCGCCAACTCTTACTCACCCTCCTCTTTTGCCTGCTTACCTTCCTCTCCCATGAAGAAAGTGTGCTGCTGCCACCGTTTTTGCTGCTCATGCTCCTGGTAGAGAGATTAGAAATCAGAGATTGGCGATTAAAAGTTCGCGACAAAATCTCTAATCGCCAATCGCCAATCGCCAAAAAAGAAATTTTACTTTTCGTCACGCTTGGTCTCCTCACCCTGGCCTACCTGTATGTTCAATTCACCCGTCCCAACCTCACCATCGACATCGCCAGCCGCCAAACAACCGAGTGGCTAACCTATCTCACCTGGTCAGAATTTTCTAAATTTGTTGTGGTGACCCTGTTTCGCTTCTCCTTCATCGTGCGATTGGTAAGCCTAAGCGGCTGGGCGGCATCATTGTTTGTAGCTACCGTGTTGGTTTTGCTAGGGATGTGGTTTTGGTGGGGCAATCGAACCGTGCGGCTGGGGCTAGCCTGGCTGCTGCTGCACCTGACGTTTATCTACTGGGCGTTGTGGACGCAGCTGCCTGAACTGTACGCCGGACGGCACATTTACCAGGGGATGATTGGCCTGGTTCTGGCCATTGGGGCATCACTGGAGACGGTTCTGCAGGAGAATTTTTCACCGCAGAGAGCACGGAGGTCGCGGAGGGAAAAAGAAAAATCTCTGCGCTCTCCGCGTTCTCCGCGGTTAAATCAACTTGTTTTACTGGTGATTGTTACGGCCGTTTCCCTCCACCACATCAACCAAACCCGAAACACCCAACAACAATGGCTGGATAACGTCACCGAAGAAGCCATAGCCCGACAGCAGTTGGCCCAACTGTATCCCAGCATCAGCCCGGACAATCATTTTTTCTCGGTGCGCTTCCCCATTGCCCCCCAGTTCACCCGCAGCGTGGTGCAGCTCTGGTACGATACACCGCTGGAACGCCCTGGCGGCAGCCTAGATCACTTACGAGCAACAGGCCAGGCAGACCGCAGCACCGTGGTGCTGGATTACGCCGATGGGCAAGTGTATAACTTGATGCCGGAACTCCAGGAGCACGACAAAACAATCTTCCTCTGGGCGCAGCAGTCCCAGCGCACCTGGATAGAAGCGGATGGAACGGAAACGGCCGTATCCGATCCCGACACCTCCCTCCCCATTGTTGCTGCCCAAAACGGCAGCCAGTTAGCCATCAAAATGACACCACAAAACGGCCGTTGGCTGTCGCACAGCGTGATTGCTACCATTCCCCCAAATGGTGAACTGAACACCGCCATCCTGCCTCGTCCCGGCCTGCGCTACCGGCTGCGGCTGCGCACATCGGAAGGTGAAGAAGTTGTTTTGCTAGATACAAACGAAGGTGAGGCACAAAACTGGCAGCCAGTTGCTGTTTCGTTGGCGGATTATGCGGGAACGGCCGTAACCCTTCGTTTTGAGGTTTGGGGAGAGAATGCGGCGGAGACTGTCAGTGGCTATTGGGCCAATCCACGTCTGGTCGTCAATTAGCTCAATGGCCCAGAGCCGCCAGCTGCCAAAATAAACCTGCCAGGGGTAAATAAATGATGAGGGCAGTAACGGCCGTTATATACAAGCCATAGCCGGAGGGAACGGCCGTACTCACGCTGAACAAAATTGCCGCTATCATCATGGTCGTTGCCATGGCTGGCAGAAAAAATTCACGATTGCCAATCATAATCACCATAATGATTTGCCCCAGGCTGAACAAAATCGATCCGGCAATAAACGTGCCCGTCACCCAAACCTGGCTGCCGTCAAAAAACAGTTTGGCGGAACCGCCCGCCCGGCGCACCGCCAGCGGACCGATGCCGTCCGCGCCCAGTCCAAACATCTGCGCCGCACCACCAACGATCATCAAGACAAGGCCAACGCTGGCCCAAAAACGGTCGAGTGACCACAACAAATACAGGTTGATCACGGCCGACACCACCACGCCCAGCCCAAAACCAATAGCGCTGAGCAAATGACCCCAAAACCATCGTTTCGATTTTGCCGTGGCTGCTTCCGCCAATTCATGATCGGCATAGTTGCGCACCACAGGGATCAACACAATCCCCAACGCCAGCACCAGGGGAAAAAGTGTCGTCAGAACAGCAAAGAAAGTAAAACGCGGATTTCCTGTCATACGCTACACGAACCTACTTTTGCAAACCATCTTGCAGCGATTTTACAAATTGGACGGCCGCTGTCACCTTATCCTCGCCCGCGTTCACGGCATTGATAAGCGCACTGCCCACAATCACACCGTCGGCCACCTGCCCTACTTCGGCCGCCTGCGCCGGATTGCTAATGCCAAAACCGACTGCTAGGGAAACGGCCGTTTCCGCCCGCACCTTATTCACAAACCCTGCCAAATCAGTCCGTACCTGGCTGCGCGCCCCGGTCACCCCGGTGACGCTAACGAGGTAAATGAAGCCGCGCGCTCGTGCCGTCACCTGGTCGATTCGGCTTTGGTTACTGGTAGGAGCCAAAAAGTGAACAAGTGACAGACCAGATTCGGCCGTCAGTGCATCTAAATCTTCCGCTTCTTCCGGTGGCAAATCCGGCACAATAAAGCCATCTACACCTGCCGCAGCCGCATCATGCACATAATTGGCTTCACCGTAAGCCAAAATCGGATTGACATAACCCATCAGCATGATGGGGGTTTGCACGCCGCGCCGTCGTAATTCACGCACCATGTCCAGGCAGCTGGCCGTCGTCGTGCCGTTTTCCAGCGATACCTGGGTGCTGTGCTGCACCGTTGGCCCATCAGCCAGCGGATCGCTAAAAGGCACGCCCAGCTCCAGCAAATCGCTGTACGGAGCGATAGCTTCGATAATGTCTAGCGAGGTCTCGGCATTCGGGTAGCCAAGGGTGAAGTAAGGCATAAGTGCGGCCGTTTGTTGAGCATGGGCCTGTTTGAATGCGGCCGTGATGTGATCTGTTCCGGTTTGGGTCATCTTAGTTTCTTCCTGGTCTAAATTCCCCCAGAAACTGCCCTTGTGCAACGTTGCCCGTCTAACAGTTTCCGGAGGAATGGCATTTTATTGTACGGGTGAGTATATAACGCCAATAGCGAGTGGGCGAGTGGCGAGTCGAACGCTGTAGATTGGTCCAATCTTATGTTGTGTACCGCGAAAAGAGCAACAGGCAAGATTGGACCAATCTTGTCCATTTCCATTGACGCCAACACCGTTCGGGGTTACAAAAGAAAAATATGGAAAGCAAAATTCTCGTCGTTGAAGACGACATGACCTTGTTAGAAATGCTCGAATACAATCTGTCCCGTCAAGGTTACCAGGTTGTCACGGCCAAGGACGGCCGTTCTGCCCTCACCTTTGCCCGCCAGGAAAAACCAGACCTGATTGTGCTTGATGTGATGCTGCCTGGGATCGATGGCTTCGAAGTCTGCCGCATTTTGCGCAAGGAGTTCAGCTTTCCCATCCTCATGCTTACTGCCCGCACCGAAGAAGTAGATAAAATTGTTGGCCTGGAAATGGGGGCTGATGATTATTTGACCAAGCCGTTCAGCATGCGTGAACTGCTAGCCCGGGTCAAAGCGCTGCTGCGCCGCGTCGATCTCATTCGCGAAGCACTCAACAGTGAAAACGCGAGCGCAACCGACCTGGAAGAATCGATCCCCCTGCTCACCTTCGACAATCTGGAAATCGACCAAAATCGGCGGGAGGTGCGGCTTAATGGTGAGCCGCTGCGCCTCAAGCCTAAGGAGTTTGATCTCATTTTGTTTTTGGCCCGTCACCAAGGCATTGCCCTCTCCCGCGACCTTATTTTGGAGCGCGTCTGGGGCTGGACCTACGATGGCAACAGCCGCACGGTAGACGTTCATGTCCGCTGGCTGCGCGAAAAAATCGAGGCAGACCCCGGCAACGCCCGCCGCATCCTCACCGTGCGCGGCATTGGCTACCGCTTCGACGGATAGATACCAGTAATCAGTATTCAGTGAAACAGTAATCAGTAAAAACACTGACCTACTAATCACTGACCTACTGATCACTGACCCACTGATTACTAATCATGTTCCCCCATATCCGCTGGCGCATCGCCATCTCTTACTTCATTTTAGTTGCCATTGTCATGGGTGGCCTGGCAGCTTACCTCTCTCGACCAGACTGCATTGGGGATGCGCGCTGCGTGCGGCAGGCAGTGTCTACGGCCGCTATCCTGCTTTTATTTGGTACGGCCGTTGTCGCCATTCCCGTAGCCGCTCGCACCACCCGCCCCGTGCGCCAACTGAGCCAAATCATTCAGCGCATTGCCACAGGCGAATGGGAAGCCCGCGTATTGCCCCAAACACGGGATGAGATGGGCGAACTCATTCTGGCGTTTAACAACATGATGGACCAGCTACGGCAGCAGCATCTGGCACTGTTGGAGGAAAACAGCCAGTTCAACACGGTGCTCAACTACATGATCGATGGCGTCCTCATCACCGACAGCGAGGGCAGCATCCGGCTCATCAATCCAGCCGCCACTAAGCTATTTGACCTCACCGAAGAATCGGCGTTGTCTCGCTCCTTTGCCGAGGTAGTGCGCCATCATCAACTCATTGATTTGTGGCAACAGTGTCAAAAAGAAGGCCGTGAAGTGACGGCCGCTGCGGAGATTGGTCGGGAGCTGTTTTTGCAAGCGATTATCACCCCCTTTGAGGAAGGCTGGGCCAAAGGGTATCTGGTCATCTTGCAAGATTTGACCACGGTGCGCCACTTGCAAACGGTGCGGAGAGACTTCATTAGCAACGTCTCACACGAGCTGCGCACGCCGCTGGCTTCATTACGCGTCATCATTGAAACATTGCAAGACAGCGCTTACGATGACCCGGAAACGGCCGTTCGCTTTCTGGATCGCGCTGCCAGTGAGATTGATGTTCTGACCCAGATGGTGGCGGAACTGCTGGAACTATCCCGCATTGAGTCTGGCCAGGTGCCGCTGCGCTTGCAGGCAACGGCCGTTGCCGATCTGCTGCTCAAGCCCCTAGACCGCCTCAAACCCCAGGCCGAACGGGCCCAAATCGACCTCATTCTGGACTTGCCTGCCGCCCTGCCCAAAGTACAGGCTGACCCCGAACGCATCCACCAGATCGTGACCAATCTGCTGCACAACGCCATTAAATTTACGCCAGACGAGGGTGAAATCACGCTGCAAGCCCATAGAGACGAAGCAGAAAACGCCGTCGTCATTTCGGTACACGATACGGGCATTGGCATTCCCAAAGAGGATGTGGGCCGTATTTTTGAGCGATTTTACAAATCTGACCGGGCCCGGACGCGGGGACGAGGCGGCACGGGGCTGGGTTTAGCCATTTCACGCCATATTGTGCAAGCACATAACGGCCGTATCTGGGTCAAAAGCAAAGAGCAAAAAGGCAGCAGCTTTTACTTCACCCTGCCCATTGCTACCCCTGACGACCGGTAATATACAGTTCAGTCAATTCCTGCTTGGGGTTCGTAAACAGTTCTGACGTTTCGCCAAATTCCACCAGTTTGCCCAACCAAAAAAAGCCGGTCCAGTCGGAGGCACGGGCTGCCTGCTGCATGTTGTGGGTCACAATGACGATGGTGTACTCTTGGGCCAGCTGACGCATGAGATCCTCTACATTCAACGTCGCCACCGGATCGAGGGCCGAACAGGGCTCATCCATCAAAATCACTTCCGGGCGCACGGCGATGGTGCGGGCAATGCACAACCGCTGCTGCTGTCCTGGATTCAAATTCTGTGCCGGGCCATTCAGATCGTCCTTCACTTCATCCCACAGCAGCACTTCCTGCAAGCTCTCCTGCACCATTTCATCCAGACTTCGCTCTTTGGTCAGGCCTAATACGCGCGGGCCAAAGGCCACATTGTCGTAAATACTTTGTGGAAATGGATTCGGCCGTTGAAACACCATACCTACCCGCTGCCGCAGGTCCACCACATCCACTTCTGGGTCATACACATTTTTCCCGTCCAGCAAAATCTCCCCTTGCACACGGGTCCCGGCAATTGTGTCGTTCATCCGATTGATGGAGCGCAAAAATGTAGACTTGCCACAGCCAGATGGCCCAATTAACGCCGTAATTTGTTTTTCTCTGATGGGGAGATTCAACCCCTCCAATGCCTGGAAATTACCGTAAAAAAAATCAAAGTTGTTTATTAGCAGTTTATTGTTCATTGATTTTGTGTGGTGAACGGCCGTTAACCAAAACGGCCCGTCACATAATCCTCAGTTCGCTTATCATTGGGGTAGACAAAAATCTGAGATTCATCCCCCACTTCAATCACGTTGCCATCAAGCATAAAAGCAATGCGATCGGCCACACGGGCCGCTTGCTGCACACTGTGCGGCACCATCACCACCGTGTACTGCTGTTTCAGCTCAAACAAAGATTCCTCTACCAGCGAAGTAGAGATGGGGTCTAAACCAGAGGTGGGATTGTCCAGTAAAATCACTTCTGGTTCCAGTGCCAGGCTGCGCGCCAGACACAGCCGCTGCTTTTGCCCCCCAGAAAGGGCAAAGGCCGAATCTCCCAGACGATCTTTTACCTCATTCCACAGGGCGGCCTGCCGCAGGGACCGCTCCACGCGCTCATCTAGCAGCGATGGCGTGCGCATTCCGGCCATCTTCAAACCATAAGTCAAATTGTCGTAGATAGAACCGGGCAGCGGCGTGGGCAGAGCAAAAACCATGCTTACGCGCCGCCGCAAGGCAAACACGTCCACTTCTGGAGCAAAAATATCCTGGCCATCAATCAGAATGGTACCCTCGCGCTTGTGCCCCTCTACCAGGTCAGAAAGGCGGTTCATGAGGCGCAGCAGCGTGGTTTTGCCGCTGCGAGATGGCCCCATCAGCACAAACAGTTCACGCGGCTGAATGTTTAGCTCAATATCTTTAAGCGCCTGCGCGCCATCGGGATAAGTAAATGAGAGGTTTTGGATAGAAAGTTTGGCTGTCATGAAAGGATTACCATTCCCTGCGTCGCCGCATAATCGTGCGGAAAACCGTAGCTACCAAAGTCAGCGAAAGGACAATGAGTAAAAGCACCAGGGCCGTGCCGTACTGAATTTGCAGCGGCATCCCCGGCACCTGGGTGGAAATGACAAAAAGATGGTAAGGCAGCGCCATCGTCTGATCAAAAATGGAGTTAGGCAATTCCGGCAGGTAAAACGCCGCCACTGTAAACAGAATTGGGGCTGTTTCCCCGGCGGCCCGGCTCAACCCCAAAATGATGCCGGTAATGATGCCTGGCAGGGCATGGGGCAGCACCTGATGCCGAATCGTTTGCCAACGTGTGGCCCCCAGGCTCAAACTCACCGTGCGAAATTCGGACGGAACAGAGCGAATCGCTTCCTCGGCCGTGCTGATAAGCACCGGCAAGGTCATCAATCCCAGCGTGAGTGAACCGGCCAAAATGGAGGTACCAAAGTTGAGGAAAAGGACAAACGCGCCCAGGCCAAACAAACCGTACACAATGGAGGGAATGCCCGCCAGATTCACAATCGCCAGGCGAATGAGCCGGGTCAGGCGATTATCACCTGCGTATTCGGCCAGGTAAATGGCGGCCCCAATGCCTAATGGAATGGCAGCAACGGCCGTTCCTAACGTCAAAAACAGCGTGCCCAAAATGGCTGGCAGGAGCCCCCCTTCCGTCATGCCATTGCGCGGCGGTTGGCTTATAAATTCCCAGCTAATGGCCCCAATGCCATTGTAAAACAGGAAGCCAATCACATAGATAATGGGCAAAATAACAATAATAGAGATGGTGGTGATAACGGCCGTAGCAATCTTTTGCGTTTGTTGGCGCTTCATTTGCGTTTACGCTCCCCGCGACTTCCCTTGCCCACCAGCCAGGTAGCCAGCGAATTAATGGCAAAGGTAATCAGAAACAAAATGATGCCCAATCCAAACAAAACATGGTAATGGGTGCTGCCCTGGGCCACTTCGCCCATTTCAGCGGCAATGGTCGCCGTGAGAGTACGCACCGGCTGGAAAAAGATGCTGGCATCCAGCGGTGGTAAATTAGCGGCATTGCCCGTGACCAACAGCACCGCCATCGTCTCGCCAATGGCCCGACCAATGCCTAGCATCACGGCAATGACAATGCCGGAGCGCGCCGCAGGCAGCACCACGCGCCAGATGGTTTGCCATTTGGTGGCCCCCAGCGCCAAGGCCCCATCACGATACTCTTTGGGCACCACGTAAAGAGCATCTTCCGTGATGCTGATGATCGTAGGCAGCGCCATGTAGGCCAGAATGAGCGAACCAGAAAAGGCAGTTAGCCCGGTAGCTGCGCCCATTTTCTGAATAAAAGGAGCCAGGGAAACCCAGCCCAAAAAGCCCAGCACGATGGAGGGGATGCCAGCCAGCACTTCAATGATGGGTTTGAGAATTTCACGCTGCCAGGTTGGGGCCATTTCGCCAAGGTAAACGGCCGTTACCAATCCCAACGGCACCGCAATCAAGACTGCCCCCACCGTGACCAGAAAAGAACCGGCCAGCAGCGGCAAGATACCATACAAATCCTCAATGGGGTACCAACGCCGGGCAAAAAGGTCTGCTAAAGAAACTTCACCTAACGTTGGCAGCCCTTCGCGCAGCAAAAAAAAGAATATCAATGCCATGATAACCACGGCAGATATTCCCGAGAGGCGAATCAAGCTTTCGATTATTTTTTCGCGCCAGCCGGGTAACTGTGCCTTCGGCGGAGCGGGAGCTTTTACGGTCAAATCATATCCTCCAAAGAAATGGGGCACAGAGTCTCACAGACCAAATACAGCCCAAAATTCCTCTTTTTTCGCAGCCTCATTCTCCATCTTCCAGGGGAACAAAACCAAGCCTGGTCACAATCTCTTGCCCCACAGGGCTCATAATCCAGGCCAAATAGTCGGCGATGTTGCCTTGTGGCTCTCCGGCCGTGTACATGAATAAATTGCGTGATAAGGGGTAATCGCCTGAAGACGCGGTGGCTACTGTAGGCATCACATAGGGATCATCGGCGGTGCGGGCGACGGCAATGATTTTTTCATGCGCCGGGTCCACATAGCCCAGCCCATCGTAGCCAATCGCGTTGGGATTGCGCCGCAGCTCACTGGTAATCCCCACGGAGGAAGGCATCAGCAGCGTTTGCGGCGCAAAAATGTCCTCGTTCTCCGAATCCCCCTCTCGGACGACCTCTTCCAGAAAGTAAACGTGGGTGCCGGAATTTGTTTCACGGGAAAGAAGCACAATGGGGGCATCCAGTCCGCCCACATCTTGCCAGTTGGTAATGCGTCCGGTGTACATATCTGCCAACTGCTGAATGGTCAATTGGCTCACCGGGTTATCAGGATGCACAATTACCGCCAAGGCATCGATAGCCACCACATGCTCAATTGGATCAAATCCATTGGCCTGTGCTTCCTCAATTTCGCTGTCTTTCATCGATCTGGAGGCGTTGGCAATATCTACGGTACCGTTGATCAGCGAGGCAATACCGGTGCCAGAACCGCCACCCGTAACGGCAACAGTCACATCAGGCTCGACCTGCTGGTATGCTTCGGCCCAGGCCAGGGCAATATTTACCAGGGTGTCTGACCCTTTGTTCTGGATTGCTCCGCCTGAGGTCGTTTCTCCAGTTGAATCCGAGTCTGTGGTGCGGCATCCCACCAGTAAAAGCACAGTCAACGCGATAAACAACAAACTTGCATGCCAAAATACGCAACGGCCGTTTGGCAAAAACGCCGTCCTCTTCCCAATATCTATATTTTTCATAAGGTATGGCGGACTCTTTCCTCTAGTGTCGGCATCAGATTTTACTTGGCGAAGGGGACAGCCACAACCAAACTTTGTTAACAGATTGTTAACAACGGCCGTTTTGCGCGATTTTGTTAAACGGCCGTTTACAAAACAATAGCCAACCCTTAACCAAAAATGCTCCGAATCTTAACAACGCCCAGCTAAACTCTTTTTACAATCTGCTTTTACAAACAGGTTACCCAAGCGCGGCATCTTATCTTTGCCTGCGCTTTATTTTTGCTAACAATGAGTTTTTAGGAGAAGAAACATGCGATTGAAACTATTTGCACTATTAACCCTCGCGCTAGCGTTACTTCTGGTAGCTTGTGGCGGAAGTTCAGACACCGCTGAGCCAGAAACCATTACCGAAACCGTACAGGTAGAGGTCACACGTACCGTTACCGAGACGGAAACCGTTGTCGAAACCGTCACGGAAACCCAGACGGTGGTTGAGACCGTCGAAGTTCTAGCCTTACCCGCCGTGGACCCCTTGGCCGTCAGCGGTGATGTCGTTTCCGCCGGTAGCTCCACTGTTTTCCCCCTGGCTGAAGCCATTGCCGAGCAGTTCCGCAACGAAGGCTACAGCAACAACATCACCATCGATTCGATTGGCTCCGGCGCAGGCTTTGAGCGCTTCTGTGTCGCTGGCGAAACGGACGTCTCCAACGCCAGCCGTCCCATCAAAGAGAGTGAAGTGGAATCTTGTGCAGAAATCGGCCGTACCCCCATCGAGTTCCGTGTGGGCACCGATGCCCTGGCCGTAACCGTCAGCGCTGAGAACGATTTTGCCACCGATGTAACCCTTGAAGAGCTGGCCCTCATCTTCTCAACAGCCGAAACCTGGGCTGATGTGCGCCCCGATTGGCCAGCTGAACCGATCCAACGCTTTATTCCCGGCACCGACTCTGGTACCTTCGACTACTTCGTTGAAGAAATCTTTGATGAAGATGAAGGCCCCATCCTGGCGGCAGCCAACCTCCAGCTGTCTGAAGATGACAACGTCTTGGTTCAAGGCATCACCGGCAGCCCATACGCTATCGGCTTCTTTGGTTACGCTTACTACCAAGAAAATCAGGATACCCTGACGATTCTGAACATCGAAGGTGTGGAGCCTAGTGCAACCTCTGTAGAGGATGGGAGCTATGCGTTAGCACGGCCGTTGTTCATCTACAGCGACGCCACGATTATGCAGGAAAAGCCGCAAGTAGCAGCCTACATCAACTTCTTCCTCTCCAACGTCAACGGCGTGATTGATGAGGTTGGTTACTTCCCAGCCAGTACGGCAGCAATCAACAATGCCAAACAAGCCTGGGCCAACGCCCAAAACGTTTCTTTGGCTGGCGGGGGCAACACCGCTGGTGTGACACTGCCCGGGGTTGATCCTTTGGCTGTCAGCGGTGATGTCGTTTCCGCCGGTAGCTCTACCGTTTTCCCCTTGGCCGAAGCCATCGCTGAACTGTTCCGCAACGAAGGCTACAGTGACAACATCACCATCGACTCGATTGGCTCTGGCGCAGGCTTTGAGCGCTTCTGTGTCGCTGGCGAAACGGACGTCTCCAATGCCAGCCGCCCCATCAAAGACAGTGAGGTTGAATCTTGCGCGGCAATCGGCCGTACCCCCATTGAGTTCCGCGTCGGCACCGATGCCCTGGCGGTAACCGTCAGCGCTGAGAACGATTTTGCCACCGATGTAACCCTCGAAGAGCTGGCCCTTATCTTCTCAACAGCCGAAACCTGGGCTGATGTGCGCCCCGATTGGCCAGCCGAACCGATCCAACGCTTCATTCCCGGCACCGACTCTGGCACCTTCGACTACTTCGTTGAAGAAATCTACGACGAAGACGAAGGTCCCATCCTGGCGGCGGCTAACCTCCAGCTGTCTGAAGATGACAACGTCTTGGTCCAAGGCATCACCGGTAGCCCGTACGCCATTGGCTTCTTTGGCTACGCTTACTACCAAGAAAATCAGGACACTTTGACTATTCTGAACATTGAAGGTGTAGAACCAAGCGGTACCTCCGTTGAAGATGGTTCCTATCCGCTGGCACGGCCGTTATTCATCTACAGCGACGCCACGATTATGCAGGAAAAGCCGCAAGTAGCAGCCTACATCAACTTCTTCCTCACAAATGTGAACGAGGTTATTGATGAAGTTGGTTACTTCCCTGCCAGTGACGCCGCGTTGAACCAATCTAAAGTTAACTGGCTCAATGCAGTTCCCAGCCCCTAATTTGATTTAGCTCATATGAGAGAGACCTCAGAGGCTTACAAACCTTCTGAGGTCTTCTTACTTACTAATTGCAAGCTGACCAAACAAGGAGATGGGCAATCATCTCCTTATTTTGCCGCAATCACCTCAAAGAGAATGGATTTTAGGAGAAGGAGAAAATTTATGGCGACACAGAACCCAGCTCAACAACTGGTTGGGACACAGGTGTCTCATGATGAATTGAAAAAACGGCCGCGTATCGGCGAAACCCTAATTCAGGGCTTTCTTTTTTTATGCGGAGCCATCTCAATTCTCACAACCGTGGGCATTGTTTATGAATTAGGCAAAGAAGCGCTGCTCTTCTTCCGCTCCCCCGATGTCACCTTGGTTGAATTTTTTACCTCAACCCATTGGCAGCCAGCTATTTTAGATTTTGGCATCTGGCCCCTGGTTTTGGCCACAGTTTTTACCAGTGTGATTGCTATGTTCGTGGCGCTGCCGTTGGGGTTAGGCACCGCCATCTATCTGAGTGAATATGCCAGCGACCGGGCACGCAATGTCTTAAAGCCAATTCTGGAAGTGCTGGCTGGCATTCCCACCGTCGTCTACGGCTACTTTGCCTTAACGTTTATGACGCCCCTGCTGCGCAGCATCTTTGGCGAAAATAATGTGCAAATTTTCAACACCGCCTCGGCAGGCATTGTCGTCGGCATCTTGATTATTCCGTTGGTAAGCTCACTCAGCGAGGATGCCCTACACGCGGTGCCGGATGGGCTGCGTCAGGCGGCCTACGGCCTGGGGGCCACCAAGCTAGAAACCTCGCTCAAAATTGTGGTGCCGGCAGCGCTTTCGGGCATTACGGCCGCTTTTGTGGTCGCCATTTCCCGGGCTATCGGTGAAACCATGATTGTCGCCATCGCCGCCGGAGCTGGCCCCAAGAATTTTACCTTTGGCCAGGATTCCCTGTTTGGCACCATCCTCAACCCATTTGTGGCTGCCGAAACGATGACTGGACATATCGTCCGCATCAGCGGTGGCGACCTTAGCTACGATTCCATCGATTACAACAGCATCTTCGCCATTGGCCTGATGTTGTTCATTATGACGCTGGGCCTAAACGTGCTTAGCCGCCGCTTTGTCAATCGTTTCCGCGAGGTTTACGAATGAGCCAAAACACCACCCATTACCCGGAAGGAGAAGCCCTCAACAAGCATGTTACCGGGCGGCACCGTCGTGGCACGACCTGGCAGCTCCTGTTTCAGATATCCACTATTATCGGCATCATTGCGCTAATCGCGCTGCTCTATAACATTACCAATCAAGCATTTGGTCTGGTGGCCATCCAAAACAAGGTCGAGCCAGACAGCCTGGTTCTGGCAGTGGAAGAGGAGCGGCTGCTTACCGCTGGAAACACAATTACCAGCGAAGATGATAATGAACTGGTATCCGGGATCGCCACAGACAATAGCAGCATCGGCTTTTTTGGCTACGCCTACTTTAAAGAAAACAGCGATCAGCTCAAGCTGTTGACCGTGGATGGCGTGGAGCCAACGGCCGAAACCGTTGAAAGCGGCGAATATCCCCTGGCACGGCCGTTGTACCTCTACACCACGGCCGACATCCTGGCTGAAAATCAGGCAGCCAACATTTATCTCAACTATTATCTGACCCACATCAATGAAGAAATTGAAAGCGTGGGCTACTTCCCCGCCAGTGACGCCAGCCTAAGTGAAGCCCGGGCCGCCTGGATTGAAGCCAGCGGCTTTGATTTACAGCCAGGCCAATGGGCCAACGTCAACCCTGAAAGCATCAACGGCCGTTTCAGCGTGGTGGGCAGCTCAACCATCTTCCCCGTAAATGAGCGGATCGCCGAGCGGATCACCGCTGATGGCTTTGCCGCCAATATTGATTTACAAAGTGTGGGCAGCACGGCTGGCTTGCGAGCCTTTTGTGAAGAGGGCACGGCCCAAATCGCAGCGGTTAGCCGCCCCATCACCCCTGGTGAATATGAAGTCTGCCGTGACAACGGCCTCCGCCCCATCGAAATTCGCATTGGCACAGACGCCCTGGCTGTCGTTACCAGCAAGGCTAACGATTTTGTAGATGATGTTTCCCTGGCACAATTGCGGGAAATCTTTACTTCAGCCACAAGTTGGTCTGATGTAAATGCGGCCTGGCCGGATACGGCCGTGGACCGCTACATCCCCGGGGCCGACAGCGGCACGCTGGACTTTTTTGCCGAAACAGTCTTCCCCGTAGAGTTAGCCAACTTGCCTAAAGATACGCTGGTGGACATTCTGACAGCGAACATATCTGTGGGCTTGGGTCGCCGCCTGGAGCGGGAACAACGTTTTTACGACGATGCGTTTGTCTTTGAAGACCCGGCGCTGTTTGCCGAAGTCTGTGCTGGTGAAGACCCACCCGCAGGCTGTGCCCTCTCGGCTCGCAGCCAGGAAAATATCTACGACCTGGTAGTGCAAGAAATTGTCGCCCCCGATGTGGTTGCTGCCTGGTCCCTGGTTGACTCGATCTTTGCCCGCAGCGAAATTGAAGCCGAAGCCGCCTCAGAACATCCCAATGCCGACCTCTCCTTTCGCTCCTGGCTAACGGCCGATTTTATTTCCAGCCCGCAGTCTAGCACACCAGAATTTGCTGGCGTGCGCACCGCCATTTTTGGCTCATTGTGGGTAGTGGCCATCACCATACTTTTCTCCTTCCCCATTGGCGTGGGGGCCGCCATTTACCTGGAAGAGTACGCCGGGGACAATTTTATCAATCGCACCATTCAGACAAATATCAACAACTTGGCTGGAGTGCCTTCGATTATTTACGGCATGTTGGGGCTGGCCATTTTTGTGCGGTCATTAGAACCATTCACTAGTGGCGCAATGTTTGGTGTGGGGGATGCTACGACGGCAAACGGCCGTACCATTCTCTCCGCTGGTCTTACCCTGGGACTGCTCATCTTGCCCGTCATCATCATCGCCGCCCAAGAAGCAATCCGCGCGGTGCCCAATTCACTGCGGCAGGCAGGCATGGCTCTGGGAGCCACCAAATGGCAAACCATTTGGGCCCATGTGCTGCCCAGCGCCCTGCCCGGCATTCTCACCGGCACCATCCTGGCCGTCTCCCGCGCCATTGGCGAAACGGCCCCACTGGTCGTGGTTGGTGCGTCTACCCTTATCTTTGTTGATCCCGATGGGCCTTTTTCCAAATTCACAACCCTGCCCATCCAGATTTACCAATGGACAGCCAGACCCCAGGCTGAATTCCGCAACATTGCTGCCGCTGCCATTTTGGTGCTGCTGGTGCTGCTAATCAGCCTGAACGCCTCTGCCATCCTGCTCCGCAATCGCTATGCAAGGAGAGCCTAACATGACACCAAATCCGAATAGCTTCGCCAACGGCGACCTGGCCGTCGAAGCCCGAAATATGCACGTTTATTACGGTCCTTTCCGCGCCGTTAGAGAGATCTCGCTCAAAGTTAAACGACATGCCATCACCGCCTTCATCGGCCCTTCTGGCTGTGGCAAAAGTACGGTTCTACGCTCCTTCAACCGCATGAACGACCTGGTGGCCACAGCCCGCGTAGAGGGTGAAATTCTTTACCAGGGCAACAACATCTACAGCCAAAATATAGACCCGGTAGAAATTCGCCGCCGCATCGGCATGGTTTTCCAAAAACCCAATCCTTTCCCCAAATCAATCTATGAAAACGTGGCCTGGGGCGCTCGCATCAATGGCTACAAGGCAGAACTGGACGAGCTGGTAGAAAGTTCGCTGCGGCAAGCCGCCCTGTGGGACGAAGTAAAAGATAAGCTGAACGAAAGTGGCTATTCACTCTCTGGCGGGCAGCAGCAGCGCCTGTGCATTGCCCGCACCATCGCCGTCAAGCCAGACATCATTTTGATGGATGAACCCACCTCAGCGTTGGACCCGGTCGCGACGCTGCGAATTGAAGAATTGATTCAAGAGTTGAAGAAAAATTACACCATTATTATTGTGACCCACAATATGCAGCAAGCAGCGCGGGCTTCTGACTACACAGCTTTCTATAATATGGATCAAGATCGAGCAGGATATCTGGTGGAATACAGCGACACTAATGAACTTTTTACAAATCCCAAAAATGAACTGACGGAACAATACATTACCGGACGCTTTGGCTAGAGAACAGGTGCGACGCACTTGGCAAGTGCGTCGCACCTCAGAGGAACTTAAAGATGTTAAGAGAAACCTACACAAAAGAGCTGCGTCATCTGCAAGATGAAATATTGAGAATGGGCAGTGAGGTGGAAGAAAATTTATTAAAGGCCGTCGAAGCGCTCATCAAACGGGATTTGGCCCAATCAGAAAAGCTGGTGCAGGCAGATAAATGGTTTAACCAGCGACGCATCGACATTGGCAATGATGCGTTTAGCGTCATCGCCACGCAGCAGCCTATTGCCAGTGATCTGCGCTTGATTGCGGCGGCCCTGGAGATTGCTGGGGAGCTGGAGCGTATCCACGATTACGTGAAGGGCATCGGCAATATTAGCTTGCTGATTGGTGAGTATGAAGTGCCTGCTGAACTTACCATACACATGCCGCAAATGGCCGAAAAAGCGCGCTTCATGCTGCATCGTTCGCTCGATGCTTTTACGGAACGTAATTCTCGGCTGGCATACGAAACGATTAAAAGTGATGATGAGGTTGACAAGCTGTACAATAGGACGTACCGAGCAGTCATGAATTACATGGCGGCAAACCCCGATTCGTTTGAGCTGGCGCAGCGGCTGGAGTGGGCCGCACACAATCTAGAACGAGCCGCTGACCGGGTGACAAACATGTGTGAATGGGTGGTTTATCTGGCTTCGGGACAGTATCATCAAGGCAAGGATTTGCTGAAAAACTTCCAACCGTAACTGACATTTCCCCGGAAACTGACACTACCAGTTTTTCAAAACGTCACAATTCAGTTTCCGGAGAAATTTGCCGCGCGTTCGTAAACGATTGCTGAGTCTTTGCGTGTCATCGGGCCGTGTCGTTGACGCGGCCCGATATTTGTTTATGATTCGGGCATGGCACAGATTGACAAGCAACAACCTGCAATTGCGGAAGAGGAGAATGGGAAAACGGCCGTATCCCCCCGCACCTTTGGCCGCATCTTAGGCATACTCATTATCCTGCTCCTGCTCATCGGCCTCTTCCCCAACCTGATTCCCAGCGGACTTAACGAAAAATTTCAAACGTTCGTCACTATCTTTTTAGGCATCTTCATCGAAGCCGTACCTTTTTTGCTGGCCGGATCGCTCGTTTCCGGACTGATTGAGGTATTTGTTGATAAAGCCTCACTGGCGCGCTATGTACCCCGGCGAGCAATCCCGGCAGCATTTGTCGGCGCGCTGCTGGGTTTTGCCTTCCCGGTGTGCGAGTGTGGTGTGGTGCCGGTGACGCGGCGGCTGTACCAAAAAGGGTTGCCCGTTTCGGTGGGCATTGCTTTTTTGCTCAGCGCTCCGGTGATTAATCCGGTGGTGCTGGTGAGTACGTATGTGGCCTTTGGTTGGGGGCCGGTGCTGATCGGCCGTTTTGTATTCAGCATTCTTATCGCCTTTATTGTGGGGCTGATCTTCCAGTTTGCCCCGCCAGAGGAGATTTTATTGCCCGTGGTGGATGCCGGACACGAGCATGAGCATTACGAGGCGGGAAACGGCCGTATCCAACGACTCTGGCAAGCAATGAACATCGCCGGGGACGACTTTATCGACATGGTGCGCTATTTGATTATTGGCTCCATGTTGGCAGCCACCATGCAAACTTTTGTGCCCCAATCAACCTTAATTTCCTTTGGCGGCGGCCCCGTAACCTCTGTTATTGCCCTGATGGTCCTGGCCTTTGTCCTCTCCATCTGCTCCACAGTAGATGCCTTTTTGGCGCTGTCGTTTGTCAACAGCTTTACCACTGGCTCCATTCTTAGCTTTTTGGTCTTTGGCCCAATGGTGGACATCAAAAGTGCGCTCATGTTCATGGGCGTCTTCCGCCGACGCGTGGTGCTGTATCTCATCCTGCTGCCTCTGACACTAACGATGTTGATTACGGTTTTCATCAACTTGAACCTGGGTTGGTAGACATTTGCTGCCGCGAATTTCGCGGATTAGCGCGGATTAAAAATCTGCGTAAATCCGCGCAATCTGCGGCCAAAAAACTATGAAACAAACAGTTAAAGTCATTTTACTTATTGCCTTAGGCCTTTTTTTGCTGAGCCACCTGCTCAACGGCACGCTCAGTTTTTACATTCACCCGCGCTTTAACGTGCTGACTTTGCTAACGGCCGTTGGCCTCACAGCCCTCGGTGTCGGCTACGCTGTGCAGCAGCGGCGGCAAGCTGCCCATGTTCATGATGATGATCACGAGCATGAACACGAACACAGCCACGATGTCTCCTGGGCGGGGCTGCTGCTGCTGGCGCTGCCTGTGGTGCTGGGGCTGTTGGTGGAACCGCGTCCATTGGGTGCGTCGGCGCTGCAAAACCGGGAAATCAATATTGGGAATGATGTGTCCCTGACTTCGGCCAGCGCGCCGGAGGGCAGTGAGCTGAACGTCATTGCCAACGCCGGGGAGCGCAACATTCTGGATTGGCTCTATCTGTTCCAACGCAGCAGCGATCCAGCCAGTTTTGATGGTGAAGAAGCCCACGTCATCGGCTTTGTTTATCGGGACGGCCGTTTCACCGACACCCAATTCATGGTTAGCCGCTTTACCGTAAGCTGCTGTGTGGCCGATGCGGCTCCGATTGGCTTGATTGTGGAATGGCCGGATACGGCCGTTCTCACGCCAGATAGTTGGGTAGACGTCAGCGGCACCCTCCAGGCCCGCACATTCAACGGCGTTACAATGTCCGTCCTCATTGCTGACAGCGTCACGCCCACGGAAACACCATCTCAACCATATTTGTACCAGTAGGAATGTAATTGAGTAATTTAGTAATTTGCCGTCCAATTACCCAATTATTTAATTACCCAATTACCAACTATGTCATTCACTCGCTTCGACCGCATCGTCCTTTCTGTGCTTACTACGCTGGCAGCGCTAATTACGGCCGTAATTCTCTACGGCGATCATCTGGCCCTGGAAGTGGTAGACACTCTGCCCGCGCCCAACAGCAACAACGTATCTACCCGTGCCGTCATTCAAATAGCACTAAATGAACCGATTGTGGATGTGCCGGAAACGGCCGTTACCCTCGATCCACCAGTCCCCGGCACCACTACTGTTCAGAATAACGTTCTCACCTTCCGGCCCGATGTGCCCCTGGCAACCAACAGCAGCTATCGCGTCACCATCGCCCCAGAAATCGTGAGCGAACAAGGCCACCAGTTAGACAAACCACTCAGCTGGGCGTTCCAAACCGGCCAGCCGCGCATCGTTTACATCAGTTGGGATGATGAGGCCGCAGACCAGCTCTATGTTGCCGATTTTGCTGGCGAAACCGTCACCACAAGCCAGCTCACCCAAACTGAGGCCGACGTGCTTGACTTTGCTGTTGGGCCAGACGGCCGTCAGATTGCCTACGCCATTTTGCGCGATGGCGGTGCGGCCGATTTGTGGCTTATCAACAGCGACGGCAGTCAAAACCGGGAGCTGCTGGCCTGTCCCGAGGCGGCCTGTTCGCAGGCGCAGTGGCTGCCCAACGGCCAGCGCCTCATCTACGAGCGGCGCAATATTCCTACCCCTGGCGCGCCTCCCGGCAATCCGCGCCTCTGGTGGCTGGATGTGACCAGCGGCGAAACCGTCCCCCTGTTTCAGAACAGCCAGATGCTGGGGCTGTACCCGCGCATCTCGGACGATGGGCAGTGGCTCAGCTTCGTCTCGCCCATCGATCAGGGGATTCAACTGTTTAATCTGGACGATGGCTCTGGGATGCTCATCCCTAACCAGATGGGTTCTCCGGCCATCTGGCGGCCACAAAGCGACAGCCTGCTTATTACCAATATCAACACCAGCAGCACAAACTGGAGCGTGGAGCTAACCAGCGTTGATCTGGCCAGTGAAGACACCACCATCCTCAGCCAACCAATGGGCGATGCCGAAGGTGTTGACGACAACTCGCCCGCCTGGTCGCCGGATGGAGAATGGATCGCCTTTGGTCGCAAACTGCCACGTACGCCGATGGGCCGTCAGATTTGGGTCATGCGGGCGGATGGCTCTGAATCATTTGCCATCACCAATGAGCCAACCATTCATCATGGGGAAATTTCCTGGTCGCCAGACGGCCGTTTCCTCCTTTACCAGCAATACAACCTGGAAGAACTGTACGCCAAACCCACCATCTGGCTCGTCGAAATCGCCACCGGAAAACGTACAGAAATCGCCTCGCCCGGCACCCTACCCGCCTGGCTTCCCTAACAAGCATGTCGAATCAAGTAGCGGAAACGTCTCCACCAAAAACAACGCAGCAACTGGCTCGCTGGCAAATTGGCTTGCTCTTGTTAATGTTGCTGGCTTTTCTGGCGGCTTCTTACGCCTTTTTGCAGCCGGCTCGGCCAGAAAGTGCCCTACCATCGGTTCTCTATTTGGCCCAAGATGGCACCGGACGGCGGCAACTATACCTGGCCAGCACGCCAGATTGGCAACCGAGGCAGCTCACCCAAGAAACGGCCGAAATCCTCCACTATGCGCCCTCACCAGACGGCCGTCACCTTGCCTACACCATCACCTTGCCTGACGGCAGCAGCCAAATTAAGCTACTTGCGCTCAGCAATGGCTCAGCCGGTGCGCCCGAAGTTTTGCTTACTTGCGATAATGCGGAATGCAGCCAGACAGTTTGGCATCCAGACGGCCGTCGCCTGGTGTACGAGCGACGCGAACCGCCCGGCTTTAGCCGCCCACAGCTGTGGTGGCTGGATACCCAAACCGGGGAAACGCTTTTGCTGTTTGAAAAAGAAACGGCCGTAGGCAGCAGCGTAACTTTCTCCCCGGATGGCACCTGGGTCAGTTTTGCCGCTTCACCAGATCAAGGGCTGCGACTGTACAATTTTACCGACGGCCGTTCCCTGACCTTCCCCAGCAACGTTGGCACACCCGCCGCCTGGCATCCGTTCAACACTCAACTGCTCTTCCAAAACAGTCGCTCCGTCGTTTTCCACGGCGAAAACAACAACAATCACGACACGCACAGTCATGATTTTGCTGTCGCCGTTAGCCTCTACCTGGCAACCTTAGGCACCAACAACGATGAATCATCCAGCCATCTGCTCAGTGAAGACGGTGCCTTCAACGATGGCAATGCCGCCTGGTCGCCAGATGGCGAATGGATCGCTTTTGGCCGCCGACTGGCAAGCACCAACACAGGCCGCCAACTGTGGCTGATGCGGGCTGATGGCTCCGAGGCCCATGCCCTGACGAATGATATTGCCATTCATGTTGGCCCACCAAGCTGGTCACCAGACGGCCGTTTTCTCCTCTTCCAACAATACAACAGCAACACACCAGACTTGCCCCCCACCATCTGGCTGCTAGAAATTGCCAGCGGGGAATTCATTCAAATAACAAACAGCGGTTTGCTGCCAACGTTTTTGGTTTTGGCATCCTAATTGTGAATCGTAAATGGTGAATTTTTAATGGGGAACGGCCGTGTGATGCATTTCAACTTTTGTGTTTAGAAGACACCTTTTCCTCTATTTGTACAAACAGGCCAAATACTAAAATCATGCCAATTGGAAAAGCAACTGCACCTAAAACTGTCCCGCCAACAATAACCTGTAAAGCGGTGCTAAATGTTACTTTTGTGGCTTCCCAGAAAGCAGTAAGCGTAAACTCGGGCAATTCTGCAACCACCATTCCCCAAATTACGCCACTCACCATAGATATAAAAAATCCTGATGACGCGCCCCATATCGTTGCTTCAACAAATGGTTTAAGCTCCTCAATAAGTGATACACTGCCCCAATTAATTGCTAATTGTAATAACCCTACGCTGGCACCAATGGCAATGCAAATTAATGTAACCCACACGTTATCCCAAAAGAAAGCACCGGTTAATCCACCGACGATCATCCACCCAGCTGTGAAGATTATCGACAGTATTAGACTCTCAAATACCGTAAAAACTTCATCAGCTATAGCTTCGGAGGCATCGGGAGGATATTTAGGTTGCGCCAAGTTTTGGGTTGGTTTTGCCTTCGGTTCAATGCGTTTGCTCTGATTGCGTGTTTCCTCATTTTTTATTTCTGGTTTTGGTACGCTTTTGAGAGCGATTTTCGGCTCATCTTCAATTGTTTCAGGTTTAGAATGAAGGGTTGTTGTTGTAACTGTTACGATACAATCGTGCCAATTAATTCTTTCTCGCATTTCCTGACACCGACCTAACAGCTTCCCAAGCAAACCAAGTCTTGCACAGTGCATGATTAATTCTCTAATTTTGGCGTGCTTGTTTTCCCCCGTAATATTTTCGTAGTCTATGCCCAAGTAAAAACATAAGGTTCTTAAATCACCTAAATTAAATGCTGGCTCCATCAATTCTAAAAGCTTAACTTTGTCTATATGGTCTTGGTGTGAGTCTAATTTTGCGTTCATTGGCTTTTTTCCCAAAGGATTGTTTACATTTTAAGGGTTAAGAGCTTAATGGCAAGTAGGATTTTTGTTATTCATTTGCTGCCAACTTTTTTGGTTTTGGCGCAGTAATTGGGCTGTGGTGCAAACGGCCGTGTCTAACAAGCCAAGCAAAGGGCAAGGCGAGAAAAGAGAATGAGGTACGGAGAATCGTTAACCAAATGTTTACAACGGGTTAGTTCAGCCTTAACAATGCCCTGCTATGCTCTTTCCCGTACACACTTGCGTTTGTTTCATCCCCGAAACAAGCAACGGCAACTGTTTCAGTAAACGGCCATTTCTTTCCTCTTTTTCTCCTCTATGGTTAAGTTTGCAAACGAAAGGGGAGCGGGTTGCGGCCCCGCTCCCTTTTCACCCTTTTGTTATTGTCGTTTCCTCCAAAGCGGTGTTAAATTAGCCCATGCACACTTTTTATTATCCTGATCATAGCCAGCATGACCCTGCCTGGCTGCATCGACCCGACGATGACGAGTGGAACCGCTATTACGCAGAGGTTGCGGCACGCGGACAAATCATCCACGACGCAGTTGCAGCAGCCAATTTGGGGCCGATTTCTCATCCAGGCGATTTTGGTATGTCGCCTATTCAAGACATTCATGCCCACGAGATGATCACTCTGCTGCAAAATGCCCACGAACAAATGAAACTGGAAGCGGGTCGGGATGTTGCCCTACCGGAAACATTCAGTTTGCGGCGGCGAACGCACCATCGTCTTTATTCCGTATTTGGCCAGCTAGGCATGTACTGTTTTGATACCTCGTCACCCATTTTTGCCCAAACCTGGAACGCGGCGTATTGGAGTGTGCAAACGGCCGTTTCCGCCGCTGCTCTAAGTTTGGCTAATCAGGAACAACTGGTATACGCCCTCTGTCGCCCGCCCGGCCATCATGCCGCTGCCGATCTATTTGGTGGCTTTTGCTATCTGAACAATGCCGCTATTGCGGCCAACTGGCTGGTGCAGCAAGGACAGCGCGTTGCCGTTTTGGATGTGGATTACCATCATGGTAACGGTACACAAGAAATTTTTTACGGCCGTTCCGACGTTCTCTTCCTCTCCATTCACGCCGATCCCCGCTACGACTATCCTTTTTACTGGGGCTTTGCTGATGAATACGGCTATGGTCCAGGGCTGGGCTTTAACCACAACTATCCACTACCCCCAGGCACCAAAGGAAAATCTTACCTCACAGCGCTGGCACAGGCCCTCGTTCACATTCGCGCCTTTGTGCCCGATACACTTATCATCTCGCTCGGCGTCGATACCGGCGAAGGCGATCCCACCGGCACCTTCTTGCTGACGACTCCCGACTTTGCTGAAATCGGCCGTCAGATTGGCCAGCTCAACTTGCCTACCGTTGTCATTCAAGAAGGGGGTTACCGCTTAGATACCTTGGCCCAACACGCCATTGCCTTTCTGACCAGCCTGCACCAGGCACAGGCTTCCCCATAAAGAGGCTCTCTCATTCAAATTTAGGCATTATTTTAACCAGGCAGCCTCTTTTGCTGCCATGAGCCTTGCCTGCCTGACCAATTTGAGGATACTTTTTTAATTTAGTTTACAATAAATACAGAAAGTTTTTGCGCACATTTTACAGTTAATTATTTTGTGCTAGTTTACACTATGGAAATGAACCAGTGAATATGCCATAATGTGCGCAGAAAACAGATAAGATCACAACAGTTTTTAAGCTTTTTAAGGAAAACGAATACACACTACGTTCAGTAAATTACAGCAGAAAACCGATTTGTTTTGCCCAACTGGCAGTAATTTACCCAACTCATCATGACATCAATAGGACCCAGCTGGATCGGCCGTACAATTGGTGGTCGGTACGAAATTGAATCAATTTTAGGGCGCGGCGGCATGTCATCGGTTTACCGTGCCAATGACCCGAACCTGCACCGTAAAGTTGCCATCAAGATCATCCACCAACATTTGTCTGACAACGAGGAGTTTATTCAGCGCTTTGAGCAAGAAGCGGCCGTTATTGCCCAGCTGCGGCACAGCAATATTGTCCAGGTGCATGATTTTAACCATGAGGGAAACGTTTACTTCATGGTGATGGAATATGTGCCAGGTGATACCCTGGCCAAACGGCTTGAGGCACTTACCGCTGCTGGGATTCGGCTGCCGCTCAACGAAACCATTCGCATCCTCACCACCATTTGCGATGCTGTTGATTATGCGCATCAACGGCGTATGATCCATCGGGACCTCAAGCCTTCAAATGTGATGATCAACTTGCTAAACGAACCCATCCTGATGGATTTTGGCATCGCCAAGATCATTGGGGGACGATCACACACAGCCACCGGGGCAGCAATGGGAACGGCCGCTTACATGTCGCCAGAGCAAGTGCGGGGTGATCAGACAGACCATCGTTCCGACATTTACTCCTTGGGCATTATGATGTATGAAATGCTGAGTGGTGAAACGCCCTACCACAGCGATTCCACGTATCAGATCATGCTCAAACACATCAACGACCCCCTGCCAGATATTCAGCTGGTAGAAACGAACACACCCAATTCACTGGTAAACATTCTGGAACGCGCCTTATCTAAAAACCCTGATAACCGCTTCCAAACAGCTAAAGAAATGGCAGCGGCGCTCAGTACCGCTGCCCTGCAAATGCAAAGCCCCACAGACACATTAGCCGCTCGCCATATGGATCGACTATCCGTGATGTGGCAGCAGGCACTTGATTTGTATGATGAACGCGAGTTCGCCCGCTGCCTGGATAAGTTGGATGAGCTTTATCGGGCTGATCCCGATTATCGAGAGCAAAAGGCGAAGCAGTTGCGCCAACAAGCCATTGAGCAATTGGTGGAACGAGCTACTCGTTCTCTGGCGACCAATGACTTTTCGGAGAGCCTAACGGCCGTAAAATCTTTGCATGAACGAGATGTGACCTTGCCCGAACTGGATGAGCTGGAAGCCCAGGCCCGCGCTGGCTTAGATATCCTGGCACTGCAAGCCCGCCTCAACAAACTCTACGAGGAAGCGCTAACCCATCTAGACAATCGTGAATATCAATCAGCCCTCGCCAAATGGGAAGCGATTGAGAAACGACGGGACAATTTATCTTTCCCCGATAAATTGGCGGTGGTCAAGCGGGCCAACGAAGGCATCTGTGCCAATTTTTACAGCCAGGCAATTGCTGCCCTGGCCCAGAAAAACCCAGAACAGGCGCTGGCATTCTGGGCCCAAATTGCCGCTACAGACAGCAATTTCCCCGATTCGCAAGGTGTTGTCAATACCGCCCAAACGATGATCCAACAGCGAGAGCGCAAAAGTTGGCGAAACCCTCTATTGGCCGTAGGTGGTTTTGCGCTCTTGCTGCTGCTTATTTTTGGTGCCTCCAGTCTGCTAGGAAATAATGGGCCGGACGACAGTGATGGTGATAAGGTTGAAACGGCCGTATCCCCCACCGCCCTTTCCGCCATTGTAGCCAATACACAAATGCCCACACCCACAGAAACTGCGTTACCCACTGAAACAGCGACCGCAACGGCAACCCAAACGGCCGTCCCCAGCAGCACACCGTCTCCCACAGTTACGCTTACGCCCAGCGCCACGCCACTGCCAGAAAACATGGCGTTAATCAACGAAAATGCTACTATCTTTGCCCAGGCAGATGCCGATGCCACCGAAATCGATGTCGTCATGGCCAACGATATGGTTACCGTTCTGGGCCGTTCAGAAAACAACAGCTGGCTTTACATTCGCGATGCCCAGGGCAATACAGGTTTTGTATTTGCTGATTTTCTGACCTGGGAAGGCAGCATAGACAGCCTGCCCATTCGCACGGGCACGGTTGCCACCGAACCCACCACAGCCCCCATCTTAAGCCAAACGCTTAGCTTGGACATTTATCAATTAGATGGTACAGAAGCATGTAATGGCAGCGCCTGGACCCAGATGGTATACATGCGGGTACAAGGCGTTAGCGGAACGTTTAACTATTATTGGGAAGACGAATTGGTTGGAACGGCCGTAAATGATAACATCACGTTTGAAGTTAGCAGCAGCGGCGGGGCCATTGTGGGTACCGGCAGTGTCATTGTCGATGGAATCACAACCAGCAAAGAACTATTTATTCCTGCCCCTGCTTGCAGTGACGAGTAAACACACACACCAACAACCTGGAGAATCAAGATGAGTGATTCGCAACCAACCTGGTCCGGCCGCACGATTGGTGGCCGCTATGTAATTGATTCGCTGCTGGGACGTGGCGGCATGTCTTCCGTCTACAAGGCCACAGATCCTAATTTACAACGTACGGTCGCCGTCAAAATTATCCATCCCCACCTTTCTGAACATCCAGAATTCGTGAAGCGGTTTGAGCAAGAAGCTGCTGCCGTGGCCCGCTTGCGCCACCCCAACATCATGTTGGTGCATGATTTCAATCACGAAGGCGGCGTTTACTACATCGTTTTTGAATACATCGCTGGAAATCCACTAGACAGGCGGTTAAAAGATCTAAAGGATGCCGGTTTACGTCTACCGCTAGAAGAAGTGATCCAAATTATGGTGCCTCTATGCGAAGCAGTTGCCTATGCCCATGAACGTAAAATGGTTCACCGCGACCTGAAACCATCCAACATCATCATTAACCTGTTGGGCCAGCCTATCTTATTAGATTTTGGTATTGCCAAAATTGTGGGCGGTGGACAGGTACACACCGCCACCGGCGCTACTATCGGCACAGCCGCTTACATGGCACCAGAACAGGTTGTAGGGGATGAGGTCGATCATCGGGCCGACATTTATTCTCTGGGCGTCATGCTATATGAAATGGCTTGTGGACGCCCACCGTATGAGGGCCAATCAGCCCTAACCGTGATGATGAAGCACGTCAATGAACCATTGCCAGACATTCGACTGTTCAACAGCAATCTGCCCGATACCTTTAATGCCATTCTGGAAAAAGCGCTAGCCAAAAATCCAAAGGAGCGTTTTGGCTCTGCCATAGAAATGGCAATGGCCCTGCGTGAAGTTGGACGCCATATAACCCTGGGAGCAGAAACGGCCGCTTACACCACACCCCCCATCGTCCGCGAAGCACCAGCCAAAGCCTCCGTCCAACCATCCCCCAAAACCAGCGCAGAAACAGAAGTGAAGACGGCCGTTTCTCCACCCCCCACGGCCACGGAACAACTCATCGTACCCGAGCAAACGCAAGAAAAACCGGCTCGTCGCTGGTTGCCGCTGGCGCTGGGAGGCATTGCCCTGCTGGCGATAATTGTTGCCGCCATTTTGCTGCTGCCTGGCTTGTTTACAGATTTACCCACCTCAGAAGGCATGGTGCAAATTCCCGGCGGTACTTACACTGTTGGGGCTGACCTGAATGGTAGCCAATACGCAGCCCCTCAAGAGGTTACCCTGGCGTCTTATTGGCTCGACCGTTTTGAGGTAAGCAATCGTCAATACGCTGCCTTCCTGGCCGACAACGAAGAGGAACCACCCAGCAGCTGGCCTGGCGGCACGCCGCCTGCTGGCGAGGATGATCATCCCGTACGTGGCCTCACCTGGGACAACGCCAATGATTATTGCGACTGGCAAAACAAGCGCCTGCCTACGGAGGCAGAATGGGAAGTCGCCGCCCGTGGCGGACAAGGTTTCCTTTTTCCCTGGGGAGACAGTCAAACCAGCGTCAATCTGCCCAACGACAACACCTATGCCAGCGGCAGCATCCCACCCAACCGCAGCAGTTTTGGCATATTCGACATGGCAGGCAACGTGTGGGAATGGGTTGATAAACCGTATGCAGATGTGCCTGATGGGCAAGAAGTGGCACGCGGTGGCGCGTTTGACTTCCTAAAAGATATGGCCTACCGGCTACAGGGCGATCCCAATTTACCAACCATGATTGCCTCTACCGGGGTGCGCTGTGCCGCCACCGAAGTGGAAGTGGTGCCCGATGAGGCAATTTTGCTCACAGACGATTTCAGCAATCCAGAAAGTGGCTGGCCTGACCTGAAAGAAGATACTGCCTGGCGTGGCTATCATCCACCAGACTTTTATCACGTTGAAGCAACGGGACAAAATCAGGTAGCAACGGCCGTTTTCGGTACAGATGCTACGAATGTGAGCCTGGAAGCGCGTGTTTTCGTGGATATTCTGGAAAGCGACGCCGGTGAATATCGCTACGGGTTACTGTTGCGGCAAGTGGATAACCGACAATTTTATGCATTCACCGTTGCCCCACGTTCCGGTCAATGGGCCGTGCTAAAAGCCAGTGGCGACGGCCTGAAAACGCTGGACAGCGGCCCGATCGATTCTCTAACTGGCGGCAGCAATGAGGCCATTCAAGGCGGTTCGGTAGAAGCAGCCGATACGCTTCGGGTAGATGCCAGCGGCAGCACATTTTCCTTTTTTGTAGACGGCCGTATCATCACCACTGTCACCGACGACAGCTACAGCAGCGGCGATTTTGGCTTTTACGTGGAAACGTTCGACGAAACCCGCGCCCATGTCCATTACGATGCACTCACCGTGCTGGAACTTGGCGACACAATTGCCCAGAGCACAGAGGAAACCGTAGATGCAGAACCAACCGAAACGGCTTCTGAAGACACAGCCCCCAATCCGACAGCCACGACAGAATCAGCAGAGCCAACGGAAACGGCCGTTGCCGATATCGAATCTACAGCCACCGTAGCCCCATCCGCCACGCCAGAACCCACCCAAATTCCAGTCCCCGAAGGCATGGTGCTCATTCCTGGCGGCAGCTTCCTGATGGGTTCAGAAACAGGCGAGCCTAATGAACGACCGGAACATTCCGTTACACTCGATCCTTACTTTATAGACATATTCGAGGTAAGCAATGAAGCGTATCAGGCCTGTGTAGCCGAAGACGGCTGTACTCAGGCCAACTTGCGCAACTCCTTCCGCCGGTCAGGTTATCGGGATGATCCTACCTTTGCCAACTATCCTGTGATGGGTGTTACCTGGAACCAGGCCAACGCTTACTGTACCTGGGCAGGCAAGCGGCTGCCCACTGAAGCTGAATGGGAATTTGCTGCCAGCGGTCCGGAAAACTTCACCTGGCCTTGGGGCAACGAATTCGATGCCACGCTGTCTGCGGCCAGTTCGCTGGATACTGAACCGGTGGATGACTTCCCCGAAGGGGCCAGTCCATTTAATGTATTTAACCTGGCAGGCAATGTGAACGAGTGGGTGCAAGACCGGTTCGACGGCAATTTCTACGCCAACTCACCAGAAACAAACCCCGTTAATCTGGATTCAGGCAGCAGCCAGATTTACCGAGGTGGCAGCTTTGATAACACCAACGGCGCTTTTTTCACGACCAGCCGCCGCTACGTTGTCTCGGCCAATACCTTTGATGTAGACATTGGTTTTCGCTGTGCTCAGGATACACCCTAAAATTTAAGAGGCTGAGCAAAGTTGCTCAGCCTCTTTCCCCTCACCCTCACCCTTCCGGCTTATTGTTTTCCATGTTTCCCTCATTGCGATCTGATTCGCGCAATTTTTCCAGTGTGCCGACCCGCCGGGCCATGTCTTGCAAAATAAGCAAGGTTTGCCCCACCACTTGCTCAGTGGTCATATCACCGCGTGTCCAACGTTTAATCACTTCATTCAACGTATAATTTCCCATCTGGCACTTCCTCTCTATTTAGAATGGATAAGATATTGGTTTGGTAACGGCCGTTTCCCTCCAGCAGCGTCGAGGTGAGCAAACCCCACTGCCAAAAGTCCCTCTTCCCAAAGAAACACCAAGCAGCCAAAACTATCCGGCAAGATTCACCGCCAACGTCAGGTTCTGTGATTACAATTGTGCTGTTGGAATTGTGACTGTGTGGTACGGCCGTTACCCTACCAATACCGACATTTTACACGGTATCGTTTATCTTGTCAATACTTAATTTTGAAGTTGATTTTACGGCCGTTCTTCCCCAACCTCATACGCAAAACCAGCCCGCTCCGCCACCAGTCCCAAATGCTTCGAGGTGGCCCGGCTGGGAGCATAGGCTCCCGTTTCCCATTCGCTCACTGTTTGCTGGCGCACCCCCAGTTCATCCGCCAGTTCCCCCTGGGACATGCCCATGTGCTGCCGCAGCGCTTTGATCATGCCACTGTTCCACAGCACTGTATCCCCCGATTTTTCCACCGTATAGGTCAAGGTTGGCTTTTCAAATTGAACCGTTTCGGCCGTTAAATCAACCGCAGCCACATGGTAACCTGCGCCCATCCAGGCCGCCGCCTGCACAGCACCCTGGCTACGATTGCTCCACCAGCCAGCCCGGGCCCGCGCACTTCCCGGCAAGGAACTTCCCATCAATTCTTCGATCTGGGTAAAAGTCATCGTCACAGGCTCACCCGCAGCCCGTTGTAAACGAGAAAAAAGTGGAAAATATTTGCTACCAGCTTTCATAAAACAAAATTATACCAAAGTTGTAGAATTTGTTGACAGAAACGAAATCCGCACTAGAATCACCTCTTATCTACGAGGATCGTAAAATGGACAAACTTGATTACGAAATCCTGGCTCTCTTACAACAAGACGGCCGTCGCTCGTTTACTCAAATTGGCAAGGCTGTTGGTTTTAGCGAAGGAACGATTCGTAAGCGCGTGACGCGTCTGGTTGATGAGGGCATCATCCGCATCATTGGTTTGGTGGACCCCCACCTAGTTGGTTTTGATGCCCCGGCTATTATTCAAGTTTCCGTAACCCCACCCCACCTGGAAGAAGCAGCCCAAGCCATTACCCAATTCCCAGAGGTCAGCTATTTGCTGATGGTCTCCGGCGAATTTGATCTGATTGTCGAGGTCCGCTGCCAAAATAGGGAGCATCTGGCCTCGTTTATTCGGGATGATTTACAAAGAGTGCCTGGCGTACAGCGCACCGTGTCTTCCCTGGTACTGCACACCTACAAATTGGCAGAACCAAGCATTCTGGATTTTATGGACGAAGAAGCTGCAACAACAGCATAATTTCGAAAAGATCAGATAGGTTTCTACATTAGCAAGCAAATTTTCCTGGCAAACCTGGCAGGTCTACACTTTTGGAGAAGAGGAATTGTCAATTAGTGTAAAGCTTGATCACGTCACAAAACAGTTTGGGGAATTTACGGCCGTTCACGATATGGAACTAGAAATTGCCGATGGTGAATTCTTTTCTATGCTCGGCCCCAGCGGCTGCGGCAAAACGACCACCTTGCGCATGATCGCCGGGTTCGAGCAGCCTACCAGCGGCGAGCTGTACATTATGGGGCAACCGGTGGCTGGCATCCCCGCCTACCGCCGCCCAGTGAACACCGTCTTCCAAAATTACGCCCTCTTCCCCCACATGAACGTGAGCCAAAATGTGGCTTTTGGCCTGGAAATGGCCAAAGTAACCAAGGCAGACATCCAGAAACGCGTCGCTGCCGCTCTGGAACTCGTCCAGATGAGTCCAATGAGCCAGCGCAAACCAGCCCAGCTTTCTGGTGGTCAGCAGCAGCGGGTGGCCCTGGCACGGGCATTGGTCAATCGACCCAAAGTGCTACTGCTGGACGAGCCTCTGGGCGCTTTGGACCTGAAGCTGCGCAAAGCGATGCAGCTGGAGCTAAAGCAAATCCAGAGCGAGGTGGGCATCACCTTCATCTATGTTACCCACGACCAGGAAGAAGCCCTGACCATGTCGGACCGGATTGCGGTGATGGACCATGGCATTGTCCAACAAATGGGCCAACCGCGTGACATTTACGAACATCCAACCAACCGCTTTGTGGCTGATTTCATTGGCGAAACCAATTTTCTTAAAGGAACGGTAGAGCAAGTGGGGGACATTGTGCGGCTGGGGGTGGGTGAAGGCCAGCTCATTGGCCAAAGCGACCTCTCTTTGCAGGCGGGGCAGGCCGCCTATCTGGCGATTCGCCCCGAAAAGATCAATTTATATCCGCCAGGGGAAATTGACGTGCTGCGCACCGAAGCAGGATTAAATTACGACGAGATCAATCGACTCCTGGGCGGCAATCTACCCGAATCGCTAAAAATGGATACGCGGGAATGGCTAGGGATTGAGCAAAACAACATGGTGCTCAACGGCCGTATCTCTGAAGCTATTTACATCGGCACCGACACGCGCTACCGGGTTGACTTGCTGGGTAACCAACAGCTGTTTGTTCGTACGCAAAACTTTGGCTCACGGTATGACACCACGTTCGCCGTAGGAGACGAGGTTTTGCTGCATTGGGCCGCCGAAAACGCCCGGATTTTAACGGAGTAGGGCATGAGCACGATTTCTATTGCGCCCCTGGAAGCTGGCCCCAATTTAATGAAGCGACTGGCTGCGTATTTAGGCTGGTTGGGAACGGCCGTTTGGCTCATCCTCCTCGTTCGCTGGATGACGTTCAGCAGTTTCGACTGGGATCCGCTTACCCTGGAACTCACTCTGGCTAACTTGCCACCCATCCTGCCCTACCTTTTTTACGGAGGAATGACTGCGCTTGATTTTAGCCTTGGCTGGCTGCTGTTTAAGGAAAATCATTGGGGGGATCGTCTGGGGATCGTGCGTGGGCTGGCGGGTGCTTCAGCTGCCGTTGCTTACTATTTTATCGTTGGGGACTTTTACGCTGCCTGTTTTTTACTGGCGGCGAGTGGCATGCTGCTCATGTTGATCTGGCAACAAACCGGCTGGGTGATCAACTATCCCGCCGCCTTTTGGCTGATCGTCTTTTTTGTTCTACCCAATCTTATCGTTCTGGCTGTCAGCCTGGGCGAGCGGTCGTTGAGCGGCACGGTTGTCTACCCTGAATTTAGCCTGCGCAACCTTGGCAGCTATTTTGATGATTACGGCCGTTTCTTTTCCACCATCAACGGCCAATACCTCTACCTGCGCATCCTCTGGCGTTCCATCTGGCTGGCCTTCCTCAACACCGCTATCTGCCTGCTCTTTGGCTACCCCTTTGCCTATTGGATTGCCCGGCAGCCACAAAAATATCGCAACCTCCTTGTGTTTTTGGTAATGATTCCATTCTGGACCAACTTTCTGGTACGCACCTACGCCTGGATGCTCATCCTGCGCGACTCCGGCCTGATCAACAACTTCTGGACTATCACCCTGCATGAACAGGCTGTGGCACTATCTGGCAGCAGTCAATTTTTTGCCTGGCTGGCCAGCATCAGTGAAAACAAACTGCCGCTGCTTTTTAACCAATCGGCCGTTTTCCTGGGACTGTTCTACGGCTTTTTCCCCTTCGTCGTCCTGCCACTCTACAGCAATCTGGAAAAGCTTGACTGGTCCCTGCTAGAAGCCGCCGCCGATTTAGGTGCCAACAATTGGAACCGCACCACGCGCGTCCTGCTGCCGCTCACCACTCCCGGCATCGTCGCCGCCGCCATCATCGTTTTCATTCCCTCACTGGGCGCTTACGTCACCCCTGATCTGCTGGGCGGCGGCAAGGTGTCGCTGCTGGGCAACCTGCTCCAACAGCAGTTCATGACCGCCCGCGATTGGCCTTTTGGCAGCGCCATCGGCTTCATCATGATGGCCCTTATGCTGCTGGCCATCATCATTTACTTCCGCGTTGGCGGACGGGAGCAATAATATGAGCGCAACGACGTTACCTACCCCAGCAATGTCCACGCGACCGTCCTTGGGCCGTCGCTTGCAAGCTGCTTTCAACAAACGCGCCCTGTTGTGGCTGGCTGTTGGACTGTTTCTATTTCTTTACATTCCCATACTCATTCTTATCATTTTTTCGTTCAACGAAAGTGACCAAATCGGCGTGTGGACCGGCTTTAGCCTGCGCTGGTATGGGGAACTAATCCATGACGAAGCGGTACTCTCGGCGCTTAAGCTCAGCTTGTGGGTCGCCATCTGGTCCACGATCATCAGCACTTTTCTAGGCACGCTCACCGCTCTGGCCTTGGAGCGCCATCGCTTTTGGGGCAAAATCACCTACGACGCCATTTTATATTTACCCATCATCATCCCCGACATCGTAATGGCCCTCTCCACCCTGCTTTTCTTTGTGGTTATGGGGGTGGCCCTAAGCCGCTACACCATTCTCATCGCTCACGTTGCCTTCAACATTTCCTTTGTGGCCATTGTGGTACGAGCGCGGCTGGCCGATATGAACAGTGTGCTAGAAGAAGCTGCCGCCGATCTCGGCGCTAACGCATGGCAAACGTTCCGTCGCGTCACCCTGCCACTGCTGATGCCAGGTATCATTTCCGGCGCGCTGTTGGCCTTCACGCTCTCGCTAGATGATTTTGTAATCACATTTTTTGTCGCCGGACCAGGCTCCACTACCCTGCCGGTGCGTGTTTATTCTATGATTCGATTTGGCCTCACACCTGAAGTGAACGCTGTTTCAACGTTAATGTTTTTGGGTTCAACGCTGCTCGTCATCATTTCATTACTGCTACAGCGGCGCTAGATTAGGATTGTGGAAAGCAACAGCCCCGAACCAATTTATTTTGCTTTTCACTATTATTTGAGGAGAAGGAGAAAGAGAATGAAAAAATTAACCTGGATTTTGCTTCTTGTGCTGCTTATGGCTGCCTGTGGCGGTGGTCCTGGTGGCGGACCAAGCTCAGACAGCGAAGCAAGCAGCGACGCTGGCGCTGAATCGTCTGGCGAGGTGCAGCTGGCCGATGAACTAAGTGTTTACAACTGGTCAGAGTACATTGATGAGGAAAAGCTGGCTGAGTACGAAGAAACCTACGGCGTAGACATCATCTATGATACCTTCGCCTCCAATGAAGATTTGCTGGCCAAATTACAGGCTGGCGCAGAAGGGTATGATGTTATTTTCCCCTCAGACTACATGGTGGCTAACATGATCGATTTGGGACTGCTGGCCGAAATTGATACGGCCGATATTCCCAACTTTGCCAACATCGACCCGCAATTTGCCAATGCGCCGTTTGACCCTGGCAATGCACATTGCGTGCCTTATCAATGGGGCACGACCGGCATCGGTTACCAGGCCAGCAACGAGTTTTTCCAGGAAAACCCGCCAGACAGCTGGGCGTATCTGTTTGATCCAGCCCTACTGGAAAAGTACGCGGACGATGGCGTCAACGTGCTGAACGATCCACGTGAGCTGCCCGGCGCAGCGCTCATCTACCTGGGCTATGATCCCAACACAACCAATCCCGATGAGCTGAACGAAGCCCGTGACCTCATCCTAACGGCCAAGCCATACTGGAAAACGTTCAACAGCGAAGATTACGATGATTCGCTGTTGATTCCTGGTGAAGTGACCCTGACACAGGGTTGGAGTGGAGATGTGGCCAACGCCTACTGGAGCACCTACGATGATGAGACCGAAGATGGCGACTGGTACTACAGCATTCCACAAGAAGGTGCGGTCAAGTGGCTGGATAATATCTGTATCACAGCCTCATCGGAACGGTATGATACTGCGCTGCACTTTATGAACTACCTGTTGGATGCAGAAGTAGGCGCAGCCATCACCAACTTCACCTACTACGCCAGCCCCAATCTGGCAGCGCAAGAATTCATCCTGGATGAGATTCTGCAGGATGAAAGCATTTTTCCACCCGACGAGGTTCAGGATAAGCTGGTGTGGCTGACACAGGTAGGGGAAGATTCATTTTTATACGATGAATTGTGGACGGCCGTTAAGTCATCCCAATAGCGAGTGAAGTGATAAGGGAAAAGTGATAAGTGAAAAGAAGCTCACTTATCACTTTGTCTTTGAGGCAAATATGGCAGAAAGTATCATCGTCATCGGTGCAGGTATGGCTGGAATAATGGCCGCCTGCACCTTACACGATGCCGGGCTCGATGTCGTTGTGCTGGAAGCACGAGACCGGCTGGGTGGCCGCACGCACACGGATGACAGCCTGGGCAGCAGCGTTGATTTAGGCGCAGCCACCCATCCCCACTTCTACGCCACCGTGCATGGGGCGTATGAGACAGGGGTGCGGGCCGCACGTGAAGTGATCAGTATTCAGTGAGACAGTAATCAGTACTGACCACTGAGAACTGATTACTGAATACTCAAAAAAGGAAACAACATGAGCACTACCACCCACCTTTCCCCCGTCTGGACGCACCTGACTGAGATGCAGCCAGTGCGGGCGGAGCGCATCTATTTTTATGACGCCGACGGCACCCAATACATCGATTTCACCTCCGGCATTGGCGTGATGAACACCGGCCACAGCCACCCGCGCATCGTGCAGGCGATTCAGGCGCAGGCAGCGCAGCTCATTTTTGGCCAAATGAACATTGTGATGACCCCTGCCGCCATCGAACTGGCCAAGGCCCTCAACGAAGTAACGCCAGCCGCCATCGACAGCTTCTTCCTCGCCAACAGCGGCGCGGAGGCGGTAGAAGGTGCGGTGAAGCTGGCCCGGCAAACCACGGGACGGCGCAACATTGTGGTGTTCCAGGGCAGTTTCCACGGCCGTACCGCCCAAACGATGGCGATGACCACCTCCAAATATATTTACCGCTACAACTACCAGCCGCTGCCCGGTGGCATCGTCACCGCGCCGTTCCCCTACAGCTACTACTACGGCTGGGACAACGAGGAAACGACGGAATGGTGCCTGAAGCAGCTGCATTTGCTGCTCAAAAGCCAGACCGCGCCGGATGAAACGGCCGCAATCGTCATTGAACCGGTGTTGGGTGAAGGGGGCTATGTGCCTGCCCCGCCCGCCTTTTTACAAGAACTGCGCCAGCTGTGCACCCAGCACGGCATTTTGCTGATTGTGGACGAGGTGCAGAGCGGATTCGGCCGTACGGGTAAATTTTTCGGCTACGATCATGCGGGCATCGTGCCAGACATCATCGTCATGGCCAAGGGGCTGGGCAGCGGCATGCCCATCTCAGCCATCGGGGCCAGCGAGGCGCTGATGCAGCAGTGGAAGCCGGGCACCCACGGCGGCACCTACGGCGGTGGCAACGCCCTGGCGCTGGTGGCGGCCAAAACCACCATCGACGTCATCCGCGAAGAAAAACTGGTAGAAAACGCCGCCGCGCGCGGCCAGCAGCTGATGGGCGATTTGCGCCGCTTGCAGGCCCAGCACCCGGTCATCGGCGACGTGCGCGGCTTGGGCCTGATGGTGGGCGTGGAGTTCACCCAGCCGAACGGTGAGCCGGATGCGGACAAAGCGACCTTGGTCGCCAATGCCTGCAAGTCCCGCAACCTGCTCCTGCTCACCTGCGGCAGCTACGGCAACGTCATCCGCTGGATTCCGCCTTTGGTGGTGAATGAAGCTGAAATGGATACGGCCGTACATATTTTTAGCGAAGCCCTTGAAGAATGTCGGTAATCGGTGAACGGTAATCGGTTAGATCGCCGGGGGTTGAAATCCCCGGCTAGTAAATAGAAGCCCAGCTGGGGCTGAAAACAGCCTCGGAGAGGCTTTCATAAATAGCCCGGTCCGTTTACGGCCGGGCGGTCAGAACAGGAACAACAATGGTCAAAACAACCCCCTTTTATCCCCGCCTCGCCCCGCTGAGCGAAACAATGCTGTGGAAGCATTGGTCCGGCTACGCAGCGGCGCAAAATTATCAATTTTCAACCTTGTTTGAATATTTCGCCATCCGCAGCGGCGTGGCCGTGTTCGACACCTCGCCGCTGTTTAAGTACCGCATCCAGGGGCCAGACGCCGAAAGCTTTTTGGCAGGCGTGCTGGCGCGAGACATCCGCACTTGCCAGCCGGGTCAGGCGCAGTACACCATCTGGTGCGACAGCGACGGCTACATGCTGGAAGATGGCGTGGTGCTGCGCCTGAGCGACGATGAGTTTTTGCTCACAGCCGCCGAGCCAAATTTGCTTTATTTTTCTAATTTAATCGGCCGTCGCCGCGTGGAAATTAGCGACATCTCCAAGGAATACGGCATCTTGGCCGTGCAGGGGCCGCATTCCCGCACCGTGCTGGCGCAGCTGACCAAAACGGCCGTTGACCTGCCCTACTTTCACGTCACCCAAACCAAAATCGCCAAGAAGCCGGTCATTTTGTCCCGCACCGGCTACACCGGCGACCTGGGCTACGAGCTTTGGATCAAGGCCGACGACGCGCTGGCGGTCTGGGATGCGCTAATGGAGGCGGGCGCGGGCTACAACATCACGCCGATGGGGCTGTGGGCGCTGAAGATGGCCCGCATCGAGGCCGGGCTGCTGCTGCTAGACGTGGATTTTGCCTCAGCCAAACACGCCTGGGTCGATGGCCAGCGGGAGACGCCAATTGAGTTGGGGTTTGATTGGATGTTTAGGAAGTTGGGGGAGGAGGAACGGCCGTTTATCGGCCGCGCTGCCATCGAAAACGAAATCAAAAACAAAACCTCCCGCTGGAAAACAGTCGGCCTCACGCTCGATTGGCAACATTACGACCAGACGTACGAAAATCTCGGCCTCATCCCGCCCAAGGACACCACGCCCATCGAAGAAGCCCACTCGCTCTACGACGCGGAGCGCAACTACCTGGGCTACGCCACCAGCCTGATGTACTCCTCGCTGCTCAAGCGGCACATCGCCATCGGCAAGCTGCCGCCGCACCTCAGCAAACCGGGCAGCGAAGCGTACATCGAGCTGATGATCCTCCACAAGCCCCAATACGTCCGGGCCAACGTGGTGCGGCTGCCGTTCTATGATCCGCCGCATAAAAAACAGTAATCGGTAAACGGTGGACGGTATTCAGAGAGTCATGGATATAAAAACAGAAGCAGAAATAATGCGAATATGTCTAGAATTGGAGCTGATTTCTAACTCAGATGTGATTTCTTGGGCCGATAAGGTTATTGAAAAGACAGAACAGCCAGATTTAACACTGATTGATGTGTCAATGGCTAAAAACCATTACATCAACGACATATTGAAACTGTTGGAAGATGTCGGAGGCACAATCGATCTAGCACGTCTTTATCAAGAAGTTTTTGCTTTGATGAAAACCAAATTGCAACATGATCCTGATTCCGAAACGTTGATTGCGCGAGCATTGTATCGAATGGCAATCAATGGTGATGTACCAAGCAAATCAGCAGCAGAAGAGATGTATCGGTTCTATGACGACCTAGACTTAGCAAGATATGGATATTACAAAAATCGCACCGTCGAGGATGTTCGTAAGCAACTCAGATCTTTCTTAAACCGTTATTCAAATAACCAAACCGCCGAGGGCTAAAGCCCCCGGCTAGTTGTGGAAGCCCCGTTGGGGCTGAAGCAGCCTCGGAGAGGCTTTCATAGATAGCCCGGTCCATTTATGGCCGGGCGGATCAGCAAACTAACAACCAACCACTAACTACCATAAAGGTGTAAAAATGTCTGAAAAATACGACGCAATTGTAATCGGGGGTGGGCACAACGGGCTGGTGAACGGCGCGTACCTGGCCAAAGCGGGGCTAAAAACGGTGGTGCTGGAGAAGCGCCACCTCGTTGGCGGGGCGGCCATCACCGAAGAGCTGAAGCCCGGCTTCAAATTCACCACCTTCTCCTACGCGCTGAGCCTGCTGCGGCCGGACATCATTCAGGAGCTGGAACTGGTGAAGCACGGCCTGATGGTGCTGCCCATGCCCAACAACTTCACCCCCGCCGAAAACGGCGACTACCTGTTCCTGGGGGCCGACAGCCAGCAAAATTACCACGAAATCGCCCGCCATTCAGCCAAAGATGCCGAGGCGTACAAAGATTATTGGCACGACATCAAGCAGGTGGTGCAGGCGGTGAAACCACTGGTAGACAGCATCCCACCAGACATCACCAGCAGTGAGCCGGAAGAATTGGCCCGATTGGCATCCGTGGGATCGCATCTGGGGCGGCAAAACCCCAAGGTGCTGCACCTGCTCACCCGGCTGCTCACCGGCAGCGCAGCCGACCTGCTGGACGACTATTTCGAGACGGACGTCATCAAGGCGGCGTTTTGCTCCAGCGGGCTGATTGGCACCAAGGTCGGACCGCGTTCGCAGGGGTCGGGATTGGTGCTGCTGTTCCACAAGCTGGGCTATTTTGACGGCAGCATTGGCGATTGGGGCTTCCACAAAGGGGGCAACGGCGGCTTTACCCAGGCGGTGGCCCGCGCCGCGCAAGCGTTTGGCTGCGAAATCCGGCTGAACGCGGGCGTGAGCGAGGTCATCACCAAAAACGGCGAGGCGATTGGCGTGGCGCTGCAAAACGGTGACGAACTATATGGCGACACGATCATCAGCGCGCTGGACCCGCGCCGCACCTTCTTGCAGCTCGTCGAGCCGCGCGATTTACCCATCGACCTGGTGGAGACAATCGAAAAGTTCAAATTCCAGGGGGTGTCGTCCAAGGTGAATTTTGCCCTGGACGGCCTGCCGGAGTATCCGACGCTGCCCGGTCGTACCGATATTTTCCGAGGCTTTATGAACATCGGCCCCACGGTGGATTACATCGAACGGGCCTTTGATGATGCGAAGTATGGCTGGTATAGCAAGAGACCTTACATCGACTGCGCCATCCAATCCACCATTGACCCCGACATGTCCCCGCCGGGAAAACATATCATGTCCTGCTTTGTGCAGTACACGCCATACAAGCTCAAAGGCGGGGATTGGGACACCGAGCGCGAAAATCTGGGCGACACGGTGCAGGAAACGCTCACCGAGTTCTTCCCCAACTTCAGCGACCTGGTGCTGCACCGTGAGGTGGTGACGCCGCTGGACATCGAGCGCACCGTGGGCCTAAGCGAGGGCAACATCTTTGCCGGGGAGTTCATGGGGCCGCAGATGTACTTTTTCCGACCCGCGCCCGGCTGGAACCAGTACCGCACGCCGATCAAAGGATACTACCAGTGCGGCTCCGGCACGCACCCCGGCGGCTGCGTCATGGGCGCGCCGGGCAAGCTGGCGGCGACGCAGATTTTGGGGGATTTGAAGGAGTAGGTGAGTGGCGAGTTTGCAAGTGGGCAAGTGAAAAGTAAAAAGTGAAAAGTTATGATTCGGATGAAGGATGTTGAGCCACTAGCGCTGGAAAAAATTCCTGAAATTTGGGAGGCATATAAAAAGGAAAATTTTGGTATTCCTCAAGATCCGCGTGAAGAATGGATCGAGAAGCTTTACAACGCTCCTGAATATGGCTATTCGATTCCATATGAAGAACAAGAAGATGATATCCGTCTAGGAAGCACTATTGTTTTTGATGGTCTGGTAGCGCCATTTGTAATCGAACTCGTCCAAAACTCAAACACTCAGCGCTTAAATGAACTCTTTGATTGGTTTGAGGAACTTGCTAGCGATGAAAACACAGAAATTCGGACAGAAATTCTTGGAGTTACCATTTGCGAATCATTTGTTTCAAATCATCGCGCGTCTTTCCCCGAGTTGTTCCCTTTTATTAAGAAACGGCCGTCTCTCTTCGCCGAAACAAAAAATGCATCAATATTGTTTAGATTGAGCGATGAGATAAAAACTCTTTTGAACAGTGCATGAAAAACACAACAATCGCCCTCATTCAAACAAGCTGGCCGGGCAGCCGGGCTGAGATGATCAAGACGTACCAGGAGCTGGTGGCGGAAGCCGCGCAGCGCGGGGCGGAGATCGTTTGCCTGCAAGAGTTCTCACTGTCGCCCTACTTTGCCAGCGTGAAGGCTGACGCCAACACCGCCTGGGCCGAGCCGGTGCGCGGCGGCGAGAGTGATGCCATGTTTGGCGAGCTGGCGCGGCAAAATGGGGTTTTTCTGCTGGGCAGCCTCTTTGAACGCGTGAATGATGGCGGCGCTGAGGACAGCGCTTATTGGGACACCGCCACGGTGCACAATCCAGCCGGGGAGCTGGCGGGCTTTACGCGCAAGGTGCACATTCCCCAGGGCACGGGCTACTACGAAGATTATTACTACGGCGGCTACGACCAGTTTCCGGTGCATGCGGTGGCTGGGGTGCAAACGGCCGTTCCCACCTGCTACGATCAATGGTTCCCCGAACTCTCCCGCATTTATGCCCTCAACGGCGCGGAATTTATCTTTTACCCCACGGCCATCGGCTCAGAGCCGGACGCGCCGGAGCTGGATACGGCCGAATCGTGGCAAACCGTCATGCGCGGGCAGGCGATTGCCAATGGCGTGTTCATCGCCGCCGCCAACCGCGTGGGGCAGGAAGGCGTCACCTTTTACGGCAGCAGCTTCATCTGCGACCCCATGGGCCGCATCCTGGCCCAGGCCAGCCGGGACCAGACGGAGGTGATTGTGGCGAGGTTGGATACGGCCATGTTTGACCAATGGCGGTATTTGTTTCCCCTCTTAAAGCAGCGCCGCCCGGAGGTGTATGGGGAGTTAGTGAAAAGTGATAAGTAAAAAGTGGAGTTTATTGGAAGGCTCATAGATAAAGGCAGAGGTACGAACCCATTTGATCAAAATCTGCGTTAATTTGCGGATTCTTAGGAAACAAGGAGGAATTTAATGTCGAGTTTGCCACATGCGGGGAGTTATCGGGAATTGATCGTGTATCAGAAAGCACGGCAGTTGGCGCGGGATATTTTTCATTTGTCGAAGCAGTTTCCTAAAGAGGAAATGTATTCTCTAACCGATCAAATTCGCCGCTCTTCCCGTTCAATTGGGGCACAGATTGCTGAGTCTTGGGGCAAACGCCGCTATGAAAAACATTTTGTCAGCAAGCTTACCGACGCCGTTAGCGAACAGTATGAAACCGAACATTGGCTCCTCAGCGCACAGGATTGTGATTACCTTACCCCCGCGCAAGTTCAGCCCTTCATGAACCAATGTGCCGAAATCGGCCGTATGCTCAACAGCATGATCGAAAAAGCCGACCGCTTCTGCCAAACCCCACCCAACCGCCTACGCGAATCCTCCCCCGAATACTTCATATTCGAGGAATAACTTACCACTTTTCACTTATCACTTTTTACTTTTCACTCAAAAAACGGAGAACTTATGAAAAAATCAACCGAACTCATCGCCAAACAAAAGAAGCACCTCTGGCCCAACCAGATTTTGTACTACGCCGACCCCCTGCCGCTGGACCACGGCGAGGGCATGTACGTCTGGGACGTGGACGGCAACAAATATTTGGACTTCTTCGCCGGGATTCTCACAACCAGCGTGGGGCACAACAACGGCCGTGTTCGCCAGCGCATCAACGAGCAGCTAGACAAACTGATCCACAGCTCCACGCTTTACCCCAACCAGGCGCACATCGAGTACGCCGCAATGCTGGCCCAAATTACGCCGGAAGGTCTGGACACCTTTTATTTTGGGGCCAGCGGGACGGATGCGGATGAAACGGCCGTTCTCATGGCCCAGGTACACACCGGCAATACCGAAATCATCGCCCTGCGCCACGGCTACAGCGGCAAATCGCAGCTGGCGATGACCCTCACCGGGCAAGGGGCCTGGCGGATGGGTCCGGTGCACATCGGCTACGTGCGCCACGCCATGACGCCCTACACCTACCGCGCCCTCGGTGGCCTGGACGAAAAAACGTTTGTACAAGCCTGCCTGGACGATCTGCAAGACGTCATCAAAACGATGACCTCCGGCAAGATCGCCGCCCTCATCATGGAGCCGATTCAAGGCGTCGGCGGCTTCATTGCCCTGCCGCCAGAATACATGGAAGGCGCGGCTGACATTGCCCGCGCCCACGGTGGGTTGGTCATTATTGATGAGGTACAGACGGGATTCGGCCGTACCGGCACCCATTGGTGGGGCCACCAGCACAGTGCCGTCAAGCCAGACATCATGACGATGGCCAAAGGGATCGCCAACGGGATGCCGCTTTCGGCCGTGGCCACCACGCCAGAGATTGCCCAGAGTGCCGTCGGCGCGGGGCTGACGATCAGCACCTTTGGCGGCAATCCGGTCGCCTGCGCGGCGGCGATTGGCACGCTGGAAGAAATGCTGGAGAACGACACGCCTGCCCGCTGCGCCGAAATCGGACAACTGTTGGAAGATGGGCTGCACGCGCTGGCCAAAAAATACCCGCTCATCGGCGAGGTGCGCGGCCGCGGCCTGATGCAGGGCATGGAGCTGGTGGCCGATCGACAAAGCAAAGAAGCAGCGCCGCAGCAGACCAACGCCGTCATGGAAGCCGCTCGCAAGGCGGGCTTGCTCATCGGCAAGGGCGGCATGTACGGCAACGCCCTACGCATCGCCCCGCCGCTCATCGCCGCCCAGGAGCACGTTGAGGAAGCGCTGGAGAAGTTGGATTTGGCTTTTGCGCATGTTCAGGAATCGGTTTAATCAATTTAAGGAGAAGGCGGTGAACAGTAATCGGTAATCAGTGGTCAGTAATTGGTGAACTTGCAACCAGCAACTTGCCACTTTTTACTTACCCGACCCGCCAATAAAATCATGGGAACAATCAATCTTGTAACACAAATCCCCGGTCCGAAAAGTCAGGCGATTGTGGCGCGGCGAGAGGCGGCGCTGGGGCGTGGCGGGGCAAAGTTGACCCCAATTGCGGTGGCGCGGGCGGTGGGAACGGCCGTTCACGACGTAGACGGCAACACGCTGCTGGACTTTGCGGGCGGCATCGGCATGTTGGCCGTGGGCCACTGCCCACCAACGGTCGTCAGCGCCTTACAGCACCAGGCGGAGAATCTGGTCCACGTCTGCTCCATTGTCGCCAGCTACGAGCCGATGGTGGAAGTAGCCGAGCTGCTTAACCAGATCACGCCGGGTGACCATGCCAAAAAGAGCGTGCTGGCCAACAGCGGGGCCGAAGCGGTGGAAGCGGCCGTAAAAATGGCGCGGGTCTACACCGGTCGGGATGCGATCATCGTGTTTGAAGGGGCGTATCACGGCCGTACCAATCTGACGATGGCCATGACCTCCAAATACGGGCTGTTCAAAAAAGGGTTCGGCCCGTTTGCCCCAGAGATTTACCGCATTCCTTTCCCCAACGTCTACCGCCGCCCGGAAGAAATGAGCGAGGAAAGCTTTGTGGAATGGTCCTGCTGGCAGTTGGAAAACGCCCTGGTGGCCCAGGTGGACCCCAGCGCGGTGGCGGCTATCGTCATTGAGCCGGTGCAGGGCGAAGGCGGCTTTTTGCCCACGCCGCCCCGCTTTTTGGAGCGGATTCGCCAGCTTTGCACCCAGCACGGCATCGTCATGATCGCCGACGAGATTCAGTGCGGCTTTGGGCGCACGGGCAAGCTGTTTGCCTGCGAGCATTACGGCGTCGTGCCCGATCTCATCACCACGGGCAAATCGCTGGGCGCGGGCATGCCGATTGCCGCCGTTACGGGCCGGGCCGAAATTGTGGATGCACCCCATCCGGGCGGGCTGGGCGGTACCTACAGCGGCAATCCGCTGGCCTGCGTGGCGGCCATCGAAGCCATCAAGCTGATCAGCCAGCCGGAATTTCTAGATCGAGCGGTGAAGGTGGGCAATCATTTGCGCTATCACCTGAACCAGATTCAGGCGGCGCACCCCACCATCGTCGGCGACGTGCGCGGGCTGGGGCCGATGCTAGCGATGGAGATTGTGCAGGACGCCACCAGCAAAACACCCGACATGGACACCACGGCCAAAATCACGGCGGGCACGCTGGCACGCGGCCTCATCACCATCCGCGCCGGGCTGTACAGCAACTGCATCCGCCTGCTGCCCCCGCTGACGGTGACGGATGAGGAGATTGATGAGGCGATGGGGATTTTAGCAATGGCGGTGGACGAGGCGGTGGGGTGACAAGGTGACAAGGTGAAGGGGTGACTTTTCACTTATCACTTTTTACTTTTCACTTTTTACAGAGGACGTATGGACGCGAAGACGGAGCAGCGACTACAAACTGAACGCAACATCTGGCTGGCGACGAATCGGGCAGACGGCCGTCCGCATTTGGTGCCGGTTTGGTTTGTGTGGCATGACGGCAGTTTCTACCTCGGCATCCAATCGGGCAGCGTCAAGGCACGCAATCTGGCCCAGAACCCCAAAGTCTCGCTGGCGCTGGAGGATGGAGTGCGCGTGGTGATTTGTGAGGGAACGGCCGTTTCCGTCCCGCCGCCCATCGACCCACAACTCAATCAACTTTTCCAGGCCAAGTACGATTGGAACCTGGCCACCGACGACGAATACGATTTGCTTATCCAGATTACGCCCGACAAATGGCTGACCTGGACAGGAGGCGATGAGGAAGGCGATTAGGGAGAATTAGAAGTGAAAAGTGAAAAGTAAGATGACTCCACTTTTTCACTTTTTACTTATCACTTTTCACTACCTCCCCCCTTCCCTGCATGACGCAGACAAACCCACTCCTCACGACCCCTATAGAAGACGGCTTCCGCATGCCGGGTGAATTTGAGCCGCATGCGGGCTGCTGGATGTTGTGGCCGGAACGGCCCGATGTCTGGCGTGAAAACGGCCGTCCCGCCCAGCAAACCTTTATTGAAGTGGCTACAACCATTGCCCAATTTGAACCCGTCTGGATGGGTGTTTCGTCCGCCTCGTATGCCACGGCTCGTGCCCAACTACCTGCTCCCGTGGAGCTAATCGAACTGGATTACAACGACGCCTGGATGCGCGACAACGGCCCCACGTTTGTGGTCAACGACGCGGGTGAACTGCGCGGCATCGACTGGGACTTCAACGCCTGGGGTGGTCTATACCGGGATTGGAAAGCGGATGACCAGTTGGCCAGCCAGGTGCTGAGGTTAAGGGGATACGGCCGTTACAAAACCCATCTCGTCATGGAGGGCGGCGCGATTGACGTAGATGGCCAGGGTACGCTCATCGCCACCGAACAGTCGCTGCTAGACCCGCTGCGCAATCCAGGCCGCAGCCGCGACGAAGTGGAAGCGGTGCTGCGCGCTTACCTTAACGTGCAAAAGGTCATCTGGATTGCTGAGGGGACGCATGAAGACGAAACCAAAGGGCATATCGACAACCTTTGCTGCTTTGCCCGCCCCGGCGTGGTGGCCCTTACCTGGACGGATGATGAGAACGATCCGCAATATCCGATTTCATTAGCGGCTTTTGAGCAGTTGAGTCGGGAGGTGGATGCGTGTGAACGGCCGTTGCAAGTCGTCAAAATTCACCAGCCTACCCCCATGCACAGCACCGCCGCCGAAGCCGCAGGCGTGATGGATTTCCCAGGAACGCTGCCCCGCAATGAAAATGAGCGGCTGGCGGGTTCCTACATCAATTATTACGTCGCCAATGGCGGTGTCATCGTGCCCCAATTTAACGATCGGTTCGATACGGCCGCTCTCGAAACCATTCAATCTCTATTTCCCAATCGCAAAGTCGTGGGCATCTACGCCCGCGAAATTTTACTGGGTGGTGGCAACATCCACTGCATCACCCAACAACAACCCATGGGAGGAAGTCAAAAGTAATCAGTAATCAGTAATCGGTAATCAGTAAAAAGGTTCTAAATACTTTTCACTTTTCACTTATCACTTTTCACTCATCACTTTTCACTTAACAAAAGTGAACCAAATCACCTATCAACCAATTGAGGAAAAACACGCCAGAGAAATTGCTAAACTGCTCAGAACCTGCTTCCCGCTCATGCCACCAGGCGACCAATACACGGCCAAGGAGCTGCGCGAGCTGGCACGAATTTTCCCAGAGGGCACTATCGTGGCGCTGGACGGCGACACGGTGGTGGGCATGGGCACTGGCATTTTTACCGACCTGGACCTGGACAACCTGCCGCCCACCGAAGACGACATTTTGTACACGCTGGACGACCGTAATTTGCATGATTGGAACGGCCGTTATTACTTTGGCAGCGACATGGCCGTCCACCCCGATTATCGTGGCCGAGGCATTGGTCGCGCCATCTACGACCGGCGCAAAGCGGTAATTCAAAAGTACAACAAGCAAGGTTTTGTGGCAGCGGCCGTTTTGCCCGGCTATGCTCAACACGAAGCCACGTTGGACATTCACACCTACCTGGCCAAAGTCGTCGCCGGGGAACTGTTCGACCCCACACTCTCCATGCAGCTGCGCAACGGCTTCCAGGTCATCCGGCCCATCAAAGATTTTTTCGTCTATCCGCGCTCCAGCAACTGGTGTGCGCTCATCCTCTGGCCCAACCCGGATTACAAAGGATCGTAATGAATATCTTTTTTGACGCAAAGAACGCAAAGGATTTAAGGGGCAAAGAAGAAGATTGGATTTTTATTGATTTCGCTGCTTTCTTCAAACCCTTTGCCTCTTTGCGCCTTTGCGTCAAATATTTTCAATCTGAGAAAACCCGATGAATGAAACAATCGAAATCACCACTATCCGCCCTGAATTTGCCCTTGCGTTAGCCGAATTGCAGCGCGCCTGCTTCCCTACGTTGGGCCAGCAGGAATTGATGAAAGAGGAACATTTCCTCAAGCATTGCGAGATTTTTCCTGAGGGAGAGTTTGTGGTGCTGGTAAACGGCCGTGTTGTTGCCCTTGGTTCTGGCTTCTTCTACAGTTTCGACTTCGACGATCCCCGCCACACCTTCAACGAAATCATTGCTGGTGGTTACTACACCAATCACGATCCTGAAGGAGAATATTATTACGGAGCGGACATCAGCGTGCATCCCAATTACCGGGGGCGGGGCATTGGCCGGATGCTGTATGATGCCCGCAAAGAACTCATCATTCGCACCAACCGCAAAGGGATCGTGGCCGGCGGTGTTCTGCCCGGTTACCCCAATTATCGAGTCCAGCTCACCATTCCTGAATACGTAGACAAAGTTGTGGCTGGCGAGCTGTTTGATCCCACCCTTACCATGCAGCTGCGCAACGGCTTCGAGGTGAGGGGCTTGCTCAAAAACTACATCGACGACAGCAGCTCCGACAATTGGGCCACGCTCATTGTTTGGCAAAATCCGCACTATGTGGCAAAACTCCAAGAAGACCATGCAAACAAGACATCACATGAATAGAACGCAGATTTCCCTGATTTTCCTGATCAGGGTGATCAGGAAAATCAGCGTTCTATTTTTTAAGGAAACCACATGACCAAAAAAATCCGCGTCCTGAAAGCCAGCGGCACGTCGTATGAGATTGGGTTTGAACACGGCCGTTCCTACCGAGCCGACATCCGACGCTACACTGAAGAACGCATCCGCCTGGTGTGCCAGGGCGCGTGGAGCGGCGGTCCCCTGCCTCGCGCCGAGGTGCTAGCCATCGCAGAAGCGTGCCTGCCCGATCATGAAGCATACGCCCCCGAACTGTTCCAGGAGCTGCAAGGTCTCTCTGCCGCCACCGACCTTTCCCTGGCAGAACTCATCATCGTTGGCGGTTTCACCGATTTTGTAGACACGGTTTACAGCGTCTCTCGCCAAAAAGCGCCTCGCCTGCCCATCGACGACTGCACCGCCTTCATCGTGCCCGACAGCGCGGCCAACGGTGCAGGCTTCTTCGGCCAAACCTGGGACATGCATGACAGCGCCACCGAATTTGTCATCCTGCTGAACGTGCGGCCAGATAATGGGCCACACAGCCTGGTTTTTACTACCACCGGCTGTCTGGGGCAGATTGGCATGAATGAACATGGCATCTGCGTCGGCATCAACAACCTGCTGGGGGCCGATGGGCAAATTGGCGTCACCTGGCCGTTTGTGGCGCGCAAGGTGCTCCAGCAAGACAACATCGACGACGCCCTGGCCTGCATCACCGAAGCCAAGCTAGCGGGTGCCCACAATTACCTATTGTTTGATGGAAACGGCCGTGGCTACAACGTCGAGGCAATGTCCAGCCACCATGTCATTACCCCTTTAACCGATGAACCGCTGATCCACACCAACCACTGCCTGCTGCCAGAAACGCTGCGCTATTCACAAGAGCGTCCGGCCGCATCGCAGGCCAGTTCGGAGGCGCGGTTGAACAGAGCAGAGATGCTTTTGGAGGAACGGCCGTTAACCATTGACCATCTCATCGCCCTCACCCGTGACCCAGACGCTATCTGCGTCCGCGCCAAACCACCCATGCATGTCGAGTCCTGTGGTGCCGCCATCATGCAGCCCCGAACCGGCACCTTCTGGGCCGTCTGGGGCCTTCCGGCCGAAAATGAGTATGAGGAATTTAAGCTGGGCTAGCCCCAGAACGCACCCAAAAAGAAGCAAAATCTCTCCCCAACAAAAAGGAAAATTGGAAAAACTATGACAGAGTGGAGCATCCCCCAGCTACAAGAGATGATGAGCAGCGGCAGCATGACCGCCAAAAAGATCGTCCAGTTTTACCTGGATCGCATCCAGCAAATTGACCAGGACGGCCCCAGCCTCAACAGCGTCCTGGCGATTAACCCCAACGCCCTCGCCATTGCCGAGGCACTTGACGCCGAGCGGCAAGAAAATGGCCCGCGCGGCCCGCTGCACGGCATCCCTATTTTGCTCAAAGACAATATCGAAACAATTGACCCGCTGCCCACCACTGCCGGATCAATTGCGTTAGCCCAAAACTTTGCCACGCAAGACAGCTTTGTCGCCGAGCGCTTGCGCGCCGCTGGGGCCATCATCCTGGGCAAAACCAACCTCAGCGAATGGGCCAACTTCCGCTCCTCGCGCCCCACAAGTGGCTGGAGCAGTGCAGGCGGCCAGGTACGCAACCCGTACGCTCTGGATCGCAATCCATGCGGCAGCAGCTCCGGCTCTGGCGTGGCGGTCGCCGCCAACCTGTGCGCCGCTGCCATCGGCACGGAGACGCATGGCTCGATTGTTTGCCCGTCCCATGTCAACGGCATTGTCGGCATGAAACCAACTGTGGGATTAATCGGCCGTTCTGGCATCGTCCCTATTTCTCACAGCCAGGACACCGCTGGCCCGATGGCACGCACGGTTGCTGACGCTGCCATCCTGCTAGGCACGCTCACCGGCATCGACCCACGCGACGAAGTCACAGCAGAAAACACGGGTAAAAATTTTACTGACTACACGCAATTTCTCGACAAAGATGGTCTGAAAGGGGCTCGAATTGGCGTCGCGCGCAACTTTTTTGGCCATAATCCCTATGTCGATGCCGTCATCGAAGAGGCAATCGAGGCGATGCGCCAGGCTGGGGCCAGCATCATCGATCCAGCCAACATAGAAAGCAAAGGCCAGTTTGACGACTCCGAATTTGAGTTGATGCTGTACGAATTCAAGCATGACCTGAACGCTTACCTGGCGACTACGCCCGACACGGTCCCTTACCGCACGCTGGCTGACCTAATCGCCTTCAACGAGGCAAATAAGGAGCGCGTCATGCCCTACTTTGCCCAAGAACATTTTGCAGCGGCGCAGGCCAAAGGGCCGCTCAGCGATGAGGCGTACCGGAAAGCCCTGGCCAAAAATCACCGCCTCAGCCGTGATGAAGGGATCGACGCGACGCTCAAGGCCCATCAGCTAGACGCCATCGTTGCGCCTACGGGCAGCCCCGCCTGGCCAACCGATTGGGTGAATGGAGATCATTACGGTGGGGCTAGCTCATCGCCTGCAGCGGTGGCGGGTTATCCAAACATCACCGTGCCAGCAGGGACCATTTTTGGCCTGCCGGTGGGCATCTCCTTTATTGGGGGAGCGTGGCAAGAACCAACATTGCTGCGGCTGGCCTATGCATTTGAGCACGTCACACTGGTGCGCCAGCCACCGCAATTTTTGCCTACACTCTCGTTTCAGCTATAATCTCCGATGGCTTGGAAGTGCGACGACATCGGCACGGCGGCTTACAGGCTAAATTAGATATTTTGGAGGTTCAACCTTATGCCACTAGATGGTACAGAAAAAGCCGAATTAATTACCGATTTTGCTCAACATGAAGGCGACACAGGCTCTGCTGAAGTACAAATTGCGATTTTTGATCGTCGCATAAAGCAGTTGCAGGAGCATCTGCGGATGCACAAGCATGATGAGAGCTCCCGCCGGGGTCTGCTGAAACTGGTTGGCAAGCGTCGTCGTTTGCTGGCCTATTTGCGCAAGCGTCATCCAGAACGGTACCGCGAGATTTTGGGCCGTTTGGGTCTGCGTCGTTAATTAAATTGGCATGAAGAGGGGCGCAGACGGTGCCCCTCTCTTTTATTAATTTTTGGAGTGGATCTGGCGGTTTAGGAATTGGGTATTGTTACATACGGCAGCTGTCCGGGTATGTGCCAATCCCCAGTCCCTAATCCATCCCCTCCAACCGAAAAGCGAACGGAAACGCGTTTTTATATAGCTCGCATCACTGCCTGAAACGCTGGCAGATTGCTAATGGCAATCTATCCGGCAGTTTTTGTTATCAGACTATCGCTTTTCTCAACATTTAACCTTTTATGGAGGTTTATTCAATGAGTACTGAACAACGTTTTACCGCCCGCATTGGCAATGAGGAAATTACCGTTGCCACGGGTAAACTAGCTGAACAAGCTGGTGGTGCAGTCACCATTCGTGTGGGTGATTGTATGCTCATCTCTACTGCTACCATGTCCAAATCTGTGCGCGAAGGGCTAGATTTCTTCCCCTTGAGCGTGGATTTTGAAGAGAAGATGTATGCTGGCGGCCGTATTCCCGGTGGCTATTTCAAACGTGAAGGACGTCCCACCACGGATGCGGTTTTGATTTCCCGCTTGACTGATCGACCGCTACGGCCGTTATTCCCCAAAGGCATGCGCAATGAGGTCCAAATCATCACCAGCACGCTGTCGGCTGATGGGGTTCATCATCTGGACATCATGGCCGTGAACGCCGCAAGCGCCGCGCTGCACATCTCTAACATTCCTTGGGCTGGCCCCATAGGCGCGGTACGGGTTGGCTACATCGACGGTGAATTTGTAGCCAATCCCACGCAGCAAGAAATGGAAAATAGCAGCCTGGACCTGCGCATGGCAGGCACCAAAGAAGCCATCATCATGGTGGAAGCTGGTGCCGATGAGGTCAAGGAAGCTGTGTTAGTGGATGCCCTGGAGTTTGGTCATGCCGCTATGCAGCCTTTCATCGACATGCTGAATGAGATGCGGGCAGCGGTTGGCAAAGAAAAAGATGAGGTAGTCATCAACTCGGTAGATGAAGCGTTGGAAACGGCCGTTAAAGAAAAAATCGGCAGCCGCATCACCGACATCGTGGCCAGCATCACTGACCGGCACGAACGTAATGACGAAATGGGTGACCTGCGCGAAGAAATCGTCAATGACTTCTCTGAGATGGACGAAACAACCAACCTCAGTGAAGTACGCGAAGTGATTACCAGCGTGCAGAAGAAAGCAATTCGTGACCGTATCTTGTATGAAGGCATTCGCCCAGACGGCCGTAATTACACGACAGTACGGCCGCTTTCCTCCGAAATTGGCATTGTGCCCCGCACCCACGGCTCTGGTCTTTTTAAGCGCGGTGAAACCCAGGTGCTTTCTTTAGCAACCTTGGGCACCCCCCGCGAAGCCCAAAAAATTGAAGGGCTCACCGGCGACGACACGCGCCGCTACATGCACCATTACAACTTCCCGCCCTTCTCAACCGGCGAGACCTGGTTCCTGCGCGGCCCCAAACGACGCGAAATTGGGCATGGTGCCCTGGCAGAAACTGCCCTGCGCCCCATGATTCCTTCCGAAGAAGAGTTCCCCTACACCATTCGCGTGGTGTCTGAGGTGCTTTCTTCCAACGGCAGCACCAGCCAGGCCAGCGTCTGCGCCTCCACCCTGGCCTTGATGGACTGCGGTGTACCGATCAAACGTCCTGTGGCCGGTGTGGCGATGGGTTTGGTTAAAGAAGGCGAAAAATATGCCATTCTGACCGACATTCAAGGGATGGAAGATCACCTGGGCGACATGGACTTCAAAGTCGCCGGTACCAGCGAAGGCATCACAGCCCTGCAGATGGACATCAAAATCGCGGGCCTGACCAAAGAGTTGATGGCAGAGGCCCTGGAACAAGCGCATGCTGGCCGGATGCACATCCTGGCCAACATGCTGGAAACGATTTCCGCACCACGGGAGCAGCTCAGCGACCATGCCCCCCGCATGCTTAGCGTCAAGATTGACCCAGAAAAAATCGGGGCAGTCATCGGTAAAGGTGGCGCTACGATTCGCAGTCTGGAAGAGACGTATGAAGTCTCCATCGACATTCAAGAGGATGGCACCATCTTTGTAGCGGGCGTTGATGGCCCGAAGGCAGAAATGGCCGTAAAGCAAATCGATGCAATGACCAAATCACCAGAACCGGGCCAGATTTACCCCGGCAAGGTCGTGCGTATTACCGACTTTGGCGCTTTCATTGAGTTCTTGCCCGGCACCGATGGCCTGGTACACATCTCGCAAATCTCAGCTGAGCACGTAAAGCGCGTCGAAGACGCCCTGCAACTGGGCGACGAGGTGATGGTTATGGTCACCGATGTCACGCCAGACGGTAAAGTTCGGCTGTCGCGCAAGGCGGTTTTGGAAGGGTTTACTCTGGAAGAAGCGCGCGAGGATGACAAGCCCAAGCGGTCAAGCGGCGGTGGCAACCGTGGCGGTGGTGGCCGTGGTCGCGACAATCGCGGCGGACGCGGTGGCAATCGGCGGTAATAATTGGGCTGGGCAACCAACCTGAATGGTTAAAACCAACATCAAAGCCCAGGCTAAACAAAATAGCCTGGGCTTTTTTCTTGAACGCAATTTTGTTTCCAGTCATGGTAAAATGTCATACTTTTTGACAGGTTTTTACCGGTACAATAGGTGTGTGGGTGTGTCCTGCCCCGTGGTTGTTTTTATTTTATTGGCTAGACGGCCGTAAACGGCCGTTTCCTATCACGTTCAGTAATTGGGATCAAAAACATGAAACGCAATGTTCGAACCAGCTCCCCGCTTTGGAGTGCCAATAACAAGCGCCTGGTCCTCATGGTGCTGATGCTCTTGTTGGCCCTGGCCCTCTATCGTTTTCGCCTACTGTTGCTGCCGCTAATCATGGCCATGATCCTCGCCTACCTCATCGACCCATTGGTCAACCAGCTTACAAATCGAACCCCGCTGTCCCGCAATCTCTCTATTGGTGTTATTTACCTGCTGCTCGTGGCCGCCTTGGTTTCGATCCCGGTTAGCACCATAAACCCAATTGTGACGCAGGTTTCTAACTTTATTCACCGCACCCCGCAGTATATTCGGGACATTGGCGAATTCTTCCAGGACCCAATTGTTCTGGCTGATGAAATCGTTTTACCCGTCGATCAACTTTCACTAGACCAACTCTTTACCTCATTAAGCAGTAATTTAGTTGAGGTCGTACAAACGCTGGGCGGGCAAACCATCAGCATTTTTGGCAGCCTGGCCACAGCAACAATCTCAACCGTTGGCTGGACAATTATGGTGTTGTTTTTGTCCTTTTATTTGGTGAAGGACCACGAAACATTGTTTGAATCGCTGCTAAGGCTGGCACCTAAATCTTACCAGGAGGATTTGATCCGGCTGACGGATGGCATTAGCACAACCTGGAACGCCTTTTTACGGGGGCAGCTGGTGCTTTGCGGGGTCGTTGGTGCCATTATTTTTGTGATTGCGCTGATTATTGGCTTGCCCAATGCCATCACCTTAGCCTTGATCGCCGGATTGATGGAGCTTATTCCCACGTTTGGCCCCATTTTGGCCGCGATACCAGCTGTCGTTATTGCCGCCATTCAGGCGGATGCAAGTTGGTTGGGCAGCCTAATGTCACCGTTTTGGTTTGCCATGTTGGTTCTGATCATCTATGGGGTTGTCTACCAGATGGAAAACTATTATTTGGTGCCACGCATTATTGGCCATCACCTGAAATTGCATCCGATGGCGGTGCTGTTAGGGGTACTGGGTGGTGCCAGCGTGGCCGGTATTTTGGGCATCTTACTGGCGGCTCCGGTGCTGGCCAGCGTGCGGCTAATTTGGATGTACATTTATTACAAGCTAACCGATCAGGATCCGTTTTCTGACGGTCTCATGCCTTTTGAGCCTACACCAACGGCCGTTTCTAATCCAGCATCTCCCCCTGCCCAGGAGAAACAGGACAGCACAGCAACAGCCTAGTGTTCCGCCAAACAAATATTGACGGATACGCATTTGGAGCGGAACACTTAAACTGAAGCAAATTTCCACAGTATCTATCCGTCAAAAGAAGTTTGCTTCAGTACTAGTTGGTTAGTTGGTTCATTCCGCAAACAATCATACAATATTGGCCATACGGCCGTTTGCGCCGTGCCAAGTGCTAAAGCAGACTGATTTTTCGGTTTGCTTTGGCAAAATACAACCTCATGCCAAAAGGATAAACAAACCAATGAGTAAAGATGAAAATTTAGAAGTTGATATGGTGGCAGAAACCGAAAATTTTGCTGTCTGGCGCAGCCCAGATGACGAGGGCTTCATTTACCATATCGAACTGGGCAGCATTACCTTGCACCTGGCTTCTGACGAATGGGAAGAGTTTCTGGAACTGATGGGCAACGTGGATGTCAACGAGTAACATGGAAAATGGGCAGCCGGAGGATGGTGGGCAAACGGCCGTCTACACCTTGATGATGCGGGACATGGCGGAACATGACCGTCCCCGCGAACGGCTGCTAAAAGTTGGCGAACGCGCCGTCTCCACCGCTGAACTGCTGGCCATCATTTTGCGCTCCGGCGTTCCTGGCGAAAACGTGCTGCGGCTGGCTGAGCGACTGCTCAGCACCTTCAAGGATTTGCCGGGATTGGCGCGCGCATCAATTGCGGAGCTAACCAAGGTGAAGGGGGTGGGTCCGGCCAAAGCTGTGGAGATCAAGGCGGCCTTGGAAATCGGCCGTCGTTTGTTAACCACCGCCCCGGAAGAAAAACCGCGCATTACCTCCCCGGCTGATGCCGCCAATTTACTCATGTCCGAGATGAGCTTTTTGGATAAAGAGCACCTGCGGCTCATTTTGATGGATACACGCAATCGGGTGCTGGGCACACCGACGATTTACATCGGTAGCTTGAATACATCTGTGATTCGCATTGGAGAGCTGTTTCGCGCAGCGATTAAGGAAAATGCGGCCGCATTCATCGTGGCCCACAACCATCCCTCAGGCGATCCATCCCCTTCCCCCGAAGATGTTTCTGTTACGCGGCAAATTGTGCAGGCTGGATCGCTGCTCAATATTGACGTATTGGACCATATTGTGATTGGCCACAATCGCTTTGTCTCGTTGAAGGAACGCGGGCTGGGATTTTCGTAGTAAAACAAGTAAACTGTTACGCTATGGCACGAACTGAACTACTAACAAACGGCCGTATCGGCAAACCGTTTCACCCGTATCGGAACGACAAACAATTAATTATCGCTGGTGGCTGGGCACCCTGGTGGCTAGACCCCGCTGAAGGTGCGCCCGACTGGAAAAACCGCAAGCCCGTCTTTAGCGCCTACACGATGGATGACAGCCTGACCCAGCAGCTGAGCACCCCTTGGGGTACCCACGAAGCGGGATTATGGCAGCAGCTGCCCTCCGTGGCAGGCAACGAGTACGAGCTAAGCGTCGAGGGCCAGGCCTGGTCCAGCGAAGACGCCTCACCCGGCAGCCAGTTAGAAGCCAGCGACGTTAATTTACAAATCGGCATTGATCCCACGGGGGGCCTGGACCCCACCAGCCCGCTTATTTCCTGGAGTGACGTGTCACAACCGCTGAGCCGCTGGGAAACATTGCGCATCCAGGCCGAAGCGGAAGCCGCCATCATCACCGTTTACCTGAAATCCGCCCCTAATTTACCCAAACGGCTGCAATCTATTTTTTGGCGCAACGCCTTTCTGCGCCCCATCGGGCGGCACAAGCGGGGTGTGAACATTGTAGGGCTGGGCGATACGCACATCTCGCTGGAGCCAGAGCAGCCAAAACCAGGGGAACCGATTACGGCCGTTATCTCTTCCAGCCGCGAACATACCCATGTGGACCTCATTGTGAATCGGCCGGACGACACCTGGGGCAAGGTTGTCAACAAAGGGCGCACCTTTGACGACGACCGCTATTTGTGGCGCTATCAATTTACCACGGACATTGACGGCCTGTACGACATTCGCTTTGTGGGGGATTTTGGGGCGCGGCTGCTGGCGCTGCGGCTGCTGCAAGTAGCACGCAATGTGCAGCTGGTACCCAGCGATGATGCCCGCTACAACTATCGTCGCGTTTATGTGCTGCTGCCGCCAACGGCCAGCCAAAAGTGGGTTTTGGCCGCAGCCAAAGGGGGCTACGACGGCCGTTTCACCATTGGCTACTCAGCCGACGATGCGGGGATTGGTAATCTGGAAAACCGGCACGTGTTGGCGGTGAACCCACACCATTGGCCCGAAGTGCTGACTGCCAGCTGGTTCCAGCAGCATTATCCGGGGGTGAAGTTTACGGCCGTTGTCGCTAACCAACCCGAGGATTTAGAAGACTGGCTCAAAAACTGGACCGGTCTGGATTAGCTAATCAGCCGCTAACAGGGCAACGTCCACCACTTCTACCTCAAAGCTGTGACCAGCCGAGACAAGGATAATGCTCTCAATAAACCGAGGGGGAATGCGTCCCTGGCGGGCAATTTCCTGACCTAAATCCACATCATAAAAATATTCTTGCCCAATTTGCTTTACCCGCTCGTGCGTGTCTTGCACCATGTCGCAAAACACGCAGCCATCAGGTCGATCATCATTTGGCTCCCCATACGCATAAAATCCATGCTGCCAGGTGTTGGAAAACCCACCACCATCCACATAGTTGACCCGCACAAAGAGCGGGCATTCACTGCCCACAATGCCACAAACTTCCAGCGATTGGTTGATGATGCGGAACGTCACCATCAGGCGCAGCGACTCCACTTCGGCCACATCCTGGTTAATGGACTGGCGCACTCGCACATCGGCGCTACCTACTCCCTCGCGGCTAATGTTTAGCCGAGGTTCATCACCCGCATCAAGCACGCGCACCTGTCCCGCTGACTGGTCGGCCCGCTCCACATTCCAGGGGAAAATGGTCCAACGGTTTAGCTCCTGGCTAAAATCGCCATTAATGATGAGATTGCGCTCTGTTTCCAACGGCCCAATGGGGCCAGAACCAGTCGGAACAACGGCACGCTGATCTTCAGCCAGGGTCAGCTCAGATTCGCCAGCAACGGCCGTAACCGTCAATGCGCCCGTTTGTACCGTCACCTGTGTTTCATCATTGTTCACGATGACGGTGTACTGCCCTGGCGTTTGAATGGTGATATCGCTTTGCGGGCTGGCAATGGTGATAAAAGACGGCCGTTCGCCAAATTCTGGTATCGTGAGGCGGATACGGCCGTTATCCAGCTTCAACGACAAGGCATGCGTTCGCTCGCTAACGCCAAAGCGGGGCGTTTCGGCCTCTAACAACGTAATATCCGTGTTGCTGTACACCTGAAGCCGCGCCAGGAGCAGCTCTTCGTTCGGGGGATTTACGGCAATAAGAGCCGAAGCGGTGCCACCAGTGAGCACGCGCTCTCCCGGCTCAATAAATGCCCCACTCTCCCCAGCAAGCAGGGCTGTGCGGTCTCCGGTAGAATCATCAATGCCCACCGTTCCCTGGTTTGCCTGTACAAAAATAGAGAGGGATTCCGTTAAATTTTGGACCAGTGCATTGGCCGTAAAAGGAATGGCAATGGTGATGACCATGCACATAACAAAGCTGCCCAATAACACAACCCAGGCCAGCCGCTGTCGTTCAACCTTACTTTTTTCTTCAACCATCTGTATACCGTACTGAAAAGTTTTGGAAAGTCTGATCCGCATCTGCCCAGGTGTCATCGACATACGCCACCCTGGCAGCGGGAGGGCCTTCGTGTAAAAAGGCCAGAAACTTTTGTAGCGTTGCTTCGTCCCCTTCAGCCACAACCTTGACCGTGCCATTCCGCTGATTGGCTACCCAGCCAGTAAGTCCCAGGCGGTTTGCCGCCCGACGGGTGTAATAACGGAAGGAGACGCCTTGCACATATCCATGCACGATGGCGGTTAATTGCTTATGCCGAGACATCTGGTGGTTTTTCTCCTGCCATAAGGACAAAATTCCTCACAGCCGAATTATACCTGAGGGGCGCGGGGAAGCGTAGGTGGCTGAGACGGCCGTATAGCAATAATCATTGAAGCGTACTTAATTCGTGGTAGATTATGCCAGACCGCGTAACAAACGGCCTGGCAATCCAGGTCCTTCGTAGATCAAACTGGTGTACAACTGCACCAAACTGGCCCCCGCATCCAATTTGGCCTGCACATCTGCAACGGTACGCACGCCGCCCACGCCAATGATGGGGAGACGGCCGTTTGTCTGCCGATAAATGTGCTGAATGATCGCCGTACTTTGCTGGCGCAAAGCCAATCCGCTTAATCCCCCGCCTTCATTTTTGTTGGCTGAGGTCAATCCCTCGCGGCCGATGGTGGTGTTGGTGGCAATGATGGCGTCGATCTGGTTATCTTGAACGGCCGTTAAGATTTCATCGAGTTCCGCCAGGGTGAGATCGGGGGCAATTTTGACGAATAACGGCCGTTTGCTCACGTTTTGCACCTGAGCCAATGACGCATTTTCGGCCGTCAATGTGCCCAGCAACTGTCCCAAATAATCCCCACCTTGCAGTTCACGCAAGCCTGGCGTGTTGGGCGAGCTGATGTTCACGGCCAGGTAATCGGCAAACGGATAAACCGCCTGCATCACGGCGATATAGTCACCGGCAGCTTCGGCCAGCAGCGTTTCTTTTTGCTTGCCCAGGCTCACGCCCAGTACAAAATCGCGTGGCTTAGCCGCCAGTTGGCGCAGCCGCGGCACAGCCGCCGTCACGCCACCATTTGGGAAACCCATCCGGTTGATAATCGCCCCATTCTCTGGCAAACGAAAAATGCGCGGGCGCGGATTACCTGCTTGGGGTCGCGGCGTGAGCGTTCCCACCTCGATATGGCCAAAGCCCAGCGCCGCCAGGCCAGTGGCTACGCGAATATCTTTGTCAAAGCCAGCGGCCATGCCCAGCACGTTAGGGAAAGTTAGACCGGCAAACTCAATTGGATACTGCGGAAGTTGACCAGCAATTTTGTGGAGAAACGGCCGTCCCACCCCACCCTGCGCCAATCCCAACAAACTGAGCGTCCGCTCATGCACCGTTTCCGCATCCAGCCGCCGCAGCAGCGGAAACACAAATCGCGAATAAAAATTAGCCAAAACGAAATCCTTCTACTTCAGCACCTTTACACCAGTCAAACAAAAAAGCAATTGGGCATTCAGACCATCCAATTACCCAATTGCTCCATTACTCAATTACAGATCATGGCGTATCAATCATCGTTGAGCGAAAGAACCGCCATAAATGCTTCCTGCGGCACCTCCACCGTGCCAATCATCTTCATGCGCTTCTTACCCTTCTTCTGCTTTTCTAGCAGCTTGCGCTTCCGGGTGATGTCGCCACCGTAACATTTGGCCAGCACGTCCTTGCGCATCGCCTTTACCGTAGCCCGGCTGATGACGCGCTTGCCCGTCGCCGCCTGAATCGGCACCTCAAACATCTGGCGCGGGATTTTGCTCTTGAGCGCCGTCACCAGCTTTTGCCCGCGATGGTACGCCATGTCTCGATGGACAATCATCGCCAGCGCATCCACCGGCGCTTTGTTTACCAGCACTTCTAATTTCACCAAATCAGAGGCACGATAGCCTGCCGGTTCATAATCCATCGAAGCGTAGCCCCGCGTGCCACTTTTGAGCTTGTCGTAAAAATCAATAATGATTTCTGCTAAAGGAATATCAAATTTCAACACTACGCGCCCCGGTGCAGGATATTCCTGTCCCACAAATTCGCCGCGCCGCTTGATGACCAAATCCATCACGACCCCATAATACTCGTCAGGAGTAAAGATTTGCACATGCATCCACGGCTCGCGAATCTCCTCGAATTGACCTTCATCGGGCAGCTCGGCCGGGCTATCTACAATAATCTCTTCGCCCGTGTTGGCCATTTTCACTTCATAACGCACGCTGGGTGCGGTCGCTACTAAATCAAGATCGTACTCTCGTTCCAGCCGCTCCTGAATAATTTCCATGTGGAACAATCCCAAAAAGCCACAGCGGAAACCAAAATTTAGGGCATCAGACGTTTCTTGCTCAAAAACAAGGGCGGCATCGTTCAATTGCAGTCGTTCTAAAGCTTCTTTCAAGAGGGAATAATCTTCGCCCTCGGTAGGATAAAATCCAGCAAACACCATTGGCTTCACAGCCTGATAACCAGGCAGCGGCTTGGTAGCCGGTCGATCACGCAGCGTCACCGTGTCGCCCACACGACATTCACGGACTGTTTTGAGCCCGGTGGCGATATACCCCACTTCACCTGCAGAAAGGGTATTAACTGGCTTCATAGCCGGGGCAAAGATACCAATTTCGATGGGTTCAGCCGTTACTTCATTGGACATCATCTGAACCCACTCACGCTTATCCAGTTTGCCTTCAAACACGCGGATGTAGGCGATAACCCCTTTGTAAGAATCGTAATGGGAGTCAAAAACCAGAGCACGAAAAGGCGCTTCATTGTCGATGGTGGGTGGGGGCACACGCTGCACAACAGCTTCTAAAACCCGGCCAATGTTGGTACCCGTTTTGGCACTAATGGGAATCACATCTTCAGCAGGAATGCCAATGATGTTTTCTATTTCTTCGGCAACATCATCGGGTAAGGCTGCGGGTAAATCAATTTTGTTTACAACAGGGATAATTTCCAGGTCTGCTTCTAAGGCTAAGTAGAGATTGGCCAGGGTCTGGGCTTCAATCCCTTGGGTAGCATCCACAACCAGCAAGGCACCTTCACAACCAAGCAGGGCGCGGCTTACTTCATAGCCAAAATCGACATGCCCCGGCGTGTCGATGAGGTTCATGATGTATTCTTCGCCATCTTTGGCCGTGTAGGTCATACGGACGGCCGAAGCTTTAATGGTAACGCCTTTCTCGCGCTCCAAATCCATGCTATCGAGCACTTGCTCTTGCATCTCACGCTCAGTAAGCGTGCCAGTTTCTTGCAGCAGGCGATCGGCTAAGGTCGATTTCCCATGATCAATATGGGCAATAATGCAGAAGTTACGAATGTTGCTTTGTTTCATACCTGTAGTATATCAAAATGGCTGGCAAATGGTTAAATCACTCTCTTTTACGGTAGAATAAGTTAAATTTTCTGCGAGGTTTTTATGGAACTACACAATGAAACGGCCGATCCACTGCAACCCCACAGCCATGACCCCAATCCAGCTCCGCCAACAGATGATCCTATGTTTGAACTGGTGTTGCCAAACGGCCGTTCTCAAACCATCAGCGTCCAAGATTTGCGGCAGTTACCTATCGTCTCCGTAACTGATTGCTACATCATCAGCACCGGGCACGGCAGCTCTGGTCCGTTCACATTTGCAGGGGCAATGCTTTTAGATTTTGTTAACCATTATTGTAATGAGCCGTGGTCCCAAGTGGAGGTGGTAAGTGCGGATGGGTTTGGCAACCGTGTATTGGCTGAGGAACTGTATCAGCCAGACCCAGCCGGGCCTATTTTGCTAGCCTATGAAATGAATGGTCAGCCACTCACCCGCGAAAAAGGATTGGTGCGGATGATTGTGCCCAGCGAGCGGGACGATGCGTTGAGGCAGGTGAAGTGGGTGGGGCTGGTCAAAGTGATTCGAGGTGATGGTGGGAAACGGCCGTAAAAAAAGTCCTGGCTTCAAATCCAGGACTAATAATATGAATCGTTCCCACATATAGTTGACTACGAAGCGTACACAATGCGCTCGGTCAAAGATTTAACAAATTCTTCCAGACCCTGTTCTGCCTTATGCTGCAACGTCACACGATCAGAGCAGACTTGCTCAACATCATCAGCCAGGATTCGGTTGGTACCGGTCACGGCCACGCGTCCTCTGCCACTATTAAGCTCCATCAACAACGACTTTACGCGGGCATCATGACGCAGAGCATCCCCATTTCTGCCACCAGATGGCAAAATCAGCAAACAATCTTCCCCAGTGGGATCAAACGGCTTATCCGCCAAGGCATAATCTGCCTTCAAGCCAACGCCCTGGCGGCTAAAAACCAGTTTGTCAAATAGGCTAACACTTTTAATCGACAAACCAGCCTGTCGAAAATTATGCAAGAAGTAAATCACTTCCAGTTCGTCAAAGCCGTCGCCAATCAAAATATAGCTTTGCGATCTTTTCTTTCTGCCATTCCGATAGGGTAAAGACATAATGCTCCTCGTGTTGCCAACAACTCACAAGGTCGTGGCTTCCAAGTAAAAAATCTCTTATGAATATCAATTAAAAAGCTAACCCGTGCAGACAGAACCGCTCAACGAGCAATATCGCAATGTAGATATGCCCGTGAGTTCCAAACCAGCACCATGAGTAACAACAGCAAAAGCCAAAACTGTTAATAGCCCAACTAAAACTAAAGCAAGTAGGAAAAAAGCTACCTTGTTATTATTGATTATTGATGCCATGAAAAACCTCCTCTCCATAATTTGGTTGACTTCATTAAATAAAATAACAAGCTGATCAAATGATCCTATCCTACCTAAACTCCACAGAATATCTGTTTTAGGATATGAACCAAAATCACAATCACGTTTAACAATAGCCAAAAGAAACTGCAACAAACTACAAAATAGCTTCAATATGACTTCAAGCCCCCTGCAAAAAATTTTCCAAAGCGTGTAAGATAGCTTATGATCCTGTAGGAATGAGCCTATTGGAAATTAAATAATTATTCATTCATTAAATTTTGTGTGAGGTATCCTGTGATCAATTCGGAAGATGTTCTAGCTGCATTACGTTTATGGCACGGTGGGGAAACCAACCACTGGCCCCTACAACCTATGCGTTTAGGCTTAAATCTCTCCCAATCAGAAGATATTTACAGCACCTTAGCAGAAGGCGGACCTGCAGCAAACAATCGTGCAATTCTTAGTTATGGGCTGGAACAGTTGCGTAATGTTTCACCGGAAGCAGAAGAACTATTGAAGGAACGTTTTGAAAATCGGCGAGATGTACTAACAGTATCCAATCGCCTTAATATATCTGAATCCACTCTTTATTATCGTCAACGGCAAGCTATTTCTCATTTAACTGAAATTCTGAACCAGCTGGAAGATTTAGCGAGTTCCGAATGGCGTGCCAAAATGAGCAGTCGTTTGGGCATACCTTCTTACGAAACATTGGTTGGTATTGACGAAGCAGAAAAAATATTAAAGCAGGTTTTGTTTGAGAAAAATGAACACTTTATTATTTCAATTGATGGTATTGGAGGCCTAGGGAAAACTGCGTTAGCAGATTATTTAGCCCGCAAAACTATAAAAACAACAAGATTTGACGAAATCGCTTGGGTTACAGCGAAACACACACATTTATCTATGCTAGGTCGCTTGCAAATTGAAAGCGGACGACCTGCTTTAACTTTGCCTCTTTTAATTGAAAAGCTGTGCACTCAATTCAATTTAGTATCTAACAGCAACTCAACCCAATTACAACGGCAACGAATGCTTTATAGATTTATGAAAGACCGACGTTGCCTTGTTATCATTGATAATTTAGAAACTGTCGCCGATTACCAAAGTCTGATACCAGAGTTGCAAACATGGCAAAATCCAACTAAGTTTTTACTTACTTCCCGCATTCGGTTGCTATCGGAACCTGGGATATTTTCCTACTCCCACAAAGAACTAGATAAAGATGCTGCTCTCCAATTAATTCGGCAAGAAGCCAAACGGGGTGGATTCACCGATCTTGCCAGGGCAACAAATGGCGATCTTTTAAAAATTTATGAGGTTGTTGGCGGAAACCCGTTAGCTCTTAAACTGATCATTGGCCAGTTAAGATTTTACTCTCTGTCTAGCGTATTAAGTCGCTTTACAGATAATAAACCGACGGAAATGAATGAAGGAATATTTGACTACATTTTCCGCGAAATCTGGGAAACCTTAGATGATAATAGCAAAACCATCCTGATAAGCTTGACACAGGCTGGCGAATCAGGTTTTATGATGGAGCATTTGGTAGCTATTTCTGAGTTATCAGAACCTATTGTTTATAATTGTGTAACCGGCTTAGTATTGTCGTCCCTGGTGGATATTACAGGGTCACTTTTAGAAAGAAGATACAAACTGCACCGGCTAACGGAAATCTTCTTATTGCACATGCTTGAGGAAGAATAATGACTATTGCTCCTGCTATCTCGCAAAAGGCTAAATGGCGCAATGTGCTTGAGCAGCAAAAATTGGCCAATGCGCAGCGTTGGCTAGAAATCCTTGAAAAAAGCAACGCCCCTATTACACTCGTTCATGAAGATTATGATAATTTTTTAAGAGCGTTAGAAACGACTATACAAACCCCGAAAACCTTCGAAATAGCCTATAAGCTTAGCCAAATTTTGTATCCAATTATTTTTGGCTATGCCGATTGGGATCGGTGGCTTATCTATCTCCAGCAAATGCATTTCATAAGTAATAACCTTAAAAAAGAACATGAAGAAGCTCGCTTGTTGCAACAAATTGGAGACATTCAATATCACAAAGGCAATCTGCCTAGTGCGGAAGAAAATTATCATACTGCCAGCCTGCTCTATAAAAATCAAGGTAATCTGTCCAGTTATTCCCGAACCCTAGCCATGTTGGCATCATTAAAAGATATTCAAGGAGAGCCCAAAAAGGGTGTTTCTCTTTGCCAAAAAGCGATTGCAGAGGCCCAAAAAGCACAAGATAATTTAGCTCTCGCAAATGCGAGCTTAAATTTATCAAATATTTATCGTCGGATCCGTAATTGGGAACAGGCTCTCAAAGCAGCAAAAACTGCCTATTTAATATTTCATAGGCTCGGACACTCTGCTTTATTAACCAAAACATCTATTACACTTATAGCGATTTGGGCCGAGTCAGGGGATTGGGAAGAAATTAATCAACTATCTGCTGAGTTAATAACTGTTTTGAATGAATCAGGTGATGTCTACAAATTATGCCAATTAAAAAACAATTTGGGTGCTGTGGCTTATCGTCAGGGTAATTATGTTTTGGCTGAAGCAGCTTGGCAAGAAGCTTTGCAGCTAAACTCACAAATTCAGGAGCCGATGGAACTGGCAAGCATTTATAATAATTTAGGCATGGTCTATACCCAACTGCAAGAATGGGAAACGGCCGAAGAGATGCTGCTTAAAGCCATTACCGCCTATCAACGTTTTGGTGATACATTTAGCTGGGCCAACTCGCTGGATAACCTGGCAGATTTATACGAAGTACGAGAGCAAACGGCCGAATTCAAACAAACATTGCAGGAAGCTATAGCTGGTTTGCAGGTCCTTAAAGACACGCCCCACGCGGCTGAGTTGTTAGACTATATGCAAAAAAGACTGGCTAGCTCAACATAAAACCCTCTTAAAACGCCTGTTCATCAACCTTTGAATGCCCCCCATCATCGAACAAATACGCCCCGTTTGCAGTCACTTTGAAGGTGTTTAGCAGTCTTTTTGAGTGCTCATCACCACGATTGTGCTACCATGACTTTAGGCTGCATCGTTAAAAATATATTTATAATTTGTGAAAGTAAAGTTAGATATGTCTTCAAATTCGCCACCACACACAAATTCCCAGACCCACCAGCTAGAGACCATTGGCTTTCTGGCGACTGGCATCGCCCACGATTTCAGCAATCTACTGACCAGCATTGTTGGCCAAACCTCGCTCGCTTTAGCCACACTACCACAAGACAATGTTGCCCGCTTTCATATTGAAAAGGCAATGCAAGCAGCTGAGTTTGCTGCTGAACTAACCCGGCAGCTTCTCACGTACGCATCCTCTCAAGATGCCCCTGATGAGTTAATCGATTTAAATGAATTGATCAAAGACAATATCAGTTTGTTAAATACAACCTTGCTCAATGGCGTCTCTTTGCAGCTCGATTTAATGCCTAATATTCCCCCATTAGAAGCTAAACGTGCCCATTTTCAACAGCTTATTATGAATTTGATCATTAATGCGGCTGAATCAATTGAAGGCGGCATGGGATCTGTGTTATTGCGCACGGGTCAAGAAATGATACAAGAAAATGAGCATCGCTATCAATTCATTAACACGCGATCGCTTCATCCTGGCTGTTACGTATATTTCCAAGTTACCGATACCGGCAGCGGAATGACACCCTATCAGATTCAACAGGTTTTCTCCCCATTTTTCACGACCAAACCTTCTGGGCGGGGCTTGGGGCTATCAACGGTATTGGATATTGTAAATCTGTATAAAGGGGGAATTCTGGTTGACAGTCAACCGGGACTGGGTACAACCTTTCACATCTATTTACCACTACCTACTCATCTAGGAACAATGCCCAATAACACAACGCTGCATTAATCCTCGGCTGGATTGACTTTAGCCATCAAGGCGTCAACGGCCGTTTCCGCCACACTATCTGCCACCCCAACCTGCAACCACACTAAAAACTCCACATTGCCATCAGCGCCAGTAACCGACGAGACGGTTAGCCCCTGTACACCAAACCCATGTGCACCAAACCATTGCCACAGCTCTTCTAATACGGCACGATGAACGGCCGTATCCTTCACAATACCACCCCGCCCCACCTGCTTGGGTCCAGCTTCAAACTGTGGCTTGATCAAGGCGACGATGTTGGCATCCGGGGTCAGCCACTGCTTCACTGCTGGCAAGATCAAACGCAGCGAGATAAACGACACATCAATCGCCACAAAATTGACCGGCTCATCGAGCGATTCCAGATAGCGGGCGTTGGTACGCTCCAACACAATGACACGGTTATCCTGGCGCAGCGACCAATCCAGCTGGCCATACCCCACGTCAATCGCATAAACACGCACCGCACCATTTTGCAGCATCACGTCGGTAAAACCACCGGTACAAGCGCCCACATCGGCACAGATGGAGCCGGTCACATCCAAAGCAAACGTTTCCAATGCGCCAGCCAGTTTAAAACCACCCCGCCCCACGTAGGGCATTTGCGCTTTTAGTTCAATGGTTGCCTCCAGCGGAACGGCCGTTCCCGGTTTATCCATGCGCGCCCCATCCACCAGCACCTCACCAGCCAAAATGATGCCTTGCGCCTTCGACCGCGTCGGCACCAGACCGCGTGCCACCAGCAACTTGTCTAATCGTTCTTTCTTCTTAGCCAAATGTTTCTCCACTCAGTAGCCCATAAATGACAAGAACAAAATCAGCGTTCATCTGCGTTCATCTGCGTCCGCTCTCAAAACACGCTGGCCCCAATCCACTAAAATATCAGACAGCGACTGTTCCAGACTAAAGCTTGGCTGCCAGCCAGTTTGCGCTTCCAGTTTGGCGTAACTGCCATACAAACAAGGCGTGTCAGACGGCCGCATTCGCTTCGGATCATTCTCTACAACCACCTCCACGCCAGCAATTTCAATCAGCTTCTGCAGCACAGTCTCAATCTTCACTGGCTGACCGGAGCAAATCAGATAGGTTTCCCCCGGCTGGCCCTGTTCTGCGAGTAGTTCGTAAGCCCGCACCACATCGCGCACATCGGTAAAATCACGCATGGCTTCCAGATTGCCCACCATCATGCGCTTGGGGCGCTGGCTTGCCTGAATCTCCGCCAGTTGGCTGGCAAAATCAGGCACCACAAAACCCAGGGCTTGATGTGGACCAATGTGGTTAAACGGCCGTGCTTCCACCACCGGCAGTTGATATCGTTCCCAATAAAGCGGCACCAGCAGGCCAGCGGCCCATTTGCTCACGCCATACGGATGATTGGGCGCTGGCATCGTTTGCTCGGTGATGGGCAGCATTTCAGGCTGAATCTCCCCATAAATTTCTGCACTGGTCACGATGAGCACACGCGGACGGCCGTATCCCACCACCGCCTGTAATAAATTCGCCGTCCCCACACTGTTCACCGCCAACGTCAGCCCCGGCTGCTGCCAGGAGCGCGCCGGATACGCCTGCCCCGCCAAATGATAAACCACATCTGGTTTAGCTTGGGCAACGGCCGTTTCCAGCGAGGACATCTCCAGTAAATTGCCTTCAATAAGCGTCACGCGCTCATTTTGGAGCAATGGTTGATGGCTCGTCTCTTGATGAACCAAGGCAAAAAGCTCATGCCCAGCCGCCACCAAGTTTTCTACCAAATGAGACCCGGCAAATCCGGTTGCTCCTGTGATAAAAATACGCATAAAAATCCTTTGCTAATCTGAATTATTTGGGAAGTCGTAAAATTTATCAGAATGTCTGACTAAATCTGCCACATTATACCTGCCAAACCGTTGTGAGCTAAAGATCAATCATTCCAGATGCATACTGCCCACACCAGGACAAGCAAAGAATGCTGCCACGTATAACTTTGGCAAAGAAACATATCCGCCAGGTTCGTTCGATCACCAAAACAAATGTTGAAAACGGGCCAACCCAAAGTATAATGCAGCCTATGAATGCGGCTCTCTACACCATCACACAAACCTTGGCAGCGGATTTGGGTTCTCAACTAGAAGCCGTTTTTCTTTTTGGCAGCCAGGCAGCCCAAAAATACCAAACGGCCGTTTCCGACACCAATCTCCTGCTCATCATCGCCCCAGACGCCAACATACATACCATTCGTGAAAGCTTTTACCCCTTGTGGCAAGAGCACAATCGTGTGCTCAAGCGCGCGCCGCTTGTCGCCAGCCGCCACGCCCTCAAGCGACACATGCAGCTCAACCCGCATCTGGCCCTGAATTTGCTCCAGCATGGGCAGCAGCTATCTGGTGCGCCGCTGCCAGAGGGTTATTTTCGCACCCAGGTAAGACCAGCTGAGGTGTATGCCCATCTGGCTCAGCAGCTGCTGGATGCCTCTGCAGCCCTCGGCCAAACCAGCGACCCACAAGCAGAGATGTTGCTCAATCGGTTAGCGCGGCAAGTCAGCAATCGACCGCTGTCCCAGGAAGAAACGGCCGTTACTCAATACAATCTCGTGCAGCAGGCATTAACGGCCGTACTCAACCAGCTGCCCGCCGCCCAAAAATGGCACAAAGCCGCCCAAACCGGCCCGGCTTCCCCTACCATCCCCGGTTTGCAGGCAATTTACAACGAAAACAACAAAAACATCTTCGTTTTTAACCAACTCACGCCCAGGCAAATTAACCAGATCAACTGGCAAGCGCTGGCCCAACAACTGCCTCAATCAAACGACTCCCTCCACATCACCACCGTGGCCCAATTTTGCCTGATGACCCTCTACGACAAGGCGCTCGATCTGCGCTTTAACAAATATCAGCATAAATGGGGCATTCATTTTCTGCCTCGGCTCGCCCCATCGAGCCGCCAAATTTTACGCCAGGCCGCCCGCACGCCCTCCCAAATTTTGGTCGATGCGCTGCCACACAGCTTCCTCACCGCCGCCAACGCCAGCGACGACACCCTGCACAAGCTTATCCACGACTACCAAAACAGGATGCTCAACATCCAGCTGGAAAACGAGCTGCTTTTCCGCCTTGGCCTCATCCCCGCCAAATTTGTGCCGCCCGAACCCCTGCCAGAACGAGATGTGTCGGCTCCCAAGCGGCTGGATGCCATCTTCCAGCATTTAGAATGGTGGGCCGATTTTTACCAGACCGCCTTGCAAGCCCAAACGTGACCTTGCCTTTTCCCAAGCTCCAATTTCGCAGCGGCCTGCGCCTGCTGCTGCTCATCACTCTCATCTCCCTCATGCAGCCCGCCCCGCTGCTCATCGTCCCTGGCCCGCCGCAAACGGTGCACACCAGCCACGCCATTGTCGGCGTCCACACCCGCCTGACCGATGAGGTGGAAGAGTGGAAAATCCAGCGCAGCCTGGAGATGGTACGCCAGATGGGGTCACCCTGGATTGTGGAGCTGTTTCCCTGGGCCTACTATCATGCCGCAGACGGCGGCATCGCCTGGGAGCATCCAGACATGGTGATGGAACACGCTCACGCTCAGGGATTAAAAGTGATTGCCCGCCTGGGCCTGACGCCTGGCTGGGCGCGCCCGCCAGACACGCCGCTCAACTACCTGGACGCTGACGCTTACGACGATTTTGCCGATTTTGCCGCCCAATTTGCCGCCCGCTACCGGGGCAAGCTGGCGGCCATCATCGTGGGCAATGAGCCAAATTTGAACTACGAATGGGGCTATCGGCAGGCAACGGCCGTTGATTACGTCGATCTGCTCAAAGTGATGTACCCGGCCATCAAAGCTGCCAACCCAGACGTGCTGGTGCTGGGTGGCGCGCTGGCCCCCACTCTGGAACCCGCCGGGTCGCCCTGGGGCCTGAACGACCTGGAATATCTGGACCAAATGTATGCTGCCGGAGCCGCCGACTACTTCGACGGTCTGGCGGTCCACAGCTACGGCCTCACCTTCCCCGCCCTAGCCGAACCCGGCCCCGACATCCTCAACTTCCGCCGCGTAGAGCTGGTGCGTGACGTGATGCTGCGCCACAATGACGCCGACAGCAAAATTTACATCACCGAATTTGGCTGGAACGACCACCCCCGCTGGACGCTGGCGGTACGGCCCGGCCAGCGCATCCAAAACACGCTCGACGCCTTCACCTACGCCGAACAGAATTGGCCCTACGTGGAAATGATCGCCATCTGGGCCTTCCGCTTCCCCGCGCCCACTAAAAGCTTCATGGATTATTACACACTCGTCACGCCCGAATTTGTGGCCAAGCCGATTTATACGGAGTTGCAGAGGTTCACCGGCAATGAATAAATTAGCCACAGAGTTCACAGAGACAAAAGAGAAGTTGAGAGGAAAGACCCACTTTTCACTTACTACTTTTCACTTTTCACTGCCTCAGATCGAATTCAGATCGCTAGCCCGCTATCCTAAGAACAGTTCCTTTCAAACAAGGCGGAGTGAGCATCCTCAGATGCGAACGGCTGGCGCAAAACCCGCTCCGCATTTGAGGATGCTCCGCTCCTCAAATTCTAAAAACAGCCACTATAATGTCAGTGGCAGCATTTGGCTTACGGCCGTTTTCCTTCTCACCTTCATTCTCCTGCAAAGTGGCTGCAAGCTGGCTGACGACAGCTGGGAACGGGTGCAAGCGACAGGCGTACTGCGCGTGGGGCTGGACCCCACCTACCCACCCTTTGAGGTAGATGATGGCAGCGGCGTCACTGGCCTGGACGTCGATCTGGCCAAAGCCATCGCCGAAGATTTGGGATTGGACGTGCAGTTTGTTTACTTTGGCTACGATGGCTTGTATGATGCTTTAGCGACCAATCAGGTAGATGTGCTGCTCTCCGCCCTGGTAATCATCCCGGAGCGGACGCGAGATTTCTCTTACAGCACGCCCTATTTTGATGCCGGTGAAATCTTGATTGTCCCGGCAGAAAATGACACAATAAAAACGATGGCAGATTTGGGTGGCCAAACGCTGGCCGTGGAGTTAGGCAGTTTAGGGCATGTAGAAGCCACGGAGTGGGCCAAGCGAGTGGCAGATTTGGAGATACGGCCGTTCCCCACCGCAGATGAAGCGATGACGGCCGTACAGCAAGGCGCTGCCGACGCTGCCCTCACCGACGCCATCAGCGGGCGGCTCTATCTGCGGGACAATAACGGACTCAAGCGGCTGCCCGAAAGCGTCACCGTAGAACCTTTTGCCCTGGTCGTGCGTAGTGAAAACGAGCAGTTACTCACCATGCTCAACCAAAGCCTGGCCACCCTACAGCAGTCCGGCCAGCTTGACCAAATCGAATCCAAATGGCTCGGCCAATAATGAGCTAAATAATTCATGAAAGAAATACAAATCAACACAACAATAATTCATGACTGGTCATCATTTCACCAGATATTCAAGGATGCCTTTGGATTTCCAGACTATTACGGTGCAAATATGGACGCCTGGATTGATTGCATGTCTTGTTTAAGCGATCCATTGTCTGGAATGAGTAAAATCACTCTTGAACCAGGAGAGTCATTAACCATTAAGTTGTTGCAAACCGCAGATTTCATGAAGCGTTGCCCCAAACAGTTTTTGTCTTTAGTTGAATGTTCTGCATTTGTTAACCAACGCTTTCCTGAACCGCTACTTCATATTCTTTTTGTATAATAGTATCGCTTCTAACTTACTTTTGATTTAAGAACAAAAGGCAACGGGATATGCACAAATCATTTCCTCCCAATAAATATTTTGCTGAGCAAATTACCTTCATCTGTCATTTCGAGCCACTTTTGGCGAGAAATCTTTCTAATCCCGGCCAGGTATGTTCCTTGGCAAATCGTAAGATTTCTCCCTTTGGTCGAAATGACAACGAAAGGTCGCTTGTTTAATTGCAATTTGAGTAAATGCTAGTCCAATTTAGGTAGCTAAAAACGAATGCAAAAATCTCATTCTAATCTAAAAATATTCATCACTTTTATCGCTACTTTGTTGCTGTTTAGCCCGCTGGCTATGCCGTCCTCGGCGGCAGCGCAGACAAAGTCCTTTTACTGGGAGCAGTTTGATGTGGAGATGACGCTGCTGGAAAATGGCGACATCGACGTGGTGGAGACGCAGGTGCTCAACTTCTCCGGTGAGCCGTTTACCTTCGGCTATGGTTCCATCCTCACCGGCAGCGCGGGCAACAATGACAACATCACCAACATCCAGCTGCGCGAAGGCGACCTAAACTACGTGGAGTCCAGCAGCAACGCCCCCGGCACGTTTGAGCTCAGCCGCTCCAGCAGCGAGGTACGCATTGATTGGTACTTTGAGCCAGCGTTAGGACGGCGCACCTACACCTTTAGCTACACCGTTAAGGGCGGCGTCATTGTGGGCACGCTGGACGAGGGCAGCGGCGACCAGATTTTCTGGAAAGCCATCCCCTCAGACCATCCCGGTCGCATTCAGGACAGCACCGTCACCATTCACCTGCCAAAAGGCGTGGAGCCACAGCGTTACATCGACGACGGCACCTATCTGATAGAAGGGTTGGCGGCTAGCAATGCCAATTTGGTAGAGACAAGCGCGAGTAAAGACGGCCGTATCATCACCTACACCCTGCTCGAACCACTCGTACCTGGCCAGGCGTTCGAAGTGCGCGTGCAGTTCCCCCACGGCCTGCTGGACATCCCCACCCCCGACTGGCAAGCACGGCAGCAAAACGCCGACGTCTATGGCCTGATCGGGTTGGTGCTGTCTGGCTTGCTCTTCCTGGGCGGGCCGCTCGCCGTCCTGGCCTTGTGGTACACCCGGGGCCGCGACCCCGAAACCGGCCTCATCGTGCCAGAATATTTGCCCGAACCGCCCTCTAATCTGCGTCCGGCCGTGGTGGGCACGCTGGTGGATGAGAAGGCCGACATGCGCGACATCATCTCCACCCTGGTGGATTTGGCCCAGCGCGGCTACATCAGCATTAGTGAAAACAAGGCGAAAAACCACGTCTTTACTCTGGTAAATGAATCAAAGGCGGGATTACGGCCGTATGAAACCCAATTCCTTAAAGATTTCTTTGGCCGCAAAACAGAGCGCAAGCTGTCCGAAATGCGCTACAAATTCGCCAGCAAACTGCCCAAGCTGCGCAACATGCTCTACGATGAGCTGCTGAGTGAAGGGTTTGTGGAGCGCTCACCAGACAAAGTGCGCACCACCTACGTCGTTGTGGCCGCCCTAATCGGTGTGGTCGCGGTGGTGGCCTTCATTGCTTTGATCGCCATCCTGCCAGAAGAAGCGTCTTATGTGGGCTGCTGCGGCGCGGCGGCTTTGGGCATCACGGGACTCTTTGTTGGTATCGTAGGCCGCTTCATGCCCGCCAAAACCGCCAAAGGCGCGGAAGAAAAAGCCAAGTGGGACGCCTTCCGCAACTATCTTAAAAACATCGAAGAGTATCAGGACATGGCCCAGGCGGGCGAGCTGTTTGAAAAATATTTACCATACGCCACCGCCTTTGGTCTGGACCGCACCTGGATTCGCAAGTTTGCCACCGTGCCCCACACGCCAATTCCGCCCTGGTATCATCCATATGGCTACGGCCGTCCCATTTACCACGGCAGCAGCAGACCTACAGGCGGCAGTGGCAGCGGCGGCTCTGTTCCTTCGTTGCCCAGCCTCGATTCGGCCGCATCGGGCATGGCTGGCGGGCTAGAATCCATGTCAGCGGGCCTGACGCGAATGCTCAACAGCACCGCCTCCACCATGCGCAGCACACCGCCCAGCTCTAGCAGCGGTCGCAGTTCTGGCGGCTTCAGCGGTGGCTTTAGCGGCGGCAGTTCTGGCGGCGGCGGCAGCAGAGGGTTTGGTTAACCAAGATTGGACCAATTTTATTTAAAATGAGCCTCAAAAAGTGCGGGCAAATTGGTCCAATCTAAAAACAAAATCGAAACGGAAAATTATGGGCAAAACATTAGGACTTATTCTCATCGCTGGCGGCATTATCGTTGGCATTATCGTGACTGTGTTGATGGTCGTTTACCGGGGCGAAGGCCGCTTAACCGCTGGCGGTATGGCCCTAGGCATGACATTGGGCTTTTTGGTACTGGTACTGCCGCAGCTGGGCTTTGGCGCGTTTCTCTTTTGGAAAGGTGGGCAAGATACGGCCGTTGCCGCCCGTGCCCAGGAACAACGTCAACTTTTAGACATGGTCAAAACGCGCGGCCAAATCGCCATCAGCGATCTGGTCATTGAACTAAACAGCAGCCGCGAGACAGTGCAGCAAAATCTGTACCAACTCGTGGGCATGGGGCTGTTTTCCGGCTATGTAAACTGGGATGAAGGTATGTTATACTCTCGCCAGGCAAATGAACTGCATGCGCTTAACAAATGCGAACATTGCGGTGGTGAGTTAGAACTGGCCGGGCAGGGCGTTATTCGCTGTCCCTTCTGCGGCACAGAATATTTTTTGGAGAGGTGACAGTCACTTCAAAAAACTGTTTCACCAATTTATCTAGAAAAGTGACTGTTACCTGTACAGTTACGCGAAACCTTGTAAAGAGAGGCGACCCAATATGAAAGAACAAATTTCCGATTTATTTGACAAAATCCAGGGCGAATCAACGGGCCTGGGCAATTTGTTAAACAAAATTCCTGGCCTGGATGGCTACATGGAGCGCAGTCGGCGGCGTGAAGCCGACCAACTGCTGCGTAAAACCATTGCTGACCGGTTAGAAGGCAGCCGCTTGCAGTTGGGCGGCATTACCGAAGAGCTAAGCGGTGACATCATCAAAGCGATGGATCACGCCGAGCCGTTGGGCCGCGTGGATACTCGCCTGATGGGTCTGATTGGCAAGGTAAAAGACGCTCCCCAAGGCTACGCTGGTTTCTTTGATGCTATCAAGGTAAAAGAAGAAGATTTGGCTCGCATTTACGCCTTCGACGAAAATATGCTAAACAAAGCGGAAGAGATTGCGGCGGATACGGCCGTTCTCGAAAAAGCCGTCGTCGATGATGGGGACATCAGCGGAGCCATCCGCACCTTGGACAGCGCCCTCAAAGAAGCCAACAGTACCTTCGACAGCCGCGACGAAGTCATCAAAGGCATCGGCGAATCGACAGAAGATTCACTTAAAGGCGATTTTTAGAAATTATTTTGGAGATTAGGGATTGGAGACTGGAGATTTTAATCTCTAATCTCTCGTCTCCATTCTCTATTTTAAGGAGATTGACTCATGGCAAAAGTGTTTGATCGCGTAGCAATTGATTCCTGGCTTCGAGACGAAGTTGTCCGCAAATTCCCGCCCGGTGGCCTGGGTGATATTAAGTTAGGCTCGCCCTGTATTGTGAATCCGGGAGAAACGGCCGTTTTCGTGCGCAGTGGTGAAGCAATGGGGACCTTTGAACCCGGCACCCACGTCCTCACCACCGCCAACGTGCCCTTCCTCATGGATTGGGTCGAAAAAGGGCTGTTTGGCGGCAAAAACGTCTTCACGGCTGACGTGTACTACGTCAAAACCACCGACCTCACCATGAAGTGGGGCACCACCCAACCCATCATCATTGAACATCTCAACCGTTCCCCAGGGGCCAGTGCCATTGTGGGCAACGGCACCTATGTTGTGCGGGTGAAAGAGCCATGGCGCTTCCTCAATGCCATGGACGCCTTCCGCGAGAGCGTGCGCCAGCCACAAATGAAAGAACGCCTCGATCCCAAACTGGCCATCATGATGCAAGACAAAATGAGCGAGCTGGCCATCGCCAAAAATCTTGGCCCGGCCCAGCTGCAATCTTTTTCGCAAGACCTCAATGAACTGCTCATTGGCTTGTTGCAAGCTGAGTTCGACGCTCTGGGGATGGTTCTGGTTGATTTCAACATTCGCATGGGGCTGCATCCCAAATCGTTGGAAGTGGTTACCAACATGGGCTACGGCACCAGCTACGTACAAAAGCAGCAGGCCGACGCTTTTGTCGATGCCGCCAACAATCCTTCAGGAGGTGGTAACATGGGCGAAATTGGTTTTGGCGCAATGGGTATGGCTGCCATGCAAAATATGCAGCAGCAACAACAACAGCCGCAGCAAACACAGCAGCCGCAAGCGGCCCCAGCTGCAGCCTCTGGCGACAGCGCCGCCATGCCAGACGTCATGACGCCGCAGCAGGCAGCCGAGATTTTGCAAGTTTCCTATGAAGATGTCATCGCTGCCATCGAAGCAGGGGATTTAAAAGCACGCAAAATTGGCAACGCCTACCGCATTAGCAAAGCCAATATGGAAACATTCCTGGCTGGTTAATTTTGCAGACCTGACAGGTTTACAAACTAGCTTTTTGGTAAAACAACTTTGCTAAACAAAGTTACTTGAACGTAAAGTTGGGCAGTAAACCTGTCAGGTCTTCGGTCTTTCTACACAACAATCCGTAGGAAGAGTACTTCCCCGAACAGATTGCCTCGATCATCACGCATTTTCCAATCGCCAAAGTAGGTGCCGCGCCGGGTGGGGGCGGTTTGCTGGATGGAAATTTCCACCTCTTGTCCAGGCGCGCAGGCGGGCAACGCTTGGCTGCGCTGATTGGTCATGGCCGTGCCTTTGACAAACACCAACCGGAAGCCATCGCCCCACGGCCGTTTTCCATTATTCCGCACGCGCCATGTTTTGGTAAACGTTTGCCCAGGAGCCATGCGCGTATCATCAGGAATCGTTACGTCAGCCACATAGAGGCTGTTGCTTGGCCGTTCATCTACCGAAATGATGCGGGTGAAAATAATATCGCCAAACACGTTGCCTTGCTTATCTTGCAAGCGCCAATCGCTGAAATACGTGCCCGGCTGCGTGGGCACAGTAAATTCAATGGAGATGTTGGCTTCCTGACCAGGGGCCACATTGGGCAGCGGCTGTGCTGTCTTTTTTGTCATCGCGGTGCCATCGGCAAAAACCAACTTGTAGTCGCTGCTCCAGGCGACATTCCCCGTATTTTTAACCCGCCACCGCTTCACAAAGGTTGAATCCGCCTGCAACCGTGTATCATCAGGGATGGTGACATCAGCCACAAACTGAATGTTGGGTACAGGGGGTGGCTGAGGTGGTTCTGGCTCAGGGTCCGGCTCGGGCGGAATCGGCTCTGGGTCTGGCTCAGGCGGAATCGGCTCTGGGTCTGGCTCAGGTGGAATCGGCTCTGGATCCGGCTCAGGTGGGATGGGTTCGGGATCTGGATCGGGTGGAACTGGTTCGGGGTCCGGGTCGGGCACAATGGGCTGTGGCGTGCTGTCGATTTCTGGCACATCAATCTCGCCGCGGCCTTCTGGCACTTCAAAACGATGGTTGAGTGTGAAATCGGTTACGGGCTTGATCAACCGTTGGGCTTTATTGGCAATGCCGCCAAAATCGGGGCCAAGATACCAGATAGCGGCCCCTTCAACTTCAGGAAAACGAGCATACAGCTCACCCACCTTGCGAATGTCCTGAATCGCTTTTTCTGGCACCGGCACGCTGTTGAGCGTCCAGCCCCATTCAGTGATGTGAACTCGTGGCCGAGGAATATTGTGTTTGTCACACACCTGGAACAAATATTGAAAACGACCGATTTTAAACGGAAACGCATCCAAAATATCACTTTCAATGTAACTGTACTCATGCAAAGCAACAGCAGCTTGCTGCGGCCGTTTGCCACACAGCTGCAAATATTTCAACATCCCCGGCGTCTCCCAGCCGCTCGGTTCCGGTTCGCCGCTCGACCAGGCAAACAAAGACACCTTGTAGCCATCCCGCTGCGCCAAATTGGCAATGCGCACCGCAAAACGCCCCAACCAATCGCACAAATCTTTGTCCACCTCATTGATGGGTTCAAGCCAGACACGCTCCTTATCAAACTCTGGCGGCAGCTTAGCCCTCGTTTTGCGCCAATGCTTTTCCGCCCCACCCTCCGGATCGTTCACATATTTTGGATCCTTGTACGGTGGCACATCATAATCGTAGCCATCGTTATGGCCTCGCGTGCTAAGACGATACACAAGCACATGGGCAACATTGCTCTTTTTCATCAACTCCTGGGCTTCAAAAATAGGCCCATAATGATCGACCGATTTGAGGAAAAAGGGGAGGCGGGCTTTGTCCAGGGCACGCATCCAGTCGCCAATGCCGGAGGGGTTGCCACCTGGCCCGGTGTGAAAACCAATTTTATTGGGAACTTTGATCATGTTGCCTCCTGTTGCCGATTCGCGGGCAGCACGGGTTGGGGAAGGAGACGGCCGTTCCGCCGCCGCGCCACCAAAAAGAGAAATAAGTTGCCTGAAGAATGCCTGAATGGTTGAAATCATGAGTAGTCAGAGAATATACAACCAGGGAAGGGATTGTCAACAAAATCTGCGATTAGGTCCTACCAGCGCACCCATAGAGCCTCTGGCTTACGGAAAACCAGACCTCGCGGCTTGGCAACCGCAATCGCCATTTCTGATGGCTGAAGCTGAACCTCTGGCAGGCGCACCAACACCTGCTGTACAGCAAGTTGGGCCTCTAATCGGGCCAAATGAAGGCCCAGACAAACGTGTGGTCCTTGGGCAAAGGCAACATGCTCGCGCAAATTGGGCCGCAGCGGGTTAAACCGATCCGGTTCAGGGAAAACGGCCGAATCACGATTGGCTCCGCTCAACGAGACACGCACCAAATCGCCGGCAGCAATCTCGGCATTGGCCAACCGTGTGTCTTGCGCGGCATACCGATCCACCACACCCGCCGCTGGCTCCAGCCGCAGCGTCTCCTCAATGACTGCTGGCAGCAGCGTGGCGTCGGCCTGCACGCGCTTTAGCCATGCTGGATTCGTGAGCAAAAAGTAGAGGGCATTGGCAATCATCCCCTCCGTGGTTTCAATGCCGCCGAAGAGCAAAACGGCCGCATTGGACACAATCTCTTCGTCAGACAAACCTTGAGCCATGCCGCTGGCCGCCGCCAGCAAATTTGCCTCTGGATTGCGCCGCAAAGACGGCAGCAACGTTTGGCGCAAGGCAGCAAAGGCAGCCCGTCCTTCCGCGCTGACCGGTTCTCCGGCAGTCACTTGGGTTACTGCTTGAACAATCGTGTCGTACCAGCCGAGAACGGCCGTTTCCACCACATCGTCCAATCCCAGCGCGGTCATCATTGTTTTGACGGCTACCGGCCCCGCAAACTCGCGGCGCAGTTCCGCTTCGCCTTTGGGAACAAGTTCGTCCAAAAGTTTGCTGATGTGTTGGGCCACTGATTGGCGAAAGCGATTGTGTACGGCCGTCCGACGAAATGGGGCTTCAAACGGCCGTCGCTGCCGAACATGTTCCGCGCCATCCAACGACAACATACTCGGCCCCACCACCTGCGCGGTAGAAAAACCAGGATGATCCACCGTGTACGTTTTGGCGTCGCGCATCACAGCAATGGCCAAATCATGCCTCGTCACCAACCAGGCATTCAGCGCAGGCAGCCAGCTGACCGGCTCTGCCGCCCGCAGCCGGTGCAAAACTGGATGGACATCTCCGGCTAATTCATCAAGGGTTATTTGTGCGCCAAGGGGAAAATTTGCGGAATCAGGCATCGTTTAGCGCTTCTTGCCACAGAGGCAGCACGGCCGTTTCCGCCACGCCCTCCTGCAACATCCAGCCCAAAAACGTACCGCAATCGTAGCAAAACTGTTCGCTGTCAGATTGGTTGATGTGGGACGGCCGTTCCCACCTTACATCTACCGTTTCCTTGGGGGCAAAGACCAGAATCGCATCATGCAGCAGCGCTTTCATCCCGGAAATATGCACTGAAATCGGATTTTCTGAATGCACCACGTAGCGGTTCACCAGGGCAAATCCTGCCTTTTGCAGCGCCACCGTCAGCGCCGCCCACCCTTTGGGATTCCAATGGTGAAAAGTGAAAACGAAACGGCCGTTTTCCTCCTTCAGCACCCGCCGACATTCAGCAAAAATCCCCGTCATCAGCTCAGTATAACGACTTTCGCTGTCCAATTGGTGCGGGTCCACGGCCGAATCCTGCGTATCATAGGCCCAATTGGCCGCATCCGGCAGCAGATGCCGCAGCCAAACCCGGAAAAACGCCGCCAGATCGCTGTACTGCACACTGTCAAAATAAGGCGGATCGGTCACAATATAATCAACGCTGCCATCAGGCAAATCAAGCTGCGTCGAAGAACCTTGCAAAAGCAAGAAACGCGACTCGCTTTCTGCTGTCATTTCGGCCACACTTCTTACCTCTCTTCCGCTATCCTGTTCTCCTACAACTTCTATAAACTTCCGTTTACTGTTTACCGATAACCGTTTACCGATTACTCTCTCGCGCGGCTTTGCGGCCCAGCGACGGCCGTTCCGAATCCGCGACTGAAACAACTTTTGCAGCGTGCCAGACGCCTTGCGTGGATAAACTGGATTATTTTCCAGCGCCGTGTAAGGAAACGAGTAAGCGTGATGTGAAAACGTGTGCCGGATGGCCCCTGCTCGCCGCTTGTTTTTACCTTTGTAACCACACAGCATCGAATTAAATTCCAGCGAAGTAGAAACCAACAAACCTAAATTAAGGCGAATTGCCGGTTCGAATTGAGGCAGCAGACAAATGGCATGATGTAAATAAATAAGTTGGCGGCTGGAAAACAAATCAAGGTAATTTTTAATGCCGCGCGGAGTCAGCTGGCGTGATTTACGCCCTGGGTCGATGGCAAAATCAGCCAGGTCAAACGGCAGCGTTTGGCGCAGCTCATTTGCCTGTTCCAGCAAAGCCCAATCTTGTGCATCCGGCGCTTTGAACAACAATTTCTTTTGGCGCGGGCAGCGGGCGACCAAGACCAGCGGCACGTACCGTTGATAGAAAGGAAGCGCTGAATCGTCGTCAAACATGGCTGGCTCGCCAGCAAATGTTTTGGCCCCTTTTTCAAGTAGCGGCGGCTTATCGCTCATGCCCGAACAAGCGCACGCTGCCGTGTCCTGCAAAACAGCATGGCAGCGTGGGCAAAGCTGGATGGTAGAGCCGTCAGGTTCCACGCGCAGTACCAGCGAATCGACCATAATGACGGAACGGCCGTTGCACTTTCGCTTCACCCCATAGAGCGTGTAATTTACGGCCGTTGCCAAGCCACTCTCCGGGCAAATCGTCTGAAAATATGGCGAAACTGCCTTGCGCAGCGCCGTATAAAACTGCTTGTAGGCGCGCTCCAAGGCTGCCAAATCAACCTGCGTCAGCGTGGCGCGGGCTTGCAAAACCGGAATTGGCTCCAAATCGGCCCCAACCACATGTGCCCCCAGCCGGATCGCCTCGTGCAGCGTCGTGCCGCCACCCATCATCGGGTCCAGGATAATTTTGCCTGCCAGCCCACCTGGTGCATAATAATCGCGCTGTGCCTCATCCGCTACCAACTGCTTCAAAATAAGGCGAAAGGTGCTGCCGCAGCGCCGCGCCCACCATTTGTGCAAATAGCTATTGGGCCGGTAATGGTGCTTGTTATACGCTTCCAGTTGGGCAATCTGGTTGGCAAAATCAGTGGGAAATTCGGTATCGAGTGGTATTGTCATCCTGCGCAAAATTAAACCGCAAAGACGCAAAGCACGCAAAGAATGAAAGATAACTTCGCGCGCTTTGCGTCCTTTACGGTGAACTATATTCAAGGAACGTTATGAAAGGAAAGCTCTGGCAGCACGCCAATTTTATGCGCTTTTGGAGCGCCAACATCATCTCTGATTTTGGTTCAGGCATTACGTTTTTAGCGCTGCCGATCATTGGCGCAGTGACTTTAGGCGCCTCGGCTACCCAAATGGGCTATCTTGCCGCTGCCGGGACGCTGCCTTACCTGCTGTTTGGCCTGCCTGTTGGGGTATTTGTGGATCAGCTACGTAAACGGCCGCTTCTCATCCTGGCCGACGTGGGGCGATTACTGCTCATCATCACCATCCCCCTGGCCACCTTGTTGGGGCAGCTCACCTGGGCACATTTAATCCTGGTCACCTTCCTGGGCGGCTGCCTCACCCTGCTGGCCGATGTGGCCGAAGAGGCGTTCCTACCCGGCCTCATCTCCCGCGACAATCTGGTAGAAGGCTACAGCAAGCTCTCGGCCAGTAATTCGCTCATCGAGTTGAGCGGTCCGGCGCTGGCGGCCACGCTAATTGAGCTGCTCACCGCACCCATTGCCCTTGTCATTGATGCAGCTTCATTTTTGGTTTCATCCATTTTGCTGGGGACAATTCAGGTGGATGAACCTGCACCAAAACCTGTGGCGGAACGGCCGTCTTTCTGGCAGCAAATTCGGCAAGGATTGTCCTTCATCCGACACCATCCCCAACTGCGCCCCATGCTGCTTAACAACAGCTCCATGCAGCTCTTCGGTGGCATGATTGATGCCTTACTGATTCTCTACCTGCTCCAATTGGGACTGCCTGCCACTTTTGTGGGGGTGATTTTTGCCGTGGGCAGCCTGGCGGGACTGGCTGCTGCCGCTTGGGGGAGACGGGCTGCCAAACGGTTTGGCTTGGGAAAGATGGTGATCCTTGGCTCGCTGTTGATTGGTGTGGGATCGTTGGCACGGCCGTTGGCTTCTGGCACGCCCTGGCTGGCCGGGGCGATTCTGCTGTTGGGACAATTTGTGCAGGGTTTCGGCAACACCGTTTACAACATCGGCTATGACAGCCTGGCCCAATCGCTTACACCTGACGAGCTGCTGGGTCGTGTTAACGCTACGGGTTTGTTCATCGGCTACGGCGCTTTGCCGATTGGGGCGCTGCTGGGTGGATTGTTTGGCGAATGGTTGGGATTGAGAACGGCCGTTGCCATTTCCAGCACAGGTTTGTTACTATCCGTCCTCTGGGTTTACTTTTCACCATTGTACCGAAAGGATGTTCCAGCTAAGTCAACACTAGATTAGGAGAACACAGACATGAGTGAAACTTATCGTACACCGGAATTACTGCTACTGCTCTTGAATTCTGTCGCGAATCAACAAGATGGAATCGCATCAACGACTGATGTCATGTCAGCTGGAAAAGTTTATCTGATACAGAATTATGGCGCGATTGAGAGAAAACCTCTTGAAGATACTATCAGGTGGTCATTAATTCATATGGCCGATGAATTAAACTGGTTGACTAGACCATTTGGGAAACTCGCCAAAGGGAACACATATGCCCGCCGCAAATGGTTGAAAGAAAATCGACCACTCCAAAACGAAAATCAAACCGTCTGGCAAATAACTCAAACGGGATATCAACATCTTGAGGCGATCCCAATAGCGAGTATTGATAGTATTGTTGATTCAGACATAGAAAGCCAAGAATTTGAAAACGAACTATTTGTCGAAGGCAGAAAAAAACGGTTTACAAGCTATTATGAGCGCAATAAATCATTAAGACGTTCAGCTGTCAAATACCATCGAACCATATGCGAAATTTGTGAATTTGACTTTGCAGAAAAATATGGCGAGCATGGTTTTGGCTTTATTGAAATTCATCATTTAAAACCTGTTAGTAGTCTGAACTCTGAAACTATTATCGATCCAAAAACTGATATGATTGCCGTTTGTGCCAACTGCCATCGTATGCTCCACCGACAAAGAAATAACGTCCTATCCCCTGAAGAACTCAAAAAGATTATTCAAGAGCAAAGACAAAAATCTGCGTAATCTGTGAAATCTGCGGATAAAGACGAAGGAACAGCCCATGAAAATTACCTCTGTAAAAACATTCGTTGTTGGCGTGCCGCCACCCCACTTTGGCGGACGCTACTGGATTTTCCTCAAGCTGGTTACCGATGGCGGCGTGGTGGGTTACGGCGAAGTCTACTCCGTTCCCTTTCATCCGCATGTTGTCTCCAAGATGATCGAAGATGTCTGTGAAAGGCACGTCATCGGCGCAGACCCATTTCAGATTGAGCGATTGTGGCGCATCATTTACTCTAGTGGCTACACGCAGCGCCCCGACACCTCCATTTTGGGCATTCTCAGCGGTATCGAGATGGCCTGCTGGGACATCATCGGCAAAGAGGTGAACAAACCGGCCTACGCCCTGCTGGGTGGCCAGGTGCATGAACAGCTGCGCTCGTACACCTACATTTATCCCCAACCAGACGACAAAACCGATGTGTACCGGGATGCTGAGCTGGCGGCCAAGCGGGCTTTGGACTATGTGAAGCTGGGATTTACGGCCGTAAAATTTGATCCCGTCAGTTACTATTCCGCCTTCGACCCGCGTCAGCTTTCCCTGGAAGCGCTGGATCACGCCGAAAACTTCGTCAAAACGCTGCGCGAAGCGGTGGGCAGCCGTGCCGACCTGCTCTTTGGCACCCACGGCCAAATGACCCCCAGCGCCGCCATTCGCCTGGCACGACGACTCGAAAAGTACGATCCGCTCTGGCTGGAAGAACCCACCCCACCCGACAACCCTATCGAGATGGCCCAGGTCGCCCGCGCCACCTCCATTCCCATCGCCACTGGCGAACGGCTGGCCACCAAATACGAATTTGCCCAGCTGCTGCACCATCGCTCCGCCGCCATTTGGCAGATGGCTTTGGGGCGCGTGGGCGGACTGCTGGAAGGCAAAAAGATTGCCAGTATGGCCGAAGCCCATTACATCCAGATTGCGCCCCATCTCTACTGCGGCCCCATCGCCGCCGCTGCTGACATCCAGCTGAGCACCTGCACGCCCAACTTCCTCATCCAGGAAAGCATCCTTACCTGGGGCGATTTTCACGCCAAAGTGCTCAAATCGCCGCTGCAATGGCAAGATGGCTATATCATTCCGCCTACCGCTCCTGGTTTGGGCGTCGAACTGGACGAAACGGTGCTGGCTAATTACCCTTATGAGGGTGATAAACTCCACCTGGAAATGGTTGAACACCCGGTTTAAAAATAGCTATGGACAAAAATGACCGAAATAACACTGTGTTGATTATTGCCGCTGCGGCGGCTGGCTGTCTGGTGCTGCTATGTGGCGCAATGGTCATCGCGATTTTCTTTTTTGGCGTTTCGCCGTTCATGGTAGAAGAGAAACCTACCGAAACCACCACGCTCAGCGCGGCACAGCTAGAACAGTGCCGAGAACTTCTGGCGATTCAGCCTGGTGTGGAAATTGAGGGGGAATATTACCTGTACACGCCGGGCTTTCTGGATGATTCAATGGAATGCCATCTGCAAGCCGATGCCGAAAGTTTGGAAGATATTTTTGACGTAAGCGTGGTCGATCCCAACCTAACCACCAATCAGGAAATCGCGCCCGGCCGCTTTCTGCGCCTCAACATCGAAATGATTGAGCCTGGTTTCTACCGCATCGAAGGATTCTGGTTTGAAACGTAGCTGGGATTTCTTAATATGTGTATCAGGCTGGAGCAGACAGCGAAAACGGCCGTATCATTTCGCTAACTAAAATTGTGGTAGCCAACCAGGCTACGCCCCCTGCCAATCCAGCCACGACATCTGTCAAAAAATATTCACCTAGCGCCAGGTCACTCAAGGCAATCAAAAAGATAAGCAGTGTCGCCCCAACAGAAATAGAAACATGCCAGCGCCAGTGAACGGTTGTACGAACAATCAAATAAGCCAAAATTCCATACAAGACAACCGCCCGCAGCGGCTGATCAGCTGGATAGCTTAATCCTGGATTATGAACAACAATACCGGGAAAATCTGGCGGCAAGCGTTGAAATATCCGCTGTAGAATTTCAATGAGCGAAACACCGCCTAACACCGCCAACCAAAGCACCAACAAATGATGCCGATACTTGCGCAACAAGAGCCAAATGGAAAAAAGCGCAGCCACAGCAAAGACAAATCCAGGTTGAGCTAATTTACTGAGTGCCAAAAAGATATTTTCACCCTCCGGGGTATTGTGGGCAATCAGCCAACGGGTTACCCCAACATCGTAGAGAGCAAATTCTTCCCGCGCTAAAACATCTTGAGTTACACCCCCAAACAGCCAGCCGCTTAACAAGACCGCCAGAAAGCCCACAGAAATAGTAAAGGTAGCCCGTTCCGCCGGATCAAACCGATGCTGGAGCCAATGAGCGAGTTGGGGTAGCTGCAATCTCTTGGCTAAAGTCTCCAGCTTTTGCCGAGTTCTGACTTCCTCCCGATTCAAGTAGCGCCCCAGCCAGAGTGCCCCCACAATCACCACAAACACCATCAACAAGCTCAAGCCAACGCGATCAATAATTTTGGTCAGCACGGCCAGATTTTGACCAAAGAAATAACCGAGTAGACTAATTAGTCCAGACCAAAGCAGTCCACCTATAGCGCTATAAAGCAAAAACGGCCGATAATTCATGCCGTTTACCCCAGCCAGCACAACCACAAACACACGCACAACCGGGATAAAGCGAGAGATGATCAATGCTTTAGACCCATGCTTGTCTAAAAACAACTTGCTTCGTTCCAGGCTCTCTGTTCCCCCATGCCGCTGCAAAATATGCAGAACTCGGTTTCCCTGGTACTTGCCCAACTGATACCCAATGACGCTGCCGAAAAATACAGAAACGGCCGCCACACCAATCACCAAACTTAGGCTCAGTTGCCCCTTGGAAGCAAAAGCAGCGGTTAAGGCAATTGCAGCTTCACCAGGTAGGGGAACGCCAATGCTTTCCAAAAGCAATAGACCACCTAAAATGAAATAACCATAGGCGGTCATGTAAGGCAATAAGAACGAGATAAGATTATTCATAACAAGCCGGGAACGACTACGCGATGCGCGTCAATTAGTTATAGCCAAGATATTGCAGCAATGCGTCAACCTAAAATGCCGGTCGTAATCAGGCGTAGAGCCACGCCAAACAAAAACAGGTTGCTAAAGGCCAACACCCACTGTCCCCGGTTGGAATCGTCGCCACGCAGGGCGGTAAAGTAAATGAAGGGCAAGAAAACAATGACAAATGCCCCGTACAACACATGAACTTCCGGGCGAGCCAGAGCCGAGAGACGGCCGTTTACCCACAAAATCACGCCAATGAGCGCCTGAAAAATAAACAAGCCTTGCCCTATGGCCACCGCCCCTAAATAGCTGCCGTCCACCGCCTGCCCACGAATCGCTCGCACCAAGCCCCACAACCCAATCGCCAGAAAAAACATCCAAGCCATGTTGGATAACCCTTCATGCAACACAACGACAAATCCCATCACAAACTCCTAAAAAATGGCTAGTTGTTAGTTTGTTAGTTGCTGGTTTCTTTCACTAGCCACCAGCAACTAACCCCCAGCCACAAAAAATACTTCCATCAAACCGCACTATTGGTTACAATCGCACCCATATGAACAACTCGGCAACTGTACCAACAGAACAACAAACCAGCGCCAGCCCCATTGCGTCCGCAAAGGCGTATGAAGAAGCGTTGGATTACCTCTATAGTTTTATCAACTTCGAGGCCAAAAAGCAGGACCGCTACATGGCCAACAAGCTGGACCACACGCGGCCCGGCCGCCTAATGGAAGCGCTTGGTAACCCTTACAGGCAATATCCTGCTATCCATATTGCTGGAACCAAAGGAAAAGGCTCCACAGCCGCCATGTGTGCCTTTGCTCTGCGAGCGGCGGGCTACACCGTTGGCCTCTACACGTCCCCGCACCTGCAAGATTTTCGGGAGCGGATTCGTATTTTAACACCAGATGAGGCAGACGGCCGTATTTCCAGGTCTCAATTCGTCACCCAAATCAACAAACTGCGCGCCCTCGAAGCAGAGTTCCCCGACATCACCTGGTTCGAGATTCTCACCGCCATTGCCTTTTTGCACTTTGCCGACTGCGGAGTTGATGTCGCCGTTGTAGAAGTAGGGCTGGGCGGACGATTAGATGCGACCAATGTCCTCACCCCGCTCGTCTCCGTCATCACCCGGTTGAGTCTGGATCACACGGCGCTGCTAGGCAACACGCTGGAACAGATTGCTTACGAAAAAGGGGGAATCATCAAACCTGGGATTCCCGTCATCACCGCCAACCAGGAACCGGAGGCATTAGCCAAACTGCAAGCCATCAGCCAGGAACGGCAGTCGCCATTAACTGTTGTGGAACAAGGTTGGCAGTTTGCAGGAACGGCCGTTCCCCACCATCCCAGCCAGCAAAAACTCGCCATCACCCACAGCCTGGACCCCGATTTCATTCCCCCTGGCACCCAGTTTGATTTACCTCTGGGCGGCGAACATCAACTAGAAAACGCCACGCTGGCCCTGGTTGCCTTGCAGCACGTGCGGCCCCGGTTGCCCCGTCTAACGCTTGAAGCCTTACAAACGGGTCTGGCCAACGTAAAATGGCCTGGTCGCCTGGACATCATCCATCCTGGCGACGCACAAACGCCCATGCTGTTGGTCGATTGTGCCCACAATCCAGACTCAGCACACAAGCTGCGTGAGGCACTGGAACACAGCTTTCGCTACAACAATCTGTGGCTCATCTTTGGTGCGCCAGCCGATAAAGATGTGCTGCACATGCTGGCCGATCTGCTGCCGCTGGCCCATCACACCACCGTCACCACCGCCAGCCATCCCCGCAGCGCTACGCCAGAGGAGTTGGCAGAAATGAGTGCGGAACTAGGGTTTAAGGTAACGGCCGTTCCCGACATGGCCACCGCCTTAACCACCACCTGGCACCAGGCCAACCCCAATGATCTAGTCTGCGTGACTGGCTCCATTGTGGTCGTAGGTGATTTGCTAAATCAGTGGGAAAGTCTACAATCTCAACTACTGAGTAATGCTCAATCAATGTCCCATCAGAGATTGGAAGCAAGAGATTAAAAATTAAATCTCCAGTCTCCAAGCTCCTTCTTACCATTTCATTGGAAAAACTATGTCATTAGACGAAGAATTTGGCTTCGGCCAATATCCAGATTTACTCGATGCCATGCCTGGCCTGGAAGATGATCTCTTCCCGCAGCGCAGTGAAACAGCCGACGAAGATGGCCACATCGAGCTTGCCTTTTTGCCCCTGCGCGATATTGTGCTATTTCCGCAAATGGTCATGCCCCTCTTTGTTGGTCGTGAGCGGTCTTTGGCCGCCGTCAAAGCGGCCATCGCCAACGACGAGAACATGATCGTCGCCGCCCAGCGTGACAGCGACGTCACTGACCCCGGGGCCAGCGACATTTACAGCCTGGGCACAGAAATCACCATCGGCAAAGCCCTAAAAATGCCAGACAACAGCACCAGCGTCCTGGCACAAGGTCGCCGCCGCGTAGAAATTGTAGAATTTACCCAGTGGGACCCCTACATTCGGGTACGCGCCAAGGTTATTTATGAACCGCTGGAATGGGACCGCAACACGGAAGCACTCATGCGCGCCGTCCTCACCTTGTTCGAGAAAACCGTCATGCTCAACCGCAACATGCCGGAAGATGCTTACACCTTCGCCATAAACATTGACGAGCCTGGCTGGCTGGCCGATTTTGTCGCTTCCACGCTCAACATTGCCATCGAAATGCGTCAGGACGTACTAGAAACCTTCGACCCCGGTGAGCGACTGCAAAAAGTGAGTTTGCTGCTGGCCAAAGAGCTAGAAGTGCTGGAGCTTGAAGACCAGATTCATTCCCGTGTGCAGCAAGAAATGGATCGCTCACAGCGGGAACATTTTCTACGTGAGCAGATGCGCGTTATTCAGGGCGAACTGGGCGAAGGCGATCTGTTCAGTCAGGAAATCACCGAAGTGCGCGAAATGGCCGTTGCCAAACCGCTGCCAGATGAGGTGCGGGCCAAGGTGGACAAAGAGATTGCTCGATTAGGTGCCATGCCGCCCATGTCGCCAGAAGTGGGCATCATTCGCACCTACATCGATTGGGTGCTTTCACTCCCCTGGCTGGAAACCTCTGAAGACAATCTAGACGTAGCCCACGCCGCCAAAGTGCTAGACAACGATCATTACGGCCTGGAAAAAGTGAAAGACCGTATTCTGGAGTACATCTCTGTTAAAAAGATCGCCTCTGACAAGATGCGCAGCCCCATTTTGTGCTTCGTTGGCCCGCCAGGAACCGGCAAGACCTCAATCGGCCGTTCCATTGCCAATTCGCTGGGACGGGAATTTGTGCGTATCAGCCTGGGCGGTGTGCGTGACGAAGCCGAGATTCGCGGTCATCGCCGCACATACATTGGCGCACTGCCGGGCCGCATCATTCAGGCAATGAAACGAGCCGGGACGCGCAATCCCTTGTTCATGCTGGACGAGATCGACAAGCTGGGCAACGATTTCCGAGGCGATCCCTCCGCTGCCTTACTGGAAGTATTGGACCCAGAGCAAAACAATTCGTTCGCCGACCATTATCTAGATTTAGATTACGATCTGTCCCAGGTGCTATTTATCACCACAGCCAACTATCTGGACACAATTCCCCCAGCGCTACAAGATCGCATGGAAATCATCGAGTTTTCTGGGTATTTGGAAGAAGAAAAGCTGGAGATTTGCCGCCAGTTCTTGGTGGAACAGCAGTTAGAAGCGCATGGGTTGGAGGACCTGGACTTGGAGATTACGGAGGATGGCTTGCAAACGGTCATTCGAGAATATACGCTGGAAGCAGGTGTGCGTAACCTGGAACGGGAAATGGCGAATGTGTGCCGTAAAATTGCCCGGGATGTAGCCGAGGAACGGCCGTATCCTAAAAAAATCACCGGCGAAGAGGTCAAAAATTTACTTGGCCCGCCTCGCTTCTCGCAAGAAATGCTGCAAGATGAAGACCAAATCGGCATTGCTACGGGTGCGGCCTGGACCGCTGCTGGAGGCGACATCTTGTTCATCGAAGTGAACCTGATGCCCGGCAAGGGCAACCTGATCCTTACGGGCCAGCTGGGCGATGTGATGCAGGAAAGTGCCCGCGCCGCCCTTACCTACACGCGCAGTCAGGCAGAGCAGCTAGGCATCGACAGCGAGCGTTTTGAAAAGACAGACATCCATATCCATCTGCCAGAAGGAGCCGTGCCCAAAGATGGCCCATCCGCAGGGGTGTCCCTGGCCACGGCGCTCATTTCGGCCTTCACCACCCGGCCCATCTACCGCGACGTCAGCATGACTGGTGAAACAACATTGCGTGGCCGTGTGCTGCCCGTGGGCGGCATTCGTGAAAAAGCGCTGGCCGCACGTCGGGCTGGCATCAAAAAATTTATTCTGCCCAAGAAAAACGCGCGGGATTTGGAAAACATCCCAGAAAAACTACGCGAAGATTTGGAGTTTGTGCTGGTAGAAAAGGTAAATGAGGTTATCGCAGCAGCCATGCATCCGGCCAAGAGTACGGTGAAGAAACGGCCGTCTCGCCAACATCCTCCCATGCCCAAAATCCCCCCGGCAGGGACACCACCTTCCTAAACAAAAGAGATAAGTAGAAAGCACAAGTCTACTTATCTCTTTTTTCCTTTGATTCCTCTTTAATACTTTTGAGTACCAACCAACTTACTAGCCGCGTCTGTTATGAGGATGCGGATGGCCTTCGGTTCTGCCGGGAAACGGCATCGATTACAACTGCCAGCAACAAGACAAACCCTGTAATAATAAATTGCACACCAGCATCCAATCGCAATAGTCCCATCCCATTTTCCACACTGGCGATGACCAAAGCGCCCAACAACACACTGGAAACCCGGCCATTGCCACCAAATAGACTGGTTCCACCAATAACGGCCGCAGCAATTGCGTTTAACAGCAAATTGCCACCGCCAGCGGCCGTATCAACCGAGCGCAATCTTGAAGCCAAAACAATGCCACCCGCACCAGCCATCAAACTGGAGATCATAAACACCAGCACCAAGACACGCTTAACGTTAATGCCAGCACGGCGTGCCGCTATTTTATTATCACCAATGGCGTAAACATAGCGACCAAACTTGGTTTTAGCTGCCAAAAGCGTAAAGCCAGTCAACAAAATAAGCAGCAAGACACCGACAAAGGGAACGCCGCGATCCTGGTTGCAAATAAAAACCACGCCACTGGCAAGTCCAGCCAAGAATAGAATTCGTAGCAACACAATTACCCCTGGCTCTTCCACAAGCCCCTGGTGGCGACGGACAAGCCAATGCTGCACCTGATAAAAGGCAAATGTAATCGTGGTGAAAATGGCGACCGCCCAGCCCCAGCCTGGATCGAGAAAATAATTCGCAATGCCCACAATTACATTGTTTTGAATAATGACTGTTCCAGAAGTGCCAATGAGCACCAAAACCGTACCATTCCAGGCGATTAGGGCAGCCAGGGAAACAATGAATGAAGGTACCTGGAAGGTGGTAATGATGATGCCATGCAAAACACCAATCCCGGCAGCAAGAACGAGCGCAACAGAAACGGCCGCATACCAGGGCCAACCCGGTGGTTCTTGTAGCTGCAATACCATAAAAACCGCCGCCACAGCGCTGACATAGCCAATAGATAAATCAATTTCGCCAACAAGCAACACATATACCACGCCGATGGCAATTACCGTATAGCCGGCCATTTGCACAATCAGATTGACAAAGTTACGTGCGGTCAAAAAATTTTGGTTTTGCGATTGAAAGATAAGCGCAATCACAATTAGACCCAAGATGGTCGGCAAGGATCTAATTTCACCAGAGCGTATTCTAAGCAAGTAGTTGCGGATGTAATCAATTGTAGGCAACGTTTTTCCCAGGGCTGTTGGCTGGTTTTCCAGGGAATCCAGGCTTTCATTCACAGGCACACTCTTTGGATTCGGCCGTTTTTAGTCGTGCTGTCTGGTAAATAGCCAACCTAATAAGATCATTTTGCACACAAATCTTATTCGTGAACCCATTCTGAGGCAAAGATTGGATGATATTATCGGTCCGCTGGACAGTATTGAACGTATTCCCCCACACAAATTTCCTCCCAGGTACGAAACTTGTCAGCAATAACTGTTTGGGAAATGTTATCGGCCGTCACAGCCAAAGGGGTGAGCTTGATGAAGGGAATGTAGTTTTGTCCGTTAAATATGGTTTCACTAGCCAGACTTGCCGCATCAGCCCCTTGCAACAGGGCAATGGCAGCATGCGCAGCCGCTTCAGCCTGTAGCTTTATGGGTTTATACACCGTCATCGTTTGCCAGCCAGCCAAAATATTTTGAATGCTGCCCACTGTGGCGTCTTGTCCGCTTAACGGAATTGGGTCTAGCCCTTGGGTTTTAAGGGCAGCAATCACCGAATTGGCCAACCGATCATTACCCACGATTGCCGCATCAATGTCCCCGTTTGTGGCAGTTAAAATCTGTTCCACAACAACCAGTGCTTGTTGGTAATCCCAGTCTGGTACGGCTTGATCACTGATTAATACCCAGTCACCTGACTCATAATAAGGTTTTGCCACAGAATAGTAGCCCTCCCGAAACATGGTAGCATTATGATCTGTTGGCGAGCCATTTAACTGGATAATTTGCTTGGGGTCTGCCTCAAGGCTATTGATGATTGGTTCTAACGTTTCCGTCATTAAACGGCCGACGGCCACATTATCAAAAGAGACATACAAATCAGCGCCCGGGCCTTCAATCGTTAATCGATCGTAATCAATCACAATCACACCAGCCTCTCTTGCCTGAGCAATAATAGCTGACGCCGAACCGCTATCTAAATTGGTGATTAAAAGAACTTTGGCTCCGTTGGTAATAGCCTGTTCAGCCTGGGTTTGCTGTACTCGGGCATCGCCACTGGCATTAACAATATTGTAGGCCACACCAGCTGCTTCAAAGGCTTGCTCAAAGTAACGCCGATCATCATTTTCCCACCGGGCAGACGAAATGCTGTCGGGTAGCAAAACCGTAATCATACCTTCGGTTTCGTTGAGCTGGGTATCATCCTCTCGATTGTTAGCGCAGGCTGTCAAGGCAAAGATTAAGACAATAGCTGTCAACCAGGTCATTCTTCCTAACACGGACCTTTCCTCAACCTAACCATAAGCGCCTTTTTAGTGACTTTAGCCCTTTTTCTTAAATGTCACATCAGCATAAACGGCCAAAACCAGGACAACGCCTTTCAAAAGATATTGCCAGGAAGGTGCCACATTCAGCAGTTGCAGCCCATTGGAGAGGCTAGACATAATTAGTGCCCCAATCAGTGCCCCCCAAACCGTGCCCACACCACCAAGCGTAGAGGTCCCCCCCAAAATTGCGGCGGCAATGGCGTCCAGTTCATATCCCTGACCAGCTGCAATCGTGCCATATCCAACATAGGAAGCTAAAACCACACCAGCCACACCACAGAGGAACCCCATCAAGACAAAAACTAAGAAAATATTGTTGCGGATATTAATACCAGACAGTCGGGCAGCTTCACGGTTGCCGCCAATGGCGTAAGCATATCGACCAAACCGCGTGTTCATAGCCATGTAGCTTAAAATAACAGAGGCAATGGCCAGCAAAAGTACCGGGATTTGCACTCCATTGTACCGATTAACAACAAAAACATAGCCCATGACCAACAAGGCGAAGAAAGTGGTCAAACCATAGTCCAGATAGACACTGGATAGATCAAAGCCATGCGATTTTTTCCGTTGACGGCTGCGGAAGGTTGTAAAAAAAAGGACCACCACAACCAGCGCTGCTAATATCCACCCCCCCCAGCTGTTGAGGTATCCTTGAGCGATATAAGAGATGCCTGGCTGGTTGGCTGGAATCGTTTTGCCTTGCGTCACCAACAAAATCGCGCCGTTTAAGATGAACATGCTGCCCAAAGTCACAATAAATGACGGTACATTCAAACGGGCAATAATGTATCCTTGCAACATCCCCCACAATGAGCCAACTGCCAACCCAATAAAAATGGACAAGGTAGCAGCAACAATGGGCATATTCGGAATAATATCAGTCCAAATTTCCGCCTGAAAATAGGCAACGACGACAGACACAAAGCCAGCCAGTTTACCAACTGAAAGGTCAATATTGCCGGTAACAATAACCAGCACCATGCCAATGCCCATAAAAGCAGTCACGGTCATTTGGCGGAATAGATTAGAAAAGTTTTGGGCGCTCAGGTAACGGCCGTCTGTCAAAAAGGCAAAAAATACCCAAATAAAAGCCAACGCTAAAATAATGGCATATGTCTGAATATTTTGGCGGAATAGGCTCGCTAAATTAGAAGTTGGCTCCGTTGACTTCTCTTTAGTAGGGACAGCTATCTTCATCAGTGATCTCCTTCTTTCAAGGTTAGGCAATATCCGTTGCCATCGCCATGATTTTTTCCTGTGTTGCATCAGCGACATTTAGCGTACCGTTCGATCGGCCTTCATGCATCACCATAATACTGTCGCTCATCCCCAGTACTTCTTCCAGTTCACTGGAGATCATAATAATTGAAACACCTTGCTCGGCAAGTTCGTTCATAAGCTTATAGATCTCATATTTGGCCCCCACATCCACGCCTCTTGTCGGGTCATCCATAATCAAGATCTTAGGTCGAGACATCAGCCATTTCGCAATAACAACTTTTTGCTGATTTCCCCCCGAAAGTGATGAGCAATACGCTTGCAGATTCGGCGCTTTGATAGACAGATTTTTTGCCTGCTTCATGCTAGCATCCAATTCAGCATCCTTGTCCAGGCTAAAAAATCCGGCAAATTGGTTGAGGTTTGGTAAAGAAATATTTTCAAGAATTGACTTAATTAAAACCAGCCCCTGCTTCTTGCGATCCTCTGGTACCAGACTGATGCCGTGTTTTATGGCATCGCGCGCGCTATCTATTTTCAGGGATTTCCCTTCTAACGTGATTTCACCTTCGGTAACTTTACCGTACTCGCCAAAAATTGTAGTCACCAACTCGGTACGGCCAGAGCCCATCAGGCCCGCTATTCCTAAAATTTCGCCACGGCGCAAATCAAAGCTGGCCCCGTTGATAACAGACCGATCGGGGTTATTGGGATCAACAGCATGCAGGTCTTTCACCTGAAACATGACTTCCCCTGGCTGACGATGGCCTTTGGGGAAGCGCTCTTTCATTTGCCGGCCAACCATATAGTTGACTAATCTTTCTTCCGTTAATTCAGGGGTGGGCAGCGTAATTACTTTTTCACCATCACGTAAAACGGTAACATTATCGGTTATACGGAAAAATTCGTTTAATTTATGGGTAATGTAAATGCAGGTGACCCCATGCGCCTTCAAAATTTCCAGAATGCTCATCAATTTGTCAATCTCAGCTTCTGTTAGTGCACTGGTTGGCTCATCTAAAATGAGTACCTGGGCATTTTCGGAAAGCGCCTTGGCAATTTCCACCATCTGCATTTTACCGACGCCTAAATCCTGAATCACCGCCCGAGCAGAGACACCGAGATTATAGCGCTTCAAGATACCACTGGTGTCGGCGTATATTTTATTCCAGTCGATGGTTCCTTTATCGGTAGGTTCTTTGCCAAGATAGACATTTTCACCAACCGTCATGCTAGGCACCAGTGTGAGTTCCTGGTGAACAATAGCGATGCCTAAATCGCTTGCCTGACGAATGGCGCTGTTTTCCAGTTTTAGTTCTTTGCCATTGTACATGACATTGCCGCTGTAAGTACCGTAGGGATACACACCGGACAAAATTTTCATAAGGGTAGATTTACCGGCACCATTTTCACCACAGAGGCCATGAATTTCGCCCCGTTTTATTTGAATGGACACATCATTCAGTGCCACGACACCGGGAAACTCTTTTGTCACATCTTGTATATCAAGAATGATGTCATCGCTCACTTAACTCTCCTTCAGCGTGTGGGTGGTTGTTCTATCTAATGGTTAGTTTAAGTTTAACCATGCTTTCCCATCAATTCCCGAATTCCCCCAGATTATTTGATTATCATTACCTTGTTGGGTCTGGGAAAATCTTTCTGGCAAATAGGTTATTAAGTAAAGGGAATTTTATACGATTCCCACATTTTTACACAGACCCGGCTCCCTGCAATGAAGAAGGGAGCCGGGTGATTTAGTTAGATGATGCTGAAGTTACGGCCGTTCTGGACGGTCACCTTCAGGAATATCACGATAGACATCATCGTAGCTCTGGAATTCGCTGACAACGACGAGGTCATAAGCGTTTTCAGCATTGACTTGCTGCACAGGCAGGAAGAAGCATTCTACTTCGCCTTCTTGCGACGGGTCGTTGGTCAGTTCAGCCATGGTGTAGCTTTGCAGCCCATCTACAGCTTCGCCCTTGATTAGTTGGTCCATCATGTTGACGGCCAACGGGGACAGGTCACGGATGTCTTTGAGGATGGAGACGGTCAGCTCGCCTTTGACAATGCTGTTCACACCATCAGCGGTGGCATCCTGGCCAGAAATCGGTACAGAGCCAGCCAAACCTTGGGCTTTCATCGCTTGCAGGGCACCCAGCGCGGTACCGTCATTGGAGGCAACCACAGCGTCGATGTCGTTACCGGCGGCCACGAGGATGTTCTCCATAATCTTCAGGGCATTGGCAGCATCCCAGTTGTCAACCCATTGGTCGGCGACGATTTCAATCTTGCCAGCTTCGACGTAGGGGTCAACGATTTCATCCTGACCTTGACGGAAGAGGATGGCGTTGTTGTCGGTGGGGGAACCACCCAGTTTCACGACGCGGGCGGGGCCATTAGCAGCCACGTCCCAGTTTTCGATGTCCAGGGCTTCCATGACGCCCAGCGCTTGCTGGCGACCCACTTCAACATTGTTGAAGGAGAGGTAAGCAGCAATGTTGGGAGATTTGATGAGGCGGTCATAGGACAATACTTTTACACCAGCAGCGGCGGCATTGTCTACGGCCGTTGACAGCGCATCACCATCTTCAGCAATAATAATTAACCCGGCAACACCCTGGCTAACCATATTGTCGATCTGGTCGATTTGCAGTTTGACGTCATGATTGGCTTCTTGGGACAATACTTCATAACCCAGGTCTTCCAACAAACCACGCATCAGCACTTCTTCGTTCTTCCAACGTTCGGTAGCGAAGTCAGAGAAGGACAGACCTACTTTCATGGGTTCATCCATCGTTTCTTCAGCCGGAGCATCGGATTCTTCACCAGGCCGTGCTGGGCGGTCACCTTCGGGGATGTCACGATAGACATCATCGTAGCTCTGGAATTCGCTGGCGACAACGAGATCATAAGCGTTTTCGGCATTGACTTGCTGCACAGGCAGGAAGAAGCAGTCTACTTCGCCTTCTTGTGTCGGGTCATTGGTCAATTCAGCCATGGTGTAGCTTTGCAGACCATCCACAGCTTCGCCCTTGATCAACTGGTCCATCATGTCGACGGCCAACGGAGACAGGTCGCGGATATCCTTGAGGATGGAGACGGTCAGCTCGCCTTTGACAATGCTGTTCACACCATCAGCGGTAGCATCCTGGCCAGAAATCGGTACGGAACCAGCCAAACCTTGGGCTTTCATTGCTTGCAGCGCACCCAAAGCGGTGCCGTCATTGGAGGCAACCACAGCGTCGATATCGTTACCGGCGGCCACGAGGATGTTCTCCATAATCTTCAGGGCATTGGCAGCATCCCAGTTGTCAACCCATTGGTCAGCGACGATTTCAATCTTGCCAGCTTCGACGTAGGGATCAACGATTTCATCCTGACCTTGACGGAAGAGGATGGCGTTGTTGTCGGTGGGGGAACCACCCAATTTGACAACACGGGCCGGGCCATTGGCGGCCACGTCCCAGTTTTCGATGTCCAGGGCGTTCATGACGCCCAGGCCTTGCTGGCGACCCACTTCAACGTTGTTGAAGGAAAGGTAAGCAGCAATGTTGGGGGATTTGATGAGCCGGTCATAGGCCAATACTTTTACACCAGCAGCGGCGGCATTATCTACGGCCGTTGCCAATGCATCACCATCTTCAGCAATAATAATCAACCCAGCAACACCCTGGCTGACCATATTGTCGATCTGGTCGATTTGCAGTTTGACGTCGTGATTGGCTTCCTGCGACAGGACTTCGTAGCCCTTGGCTTCCAACAGACCGCGCATCAGCACTTCTTCATTCTTCCAACGCTCGGTAGCGAAGTCAGAAAACGACAGGCCGACTTTGACGGTTTCACCCGTTGCTTCATCAATAACAGGTTCAGCCGTTGGGGCAGCTGGTTCGTCTGTAGCCACAGCGGCAGGTTCTTCCGTTTCGCTGCCACCGCAACTAATTAAAAGTAGCATGGCCAGAACGGCCGTAAATAAAAACAAAAATCTACTATATTTGGATTTCATATCTTCCTCCTTGATTTGGGCGATTTAGCCAAAAATAGTTAGCTCCACCTATTAAAACTTAACAAAAAACAGCTGTACACCCTCATCTCCCTCTCATTTCATGAGGGAATCCCCCCTATTCATTAGGGGAATCCCCTATTTCAAGGTGAGAGGTATGGTAGTAGGCATAAATAGATTCCAATGGCATAATAAACAGATGGAAACAGCACGTGTGCTTTTGGCTGATGATCACGCTGTCGTCCGTACTGGCATTCGTACCGCTCTAGAAGATTTACCTAACCTGGAGATTGTCGGTGAAGTTGGCGACGGAAATGAATTAATTCAGGCACTGGAGCAGTTAAAACCTGCCTGTTTATTGATCGACGTCACCATGCCAGACTTTGAGCCAATTTCCACCATCAGATGGATTCGTGCTCGTTATCCGGACCTTACGATATTGGTCGTTAGCGCCTACGATGACGATATTTACGTTCAAGGCTTATTAAGTGCAGGTGTCAACGGATATCATCTAAAAGATCAGCCTTTAAACGATTTAAGATTGGCCGTAACGCGTGTTCTCTCTGGGGAACGCTGGATATCGAGCACCTTGTTAGACAAATTACTCAAACCCCAAACGGTAGATAACCATCTGCCCCAGCTGTCTTCCCGCCAGCAAGATATTTTGAGCCTGCTAGTCGAAGGACTTGATAATCGGTCAATTGCCCAAGAACTAAATTTGAGCATTAAAACCATCGAAAATCATTTAACACGCCTGTACCGGCAATTAGGTGTTCATCATCGCCTGGCGGCAGCCAGCTTTGTCCACGAACATCCCGAACTGCTCGCCCACTCCGGCATAATGGCCCAAAATGATCCAGTACCGGTTCAACTGCCAGTTGACCAACAGACAGCCATTCTAGTCGTGGACGACAATAAACGGTACCGTAGCCAACTGCGCCGAATGATTGGCAAAGTACAGCCCAACGCGATGATTTATGAAGCAGGCAACATGGCCGAAGCGCTGCATCTGGTAGAAAAAGTTGTGCCCTGGCTTTCTTTTGTAGACGTGGTCCTGGCCGATGAAGACGGAATTATTTGTACCAGACGTATCAAATCAAAGCTCCCCGCCTCACGAGTTGTATTAATCAGTGCTTACCCAGACCGAGAATTTCACCGCCGAGGCTTAGAGGCTGGGGCAATCGCTTTTTTGGATAAGAAGGATTTGGATGCAGCCACCCTGCGTCAAATCATTCAAGATGCGGTAGGTTAATGGCCACTCAACCCCTCTTGCGCGCCATTGGCATCTCAAAACAGTATGGCAGTCTGACTGCTCTGCAAAATGTCAGTCTGGAAATCAGGCCCGGAGAAGTAGTCGGCCTGGCCGGTCGCAGCGGCGCTGGCAAATCCGTTCTCATCGATATTCTGGCTGGTTTACAAACCCCCGATTCTGGATCGATATTTTTTAACGAAAAACGCTTGCAATGGCCATTTCAGGCAAGTGCATACAATATCAACGTCATTCACCAAGAACCCGAATTAGCCGAACGTCTTGACGTTACCAGCAACATTTTCCTGGGAAATGAAATTTGCTGGCCAGTGCTAGGCAGATTCTTACAGTTCCCCAACCAACGAAAAATGGATAAAGAGGCCGTCCGTCTGCTGAATTCGCTGGATGTGCGTCTGCCCTCACTACATGAACAGGCAGGCAACCTTTCCAGTGAAAGACGCCAGATGGTGGCATTGGCCCAGGTGATGTCACGGCCGTCTCAAATTATCTTGGTAGATGATCCCAGTTCTCTCCTTAGTTTGCCCTACCAGGAACGGCTGCTTGACCTCATCCGAGAATGGCAAAAAAAGCAGATTGGGGTTCTTTTTAGCAGCCCCAACCTCGACCACATTTTTGCTGTAACAGACCGTATTGTGGTTTTGCGGCAGGGACGGCTTATTGATAATTATCGGACAGATGCTGCCAATCGAGAACACATTGTGGCTGCCCTGGTGGGCACGGCCGATCGCGAGCAGCGAACGCCGGTCATCTGGGCCTTAGACAGCTATTATCGGGCACGGAAACAGGCTGAAACGCTGCGCCATAATCAGACCTTGCTGCGACGGGATCTGGCAGCACAAGATAATCTAAACCGGCAATTGGTTGAGCAGTTGGCAGATCAGGTGAAAGCGCTGGATAGTGCAAACCTGGCCTTGCAAGATGCCCAACGTCGCTTGCTGATTGAGCGGGAACAGGAACGCAAACATTTGGCCCGCGAATTGCATGACCAGATGATTCAGGATTTGTTGAGCCTTAATTATGAATTAGAAGATATGGTTTCTAAGGCATTAGAAGGCCCTTCCATTGCAACCGATCTTGAAGATATTCGCAGCGATATTCGTACCCTAGTAGAAGATTTACGGCGAATTTGCCGCAATTTGCGCCCACCAACCATCGACAGTCTGGGGCTGGGGGCGGCGCTTAGTTCTTATTTGCATGATTGGAGCAATCGGACCGGCATTGAAATGAAGCTGGACATAGACGAAAATTTTGGCCGCTTGCCAGAAGGGATTGAACTTTCAATCTTTCGTATTGTTCAAGAAGGGGTTAACAATATCCGCAAACATGCCGATGCCAGTTGTGCAGAAATCTCCTTAAAACACACCTCGCCGCGCATGTTATTGGTGTCTATTACCGACAACGGCAGCGGTTTGCAAAACAGCTTTAGTTTGGGGGAATTAGGCGAGAGTGGCCATTTTGGCTTGCTGGGAATCAGCGAGCGCGTTGCTTTAATGGGGGGACGTCTTCATTTTCAGAATTTGGTGGAAGGCGGTCTGATGATTCAGGTGGAAATACCGCATCCACGCGTTACTCAGCAAGCATAATAGGGCCATCAGTAAAACGCGCCCATTTCCCCGCATACAGCAGGCAAGCTTTAAATTTCATTATCTTTCATCTGCGAAGTAGCAACGGGTAAAAATCGATACGTTTGGTTTGCAGCGTCTACGCTGTACCAAGGGTGGTAGCGTTCCTGAATCGCTTCCAACGGGTAAATGAGATTCCGCTTTTTGTGGGTGGTTTCCAAAATGTAGGTACGGCCGTTTTCCTGATAAGATACCCACGCATGAACCCCGTTTAAATTTTCGCCCCACTGGGTCCGCCCCACCACAAATTCGGCCGGGATGTTTAGCTCCTTTAGCTTGCGCCAGGCCCACAGCGCATGATCTTCGCAATCCCCTTTTTGCAAGGCTTCAAACTCGCCAGGGTGCTGCCAAACATCTCGCTGGTTGAACAGGTCAGCATCCCGCATATATTCGCACTGCTGTAACCAGCGACAAATGTCCTCAATGGAGTGCACCGTGACGCGGCTTTCACCATTGAGGTACTCAGTAAACGGCCGTCTAGAACCCGCACCAAATTGGGTATGATGCACCTTGGTGGCTTCCCGCTCGTAAGTGAGCGGCAGCTTGTAATGGTGGACCAGCATTTCCAACAGCTGCATCAAGGGAATAGGCATCTCTTGTTGGCTGATGCGTAAGGAACGGCCGTTCGCCAGCGAAAACACCAGCATCAACGATGGTTCCGCAGAACGATTGTTGGTAATCGTTAACAAGCGAGCCGACAACAGTTCATTAAGGGCAAACTGCCACCGGTGAAAAGGAAACCGAACCACAATATTGTCCGGCAGCAGTGTGAGCTGCCAGGTAAAATAAAAGCTGAGATAGAGAAAAAGACCACTGATGAGCAAAGGCCACAGACCAAAGAAGATCATCAAAACAAACTGAAAACCCGTCTCATCGAACGCGCTCCAAATAATGCAACCCCCGACAAATAAACAAAGCAGACTGATGCTCAAACTGAAGAGGAAAGCTTGTAAACGGCCGTTCACCGTCTGCGGCAGCGGTTGGCGAATCAAGGGCTGGCGGTCTATGCGCAATTCCGGTACCCGATATTGCAACTCTCCCATCAAATCAAATACGTCATCAATGTGACGCTCGATAAAAATGGTGCGGGTTTCTGTCTTGATGATGAGCGCGACCTGTCCTCGCGTCACAGAGCGGATTGATTCGTACGGCAGGTGAATGGTGCGGCCAAATTGGGTCACCACCGCTTCCGTTGGATACAGCGCAACTTCAGCAAACGTTGCCCCCAATGACCAGAACGCATACAGACTATAGAGCAGGATGAACGCTTCCACAGCCAGGAACCAGCCGCGACCGCCGTCTGGCCAGATAGCCCACACGCTCCCGGCAATAAGCAGGGTGAACGGAGACAAAATTAACCACAAGATGCGAATGAAACGACCGTATCGGTATCTTTTTATCATAGCAACGGGTACAATCTTACCCGATTTACTTACGATCCAAATAGCTGTTACCCAACTGCTATTCTCATATGCGGTTTAGGTAGCGTTTATCCTTTTTTTACAACTTCGTGCCAGAATACACCCGTACAAACATTATTCCTGAGCTTTGGAGGTTCACCTCGTGAAAAGAACAACATATTTACTAACATTTTTGGTCTTGTTTGGCCTGCTGTTGGCGGCTTGTGGTGCAGCCGCTTCACCAGCCAAAACAGATACGGCCGCTACCAATGAAACCACAAACGAAACAGCCCCCACTAACAGTGGCACTGACAGTGGCATCGTCAACACATCGGCCGAAACCAGTGTCAACACCCAAGATCGGCCCATTACCGAAGAAATCGTTACCACCCAAACCTATATCGATCTCTACAATCGCCTTAACGATTCTGTGGTTAACATTCAGGTCGTCAGCGAAGGCAGCCAGCCAGACATTAGCCAGTTTCGAATCGTTCCCGATCCAGAAAACCCAGATGAAGCATTGCCCGACCTACCGGATGATTTCCACCAACAACTGGAAACCATCCCACAGCAATCTCAAGGCTCCGGCTTTATGTATGACAAAGAAGGCCACATCATCACCAATAACCACGTGGTCGCCGATGCCACACACATCACCGTCATCTTCGCCGATGATACCGAAGCCGAAGCCGAAATCGTGGGTACTGACCCCGGTTCCGACCTGGCCGTTATTAAAGTTGATGTGGATCCAGGCCAACTTCGTCCTGTCGCTCTAGGCAATTCTGACAACTTACAGGTGGGCCAACTTGTAGCCACCATCGGCAACCCGTTTGGCCTTTCTGGCTCTATGTCTACCGGGATCATCTCTGGTTTGGGACGTCTGCTGCCCGGCGGCGCCTCCGCCCCCGGTGGTACAGCTTTCAACATCCCGGACATTATTCAGACAGATGCGGCCGTAAATCCCGGCAATTCCGGCGGGCCGCTGCTCAATTTAAGTGGTGAAGTCATTGGTGTTAACACTGCCATTCAAACCAATGGAGCCACCGCCTTTGGTGGCACGCCAACATTTGGTGGCATCAGCTATGTGGTGCCATCAAATATTGTGACCCAGGTCGTGCCCCAACTCATCGAAAATGGGGAGATCACTTATCCCTGGCTGGGCATCTCTGGCACCACGCTTTCAGATGAGCTGGCCCAGGCAATGGACTTACCAGCTGGGCAAAATGGTGTACTCGTCTACGAGGTGATTGATGACAGCCCCGCAGCAGAGGCTGGCTTGCGCGGCAGCGAAGACGAAGTCACCATTAACGGTCTTAACGCCATTGTGGGCGGTGACGTTATCGTGCAAATGAACGATGAGACTATCAACGACTTCGATGATCTATTGACCTACATTGTGCGACGCACCAGTGTGGGGCAAACCGTGACGCTGCAAATATTGCGCGACGGCGAACCAGAAACAATCGAATTAACCCTCCAGGCCCGCCCTGAGTAGGCAGTTTGTAAACTAACAAGTAAAAAAGTGGTAAGTTGCGGGTCCACAATTTGAACCTGAAACTTGCCACTTTTTGCGTTTCAGTTACCACTTATCACTTTTTACTTTTCATTTCTCATCCCCTTCATGATAAAATGAGTCCAAGACCATTTATGAGGTTAAATCGTGGAAAATATTATTGATGTAACCGAAGAGACATTTATTGAAGAGGTACTAGAGCGGTCAGAGGAGCTGCCGGTCATTGTTGATTTTTGGGCACCCTGGTGTAGCCCTTGCCGTATGTTAAGTCCCGTTTTAGAGCGATTGGCGGCTGATCCCAGTCTGCATTTTATTCTGGCAAAAGTGAATGTAGACAACAATCCTAATTTGTCGATGCAATATCGGGTGCAAAGCATCCCCGCCGTTTTGGCATTTGTAGATGGCGATGTGGCCGATGAATTTATCGGCGTGCAACCAGAACCAATCATCCGTCAGTTTATTCAGAAACTCATCCCGACCGAATTGGATGAGGCACTCAGTGATGCCCAAAGCTTGCTGGCCACGCGTCACTGGATGAAAGCGGAACAAGCGTTGCGCGATCTCATGATAGAGCACGCCAACCGGCCAGACGTGACTCTGAATCTGGCCAAAGCGCTATTGGCACAGGGTGAAGGATGTGAGGCGCGCGGTTTTTTGAAAGGTATTAAAGACGGTCCAGAACTCGTTGAGGCCGAAAAACTACTGCCACTAGCAAACTATTTGTGTCTTATTGCTGAAGATCTGACGGAAGATGAAGATTTGTCTGAACTTGAGATTCAATACCGGCAAGGGGCACGATTAATAGGCCGCGGCAACCTGGCGGCGGCAATGGATGGCTTGCTAGACGTGCTGCGGCAAGACAAGCGTTACGGCGAGGCCCGTCAGGTGATGGTTGCTCTGTTTGCCCTGCTGGGCGATGATGACGACCTGACGCAGACCTACCGCGCTGAACTGGCCTCTGTCCTTTTTTAAGAGAGTTTGGAACGCAGAGTTACGCGGAGAACCACGGAGTTACACAGAGTTTTTCTCTAAAATCTCAGCGAAACCCTGCGTCTTCTTTGCGCAGCTCTGTGTTCCTCTTTTGGTTTATTGACGCTCGAATAAAGTTGTTCGGGCGTTTTGTTTGTATGATTGTTTCGTCGAAGGTTACGGCCGTATTCCATCAAAAACCGCTGCTAGATTACCTGGCTGGTCGCTTCACCTACCAAACGCGGGCTACCTGGCAGGCACGGGTTGAAGCGGGAGATGTCACCTGCAACGGCCATTCTGCCACACCACACCAAATCGTCCGCCAGGGAGATGTGATCGCCTGTGATCTACCCGAACCGCCGCTGCCAGATGTGAATCTAGATTACAAAATTGTGTATGAAGATGAATGGTTGCTGGGGGTCAATAAGCCAGGGAATCTGAAGGTGCATGGACACGGCCGTTTTATCCAGGCCAACCTCATCTACCAGCTGCGCCACAATCACATGCCACCCTACCCAGAGGCCACGCTCATCAACCGGCTTGATAGAGATACCTCTGGCGTGGTGCTGCTGGCGCGCGACAATGACACCCTGCGCGAAGTGCAGACCCAGTTTGCGGCCCGCACCGTAAAAAAAACGTATCTGGCTGTGGTCCACGGCATCCCCAATTGGACCATCCGAGAAGTCGATTTGCCAATAGGCCGCCTGCCCAGCGCCGAAGGGATTTACCGCTTTGGCGTGATGGATGACGGCAAGCCAGCCCAGACAATGTTGGAAGTGATACGGCCGTTTCCGCCCAACTATGCCCTCGTCCGCCTCACCCCCAAAACGGGACGCACCCATCAGCTGCGCGTCCATTTGGCAGCGTTGGGGCATCCCATCGTTGGCGACAGCCTTTACACCATGAGCGACACCGATTTTCTGGCGCAGTTTGCAGTCGGCGGCAGCAACGAGGCGCCACGGCCTCGCCAGGCGCTGCACTGTGCCCAGACCATTATCTGGCATCCACACCAGAAACGGCCGCTCACCATCAACGCCCCCCTCGCCAACGATATTCAGACCTTTCTAAAAACCATTGACCCCACATTTGAGGCCAACACGATATCATCATGATGATCAAGCAACTGCATCCCAAACAATCCCTTTATCTCCTGATCCTTTGCCTGCTGGTGTTGCTTTTGGCCGCCTGCGATTTGCTGACATCCCCACCCACTGGCAGCGACGGTATCCTGGCCCCAAATGCCCCGCAGCTACCAAACGCGCCCAGCGAAACGGCCGTTGTCACCGAAGTGATTGACGGCGATACGATTAATGTGCTGCTGGACGGCCGTTCTTACCGTGTGCGTTATATTGGCATCGACACCCCAGAGCGGGATGAAGCGTGCTTTGCCGACGCGACCGAAGCCAATGCCAATTATGTAGAAGGGATGACGGTACGACTGGTACAAGACACCAACAACACAGATCGCTACGATCGGCTGCTGCGCTACGTCTACGTGGATGCGGTGCTGGTCAATGCGGAACTCGTTGCCGGTGGCTGGGCCGAATCCAAGCGATATCCGCCTGATGATGCGTTGTTCGACTATCTGGAAGAACTGGAAAGCAGTGCCGCTGACCAACAGTTGGGTTGCCATCCTGCTGGTGTTTTTGCCCCTTAGCGTTCATTTCCCCGAAAACTTATCATTACCAGGTCAACAACAGTTTCCGGGGAAATAGAAAAATCTCTCTTATCCAACAGGCGATGAAACGGACGCAGCTTTGGCCTTTACCGATTCAAGCTCAGGCACAAGGGGCAGGTAAACCTGAAAGGTTGATCCACATCCATTCCCTTGACTTATCAAAGCCACATGCCCCTGCATCATTTTGCTAATGGCCTGCACAATAAATAGTCCCAAACCCAGACCACGCCGTTCGTCCACATTGCTGGCGCGATAAAATAAGTCAAATACTTTGGGCTGTTCATGCAGCGGGATGCCAATCCCATGATCTTGCACTTCAATGACAAATTGAGGCTTATCGAGCCAAAGACGAACCTGAACAGGTGAACCTTTTCCTGAATATTTCAAACCATTGGCAACCAGGCCACCCACAATTTTTTCCAAAAGCGCCAGGTCTGTCTGCACAGATGTTGCCACGGTGGCTGCATAAGCAAAAGAAACGCGCTGTGGTTGATTGGTTTCGCGCATGATTGCTTCAGTTAGTCTTTGGCACAATTCATTGAAGGCAAAGCTTTGGTAGGCAGGTTGAATGCCCTCTCTTTGGGCCCGGCCCACTAAGGCCACATCTTTGAGTAGATCGTTGAGGTAAAAAATCGCTTCCTCTATGCGTTGGTGAGCGGCATCTCGTCGGGTTTGCGGCAGCTTCTCGTAATATTCGTGCAGAAGCTGGGTTGAACTGTAAATCACAGACAAAGGCGTACGAAACTCATGAGATACGACAGTAATGATGCGTGATTGCAATTCGCCTAACTGTGTTTCGGCTTCTAGCGCCTGGGTCAACTGTAGCGCCAAATGCCGCTCTCGCTCCAACGATTTTTCCAAATCGGCCGTTCGGGCTTGAACGGCTTCTTCAAGCGCCTCGTTTTGTAGACGGTAAACGGCCGTTTCTGCTTGGGCCTGTTCCGCAATGCGAACCTGCTCTACAGCAATGTGTAAATTACGCTGCCACACATAAACAATCAAAGGGAAAACCGACACCATAATCATTAGAACGAAATAGCGAAACAGTGGCTCTTCAAAATAGGCAGCACTACGCACTGCATCGTGCAGATCCACCCAGGTTAAATAGCCACCCAATCCCCAGTTTAACAGGGCGGTAAAAATACTGGCCTTCGTGCCAATGACAAATCCGGCTATGATGGGCGCAATTGTGATCGCTGCTAAAAAGGGGATGCTTACGATACCATCGGGGTGTTTCAAGGCCGCCACAGAGAACGTCAGCCAAAAAACGGCCGCTAACAAATAACCAGCTTCCTTAACCCAGCCTTGATTTAGCAGCAGCTTCGTAACAAAAAGCCCAATGATTAAGCTGAGCGATATATATAAATATCGTTCAGAATTAGACAGGCTAGAAAACAAAGACCAGAACAACAAAGTGCCCAATAAAAAAATCGTCCCCCACTTGAACACCAGATTAAAAAGGTCTATCTGACGCCGATCTTTATCATCGAAAACTTCTGGTGCATTTAGCCAAGTTTGGAATCGTTGAGGGATTATCATTTCGTCTGGGCTTTGTGTTGGAACATTACTGTAAAATCGTTGTTTCGTCAGCGTTTAGCGATGTCTCTACTTCATTCGCTTGCTCTCTAAATTTGCGTGCATGTCAAGATAACGCAGCCAGGCACCCAATGTGATCATGCCGTACCGGTTATGTTTGACCTTCATAAACTGATCCACCTGGTTATCATCGAGGGCCTCTGCCAGCGCCACAGTTCTTTTGCGCGCCAGGCGAAATTCAGCCTTGAGCTGTTCCCAGCTGCGGCTGCGCGAAGGTCGATAGTTATCATACTCTTCTTCTTTGAATGGCTCACCCAGCCCAACACGCAAACGGCTCTGCCCCCATTGTTCAATGCCAATGATGTGGCTTAAGACCTGCCGGTTCCGCTCGCTGTCTGGATACTTCTCAAGTCGGTGGCTAATCGACTCCCCACTTGCCGCTAATTTTTCACCCCAGGCCGCCATGGTCCATTTACCCCCAGGCCGCTCTAAGATTAGCGCGCGCATCATCTTTTGAAACATAGCTTACATCCCCAATCTTACAAAAAGAATATAACCGCTGCCTGGCCCAGTGGCTACCAGAATCCCACGAGAAAGAGAAGCAAAACGGCCGTATTCAATTGAACAGTTCTCAAACGAATATGATTAACCGGAAACCTATATTCAAGCAATTTCAAGTGGAGAAACGGCTGCGCGTTTGGCGCACAGCAACGGATTTATGGTTCCCACTGATAGTGAACCAGGGTGCTCAAATAATATTGTCCCTGCCATAACTCCAGACCAACCACCCAGCTGCCCCAATTCAGTTCGGCAAACTCCTCTGTGCCTGGGCGATAAAAAGAATAGTAATTGATGGGCGCATAAGTATCGGGCAAAACGACAAAACCAGCCGTGCCACCGTGCAAAATCTCATTGCAAGCCATTTCTGTAGCATCAAAAAGGTCTGTTTGCAGGCGAGGCAACAAGATTTCTGCCGGTGTGCCAACGATGGCTTCACCACTTCCGGCAGCTGCACCCCAATTGTAGCTGGCCGAATCACTGAACAGACCCTGGTTATCTAACCGGGTTTCCGCTTCACGCCAGAGCAGGCGCACGCGCAAACCTCGTTCTGGGTGAATGAGCTGGGCAAAAATAGCATCATCTTGGTTGGCCACGGCCGTTTTCAACCGATCGAGCAGTTGCAAAACGGCCGTATCCCCACAAAACGCCGCATCGGGCACAACCTGGGTCAAAAAGCGACTGTTCACCCAGCCGGCCAATCCACCCTGCTGGATTGGCACCCAGGTTGAGCCAGCTACCACCTGGCCGCTGCCGGTAATCTGCACGTTGGTGGCATTGGGTGGCAAGGTGCCCACAACGCCAAAGTCTACACCAGGCCCAGAACGCATGTTAAGCACATCGTTTGTCTCTACAAAGACAACGGCATAGCTGGCTGGCTGATTGTTACTGTTGGCGATGGGGGTATTGGTGGCCGGAACGGCCGTTGCCGTTGGCACATCAGTTGGTGTGGTGGCGGCTGTATCCGTGGCGATGCTGGTGGGAACGGCCGTGGGTTCTGGCGGCACCGTTTCAGTCACCACAACTTCTAAAGCTGGCGGTTCTGTAGGCACTGCCAACGTGGGTGCAGGCGTGGGCACCTCTTCCGCACCACCGCAAGCCACAGCCAGCAAGATCAGCAAACCTAAGCCAATCCATTGCACTCGTTTTTCTACTGTTTTAAAATTCATAGTTCCCAACGAAAGATACTATCTTCACGAATCAGCCAAACTTTTAAAGTTCAGGCCTCTTCATTAATTTTGAGGTGATAAGCTTTGAAAATAAAGTAGTGCCTCCCGGATATTTGCTTGCTCAGACACTCGACACTCAGATGTTATTGATATCTCCGAAACCGCTTCAAATAATCCGTGAGTTTCATTATGCCAGGCAACAACAAGCTCAGGTTTGAGTTCTGTTTCGTGTGATGGAGGAGTACCGGCGGACCGAATCAATGCTGCCGCTAATCGTAAAAGCCCATCTTTCGTCGCAACGAGACATGCTTCGTCCGGTCCGGTCACAATCGCGATACCAATTCGAGAATTCGATTCTTCCAATAAAGAGTCAATTCTGTTGGCTAATTTGATCAGTTCTGATTCCATATTTACCCGGCAAACTCACACAATTAAATGTTGAACTTGATATTAATCACGTCACCGTCTTGCACGATGTAGGTTTTACCTTCCTGGCGCAGCTTACCGGCGCTGCGGGCCTGCGGCAAGCCGCCCAATGCCACCAAATCGTCATAGGCAACGGTTTCGGCGCGAATGAACCCTTTGGCCAGATCGGTATGAATGGCGGCAGCGGCGTCTACGGCCGTTGCTTCTCGCTTGATTGTCCAGGCCCGTACCTCATCTTCACCAACCGTAAAAAAGGATTGCAGCCCCATCAAATCGTAGCTCAAGCCAATCACCCGATCCAGGCTCAATTCGGTCACGCCGTACTCTTCCATGAACATTTCTAATGATTCCGTGTCGCCAGCGGCGCTGAGCTGAGACAATTCCATCTCCAGCTTGCCGCGCAGATTGGCTACCACGGTCAGCGGATGATCATAATCAATGCTGAGTTCTTCCTGGTCATCGCCAATGTTGATGAGCACGACCGTTGGTTTGAGCGTAAGCAAGCCGTAACCACGCAGCATCTTTTCCTGATCATCGGTAAGATTGAGGCTGCGTAACGGCCGTTCCTCACTCAAGGTTTCATTTAGCTGCTGGAACAGCGCCAGTTCAGCCTGAGCCGCCCCTTTGTCCTTGGTCGCCCCCTTGCGCAAGCCATCCTCAATCTTCTCGATACGCCGCTCGACTACGCCCAAATCATTCAGCAGAAATTCGGTGTCTAGAATCTCCAGGTCGCGCACGGCATCTACGCTGCCATCAGGATGCGGCACCAGGTCCGATTCAAAAGCCCGCACCACATGGACAAAGCCATCGAGCCCAGAAAGGTGGTTGAGTAATTCGCCGCTCATCCCCCCGCCCTCGTTGGCCCCCTTTTTAATGCCGGCCACATCGGTGTAGGTAATTTTGGCAAAGGTGGTTTTCTTGGGCTGGAACATGTTGGTTAACACGTCCACCCGTTCATCGTACACATCCACAACGGCCGTTAGCACATCAAAACGGCCGCCCATACTTTGACCTGTAGGCGCATCCCCTTTGGTCAGAGCATTAAAGATGGTGGTTTTACCGCTGCTCGGTAAACCAATAATTCCTAATTTCATAATTTAATTCTCAACTCGTTGTAAAGACCAATCATCAATGAAGAACCCATTGCTGGCCAAAGCATAACGGCCCCGTAACCCGACACCAATACGCACGGTTTGGGCAGCATCAATCGTAAACGTATGCTGGAACGTGCCCCAGGTGCCAAAAGCAGCAAAGTTTAACCAGCCCGTGCCGCCGCTGGGCGAAATAAAGCGCACTTCACCTGCATTGGGGTCGCCTGAGTACTGCTTGCCCCCTTCGTAGGTGGTGACCAGGTCGGGGAAAATATACACAGTAAAGACGTAAGTTCCTGGCTGCAAAGCAACATCTTGCAGCAGCCGCAAGCTAATGGGGCCGTTCCCCTTAAACGCCTTAATCGTATATTCCCCTTGCCGGATGAATAAACCACGCTCGTTTTCGGGCAGTTGATAGTAAGGCAAGACGCGCGTTTCAGGCGGGAACCAAATATCCCAATCCTGGCCGCCAAAGCCAGTGGGGCCGCTATCGTATTCCATGGCCCAGCCATTGGGCAGTTGGAATTCGGGTGCGCCAAACATATTGTACCAGCCCTCTTCAAACGAGCCGTTAACCAGCAGATTACCACTCAAAACAGGTTCCGCCGGGACGGTTGGCGGTGGTGGCGGTTGGGTATTTACCGGAGCGGCGGTGGATGGTATTTCGGTAGGAACGGCCGTTTCCGTGGGTACTGCTGTTTCGGTGGGGATGGGTGAACTGGTTGGTGGTGGGGTGCTGGTAGGTGGCGGGGGCGCTGTCGCCGCTACCGTAGGCGTTTCAATCGCCTGGGTGGGTACCGGGGGTAATGTCGGCTCCTCAGTGGCTTGGGCCACTTCCACGGCAGCCGCGATGGGGGCTTGGGCAGTTACGGCGAGGGCAACGGCCGTATCCACCGTGGCCTGCACATCAACTTCCGGTGTTTCCGGTTCACTTTGGCACGCCGCCAATACCACTAATAGCAAGCTAGCCAACAGCAACCACGGGTAAAAAGCTTTTTGTTTTCCTTTCACTAAAATCCTCCGATTCACTCCCGCTACACCCTACATAAAGAATAATGGGTAACACACGGTCCTACTGGACTCAGTTACCCATCTGTGTAACGCTTCTTTTAATGGAATGAACGGTGCGAATTGTATGCAGGTGAGTTTGAATTAGCAAATTGAACAGAACCTGGCGGAGAACGGCCGTTATCCCCAAAACTTAAACACCTCCACCCCAATCAGCATCAAGCCACTGCTCACCAGGCCACCGATAAACGTCAGATACGCCAGCCGCACGTAACGGTACTTTTGATGCCCCAGATAAACACCCAATTCATACACTTCCCGAATTTGCGCCTCATACGTATTCTCCGACGAAGCCATCACTTCCTCCATAATGTCTCTAAACGCTTCATAATCCAGATTCATAAAATTACCAAAAAACAAGATGTTGCAGTCTGGATTTTTTGTCTCAGGCTGAAAGTCAAAATCAAGCTTGGGCATCACCGCATACGCCGCAAAAAAGACGGTCACCACGCAAAACAAAATCAATACCACAACCGGCCAGCGCAATACCGGATCACTCAAATAGCCAATTGAAAATGTAGTTACCACGGCGGCCAACGTCAGCATAATATTTGCTTTTACATCTGCCATAGAACTAAGCTGCACATGGTGCATTCGCGTTTGGCGCAGCAGATGATCTAGGTGAGTACCAGGGTTAATCGGGGTCATGGGTTCCTCCAAGTAAATACAGCTAGAATGTTTTTGTGCTGAGACACAACAAGGTAAACTAATCGTAGGTCAAGTATGTAAACTTGACCAACAATTTGAAGGAGCAAACAATGACTCATGAACAGTTTCTTACTACCAGCCGTGGCTTACAGCGGCACACTCCACCCATGCGCCTATACGAAAAAGCCAAGCGGCTCGGCATTTGGAACCCCAGCGATATCGATCTGGCACAGGACAAGGCCGATTGGCAGCAGCTAGCTCCACAGGAACAGGATTTGCTCCTACGCCTTACAGCGATGTTCCAGGCAGGCGAAGAAGCGGTCACGCTCGATCTGTTGCCCCTGATGATGACCATCGCCCAGGAAGGTCGCCTGGAAGAAGAAATGTTCCTCACCACCTTCTTATTTGAAGAGGCCAAACACACCGACTTCTTCAACCGCTTCCTCACCGAAGTCGTGCAGGCCAATCCTGATTTGAGCCATTACCACACCGAAAATTACCACACCCTTTTTTATGAAGCGCTGCCCCAGGCGTTGCAAGCATTACAGCAAGATCGCTCATCTGCGGCCCAAATTCGTGCCTCTGTCACTTACAACATGATTGTGGAAGGCGTCCTGGCGGAAACCGGCTACCACGCATACTACACTGTCATGCAGCAAAACAACATCCTGCCCGGCGTGCGCGAAGGCATTCGCCTGCTGCAACAAGACGAATCTCGTCATATTGCCTACGGCATCTTCCTGCTTTCTCGTCTAGTGGCCGCAGATGATAGTTTGTGGGACGTACTGGAAGAAACGATGAACGAACTGCTCCCCCCGGCCCTCGGCGTGGTTGGCGACGCCTTCGCCGCTTACGAAGAAATGCCCTTTGGCCTAGAAGAGTCCGTGTTCACAGACTACGCGCTGAACCAGTTCCAAAAGCGCGTTGAGCGGCTGGAAAAAGCACGCGGGGCTTCGTTGGAAGAAATCTACCGTGTCACCCAACGCGCCATCGACGAAAACGACAGCTAGGTTTGGGTAATCGGTATTTAGGAGGGGTCAGTTAGTAATCAGTTTACAGTTGTCATTCCGAACGGAGTGAGGAATCTTTCTACTGACAATGTTGAAAGATTCCTCGTTTTACCCGGAAAGACAATAGGGCAAATCTGTGTTAATCACTGTCCTACTCTTTGATCAACGCATGATGGAAGCTGATTTTGTGTAGGTAGCCATCTTGTTGGTTAAAGGTAGGGAATTGAACGGCCGTTTCCAACAAAAATTGCTCGCCTCTCTCCCGCACCACCGCAACCCGTACATCGTTCAATTCGTGCAGCAGTTGGTAGGTGGTGTAAAACACGCGCCCTGGCTCTACCAGGCCATGCAGCGAACTTTGCAAAAGTTGGTCAATCAGTTCATCGAGGACGTGTGGCGGCAACGGCCGTTTCAACCGCCACAAACAAAGCAACCGCCCTGCCGCACATTCCAACGTCAAATGGGCCTGCTCCGATTCTTGCCAGATGGCCATTGCTTGTTCGTAAGCAGCGAGTGCCTCTTCGTAAGCTTCTTGGGCCAAATGGCCGTGTCCCACCACACTGAGCGCCTTCGCCGCACTTGCCAGATCTGCCAGATCTCGCGCCCGCCTCAACCCATCCTCAGCCAAACGCACACTTTCGGCAAAATCCCCCAGGTGCCACTGCAAGCGCGCCTGGCTAATGCGCGTTTCCATCAGCCCCCAGCCGTCGCCGATGCGCTCGCACAGCTGCCATGTCTCTGACAAAACCGTTTCCGCCTGGGCAAACGCCCCCGTCAGCAGATGAATGTGGGCGCTCAAATCCAGGGCCATCGCCTCCCCTTGCTGGTCGCCCACGGCACGGCAGACCGTCAACGCATCTGGCAGCAAGTCGGCCACATCGCCAAAACGGTTCAGCTCCATGAACACCACCAGCAAATTGAGCAGGGCATTCCCCTCACCGCGCCGGTCGCCCACCTCACGACTAATCGCCAGCGCCTGCTCAATGTGAGCCACGCTGCTGGCATGTTCCCCCAACTCCGAATCCACCAACCCGATGTTCAAATGGGCCAAACTTTCAATCTGACGGATGCCCGCCGCCTGGCAAATGGTAAGCGCCTGCTCAAACTGCGCGTGTGCCTGAGCAAATTCGCTTGCGTGCCAAAAATCGTTACCCAGATTGATGCGCGCACTTGCTTCTAATCGCTGGTGACCACTTTCTGCCGCCCGATCCAACGCCTGCTGGTGCGCCGCCTGTGCCGCCGTCGTGTCACCCTGATCCAGCAGCACGTTCCCCAACGTGTTTAAACTTTGCGCCGCCACCCAGCCCAATGCGGCCGTTTTCGCCTGTTCGATCGCCTGCTCCAATTCCGGCTTCGCTGCTTCATAATTACCCTGCGACCAATGAGCATACCCCCGGCACAGATTAGCAATGGCCTGCACGGCCGTTCCGCCACCCCCAACCGCTTCATTTGCCGCCACGATCGCGTCTTCGTATGCGCCAATCTCGGTTAAAAAGAGCGCCTGCCGCACCCGAATCTCTGCCCGCAGTTGGGGCGAGCCGTGGGCAAACGCTTCCGCCGCCTGGGTCAGCGCCGCCAGCCCAGGATGAAACAGCCCGCGAATGTAAAAGTACGCCGCGTAGCCACCCAGCATCTGCCAGACGGCCGTTTCTTCCCCCAAACCTACCCAATACCGCCACGCCGCCTGCACATTCTCAAACTCCCGAGCAACTGCTTGCAGCGCAGCGTCCGTCGCCGCCCCCATTTCTGCCAAATAAGTTTGTAGATAGTTGGCAAAATAGGTGGCATGGGTTTGCTGCACGGCCGTTTCCGCTTCTTCATCTTCCGCCAGCTTTTCCGCCGCAAACTGGCGCAACAAATCATGCAAGGTGTAACGGCCGTTTGCCTGCCGCTGGATGAGCGATTTGGCCAACAAAGATTCCAGCACAAACCGATCGGCCTGGGTAACGGCCGTTGCCGCCGCCAAATCAAAACCACCTTGAAACAGTGCCAGCTGGGCAAAGCCACGCTGCTCTGCCGGAGTAAGCAAGCTCCACGAATGGGCAAACACCGCCCGCATGCTGCGATGTCGTTCCGGCAAATCCCGCAAATGCGTGCGCAAAAAGTCCAAATTGTGTTGTAATTCTGCCGCGACGTGGGCCGGACCGTGATAGGCCAACGCTGCTGCCGCCAATTCCAGCGCCAGCGGCACGCCAGCCACCAGTTGGCAGATGTGGCGCAGCGCGGCCAGCGTCGCTTCATCATTCGGTAAACCTGGGGCGAACTGGGCCGCCCGCTGCCGCAGCAACGCCAAAGCCGGGCTACCAGCAACTGGGCCACCGACAGCCGAGGTTCCCGCCTCGTCCAGCGGCAGACCACGCAGCGGCAGCACCCACTCTTCGCGCAGCAGCAGCCGCTCCCGCGAGGTGACGAGGAACTGCACATCGGGAGCCTGGGTGAGCAACGGCCGTAGCCACGCCACTACCCCGTCCACCAACTGCTCCACATTGTCCAGCACTAGCAGCATTTCCCGCTCGCGCAAAAAATCGAGCAGTTGGCTGTTGGTCACACCCAATTCCAAACCGAGTGCCTGGGCAACGGCCGTTTGCAATTCATCACCACTTGTCGCCGCCACCAGCGGCACAAAACAAACCCCATTCAAATAATCCCGCTGTCGTAAATGGGCAATCGCCAGCGCCAACCGCGTCTTGCCCATGCCGCCAATGCCCAGCAGCGTCACCAATCGCGTGGCTGGGTCATCCAGTCGCTGCTGGATAGTCGCCAGTTCAGCGTGCCGCCCCAGCAGCGGCCCATTTTCCGGCGGCAGAGGGCGCACCGGCTGGGTCCGTGCCTGCCGGATGCGCTGGTAGAGCCGCTCCGTTTCTGGCGCAGGCGGCACACCCAGCTCTGCCTCTAGTAGTTCGGCAAACTGCTGATATTGCTGCAAGGCGGCGTTGCTGTGCCCTTGCCGTGCCAGTACGCGCAGCAGCAGCTGCTGCGACCGCTCACGCAGAGGGTCCAGGGCCACCAGCCGCTGTGCTGTCTGAATCGCTGCGGGCAAATCGCCGTGGCTAAACTGGTGCAGCGCCAGTTGGTGCAGACCGCGCAGTGCCTGCTGCTGCCAGCGCTCCCGCGCCACCAGCAGCCATTCTTCAAACCGACGGGCATCCCGCAAAAACAGGCCCGCCAGCAGCGGCCCATGATATTTTCCCAGGGCAGATTGGAGGATTACGGCCGTTTCCCCCCTCATCGGCTCACCATCCAGCAAAGCTAAGGCCGCTTGCAGCGCTGCTGTGTCTAAAACGAGGGGACAGTCGGGGTTGCGCTGCACGGTTTGCCGCTCAATCAGCAGCAGGTCGGGCAGCAGCTTGCGCAGGTTAGATAGCAGCACGCGCAGGTTGCCCAAGGCCTGCTTTTGCGTGCGGTCATCCCACAGCAAATCGGCTAGTGTCTCGCGAGGATGCGGTTGGGGATTGAGCAGCAGGTACGCCAGCAGCGCCTCTGCCTTGCGCGAGGCGAAATCGGTGATTGGTTGGCCGTTTCGCAGCACCTGCATGGTGCCAAAAAGGTAAATTTCGAGGGCGGGGCTGGGTTGCGTCAAACGTTTCTCCTGCGAGTTTTGTCTGATTATAACGGAGATTGCCATTTCTCTGAACGTTTTCTGAACGCTACCCCACTAAGCTCTGGTTATTCATCCGCTCAACAACAGGAGACAAACTTATGGTTAAACAAATTTCTGTTAGCAATTTACCTGGGACAGCCAGCACCAGCGATATTCAGAAACTATTTGCCCCCTCATCAAGGGGTTGGCAAACGCAAAGGTAGGTGCAAATTTTTTAAATGTAAATGAAGCTCGCCCCCGACAAGAATAAGACTGATTTTTATTTATTGGTATCTAACATTCCAAACATCTACTGACAAGGAGACAACAACATGAGCATCTATGGTATTAAAGTAAAAGGGTTTGAAGATCCATTATTAGGCTTTGAAGATCCACTTCTGGGTTTCGAATCTCCTAACTCTGATTATAAAGATGGTGAATTGAGCGCCAGTTTGTCTAACTTTGTGGGCAAGAAAGCGCCCGCCACCCTAAAACAAGACAGCGACGTGCTGCAAATCCAGGTAGCCAAGCTAGATCGCCCCGTGCGGCTACTGCCAGAAGACAAGGACAAGGCGGCCGGGCTGTACAAACTGTTCGCCAAAGGTGCGGAGGTGACCTTTACGGTGGAAGAGGGCGGCCCCCGTCGCGACGTAAAAGCCACCATTGTTTTGATCGGAAAATAATTTCGCCACCTCAGATCTGATAGGTCACGGTAGAACCAACTATGAAACCGGTTGACGAGCAGCTATACCAGGTTTACCTGCTGCGCCTGTGGCGACACAGCACTGATGCCCCCTGGCGCGTAACGCTGGAGAGCACAGAAAGCAGCCGCCAGCGCCACTTTGCCACCATCGAGGCGCTGGCACGCTTCCTGGAAACCGCCGCTGCAGCCGACGACCATCACTAGCAATCATGGAAGCAAAGGATTTATGAAAACGAAACACCTCCCCCTTCTTTTTGGACTTTTTTTAATGATGAGCCTGCTATTGGCCGGCTTATGGGCTTTGTTTGGTATGGCGGGAACGGCCGTAGCCAGCGGCCCCTGGTACGTCAACGCCAGCACGGGCAGCGACAGCAATTCCTGCCTCAGCCCAGGCAGCGCCTGCGCCACGGTGAATGGCGCGCTGGGCAAAGCCGCCCCCGGCGACAGTATCCATATTGCGGCAGGCACATACGACGAAGCAATCTCGATTGATGAGGCAATTAACTTCATCGGTACCGGTGCAGACCAAACCATTTTGACCAGCAGCAGCGGAACGGCCGTTACCATCCAGGATGGCAGCGGCAACTTTTCGCAATTTCCCGTCACCATTCAGGACATGACCATTCAGGACGCAGCCGGAACAGGCATATTTACCCTGGAAGCCACCACGCTGACAAATGTGATCATCCAAAACAATAACGGACAAGGTATCTACAATGCAGGCACCATCACCATTACCAACAGCAGCATCAGGAACAATATGGCCTTAACCTCAAGCGGAGCCGCCATCATCAACTTTGACATTGCCAAAATGACAATGACCGACGTAACCATAAGCGGTAACGTGAACGAAAACTCCATTGTGCATGTGCAAAACAATGCTCAGGCCACGTTAACCAACGTCACGATTAGCGGCAATTACACCGGCACGGCGCTGGTTTCCTCAGGCAGTGCAGTCATTACCACCACAAACGTAACCATCGTCAACAACACCGGCAACGGACTGGAAGATTACAGCGGCGGCGTTGCCATGCAAAACACAGTGATTGCCCACAACGAAGCCCCCAACTGTTGGACCATCGTCAATTCTTTGGGCAACAATCTAGAAGATAGCGACACTTGCGGTTTCAACCAGGCCAGTGACATAGTAGACACTGATCCACAGTTAGACCCACTGGGCAGCAATGGGGGCGATGTACAAACACAAATGCCAGCCAGCGGCAGCCCGCTCATCGACGCGGGACGGAATGATGTGTGCCCCGCGCAGGATGCACGGGGGGCAGTACGGCCGTTCGACGGCGATGACAACGGCTCAGCCCTGTGCGACATTGGCGCAGTGGAATACAGCAGCAGCCCCAGCCAACTGTTCTTGCCAATGGTTATCAAGTAAGACAGCGCCAAAAAAGCTGGGAAATTTAAAAAATAGCTGCATTTGCAACAAATTTTAAGGTTCGGCAGATTGACGGCCGTTCCCTCAATTTTTTATAATGCACGTATATCCCAGCCATAACACCCCGGATGACACGGTAGATTGGCCAGGAATTAGGCACTTTTGAAATCTCCACTCGTGAGCCTGCTTGCTTCCGCAGCAGTTACCACCCAGGAAGCCAACATCTGTCATTGGCCACGATGAGATTCACAAACATAAGGCTGCTGAAACTTGTGCTATTCCAGGTCTACCGTCCCTCTCCGGGGTTTCTTTTTGCCAATTGGTCACCTCTCAACGATTGTAATCTCGCATCACCTTGACCACTTCCTCCGCTGGTAAGCCATAGCGCGTGTTGCCATCCCGCCCCACCACCGTGTGCGCCATAAGCAAGCTGTTGTAGATCGCTTCTTCCACCGCTTCGATGACTGCCAGGGAAAAGAGACTCATGATGGGTTGTTCGTAAACGGCCGTACTATCCACCACCAACTCCTCCGGTCGATCCGGTACCCGGTTGGCCGTACTAAAGGCAATCACAAAATCCCCGCTGCCACCGTGGCAAGTGCTGCCCGTCCGTGCCAGGCCAAACGCGGCCCGATGACACAAGCGCCCCAACTGCCGCACATCCAGCGGGGCATCCGTTGCCAGAATGATCATAATCGAGCCGTCCTCTACTCGCTTACCTGGCGGCGGCTGCAAATGCAGGCCAACCGGCACCCCCGCGATGGTCAACTCGTCGGGACGGCCGAAATTACTTTGCACCAGCGCGCCGATTGTGTAGCCGTGCCCCTGCTCTGGCAACACCCGGCTGGCTGTGCCGATGCCCCCCTTCCAGCCGTAGCAGCTCGTCCCGGTCCCGGCACCCACCACGCCCTCGGCCACTGGCCCGGTGGAGGCATCTGCCAGTGCCGCCCGCACCTCGGCCAGGCCAATCGGGCGGGCCTGCATGTCGCTCAAAAAGCCATCGCTCGTCTCGCCCACTACCGGGTTTACGCTGGCATAGCCCTGTCGTCCGCTGGCGGCAAAGCCCAGCCCAATATGCGGATTTTGCTCGATGGCAATGGTCATCAGCGCGTCAGCGACGCGGGGCACGTTCAGCGTACTGGTAAGGGCAATCGGCGTCTCGATGTTGCCCAGCTCGCGCACCTGTTCAAAACCTGTCACCTTACCAAAACCGTTAATGGTGTGAACGGCGGCGACCACCTTCTCCTCATACAAATTGCCCTGATGCGGCAAAATCACCGTTACCCCGGTGCGAAACGGGCCGCCGCCGGTCCAGGGACCATCCCCTTCAATCAGCGTAAAATGCCCCACCGCCACGCCCGCGACATCGGTGATGCCGTTGTGCGGGCCAGTTGACAGTTGGCTCTGGTAAATGTTTAAATCGCGTATTCTGGGCATAAGTTTTTCCTCTGAATGGGACGCTGATTGACCTGATCTTCCTGATTTTTCTGATCATGGTAATCAGGCAAATCTGCGTTCTATTTTTATGATGAAAACAAATGGAATTTCCTATTACAAAAAGCGGAACACAGCGTTGCGCAGAGAAGCCACAGAGTTACACAGAGAAAAATCTGCGCTCATCTGCGAAATCTGCGGATAAAAATCACAATGGCTTCAATTTGTTGGAATTGGCTTCACGAATGAGGGCACGGGCTAAAATGAGGGTGGGATCGATGAGGGGGAGACCAGCGGCAGTGGGTTCGCTGAAAGCCAGAGGCAGTTCGGTGCAACCCAAAATGATGGCTTCAGCACCGGCCATTTTAAGTGTGGTGACACCTAACAACAAGTTTGCCAGGGCTTGCTCGGTGACAACGCCGCACGCTTTGATGCCGTACGCGGGATCGTAGATGGCCGGATGGATTTTTTCGGTTTGCAGGGTGAATGGGGGAAGAACGGCCGTAAATCCCAACGGCTCCAAAACAGCAACATACACCCCAGCCCGGTACGTTCCTGTGGTAGAAAGCACGCCAATTTTTGTGACGCCGGGCAGATGAGTTTGTAAAAAACGGCCGACTTCTTCAATCATGTGCAGCACCTGCACATCACAGTGGGCCGCTGCCAGTTCGGCACGAATCTGGTTGAAGATGCGCGGGGCGTGGGCGGTGTTGCAGGGGATGCCCACCACGCCTGCGCCCATTCTGGCCAACTGCTGCACCTGTGCCGCTAAGGCTCCCGCCGGATTCTCGTCCACCTGCCCCAGCAGATATTCCGTGCGGTCCACAATCGTCGTGGGCTGGGACCAGTTGAGCACGGTGAGATGATCTTGATCGCGGGAAACGGCCGTTTGCGCCGCAATCTTGCCCAGTAGATCAATCCCAGCAAATGGCCCCACACCGCCAACAACGCCAATCCATTTTTCCATGTACCTAAAAAAGAGACTAGAGGCTAGAACCTCCAGTCTCTAGTCTCAGTAGTTTAAAAAACTTGACGCAAAGGCGCAAAGAGGCAAAGAATTGATCCAAAAAGCTGAAACCTCCCTTTGCATCTTCTGGTACTTTGCGTTCTTTGCGTCAAAAATCTACAGCCATCTATCTACTGAATCTCCAATCTTGAAACATCATGCCAGCCGGTTGACGTTGTTCAAATCTTCAAACGCTTGCTTCAGGCGTGCGCGGAAGGAATCTTCAGCTGAACGCAGCCATTTGCGGGGATCGTAGAATTTTTTGTTAGGCACATCGTCCCCATCCGGGTTGCCGATCTGGCTTTGTAGATAGTCGTGGTGTTTCTGGTCGTAAAGGCGAATGCCGTCCCAGAAAGCCCATTGTAAGTCGGTGTCGATGTTCATCTTGATAGCCCCGTAGGAGATTGCTTCAGCAATTTCTTCCGGGCTGGAACCGGAGCCACCGTGGAAGACGAAGTTGATCGGTTGTTCGGCCGTACCGAACTTTTCCTGCACATACACTTGTGAATTGTGCAAAATAACGGGCCGCAGCTGCACATTGCCCGGTTTATAAACGCCATGCACGTTGCCAAAAGCAGCAGCAATGGTGAATTTGTCGCTCACCTTCATGAGCTGCTCGTAAGCGTAGGCCACTTCTTCTGGTTGAGTGTAAAGGCGGGAGCTGTCTACATCGGTGTTGTCTACGCCGTCCTCCTCACCACCGGTGATGCCCAGCTCAATTTCCAGCGTCATCCCCATCTTGCTCATGCGCTCCAGGTAGCGTTGACAAATCTCGATATTTTCCTCAATTGGCTCTTCGGACAGGTCCAGCATATGGGAGCTGTAAAGCGGGATGCCATGCACTTTGTAGAACGCCTCACCAGCGTCTAACATGCCATCGACCCAGGGCAGCAGCTTTTTGGCGGCGTGGTCGGTGTGCAAAATGACGCGGGTGCCGTACATGGCAGCTACCTGATGCACATGGTGCGCGCCAGAGACCGCGCCAGCAACGGCCGCTTTCTGTCCTTCATTGCTCATCCCTTTGCCGGCAAAAAAGCTGGCCCCACCATTGGAGAATTGCAAAATAACGGGCGAATTTATATCGCGGGCGGTTTCCAACACAGCATTGACACTATTGGTGCCAACTACATTGGCCCCAGGCAAGGCATATTGATTCGCTTTGGCATGGGCAAATACTTCCTGAACCTGATCACCGGTAATCACACCGGCAGGTAAATGGTTTAATCCTGACATTAAATACTCTCCTTGAAATAATAAGTATGCTGCTGAAACTAGCCACAGAGGGCACAGAGTTTACGAAGGAATCAGAGGGAAAATCTGTGGGAGCTGTGGATTTACAGCTAACTACTGACACGAAAACTTTTTCCTAGCCATTCAAACCGTTTTACACCAGTTGCCTGTTTAGAAAGTTTCTTTCAGGTCAGTAAATACAATGGTAACATCCAATTTGGAAACTGCCATAAGTATGCAGAGATTTGGCTTAAAAAACCACATTTTTCCCTTTTGAGCGTAATCGCTCACGTAAGGAATAATCAGTAACGTAAAATCACGTTTACGATTTCAACAAAGCCAACAGGATTAGGATGACTGACAATATGGAAACGGCCGAATTACAGCTAAAGCCGCGCGCTGTCACACAGCGGCGCCAAAACAGGAGCGTTATGTATCAGCGAATTGTTGTCAAACTGGGAACAAGCGTGCTGACGGGAGGAACACCCAAACTAGATCATCCCCATATGGTTGAGCTGGTACGTCAATGTGCCGAACTGTATCGTCAGGGCAGGGAAATCGTTATCTGCACCTCTGGCGCAATTGCCGTAGGCCGACACCGGCTAGACTTTCCTGATATTCCCAACACCGTAACCAACAAACAGATGTTTGCCGCTGTGGGCCAAAGCCGCCTGATGCAAATGTGGGAACGTTATTTTGAAATTTATGGTATTCATGTCGGACAAATATTGCTGACACGGGCCGATGTGACCAACCGGCGACGATATTTGAATGCCCGCGACACGCTGCACACCCTGCTGGAACATCGCATTGTGCCCGTCATCAACGAAAATGATGCTGTGGCCACCGAAGAGATTAAGGTCGGCGACAATGACAATCTGTCTGCGCTAGTCTCCACGCTGGCCGAAGCAGATTTACTGCTGCTGCTCACGGACCAGCCTGGACTGTTTACGGCCGATCCCCGCACCCATCCCGATGCCCAACTGATCCCCGAAGTGCACAAAATTGATGAGACAGTTAAAGCATTGGCTGGAGGCAGCGTGAGTGGCCTGGGTGTCGGTGGCATGGCCACCAAATTGCAGGCAGCCGACGTCGCTCGTCGTGCTGGCGCTGACGTGGTCATTGCCGCCGGAAGCGCGCCAAACGTGATTACGCGCATCGCCAGCGGTGAATCAGTTGGTACGCGCTTTCCAGCCATAGAAAATCCGCTAGAAAACCGGAAGCGTTGGATTTTTGCGGGGCGCAAACCCAAAGGGTGCGTGGTCATTGATGAAGGCGCGGCACAAGCTTTGTTGAAAAACGGCCGTTCCCTTCTGCCCGCCGGTGTCATTGCCATTAACGGCTCCTTTAATCGCGGAGACACCATTTGCATCGAAGGACCAGATAAGCAAGAATTGGCCAAGGGCATCACACGCTACGCCAGTGGCGATTTATACCAAATTGCTGGACTGCACTCCGACCAGATTGAAGCAAAATTAGGCTATGCCTACGGCCCAGTGGTGGTGCACCGGAATGATTTGATATTGTTGTAATTGGAGACTAGAGATTGGAGACTGAAAAATCTCCAATCCCCAGTCTTTAATTTCTTCGACCAAAGGGAGAACAAGATGACTGATTTAGTAGCGATGGGGAAAGCAGCCAAAGCCGCGGGGCGCGTGCTGGCTACCTTGACGACAGATGAAAAGAACCGCGCCTTGCTGGCGATTGCCGATGAGTTAGAAGCCCAAACAGAAACGGTACTGGCCCAAAACGCGTTGGATATTGCAGACGGCCGTAAAAAAGGACTCACCGAAGGGTTGCTTGATCGACTGCTGCTAACTGAGGCGCGCATGGCTGGTTTGGCCGCCGATACGCGCAGCGTGGTGGGTCTACCCGACCCGGTGGGCAGCGAATTCGACAGCCGGGTGCTGCCCAATGGCCTGCGCCTGAGCCGCCGCCGCATTCCGGTAGGTGTGCTCGGTGTTATTTATGAAGCGCGGCCCAACGTCACCATTGACATTGCTACGCTTTGCCTAAAAACCGGCAATGCGGCCATCATGCGCGGCGGCAGCGAAACGCTGCGCAGCAATCTGGCCCTGGTGAATGTGATTCAAGCCGCGTTAGAGAAGGTGGGACTGCCGCAAACGGCCGTACAGTACATCGATAATCCTGACCGTGCCCTGGTGGCCGAAATGATGCGTCTGGACAAATATATCGATATGCTCATCCCGCGCGGTGGGGCCGGGCTGCACCGCCTCTGCCGCGAACAGGCCACCATTCCGGTCATCACCGGCGGCATCGGCATCTGCCACGTTTTTGTGGATGAAACCGCCGATCAAGACAGTGCGGTGGACATCATCGAGAACGCCAAGGTGCAGCGCCCCAGCGTCTGTAACGCACTAGACACCGTGCTGGTGCATCCAGCCATTGCCGACGAATTTTTGCCCAAGATGGCCGAACGCATGGCCCAAAACAAAGTCGAGCTGCGTCCTGCTGGTCGTGCCCTGGAAATTTTGAACCAAAATGGGCATGGCGCTAAAGTCGTGCCCGCCGGACCAGACGATTTCAGCACCGAGTGGATGAGCCTGATTCTGGGTGTGAAAATCATGGAACTGGACGAGGCGATTGACCATATCGACGCCCACAGCATGGACCACAGCGACAGCATTTTGACAAACAATTGGCACAACGCCACCAAGTTTGTCAATGAGGTGAACAGTTCGGCCGTTTTTGTGAATGCCAGCACGCGCTTCAATGATGGTGGCCAATTTGGTTTAGGGGCCGAGGTCGCCGTCAGCACCCAAAAGCTGCACGCGCGCGGCCCAATGGGGCTGGAGGAGCTAACGACCTACAAGTGGGTCTGTATTGGGGATGGACATATACGGCCGTAACTTCAACACAAAATTTTAGACATGAAAAAAGCGTACGGCCGTTTGGTCGTACGCTTTTTATTTTGCCAGCGATCAAGTCCGTAATTCACGCTTTTCTTACGCAAAGAGAATAAAACAATACCTTCATCCCATTGAGTTTAAGAAGGGAAAATCGTACCTTTTCAGAAGGCTTTGGGGAAAGAACGAGCTCGAAGAAAGTTCCTAAAACAAGAGAATGATCGCTGATGAAAAGACTTTTTTCTGGGATTGGCTCAAAAATTGTATTTCCGTATCTACTGCTAACCCTAATCGTTGCCGGTATTGGCGCGTTTATTGTGGTGAGTCTGGTTACGGGCACGCTGCACGAGCGCTTCAACAATCAACTGCTAGACTCCGGCCGCGTGGTGGCCGAAAGCATGGTGGAATATGAAGAAGATCGCCTGGCTGTTTTGCGCCAGGTTGCCCTCACCGAAGGCGTGCCGGAAGGTTTAGCCAGTCAGAACCATCAGCAGCTCCAATTATTGATTCCCCAAATTATCGTCAACAGCCCTACCGACGCCGTTGTTTTGCTGGACAGAAACGGCCGTACTCAATTCGCCTGGGACCAGACAACAGACTCTGACCCAGAGGCCACCTTCGCCAACACCAATTTTGCCCAGATTGAAGATGTGCAGTTTGTGCTTTCAGGCTTTGTCGATCAATATGGCGACAAGCGGGTCATTTTAGTCGATACCCCATCTGGCCACATGTTGTTTACGGTTGGGCCTGTTTTGCTTGATGACAAGGTTGTCGGCGCGGCAATGGTGGGAACGGCCGTCCGCAAAATGGCCATTGGTCTGACGGAAAGCGCCATCGCCCGTGTCACCCTGTATAGCCAAAGTGGGCAGGTCATTGCCACAACTTTGGGAAACGGCCGTGAAAACATCGCCGACCTCATTGAGGAGCCAGCCAGCCAATATACGGCCGTCTTAAACTTGCTAACCGAATCGCCCAATCGTTACCAGGTGGTGGCTGAAAATGCCGAGACAAATGTTCCCCTGCGACGCCTGGAAGTACTCAATCAGGATTATCAACTCGCTTTTGGCGATTGGCGCTTACGCAACGAATCATTTGGTCTGTTTAGTGTAGCGCTGCCCAGCAACTTCATTGTCAATGCCGCTGCCACCAGCCGCAACTCGTTAAATCTGGTATTCACCATTGCTACCGTCGCCGTCATCATGATCGGTTACCTGGTAGCACGCAGCATTGCCCGACCCTTAAACCGCCTAGTGGATGTCACCACCGACGTGACAGAAGGCAATTTACACCAGCGCACCGGCATTCTGCGCAATGATGAAATTGGCACCCTGGCCCTCTCCTTCGATACGATGACCGAACGGCTAGATAAGCGCAACCGCCAGCTCATAGCCCAAAAAAGCGAACTGGCTGCTATTCTGCAATCTATCGCCGACGGTGTCATCATGCTCGACAACGAGAACAACATCGTTAATTCCAACCCAGCCGCGCAAAAAATGATCGCCGATATTACGGGTGAGTTCTCTTCAGCTTCGTTACAAAAGTTATTCGCCGCTTCTTCTACAAACATCTCTATTGAGGGAAGTGAAATGACTAGCCGGTACGACATGAACGGCCGTGTGCTTAGCGCCTCCTCTGCTCTGGTAAAAACTCCCGAGGGCAGCCCCAGTGGTACCGTGATGGTTTTGCGCGACATCACCCGTGCGGCCGAAGCCGAACATCTTAAAGATGACTTCATCACCAGCATGTCCCACGAACTGCGCACGCCACTCACGGTTGTTAAGCTGTACACGGATTTGTTGAAGCGTTCAGCCAATGGCGCTTTGGCAGAACAAGAACACACTTATTTAGAAAAAATTGCCAAAGGCAGCAACGAACTGGAAAAACATATCCAGAAGATGATCAATATTTCCGAAATTCAGGCGGGAACACTCCACCTAAAAGAAGCCGAAACGTCATTCACTGCCTTTATACGGGAACTGGCCAATGAGTGGCGACCCAAAATTGAAGCGAAAGAGATATTTTTTGCGGTGCAACTGCCTGAGATGCCACTTCTGGTATCAGCCGACACCAGTCGGCTTCATTGGGCCATTGCCAACCTGCTGGAAAATGCCCTGACTTACACGGCCGAAAAGGGCAGCATACAATTAACCGTTCATCATGATAGTGAAAATGTGTATCTGCGGGTGGCGGACAGTGGTGTTGGTATTGCCCACGGCGACCAACCATTTATTTTCGAACGCTTTTTCCGAGCCAAGAATGATTTGAATTATGGCGAGCGGGGAATCGGCCTGGGGCTTTATATTGCCCGGGAAATTTTGGAATTGCATGGAGGAAGCATCACAATGGAAAGCAAAGTAGGGGTGGGCAGCACCTTTACTTGTGCCATACCCTTGCAGGCAGAAACGGCCGTTATCAAGGAGCCTGTTTAGACCATGACGTCGGCACCAGAAACAGGAGACGATCAGCGCCGGAAGCTGTGGCTGTTACCTTTGCTGGGGCTCATCATGAGCCTCCTCTTTGTTTATTCCTCCACCTATCTGGCCTTGAGCCAATGGCCAACAGAGATTACACAGGCTCAAATGTTGGCTGAAAACGCGGCCAATTACGGCCGCGATCAATCGGCCGCGCCATTTGCCCCCATCAGCACCCAAATCATCATTCAAGCCACAAAAGATAGTTTGGGGCTTTCCCTTACGCCAACGCCCTTTAAAATTGATGCCTCGAACCCACTCGTGTCAGATATTCCAGTACAGATTGCTGATGTTATTGAGACACCAACCAAGGATTTGCCAACGGCCGTTGTCACCACAGCCACTAACACACCCCGGCCTACGTCAGAACCCAATACGCCCACGCCGTTCCCCACCTCGTCACCATCGGCAACGCCAGTAGCCACAGCAACCGCTACAGCAACCAATGCGCCACCTGTGCCGCCAGCAAACACCGTACCGCCAACGGCAACGGCCGTACCACCAACAGCAACACCACAGCCCACCTGGACACCTCTTCCGCCAGCACCACCACCGCCGCCAGCACCACCAACAGCAACGACCATGCCACCATCAACGGCAACAGTCCCACCATTGCCACCAACATCTACGCCAACGCCTACGGCCACCGTGCCACCCACAAACACCCCCATACCTACGCCAACGTCAACGCCTACCGCCACAGGCACACCTACAGCTGGTCCACCGCCGTGCAGCGGCAACATCCCCGGCGGAGAACCTAACATTGGTGGTCCAAATGGCACGTATGCGGCTGTTGGCTGTGGCCAAAGCTTAATTATTGATTTGGGGGCACCAAATGCTATTACCGTTAATGGTGGCGCTGAAACTGCTTTCGATCTCGTCTATTATGAGAATGAAAATCCGGCCACGATGATAAATATAGATTGGGTCATTGTGGAAATTGGGCGCAGCGACAGCGGCCCGTGGGTGCAGGTTTTTTATTGGGGCGACGATCTCCTTGACAGCAATACAAATATCGGTCAGGCGAACTACGGCAATGGCAGCGAACCAGACAACTACCCCATACCTTTTACCGATCTGTATGGGGGTAATTCGCCGGGTGTGGCCATCGATGTTGACGCCTTTGCACAAAAAGGGAATTATCGTTGGGTGCGCATCACCTCGCCGCTGGGTGGCGACAACGACGCAGCCGAAGTTGATGCCATCATGTCACTTCCGTGAGCCTATACTGCAATCTTTTTCACCATCAGAGCCACAAAACGGGGGCAAGCACAAAGGGCAGCACACGGTAGAAAGTGTGTAAGTCTCCCGATTCTAATGCGATCCGGCCTCATATTCCGTTCTGCTCTTTAGAACGACATCGGCGGGCAACGCGTTGCTGAAAGAAATGGCCAAACCATCGTAAGGATACGCCGGATCGCCTTTCACCACGATGAAGTGCAAATGCGGGTATCCGGCCAAACCCGAACGTCCGGTAACGCCCAACACATCCCCTTGTTCAACTTCATCGCCCACTTTTACATCGATGCCATCTTGCGGCGAATGATAATAAAGACCATAGGTGCTATCCTGGTGATCGATAATGACGTAATTGCCCGCACCCCCGCCACTGCTGGGCGCATCTTCCACAACTTTAAACACTGTTCCAGCCCGCGCGGCGGTAAAGGGTGTACCCACGGGCATGTCAAAATCAAAGGCGTATTGGTCTGGCTCGCCGGGGCCGTGGTATGAACTGGAGCAGTTGGTTAAACCGGTCATAAACGTTTCGCCAACCGTAAAGGGCAGCACATAAGGTGATTCTGCCGGATCACTATAAATTTGCCCGTCGCAGCCAGCAACCGACTCACCATATTGGTCCGGCGACAGGCTGCGGCAGCCCACAAGCAACAAGACGGCAACGGCCGTTGCCCAAACCAAAAATTGATTGCCATACTTCCAGGAATTTTCAATCATAATTGCCTCATTCATTTGTCTAACAGTGCATCGGGAGAGCATTATACAAACAGCAACGGCACAGGCAACAAACCCGAGCAACGTTATGAGTGGATGAGAACGGCCGTTTTCACCACCCCCTTTCTTTCTAGACTGGGTAAAATAGCGGCCATCGACGCAGGTAAAAGCGTACGCAAATTCAACGATTCCCCAACGAATGACCCTGTATTGTCACCTAAATTACAGTTTATGATACAATGGCACCCGCAATCTAAAATTCACTCATGAAGGAGCATCTTAAATGGCAGAAATTGAGGCAATTGCCAACCGCATTGTGGAAAATGTAGAAAAAGTAATCGTCGGTAAACGTTCGGCCGTACAGCTTACCGTGCTTGGTCTGTTGTGCCAGGGACATATCCTTATCGAAGACGTACCCGGCGTTGGTAAAACTGTCTTGGCCAAGTCGCTCTCCAAGTCGGTTGGCTGTAAATTTCAACGCATTCAATTCACGCCAGACATGCTTCCTAGTGACGTGACTGGCGTTTCCGTTTTTAACCAAAAAAATCGCGAGTTTGAATTTCGTCCCGGTCCCATCCACGCTCAAATTGTGCTGGTAGATGAAATTAACCGGGCCACGCCCAAAACCCAGTCGGCCCTGCTAGAAGCAATGGAAGAAAAGCAGGTCACCGTTGATGGCACGACCTACCCACTAGAAGAGCCATTTATGGTGCTGGCCACGCAAAACCCGATTGAGTATGAAGGCACCTTCCCCTTGCCCGAAGCCCAGCTAGACCGCTTTTTGCTGCGCATTCGCCTTGGCTATCCAAGCAAAGAGCAGGAAATAGATATTTTGGATCGGCAGCAGTTCCGGCACCCCATCGAGTCCATTGAGCAGGCGGTTTCGGTAGATGAACTGCGGGCAGTGCAAACGGCCGTTAAAGAGATCTACATCGACAATCTGGTCAAAGAGTACATCGTTGAGGTCGTCCGGCGTACCCGTGAACATCCCGACGTTTACCTGGGAGCCAGTTCGCGTGGGGCGCTGGCCCTGTACCGCCTGAGCCAGGCGCGGGCTGCCATGTTCGGCCGCGACTACGTTTTGCCAGATGATGTGAAAGCGCTGGCCGACGCCGCGCTAGGCCATCGCATCATTGTCGGCCCGGCTGCTCGTATCAAAGATATTGAGCCAAGCAGCATTGTTCAAGACATTCTAGACAGGGTACCGGTCCCCGGTGGCCAGGTAAAAGCGCCAACATCCTAGAGTAGAGGCCCCACTATGATCAAATTCAGACAGCAAAGACGCACGGCCGTTATTTTGCTGGCAATTGTGGCCCTGATTGGCGGCCTCATTACCGGGCGTGAAATTTTGTTTAACGTGGCTTACCTGCTGGGGTTGCTGCTCATCATCTCCTTTGCCTGGGCCTGGGTCAATATCAACTGGGTACATCTGTCCAGAGTAACCCGCACGCGGCGGGCACAGGTGGGACGGCCGTTAGAAGAACGCTTCACCGTGCAAAACACCAGCCGCATCCCCAAGCTGTGGCTGGAAGTGCGCGATTTTGCCACCCTGCCCAGCCATTATTCCAGCCACGTCGTGAATGGCTTGGGACCCAAAAGCACCCACAGCTGGCGTGTAACCACCATTTGCCGCCAGCGGGGCCGCTACCAACTGGGGCCCATTCGCCTGAAAACCAGCGATCCGTTTGGCTTGTTCCCCATGCAGCGCGACCTGGTCCCAACCACCAACGTAGTCATCTACCCGCTCACTTTTGAAATTCACCAGTTTGCCCTGCCCCTGGGCGTATTGCCCGGTGGCGATGCGTTGCGTCGCCGGACGCATTATGTGACCACCAATGCCTCCGGCGTGCGCGATTATGCCCCTGGCGACAGCTTCAGCCGTATTCATTGGCGCAGCACAGCCCGCCGGGACCGACTCATCGTGAAAGAGTTTGAGCTAGACCCGCTGGCAGACATTTGGATCGTGCCCGATATGGCTGTGTATGGGCATGTGGCTCCGCGACAAAATGCGTTCGCGCCTCAACCAGGGGAAGGCGGCTTGCCGGAATGGATGCGCCTGGACGAGTTTAAGCTACCCGCCACCACGGAGGAATACACCGTAACGGTAGCCGCCTCACTGGCCCAATATTTTTTGCGGCATGATCGGGCCGTGGGGATGTTGGGCTATGGTCAAACCAACGAGGTTGTGCAGCCAGACCGGGGTGAGCGGCAAATGAACCGAATGCTGGAAACGCTTTCCGTTCTGCGCGCCGAGGGCGAAATTCCCATTTCTGATGTGCTGCACGCTGAGTCTCATCTGTTTCCACGCGGCACAACCCTGATTGTAGTCACGCCTGTCACCCGCGAGAATTGGCCCACGGCGGCCCGACAGTTGGCCCGGCGCGGTTTACGCGTGGTGACAGTCCTCATCAATCCGGCCTCTTTTGGCGGCAATCGTTCGGCCGACATTGTGTACACGATGCTGCAAGCCAGTGGCATGGTGGCGTATATGGTCAACAATGGGGATGATTTAACGGCCGTTCTCAGCCAAAGCGTCAGGCAATCCAGCAAAGTGACGTTGGTATAGCCCAGTAATAATGTCTGACGGGCAAAAACAAGCCTTAACCCTGGCACTCATTTTAGGCTTTGCAATTTTACTGTGCGCTGGCGTGATCGCTGGCGCATTGTTTCTTTCTGGCGAGGTTAAGGAAGTAACCAATCCGGCACAACCCACCCTCACCCCTGACGATGGCGTTTTGATTACGGCCGTTCTGCCCAACAGCCCCGCTGCTCAAGCCAACCTGCAACCAGGCCACATCATTGTGCGCCTGGATGACCAGCCCATTACCTCGCCGGATTTACTCGTCCTGCTCCTGGCCAACATGGAAGCCGGGACAGAGTTTAAGTTGTTGGTGCGGGATGAAGCGGGGGAATTAAGACAGACAACGGCCGTTCGCGCCGCCGAGCCACCTTATTTGGGCGTAGAAATTACCGAGCTCCCGCTGCAAACACCTAGTCCAACAACCGCTAGCGCCACAGCCGCCGCGCCGCTGGTCACGCAGTTGCCTACGGTTTCCGGCATTGTGCCGGAAAGCCCGGCAGCAGAGATCGATTTGCAGGTGGGGGATGTGATTACGGCCGTTGACGGTCAGGCAATCCTAAATGGCGAAGAACTACTCAACCAGATGGCAACCAAAGCGCCAGGCGAGACAATCACGCTGACGCTGCGGCGGGGGGAAGAGACTTTGGCGAAAACGGCCGTGCTCACCTCTAATCCCGACGACCCCCAACGCGGCTTCCTGGGTATTGAGTTCCAACCTTGAAATCGCTACTTTTCGTAAAGACCGCATTGGAATAGACCTAAGGAGATACAAATGAGTCCAAAGCCCTTCGTCATTGGCATCAGTGCTATTGCTGGTGGTGGTAAGACAACCCTCGTTAAAACACTGATGCAACGACTAGACAACGCCATCAGTATCCAATTTGACCATTATGCCGACGACAAGACATACCCAGCGGATACAGTCGCCTGGTTAAAAAGCGGAGCAGATTACAACGGTTTCAATACGCCAAAACTTGCCGCCGATTTAAAATCGTTATGCCAAAATAAGTCCATCATCTCTCCTGTAGACGGCACACCGGTCGTCCCTGCGCCTATAATCATTTTTGAAGCTCCGTTAGGGCGTGCTCACACAGCAACAGGACAATTCATTGATTTCCTCGTTTTCGTGGATACGCCTTTAGAAGTTGGCCTAGCACGGATGGTATTGCGCTGGTTCAAGAACAAAGATGAGTTGGCTGAACAAGCAAAAATTGTTGAAAATTATATGCACGCTTATTTGGAAGTGTTCCGTGAGGTTTATCTAACAATGTCCACTCGCGTCAAACCAAACAGCGATCTCGTTCTAGACGGCTTATTATCCCCTGATGCCCTAGTGGAAAAAGTCATTTCAACTTTGCCAAACTTTGAATAGCAGAGAAGGAAGTTGGTACAGAAGCGTAGATGCAAAACCTGAGGCAACATGAACTGCGAATGAAACAGCTATCATTCCTGTTTTACTTTTGCTTTTGGATGGCACTCCTGTTAACAGTTGCCTGCAAAGTTCCTCCAGAGCAGCCTCCAACCAAGGTGTCTATCCCACCTACGGCAACGAACCGGGCACTTTCTGCCTCGGAAGTTTCCCCCACCACAATCATCACCAACCCAACTCCCAAAGCCGCGACACCACCGCCAGCCACGGCCGTTTCCCCCATCACCACCGCCACACCAGAACCAACCACCACGATACGGCCGTATCCCACCCTTGACTTCACCGTCGCCACACCGGCAACGGCCGTACCCTCCCCTGTGCCCTCATTCCCCAAGCCGGACTACGTCACCAACATCGTCTTGCTGGGCAACGACGTGAAGTACGCCCAGGGCGGCCGCACCGACAGCATTATCATTGTTTCGATTAACCGGCAATTGAAAACGGCCGTGCTGCTCACCCTGCCCCGCGACCTCTACGTCGTCATTCCTGGCTGGCAGATGACGCGCATCAACCTGGCCCTGCCCCACGGCCACGGCGTCAATTACCCCGGCGGGGGCGGCGGCCTCATCAAAGACACCATCGAGTACAACCTGGGCATCCCCATCGACTACTACGCCCGCATCGGCTTCGACGGCTTCCAGCAGGTGGTGGACGCCCTGGACGGCGTAGAAATCGTCAACAACTGTTCCCTCACCGACTGGCGGCTCATCGAGCCTGATCTTGATCCAGAACTGGAGGAGAATTGGGAGCAGTTCACCCTGGAACCAGGCGTGCACGAAATGGACGGCGATCTAGCGCTGTGGTACGCACGCTCGCGCCGCACCACCAACGATTTTGAGCGCGGCCAGCGGCAGCAGCAACTGTTACGCGCCATGTTTGAGAAGGGGTTGCGTCTGGATTTACTGCCGGAACTGCCCCAGTTGTGGCAAACCTACCAGGAAACGATTGAAACGGATATGAGCCTGTCCCTGCTGCTAGAATTGGCAGCATTGGCCCCGTCAGTACAGGAAAACGGCATTCAGCATTTGGTATTGGCTGGGGAGAGTGTACAAGCCTGGCGCGAACCGGGGAGTGGTGCAGCCGTTCAGCTGTTGCAGTGGTCAGAAGCATCAGCGACGCTGGCGCGGGTGATGCAGCCACCAATTCTTAACCGGGCCAACCGACCGCCGTTGAGTGTAGAAGTAGTCACAGACGATTTCATTATGTACCGGCAAATGGCCCATAACCTGGCCTGGTACGGCTTTGTCCCCGTGTGGAGCGAACCCAATGAGCCGCTGCCCACCCGCACCCGTATCGAATATTTCGCCCCCAATTTCAAAGAATCGTACGATTGGCTGCTAAGCTGGTTGTTCCACCGGCAGCCGGAAGATATTTTGCTGCGACCAGCAACAACTGAGCAAGTCAACACCTATCGGGTCACTTTAGGGTCTGACGCCAATCCCTGCCTGGCACAATTAGAAGTACCATCAGCGCCAGGGGATTAGAGTGCTTCACACACCGCCTGCCACTGCCGCAGGGGCTCCAGAGCTGTTTCATAGCCGAGCTGGGCCAGTTCGCGCCAGCGATCATAGTCCGTGACGCCAAAGCCTTTGACATTGGGCGAGATAGTTAGTTCTGCCAAACCTTCCTGGTCGCGACTCGTCCGTCTGCCGTGAATTTCCATGGACCAGATGAGGGTATCGGCCGGAGATGGCAAACGCAGCCGCTTGTTAAATGGATTTAAGCGGTGCCACAATACTTTCCAGCCAGAAAGATGCGTATCATAATCGTACTGACGCTTCTTCTCTTTAAACGGGCTAACAAGCACCGTAATGATATGCCTGGATTCCAACAATTCGGCCATGGTAGCAACCGGGTAATTGTCCATGATGCCCCCATCAACCAACACCTCTCCATCCTCTACCACCGGCAAGAACACTCCAGGAATGGCCATAGAGGCACGAATAGCCCGCCACATGCTGCCGCGCTGATGAATCTTTGGTTCTGCCCTCGTCAAACTACTGGAGATACAGAAATAAGGAATCCATAAATCCTCTATTTCAAACCGCTCGTAGGCCGATTTCAGGATTTGCATCACATTTTTGGAACGAGTCAGTGCGGCCAGAGGCAAGGTGTAATCCAGCACCCCCAATTTTTCTGACCAACGGGAATGTTCTTCAAATTCAGCATAACTAGCCCCAATAGCTACCATGCCGCCCATGATTGACCCCATACTGACCCCGCCTACATAATCCAGAGGAATATCCAGCTCTAGAAGCGCTCTGTACACACCTTGCTGGGTTAAACCCAGCGCCGCACCGCCACTGAAAACCAGTCCGATGCCATTTCCGCTGAGGCGACGCGCCAGCCGCCGCATGTGGGCCGCGTCCTCTTGACGTATATGATGATGATGCAGCACATGACGGGGTTGGAGCCAACGCAGAGTGTCCTTAGGATAATCCGTGCCGGCTGGATGCCACAAAACCAGCTCGGTACGCAGCGGCACCTCCAGCTGGGCTAAATATTGTTCAACCATACCTGGTGTGGGATCGGCCTGCGGATTGGCGACGATGAGCACGCGGTCTGCCCGATTGACACAGCGTTGGGTCCAGGCGGTTGGGGACTCATCCGCCAGGTAAAACACGTGGGCGTGACTGGCTTCCATTTCGCCGATCCAACTGCTAAGGGCAACATTTTCGGGCGCATCTGGCAAGGTCTGGGCGGCCCCGCTACGGCCGTATCGTTCATCAAACTGCTGGCTGTCCAGGCTGATTGCCGAACCAAATTTTGTCAAAGCAGCAGTCAGCTCCTGGGCAAATTGACGAATATTTATCGAGTCATCTGCCGGAACCAGAGCAAAGTTTAACGAGCTTGACGGAGCGGTAGGAACTTGTGCCAGCGCGCGCCGCCGACGTTGCACCAGGATATGGGCCAATTTCCCCATCCATTCGGGACGCTGCCGTGAAAGATTCTCAAAAACGGCTTTCGACAAATAGACAGCATTGGTTTCACGTACGGCATAGACAGTGGCCGTTCTTTTTTCTGCAGTGAAAAGGGCAAACTCGCCTACTGTTTCACCAGCAGTAATTTCCACGATCGTTTGTTCATCACCCGGCGAGGCTTCAACAACGGCACGTAAACGGCCGTTCACCACAACAAACATCCCCTCGGCCGCATCACCCTGTCTAAACAGCACATCCCCATTGGAAAACGTGTGCCACGTTAGCTGGTCTTGCAACTGGTGCAGTTCATTGGCGTCTAATTCACCGAGCAAATTGTGCAAAACAGCGGCCAACTGTAACCGCTGCCAACGGGCCATGCTGGTCGCCTTCATATCTCCCAATGCTTGCGGATCCGTCTCGGTTAGCTCGTCAAACTCTGTCTGAGACAGACGAATTAACCCTGCATCATTGATAGCAAAAACGGTGGCTGAACGGGGCTGGCCGCTGATAAGGGCCAGTTCACCCACTGTTGCCCCAAGGTCCAGCTTATCAATGAGCTGGTCCGTACCATCCGGCTGCCTGATCCGTACGCCCAATACGCCAGCGACCACAATGTACATACTGTCACCAACATCCCCCTCCTCAAATAAGATCTCCCCCTCTTTCAATTCAACAATCTGAAGTTTCGGGTCCAGTGATTGTTCTTTCAAATGCGCCAGGCGCGCCAGGAGATCGCTCAATGTAAACTGCTGATTTGGATTGGCATCAGAAGGTGGGGCATCGCTCATATGCTGAACTCCAGTTGGTGTTTTGTATAAATCGAAGCGGGTAAATGGGGTTAACTGACGCAATTATAATCAAAATGAACCAGCTAACCACTCACTAACCAGCTCTTGCGCCATGGCTAGCCTCGGAACGTGTTCCTTTCCCCACCGGTCAGCATCATTAACGACATGGTGGCTAGTCGCACTCCTTGTAGCCTCACCTTTGGGACTGCACTTAAGCACTATCCCCGACGGGCTTTAGGACCGGTCATTAGTTCCGTTACGGCCTGATTTTATAGAACAGTAAGTGGAATGGTTTCAATCGGCTCAGGCTGTTGGGGAATGGCATCAACGGCCGTTCCAGAGAGACTCCAGGGGCCAGCATGCTCAATTTTTACCTGCACCAATTCACCTTTTAAGTGGCGTGGATCGTCGAAAAAGACAAGTTTGTTTTGCGGGGAACGGCCGCGCCAGCTGCCTTTGTGTTTATCTTCTACCAGCACCTCAACCACCTCACCCAACCAACGCGCATTTCGCTCTTGCGAAACTTCTTTTTGCAGCGCTTCAATCAGATGGAAACGGCGGCGCTTTTCGGCATCTGGCACATCATCTTCCATGCGGCGGGCGCTAACCGTGCCGGGGCGCGGACTGTAGCGGGCCAGATGCACCTTATCCAGCTTGAGATCAGCCAACACATCGTAGGTATCCTGGAATTGTTCGTCCGTTTCGCCAGGAAAGCCCACAATGATGTCGCAATGAACGGCCGCATCCGGCACAATCTTATGAATCCGTTCCACCAGGGCACGATATTCCGCCTGAGTGTAACCGCGCTTCATGTTGACCAACACCTCGTCATTACCTGCCTGGATAGGCACTTCAATTTGGGGCATCACCTTAGGCAGATCAGCGACGGCCTGCAAAATCTTGTCAGTCATATAGCTGGGGTGGCTGGTGAGGAAACGAATGCGCTGCAAGCCGTCGATGCCGTTAATGACGCGCAGCAGATCGGCCAAATCCGGCCCGTCTGGAACATCATAACCATAGCGATCAACAATCTGACCGAGCAAGACAACTTCCTTCACCCCTTGCGCAACCAAAGAACGCACTTCAGCAGCAATCTCCCCAACGGGCCGACTGCGCTCAACACCCCGCTTTTGTGGAATGATGCAAAAGGCACAGGCATGGGAACAGCCGTAAACGATGGAAACGGGTGCCGAAACCAGCTTGCCGCGCTGGTCAGCCGGTAAAATCACCTCGCCATCCATTAACGCATGGCGCTGGGTAGTTTCTGTCAAATCCAGGGTGAGATCGTCATCCTGGCGCAACAGAGAGACAAGCGGCTTGCCGTCGGTAGAAGGCTCCATGAAGACATCGACGAAGGGAAACTTTTGTGCCAAATGCTCATTGCCCCGCACGCCAACCACACAGCCCATGACGGCAATGGTTTTCTCTGGATTTTTTTCTTTTAACGGCCGTAAATTTTGCAATTTGCCATACGCCTTGTCTTCCGACTGCTGCCGCACTGTGCAGGTTTCCAGCACGATGACGTCCGCATCTTCAGCGCGACCGGTAGACGTGTACCCCAGCTTTTCCAGCTCGGTAGCCACGCGCCGGGCATCGGCATAGTTCATTTGACAGCCTGTAATCCAGAAATGGTATTTTTTACTCATGTTGTTTTTGCCACAGAGAACACAGAGCGGAATGAGATTGTTAATCCTTCAATTTTACTCAGGACAAGTCTCTAATCTCCAGTCTCCAATCTCTTCTTCAAGATAGTTTGCCTATGATGATCAGTTCAGTTAAACGAAAGGTGATTCTATCGTTGCTAATTTGGGGCGTCAAGAACTCCGCAACGGCCGTTGGTGCCTGAATCAACATCGCCTTCAGCCGGATGATGTCATCCGATGACGCCTGCATCCGGGCGGCCCAGCTGCCAAATTCCATCTCTTTGCTTAACAGTTCCTGGTGCTGCACGGTGAAGCCCGCCTGCCGAAAACCATGTTCCCACTCATTAACGCTCCAACAACGGCCGTGGCTGGGATCGCGTAATTTCTCGAAGGCATTGACATATTTGCCTGCCTCGTTAATGAGCCGTGCTTTTTTGCCGCGCAGATGAGTGCCGGGCACGATGTTGTCTACCACAGCCAACAAGCCATTGGGCTTCAACACCCGCGCCGCCGCCGTAATAAACTGCTGAATATCAGGGAAATGGTGTGGGGCAATGCGACAGGTCACCAGATCAAACGTCTTGGCGGCGTAGGGCAATTCTTCGGCATCAGCTGGCTCAAAACGCACGTTGGTCAGCTCTTTTTCTGCGGCCAAATCAGCCGCGACGGTGAGCATCTCCGGGGTGAGATCAGTAGCGGTGACTTGGGCAACATGTGGCGCAAAGGCAAAAGCGGTATGCCCGGCAGCGGTGGCCACATCCAAAACATGCCACGCCGGCTGCGGCTGAGTGAGTTCCACCAATCGCTTAAGACTATACCCCTTGGCATGAACCGGGCTGGTGGCGTAAGCGGCGGCGTTAGCCCCAAATTGTTGTTGCACCTTCTGTTTACTCATCCCCAAATTATACCTCAATCTGTTGGTAACGGATTCACCCAAGACAGTGACGTGCATTCACCCTCATCATGAAGAATCATCCGCTGGTAGTCATAGTCGGGGGCAATCAGCCCAATGACATTATTATCGCGGGTAAAGGCCAACCAGTTACTATCCAGCGACCAGTCAAAAGAAAAGGCAGGAAAGAAGATGTCGGTATTGGTCAAAATCGTTTGGTGTTCACCATTTTCCAAATTGTACAGATGCAAAGCACCAAAGATGGATCGATTATTTACGCCTGTATTCCCTGTTTCTTGCAGAATGGCACCAGTAGCCACCAAAAAACGGCCGTCTGGCGAGAAGCCCAACGAATGCTCACCGCGAGACATATCAAGCGGGAATAAGAGCTCGACTGATTTGGATATTCTATTCACCTGGAATAAATAGCCGTCGTCAGCCTGCGTTGACGCCATGAGCAAAATTAAGTCTGGGTTGGTCGGATGAGCGATCGCATACCGGAAGGCCAGCGCATTGCTGCGGTTTGTTTCAGGCAGTAGTTCCTTGATGGCCGTTGTCTCAATAACAGACTCCGGTTCCAGGTCATCAATAGACATGATGACAACCTCCTGGAAAGAAGGCACGTTGGATGGCGTCACGGGGCGAATATAACCAAAAAGCGTATCAGTAATCCAGAATGGCGAGAAGCCGTCGTCAATTTTGATGGCTTCTTCGGCATCTGCGGCCGCACTGCGCAGCCAGATAGAAGAGACCTGGTTGAAGCTTCCTGGATTCAGGGAAATGATACGGCCGTCTACCGTGTATTGACCGCTGCTAAATAAACTCTGATCAGTTAGCAGCATCTGCCGTCCATTGGGTGACCAGTAAGGCGTTTGCCCCAACAACGTGCTGGTGCAGATGCCATTTTCGCAACTCTCCATGTCAATCAGCAGAGGCTCTGGCTCTGATTCTTCGGTATTATTGCCAAAATAGGAAAGGAGAAAACGGCCGTTTGGATCCATCTGCCCCAGCGAAATTGAATACACATCTTCCATATTCATAATTTCGACACTGGCCCCGTTGCGCCATAGCAGCGTTTGCCAATATTGACCCTCAGAAAACTCTACCAGCTGCAAAATCACGCCATCATCATTGGGTAACGGATTGAAAAAAGCCAGGCCATTATAATTAAATTCCTCCACCCAGCTTTCATCCGCTAATTGAAAACGATAAATTGTGGTCTCTTCAAGTGCGTCGGTGTCCATGCACCCAACCTGCAAATCTTGAGCTGGGAGAGAGATGGGTTGCTCTGATGTCCTCAGTGCCTCCGACTGTGTCAAAGCATAAAACCACCAATCGCGCGAAATCATATCTGATGAAGATGAAGAGATCGTTTCACCCTTTGGACTTAGACCAATCAACCAGGATTGATATGCTCTGGAAGAATTGTTCATTTCCGCCATGAGCCACAGCGGCGTCGCATCAGCAATGTAATGTTTCAACAAAAAATCAACAAAGCCAAACAACTGCTGACTATTTTCATCATGGATGAGCAAAAAATCAGCTCCACTCCAGTAGGGAAAAAGCTGTTCAGTATAAACACCACTGTTGGCCAAAGATTGCTGCACCTCCCGCGTCACAGGCCATTCGGTTAAGCCCAGCTCGCTCAACTGGTAAATCATCACGGCCTGGAACATCGCTGCGTGGTTGCAGCAGTCATAAGCAATGCTGTCCCCGATGAGCGCGGCCACCAGCTTGGCGGCGTAAGCGTTTCTTAATGCCTGGTACCCATCGCTATCGATGGGCAAACCTACCAATGTTGGCGTGGGTAAATTGAGCCGTAAATTAGCTTTGTACAAATTGGCAGGATCAGCAACATCCAGCAAGCTTTCGGGATCAATATCAAATCTGATTTGAATGGAACTGTCTGAGGTGCAGTTGAGTTGGGGTAACTTCTGGCAAACTTCATCCAGCATGTCTGGCAAATCTTCGATGAGTTGTGACATCGTTGCTTCATCCCGTGAAGGATAGATAAAGGTCAAGTTGCCCCGCTCCACAGTTTGCCATTCACCCCAGAATGCTTCCAGGGGAGGCGCTAATAACCATCTTGTTTCGCCGCGTCGGTAAACGGCCGTTTGCTGCAAAGTCACTGGCTGCAATCCATCATCGGTAAAGGCCAGATAATCCCGGCCATAGCTTAGCTCAGCCTCGTTTAAATCCGGCGAAAGCAGCAAATCGACAAAACGGTCATCTTCGCGGAAAAGCGGGGCAAAGGCAGTCTCTTTATTTGCCAGGGTAAACCCCAACCCCAGCGGTTCATAAAATAGGCCCTCAGCCATTAAATCAGATTGCGTCTGGCTCCAGCCCATATCGCGCCCAGAAAGGACCGCCTTGCCCAGATCGACGTCCTGGCTGGCTGCGGCCCGGCTCAACAAGTTATGGGAGGCAAAAATATCAGATTCTACGGCCGTTGTGGCATCATCCAGGCGTTTGTTCACCTGCTGGTAAACCACCGCACCGGCGATAGAGAGCAGCACAACAATGATAAGGAGGGTACGCCAGGGAGGCTTGGGGGGAACGGCCGTTTTCGGCTTATCCTGCCACGTTTCCTCCTCCCACTCACCATCTTCTTCAGTTTGCCAATCGAAAGACATGAAATTCCTCTTCAAACTTGCTGGCGAAAACGAATAAATTGAATGTCTACATTCATAATACACACTCTTTTACCTTACCACTCAAGTATGAAGACGACCCGACGGAATTGCCACGTTTCAACGACTATTGAGGAGAATTCACAGGAAAAGCTAAAGAAGAATTGAAGCGTGATGCGTAAAAGACAAAAACTAAACGGACCTATCTAGCTGCCAGATTGCCACACCGCCTAGCAACAGTGTGGCAACAAAAATTAGATACCCTTCCAAAATGGTCGCCTCTGTGATGAAGACCCCGACCATGCCGCCCGCCCCAGTCAGCAAATAGAGCAGCAGCACCGCTTCCCGCTGGCTAAAACCACGTTGCACCAGGCGGTGGCTCAAATGGTCCTTGCCCGCCGTGTTAGGACTTACCCCACGTCGCAGACGCGAAACAACCACCAGAGTTGTGTCAAAAATGGGCAAAGCCAAAATAAAGATCGGCACCATCCAGGTGACAAAACTGCTGTTGGCTGGAAATCGCAGTTGCAAGCCCAGCAGGGCTAACAAAAAGCCCAGAAAAAGGGCCCCTGCATCCCCCATAAAAATCTGGGCTGGCTTGAAGTTAAACCGTAAAAATCCAATCGTGGCCCCTAAAACGGCCGCAGCCAAACCCGCCACCAAAAATTGATCGTTTTGCAATCCCAGCAGCGTAATGAATGCTGCCGCCACACCACTCACCCCGGCGCTCAAGCCATCCATATTGTCTAAAAAATTAATGGCATTGCTAATGCCTGCCAGCCACAAAAAAGTAATGACGTAATTGATAATTTCCGGCACTGGCAGCTTTACCCGAATGTCAAAAAAGGCCAGGATAAGGAAACTCGCAAACTGCGCGGCCAGCTTAGTCCAGGCCGGCAGATCAAAACGATCATCTAGCAGGCCAATCAAAGCCACTACCGTGAGCGAGAGCAGCACGCCTGCTACTGTGTTGGGAAATTCAGGTACAAAAGCAATCACAGCTAGCACCGCACCGCCAAAAATGGCGACGCCCCCCATAAGCGGCATTGGTGTGCTGTGCAGCTTACGCTGGGCAGGGCTATCCACAAAGCCCAAGCGAATAGCCAGACGTCTCACCCAGGGAATGCTCAGGGCCGTGATCGATAGGGCCATGAGAAAGATGGCGATAACAATATTCATCTGAGATTGGAGACTGGAGATTGGAGATTGGAGATTGTCATTCGCCAGCCACCTCTACGATGTCTATGCGCAGGATTTGATCGCCCTCAAAGTCTGGCGACTGCTCTGGATCGCGGGGGGTGAGACTTTGCAACACCTCTTCCCCGGCAACAAGTTCCCCAAAGATGGTGTGACGGCCGTTTAAAGCAGGCAGCGGCGCGTAAGTGATGAAAAATTGGCCACCATTGGTATTGGCTCCAGCGTTGGCCATCGCCAGCAATCCGGGCCGATCAAACGTCAGCCCGTTGTCCACTTCATCAGTAAAGCGGTAGCCCGGTTCGCCCCCACCCGTACCGGTTGGATCGCCACCTTGAGCGACAAAATCCTGCAAAACGCGGTGGAAGGTCGTGCCATCGTAATAGCCTTGCTGGGCCAGAAAAACAAAACTGTTCACCGCCAGCGGCGACGCCTGTGGGAAGAGGCGCAAGCGAATCTCCCCTTTCTCCGTTTGGATAACCGCCTCATAATTTTTAGCCTGATCAATAATAATGCCCGGATATTCCGTAAAGAAATTGTTCCGTTCGGCGGGCGGGATGCTGGCCAACGGCCGTTCCGTTTCCAACAAATCAGGCGCTGTGGATTCTGGCTGGAGCTGCTGGATGAACAGCTCTAGCTCCCCTTGGAACTCAGGCGGCCCAATTTGCAGCGCCTCCGTGGCTAAGGCCTCCGCCTGGGCCAGATTCCCCATGTCGCGGTAAATCTGTGCCTGTAGATATTTCACGTTCCAGGCCGGTACGGCCGTTTGCTCTGGATCGACCAGTAAGGCCTGATCATACGCATCAATCGCCTCATCATACAGCTCCATGCGCTGATAAAGCTGACCGGCCCGTGCCCAGGCTTGGGCATTCTCCGGCTGGAGGGCCAGGCCACCGGCAAGTGCAGTGGCAGCTTCCTCGTAGAATACGTCTGCGGCAGCCCCTTCGGCTTCGCCAGCACAGCCAGCCGCCGCATCAGCCCAGGCAAAAAACGTGTCGGGGAAATACGGATCGATGGTGGCGGACTGCTGGTAAATGTCTAATCCAGCCTGGCAATTTTCGCCTTGAGCCAAGACCAGCCGGGCATACTCATTGCGAATAATCGAGTTGTGTGGGCTTAAGGTCAGGGCCGTTTGGTAATATTGCTCGGCATCAACAAGGTGCTGGGCACGCGTTGTCTCATCCGGGCTAACCGAAGCCCAACGGGTGTTTAGCCGGGCCAAATTAGCGGTGTGATCGGTGTTGAGGGGATTGATCTCCTGCGCCTTAAACAACTGCTGTTCAGCCTCAGCCAAAAGCTGCTGCTGTTCAGCCAAATCGGAGGTAACGTTAGAAAGTTCCAAATAGGCGCGACCTAAGAATAGATAGTAAAAATCCTCATTGGGTGCCCGGTTAATGGCATCTTGGTAGATGGCGATGGCGCTTTCCCAGTCAGTTGGTTGGCCTGTTCCAGCGGCCGTATCATCGAAAAAGCGACCCCGCTTATAGACAATATCGGCCTGGACAACGCGTAAATTGGTGGTAAGGATGAGGAATACGGCCGTAACCCCCAACACGCCCAGCAACGCATAACCCGGTGTTGAACCATTTTTTCGCAGCCGAGGCTTTTTACTCAGGCTTACCACAAAAGCCGCCAGCAGCATCAAGCCCAGGACAAAAACATAAAAATAGGTCAGGAAACCGGCCGCCTGAGCCGCTTCTTCAACAAGGTAATCAAAAAGCTGATCTACCGTTTCCGGCGGCGGTACATAAGCGCGATACAGAAGTGAAAAGCGATACAGGTTGGCCTGGAAGTAGGCATAAAAGAAACCAATCACAAAGGAGGCCCCAGCCATAATGGCAATGGGTGTCAGTAAATTGCGCCAGTTTGGGTCCCAAAGCAAGTACAGCATTGCCCCACTGAAAATAACAACCAACAATCCTGCCAAAAAGCCCCCCGCCAGCATGATGGGCAGCGTAAAAAGCAAGCCAACCACAGCCACCCCAGCCGCAAACAGCCGGTCATTTTTGGTGAAGCGAAACTGCAAATTACCCCCGGCCCACAAACAAAGTGCGCCCCACATCCAGAGCAATGTTTGACCCAATAAAGCGGTGGCCCCGGCGTTTGCCGGTAACGGAATGATCAACCGATACAACAGAGAAACGATCCCCATCACCAAAAAAGCAGCCGTGACAATGGTTCGCTGACTTTTCTTGATTTGGCTGACAACGGCCGTTACCTTCAAATCCCCATCCTTGAACATCTCGCTCACGGCAATCAGCAAACCCAGGCTCCAGGTGAGGACCGCCATCAAATAAATAAAGGGGGATTCGGTAAAGTCACGCTTGATGTTCAGAAAAAAGCTTTGGTGCAGGATGTCAATGGCCTTCAAATCATCCACGCTCTCCAGCACCAAATCGGGCGGCTGGGCGTACGTTGTGTAGGTAAAGCCAATGATGCCTAAAATGAGCGCCAGCATAAAGCCATAGAGCAGCACCGGACCCACCCAGCCAGAAAAAATAGCTGGACGGGTTTGGGCGGTACGACGGCGCTTTCTTTTTGAAACGACCGGCGCTTCTTCCTCAGCCGTCTCTACCGCTGTTGTTCCTTGCTGGCGAGGCAACCAATAGGTAATGATGAAAAGCAGCCCGACGTATAAAAAGAAGTGTAAACGGCTGGCCGAAATGGCGATACCAAAATGAATCTCCACAAAATGGGCTAAAATTGCGGCCACCAGGGCCACTACCAGCAGCCGCTCCGCCGCAAAAGGTTGGTCACCGCCTTCTGAACTATCGGCAAAAAGGGCGTAATAAATGAGGTAGAGGACTAATCCCGCAATAGAGCCAAACGGCAGCGCCACGCCGATGTAGACCGCACCACGCCAAATGGTAAAGGCAACGGCCGTTATCACCCCCACCCCAATCCACAGCCCAATGAGCAAATTGCGCTCAAACTTGGTGCGCAGCACCCCGAGCCAGCGGAAACCGTATACAAAAACGCTCAAATACAGCGCCTGCCAGACCAAAAAGCCCAACAGGCCTGTAATCACCAGGGCATCAAACGTTTCGTTATGCGAACGATCCGGCGAGGCGTTGCGCGCTTCCAGCGTGGCCAGCTGCGGCGGATAAAATCCATTGTAGGCCACGTACATCGACTCTGGTCCGTAGCCAATAAGCGGCCGTAAAAAGTTGAAGGTGTCCGTGCTGCCATCAGGGAAGCTGATCGGTTCGTGCGGCTGAATTAGCTCCAGCACGCCTTCCCAGATAAGGGTCCGCACTCGGCCCGTACCGGTGTCGGCTTCCAGCATTTCACCCAAACGACCGATACGGGGCAAATCGCGCCATTCATTTAGGGTGCTAAAAACGCTGCCAACCACAGGAATATCAGCGTTCTGCTCGTTGGTCAGATTAAACATCACCAGCCATGCTGCCAGCAACACAGACATCACCAGCCAGCTAAACCAAAGCCAGCGCCAGCCGCGCTGCGCGGCCACCAGCACAAACATGCCCACGATGGTCAAGCCCACGGCGGCCACAAAAGCGACAAAGCTAGACATCGGCCCAGCCAGGCTGGCCAGATAGCCCACCCCAGTCACCCCACGCAAAATAAGCAAGATGATGGTGTAGGAAACGGCCGTTCCCGCCAACACAAACAATGCTCCCACACCCGCTTCTCGCAACTGAAACCGCCCGTGGCTTTCTGAAGCGTTACGCAGGCCTACCAGCACCACCAGAATGAAGGCAAAAAGGCCAACCCCTAACCCCAGCCAAGGACCACGACTGCCAGACCAATAAATGGTAATCAGCTGAATGGCCACAGCAAAAATGTAGGCCGAAGAGCGCATCACATCAGCGCTGGACAGCTCTTCATCACTTAAAATGCTGCTAAACGAGGCGATGATACGAGCCACCGTGAGCGGCACGGCCATGATGAGATAAGCGGCAATGAAAATAGCATTGCCCATGTGGCCCGCCACGCGCGCGGTTACGTCACCTGCCCAGGGCAGCGAGTCCAAATCAAAATGTTGCAAAAGGCCATAAAAAGCAACGGGGATGGAGGTGATGATAACGGCCGTTACCAACCGTCGCACCTGTGCCCTGGTGCGCATCGTGGCAATTGTGGTGCCAAAAATGATGATGTAGGACAGGGTAGTATACGTCCCCTGCAAACGTTGGTAAGATCCAGCCCAGCTCACACTTGGCGTAACAGAAAAGAGCGAGGAGATGATGTAAATCAGCGACAACAGGGTGATAATGAGTAAAAAGGGCATCCGCCAAAAGGAATCATCGGCGCGCCAGCGCAGGCGAGAGGCTTGCTGCCACTGTCGCAAATCGACAAATCTTACCAACCAGGCAGCCCCCATCACCACGGCAATGGAGCGCATAAGGGTCAGTTTATCCGGTTCAAACACACGATCGGAATGAATATTGAAGAACAGGGGCACGGCAATGACCACAAAAAGCCAGCCAACCTCGATGAGACCATCACACCAGCGAGAGAGTTTTGTTTCCATAAGTCCGCAATGTTAACTGAAAAATAGTGAATGGTAAACGGCCGTTTCAAATAGTTCCAACTTCCCGATCCTTTATCATCCTATAAAGCGTTTGCAGCCATTCATATGATTCTGAAGTAAACCCTTGAGCGTAATAAAACTGCCTGTAATCCCAGTTTGATGCGCCCAACCACCCCGCCTCATTAGCCCATCTGGCATAAGTAGAAGCATATGCGCGTGCTGTGGCATGGAAAAAGTAACGGTCTTGAAAAATCATGTCAAAATTATCGGGATTAGTTGACCAGAGAAAGGCATTGGTTTCAGACAAAAAGGGAAATAGTTGATTGACAACTATTCCCTCTAAAATTTCCTCGTCGGGGTCTTGCAACACACGATTATTCCGTACTTCTCTGCCTACCAAATTGCCATCAACAACATCATATTCGATTCCAGAGGCAACAAGCCTGACCCCATACTTTTTTTCCACATCGTTAATAGCCGCCAGGCAGGGTTCAATATCTTGCACCCCGACCCGGAATTTTTCGACTACCTTTACAAATTTCAACCCCGATTTAAAAATGTCCATGTCCAAGGGAGACCCTTTATTCTGCTCTAATATCGATCATGTAGACCGATACCCTCAAAGATTTGGGGCATACATTTTTCTATGCGCGAGATGCGCGTTTTGGACTGCTTGGCACCGGAAAAATAAAGCAAATAGCCGCGCTGTCGTCCCGGCGTTAATGACTGAAAAGCTTCTCTGAAGGCTGGATCTTCGTCAAAAACAGTCTGTAACTCATCTGGCACGTCAAACTGTGCGGTTTCTTTATATGCAACTTCCAAGCCCGCTTTCTCCACCTCAATCGCTTCCTGTACGTACGCTTTTATCACTTGCTCAAGCTCTGCAACTTGCTGCACGTTGGTAAAACGAAACTGACGCTCTGCCTGCATATTTTTGGTTGACTGGATCAAAACGCCCTCAGGGTCCTGCAAAAGGACGCCTTTGAAAAAACCAAGCGCACAATACTCTTTCAAGGCGCTCATTATCAGAACGTTTTTGCCATCAAATGTGTAACAAGGCACGCTCCACTTCACTTCTTCGGTCAACGCAGTTTCCAGCAGGATTGTCCGCAACTTAGCCAACACGTCCGGCCAGTTGTGGACCTTGCAGTCAGGGGTGCCACCCAATGGGCAACGGCCGCATCCCACCGCCAAATAGTTATCAACACCTGGATTCATTTTGGTCATTCGTCCCTCCTAATAAAAAGCGGAACACAGAGTTTCGCAGAGAAGCCACAAAGTTACACAGAGAGAATTGGAGAAAGTCTGCATTAAAAATTATCGGCAATAAGATACCTCACGCAAAGCCGCGAAGTTGCAAAGGAGGAAAAACTTGGCGTCTTGGCGGCTTTGCGAGAAATCAACAAATTCCAATAATGCCTATTCTATTTTGCCCCATCAAAGGCAGCCTGGACGATTTCTTTGGCTTCAGCCTGAATCTGGTGAAGATGGTCTTCACCCTTGAAGCTTTCGGCATAGATTTTGTAGATTTCTTCGGTGCCAGACGGCCGTGCCGCAAACCAGCCATTCTCCGTGACCACCTTCAGGCCACCGATAGCGGCCCCATTGCCCGGCGCGTGGGTCAGCTTGGCGGTGATCGGGTCGCCCGCCATGCTGCTGGCCGTCACCATCTCAGGTGACAGGTTGCTGAGGATCGCTTTTTGCTCGCGGGAGGCGGGGGCGTCGCTGCGCTGGTAGACGGGGCTGCCAAACATGCCTTCTAGCTCTTGGTAATGCTCGCCGGGGTCACGGTGGGTAACGGCCGTAATTTCCGCCGCCAACAAGTTTAGAATGAGGCCATCCTTGTCTGTCGTCCATACCGTGCCATTCTGGCGCAAAAATGAGGCCCCGGCGCTTTCCTCACCGCCAAACCCGTAAGTGCCATCCACCAGCCCATCGACAAAATATTTGAAGCCCACCGGCACTTCCGCCAATCGCCGCCCCAGGTGCTGGGCCACGCGATCAATCATCGAGCTGGAGACCAGCGTTTTGCCAATAGCGGCATTCGCAGGCCAGCCGGGCCGGTGCTGGAACAGATACCAGATGGCCACCGCCAAATAATGATTCGGATTCAGCAGCCCCGCGCTTTGGGTGACGATGCCGTGGCGATCAGCGTCTGGATCGTTGCCAAAGGCGATGTCAAAGTCGTCTTTGAGCCGGATCAGGCTGGCCATGGCGTAGGGCGAGGAGCAATCCATACGGATTTTGCCGTCTTTATCGACAGTCATGAAGCGGAAGGTGGGATCAACGGCCGTATTCACTACCGTCAAATCCAAGCCATACCGTTCGGCAATTGGTTCCCAATATTTCACCGCTGCGCCGCCCATCGGATCTACGCCAATTTTAAGGCCAGCCTGGGCAATGGCCGCCATATCAATGACGTTGGCCAGATCGTCTACGTAGGGCATCATAAAATCGTAATGATGCACGTTGCTGGCCTGCATCGCCTTATTCAGCGGCAGCCGCTGCACCGCTTTCAGACCGTCGGCCAAAATCTCGTTGGCCCGATCCTGGATGGTTTTGGTGGTCGCCGAGGACGCCGGTCCCCCTTCAGGCGGATTGTATTTGAAGCCGCCATCGTCTGGTGGATTATGCGAAGGAGTAATGACAACACCGTCAGCCAGAGCAGTGGTACGGCCGTTGTTGTATGTCAAAATGGCATGAGAGATAGCAGGGGTGGGCGCGTAACCCAAATTGGCCTGGATAAACAGTTCCACATCGTTAGCGGCAAACACCTCAATCGCGGTTGCCTGAGCTGCTTCTGAAAGGGCGTGTGTGTCCATGCCCAGATAGAGCGGTCCCGTAATCCTTTCCTGCTGGCGATATTCGCAAATGGCCTGACTAATGGCCAGAATATGGTCCTCGTTGAACTGGGCGGTGAAAGAGGATCCACGATGGCCAGAAGTCCCAAAACTTACCTTTTGATCGATGTTGGCTGGGTCGGGATGGGTGGTGTAATAAGCGGAAATAAGACGGGGAATATTCACAAGCATGTCGCTCGGGGCGGGTTTGCCAGCAAGGGGATGTTGGGCCATGAGTTGCTCCTTGGCTATTTCGGGTTTGAAAAAAGTTGGGCCAATTATAACAGGGATTTGTAGGGAGGGAGTCAATGAAGTACGGCCGTATAAACCCCCTGCACCTTCTCCACCATCTGCGCTAAACTAAATTCTTGCCTGGCACGATCTTGCCCCGCCTGACCCATTTTTCGGCACAGTTCTGGCTGGGAAGCCAACTGCTGAATAGCAGCGGCCAGCGCCTCCGGCTGCTGCGGCGGCACCACGCGCCCCGTCACGCCATCCTGCACCACAAACGATGTGCCGGTGCCCAATTCCGTGGTGAGACAGGGCAATCCAGCAGCCATCGCTTCTTGCAGCACCTTGCCAAACGCCTCGGCCCGGCTGTTGGCCGGCAACACAAACAGGTCGCCGCTGGCATAAAATTTAGGCAGATCGGCATCGCTGAGATGCCCCACAAACTGGATTTTGTCCGCCACGCCAAGTTCCTGACTCAACTGCTCCCACTCACCGCGCAACGGGCCATCGCCGCCAAACAGCAGACGCACGGGCAAATCGGCTGGCAGCTGGGCGATGGCATGAATCAAGTCGTCGCCCCCTTTGTAGTAACGATGCCGCCCCATGAAGAGCAAGGTGAAACGGCCGTCCTCCGCAAAAAGTGGTTCAGCCCCGGCAAAGCGTTCCACATCCACGGCAAAGGGAACGATGGTGCATTTGTCGGCCAACGGCCGTAAATACGGCGAACTTTGCACATAGTTAGGGCTGGCAACCAAAATGCCGGCCGCCTCGGCCAGCACCCGGCGCAGCAGCGGATTATAAAAACGCAAGATGCGCTGCTGTTTCACCACGTCGCTGTGATAGGTGATGAGGTACGGCCGTTTGCGCCGCAATAACCATTGGCTCAATTCCCCCACCGGATACGGAAAATGAATCTGTGTCACATCGGGCCGCAGTTTGGACAACAAAAAAGGCAGCGTCAGGCTCAACGGCGTAGAAGCTACGGTGGCCAACCGCCCCGCCCGAATCACCTGCACACCGTTGATCATCTCGCGAGACGGCCGTCCCCCCGGATTAGTTACCAGCACCGTTACCTCATGCCCCAGCACCGCTTCTGCTTCAGCCAAATCCTTAATATGGTTCTCAATGCCACCCACAACTGGCCAATAATCTTTGTAAACATGAACAATTGATAACATGATGGCATTATAACCTGCGGATTAATCCCCAGGCCAATTGCACGCTAACTGCGAAAAGATACAATCCGCGCATGGATCGCGCCCGACATCTTTTACGTTCTTCCGTATTGGTCATCCTCTTTTTGGGATTGGGCAAGGTGACCGGACTCATCCGCCTTCAACTGATCGCCCGCAGGTTTGGAACCTCTGCCGCTTATGATGCTTTTACCGCCGCTAACCAGCTGCCCGAAGTCTTTTTTGTACTGATCGCTGGCGGATCCCTGGCCGCAGCGTTTATCCCCGTTTATTCCAACTACCTCAACAATGAATCCCGCCAAAAAGCAATGGCATTAGGTAACAGCATCCTGACCATTGTTATTTTGCTGCTGGGAACTGTTTCGGCAATCGGGGCCATCATCGCCCCCTGGCTAACGCGCGTGGTGCTGGTGCCAGACTTCACTCCAGAACTGCAACAGCTCACTGCCGACATCATGCGCATCATCCTCATCCAGACAACCATTTTTGGTATCAGCGGTGTATTTAGCAGCATGTTAAACGCCCACCAACATTTTGCCCTGCCTGCTCTGGCCCCGCTGGCGCTGGACATTGGTTACGTGGTAGGGCTGTACCTGTTTGTGCCACAACTGGGCATTTTGGGATTGGCCTGGGGCACGGTGGTGGGTGGCGTCCTGCATATCGGCATTCAGGTGCCCGCGCTGGTTAAATATCGCATTGGCTACCGGCCATCGCGCAACTGGCGGCTCAGCGGCGTGGCTGAAATTGTGCGGCTAATGGGACCACGCATCGTCACCCTGGGCACTATTCAAATCGCGGATCTATTCATCATCCGACTCACTTCAGGGCTGCCAGAAGGCAATACGTCAGGCTATTTCTACGGCTATGCCCTGATGCAGTTGCCCGAAACATTGTTTGGCACGGCCATTGCCCTGGTGATCTTCCCCACCCTGGCGGAGCTGTTTAACGCTGGCGAAAGAGAACAAATGCGGAAAACGGCCGTACATGCCCTCGGTATCATCTGGACCCTCACCATTCCGGCAGCTGCACTGATGGTGCTGCTCGGTGAATCGGCCATCGCTTTTTTGCTTGAAGGAGATGTATTCGACGCCAACTCAACTCGCCTAGTGTATAGTGTTTTGCTGGCCTTTAGCGTGCGTCTGGTAGCCGAAGCCACGCTGGAAATCGTAGCCAGACTCTTTTACGCTCAACACGACACGCGCACGCCCATGTTTGCCTATTTAGGCTGGCTCGTGATCAACATCGCCATTGCCTATGCGCTGGTAGACAGTTTAGGCGTGGTTGGCCTGGCGCTGGCCAGCACGGTGGCTTTTGCCCTGCTTTCAGCCATTTTGTTCTGGCTGAACAGGTTGGAAGTTAAACCTTTACTCATTGTGGCAGGGCGAGCTTTGGTGGGAACGGCCGTACTCACCATTCTCATTCTCATTATAGGCCGGCTTATCACTTCCACCATGCTTTACTTGCTGGTTGCTGGCAGCGTCGGCGCGGCAAGCTACATCGCCATAAACCTGCTGCTTGGCGGCCAAGAAATTCCCGCCCTTCTACGCCTCATCCGCAAACAACCCACCTAATTCTCTGTGAAACTCTGTGCTTCCTCTGTGTCACTCTGTGTTCCTCTACTTGATCAAGATAAAACAAATGAACTCTTGTTCAAAAACAAAGATTCGATCTTGACTTGTTAGAACGTTCGTGCTAAACTCCTCAACGTCACACCCCAACCATATCTATGAATCAATGCAGTTTCTGCCCTGCCAGGCTCGGTCACTTGCTGGCCTCAGTGCTTGCTGCGTTGTGTAAACAAGGAGAGCGTTCTCATGGCAAAAAAAACGGATAACGGCGACGGCCGTACCAGCACCCTGGAAAAAACCCTGGATTCCATTACCAAGCGATTTGGTGAAGGCACCATCATGCGCTTAGGAGAAGCCCACAGCATGCAGGTAGAAGTGATTCCCACCGGCTCCATCTCACTTGATATTGCCCTGGGCGTTGGCGGCCTTCCCCGCGGCCGTGTCATTGAAATCTACGGGCCAGAATCTTCGGGTAAAACCACCGTTTGCCAGCATGTGATTGCCGAAGCCCAAAAACGAGGCGGTATTTGCGCCTTCGTCGATATGGAGCATGCCTTAGACCCTAACTATGCCGCCAAGATTGGCGTCAATGTAGACGAACTTTACGTCTCCCAGCCAGACACAGGGGAACAGGCGTTGGAAATTGCCGAAGCCCTCATTCGCTCCGGTACAATGGACGTAGTCGTTGTGGACTCTGTCGCGGCTCTGGTACCTCGCGCGGAAATTGAAGGCGAAATGGGCGATGCCCATGTTGGGTTGCAAGCCCGTCTGATGTCCCAGGCACTGCGTAAGCTATCTGGTGTCATCAAACAAACCAACACCATCGTTATTTTCACCAACCAGCTCCGTTCCAAAATTGGCGTCATGTTTGGTAGCCCAGAAACAACGAGCGGTGGTAATGCCCTCAAGTTTTATGCCTCAGTACGACTCGACATCCGCCGTATTCAAGCCATTAAAGCGGGGAGCGATGTCACTGGTAACCGGACACGCATTAAAGTGAAGAAAAACAAAGTTGCCGCACCTTTTACCGAATGCGAATTCGATATCATGTACAACGAAGGCATTTCTCTTACTGGAGATGTGCTCGACTTGGCCGTGGAGTTTAACATTGTAGATAAGCGCGGTGCCTATTTCCGCTATGGTGAGACGCTTTTAGGCCAAGGGCGCGAAAATGCCAAAGTATTCCTGGCAGAAAACCCAGAAATCCTGGATGAATTAGAATTTCTCATTCGTCGTGAGGCCGGATTACCCACTACTGAGTTTGAAGGTATCGAAGTGGAATCAGAAAATGGTGCCGTCGCTGAAGACGCCGTCTTTTAAACAAGCTTCTTAGCAACGCAAAATTCAAAAAAGTCCTGATCGATTTTTTACGTCAGGACTTTTTTCTTCCCTGCCTCTCTTTTTGACAGGCTATAGACCCTTGCTATAATTGATCCAGACTCAATTCTGGGCATAACCCTTCTTTATTTGCTGTGTTTTGTCCCCAATGAACTAATAAAAATTTAACATTTAAAAACGCAGAATCTACAATACATCATTCCCTGCGTAGGAGAAACTTGTCATGAGTGAAGAAAATGCTGAAACAATGGAGACTGCTACTCCAGAGGTCACACCAACCAGCATCAACGACCTTAAACCCAAAATGCAACTAAAAGGCACCGTCAACCGGTTGGAGCTATACGGAGCCTTCATCGATCTGGGGATTGGTCCCAATGCCTTAATCCACATTTCCCAGCTTGGTAAGGAACATGTCAATCGTGTTGCTGACGTCTTAAATGTGGGTGACGAAGTCACAGTTTGGGTAGACAAAGTAGACCCGCAGCGGGAACAAATTATGGTTTCCATGATTCCACCCCTGGATGTTGAGTGGGGAGAACTGGACAAGGGCCAGGTTTACACGGGTTCCGTCAAGCGGCTAGAAAACTTTGGCGCTTTTATCGACATTGGCGCGGAACGTGAAGGATTAGTCCACATCAGTGAACTGAGCCACAACTATGTGAAACATCCATCTGAGGTGTTGACCGTGGGTGACGAGGTTCAGGTTCAGGTATTGGGCTTTAGCAAGCGTAAACGTCGCATCGACCTGAGCATTAAAAACCTGTTGGAAAAACCAGAATCCGCAGCCAACGAAGCAACCGCAGCCGAAGTATACGAATACGAAGAAGAGTTCGAAGAAGATATGCCAACGGCTATGGAGTTTGCCTTGCGGCAAGCGATGGGTGACTCGATGCCTGCACGCAAAAAGCAAGGCGGCAAGAAAAAGCGGAAGCGGGGTAAGAAAACTCGCGACCAGCAAGAGGATATCCTCAACCGCACGCTCCAAGTGCAACACAACGGTTAAAGTATAAAATAAGCCCCGATTTCCGGGGCTTTATTTTTGCCTAACTTTGTATCTTATTGGGGAATTATGTAAAAGCGGGAATGTTCTTTGAAAAAAGCAAAGTCATTTCTCCTGCTTTTACTTGAGCAAACCACAGAGAAATCGCTCTCCGGTTTTCAAACTATTTTCTGTGGTTTGCTTAGAAAACCGTTTCGGGCCAATCAAACATCCAAGCGGTAAGTTGATCACCCACGGGCACGTACTTTACCCCTTCGGGCACAATAAGCAGGGCATTGGCTTTAACCAGCGAGGTCATAATATGAGAGCCTTGGTCGCCGGTCAATTTTGCCTCGTAACGATTAGCCTGCCGCATTACAACAGCGCGAATATAGCTCTCACGGCCGTCTGAACGAATTTCATCTTGAACGGTAACGGAAACAGTGGGTCTATCCAGCTGCGTGTGCCCAGCCATCTTGCGAATGGCAGCACGGGCGAAGCGCTCAAAAGAAACCATGGCGGAGACCGGATTACCAGGCAGTCCCAGGTAAGGAATGCCATGATAGGTACCGTACGCCAGGGGCTTGCCGGGACGCATACGCACTCGCCAAAAGCCAACGTTTCCTTCTTGCTCCAACACGGCTTTCACTACATCGTAAGCACCTACAGAAACGCCAGCAGAGCTAATGAAAAGATCAACGTTAGCTTCCAAGCCAGCCTCGAGTTTTTGACGCACGGCCGTTTCTGTATCCTCCGCAATGCCTAACTGGATAGGAATGGCCCCCAGAGCCATAATTTGAGCCGCCTGCGTATACCCATTGCTGTTACGAATTTTTCCCGGTCGCAACGGTTCATCTACCGGCAATAGCTCATCCCCCGTCGCCAAAATGGCAACACGCGGCGGCCGAATGACAGAAACTTCACTGGTGCCCAATGAGGCCAGCACACCAACTTCCTGCGGTCGTAAAATGTGCCCCTGCTCTAAGATAACCTGTCCAACCTCGATATCCTCGCCAGGATAACGAATATAATCACCCGGTTTTACCGTGCGCGTCACTTGAATTTGGTTAGGCAACGGCCGTTCCCGATCGCGCCATGCTTCGTTAGTGTCTTCTACGGGGACAACAGCATCTGCTCCAGGCGGCACAGGCGCACCCGTCATGATGCGTACGGCCGTTCCTGGTTCCACGATTACATCCGGCAGTGCCCCCGCCGCTACATCGCCAACCACACGCAACATCGCGGGGCTTTGTTTGCTGGCTCCCTCTAGATCCGCAGCAATAAGCGCGTAGCCATCCATCGAGGAGTTAGCAAACGGCGGCAGGCTGTCTCGGGCCACAACGTCTTCTGCTAACACGCGCCCGAGGGCATCTAGCAGCGCTACACGTTCGGCAGGCAACACAGACACACCGGCGAGAACGGCCGTTAAGGCTTCCTGAACTGTCAAATATTCTGCTTCACTCATGGGAAATTTTTAGTTAATCGTCTGATGCTATTTTTAGGCATCTTCTTGGGCCATACGGCCGTCCAGCTCCAAAACTTCTGCCGCCCCCTGCATCGCCGTCAGCACATTCTGAATATGCGTCCATAAATCCAGCGAGCCAGCAAAACATTCCCGACCAAAATCGGCTGTTACCTCTTGCACATGGTCGCGATCCACGCCAGCGGCAAAGCGACTATTTTTCCACTTTTTGCGAATAGAGGAAAGTTTAACTTCAGCAATATTTTTAGACGGCCGTACCAACGTCGTAGCAATGACCAGCCCGGTGATCTCATCACAAGCAAGCAGAGCAAAATCAATGGGCTTTTCGCGGGAAACACCAGTCCCCTCTGTGTAATGAGACAAAATTACCCGGATGGTCTCTTCATCCCAACCGCGCTCACGCAGAATTTTGGACCCTTCTATAGGATGGCGATCCAAATCGGGGTGGATTTCCCAATCAAAGTCATGCAGCAGGCCAACGGTCTCCCAGTAAGCCACATCTTCGTTCAGTTCGTTGGCATACCAGCCCATCGCAGCACTTACAGCCAGCATGTGGCGGCGCAAGCCTTCATCCTGCACAAATTCACATACCAATGCCCAGGCATCAGACCGATCAGGCATCTTCTTCACCACCCTCGACACTCTTATTTGAGCCACGCTTGGCCCCGCAGTCGCAGCCACCACCTTCATGTTTGGAGCAGCCCGCTTCGGCTTTTTTCTTCAAAGCTTCCAGTTCGTCCAACGGTTCCAGCTCATGACGAAATACCTCAAAATATTCCCCATTCACATGAACCAAAACGGAGTCGCGCAGCACGCGCACATCCCGCACCTTGCCCTCACCATGCGGTGTGCCTACCCGTTTTCCTTGCTTGGGCAGCGTTTTGCGCGCCTCAACGTACTGCTCATACTCGTAAACCAGGCAGCAGCGTAAACGGCCGCACATTCCCGTAATCTCCTGAGGACTCAGCGAAATGCCCTGCGCCTTCGCCATGCGGATTGAGATCGGACTAAATTCGGTCAAAAAAGTAGAGCAGCAGCGTGGCGCACCGCAAGCGCCATAACCACCCATGATTTTGGCCACGTCACGCGGACCAATCAGGCGCATCTCCACCTTGGTACGGAACTGCTTGCCCAACGTTTGCTGCAAACGGCTCACATCCAGCTTCTTGTTTTCAGTCGTGTAATGGAAAGTCAGCCAGGAACCATCAAAACTATATTCTGCCTTAACAAACTTGGCATCTCGAATCTTGAGCAAATCAGCTTTTTCTCGACAGCTAATCAAGGCATCCAGCTCTTTGGTCTCCCACACCTGCTTCATGACCATATCGCGCGGATTCGCCTTGCGCTCAATACTGCGCATCCCCCGCTGGCGATGCATTTCTTCAGGACTAATAAAGCTAATCACCTGCCCCAGCTGCCGTCCCCGCTTGGTTTCAACAATTACATAATCGCCGGGTTCTACATCATCATGTTGTTTGCCAGTCTTGAAATGATAAAGTTTGCCCAGTTTTTGAAATCGTACCCCAACAACAGAGGTACGCTCTTCTGCTACAATGGTCATCTGTTAACTCCGCAAATAGAAATTTTTGACGATACACTCGTTATCACTGTCTCAGAAGTGGACAGCGGGATGTTTGATAGGATTTGCTTATGTTATCATACCCTGGCTACTTTTTACCAACTTCTTAATAAAAAAGCCAGCCCCTAAAATGGAGCTGGCCACAAAAATTTGAGGAAAGTAGCGGTTAGCCAACCAGTTCAATGGGAATGAAGTTGGTTGATTTTCTCAGTGTCAGCACGCTAATACGCGCGGCAACTTTCTGGGCAATCTCGTCAAATGCCTTGGCTGCTGGTGAATCCGGGAAAGCCACCACCATCGGTTGGCCACTGTCGCCACCCACACGGACATTGGCATCCATCGGGACACTGCCCAGGAATTCTGTGTCGTAATCGGTCGCCAGTTTTTCGCCAGCGCCCGTACCGAAAAATTCGCCACTCATATTCTCAACTACACCCAAAATAGGCACTTCTAGCTTTTCAAACATTTTTAAACCGCGTAAAGCGTCAGAGGCAGCAACTTGCATGGGCTGGGTCACCACAATAGTGCCAGAAAGCGGCAACACTTGGGCCAGGGTCAATTGGGCATCACTGGTGCCGGGCGGCAAATCAATAATGAGATAATCCAATTCGCCCCACTCTACATCAGTCAGCAGTTGGCGGATGGCGCTGTGCAGCATAGGCCCACGCCAAATCAATGGCTGGTCTGGTTTTACCAGAAAGGCCATAGAGATAAATTTGACACCAAAACTCTCGGCAGGAACCATCTTACGATTTTGCGGGGGGGGCATCTGCTCTACGCCCATCATCATGGGGATATTTGGCCCCAAAATGTCTGCGTCCAGCAACCCTACCCGCGCACCAGAATTGGCCAGCGAAATTGCCAAATTGACGGAAACCGTTGATTTACCAACACCGCCTTTACCACTGGAAACAGCAATGGTGTTGCGAAATGACTGACCCAACTGATCCTTGATACGGGCATCTTCAGGCACGTTAGAATCCCACTTAACGGTGATTTGACCAATGCCAGGCACACTCGCCAGGGCCGCACGAGAATCGGCCTCCATTTTACCGCGCAGGGGGCAGGCCGGTGTGGTAAGCATGATGGTAAAGGTAACGTCGTTGCCCTCGATTTTAAGATCGCGAATCATATTCAAGGAAACGAGATCCCGATGCAGTTCCGGTTCGATAACGTTAGAGAGGGCAGCCATAACGGCCGTTTCCGTCACCCCACCCTCTTTATCTGTGCGTTTAAACATAGTTGCTCCTTGTGCAAATCACAGAAGATTTACAAAGTCGTGATTTGCTTTAGTAAAAGTGGAATTTTAGGACAATCTATTCTTTAAATTGCTCCACTTTTACAAAAAAAGCGATTGCGTACCTCACCAATCCGATGAAATACGCAATTCGCATACAATCTACAAATTTTTAACGGCGAGAAAAGTTAGTAATATTCCCCGCGATAGAAAAGCTGTTTAGTGTGTTCTTCAGATAGCTTAGGGGCATCAGACATATCGGCATTACGGCCGTGTTCTTTCTTCCATGCCTTCAGCTCATCCACATGATCACGAATAGCAGCTTCAGCCGCCGCTTTTTGCGGAGCAATCTCGCGCCAGTAGCTCAGCGGCTTGCTCAACCGTTCTTTATCGTGAATGTGGGCCGTGGTGCGATCGTAGCTAGCCAGCTCATAATCATGATCCAGCTTGATAGCATCAAAGGGGCAGAATTCCATGCAAAAGCCACAATTCATGCAGATGTCGATGTCAATGTAGAATTCGTTGGGTTCTGGCTTGGGACGGCCGTTTGGCTGCACCCCACGTTCAATCCAGATACATTGCGGCGGACACACCTTGGCACAAATCCCACAGGATGTACACCAATCTTTGCCCCATTTTTGTCCAGGTGGAGGATCGTCCGTCACCAAGAAGGGCACAAAGCGGAATCGTTCCGGCACGGGCAATTTCTCTTCTGGATAAAAGACGGTTTTCACACCCTTTCCCTTTAGCCCTTGCCGTACCTTCAAGGCTTCATTGTTATAATAACGGCCGCCACGGGCTGCCCAAAAAATATCATCCAGGTAGGAATCAACAAAATGCTTCATTGTAATTGCCATACCTTTCAAAATGCCAAGTCCGTACATAGCTTGTCCTCTTAATAACAATCCGCAGATTTCGCAGATTACACAGATTTTTTACCTACATCATCTGTGGTTAAATTCTTATCTATCTACTTCACCCAAAACGATGTCAATGCTGCCCAAAATGGCTACGATGTCAGCAACTTTATGCCCTTCACACATCTTGCCCAGCGGAGTCAGATTAATGAACGAAGGGGCGCGCACATGATACCGGTCTGGGTTGGATTCGCGGCGGCGGGTCGTGACGTAATAGCCCAGCTCGCCTTTTGGATTTTCAACACGGCCGTATGCTTCACCAGCTTTCGGCATACGAATAGCATACTGGGGTTTGCCAGAAATAATCGGGGCCCCTTTGGTAGCCTTGATGTGGGGCAACACCTGCTCCAAAATGCGTAAACTTTGCCGCATCTCATCCATGCGAATCAGGTAGCGATCATAAATATCCCCGTTGTAACGTACCGGAATATCAAAATCCAGATGCTCATAATAAGAATAAGGCTCGGCACGACGCACGTCGTATTGCACACCGCTTGCCCGCAAGACAGGCCCAGCGGCACTGTAAGCAATAGCTGCCTCACGGGGCAGCACGCCCACGCCAATGCTGCGCGCCCGCACAATTTCATTGTTGGTCATCAGCCCATCGCCCTGGTCCAGAATGGCCGGGAGGTGCTCATAAATCAGCTCTTCTAAAAAGCTCATTGTGTCCTGTTCGCGCACATTGTCTGGCAGGTCATAAGCCACGCCGCCAAAACGCATGTAATTGCACATCATGCGGGAACCAGCAGCCGCTTCAAAGAAGTCTAAAATCAGTTCGCGTTCCAGGTAAAAGTAAAGCATGGGCGTTTGCAGAGCACCCAAATCGTTGAGCAAAAAGCCCAACGCCCACAAATGGTTACAGATTCGGGTCAGCTCCACCATCAAAATACGAATCCACTCCGCCCGTTCCGGTACTTCAGAGCCCAGCAAATGTTCTACGGCTAAAACATAGCCGTGGTTATTGCTCATGGAGCTAAGGTAATCGAGTCGGTCGGTGTAAGGGAGGTTTTGGATGAAGGTGTTACGTTCGCCAATTTTTTCGTGGTTACGGTGCAGGTACCCCATTACCGGCTTCAGGTCAACGACCGTTTCCCCATCCAGCGTAACAACCATGCGGAACACGCCGTGGGTGGAAGGATGCTGCGGTCCCATGTTGACCGTCAATTTATCGGTCTTCATACCAGAATCTTCATCACGGGTGTAAGTGATGCCGGTATACATATCAGTTTCGACATCGTACTCATCGCCGGTAGGCAACCAGCCTTTAGGATATTGCACATTTTTGCCGTAGGGGGATCTTTCTTCGGCGCGAAAAACCTCGCCACCAGGCCAGCGGCTGCCAAATGGCTTATGCTCTTCTTCAAAAAACACTTCGCGCCAATCTTTGCGCAGCGGATGGCCATCAAAGCCATCCCAGGTGAGGATGCGGCGCAAATCATGGTGCCCTTCAAACTGGATACCAAGCAAATCGTACGCCTCGCGCTCCTGAAAATCAGCGCCGGGCCAAATGGGCGTTAGCGAGGGAATAACAGGGTTGTCGCGGTCTACCTGGACGTGCAATACCAGGGCACTGCCACCCTGGTCGATGCTGTAAGTATGGTAAACAGCTTCCAGTTTATTATCTTCAAGTTGATCAACGCCGGTGACGCTGCTGAGATAATCAAAGCCAATATCTTCGCGCAAGGCTGTGGCAACTTCCACCAGCTTATCAGCGGAGACCATTAAACCGGTGTACCCATCGCGGGTTTCGTCGGTCACGGCATCGGGGAAGCGCTCTTTGAGCAGCGCGGCGGCTCGTTCTACAGGATTTTGGCTAACGGCCGTACCGTCGTCTTGTGGTTGGTCATCGAGAATCATTTCGCTCATGAGTGATCCTTCTTCGTAATTTTGTGGCTAATTAAACGGCCGTTTCTGCCTCGGCTTCGGCTTCTGTCTCAGCTTGAGCCATTTCTGCTTGGGCCTGGGCGGCTTCTGCTTTAATGATGTCCAATTGACGCAAATCAACCAGATCGGGACCTAAAACAGGCACAGGTAACAGGCCAGTTGTCGGATCATCTTTTTGGTACCAGGGCACAGTGGCAATGGATTGCTGGTCGATTTTCTCTTGCAGGGCAATCAGGCCATTGATGAGGGCTTGCGGTGTGGGCGGGCAACCAGGCACGTACACATCTACAGGGAGAAATTTATCAATGCCATCTACGACGTTGTACCCTTCCTTAAAAGGGCCACCGCCGGAAGCACAGGCCCCCATGCTGAGCACGTAACGCGGCTCTGGCATCTGGTTGTACAGGCGCACGATGGTTGGCACCATCTTTTTGGTCACGGTGCCAGAAATGATCATCAAATCAGATTGGCGTGGTGTGGCCCGGAACACTTCCATCCCAAAGCGGGCCAAATCGTACCGGCTGGCGGCCGTACAAATCATCTCGATAGCGCAGCAAGCCAGGCCAAATACCATAGGCCAGACCGAGTTACGCCGACCCCAGTTGTAAACAGGGTCCAATAGCTTGGCTATATTGGTGATAAAAACATTGTTGCTCAGCTCATCCGGAACAACAACATCGGGGGAGCCAGCGGCTGAATTATCAGCAGTCATAGATTGGTTGCCTCCTCATACCAGACGGTTTGAATATCCAGCAAAATGCGCTCGGTTACCATTGCGGGATCATCGTCAAAACCGGGTAAGGTTTCGACAAGCTGGGCCAACTCTGCCAGTCCCACATCTTCCGGGTTGCGCTCCGGGTATTGTGTCATTAGCGCCACGGTGATGGCGTAAGTCGATTCCCAATACAGCTGGTGCGGTTGTTGACTCACCGGGTGATACCCTGTCCAATGGTTTGCCGACCGTAAACCGTTCTTTACTTATTTTTAGAAAACGGCCGTTTGCAGGATTTTCTCCGTTATAATTTAAAAACAAAATTTATTGGTTCACTAACAGCAAAATTTTGTCTTCAATTTAATCTTTTTAAGTATATTACAATGTCAATTCGCAAACCACAGAAATTATTTTGAAAACAAAGCACATAATTTTGTGGTTTGCCGTAAGTAAAAGCGGGAGAAAAGCACTTTCTATTTAACTTTCCGCTTTTACACGTTGGGGCGAGTTTATTTATGACATTTTTCACAATGAGTGTATCTTTGGCCAGGGTTCTTGTCAAAAATTATGTTACGTATTGACCTTATTTCTCCCTATCATGGTGGCAGCCATAAATCGTGGGCTGAAGGTTGGCAGCAAAGCAGCCAGCACCGTGTGACGCTGCATACCTTGCCAGACCGTTTTTGGAAATGGCGCATGCATGGCGGAGCAATCACTTTGGCCCGGCGATTTTTGGCGGCTAACACACAGCCTGATTTGATTGTGGCTACCGATATGCTGGATTTGACCACTTTTTTAGCGCTGACGCGTGAGCAAACGGCCGTTACCCCCATCATTCTCTACATGCATGAGAACCAACTCACCTATCCGTTGCCGCAAGACGGCCGTAGCGGCCCCATGCGCCGCCAGTTGGGGGAACGGGACCAGCACTACGCCTTCATTAATTTCGCTTCCATGTTGGCTGCCAGCCAGATTTTCTTTAATTCACAATACCATTTGGAGAGCTTTTTTAATGCTTTGCCCAACTTTCTGAAACATTTTCCTGAATATAATGAGCTGAATGCCGTGGCCACCTTACGTAAAAAGAGTCAGGTGCTGCCCGTCGGTATCAATTTTCAGCGATTGGCAATGGGCAGGCATTCACGGCGGCAAAACAAAATGCCGCTCATTTTATGGAACCAGCGCTGGGAATATGACAAAAACCCTGAAGCATTTTTTAGAGCACTGTATGCGGCGCTGGCGTCAGGATATGAATTTGAAGTGGCCCTTTGTGGGCAGCAGTATGGCAAACGGCCGTCTATCTTTGATGATGCCCTGCGCAAACTAGGCCGTCGCGTTATTCATGTCGGGTACGCCGATTTGCCCACCTACCGTCGGTTGCTGTGGCAGGCAGACATCACCATTTCGACGGCGCATCATGAATTTTTTGGCATTAGCCTGCTGGAGGCAATCTACTGCCAAACGTTTCCACTGCTGCCAAATCGACTGAGCTATCCAGAGCTGCTGCCAGAGACATTTCATGAGGCTTGCCTCTATGCCGATGAAGCGGAGTTAGCCCAAAAGTTGGGCTGGGCGCTGACCCATCACGCAGATATTGGAAACAGGGCACAGGCGTTGGCAACGGCCGTTTCCCCCTATTCCTGGCAGCACACCGCACCACAATACGACACACGAATGAACAAGATTTGGCAAAAATACCAGACAGATACTGGTACAAAACAGGATGATTAGTCGTTTGGCACAACGCTCTATTTGGGGTATCGTTTTCTAGTGTTTCGCTAAAGAGGTTTTGTTGGAATGTCACCGGGGCGAAACGCTTAAACTGAAGCAATTCGTCTCGGCACTATCTGATAAAATAATTTTGCTTCAGTACTAGGTATGGCAATCGCATCTGCAAACACACCATCGGGAGAAAATAAATGAGCAAACAGGCAAAAAAGATTGGTCTCATGATCGGGCAAGAACGGGAATGGCCTGAAGCATTTATAAAAGCGGTTAATGACAGCGACGAAAATGTGACGGCCGAACTGGTTCAGCTTGGCGGCACCTTTATGGACGACCCTCGTGTCTATGATGTCATTATCGACCGTATCTCCCATGAAATCCCCTACTATCAAGCCTATCTCAAATACGCTTCTATTCAGGGAACATACATTATTAATAACCCCTACACTATGTCAGCTGACAGCAAGTTTTCCAGTACAGCTCTGGTCAATCGATTAGGCTTAAAAAGCCCGCGCACGGCCGTATTACCCAACAAGCAGGTGGAAAAAGACGTGACCCCGGACACATTTCGTAACCTCAAATATCCGATGGATTGGCAGGCAATTATTGATTACGTCGGCGTGCCAGCCATTTTCAAAGACAATCGGGCCAGCGGACGACGCGGTGTGCATCGGGTACACAACGTGGATGAATTAATCCAACGGTACGACGAAAGCAGCACCCGCACTAAAATTCTGCAACAAATCATTGAATCTGATGAACATGTACACTGCTTTGTTATTGGTCAGGAAAAGGTATTATCGCTGCACTATTCGCTGAAACACGGCCGTTACAAGCAAAAGGTCCTCAGCGCTGATAGTGAACTGGGGCAACATCTATCGGAGAGTGCCCTTGGCATTACCCGCGCTTACCAATATGACGTGAACATGGTCGAATTTGTCATCAAAGATGGCACACCTTACGTCATCAACGGCACCTACCCCACCCCAGACATTGATTTGACCCTCATGACAGAAGAACAGTTCCAATGGCTTGTTATAGAAATAGCCGAACTAGCAATCGCACGGAGCAAACGGCCGTTACACCAAACCGGCGTTTTAAGTCAGCTATAATCCGACGAGTGACCTATGCACTTCACCCCATTGTAACCACACCCAAGCGTGATATAATCAGCGCCGATTAGTTGATGCATCAACCATAATCAGACAAAAAACCTTGTTAAAAGGACCAAAACAGATGAATCATTTAAATGACAAAGTTCCAGATAAAATCGGCCGTATTACCGAATTGGCTTACAATCTTTGGTGGAGTTGGACCCCTGAAGCACGCGGGCTTTTTCGTCGTCTCGATTACCCATTGTGGCGTAAAACCTTGCACAATCCCGTGCAAATGCTCCAAGAAATAAGTCCCCTCAAACTTCAAGAAGCTGCTCAAGATTCCACATTTTTAAGACAATACAACAAAGTGATGATGCTGTTTGATGATACCATGAAAAACCATGACTCCTGGTTCTATCAAACTTACCCCGAGTTGGCAGACAAAACCATCGCTTACTTCTCGTTTGAGTTTGGGCTGCACAGCTCACTGCCCATCTACTCTGGCGGTCTGGGCATCCTTTCTGGGGACCATGCCAAAGAGGCCAGTGACTTAGGCTTGCCGTTTGTTGGCGTCGGCTTTATGTATCCCCAGGGCTACTTCCGCCAACGCATCCCGTCCCATGGCTGGCAAGAAGCTGTTTACCAACAACTGGACATCAGCCAGGCGCCCGTCTTGCCGGTCTTAAATGGTGACGGCCACGAAATGCGAATTTCAGTAAACTTGGGCGGGCGTCGTGTCTCTGCGCGCATCTGGCATGTACAGGTCGGGCGAAATCCCCTATTCTTGCTCGATACCGATGTAGATGAAAACGAGCCGTGGGATCGCGAACTCTCAGCACGCCTTTATTCGGGTGACTCCGAAACCCGCATTCGTCAGGAAATCATGCTCGGCATCGGCGGCGTCCGCGCCTTGCGCGCTTTGGGCATTAATCCCACAGCATGGCACATGAACGAAGGCCATTCCGCCTTCCTCACGTTGGAATGCATTCGCGAGTTAGTTGCTGAAGGGAAAAATTTTGAAGAAGCCGTAGCCATTGTCAAAAAACAATCGATCTTTACGACCCATACCCCCGTCCCTGCCGGGCACGACGCCTTCGGTTTCCAAATGGTTGAACAATATTTCAATGGATTTTGGGACGAACTAGGTATTAACCGCGAACATTTCCTCAGTTTAGGTGGTCACGAAGAAGAATGGGGCATGGCTTTTAACATGACAGTTCTCGCCCTCAGACTTTCTGGACAAGCAAATGGGGTCAGCAAGCTCCACGGCGAAATTTCACGCGAGATGTGGCAAGAGGTGTGGCCAGACAAGCCGGTAGACGAAGTACCAATTAGCTCAATTACCAATGGTGTTCATGTTCCAACCTGGATTGCTGGCGAAGTGCACAATATTTTCGACAAATACATCGGTCCTGGTTGGCTGGAACAGCACGACAACCCGGCCATTTGGCAGCGGCTGGCAGAAGCCCCCGATGATGAAATGTGGGACGTTCATTTAGCCCTCAAGCGCAAGTTAATGAGCTACCTACGCGAACGAGTTCGCCGTCGCTGGGTGAACGGCACCAATGATCCCACACAAGTATTAACCAGCGGCACCCTGCTCGATCCGGAAGCTTTAACCATTGGTTTTGCCCGCCGCTTCGCCACCTACAAACGCGCCACCCTTATCTTCCGTGATTTAGAGCGTTTACAGCGCATCATGATGGACATCCACCGCCCCGTGCAATTTATTTTCGCTGGTAAAGCACATCCAGCTGACGAACCGGGCAAATCGCTCATTCAACATATTTATAATTTGGCCAAACATAATCAGCTAGGCGGCCGTATTGCCTTCGTTGAGGATTATGATATGCACATGGCCCGCTATCTGACTCAGGGAGTAGATGTTTGGCTAAACAACCCACGCCGCCCGCGTGAAGCAAGTGGCACCAGCGGCATGAAAGCCGCTATCAATGGCATTCCCAACTTTAGCATCCTCGATGGCTGGTGGGTAGAAGGCTACAACGGGGCAAATGGTTGGGCCATTGGTGATGAGCGCGAATTCGAAAACCATGAAGTTCAGGATGAATATGATGCCAATTTCATCTACCAGGTGCTGGAAGAAGAGATTGTGCCGCTCTACTACAGCCGTGATCGGGATGGTATTCCACGGGGCTGGGTAGAGATCATGCGCGAATGTATTGGCTCGAATGCGCCCATGTTTGGCACGCGCCGTATGATCAAGGAATACACCACAGAATTGTACATTAAGGCGTTACGCGCCAGTGAAGCCAACAGTAACTAAATAATGAACCGTTGGTTAAAACGAATTGGCACCTTCGTTTTATTGCTTATTTGGCTCATGATTATGGCCTTCCCTACGTTTGCCTTTTTTCTGGCAACAAACGGGGAGATACAGCTAGGCAATGAGGCACGCAGCCATATTCGGTTTTTCATGGTTCAAGAAGAAACATCGAGCGGGATTGGCCTGGAATGGGTACGAGAAGCACGACAGGTGGATCATTGTACCCGGACAACCATTCGCTATTTTTTATGGGAAGGTAATAGTGCGGGGCAAAATGCAAGCTTCTGCCAATGTTATGATCCGGTTACCGACGCCCCGCTACCAGTAGAGGAGAGTAACTGTACTCAATGAGTAATATTGCCGTAAAATGGACCGGCCAGGGAAGCCAGATGTTTGTTGGCCGCGATTCTTTTGGCCATGTCGTTGTATCTGGTTCCTGGCCACAAGATGATGAAACGTGGCAAGAGTGGAAAGGGATAAAACCATCTGATTTGCTGCTGGTGAGTTTGGCCTCTTGTTCAGCCTATGATGTGGTCATGATATTGGGCCGTCAACGGCAGCAGTTGACAAATTTGTACGTGAGTGTAGATGGTAAGCAAGCCAACGAACCACCCTACCAGTTCACCGAAATTCACCAACATTACACAGTAGAGGGCATTAATTTAGATCCCAAGAAGGTGGAACGGGCTATCGGACTTTCAGAAGAACGTTACTGTTCTGTGGCCGCTACCATTCGGGGTGTTGCCAAGTTAAGCCACAGTTTAGAAGTTGTCACTTCAGAATAGAATTGTTTTTCGTTTTTCATTCTGATTTATTTCCAGGTTCCCCATGCGTCTGTATGGGGAACTTTTCTTCGGCTGATTTCTCTTGTCCCATTTCACATAAGATGCCACAAAAAGTGTAGTTGTGTTACAATGCAACCTAATATTATGGTGCTCAATTTTGGTTTTTAAATCAGAAATATGAATTCAACTTCAAACGATCGGCAACTTTTTTACCCATCAGGTGAACAGCCCCCTGGTTGGCCGCAAGAACCACAGGATCCTTTTGTGCCTACGGCCGTTCAGCTAGAACGTGCCAACGCCCTGAAACGATTTAATCGCCTGGTCATTTATCTGCCGCTGGGTTTGTTGGCAACGGCCGTTCTCGGACTGCTCATCTACTTGCTCATCCTGGCCATCTGGCCACCCTATGAAGATACGCACCTGTTCCTTTCTGGCATTGCCGACATCATCTTGATTTTTTTTATGCTGCCAGTGGTGGCGATCTTTGGGTTGCTGTTGGCCGGTATTTTTGGCGGACTCATCTACCAACGACAGTCAGGCAAAGAAGACAGCACCCCATCCTTGCAGAAAAAATACGGCCGTTTGCGCCTGCTCTTGTGGAAACTTGACCAAAAATTGAGTGTTGTTTACCGTAAGATCGATCAGTTCATGCCCAAGTTGGCCAACCCTGTGATCCGGTTAAATACATTCACAGCGTTTATCACAGCCTGGCTAGACCAACTCACAAAACAACTCAATCGTCATGATGCGGAGTGAAAATATGAATGAAACTTCTAATACAAGTTGGAAAACAAATTTATTGCTAGTGGGTGCCGTTGGTGGTGCCTTAATTGGTGCTGGTACCGCCTATCTTCTGGCACGTTCGGCAGAAAGCAACCGGGGCGGTCCCCCAGAAATCTCAACCAAAGATTTGCTCAGCACCGGTATTGCCATTATTGGCGTCATTCGCGGCATTGCTGCACTGGGAGATGGCAAATAAGCGGCCCGTTTTCCTTTAGCTACAACGAGACAAGTTGCAGACGCGGTTTACCATTCCAATTACGGCACGACAATTCAAATATTGATACCGAATGAACAGTTTTGAAAGGCTCAACGAGGGTACGCACCTAGCCGGTGCAGAGAATCCCGCAGCACACGGCCGTTCACTAAACCAAGGAGAATTGCCGAGTGTCTTGCCGATCTTACCTCTGCGCGGGTTGGTTGTGTATCCCCAAACGGCCGTTCCCCTCAACATCGGTCAGCCCCGTTCCATTCGCCTGCTGGAAAGCACCGATCAGCAAAATGGCTTCATTGGTCTGTGTGCCAGCCACAATCAGGAACGAGCCGTACCTGGCCCCGACGAGGTTCATCGCATCGGTACCGTAGCGATTGTCCATCGTCAGCTGCGCCGCAAAGACGGCACCATCCGCATGTTGGTCAACGGACTGCATCGTTTCCGTATCAGAACCTTCGTCTCCACAGAACCATTCCTGGTAGCCGAAATTGAGCCATTCCCCGAAGATGAGAGCAGCAGCACCCAAACAGAAGCCATGTCGCGCAATCTGGTAGATATGTTCATGCGGCTGGCCGAATTTGTGCCCAGTATTCCTGGCGATTTATTGGCTTCCAGCCTCAACATTGAAAATCCCCTCCAGCTTGTTTACACCATTGCCACCTACCTCCAGTTAGAATTGAACGAAGCCCAGCAATTTTTAGAGTTCAACGACCTCTCCGAGAAGCTCACCTGGTTGGTTCGCTACATTGGCAAAGAAACAGAAATTATGGAAATGGGCCAACGCATCCGCACTGAAGCGTTTGGCCAGATGGAACAGGCACAGCGGGAATATTTTTTGCGGGAACAGCTAAAAGCCATTCAGCGGGAACTGGGTGAAGCGGATGAGCGAGAAGTTGAAGCCCAAACTTTCCGCAAGAAGATTGAAGCGGCACGTATGCCAGCCGAAGCGCGGCAAGAAGCGGAACGTGAGCTGAACCGTCTGACCCGTTTGCCCGTCGCGGCGGCTGAATATGGTGTAGTACGCACGTATCTTGAATGGCTGGTCAATTTGCCCTGGAACAAGTCCACCACAGACTTGCTGGACCTGGAACATGCGCGTCTTGTGCTGGATGAAGACCATTATGGCTTGGATGAGGTAAAAGAGCGCATCGTCGAGTTTTTAGCGGTGCGGCGGCTGCGTCAAGAGCGGCTAGGGGATGAGGCGCATGAAGGGGAGGATACGGCCGTTCCCCCTCAAGATGCGGACTGTTTAGGGGCCATCCTTTGTTTTGTTGGGCCACCCGGCGTAGGCAAGACATCGTTAGGGCGCTCTATTGCCAGGGCGATGGGTCGGCAATTTGCGCGCATTTCTCTGGGTGGCATACGCGACGAGGCCGAAATTCGGGGACACCGCCGCACCTACATTGGGGCGATGCCTGGTCGGATCATGCAAATGTTGCGTCGCTGCCAGAGCAACAATCCTGTTGTCATCCTGGATGAGATCGACAAGTTAGGCGCGGATTTTCGGGGCGATCCGGCCGCCGCTTTGCTCGAAGTGCTGGACCCCGAGCAAAATCGCACGTTTAGCGACCATTATCTTGATGTACCCTTCGATCTTTCCTCTGTCTTGTTTATTACCACAGCCAATACGCTCGACACCATTCCCCACCCGCTGCAAGATCGCATGGAGGTCATTCGGATTGCAGGGTACACTGAGTCTGAGAAGGTGGCCATTGCCAAAAATTATTTGGTGCCGCGCCAAATTCACAGCAATGGCTTATTGGCAGAGGAGATGCAGTTGGATACGGCCGTTCTGCACCAAATCATTCGTGACTATACGCGGGAAGCTGGTGTCAGAGAGCTAGAACGGCAAATAGGCCGGGTCTGCCGCAAAGTGGCCACAACCGTTGCCCAACAGCTCAATACAGTTGACACAGCGCCTCAACAAATCAAGGCAGACCAGCTCACCGATTTTCTGGGTCCAGTGCGCTTCATTGCCGAAACCGCCCAGCGCACGCGCCTGGCAGGGGTGGCTACCGGATTGGCCTGGACAAGCACAGGTGGGCATATTTTATTCATCGAGGCAGCCAAAATGCCCGGCAAAAAAGGGCTCACCATCACCGGGCATATCGGCGACGTGATGCAAGAATCGGCTCAAGCTGCCATGACTTACGTGCGTTCCAAAGCCGAACAGCTGGGCATCGCGCCCACTTTTTTTGAACAGCACGACATTCACATTCACGTGCCGGCTGGAGCCATCCCCAAAGATGGTCCATCAGCTGGCATCACAATTGCCACCGCCCTGGCCTCTTTACTCACCGGGCGACCAGTGTGCAATGATACCGGCATGACCGGAGAAATTACTTTACGCGGCCAAATCATGCCCGTGGGGGGCATAAAAGAAAAGGTGCTGGCGGCCCATCGGGCTGGCTTGCATACCATTATTTTGCCCTTACAAAACGAGCCAGACTTGGCTGAAATACCTGATGAAATTAAAAAGGAGATGTCATTTGTTTTAGCACACACCATGGATGACGTGTTAAAAAAGGCACTCTGTACGGATTAAAAATTATGACTCAAATCATCGTTGTCGATGACGACAACACCAATTCAAGTTTAATAAAGATGTTGCTGGAACTAGATGGTTTCAGCGTTGAAACCTGTGAAGATCAAACCAAGGCGGAGAAAGCCGCCACATTCGATACAAAAGCGTTTGTGATTGATTGTCACCTGGCACGCGGACGCAGTGGGCTAGACTTACTGAGGGCCATTCGGGCTGGAGAAACAAACGCAAAAACGGAAACGGCCGTGATCATCACATCTGGCGATTATCGTCAGGAAAAAGAATCTCTAGAGTCCGGGGCTAATCTATTCATGCTCAAACCATACCCGCCCAACTCCCTCTCTGAGACACTCACCGATCTTTTAGCCAAGGGGACAGCCACCAATGAGTAATAACCGCTCGCGTAGACGGAAACCTCAAGGTAAATCCCCCTCTCGTCAATGGCGACGTATGGACCTACACCTGCACACGCCAGGCTCGGTTGATTATCAGGAAAGCACTGTTAGCTATCTAGATATTTTGCGCCAGGCAGAGCTGCGTGGGCTGGACATTATCGCCTTCACCGACCATAACTCCGTGGCTGGATATGCTACCATGCGCAAAGAAGTTGAGCGGCTGCTGTGGCTTGAAGAGCTAAACCGCCTCGACCTCGAAGAAAAGCGACGGCTCGACGAATATCGTCGCCTGCTAGAGAAAATTTTGGTGCTGCCCGGCTTTGAATTTACCGCCACCTTTGGCTTCCACATTTTAGGCATTTTCCCCCAGGACAGTCCTATTAGCCTGCTGGAACATCTGCTGCTCACGCTGCGCGTTCCCGTAGAATCACTGAGCAAGGGCAGCGCCACCGTGGGGGCCACCGCCGATGTCCTCACCGCTTACCGTGTCATCAACGAAGCAGGCGGTATTGTCATTGCTGCCCACGCCAACTCCAGCAACGGCGTGGCCATGCGCGGCCTCGATTTTGGTGGGCAAACGCGCATTGCCTACACGCAGGACCCCAATCTGCACGTTTTAGAAGTCACCGATTTAGACAAACGCGGCCGTTACACCACCCGCCGCTTTTTTGATGGCTCCAAACCGGAATATCCCCGCCCCATGCGCTGTATCCAAGGGTCAGACGCCCACCGGCTAATGCGCGAGAATCCAAGCTCAAAATCGTTAGGCATTGGGGACCGGGTCACGGAAATTTTGCTGCCCGAAGTCTCGTTTGAGGCGTTGGCTAATGTGTTAAAGGGAAATGATTTGTCTTTGACACGGCCGTATCGCGGCCCAGCCAATCCCATCGACTTTGTGCAGTTAGCCCGTGAGGAAGGCGAATCTATTGTCCAATCCTTTCACGCCTCGATGGCTCAGCGCGGCGGGCATCAAAACCATGTGCTGCGCGACATTTGCGCCATGGCCAATGGCAATGGTGGCACCATCTACATCGGCGTTTCAGCCAATCCAAAAGAAAAGCCAGTCGGCGTACGAGACCATAATCGGGCTATAGATCGGCTGCAAACTGTCATTAGCAACCGCTTCACCCCAGAGCCAGACATCCACATCGATAATTTACCCTCCCAGGGAGAACAAATTGTACGCGTAACGGTGCAGCCCGGTCAGGATAAGCCGTATGCCATTGATGACAACCTTTTCTACATTCGGGACGATACCGAAACCAGTCAGGCTGTTCGTGATGAAATCGTGCAGCTAATTGCCAGCCCGGCCGAGACAACATCTGAAACGGAACAGGAAGTACTGCCCCCCTTGCCGCCAATCGGCCATCTGGCACCCAAAATAGGCAAAACGGCAACGAACGTGGTTGAACCACCGCGAACCGGCGTGGAAATTGTAGAGAGTGAAAAGCGCAAGGGAACTTACTACCATACTGTGCGCGACTTGCGCAATGGCAACCTGATTAAAAACGTCACCCGGTCCTCAGCCCGCAAGCTGTGGCATTACGCCATCACCAAAGTGGAAACCGATACGCCCAAACCATCTGATATTTCCTGGCAAGGTAACATTGCCGTTCTCGATATTCGTAAAAAGAATGACAACGTTTGGTATGATCTGGCCATGCGTGAGGGCGATAAGATTCACTTTTTCTACGGCGTGACCGACAGCGGCCTTAACGACAACTGGCTGTCACTTATCGAAAAGGCACATTAAACAATGCAGGTGGCTATTTTAACCGTCTCAGACCGTGGGGCCCGCGGTGAATATGAAGATCGCAGTGGTCCTATTCTGGCAGAGATCATACAAAGCAAAACAGCGTGGCAGGTTAGCCATCGGGCGATTGTGCCCGATGAAAAAGCCGCGATTGCCAATGCACTCATCCACTGGTGCAATGCGGGAGTCAATCTCATTCTGACCAGCGGCGGCACTGGCTTTTCCCCACGTGATGTGACGCCAGAAGCGACCAAATCCGTCATTGAGCGGGAAACTCCGGGCATTGCGGAAGCCCTACGCGCTGAAAGCTTGAAAATCACCCGCCATGCCATGCTCTCCCGCGCCGTGGCCGGCATTCGCGGGCGCACGCTGATCATCAACATGCCAGGTAATCCCAAAGCGGTCCGGGAAAACATGGATGTGCTGCTGCCCATTCTGCCCCACGCCCTGGAGCTGCTCAGCGAAGCGCCAGACAGCGAAAGCCAACATCGACAGGTTTAAGTAACTGGAGATTGGAGATTAGAGATTAGAGATTTAGTTTCTGTTTAATCTCCAATCTCCAATCCCCAATTCTCTATTTTCCATGCATGTAATTACCGCCCAACTCACATTAAAGCGCGGCAGAGAAAAATCGGTGCTGAACCGGCATCCCTGGCTGTATTCTGGGGCCATTGCCAGGGTAGAGGGTGAGCCGCAGCCAGGAGACTTAGTGCAGGTGTTGGCTGGAAACGGCCGTTTCCTGGCAACTGGCTATTTCAACCCCCACTCACAAATTCGGGTGCGCTTGCTCAGTTGGGATATGGATGAGCAGATTGATGCGCTGTTTTGGAACGGGCGTCTCAAGCAAGCCAATCGCCATCGCCAACAACTCAACCTGGAACCCGCCACCACCGCCTACCGCCTGGTCAACGCCGAAGCCGACGGCCTGCCCGGCCTCATCGTGGACAAATACGGCGATTTTCTGGTGATGCAGTCGCTCACGGCAGGTATTGAAGCCCAAAAAGAAACCATCCTGGCCACGCTGAACCAGATTTGGCAGCCCACAGGCATCGTTGAACGTTCCGATGCCGACGTGCGCCAAAAAGAAGGTTTGCCCTCAATCAGCCGCGTGGTCAGTGGTGACACTCCGCCAGAAACGCTGGTGATTCAAGAAAATGGCATCCAGTTTGGCGTCAATTTGCTAGGTGGACACAAAAGTGGTTTTTATCTGGATCAGCGGGTGAACCGTACGGCCGTTTGCCAACCCCATCACGTCGCCAACAAAACCATGCTCAATGTCTTTGCCTACACCGGTGGTTTTGGCCTATACGCCATTGCCAACGGGGCGCAGCAAGTCACCCACATCGACAGCTCTTTTGACGCCCTGACCCTGGCGGAGCAAAATGTGGAACGCAACGGCTGGAAACGGCCGCAGGATGAATATCTGGCCGGCGACGCCTTTGACGTTTTGCGCCACTACCGCGACACCGACCAAAAGTTTGACGTCATTGTGTTGGACCCACCCAAATTTGCCCACAGCCAGCGTGACGTGGAGCGGGCCTGTCGCGGCTACAAAGATTTAAATTGGCTGGCGCTGCGTCTGCTGCCGCCGGGCGGTTTGCTAGCCACTTTCTCCTGCTCCGGCCTCATCAGCGCTGACCTGTTTCAAAAGGTGCTGTTTGGCGCGGCCGTGGATGCCGGTCGGCAGGTGCAGATTATCCAGACCCTTACCCAGGGGCCAGATCATCCGGTGCTGCTCACGTTTCCAGAATCTGCTTATTTGAAAGGGTTTCTGTGTCGGGTGTGGTAATTTTACCACTCAGGAAGTTGAATGCCCTGGGCATCGGCCAGTTCCTGGGCATGTTGGCTCAGGCGCTCGCTTTGGGTTTTGTGACCAATGGCCGCTTCATGGGCGGCCCAGGCCCACAAGGTGCTGGCCTGATCCCGAGCTGAAGCAATGCCGCCGCCATTCACAGTGGAATAGAGGCGTAAACTTTCAGCAAAGCAGTCTGAGGCCGTGTAGGTACCGTTGTCGATTTGTAACGGCCGTTTCCCTTCCCCACCTTCGGCCAACACCCGCGCCAATCCATACCAAGCAAATCCCAGCGCCACATCGCTTTCCTGCATGGCAGCCTTGCGGTGCGCCCGATTGGCAAAACGGAGCGCCAAGTCTGGCTGGCCCTTCCCCAAACAGGCCAACGCCTGGTACACATACACCCGCGAGCTATCGTACCAGCCAGCCATCTTGCTAAAATCTTCTACCATACGCATCACGGATCGTATCGCCCGTTCGGCCGCATCGTAACTACCCAAATCCACCAAAGCAGCCGCTAAATTTGTGCGCACTTTCATGATCTCTAGCTGATTATCCAGTCCATTAACAATAGCCAAAGCCTTCCGGTAAAAAGGAATCGCCACGCTGGATTGCCCACGAAGACGGGAGGTTTCACCCAACAAATTGAGCGTTTGGCCAATCGCTAATTGATCTTCTAGCTCCCGATACACCTTCATCGCTGCCAAGAGCCAGTGCAACGCCTTATCAAATCGTCCCAGGCGCTTGTTGATTTCCCCCAAAGCGCGGTTGGCCAGGGCCAGCGCTGGACGATTGTCCAGGCGATCCAGCAGGGCAGACTGGCCCTTTAGCTGTGCCAAATATTGATCAACTGGTCGGTACCGGCCAATTCTGATGTGTTGTTCACACGCCTTCTGCAAACAAAGTGTCAACAGTTCAGGTTCATCCAGCCGCTGTGCAGTTTCCACGGCACGGAAGGTGGCCAAAAGGGCCATCTCTACATCCCCTTGACGCAGCAGCGCTGTGCTTTTGTGCAGCAGCGCACGCACCCAGGTCGATTCGGCATTAATTAACCAGGCCACACGCTCCGCCTGCTGGGCACTTTCCAGCATCGACACATAATCAGCCTGAATCTCTTGAATCTCCGCCAGACCATTCCAGGCCCGTGCTTGCAGCAGCAGATCGCCATCCTCTTCGGCCGTAAAGCGCATGGTCATGTAAGTTTGGGCCGCTTCCACCAGACGAGCTTGTTGCAGCAGCAGTTCACCCAAATCTTCCTGCAAACGCAATTGCCAGATGGCGTAATGCGGCATCTCGGTCAGCAGGGCCAAAGAACGGCAGTAATAGACGGTCGCCATCTCGTTATTGAAGGTATCCTGGGCACGCTGGGCTGCCATTTCATACAGCTCGGCGGCAGTGGATTTCTCCTCGGCCAATTCGTAATGCTCGGCAATGGTGCTGGCATATTCCGAGATGCGCTCGCCACTTTGCTGCGCCAGCCAATCGGCCACCTGTTTATGATAAATAGGGCGGGAACGCAGCAAAACGGACTCATAGGTGACCTGGTGCAAAATGGCATGTTTGAACAGGTAGGCATTGGTGCCAGCAAAGCCAGAAGATTGTCGGCGGAAGATCATTTCGCGCTTTTCCAAGGCTTGCAGGGCCGTGCGGGACTGGTTTGAGTCAAGTGGTTCATCTGCGGCGGCATTCATCTGGGTAACGGCCGTATCCCAAAAAACACGCCCCACCACTGCCGCCCGCTGCAAAGTCACCCGTTCCATATTCGTAAGCCGATCCAGGCGGCCCTGCAACACAGAAGTAATGTTGGGCGGCACACGCACTTCGGTAAGCTGGTTACGCCGCAGCTGCCACTGTTCCTGCCCGGCAATAATCACCCCATCTTCAATGAGCACCTTGATCAGCTCTTCCACGTAGAAGGGATTGCCCTCAGCCTGCTGCAAAATAAGATCGGACAAATCGGCCGGAATTTCAGGCAGCTTCTGCAAAATTTCTACCACCAGTTGCTGGCTTTCCCCTGGGGAGAGGTTATCGATCTGGATATTTTTGCCCGGTAACGGCCGTTCCCGATAACTACTGCCAGATTGCCCATCCTGCGGCCGAGTAACGCCAATAATAAGCAGCGGGGCTTTGCGACAGCTGTCGGCCAAATAACGCAGAAAATCCAACGAAGCTTCATCAGCCCAGTGCAAATCTTCTAAAAATAACAAAACGGCCGAATTATGCGCCGCAATCACCTCAAAAAACGTGGCCAGATATTCATACGCCGCTGCCCGCAACTGGGGCGCTTCACCCGTCTGCCCCAGCGACTGCACCTTTGTGGTCAGGTCCAGCCCAATCAGCTGCCCAATAACATTGGCCCGCATCCGAATATCATCATTTTCCTGGCCAACAAACTGGCCCATGCCCTGCACTAGTTTTTCTTCCGCCAAAGCTGGGGGGTCGTTATCTTGAATCTCAAAATAGGTGGCTAAAATGTCGCGAATGAGGCCAAACGGCAGCTGGCTAATTTGTTGATACGTGCGACCCTTAAACACGGGGACTTCATAAGGCAGGGCACGCACCCAGTTGCCAAACTCATGCACCAGACGAGATTTGCCCACCCCGGCATCCCCCACAATCGTTAAAACCTGGCCCACACGATCTTCAACGGCTTGCTGCAACGTATCTTTTAACTGTTGCAGTTCGGCCCCGCGCCCTACCATGCGCGTTTCCACACCTTCCACACCGCGCCCCGACGCATAAAACAGGCGCGGCTTGATGCCTAAAACCAGATAAACCTGAATCGGCTCAGAGCGGCCACGAATATTCACCAGGCCCAGCGGCTCCACATTAAACCGATCATGCACCAAAACGTACGTATCGTGCGCAATCAAAATACCGCCAGGTGGGGCCGTCTTCTCCAGGCGGCTGGCCACATTAACGGCATCCCCAATAACGGTAAATTCTTCACTGCTGCCCACGCGCCCCAGCATCACCGGCCCTGTATTAATGCCTATGCGAATTTGCAGCCCGCGCAAATGGGCCAGCTCTGTTTCAGAAAGCTCCTCAGTTCCGACGCGCTCTGAGACAAAATCACTGAGCGCGGCCCGCATCTGCAAGGCCGCGCGCAAAGCCCGCTCGGCATCATCTTCATGGGCCACAGGGACGCCAAACAAGCCCATGACCGCTTCACCCATGTGCTTATCAATCGTGCCATCCTGGTTGGTAATGGCCCCGTCCAGGCGACGCCACAACACATTCATAATATTCAGGATGTTGGTATCAGGGAGGGAATCAGAACCGGTGGAAATGCCCGTGATATTGGCAAAGAGGATGGAGACTTGTTTACGCTGCGCCGTTCTTGGGGCCAGATGATTTTGTGTTGACTGGTCTAACTCCGCTAATTTTTCTTGAAGCGCAGCAATGGTGGTATCGACAACAGCATCACCCAAAATGATGCGCTTTTCCTCCAGCGAGGTAATTACCTGGTGTAGTTGTTCCTGCTCACTCATCAATACGGCTCAATTTACAATTTCGGATCTTCTTGATTATACGAAAACGTAATACATAACGCGACCAATCATAACGCACATATCACGTTTCACGCATCATTCCAGGTTATATGCCTGCCTGGTTTTTTCAGCTTCGGCAGCAAGCTCGTTTGCTCGTTCTGGTGCGTCACGGAGTCGCTCAAAGGTAGCCCAATGTTGCAGCGTCAACAGAAGTTCATCTGCCGTTGCTTCACCTATCTCGCTTAACAGGCGATGGCTCTGGCTAAAACAGTCAGCGGCATTCACGGGTCGCTGTTGAATCGTCACCTGATGATCTTTGACAGGCTCCTTGGCTAATACCATGCCCAGGACACGCCAGGATACGGCCGTAATCCGTCGTGCTTCCCGGCCAAACTGCTGTTTACGCACAGCAAGGGCCATCTCAACGCCCGTTGTGGCCTGCGACAACGCTTCATCCAATAAGTGATCTTCTAAAAAGAGCTGCGCCAGACCAGACACGGCCATGCTGATAGACAACGGCCGTTCCAAAGTCCGTGCCAATCGTAATGTTTTTTCTAGCCAATTGTAAGCCTGCTGGAGATGATCTTCTTTCAACTCCATATCGGCTATCGATTGAGGCGTGGCGACGGCCTGCCGCAAATACAGCTGGCCTAGACAGCCGTAAACCTGCATTCGCAAAACATCATTGTCGCTCTTCTCTGTCTGGATAAGCGCTTGCTGCAAATAGATGTCACTTTCCCCATACGCTGCCCGGTGCATGGCAATCATACCCAGAAAACGCAGGGCTAAGACGGTACAGTAAACATCCCCTAAGTCACGTGCATAATAGAGACTGGTAGTGTACTGCGTAACGGCCGTTTCCCAATCATGTTGCTCTCGGGCAATATGGCCCAATTGAATCAGCATTAACGCTTCCCAAACGCGTTCATCCAGATCGCTGAACCGTTGTCGGGCAGTTTCTATGGTGTTCGCGGCACGTTCATAATGGCCCGATTCACGAGCGATGTGACCCAGCAGGGCCTGCATGTGGGCTTTGGGCCGTGACGCCGCGCCAACTTTGATCGTGTCGTACAAAGTTTTGCCAATTTGTACGGCCGTATGCTGTTCACCTACCAGCACCAGCACCCAGCCCAAGGCCGCCTGGGCCAACAGCTGATAATCTACCAAATCCGCAGCTGTAGCCACCTCAGCGGCACAACCAGCTGCATCTATCGCCAACGTCAACTCTTCTTGAAACAAATAACACGTAAAAAGACCCAGATGGCCACGTATCACAGCTTCTGTATCATCTGAGGATTCGGCCGCCGCCACCATTGCCCGGTAAGCGTCCGCTGCCTCCGCAAAATGAGCCAGCAGACGAAGCGTTTGCCCCAACCCATCGTTGAGAGAAACGCGAAAGGCTGCGGTTTCTGGGGAAGCAGGTAGCAGATCTAACGATTGACGATAATAGCTGGCAGCCATCTGCGGCGCACACTGCTGGCGTGCTTGCTCTGCAGCCCGACCGTACCATACGGCTCCCTGATCGTGTTTTCCTGCCCGCTCCAAATGGTAAGCGACCATTTTGGCCAATTGGGTTATCTGCTCACTGTCATGCGTCACAAACCAGGCAGCAATGCGCGCATGGGCCTGCTGGCGGGCAGTGGGCGTCAGTGCATCATAGGCAACCTGCTGCAAAACATCGTGGTTAAAAGCATATTCCTGTGTGCCAGCAAACGCCGAATTTTTGCGCCGATGGATCCAGCCCAAATCGACCAGTTCACCCAATACGGCCGTTAACCCATCCCAGGTCAATGATTGATCATCCTCTGCACTAATATGTAGCAGCGCCATGTCCCAGAAAAACGGCCCGATCACGGCGGCGCGCTGCACCGCGCTGCGCACAGGCAAGGGCAACCGCTCCAGATGAGCGTTCAATAATTTGGGCAATAAAAGTGCCGTCGGCAACTCCGTCAGATTTCCCATGCGCACGTACCAACGATTGCCAGAAGTATCAATCACGCCCTCTTGCATGAGAATCTTAACCAGCTCTGTTAAATATTGTGGGTTACCGTCTGCCCCATTCACAATCATCTCGCTTAGGCGCAGCGGCACCTGATCTGCCTGATGGAGCAGTTCAGACAGCAAATGGCGGCTATCGATCAGCGACAGCGGTTGGAGATTGATGTGATGATAGGCAAGTGGGTTAAGTTTTTCGACCACGCGCCAGGACGGCCGTCTTTCTAATAATTCTGGCCGCGCCAAACAGACAATTAACAGGGGCAAATCATGGCACTCGGTGATGAGATAATCCAACAAATCAAAGGACCACTCATCCGCCCAATGAATATCTTCCAAAAAGAGAACGGCCGCATCATTTTGCTGGCAAACGGCCGTAAAATAAGCCACCATCTCACGAAAAGCATCTTCTCGCAGCTGGCGTGGCGCTTCTTTGTCCGCAGGCACCAAATCGCCATCTGAAAAATCAAAGCCCAACAATCGACCAATAGTTTGGGCCTTCGCCAAATTCCCGGTTTCTTGCGCCCCAAACTGGGCCATCAACCCCCGGACTAGTTTTTCCCTGGCCACGGTGGCACTGTTACGGCGATGAATCTCAAAATGGTTCACAAACAGATCGCGCATGAGGCTATACGGCCGTTGGGTAATACTACGATCCGCCCCACTTCGATAAAGCGCTACCTGATCCGGCCATAACCCCAGCATTCGCTCAAATTCATACAACAAGCGAGACTTACCTATTCCCGCGTCGCCTAAAATCGTGACGACTTGCACCAACCCAGATTCAATGGTCCCTTGCAGCACATCTTGAAGCTGGCCAATCTCTTGTGTCCGCCCCACCATGCGGGTTTCCAAGAAACTGGTGCCCCGGCTGCCACGCTGAAATGCGTGTGGCTTCTCTCGCATAATCACATAGCCACGGGCATTGCCGGACTTGCCGTTTAACGTCAAGCCATCTTGAGCCTCAGCATCAAAAAAGGGATGAATTTGCTCATAAATTTGATGAGAAACCAGCACCCCGCTCACGGGCGCCTGCTGCTCCAGCTGATGCGCCACTGTCACCGTGTCCCCCATAATAGAATAGTCACCGCTGCTGCCCAGAGACCCGAGCAGGACAGACCCGTAATGCACGCCAATACGCATCCGCAGCGCCTGATTCTGCGGCAGTGAGCTATTCATTTGCCGCAATGGCCCCTCGTTAAAAAGCGCCAGCTCCATCTGCATATCCAGCGCCGCCTGCACGGCCCGCTCCTGATCATCTTCACGCGGCACCGGCAAACCAAAAAAGGCGATGACCGCATCGCCAACATGCTTATCAACACGCCCGCCCCAGGAATCAATCACGCTGTCCAGCTTTTGCCACACAGCGTTGATCATGTCCCGCACTTCTTCGGCATCCATCAGCTCAGACATGGTGGTGAAACCAGACATATCGGCGACCAAAACGGCACCCAGCGCCTGCTGGGGCGTTGGCAATGGCTCCATCAACGCGGCTAATTTTTCCCGCAAGGTAGCAATAGCAATATTGGCAACCTCTGGACTCAGGATTGCACGCTGGGCTTCCAAAGTTACAATTGCTTGTTCAATTTCTTGACGAATCAACACAACAAAGTCCAAATAAGTATGGATTATTAGATAAATCGAGCTTTTCCCAAATGTATATTATAGGCAATCTGGCGGCAGCATACGAAACGATCTTGGCAGAACAATTGTAACATCGTTTTCACTTGGCCGCTCTAGCCCATAACTTGCATAGTTTACCAGATATCACTATACTGCGCGCCGCCCAATCCATCCAAAAAATCGGGCCATTCATTTGATCTATGAGACTCAAAAAACTCGTCCTGCAAGGATACAAAACATTCGCCACCAAAACCGAATTTCTCTTCGATGAAGGGATCACATCTATCGTCGGGCCAAACGGCAGTGGCAAGAGCAACATCGCCGACGCCGTGCGCTGGGTGCTGGGAGAGCAAAGCTACAGCACCCTGCGCGGCAAGCGCACCGTCGATATGATTTTTGCGGGCAGCCAAAGCCGCCCCCGCGCGGGCATGGCCCAGGCCATCCTCACGTTGGACAACAGCGACGGCTGGCTGCCCATCGATTACAGCGAAGTGGAAATCGGCCGTCGTGCTCACCGCTCCGGCGAAAACGAATATATCCTCAACGGTCAAAAAGTGCGCCTGAAGGACATCACCGACCTGCTGGCCACCAGCGGTCTGGCTGAGCGCACTTATACCATTATCGGCCAGGGTTTAGTGGATCAGGCACTGTCGCTACGAGCTGAAGAACGCCGCGCCTTGTTTGAAGAAGCGGCGGGCATCAATCATTACAAATCGCGCCGCGCCGAAACATTGCGCCGATTGCAAGAAACCCAGCGCAACTTGCAGCGCGTCCACGACATTTTAGCCGAAATTCGCCCGCGCTTGACCTCGCTCAAGCGGCAAGCCACCCGCGCCCAAAATTACGAGCAAATTTCGCTGGACCTGCAAAATTTGCTGCGCATCTGGTATGGCTTCCGCTGGGAACAAGCCAAAAAAGAGATACGCCGCGCCAAAGAAACAGCCGCTTCCAGCGAAAAAGTATGGCAAACCAGCCGTCAAAAAATGCGCGTCCAGCAAGAAAACGCCGACGACCTGCGTCGCCAAATCCACCGCCTGCAGCATAAAATCAATGAAGCCCAAAATCAGCGGGATGATTTGCGCGACCAATTGGAAGCCGCCCGGCGGCAGGTAGCCATCATGCAAGAGCGGCGAGAATCGGTGCAGCGCCGTTTGCAGGAAGTGGAAGCTGAGCTGCCGCCTATTGGCCAGCAGCGGGAAGCGGCCGCCGCCGAACTGGCCGCGGCCACCGAAGAACTGACCACTGCCCAGGCCAGCCTGAATCAGGCGCGGGAGCAGCTGCAAACCTTCAACGCAAACTTCCAGACCCAGCAGGCGACCATTAACAAATGGCAATCGGAGCTGCAAAGTTCGGTGCAGGCGCAGCGCAGCACGCAAAATCGCGTGGCCCAACTTCAAGGGCAGCTCAACCAGCTGCGCGAACAGCTAGCAGAGCAGTCGGCCAATCAGCCCAGCAGCGACGACGGCGAGAGTGTGAAAATGCAGGCCGAAGTGGAAAAGTTAACGGCCGTTTTCAACACCGCCCAGCAAAAAGTAGACGAGCAGCGCCAGCAGCGCACCGATTTGCAAAAACAGCGACAAGAACTGATTCAAGAACTGAAAAATTTACGCCGTGATTTGCGCGACCGGGAACAGCAGCTCAGCCGCCAGCAAAAAGAGTTGGCTCGGTTGGAAGCCCAAACCGAGATGCTGGACCAGATGCGCCGCAAGGAAACGGCCGTTCCCGACAACATCGAAGTCTTAGGCAATCTGGCCTCAATTTTGACCATCCCCGCGCCGCACCAGCAAGCGATCGAAGCCGCCCTGCAAACCCGATTGGGCACCCTGCTGCTGCCGGATGAAGCCGCGCTGTGGCAGCTTTTGGCCGAGCGCGACCCAGATGCCGCGCTGGCCGTTGCCGTGGCAGACAGCTTGCAGCCCACCGCCCCACCCGAAATAAAAGAGAAAGGGGTCATCGGCTGGGCTGATTCAGTGGTGGAATACGACAAGCAGTTTGCCCCGCTGGTGCAGCTTTTGCTGGGTCGGGTTTTATTGGTCGATGGCGCAAAAGCAGCGGTTGCCATCGCCAAAACGCTCCCCACCGGCTGTGTGGCCGCCGCCCCGGACGGCACGGTGGCCCACGCGGGCGGCCTCATTGAGCTGGTCGGCCAATCGGCGCAGGACAGCCTGCTGGCCCGCGAGGAAGCATGGCGCGAGGCGCAGCAAAAGCTGGCGGAGAAGAAAGAGGAAGTGGCAGGGGTGGAAACGGCCGTTACCGACCAACAAACCATCATCCAGGCCAAACAAGAAACGATAGACGAACTCAACAACGAAGAGCAGCGCCTGAGCCGCCTGATGAACGAAGCCAGCCAGCGCGTCAGCCAGGCGCAGCGGGAGCTGGACCGGCAAAAGCAGCAGCAGGCGTTTGCCGAGCGGCAGCAAGCCGCCCAAGCTGAAGCCACTGCCCGGCTGCAAAATCGCATCGCAACGCTGGCCGCCAACGCCGAAAAAGATGAGGCGGAAGTCGTGCGGCTGGAAGCGGCCGTCAGCCAGGCCCAGGCGCAGCTGGACAGCCTGCCGGTGGCCGAGGCGCAGCAGCAGCGGGAAAGCCTGCGGCAAAACATTGGCGCAGAACAAACGATTGTAGACGGCCGTCGCGCCGTGGTGGACAGTCGCCGGGCCACGCTCAACCAGTTTGAGCAGCAGCTCGCCCGTCTAAAAGAACGACAATCGGCCCTGCAAGCGCAGCAGGAAGAGCTGGCCCAAAACAAGCACGAGCAAAACCGTCTCCAGCTGCAAGACCAGATGAGCGAACTGGATGCCCAGCTGACGCCAATGAAAACGCGACTGGCTGCGTTGCAGGATGAATTGGGGAAAGTGGAAGAGGAAACGGCCGTTTCCCAAAAAGAAACCCACGACCACGAAACGATCTACACCCAGGCAAAAATCGCCTTCAGCCAGCAGCAAAGCGCTATCGAAGGGCTGCAAGAGCGCATCAAAACCGACCTGGGCATTGTGGCCCTGCATTACGACGAGGACCAGTTTGGCCCCAACCCGCTGCCCATCGGCGGCGTGCAGGCGCTGCCCCAGGTCGCCGAGCTGCCCGACGACATCGAAGAGACGATCCACACCTATCGCGGCCAAATGCAGCGCATGGGGGCGATCAACCCGGACGCGCCGGAAGAGTACCAGGAAACCCAGGACCGCTACGACTTCATGACGCAGCAAATTGAAGATTTAACCGAAACGGAAGAAAAGTTGCGCAAAGTGATTGAGGAACTGGACGAACTGACCTCTCGCGCCTTTGCCGAAACGGTGGACAAAGTGAACGCCGTCTTTGGCGAGACGTTTACCCAACTGTTTGGCGGTGGTGCAGGCCGCCTGGTCCTCACCGACCCCGATGACCTCACCGTCAGCGGCGTGGACATCATTGCCCGGCTGCCCAACCGGCGGGAGCAAGGCTTGGGCCTGCTCTCCGGCGGCGAGCGTTCGCTGACGGCAGCCGCGCTCATCTTCTCGCTGCTTAAGGTCTCCCCCACCCCGTTTTGCATCATGGATGAGGTGGATGCGGCCCTGGATGAAGCGAACATCAACCGCTTCCGCGACCAGCTGCGCGAGCTGGCGCTGGGCACGCAGTTCATCGTCATCACCCACAACCGGGGCACGGTGCAGGCGGCGCAAACCATCTACGGCATCAGCATGGGCTCCGACAGCGCCAGCCAGGCAATCTCCATCAAGCCGGAGGAGTACATCAAGCAGCCGGAGCTTTTGTGACGGGGTGAAGGGGTGAGGTGTTCTGCAAACGCTGGTGAGGAGGGAACTGCCGTTGCGTCTACCAGCAAGCAAATCCAAAATTTTCATTACGCTTCAAGCACGAGGCTTAAAATGTGTCTGATCAAAAAAATCAGATCGTATCGTAAAAGAAAACGAAGCGAGAAGTATTGGAGAGAACGCCTTCTCGAAGAAGTGTATTACCCAAAAGATGAAAAAGGCCGACCTGACCTCTCTTACTATACAAAACCATTAGGCTATTACATAAATATGTATGAGGAGTTTTTGGCAACATATCTAAAAGGGGACTTAGAAATTGCACGAATGCCTTACGACCAAAGAATACATGGATCTTGGGGTTTAATTAGCAAGGGGAGTGAAGCGATTCCTTATGCTCTGAGTTTGCTAAACAGAAAGGAACCAGAAGCGAGGGAAGATGCTTGTGGCATTTTCCTCGCATTTGGAGAAGATGAAAATATTCTCGATCAGATCATTGCTAAACTTCAAAACGAACCAGATACTTTAGTGAGAGACACTATGATTCTCGTACTTGGTGAAATGAAAAACATAAAAGCGATCCCAATATTAGCTGAGTTTATCTTTGATCCAGCTACTGATGGTGATACACGGTGGACTGCAATCGAGAGTTTGGGAAAGATCGTTCGTAAAAGGTTCTTGAAAAAAGAGGATCCAGAATTAGCAACAAGAGTATGGCTGCAAAAAAATGGGTACACAAACGATTAATTGTTTACGATTGAAGTAACCTTTTGCAATTGCGGTGGGGCAAATAAACAGCCCCTCAATCTGGAGGTGGGACCATCTTAATTCACACGGAACGATTGCTGCTGCGCGAATGGGATGAAAGGGATGCCTTGGCTGTCCAGCATATCCATGCAGACCCGCGCGTCATGCGCTACATGACGGGGCAGCCAGAATCGCCAGAAGAAACCCAAACCACCCTGCAACATTGGTGTGCCAGTGCGCGCCAACAGCCCCGTACCGCCTACAATTTCGCCGTAGTTTTGCCAGCCACCGGGCAAATATTGGGCCGGAGTGGCCTTTACCTCAACACCGATCCCCGTATTGCCCACCTGGGTTATCATCTGGACGCCAACTACTGGGGGCATGGTTACTCCACCGAGGCGGCGCGCGCGTTGCTGCACCTGGGCTTTGTCCATTTGGGACTCAACCGCATTTATGCCGAGTGCCATCCCGACAATCTCGCCTCTAGCCAGGTGATGGTTAAATTGGGTCTACGCTACGAAGGTTGTCTACGACAAAGTCATTGGGCCAATGACAGCTGGTGGGACAAAGTTGTCTACGCGATTCTCGCCGAGGAATGGCGGCAGTTGCCAGATGTCACCTGCCGCATTGAGATGACAGCGAACCCCTAGACCGTTTTTCCGTTCACTCAGCTCTCGACCACGCTCACATAACCGCCAACTGCTGCTTATAAGCCTTCACGGTAGCATTCTGATCACCCAACAGGGTAAACAGCCCCTACATTACTGGGCAGGAACGGCCGTTTCCGCCATTGATCTCCATCAGCAAAGTGTACATCGCCCCTGCATATTCACGCCGCTGGATCAGGTTGGCGATATTCACGTTGGGGCCGGTTAAACGGCCGTCTGCCACATCCAGTAAAAATTGGGCCAACGGCCCTCACGAACCTGCTTCAACTGGCATTATCCACAAAAGCATGTTATACCAAACCAACAGCTAGAATCAGATATTACCGAATGAGTAACCCCACACAAAAATACATTCTTATTTCTAAACCAACCTGTGAGAATCATTATGAAACGCAAACCATTTAACACTGACGCATACGTAGAAACCATTCAATCATCCCCATGCTTCATTTGCCAGCTTGTGGCTAATCATGCAGTGAATCCTCACCATATTATCTACGAAGATGAAGAGGCCATCGTCTTTCTCAACAAATATCCAGTTCTCTACGGCTACAGCTTAGTTGCGCCCAAGCGCCACAAAGAACATGTAACTGGTGATTTTTCCCGGGAAGAATATCTGAAGCTGCAAGAGCTAATCTATGCGGTTGCCGAAGCAACAAGAAACTATGTGCAGCCAGAACGCGTGTACATCCTCTCGCTGGGCAGCCAGCAGGGCAACAGCCATGTGCATTGGCACATCGCCCCTTTGCCACCTGGACGGCCGTTTGAAGAACAACAGCTCAACGCGCTCCGCTTTGGCAATGGCGTCCTGGAATTATCCGAGGCTGAATGTCAGGAATTGGCCGCTGGCTTACGCCAAGAGCTGAAGCAGTTGGGTTTTGATTAGCTGATGCCAGAATTTAGCTTACACAGCCCCTTCCAGCTGCTTGTCCGCCATCGCCTGCAAGAGATCCTTGTCGTCAACAATGATAGCATCGGGAATGGCATCGGGGAGATCATCCTCCATGTTGCGCAATGGTTTATAGCTAAACCCAATAGACGCCAGGATTATACGCAGCAAGCCCACAATGATCATGACCAGGGCAATGCCCCGGCCCGGGCCCGTCCCAATAAAGCTGCCAATGGTGGAAGATAGCAGCCCTTCATTTGCCATAAGCGGCTCGAAGACACGATCAACTAACGGGCCAGCTGCCAGAGCCCCCAGCGGCATTGTAGAAAGTGCCATCATCCGATTGGTGGATAAAACCCGCCCTTGAAGTTCCAGCCCCACTTTTGTTTGGATCAAGGTACGCCAGTGGGCGTCAATTAGCGCCCCAGTAAGACCGAGGCCAAAAAAGCCAACGGCCGCATAAACCGCATTTGGTTGAATCCCCATAATGATTGAGGCCAACCCCGATACGCCAACAAAGGCAATCATGCCCGTCATGCGCCGTTCGGTACCGCCCCAGAAGCCCATCAACACGCCGCCAACCAACATGCCTGCACCGAGCATAGCTGCAACGCCGCCCAAAACTGCGGCGGATTCGTAGGCCAATACCAGCGGCATACTCAGCACCGTCACAATGCTCAAGAAAAAGTTCACGATGGCAAAGAACACAATCATGGCCACAAGCCCCTTGCGCTTGATAATGTAATCCCAGCCACGGGTAATCTCTTTTAAGAACGGCTCTTCCCGCGTACGGAACAACGTATTGGGGAAGCGGATAAACAATAATGTGGAAATAGCAAATAGGAACGACAAGAAATCGATGACAAACACGCCATTAAGCCCAATCGTGACCACCAAAATGCCACCCAGGAACAGGGCCAACATCCGGCCCGTGGCTGAGCCAAACTGAACAATGCCGTTAGCGTGCCCTAAATAGCGTTTGGGGATCAGTTGGGTGATAGCCGCCGTGTAAGCAGGCTCCTGGAAAGTCATAGAAATGGAGCCAATTGTTGCTGTTATGTAAAGATGCCAGATTTGCAAAGCGTCCGTCCAGAAAAGCAGCGCCACAGCCACAGTGGAACAAGCGGCCAACGTATCGCTGAAAATCATGACTTTGCGCCGGTCATACCTGTCGGCAATCGCTCCTGCTATGGGAGCAAACAAAATAGCAGGTAGACGGCCGAATACGTTAATGAGTGCAAACTCCGAAATCTGACCGGTTTGCTCTAAGGCCCACACACTTAAGGCAAACGTGGTGAGATTGGTACCAATCAGGGAAATGAGCTGACCAAAAGCCACTGTAAAGAAGGTTTTGAGATTAGACCGCTCCACGGGCACGGCATCTGCGGGGGATACGGCCGTTTCCCCCTCCAGCACATCATGAATAATCTCCGCCAATTGGTCGGGTTGGTGTTTAATGAAATAATGTCCAGCCAGCGGAATCGTTTTCAGCCCCACAGTCTCTGTAAAATAGTCCCATTCCAGATACCGCTCTTCGTAAAATTCCGCTACGCGATCCATTTCACCCACGATGGACACAATCGGCGCTTTTAACTTCTGTTCCAGGGGGGTCGCATATACTTCCGTGTAATAATCTTCCACTTCCTCCACATCGTGGCGCAAGCCATCCAGCATAAATTCTTGCTCTTCTGGATCAAGCCCTTCGCTAAAGCCACCCAACGATCGCAAGAAGTCAACCGTCGCTCGGTTGGAACGGCGGCTGCGGCTGCGCGAAATCCACTCAAAGAGTCTGCCGGGCAAGCGAGGTGCGGGGAAAGTACCGCCCATGAAAATACATTCAACTTCCCGCCCGGCAGCTTCTAACAGTTGGGCAATTTCAACCGCCATGCCCCCACCCACACAGTGACCATACAGCACCACCGGACCTTCAATGGTTTCCATAATTTCGGTGGCGCACTGCTGCGCTACCTCAGGCATAGGTCGCAGGTTCTCATCACGGCAGGCAAAATCATGCCCTGGAATCTGCACGGAATACAGCGCGTAATCCGGCGGCAGCGCCAAAGCCAGTGGCTGAAAGACAATGGCACTGGCACCACCAAACGGTATGCAAACCAGAGAATGCATCTTTGGCTGCGCCGTACGGCGCGTTAATTCATGGAGCAACCCATCTTGCTTGGGCTCATCGTTTTCCAGATATGCGGCCAGTTCCCGGATGGTGGGGTATTTAAACAAGTCCATTACGCTAATCGACTCCCCAATCTGGCGCACAACACGGATCGCTTTAAACGATTCGCCACCCAGATCAAAGAAGTTATCGTCGATGCTCACCTGTTCAATTTCCAGCACGTCGGCCCAAATGGCAGCAATCTCTGTTTCCAGCGGGGTAGTTGGGGCAACAAATTCAGCGGCGGTGGTGGAACGGCCGTATTCCGGTAAAGGCAGCGCTTTTCGATCCACCTTGCCATTGGGATTGAGCGGAATTTTGGCCAACGGCACAAACGCAGTGGGCACCATGTAGCTAGGCAGCCGCTCGCGCAAAAAGTCGCGTAGAGGCGTAAAATTCACTTCTTCAACCTGGCCATCAGCGGGCACCACGTAGGCAACCAGCCGCTTGTCGCCAGGCGTGTCCTCACGCAAGATCACAGCCACATCCTGCACGGTTTTGTCCTCAGCAAGAATGGCTTCAATTTCACCTAACTCAACCCGGTAACCGCGAATTTTTACCTGTTGATCGATGCGGCCTAAAAATTCAATGTTGCCGTCGGGCAGATAGCGGGCGCGATCACCGGTGCGATACATCGTTGCCCCAGGCTGCTGTGCCCACGGATCGGGCAGATAGCGCTGTTCCGTCAGTTCCGGCCGATTAAGGTACCCTCGGCTGACGCCCCGACCACCAATGTAAAGCTCGCCGGGCACGCCAACCGGCACAAAGCGTTTATGCGCATCCAAAATGTAGGCACGCACGTTGGGTAAAGGGTTGCCAAGAGGAACGGCCGTTGTGTGTACATCAAGCGGTCTGGCGGGCACATGAAAATTTAACGCCGACACCGTCGTCTCGGTAGGACCGTAATAACTTTGAATGATGCAGTCCGGCCGCACCGCCTGTACCTGGGTAATAGTTTCCCACGGGCACGCCTCGCCAGCAAAGATCAGCCGGTGTTTGGGAATAAATGGCTCTGGTCCGGAGAAGGCTTGCAACGCTTCAAAGTGGCTGGGCACCAGCTTCATCACGTCGATAGGATGGCGGCTAAAATAATCAGCCAGAGCGGGCGGATCGGCAGCGCGCTCGTAGGAGATGATGTGTACCTGGCCGCCGGTGCACAGCGCACCAAACACGTTTGTCGAGCCCAAATCGGCCGAAAAAGTAGTTACCATCGCATAGCTTAACCCCGCAGGCAGGTCTAAATGCTGCGGCAAACCCTGAATGTAATTCACAAAGTTGCGGTGCTCAACCGCCACACCCTTGGGTTGCCCGGTTGAACCTGAGGTGAAAAGCAAATACATCAAATTGCTCGGTTCCACACAGACCGGTGGGTTGACCGTACTGTTTTCGGCAATCGTAGGCCAATCGGCATCCAGCGCAATAATCTCAATCTCGCCTAAATCAGGCAGCTCTGGAGCCAGCTCCGCTTGGATCAACAAGATAGACGCCCCCACGTCCTCCAACATGAAGCGAATCCGGTCTGGCGGGTAAATTGGATCGATGGGCACATACGCGCCACCCGCCTTGATGACGCCCAAAATGCCCACCATAATTTCTAGGGAACGATCTACAAAAAGACCCACGCGCGTGTCTGGCTTTACACCGAGCTTTTGCAGATGGTGGGCCAGTTGGTTGGCGCGCTGGTTGAGTTCGGCGTAGGTGTAGCTTTGTTCTTCGAAGGAAACGGCCGTATTCTCCGGCGTCTGTTCGACCTGAGCTTCAAAAATTTCCTGTACGCTGGTTATGGGGGGGAAAACGGCCGTTTCGCCGTGCCACGATTCAATTTGCTGGCGTTCAGCCGGAGTAAGCAGCGGCAGCTCATGAATGGGCCGCTGGGGATTGTTCACCATGCCGTCCAGCAGGGTCGCAAAGTGTCCTGCCATCCGGGCGATAGTTTCCTCATTGAAGAGATCAACGTTGTAATTAAACGTCGCCCGAATGCCATCGTCTGTATCCACCACTGCCAGGCTCAAATCAAATTTGGCCGTGTCGCTCTCCACTGGCAGGCGCTCCACGCGCAAATTGGGCAACGCCAGCGTTGTGCGCGGTGCATTGTGATAGTTAAACAGCACCTGGAATATCGGCGTGTGGCTCAGCGAGCGCTCTGGGTGCAATTCCTCAACCAATCGTTCAAACGGCAAATCCTGATGTTCGTACGCCGCCAAAGTAGTATCCCGCACCTGTTGCAGCAGCTCAGCGACTGTGGGGTTACCGGTCAGTTTGGTACGGAACACCAACGTGTTCACGAAAAAGCCAATCAATCCCTCAATCTCCGAGCGATTTCGCCCGGCAATGGGCGACCCTACCACAATGTCATCCTGCCCCGTGTAGCGCTGCAACAAAAGCTGAAGCGCGGTCAGCAAAATCATGAAGGGGGTTACGCCCAGTTCCTGCGCCATGTTTTGCACGCCCTGGCTTAACGCCAGCGGCAGCGGGAACGTGTAGTTGGCTCCGGCATAAGTCCGTATGGGCGGATGGGGCCGGTCGGTGGGTAGTTCCATCTCCGCAGGAACATCTTGCAGCTGCTGCCGCCAATAATTGAGCTGCTTTTCCAGCACGTTTTCTTCCAGCCAGGTGCGCTGCCAGTGGGCAAAATCGACATATTGAATGGGCAGCTCTGGCAACACTACGGCTTCACCTTCGCTAAAGGCACGATAGCTAGCCATAAGTTCTTCGATGAGAACCCGCCAAGACCAATCATCCGTGGCAATGTGATGCAGGGTAAGCACCAGCACATGCTCGTCTGCCGCCACCCGCAGCAAGGTAGTACGGATGGGCAGATCGTAAGCCAGGTCAAAGAGGCGGTGAATTTCTTCATAGGCCAAGCGGTACAATTCATCTTTACGCTCTGCCGCTGGCAGATGGCACAAATCAATTTGCTCCAACGTTAGGGTAGGCTGTGGATGAGTTGTCTGAAATGGTTCCCCAGCAACACCTTCGTCGCCAGCCTGATACACCATTTGCAGCACCTGATGACGCTCAATAATTGTCAGGAACGCTTGATGCAAGGCATCGACATCCAGATCGCCAACCAGGCGCAGCATCAAGCGCATGTTGTAGGCTGGATTATCCGGCTGCCACTGCGAAAGAAACCACAGACGACGTTGAGAAAAGGAAAGCACAGCGGGCGCATCTGCCGGGCGCGGTGAAATGGCTACAGGTTTATTTTCTTTGGCCCGCGCTTTTTGCAGTCGTTGCTCCAGTAGAGCCCGTTTGTTTTCAGATAGGTTCGAAATATTCATAAACTAATACTCTTCCAAAAGTTGTCCCGCTTCTTCATCATCGAGGGCTTCAATTTCAGCGAGAAGGATTTGCTCAACACGATTTGCCAGTTGGGCAATGGTTGGGGCTTCAAATAAGTTGCGCACCGGCAGGGCAATCTCAAAGCGGTCGCGAATGCGCGATACAACCTGGGTGGCCAGCAGCGAATGGCCGCCCAAATTAAAGAAGTTATCGTGGATGCCAATGGGAGCGAGATTAAGCACTTCTTCCCACACTTCGGCCAGAACTTCCTCGAAGGCGGTGCTGGGAGCCACAAAGTGATGGGTTTGGCCGATCTGTTCCCGCTCTGGGGCTGGCAGTGCATTGCGGTCAATTTTACCGTTGGGCGTCAGGGGGTACGTCTCTAAAAAGATAAACAGGTGAGGAATCATGTAGTCGGGCAGCGATTCGCCCAGGTAGGCCCGAAGGTCGTCAATGGCGGGCGGGACGGTTTTGTCGGTGGGGATGATGTAAGCCACCAGGGCGCTGGAGTCGGAAGCATCGCGGTGGGTGGTGAGGACAGCTTGCCCAACGCCAGGGTGGCGGTTGAGATTGGCTTCAATTTCGCCCAGCTCAATGCGGTAACCGCGCACCTTTACCTGGTGGTCGTTGCGGCCGAGGAACTCAATGTTGCCATCGGCCAGCCAGCGGCCTTGATCGCCGGTTTTGTACATACGGCCGTTTCCCCAAGGATTTGTCACAAAACGCTCCGAGGTGAGTTCGGGACGGTCGTAATAGCCACGGGCCAAACCATCCCCAGCGATGTAAATTTCACCAATGACGCCAATGGGCACTGGCTGGCGCTGCGTGTCCAGCACGTAAATCTGGGTGTTGGCGATGGGGCGGCCAATCGGTACCTTGCGCACCGGGCCGGTGATCTGGTAGCACGCTGACCAGATGGTGGTTTCGGTAGGGCCGTACATATTCCACAGAGAATCCACTTTATCCACCAACGCATTGGCCAAGGAGGGAGGCAATGCCTCCCCACCACACAAAATCTTCAGGCCAACGGTGCCTTGCCAGCCCACCGCCAGCAACAAGCGCCAAGTGGTCGGCGTTGCCTGCATGACGGTGGCCTGCGCCTCCGCCATCGCCTGCAACAGAGCCGCGCCATCTGCCGCCACTGTCTGATGTACCAGCACCACCTCTGCCCCCACGGTTAGCGGCAAAAACAGCTCCAGCACGGCAATATCAAACGAGAGGGTGGTAACCGCGAGCAGCACATCGTCGCTGGTCAGCCCAGGCTGCCGCTGCATAGATTGTAAAAAGTTCACCACGGTGCGATGCGGAATCTGCACGCCTTTGGGCCGTCCGGTGGAGCCGGAGGTGTAGATGATGTAGGCAAGGTTTTGAGCGGTAACTGGCGTGATCGGGTTTGTACTAGCTTGGGCAGTAAACTGATCGCGTTGACCGTCTAAAGAAATCAGGCGGCACGACGGGCTGGCCCACTGCCATTGGTTCAGCAAACTATCCTGAGTGACCAGAAAAGCCAGTTGGGCATCCTCCACCATGTACGTGAGGCGATCCACCGGGAAGGCGGGGTCGAGCGGCAGGTAGGCACCCCCCGCTTTGAGAATGCCAAGCAGCCCAACGAACATATCCAGCGAGCGTTCGACGCAAAGCCCGACCATCGTTTCTGGGCCAACACCAGCGGTTTGCAGGTAATGCGCCAGTTGGTTGGCCCGTTGGTTGAGTTCCGCATAGGTGTAGGATTGGTTGGTAAAGGTAACGGCCGTTTTCTCTGGTGTTTTGGCGGCCTGCGCTTCAAAAAGATGGTGCAGGCAGCTATTGTGCGAGTACTCAACCTGGGTATTGTTCCAGGCAAGCAGCTGCGCTTCTTCATCTGGAGTGAGCAATGCCAGTGAGCCAACAGGCGTTTCGGGAACCGCCACAATTTCTTTGAGCAGCTGCTCAAAGTGGCGAATGAAGCGTTGGATTGTCTCGGTCGCAAACAGATCGGTGTTGTACTCAATACGGCCGTGCAGCGCCCCATCCGTCTGCCACATTGCCATGTTGATATCGTAAGCGGCCGTGCCCTTGTCAATGGGAAACGAACTGAGCGTAAGGTTGGGCAAGTTCAGGGCCGGCATGGGGGCATTTTGCAGCGCAAACACCACCTGGAACAGCGGCGATCGGCTGAGATCCCGCTCCGGTTGTAGCTCTTCTACCAATTTTTCAAACGGTAAATCCTGATGCTCATACGCCGACAAAGCAACTTCACGGACGCGCTGCAGCAGTTCACGAAAAGAAGGATTGCCGGAGAAGTCGGTACGCAGCACCAGCATGTTGGCAAAAAAGCCAATGAGTCCTTCAATTTCTGCGCGGTTGCGGTTGGCAATGGGGGAGCCAATGACAACATCATCCTGGCTCGAATAACGGTGCAGCAAGGTCTGGAAGACAGCCAGCAGCAGCATGAACAGCGTCACCCCTTCTTGCTGGCTCAGCGCTTCTACCGCCTGGGTGAGATTGGGAGACAGTTGAAACAGTTCCCGTGCCCCGGCGACGGTTTGTACGGACGGGCGGGGTTGGTCGGTGGGAAGTTCCAGCGTGGACAAATTCTGTAGTTGCTCTTGCCAGTACGCCAGATGCTCGCCCAAAACATCATCGGTAAGCCATTGGCGCTGCCAGGTGGCGAAGTCGGCATATTGCAAGGGCAGGTCAGGCAGCGGCGAAGGTTGGCCAGCACAAAAAGCGGGGTAAAGCGCCGCCAGTTCGCGCTGCAGCACGCCGGTAGACCAGCCATCGGAAGCAATGTGGTGCAGGGTTAGCAGGAGGATGTGTTCTTCTGCGCTGATTTGCACGAGAAACGGCCGCATCAATGGCCCACTTGTCAAATCAAAAGGACGCTGCGCCTCGGCCACCAGCAGTTGGCGCGCCGCATCCAGCCGCTCTGGCTCAGGCACGTCCTGCACGCTGGCGGTACGCAGTTCCAGTGCCACCTGGGGCGTCACAAACGAACGCGGCTGCCCATCCACCAAAGAGAAAGTGGTGCGCAGCGTTTCGTGACGGCGAATAATATCGTTAAGCGTCTGGTTTAGCGCCGCAACATCCAACTGCCCCAGCAGGCGCAACGTTTTGGGCATGTTGTAAAACGGATTTTCTGGCGTCAGCTGATCCAAAAACCAGGAGCGCTGCTGGGCAAAGGAAAGGATCGACCCGGCACCAGGTGCATCTGGCTGCCGGGGTTGCAGCGGGGGCAGCTTTATGGTCTGTGACGCTTCTTGGGCTTGCTGAATATGGTTGGCTAACCCAGCAATTGTCGGGTCGGTGAACAAAGCGCGCAAAGACAGATCGACACCAAATTTCTGGCGTATCCACGACACTGTTTGCGTCGCCAGAATTGAATCGCCACCCTGTTCAAAAAAAACATCGTGCGTGCTTATCTGTTGGCAACCTAGCAATTGCTGCCACAGGGCGGCAAGCTCAAGCTCTACCGGGGTGCTGGGGGCCACAAAGCTCGTCGCGGCCAATTCAGCCGGCGTTGCTGGTTGATCTGGCTGCAAAAAGGAGAGCAGTTCTGCCTTGCGCTCGACCAGTTCGGCCCGCAATGTTGGCGTGAGACCATTGCGCGGGGCGTTAAAACGCAAATTTTCGCCATCTGCCCAAACCGTAATGCCCTGGTTTTGCAGATGGGCTAAAAAATCAGCGGTGTTCAATTTCAAGCTCATAATGTTCCTTGTTCATAATCAGGCAGTGCCCCTAACAGCGTGTTAAAAAGGCGCGCTTCCTGTTCGTATATCTTCTTTATGCCAGCAGCCACCCGTTGGATGATTTCGGCACGCTGCCCGTGTACGCCCATGCCCATTTGAATGCCTGCTGCTTTCCATGCTTGAATAACGGCCGTAAACTGCTCAGCTAAATTTTCTAGCGTGGTGGACACAAAAAGGGTCGCACCTTGGCTTTCAAGTAACTGTTGGAACCAGTAGCGGGAGTGGCCAACGGCCGTAAAATGGCGTGACAAATTGATGTAGGCATCTTTGTAGATCACGGCACTGTCTGGCTCATCTGCCATTTGCTGCAACCGGTGAGCAAGTGTTTGCAGTCCAGCCAAACCCAGGTAGCCGGATTCTGTACCGGCCCAGGCGGGCGGGATAGCCAGGTTGAGCATGTAGCGGCAATTGTCTTCGACCAATGTGAGCAGTAGTTCTTCGCCTAGAAACGGCCGTTTCACCTCTGGCACCGTGATCACATAAGCCCCTTTAGCCGCCACGACGGGCGCAAAAAAACCATCGTGGATGAGCGCGGCATCTACCCAACCTTGAAAGCGATAGTAAGGGCAGACCATATAGTAACGGTCGTTTTCCCACGCAAATAAATTGACATAATGATGCTGGTGCAGCTGTTGATGATGCATCGTGTGCGGCAGCACAAAAATGTCTACCGGCAAGCACACAGGCTGGCCTGCTGCCAACCGCACACGTAGTTGCTGAGCCAGATCAGCATCATCCATTACCGGCAATGCTTCAACCTGATAGCCGTACAGCCGCCGCCATTCATCATCGACGCTGTTGAACTTGCCAGAAACAGCTACCGGCTCAGGCGTGAAGACAAAACCTGCCTGCGTACCCACCAAGGCGGCCTCATCAGGCACGCCCTGATGCCGCAGCAGCGTCAGCAGCACCGATTCATAACAGGTCAAATATTTGCTGGGGAACTTAACACTGTCTACGTTAAGCATTGAACCCACTACTCAGACCATCTTTCTATTAGCTGCTCAATTTCTGCTTCTGCGTAAAAATGTTGGGCATATTTAGAGCTGAAAATTTTGCGGCAAACCGATTCGCGCACCTTCAGCTCCTGCCGCACTTCTGCGTAAGTGTCCCCCCGCTTTTGCTCAGCGCGCACATTCGATTTCATAATCTCAAGGGGCGCATCCAACTGCAGAAACTGGCTCAAGGCGTCACTAAAGTTGCGGTTCAAATCTTCCAGGCGCAAAATCAGCAAATCCACATTGCCGTGTTCAATAATGGAGAATCCTTTTTCGGTATCAAAAGGATGTTCAAAGACATCCAGGCCAAACATCCCTTTGATTTCCATATCGAACCAGCGGCACGTGTAGTTTTTCTCCGGGTTGTAAAACATCAGTTTGGTTTGCAGCAGCCGAATGGCCCGCGCTTTTTCAATGTTGCCATCTTCATCGAGCAGTTCTGGGTACATGCTGTGCACGTACTGAAAAAACTCAGAGACTTCGCGCATGATTGGTTCCCGAACCAGGGTGATAATTTTCCATTTGCAAGTAGGGTCCGACTGAATTTTCTCACGCAAGAACTCGCTCGTTTGAATATGCGGCGTGTTTTCCCACGGAATTTTTAACGTTTTCTGATGGAATTCAACGGCATGTTCCATGCCTTCATCTGAAAGAAAATGCACTTTGTAGATGGGCAGTGGTAGGGCGGCCTCTTCCAAAGAAGTGTGGATGGTAGTGGAGCCAACTTTACCCATCTGGTAAATAATGATCGCCGAATTTGTTATAGTGTCCATTAGGCAGGCTCCTCACTCTGTACAAACAGCGTTTGCCGGTTTTTGGTATAGAGGCGTTCGCGCATGCTGCCCTGCCAGTGGAACAAGTTTTTGCCAGAGGCGCGGCCGCTAAACAGCCAATCTTCGTTAACACGGCCGTCTAGCCCCAAAGAAGCCACAATATTCATGTGGAACGTGCGATCAAGATGCTCCAGTACCCAAACCATCGGCTCCACAATCTTGAAATCTTCCAGCATTTGGGTAAAGGTGTTTGTCGCTAACACATCCTCATAAGCACGCCACAAACGCACCACGTCACTGAATTTAGTCAGGTCAACATCCTGCTCCCATTCCAGCCACCGCTCAAACCACGCTTCTCGGAACAAGTGCAGCACGGTGCTAATGAATTGGAAAGGCGGTGTCATACAAGGAATCTGCATATCGGGGAAACCGACAACCGGCTCATAGCTAATTTCGGCCATCGCCACATCCATAGGCACATCATACTCACTGCCGTGCCAGGTCAGGCTGTTGGCAAAATCAATTTCCAGATACGGCATCATGGGATCACCCGTCAGACGAGAATGAACGGGCAAATGGTCTGGATTCAGGCGGAAGATCATCAGGTGCTGGCGCGGAATTGGAGCCAGCTGCTGCGTCTTCCAATCAAAAAGCCCAGGCTGGTAGCCCAAATCCGGCAATGCTGCCAATACACCTTCGCGATCTTGCGGAGCAATCAGCAAATCAATATCGCCAAAACGGCGGCTGCTGTTGCCGCCATAAAGCCGAGACTCAAACGCCACATCTTTACGTCCCAAGACCTGAATGCCACGCTGACCCAAAAAGCGGATAATTTTGTCCGCTTCAGGATACCAAAGTGTTCTTTTATGGCGGTTCAAATCAATGACAGTGCGAAAATGGTCTTGAACACGGCGCGGCACAGTTTGTTCTGGCTCAGCCATGATGGTGTGATAAGCAAGCAGAGGCAGCATTTTGTGCCGGAGGGATTGTTCTAGCAAAATGCCCCAATCCAGTGAACCGGATTTAACCAGCTCCATGAAGGCATTTCGTTCTTCTTCGGTGATCAAGCCCAGACAAAGCAACTCCAACAACGCCCATTCAGGGCCAAAGGCCAAATCAGGGATTTCCATCAAGATATTCCTTTTTTATGGTAGGTCACGGGAAAACAACAAGAAATTCTATGGCAAGTCAACAATTTCCCCGGATATTAGATAAACAATTATTCGTTTTTTGTGTGGAATCTACACGCAAGACAAAGAGGTGTGTTAGGCGGCAAGGCTCACAACTTTGTCGGTTTACGCCAGGATGCGGCGGGTTAAACTAATGAATGAACCGCTTTATGCAGGTTAGCTGCGGTCCGAAACGTTTCTTCAGATAAAAGCGTGCCCGGGAAAGAAATGTCGAAGCTATCCTCTAAATCCAGAAGCAGGTTCACTGCTCTCATTGAATCCAGACCCAGTTCATCCAGCGGCTTGTCTAGCGGAATATTTTGGGGCGCTTCGGTAAATTTGAGATGACGGCTCAAAACGGTTAACAATTTTTCGGTTAGCTGATCGTGGCTTATTTGCTCCATGAATTTAAACTCCTGTTATGGTTATTTGTTTTTTATAACTTCTAAAATCACGCGAAAGGCATTTGGGACTTTGCCTAATGCCTTTTGATTTTTCCAGAATGGGTGCGCGGAATGGCAGACACAAAGGTAATGGTTTCCGGGATGGCGTAGCTTGGGAGTTTGTCGGCCAAATGCGCCAGCAAGGCTGGCTCGACGACTGTTCCATCCACAGGCACAACTTCCGCAAGAATCCCCGTTTCTGTGCCGGATACACGACAGTCCGCAACACCAGCATAAGCGCCAATGATCGCTTCAATATGCTCGGGGCTAAGCCGGTAACCGCGCACTTTCAGGAATGCACTTTTACGGCCAACAATGTGCAGTTCTTGTGTGTTGGCATCTATGTAGCCAATATCGCCCGTGGGGAAAAAGTCGGAAACGGCCGTTTCCCCATAATAAGGCCAGGCTAAACTTTCCCCTTGCAGATAAATTTCTCCCACGGCCCCCGCTGGCACACAGTCGCCAGCCTCATCCACAATGCGCAGCGTATAAATCGGCAGCACCTTCCCCGACGACTGCCAATCGTCGGCATAAGGCGGCGCAAACAGTTTGTGGCTCACCACAGAGGGTGTTTCCGTCAGGCCGTAGCGCACCGAATAGCTAAGCGCCGGGTAAACCTGCCGAATTTGCCGCACAGCTTCCAGGTCTAGCGCACCGCCACCAAAGCCAATATGCTGCAAATTGGGCAAGTTGATGCGCTTGATAAAGCGGGCCATTTGGGCGTAAAAATGCGGCACGCCTTCAATAGCGGTAAGCAGCGAGGTAAAGCGCGCCTGCAGCAAATCGCCAAGCGGCCCCATCGCGGCACCAGTCGCAGGTAACACAACCGCGGCGGCCATCGAGCTGTATTCCAGCAAGCGGCTCAACCCATAAGAGTGAGACAGTGGAGAAGTGAGATACACGGTCTGGTTTGCTGCGTGCGCCAGACAGCCCATGTTGCGCATGCCCGCAATCGCCCGCAGGTATTGGCCATGCGTCACCTGAATCCACTTTGCCGCACCCGTGGTGCCGCTGGTTTGAAAGATAAAGGCGGGTGTTTCTGAAGATACGGCCGTATTATCCACCACCCCATTACTAGCTGAGCTTTGCTGCATTAACGTGGCAAAAGGAACGGCCCACGGCTCCTCTTGCAGTTCGGGCAGGTCGGTTACCAGCAGGTCCACGCCTATTTGGGCCATCAACGCAGAAATCTCTTCAGGGTCCGGGGTAAACGGCAAAAATGCCAGGCAAATACCCGCGGACAAACACCCCCAGACAAGCTGAATAACGGCCGTACCGCTGTCCAAACTCGCCCCAACAACCAGCCGCTGCGGATCAAGCCTTCCCTGCAACGTCCGCCCCAAAGAAAAAGCAATATCCTCCATTTGCTGGTAGGTCATGCTGCCATCAGCCCCATAAAGATAAACCTTATCGGGCTGGCTTCGGGCCTGATTGGCCAGAATTGTATAAAGATCCACCTCATTGTCATTGGGGGAATAATTGTTGGAAACAGGTAAAGACATAAGCAAACTACTAGAAATACCTGAACGTGTGATTATTTTTAGGTGAGTTCGTGTTGGGGCAAGTAAGACTTAAAAAAACCGTCACATGTCAGCAGACCTTCATAAAATAACGGTTGGCTGTTAAACCCCCACATAGCTGTTGTTTGGCAATACGCACCGGCATTGGGAATAGCGACAAAATCCCCTTCATCAAGGAAGGGCGCAGCTACATTGGTTCCAACTGTATCCGCCGTCGTGCATAAGTTGCCGACAAGATTGATCGTTTCCTCACGCTCCACAAAATGTTCGGTAATGAAGCGGAATTGTGGATTGCGGCGCAAAAAGCCCCCTAGCCCCACCCCGGGATTATGAACATTGAGGCCGCCGTCCAGAAAAACAAACGTCTCCCCATGTAGTTCCTTCCTGTCAACGACGCGGGCAATGTAATAGCCAGAACGAGCCACTAAAGCGCGCCCCGCCTCAAACCAGATGTCAATATCTGCCCAAACCGGATCTTGCCAATGTGTTTGCAGTTGCTCACGCAGAGCGGCCTCATCCAGGGCTTTGTCTCGCGCCAAATAAGGAACGCCGCACCCCAGCCCCAAATCAACAACGTGTATCGTTACCCCAGCAGCCCGGAAGGTTCGAATCGTCTCCTCAACTACTTCTACAGCCTGAACAATGGGGGCAACTTCCAGACGCTGTGAACCAAAGTAAAAATGCAAACCTAGCAATTCTATCTGCGGAATAGCCTTGCATTCCTGAGCGATGGCCAGTGCTTGCTCATTGCTTAAGCCAAACTGGGAACCGCCAGCCATATTTAAGCCGCCAAAAGAGACACCGGGATTAATGCGTAGCAAAATTCGAACCTGCGCTGCATGATGAGCCGCCTGCTTAAGACGCGCCCACTCAGCCTCGGACTCAATCACAATGGCAGCAGGCCCCGCCTGGCAAAGCATCTCCAGAAATGGCAGAGACTTGACGACCCCACCAGCCAAAATATTGGCTGGCCGCAAGCCCGCAGAAAGGCAGAATTCCCATTCTGCTTGCCCGGTAATTTCGCCACCAATACCCAAGCTCGCAAAATGGTTCACCAGCGCAGGCTGGGGATTTGCCTTTAAGGCATAAAACCCGCGTGCATTCTTCGGGAAAAAGGCGCGATACGTGGCAACAGCCTCATTCAGCACCGTTTCACTGTACAAATAAAGGGGGGTTGGCAGATCGTTTTTCTGTTTTTGTACCCACTGCAGGACTTCATCATCATGCTTTTGGCGGGAATGAGCATCAGACATTTGCGTTTCAAACATTATCTTCCTGATATTCTTCCCCCAGCATGAACACACACAACATTAATAACTTTCCGCAGAGCAAATTTAGATTTAAAAAACGAAAAGGTGACAGTATTACCTAAGAGGAAAGAAAAAACCTCATTGCGCAATATTGTAGCATGATTGTTTTTGGTAACAAATTAGCTGTAAATACACCTTTTCAAAATTACTCAAAAGTGAACACGATTCGGCTCGGAATTTTAAAAGCCGTCAATTGATAAGGCATCAAACTATTCAATAATTTATATGACCGAATAGCATTGTATTGCTTAATACATTGCCCATTCACTGATACTTGTAGGCTCTCACGACGGCATCTTGGTCACCAAACAGGGTAAACAGCCCCTACATTACTGGGCGGGAACGGCCGTTTCCCCTCCACTTATCTCCAACAGCAAGATACACAATTAGGGGAGAACACAAGATTTAATCTTCGTAATCTAGGCAGAGATACCATGAAGCTTCAATAGATCGACAAACACGCTGATATTCACCGTCAGCAAAAGTGTAGTCATCTGTATTCCTAGCCGTAAGCAAGGGCGGGGGCACGGGGCTATAAATAATTGTTTTCATGGGGCTGAAGGGAATAAGGTTGAAAATTTGAAAGGTAACCAGCCCAGCAGCATTACCGCCCAGACTACGCGTGACGCCGCTCTCTTTTACCAGGGTGCGATAAAGTTCTAAACGGTCAGATGGGAGTTGTTCCTCGGCTGTTGTTGGATAAATCGAGCCGTTCTTATGGACAATCACGCCAACCTGATCCTCCTGATATAGCTGCACCAGGTGATTCAAACTAGCCTGGTGTTCCTGGTAAATAGCGATGACGGCATCATCAGATGGTGGCTGCCTGCCAAACCACAAAACAGCCAACAAGACTACAGCACTGATTGGGAGTGCAAGATATTTGCGCATAAGAAACCTACCTCCATAATGTTCAGCAAATACATGTTATCTAAAGGGCCGATTTCTGCCAAACAGCGTATGTACTTATCCTTACAAAACGGCTAGCTGTTGCTTGTACGCCTTCACCGTAACGTCTTGTTCACCCAGTAAGGCAAACAATCCCTGCATCACCGGGCGGGCACGGCCGTTTCCGCCATTGATCTCCATCAGCAAAGTGTACATCGCCCCGGCATATTCGCGCCGCTGGATCAGGTTGGCGATATTCACGTTGGTGCCGGTTAAACGGCCGTCTGCCACATCCAGTAAAAATTGGGCCAACGGCCGTAACTGGTCCGCTTCCCCTTTATCTGTTGTAGGCAGATGGCGCAGCGCCTCACGGCCATTGCCCTGGCGCAGCAGATCTTTGGCTTTTTGCAGGCGGACTTGCGGCGTGTTGGGCACGGCCGTTTGCGGTTTTGGCTGGGCAGGGGCGGCGTTGGGCATTTGGGCCAGCACCCGCTGCAAAAATTGGCGCACGTTTGGCTCTGGCTGGGCACCGACAAACTCATCCACCACACGGCCGTTCACAAACGCCTTCACCGCCGGAATGCCGCGTACGTTAAACTGCATCGCCAGCGGCTGGTTTTGGTCGCTGTTGATTTTGGCTAGCCGGAAACGGCCGTTGTGCTCCGCCGCCAATCGTTCCAGCACCGGCCCCAACATGCGGCACGGGCCGCACCAAGGTGCCCAAAAATCCACAATCACCGGCCGCTGGTGCGACTGCTGAATCACTTCTGCCTGGAAATTGGCCTGATTGACATCTAAAATTGTTGCACTCATCTGATTTTCCTCAAGTTATATTTTTTAACCGCAGAGGATTAGAAAAAATCTTTGCGTTCTTTGCATCTTTGCGGTTTGATTTTTAAGTTCAAAGTTGGTCTGTAAACGACCGTAGTGTAACCGCCAAATATAAACATTAGGTCAAAATAATCTATGGTCGCATTATTCAATCAAATTGACCCAGGAAATTGCAACTTTACAACAAAAGTTCTGTATAGGGAGAAGGAAAAACGGCCGTATCCCTCTAAATAAAAGTTTGCGAAGATATTTGCGGTCATTTAGTATGTCACAAAATGTTGAAAGAAAGAATTATCCAAGTCCTGGGCATTTGGCTCATTATCTCCTTTTTTGTCCTTCTCTTTGGCATTACGCGTTGGGATTTACCACCAACAACGGCCGTATTGTTTGCAGGTCTATTAGGATTTTTCATTTTGCTGCAATTTGGAAGTCACATGGAGGGTGGAAAAGATACCGTTGACGAAATCGCCAGTTCAGACGAGATCGTAGTCGGCAATATTGAAGTCTGGCACAACAAAAAAACGATTTGGTACAATGCCAAGGTCAAAAGAAACTATCAGGACAGGGTTTTTGCCAAAGAAAAAGAGTTTGAGGATGTGGAAGAAGCCAAGGCGTGGCTAGCATTCACCTACCAGCAAGAGCTAGAAAAACACCAACAATATCTTCACCAAATTGAACAAACTTCCTCAACCAATAACAATTAAGCAATTTCCAGTCACAATTTACCGTTACAAATAGTTTACATCCTCTTCCGTTGCTCCGGCGCAGTCTAAGGCAAACAATCCCTGCATCACCGGCCGTTTCCTACCCTACTTTTCAATAACCGGCAGCAACAGCTCGCTCACATACTTTGCTGACGAAAGGATATTGCACCGCCCCCGTTCGTTCCCCTTGTAGGTAAATGGCTGGTTGATTTTTAACCCACTGATAAAGTAACGTCCCTGCACCACCAGCCTTAATTCGTCACCTTTGCAAAAATAAGTCGCAGACGGTTCAAACGCCAACACCAGTTTGGCTACCTCACCCTTCTTGAGCGGCTTGAGCGTATCAAAATCATACTCTGGCAAATAAGGCAAACTCAAGGATTCATTCACGGTACGCAGCGCAACGCGCACGGCCGTTTTTGTAACAATATCGTTGGCAAAGCCATACGTACCATCAAAATTGACCTCCTTATCATTATGAAACTTTTGAATTCCTGCAAAGATATTGGCATCTTCGCAACCCTCAAGCGCAATGTAAAGCGTCAACTTCATTGGCCCAACAATCTCCGTATCCTGATCAAAAATGTAGGAAAAGTGGACACTGCCCCTTGCCAAATCAAATGTGCCGGAAGAGCTTCGAACAGTGGGCCCTTTCGCCAAAGCATTTTCCCGGCAATCTAAATAAAATGGCTGCCAAACAACGTTTTCAGGCGGCCATTGGTTCTCGTACCGTACCTCCTTAACCTCATTGCCAAATTCTCGTATTTCCAAACGCACTTTTGGCTGTTCAAGCATGCCATTATCGATGCCCTTTAAGAAGTAATCAAAAAATTTAAGCATTAACGCATTTACTTCGGTGCTGTAATACGCTGTCCACTCCCCACCGCGATGGGTGTAAAGCCATTTATGTGCTGAACCGGCACGCGCATACACTCTGGCGCTGCCTCTGGTGTGCATCATCTGCGAGGCAAAACTAATGCAGTTCAGCATAGGCACCGTTATCTTTTCAAAATCAGCCACAAACGATTGCCACCATTCGTCCCTTGTCTCTCGCTCAAGCTGTTGCTGCCGCATATCAAACCCAGAGCCGAAGGTCTGAAGCCTGCTAAAAAGAAATGGCGTAAAGCCTTCTTCACGCACACCCCCCGGATAAAACCAATCTTTGTACAGGTCTGAGACCCCTTCCCAAGGACAAATGGCTTTTAGGTGTGGAGGGTTCATTGCCGCTACCTTATACTGATTGATGGCCAAATAAGAAACACCCAGAATTCCCACATGCCCATTTGACCACAGTTGCCCGCCCGCCCATTCGATTGCATCGTAAATATCTTGAATTTCCTCATCACCAAAAAACACCTGAGGCTGTTCATCTTTCGGCGACAGACCAAAGCCTCGCTTGTCAATATTTATCACAGCATATCCGTTGGCCACCCAAAAATTCGGATCGGGTGCTTCAAAGCTCGTTTCATCGGAAAACGTGATCTTACCTGGCTGTCGAGCAAAGCGGAGCTGAATATGCATGTATCCATCTTTGCACAAAACATCTTTCCGACCAGGATGCAGCGAAAGCAGCACAGGGAATTTCCCATCAGTCATGGGACGATAAATATTGGCGCTCAAGTAGCTGCCATCCCGCATCGGAATGTGTACATCTCGCAAGATATTCATGTTTGGGCTAGCTTCTTGAACCATCACATTGCTTGGGTTTATTAACCCTCTGATTTTCCCAAGAATCTGCTTAGGTGAGTTCTTTTTTTGAACGAACATTGGGTTTCCTTTTAATAAGCGTTGTTTCAATTGCTAGATTGGGGGGCCAGTGGCACCGAATGCGTCTTGATATGCTTCCGATAGAGCATCATGCCCATGACCGGCAGTGCTAAATTGCCCCCTAGTCCAATCACCAAGTGAGGATTCAGAATGGCATTCTGGATAATCTGCTGATTGATCAGGTACATAACCGACCAAATGCCCACTGGAATATTCAAGAGCAAACTCACTATCAAACCTGGGTTATAAAGTTTCCTGGCTTTCACGCCTAAGGCAATATGAGCCACTCCCGCAAAAATTGAGAAGTAAGGAATCCACAACCCATACTGATAATCCTGTGCGGCAAGAAGACCAAATCCAGGCAAAATAACCCAGACCAACAAAACATTGACGAAAAATATGAAGTTTTGATCTAGTGGTTTATCTGCCGTATCTAGCCTGAATATGTCCACATTAAAAAAATTTCTAAATCCGCCTGGAAAGACATATTCTTCGGTTTCGTGAAGCATGTACAAAGGCGTTTGCAATAAGATAAGAAAGAGGACAAAATCACTGTTTTTTACAAAGCTGACAAGAAAAACAAACAGAAAAATAGATACGATTAACCCCGTTTTTGCCCAATCTCTCTTCAACCAACTGTAGTATTCAGAGAGCTTCATTTTCATTCTCTTTCCTCCTAAAATCATGGGGCTGCGCTAATGCCGCCTAAAAATATACGCACAAATTCTTTACTCATCTTTTCAGCAGATATTTCCGTAGGGAGCAACTCTTTGATGGGCTCCAGCCCGATGGCATAGCCAAATAGCATACTGATAAAGGCCTGGGCTGAAGCCGATGAATTAATGTTTCGCAGTAATCCAGCTTCCAATTGCTTTTGAAGATAGTGATCCAAAAACTGAATGGCCCCCCGCGGATTTTGCGCCAGGGCATCCCGCATTTCTGGAAAATGAATGGCTTCAAACATCAACATGCGGATGACATCTTGCTGCGCTAAAAAGAAGGATAGAATTTGCTGGCAGATAAGCTGCAAGTCTGTTTCCAGATCATAGGTTAACTGCGCGGCAAGTTTATCCAGTCCAGGTCCGCCACCAATTTGCTGAATTGCAGCCAGGAATAGAGTTTGTTTATCGCCAAATTGGCGAAATAGGGTGACTTCCGCCACACTGGCTTTCACTGCGATAGCTTGCGTAGTGGTTCTGGCATAACCGAGTGATTGGAACGATTCGGCCGCTGCTTCCAAGATACGCTGCCGTGCTTTCTTTTTGGAAGATGATGAATTAGGTAAATTTGTCATGGTTACCACCAAATGTTAGTAAGTACTTACATTCTAATTACTCTAGCGATTTTGTCAAGGCTCTATGCGAGAAGTTAGCCCACCATAATGAATTAGAACAGACAAAAAGCTATCTCATTCCAAACAGAACACCGCCACTGTCTTGCTTCCCTTCGTTCAGTATAATGTGTGGGCACCATAATAATATTCACGATTCAGTGGCCATACTTTCTTGAGCAATGGTCAGGATAGCGCAACAAGAGGACTTCTATGAACGACACAAAACGCATTTTAGTGACTGGGGCAACGGGCAAGGTCGGTCAGGTTTTTATCCAAAAACTCCTTTCTGAAAAAAAGTTCGACCAGTTCATTATTCGGGCACTGTGCCATAACCGGGTTTTAGAGACTGGCCCTCGGTTAGAAGTGGTGAAAGGTTCAATTGAGCACCAGGCGGTAGCTGAAGAAGCCTTGCAAGACGTCACGCACGTTTTGCACCTGGCTACTAGCAAAGAAACCCCCGACACAATTATGGATGTGGCCATCAAAGGGATGTTTTGGCTCCTGGAAGCCTGTCGGATCAGCCCCAGCTTTGAGCAATTTATCTTGATCGGTGGCGATGCGGGCCTGGGGCATTTTGTTTATCCTCATCCCATTCCCGTCACCGAAACACAAAAACACAGTGCTTACCCTGGCTGTTATGCCCTTTCCAAAGTGTTGGAAGAAGTGATGCTGGAACAATATTATATTCAGTATGATTTGAATGGTTGTTGTTTACGTGCCCCCTGGATTATGGAAAAGGACGATTTTAAGTATCAACTTTCATTTGGGGAGGATGTGTTTGGGGGACCACGCTGGCTTGAACTGGTGGGGCCAGAAAAAGCAAAAGAATACGAAAAAAAGCAAGCCATCCCCCTGATGTTAGACCCCGAGGGGCAGCCAGTTAAGCGCAATTTTGTGCACGTGGAAGATCTGGTTAGCGCCATTTTACAGGCAATTGACCACCCCAAGGCGCGACAGGAAACTTTTAATATTTGCATGAATGAACCGGTGGATTATGGTGATTTAGCCAATTATTTGGCGCAGTCACGCGGTTTACCGATGGTAGAAGTATCGACGCCTTATTATTCAACCTGGCTGGACAACAGCAAAGCCAAATTCCTGCTGGGCTGGCGACCCACCTATGATTTGCAAAAAATGACCGATGCCGCCTGGGAGTTCCAACGCCCTGACGATGATCCTCGCATTATTTGGTACCCTGGTTGAGAATTAGATTTGATGCTGGCAAACGGCCGTGTCATGCTTGCCCGCAAGGTAAATAAAATACATGGATAAAAATACCCTGGCTCGTCGCTATACCTCCCTCTGGACCGGCGAAATAACTTCCGCCACCCTGTTTGCCGCCCTGTTGCTCTGGTCCGCCTTGCGCGATAACCACTGGCAGCACTGGCTTGTGCGCGGCTACAGCGTGTCCGTTGTCATTTTCATTTTGATCCAGGGCACAGTTTGGTGGCGCTGGAAGCTGCACGTGCTCAAGCAAAATCAACGCACCATACCTGAATCTGTTCTCCGTCGCTATCGCATGTGGCGCACCATAAACTGGGGGCTGATTGCCTGTTTCCCCCTTGTCGTTTTTGCGGCAATGAGCCTGGCCGACCAGCCAGCAAGTTCGTTGGATAGATGGCTCGGCCTCCTGTTTTGGCTTGGCGCCATCCTGGAACAGATCAACTATTATTACGTGCAGCTCATGTACAATTCCCGTTACGATTGGCAGTATGTCAAAACCCAGCGCCGTTTACGCACCGGAACAGTGGCCAAAGCGCTGCAAAACAGCAAGCTTGAATAGCCGGCTCACCAGTTTGCACCCACCAAACAGACACTATTTTGAAAATTTCACCACGAGGATGTAAATGAATTGGGATAATGTAGAAACAAAAAGATTGTTGCTTAAAGGTTGGGATACCTCAGATATCCCCTTTCTATTCAAGCATTTTAGCGACGAGTTTGTCTGTAAATATTTGTACGATGCGGAGCCGTTCACGGCAGTTGAAGAAGCCGAGCAGATGGTAGAATTTTTCAGCAATGAAAACAACAAGGGCAGCAACCGTTGGGTCATCATCGATAAAAGTAATAATCAAAGAATCGGTACCTGTGGCTACATGTTCTGGGACACCGACAACCACAGCATTGAAATTGGTTACGATTTGCAGCAATCATACTCACAAAAAGGCATCATGACTGAAGCCCTAACGGCCGTTATTGACCTCGCCTTTTATGAGAAAGGCATCAATCGTATCCAGGCCATCACCTCTGTTGGCAATGTAGCGTCCTGCAAATTGCTAGAAAAATTAGGTTTCCAAAAAGAAGGCATCGTTCGGGACAAGCATTACTTTCGAGGAAACTATTATGACCATTACTGCTATTCCTTGTTAAAAAGAGAATGGAAACAGCAAGACGCGCCGCAGGCAGTTTCTTGATAACCGGAAGAACGCTCGCGCGAGGTGAATGGCGCGATCTACTATCTGGCGTGGCGACACGGCCGTTACGCAACGTTACAAACTTCCCCACTCACCTCTCCATCCTTTCCCCTTACAAATGGTTTACAACTGCTTCTTGTACCCTTAACAACCATTCCCTATAATCTTCTTATGAGCTTTGCGATTGGTTCCACTGTCGGCAGCTACCAAATTGAAGAAAAACTGGGCCAGGGCGGCATGGCCACGGTTTATAAAGGACATCATGTACGGCTGGACCGGCATGTGGCCATCAAGGTACTGCATGCCGTCTTTAAGGATGACGACAGCTTCCTGCGCCGCTTTACCCGCGAGGCGCAAGTGGTTGCCCGACTGGAACACCCCAACATCGTGCCCGTGTATGATTTTGCTGAACATGAAGGATATCCCTATCTGGTAATGCGCTTTGTGCAGGGAGAAACGCTCAAAGCGCGACTGAGCCAGGGGATCCTCTCTACCAAAGAAATCATTCGGGTGGCCAGCAACATTGCCAGCGGGCTGGATTATGCCCACCAGCAGGGCGTGCTGCACCGGGACATCAAGCCATCGAACATTTTGCTCACCCAGGGCGGCGGCGTGTACATTGCCGATTTTGGCCTGGCACGCATCACCCAGTCAGGCGAATCGACCATGTCGCAGGACATGATCATGGGAACGCCGCAATATATTTCGCCGGAGCAGGCCAAAGGCAACACCGAGTTGGACGGCCGTACCGACGTTTACTCTTTTGGCATCATGGTGTATGAGATGGTCACCGGGCAGGTACCGTTTGCCTCAGACACTGGCTATTCGGTCATCCATTCCCAAATTTTTGACCCGCCGCCGCTGCCCAGCAGCCTGAACGACAAGATTAGCCCGGCGCTGGAAACGATGCTGCTCAAAGTGCTCAGCAAGGAGCCAACCGAACGGTATGCCACCGCTGGTGAATTTGTGGCGGCCTTCAAAGCGGCGTTAGAAGATGCCCCCAGCAATATTGGCCCTGCGGGTGCGGCCGTTTTGCCCGACAGCACCGAGAAGAAAACCCAGGCAGCCGCAACGGCCGTTTTATCGCCAGCCCCGCAGCCCACACCACCCTTACCCAATCTGGACGACGCGCCCAGCAGTATCAGTCATACCGCCCCACCTGCGCCGCCCAAACAGTCACGGCCGTTTCTACTCATCGGCGTGGGCGTCATTCTGGGGATGATCATTCTGGCGGGTCTCGTCTTTATGGTGCTGCGCAACCGGGATGTGCCCCGAAACAGCCCGCAAGCTGACAACATACCCAGCGACAATCCCCAGGCAGAAGACGTACCAGCAAACCCAGAAGCGTTTGAGCTGCCCCTCGTTGTGCGTCCGTTAGAAGTGGTTGAGCCACTTTACCAAGAAAATCCAGAAAGCAGCGCGTTGGCCGCAGAACTGGCAGCCGCCTACCTGCGCGACGGCCGTAACGAAGATGCCCGCGCCGTGATTCAAGGCTTGGTGCAGCGCACGCGCCTGCCGCTGGGCATTCACGCTTTAGCCAATCGGCTGCTGGAACAGGGCCAGTATGAACTGGCCATCGTCGTGCTGGAGGAAGGGCTTGCCCGCTTCCGGCAGGACATCGAGATTCAGCAAGATTTAATGATGGCTTATTTGCTTAGCAACACATCTGCCCGACGTGTGGACGAATATCTGGGGCTTTTGCGGGAGGATGACCACCATCCCACCACCATTGCCATTGGGGAAGCGTACATGCTGTTCGACAACGGCCGTACGGAAGAAGCCTTGCCCCGGCTAGACACCCCAGAAGCGATGGACGACGGCCGTTTCGCGGGTCATCTCCTGTTTGTAAGAGGCAAACTGCTGCGAGAACTCGACCAATCTGACGAAGCCCTGGCTACCTTTGAAGAAGCGTTGCAGCATGAACCGCCCCCTTGGCTGGCTACCCGAATTGAGGAAAACATCGTAGAATTACGGTCGTAATTTTTACCATATAACTACGGAACACAGAGTTACGCAGAGAAGCCTCAGCGCGGCACAGAGGAACAACTGATTTCTCTCATTTTTCTGCGCTCACTCTGCGAATCTCTGTGTTGCGCTTTTAACTGCTAAAAGGAGCATCATGCGTACCCCAATTATTGCTGGAAACTGGAAAATGAATAAAACGGCCGCTGAAGCCGTAGAATTTGTTCGTGAAATTCGTAACGGTCTGGGCCAAATCAAAGGCGTCGATAAAGTTGTCTGCCCACCCTTTGTAGCCCTGCCCGGCGTGTTCGACGCCCTGCAAGCCACCGACATCGGCATCGGTGCCCAAAACATGCACTTTGCTGAAAACGGTGCTTACACGGGCGAATGCGCCCCCAACATGCTCACCCCATTCTGCCAATACGTCATTCTGGGTCACTCCGAGCGACGTGCCTACTTTGGCGAAACCGATGATGGCGTCAACAAAAAAGCCAAAGCCGCCCTGGCCCATGGCCTCATCCCCATCATTTGCGTCGGCGAAACGCTGGAGCAAAATGAAGCGGGTGAAACCCAAGCCTTTGTCAGCGGACAGGTTCGGGCTGCCCTGGAAGGGCTAACGGCTGACCAAGTCGCTGGCCTCATCATCGCCTATGAGCCGATTTGGGCCATTGGCACCGGCAAATCCGCCAGCGCCGCCCAGGCGGGTAGCATTATTGGCTTAAGCGTGCGCGGCCCCATCGCCGAGATGTTTGGCGAAGAAACAGCCCAAAAAGTCCGTATTCAGTACGGTGGCAGCGTCAAAGAGAACAATATCGCTGAGTATATGGCCCAGCCAGACATCGACGGTGCCTTGGTGGGTGGTGCCAGCCTAAAAACCGGCTTTGTTGAGCTGGTGAAAAACGCGGTTTAATTAATGGCAAAACAAAAAATGGCAGTGACCAGCAAGGATGAAGCCATTGCGGAGCTTGCGCATACCTGTGCGCACAAAGCGTTGGCCATTTGGGCCGCTGACTGCGCCGAGCGTGCCCTGCCATTTTTCGAAAACAGCTATCCACATGATGATCGTCCCCGGCAAGCAATTGCTGCCCTGCGAACCTGGGTAGCTAACGGCGTTTTTAAGATGGCCGATGTACGCCAGGCTTCTTTAGCCGCTCATGCCGCTGCGCGTGATGTAGCCGAAGATGATGCGGCGCGTTCAGCGGCTCGGGCCGCTGGCCAGGCGATGGCCACGGCCCATGTTCCCAGCCACGCCATCGCCGCAGCCATCTATGCCGCAACCGCTGTACGCGATGCAGCGACAACAAATGCTGCCGCCGCCACAGAGCAGGAACGCGAGTGGCAATATCGACATTTACTTGCCTTGAGCAAAAAGGTGTTCGTCTGAGAGTGTGTTATGAGTAATGCCCTAATGCCCTTCTTCTGGGTTGCATTTGCAATGATCATTCTGCTGGTGATGCAGCGCTGGATTCACACCCATCTGCATGGCCTGTCACTGCTGCTTATGGGTCAACCAGAGCGGGCGGTGATTTTGTATGCCATTGTGCTGCTGCCTGGCGTCTTTTTGCACGAGCTTAGCCATTGGTTAGCCGCCACATTTTTAGGCGTACGCACTGGCTCGTTTTCTGTCATCCCCAAAATGCAGCCGGATGGCACCGTGCAGCTGGGCTATGTAGAGTATTTCAAAGGGCGTACTCTAGGGCCGATTCGGGAGAGCATTATTGGTGGCGCGCCGTTGATAACGGGAACGGCCGTTATCCTGCTCATTGGCTTTCGTGTGTTTAGCGTCACAGAGCTGGCCGCGGCTATTCAGGTCGGCCAAATTGAAGCGCTTTCTGTCGCGCTGGGACAAGTGTTCCAAACCCCGGACTTTCTGCTTTGGCTTTATCTGCTTTTTGCCATCGCCAACGGCATGATGCCCAGTCGTTCTGATCGCCGCGCCTGGCCTGCTTTTCTATGGGTTATGGTCATCGCTGGGCTGGTGCTGTCGCTTTTAGGCTGGACGGGAATGCTCATCGACAGCCTGGCCGGACCGGCCGCAACCGTTTTTGGCTATCTAGGTTTGGCCTTGTCGATGGCGATTGGCGTCAACATCTTCTTTATGGCAATCATTGGTGCATTTGAAGGCATTGTCGGGCGAATTCGCGGCGTTTCCGTGGTTTACAGCTCCGTTGAGGCACCAAAAGGCACCAAAAACGTTTCGATTTAAGAGGCTAGCGAGTAGCGATTGCTGCTTCTCCAATCTCTACGTTCTTCATGATTTCCATCCTCATTACCGCTTACCGCGAACCGACGACCATTGGCCAGGCCATTGAAGCTTTTTTGCCCCAAATGCCGCCCGGCAGCGAGCTGCTGGTTGTTTGTCCCGATGCAGAAACAACGGCCGTAATCCAGCAATATGCTCAAAAATTCCCCCAAATCCATCACATTCCAGAACCAGAACGACGCGGCAAACCGGCGGCGCTAAACCTGGGGCTGCAAGCTGCCCAGGGCAACATTGTGGTGTTCAGCGATGGGGATGTGGTGATTGGTGAAGATGCGTTAGCCGCTTTGCTGGCCCCGTTTTCAGATGAGAAGGTGGGGGCGGTAACGGGACGGCCGTTTTCCAGCAGTCCCCAGTCTACCATGTTGGGTTATTGGTCGCATCTTCTCGTGGAAGGGGCGCACCAAACTCGGCAAAAACGAGATGCCGCTGGCGATTTTCTTCTTTGTTCCGGCTACCTGTTTGCTGCCCGTCGTGCCCTCATCCCCCCCATCCCAGAAGATGCCCTGGCGGAAGATGCTGTCATCTCCCATCGCCTGGCTGAAAAGGGATTCAAGATTCGTTACGCGCCGGAAGCGGCCGTTTCTGTGAAGTACCCTAACACTTACTCTGACTGGCTGCGGCAAAAGGTGCGCTCCGCTGGTGGCTACGCGCAAAGCTACGTGCGCAGCTCGCCCTACTCGATGCGTTCGCCCCGGCTGGAAGCCCAACAAGGTACGCTGCTGGCCTTAAAATTTGCCCGCACGCCCCGCGAATTTATCTGGACGCTTGGATTGTTTCTCGCCCGGCTGCATTTGTGGCTGTTGGTTTTTTGGCGGGTGCGGGTGTTGAAACGGCCGTTAACCACCCTCTGGCAGCGCGTCGAAAGCACTAAATAATGCCCTGGCAGCCAGCCACGCAGCACGACGATTTACAAAGAGACAGGGAACAAACGGTGAACGGCCGTTTTTCTGTATAATAATTGAAACGATTTTGCCCAGCACGATCTGGTTACATAGAAAATGCAGGCATTTCACTTGTTCACCAGAGGAGTCACCATGCAAGAATTAGAAATCCGCACAGACAATATCACCGCTGCACCAGACCCCCAATTAATCCCCAACGCACCCCTTGTGGGCAACGCGCTGCAAATGGCCAAAGACCCCGGCGCATTCTTTATAGAAATGTACCAGAAATACGGCCCCATTTTCCGCATCAAAATTTTGAACAAGACGTACACTGTCTTAGCCGGTCCCGAAGCCAACATCTTCATGTCCCGCCACAGCAGTGAATTTTTGCGCTCAAAGGAGTTTTGGCAGGCCATGGTTGAGGAGTTTGGCGCCTCCAAGCTGCTGGTAGCTGAAGATGGCGAATCGCATAAGCGGCTGCGCGGTGTGATGCAGCGCGGCTTTGCCCGATCGGCGTTAAACGGCCGTTACGATGAAGTCTTCGCCATCACCGACCGCATCCTGACCGAAGAATGGCCCGACAAGGCCGAAATCCCTGTCGTGCGGGCCATGCAAAAACTGGTCACCGAGCAGTTGGGCTACATCACCGCCAATCGATCCGCCGGTGAATACGTGGACGACATTCGCACCTTTATCAAACGCGTCCTTGATGTCCGCATCACCCATCAGCGGCCCGGCCTGATGATGTATTTGCCCGACTACAAAAAAGCCAAAGGCCGCTTCTTTGAATTAGGCCAGGATGTTCTGGAAAATTACCAGGCCAATCCCGACAAACCCACCCTTTTAATTGACGATTTGTTGGCCGCGTCTGAGGCTGATGCCGTATTTATGCCCCAGTCCGACCTGGTAGGCGTGGTACTCAGCCCCTACATTGCCGGGTTGGATACGGTCGCTAACACGACTGCTTCGTTCGTTTATGCGGTGCTAAAGCACCCGGACGTGCTGGCGAAATTACAAGAAGAAGTGGATCGCATTTTTGCCGCCGGCACACCTACCCCACAAACGCTCAAGCGCGATATGCCAATCCTTTATGGCGCGTTGATGGAGACACTGCGCATGTACCCCATCGCGGTGGCGGCGATGCGAAACGCGACGCAGGATTTTGTCTTTCAGGGACATCGGGTCTATGCTGGCGAACCGTTGTACATGGCAACGGCCGTTTCCCATTTCCTGCCTGAATTCTATCCCGATCCTTACACATTCGACATCGAGCGCTACCAACGACCGCGGGCCGAACATCGCCAGCCGGGCGCTTATGCACCGTTTGGTTTAGGCCCGCATACCTGCCTGGGGGCGGGCATGGCCGAAGTGTTGATGATGTTGGGCATGGGGCGGCTGTTCCACCAACTCGATCTGGTGCTCAGCCCGCCCGATTATAAACTTAAGCTGGATGTGGCTCCCACGCCCGGCCCGGAATTGAAGTTTAAGGTGTTGGTCAAAGGTCGGCGGCAAGAAACCGTGCGGGAAACGGCCGTTTCCTCTCCAAATTAGCGGCTCCCCAACAAGGAATCATAAGGTGCAAGAGCTAGACTCAAACCAATTCCATAGCGTATCGTCACTATTCAACGAAATTGATCATAACATCGCCGTTGTCCATTCTGTGATTGAGGGCAATAGTCCTGGGCGCATTTTTGTGGATCGGATTCCTGGTGCAACAACTGCATACCTCATTTTTGAAGGTGCTTTTCACTATATTGGCGGGAACCCAGCCAACGATGCCTTCAATCGAGCGATTATTTCCTTTCTCTTTGAGCAGTTTCTCCCTGGTGCAGAAGAAAAAGAACTGGTCTTGTTTGCCTTTTCCAATGCGTGGCGAGAGAAGCTAGATACTCTTTTGCAGCAATATGGGGCAATCACCATTCAACGCAAGATTTTCAGCTTTGATCCTGCCAAATTTCAAGCCCATGCCGGTTGGCGGGACCGAATCCCCGAAGGATTCACTCTCAAACTTATTGATGCAGAACTGGCAGAAAAACATGCTGATTTCAAGCCAATCGTTGATGCAACGACCAAGCGATTTGGCGTTTGCTTGATGAAAGATGATGAATTGGCGGCTGTTTGTACGGCCGTATGCGTGGGCGGCAATGAGGCTGAAATTGACATTTTCACAGATGAAAAATATAGGCAGCAAGGGTTAGCCACCATTGCCGCCTGTGCCTTTATTGAAGAAACTCTGTCTAGAAAGTTGACTCCCAATTGGGCATGTTGGCCGGAGCGAAAAGCTTCTGTTGCGCTGGCAAAAAAGCTTGGATTTGTAGAACAGTTTGAAGCGCCAGCTTATTTATGGGCAGAGGATTTGTAGGGAAGATGCAAAGGCTTCGCGTCCGGCATCTACAATATTTTGGTGGCATCATAAACATCATCCCCTAACCCATCAAGACATCACTACGAGAAACAGAATGCAGCCGCAGCGTCACAATCTGAAATGGCTTAACATAAAGTCTAAACCCTGTGTCTTCAACCGGGACCGCTGCCTGATTTTCCTCTAGCAAGTTACACAAATACGCTTCGGCCAGGGCAAAGCTAGTTTTGAACGTCAGCCAGCCACGCTGCCGGTTGCATTCGTAGCCACGCACAATGAGGCCCTGCCCATCTTCTGCCTGCTTGATGGTTTCCACAATGAAATTGTCCGGTGCTTGGATGAGAGAGGGTAACGGCCGTTCCGCCCCACCATTCCCCGCCACAACAAGCAGTGGATCGTTAAAGGCATACGCCACCTGGGCAATGTCCGACGGATTGACCACGCTGCCTTCGTTGGCATGGAGATACAGCGCATAAGCAAAGTGATGCTCGCCCTGATCCGCTTCTGGGTCAGGACTGGTGGGTGCGCGCAGCAGCGACAGGCGCATGACGTTGTTGTGGATGTCGTGGCCGTATTTGCAGTCGTTGATCAGGGCAACACCGTAGCCGCCTTCACTGAGATCAACCCATTTTTGGGCGGCCGTTTCAAACCGGGCCCAATCCCAGGAGCTGTTGCGATGAGTCGGCCGCTGCACGCTGCCCCACTGAATTTCATAGGTGGCAACGGGCGACAGTACCTCAACCGGAAAGGCCGTTTTGAGCAAAATGTGGCGCTCCTGCCATTGAATCGTCGTGTCGAAGCGGAGCAGCGGGCTGTTGTAGGTGAGCGAAATGTGCTGCCTAAAGCTGCTGTTGAGGATGCGCCGCTCGATGGCCAGCGTCGCCCGCAGAGGCCCCGTTTCTACAATCTCGATGCTGGTAGCTGGCTCCGCCAGATACAGCTTGTCATCGTAATAAATGTCGATGTCCCAGGCGTCCCAATTGAGCGGGCGGTCGGGGAACGCCTGGAACTGGTTGGCGATGGCACCCGGTGGGAGTAGCTCGCGCTGCTGCGTTTTGTCGTAAATCCGGCAAATGTCGCCAGCCTCGTTCAGTTCAACACGCAAGTAGACATTTTCCAACAGCGATGGCGTGATGTGGAGCGGAAATTGTTCGGGGTCAGGTTGTGCTGCCTGGCCTGAGGTGAGGCTGAACGGCCGTACCGCATAAGCCCCCATCGCCATCCCACCAAGCAACGTCCCTCCGTCCACCGCCTGCGTGTAAACGTCTGCCAGATGCTGGCCTCCAGGCAGGTCGCCAGGCCAAAAAGCCAAATCGTTCCGGGCAAAGCTGGTCGGATTGATGAGCAGCAGATCGCCGCCGGTATGCTGCTGGATGGTGCTGAGGGCTGTTTGAGAAACGGCCGTTGCCATTGCCCGAATTTGAGCATACTGTTCAGCCGATTCCACGTAAACCTGGTGAATGCTGCTGCCCGGGATGATGTCGTGAAACTGCTGCAAACATTGCAGCTGCCACGCCTGCCGCAACATCTCGTGTGGATATGGGAAATCGCCGTCCAGCAAAGACGCCAACGACGCCAGATATTCCACATCGTGCAGCAAAAATTCAGTTTTGCGATGATCCCGCTTGTTGCGGCTTTGTGTGGTCAGCGTGCCGCGATGCAGTTCCAAATACAGCTCGCTGTTCCAGGTGGGCAGTTCAGCACCACTTTCCGCTTCCAAGCGCCGGAAAAAGTCAATCACCTTGCCCTGCTGTACCCGAGGCTGTGCCGGAAAGCTTTGCAGCCATTCAGCATTCTCGTTCATTTCGCGGGTGGGGCCACCGCCGCCATCACCGTAGCCGTAGCTCATCAGCAGCACATTTTGTGTCTCTTTGTGCTGCAACTTGGCCCAAGAACCCAGCGCCGTAAAGGCTCTCAGCTGAGCGTTGTAGGTGGCGGATTTAAACAAATCTTGCGGCAGTGGCTTTTCGCTGCGCCAGGGCGTTTCCGGCGTCGTGCTGAAATGGGTTAGCACCTTCGTGCCATCGATCCCCTGCCACCAAAACGAATCGTAGGGCATCTTGTTCACCTGACTCCAGCCAATTTTGATCGTGAAAAAATAATCGAGGCCCGCCAGCTTGATTAGCTGGGGCAGGTTCCAGGCGTAGCCAAACACGTCGGGCAGCCAGAGCAAGGGGGATTCAGCCGTTTCGCCAAAATGCTCGCGGAAGAAGGTACGCCCCAGTAAAAATTGGCGCGCCAAGGATTCTGAGCCAGTGATGTTGCAGTCGGCTTCCACCCACATGCCGCCGATGGGCTCCCAACGGCCGTCTGCCACCCGCTGCTTAATCCCCTCAAACAAGGCTGGATCATCCTGGCGCACAAAGTCGTACAGTTGGGGCTGGCTTTGCGTGAAATGGTAATTGGGAAACTGGTCCATCAGGCGCAACACATTGTGGAAGGTGCGCGCAGCCTTGCGCCGCGTTTCGGCCAAGGGCCACAGCCAGGCCACGTCGATGTGGGCGTGTCCAGCAGCAATGAGATCAGCATCCAGCGATGCGCCCGCACTGGCAATGCCCTCCCGCAAGCAAGTTAATGCCTCCGGCACGCTGGCGTAAAAAGCATCACCAAACGGTTCGCGCAAATCAAGCCGTTGATAAGCGGCATCCAGGGCATTGAGCAGGCGCATTTGGGCCGGATTGGTCGCTTCCAGCAGTTCGGCCGTTTCCAGCGCAGTGCGCGATCCGGCCAGAAAGTTGCGGGTTGGCTGGTGAATTTGCACCACGCTGCACTCGCGCAGGAAAAGCTGCTTGCCTGCTTCGTACCCAATCGTGCCCGTCCAGCCCCACAGCAGCAGATGATGGATACGGCCGTCGCCATGTTCCGGTTTCAGCAAAACCTCATGATGATGCCGGTCTACCGCCGCAAACGGCTCCCCATCAATGTACACCAGCGCCTCGGGATGGCTGAACTGCCCAGCGTCTCCCAGCAGCAGCCGCAAAGCGACGGGCTCAGCAACATCAAAAGTGGCAGGCACCACAAACGTCCCCCGCATGACAAAATTAACGTTGGCACCGCCCCAGTAAGAACGGTGTGGCAATAAATCCCAGGTGCTGTCATTAAACTTGGGATCCAGCAGTTGGGCATCCAATTCTGCCATTGCCTTATAGCGAAACGGGGCTAAATTTTCCTGCTGGCGGTAAACAAGGGGTTCGACTACTTTTTGGTAACGGCCGATTTTTTGCCTGGTTAGACGAATCGTGTGTTTCATAAAGTCTCCACATTGACTGATATTTTTTGAATGATTTTACCGCGCTTTTGCCAACTGGGAATCTGCAAAATCCGGTTTGCTGATACAATCGGTCGCTGAATAATTTCTAGGAGAAGATAACATGGAGCGATCTCCTTTACACCAACAGGTAGACACTTTGCCAGACCTGGTTTTGGCGATGATAGATAATCTGGTGACGGCCGTTCGTTACACCTTCACCCCCGCCCTCAGCCAAAAAATAAGCCGCGTCTTCACCACCGGCTGCGGCGACAGCTACTTTGCTCCCCTGAATGCGGAGCTGGCCTTTGAGCAGCTGGCTGGGCTGCCCTGCGAACCAATGACGGCCATGCAGTTTGCCCGCTACACCGTTGGTTATTTGCCGGAGACGGGGCAAGGCAGCAATTTAGTGCTGGCGGTGTCCGTGAGCGGCGCGGTGAGCCGCACGGTAGAGGCAATGGCGTTGGCCCGGCGGGCTGGCGCAACGGCCGTAGCCCTAACGGGAAGTCCAGACGGGCCATTGGGACAGGCAGCAGAACTTGTGTTGGAAACGGCCGTTCCGCCCCTCCCCGCTGAACTGCAAGGCCAGATCGTGCCCGGCACCCGCAGCTATGTGGCTTCACAACTGGCCCTCTATCTGACTGCTGTTCAGCTGGGTGAACAGCGCGGCCACCTTACTAAAGCCGCCGCCAACAAGCTGCGCCGCGAACTGGCCCACACGGCCGAATTGATGGCCCACACCATCGCCCAAAGCGACAAAGTCACCCGGCAAGCCGCCGAGACCTGGCATGATGCCGATCAGTTTGTTTTTTGCGGGGCGGGACCCAATTACGGCACGGCGTTGTTTAGCGCCGCCAAAGTTTTGGAAGCCAGTGGCGATACGGCCGTAGCCCAGGACACCGAAGAATGGGCCCATCTGCAATATTTTGGGCGGCAGGTGCCCACGCCCACTATCTTTATCGGCGCGGGGGGACGAGACGAAAGCCGTGCCTTGGAGCTGGTCACCGCCGCCAAAACCATTGGACGGCGCGTGGCGGTGATTGCGCCGCAAGGCAGCGCTTTAGCAGCCCATCCTGACGTGGATTTTTTGTGGGAAACGGCCGTACCTACCCGTGAATGTTTCTCCCCCCTGCTCACCTGCCTACCCGGCACCTTATTCGCCGCCTACCGCGCCCAGCTTATTGGCGAGCCGTACTTTCGCGGCTTCGGCGGTGGCCGCAGCATCGAAGGTGGCGGCGGCATCTCCCGTATCCGCGACAGCCAACAGATTGAGGAGATCAGACAATAAAGGAGACAAGAATCAAAGATTACACAGATTTACCAAATTTTTCATCGGCGCCATCGGCGCAATCTTTGATTAATTACTCAACTTTTTACTCATTAAGCAAACCACGGAAAGTTCTTTAAAAATCGAAGGGCGATTTCTCTGTGGTTTGCTCAAGTAAAAGCGGGAGAAATGGCTTTAAGCAATTTAAAGAACTTTCCCGCTTTTACATAGGACGATGAAGTTGTTTGTTACAGCAGGTGGTATGCGGATTGATTATTTGATCACCCACGCGGATGAGGCGCGGGTGGAGATGGTGGGCGGCAATGCGCTGTACGCCGCTGTGGGCACGGCACTGTGGGATGCCCCGGTCAATTTGTGGGCACGAATTGGCAGCAACTATCCGCAAGCGTGGCTCAACAAACTGCCAACGCAGCAAATTGGCATTGAAGGCTTGATACGTCTGCCCACGCCGCAAGATCACCGCACCTTTTTTGCCTATCTGCCAGACGGCCGTCGCGATGACACCAATCCCGCCGCCCACTTTGCCCGCATCGGCCAACCCCTGCCCGCCGCCCTGCAAGATTACATCCATTCTACCCCTGGCCAGGATGACCCCAACAATTACGAACCGCTGGCGTTACGTCCTGAAGATTGTCCAGAGCAGTGGCAGGGCGTGACGGCCGTTCACCTTTCTCCCCTCGCCCTGGCCACCCACCTGCACGTACCCTCCCGGCTGCGCCAGCGAGGCGTCCCGCAAATCACCCTCGATCCGGGCGAACGGTACATGATTCCGGCACGCCTGGAGCAAATTAAACAAATTTTGCCGCAGATAGACGTCTTTTTGCCCAGCGCCATGGAGATTCGTTCGTTGTTTGGGGCGGAGGTGGATTGGGCGGAGGCGGCTGTGACCCTCGCCAGCTGGGGGGCACGGTGGGTGGTGGTCAAAAATGGGGCAAAGGGGGTGCTGTTGGTGAACGGCCGTACCCAAGCCATCAGCCATTTCCCCGCCTACCACACCGCCAACGACCCGCGCATCAGCGACGTGACCGGCGCGGGCGACAGCTTCTGCGGCGGCTTTATGGTGGGGTTAATCCAAACGGGGGACCCGGCCCAGGCGGTGGCCTACGGCCTTGTCTCCGCCTCGCTGGTGATTGAAGGGTATGGCGCGCTGTACGCCCTCTCGCGGAAAGACGAAACACGACAGCGTTTGGCAGAACTTTCAGGCTAGGAAATAACGCGGAAAACTCAGAAATGCTCCTCTGGAGATTGGGCCAATTTCCTCTGAAAAAGAGTTATCACCGAAAAAATTGGCCCAATCTTGGTCAACAAGCTGTAAAGCTGCTTTCTCAGTAGCATCATCCATCAATCATGCGCAAAACTTCGGGGAGAAGATGCTTGTTCGTGGCAATGCTTTCTTCATGGTGAATGGTGGCTTCCCCTTGCCAGTCGGTGAGCGTGCCACCAGCTTCTTCCAAAACAACCTGCATGGGCGCAATATCCCACAGCGCCATGATGGGATCGACCATCACGTCGGCCCGCCCCGTGGCCACGAGGGCATAGCCATAGGCATCACCCCAGGTGCGCTGCACGTAGCTGGCGTCAATTAATTTTTGCCATTTTTCGGCACGGCCGAACAAGGCATGTGTGTCTAAATCGCTGCACAGTATCACTGCATCTTCTAATTTTTCTGTGGCAGTCACTTGGGCGGGACGGCCGTTCCAAAAACAACCGCCTCCTCGCACAGCATACACCATCTCGTTCAGCGCCGGAAAGTTGATGACGCCTAAAATTGGCTCATTGTCCTTCAGCAGCGCCACCAGATTGGCATACAGCGGCACACCGCACATAAACGATTTGGTGCCATCGATGGGGTCGCAGACCCAGGTGTAGGGCGAATTGTGTTGGGTACGGCCGTATTCCTCACCAATGATGTTGTGTTCCGGCCAATATTGCTCGATAAGCTGCCTCAGCTTTTGCTCTGCCTGCTGGTCAGCGATGGTCAACGGCGTGTTGTCCGCTTTGCGCTGCACCGCCACGCCTGTCTGGAAATGGCCCAGCGTCACGCGCCCGGCCTGCCAGGCGGCGTCTAGGGCGAAGTTGAGAAAATCGGAAGGATTTGTCATAAAGGAGATTGGAGATTGGAGATTGGAAATTGGGAACAATTAATCTCCAATCTCTAATCTCCAGTCTCAGTAATTATTCATATCTAAAACGCCAGATGCCAATAGTTAAAAAGACAGCGGCGAAGGCCAACAAAACAGCTGCTTCCGGCAAAACGGCCGTTACACCCAGGCCGCGCGTAATAATATCCTGGAACCCATCCATTGCCCATGACATTGGCGAAAAACGGCCGATCGTTTGCATCCAGCCGGGCACGATGTCCAACGGCCACCACGCCCCGCCCAAGGCCGAAATGGAAAGCACAATCACCGTGCCCAAGGCATTGGCCTGGGCCAACGTTTTGGTCAGCGCCGCCATCATCATGCTCAGGCTGGTGATGGCCAGGGCAAAGGCAAACACCACAATGGCCAGGGCAACAGGGCTGTTGCCCCAGGGCACATCAAAAAAGAGGGCCGCCACCACGATGAGCAGCGTCATCTGTACCAGGCCAACCAGCAGGATGCCCAGCAGCTTGCCTAGCAATATGCTGCCCTTGGTGATGGGCATTACCACCAGACGACGCAGCGTGCCGGACTGCCGCTCTTGAATCAGCACCGCCGCCCCGCCAATCATGCCAAAGGTGGCAAACATGGCCATCATACCGGGCGAGGATTGATTGATTCCTTGGGGGATGATGTCGTTGCTGTCCACGGCAATCTCATCTTCGTTTACCTGGATGGCGACGGGCGGGTTTTGCCATTGGGTTTGGGCGGTGGCAACGGCCGTTTCAAAATACCCAGCCTCATCCACGCCCAGCTCAAATAAACCAAGCTCTTTAGCCACATCGCGTGAAATGGTAGCGGAGCTGATGGAGCCAGTCAGCTGGCTCACCGCACCGAGGACGGCTTGTTCCACCGGCTGCACCTGCTGCACGTTGGCCGGATCGCTGTAAAAATCGAGCGCCAGGCTGCTGCCCGCTTGCAATTCGTCACTAAAGTTGGTTGGAATAAGTAGACCTGCTTCGGCCTCTTCGTTTTCGACAGTTGTTGGCAGGGCATTGCCTGTAACTTCCATAATTTCCAAAGTGGGATCAGCCGCCAGGTTTTCCATTAGCGTCGCACCCAGGCTACCCACATCTTCATTGGCCACGGCCAGCGTCCAGGTCACCGTCGTGCTGCTGCTGCTTTCCCCAGGCCCAAAACCACCAATCGCCTGCCCAATCAAGAAAGTAAATACCAAGGGCATGATAAGCTGAAAAATCAATACACTGCGTTCGCTGTAAGTTGTTTTTAAATAAAGTTTGGTAATGTCTAATGCTTTTTTGAACATGATTTACTCCAGTGAGTATGCAAGTTGCCACCCTATCGTGCCAACCGCCGTTGGAACTGCCACAGAGCCAGACCAATAAGAACCACACTCAGACCAAGTAAGACGCCTGCTTCCAGCAGCACATCATTCAGGCCCAGGCCAAACAGCGTCAGGTCAGAGAAGCCATCGAGCGCCCAACGGTTGATGCTGATTTTGCTTAACTGTTCCAAAAACGGCGGGAAGTTTTGTGCTGGGACAAAGTTGCCCCCCAGGGCAGCAAAGGCCAGGGTGATGACTGAGCCAATGATGTTGGCCTGATTGGCATCTTTGGCAAAAGCAGCCACCAGGGCACCCAGGCTGGTAAAGGCCAGCACCACGGCCAGCACCATCAGCATCAGCCCGGCCGGCGAGCTGCCCCAACTTAGGCCAAACAGCAGCGAAGAGGCAATGACAAAGACCACAAATTGCAGCGCACCGCTGAGAAAAACACCACCAATTTTGCCCAGCAAAATTTCCAGGTGACTGGTGGGCGTGCTAACCAAGCGATCCAGCGTGCCGCCCTGCTGCTCATCCAAAATGGAGCGGGTGCCATCGACCATGGCAAACATGAGGAAAAGGATGCCCATGCTGGGCGCAAAAAAGGCAAATGGATTGAGGTCGCTGCTCGCCTCTTCTTCCCCAACCGAAACATCATTGAGGCTGATGCTAATTTGATTTTGGCCAATCTGGTTTTCCAGTTCGTCGTTGAGTACCGTGCCCAAGTTAGCCATGGCCGGGCCAAGCGTTGGGCCAGCTTCAGTAAGCTGCTCTAGGGTGACATCCACAGAAACAGCGGCCGTATTAAAACCATTCACCAGTTGCGTCACCACGCCACGCACAATGTTGGGGGTAAGGGTGGCACCGGGATCGGCATAGAATTGGATCAGGGAAACGGCCGTATCCACTCCCTCACCATTTTCTACGGCTGCGCTAAACGATGATGGAATCAGAATGGCGGCGCGCGCTTCACCCGCCTGCACCTGCTCCCGAGCAGCGGCTAAATCGCTCGTCTCTGTCACGTCCAGCAGGTCAGTCAGATTGTCACTGGTCAAAATCTCAATAAATTGGTCCCCCTGCACACCGTCATCTTCGTTGACGACCAGCACAGGAATAGCATCGAAAGGGGTTGAGTCGCTGCCGTTGATGAAACCACCAAAGGCCGAGCCGATAATGGCGGAGAGCACCAGCGGGGCCAGGATCATCAAGATAAGCGCATTGCGATCCCGAAAACGGATCAAGGTATCTTTCCAGGCAATTGTCCAAATTTTCATGGTTACCTCAGTCTCTTAAAGCGCGTCCGGTTAGATGCAAAAAGACGGCTTCCAGGTTGGGTTCTTGTATTTCCAGGCGGCGGATGGAACGGCCGTGTTGCGCCACTGTTTGCAAAATGCGGGGCAGCACAGTATTGGCATCTTTAGCCTGCACAATGACATTTTCCGCCTCGCCATCTGCGTGATGGATACCGTCTAGTCCAGCCAAATCAGAAACCAGCGTGCCGTTGATTTCGGCCGTTGCACCAATGTCCAACCGCACTGTGTCGTACTGGCCCACCATCGCCGTTAGCTCATCTTGCGTCCCCACAGCAATCAGCTGGCCGTGGTCAATGATGCCGATGCGGTCGCTGAGTTCTTCGGCTTCTTCCATGTAGTGGGTGGTGTAGAGCACGGTCAACCCTTGTTTGTTGAGCTCTTTCACGGTGTCCAAAATGCGGCGGCGGCTTTGCGGATCGATGCCTACGGTGGGTTCATCCATGTACAGCACTTTGGGATTGTGCAGCAGTCCTACAGCGATGTTGATGCGCCGCTTCATGCCGCCGGAGAAGGTGGCCACTTTGTCGTCGGCCCGATCCGTGAGACCGGCAATTTGCAAAACGGCCGTTACCCGCTCCTTTAACTTTTCTCCCGACAAACCATACATCTTGCCCCAAAAGGTGAGGTTTTCCCGGGCGCTGATAGTGTCGTACAGGGCAATTTCTTGGGGCACTACGCCGATGACCTGTTTAACCGCTTTGGCGTCTTGCCTGATGGAGTGGCCGTCGATGATAGCGTCGCCGCTGGTGGGGGCCAGCAGGCCGCTGAGCATGGAGATGGTGGTGCTTTTGCCCGCACCATTGGGTCCCAGCAGGCTAAAAATTTCCCCTTGCCGGATAGCAAATGAAACGCCCTGAACGGCCGTTACGCCATCGGGCGGGTTGTATTGTTTGTGTAAATCTTTTACTTCCACAATTGGTGACATCGGTTTCTCCTATAAAAAATCCAACGCAGAGGCACAGAGCCGCAGAGAGAGACCTCCTGATATTGCACGCGCTTGCTTATCGTTGCTTTTATGAATCTGATAGCGAGTTTAGCGGGGAACGGCCGTTGCCGGATGTGCCGGAAGTCATGCCGCAGGTCATGTTTAAGTGTGACCTAACCTCATTGTATCGGCATAAAAGAGAAATCCATCAACCGACTGGTTGATTGCTCAACACCAACCGACCAATTTATAACAAAAAAGGCCTCTGGGAAAATTCCCGGAGGCCGCTACTAGATTGGACCAATTTTAATCGAGACTAATTCGCAAATTCTACATTTAAATTGGTCCAATCTTTGCACTAATTGCGTAATTCCTGATTATTTCACAATCATCGGCAGGAAAATAGAGTAACCAGATTCAACAATTTCAATCGTGTGTGTATCCATTACCGACGAGCCAACGCCATTATCGGCCGTTACCGTGAAGCTGTACGTGCCAGCACTAGGGAATGTTACATTGAGCACAGCCACATTATCATTGATGGAGGCACTCGCCGTCACGTCTCCTGTCACTTCAATGTCGATTGGCAGCGAAACATCCGAAGGGTTAACCGTAATTGTGAACGCGTATTGCGTGCCGGTAACGCCTATCGTTGGCCCAGAAACGTTGACGCTGGTTGGTGCTTCTGGCGGCAGGTAAAGCACATCAGACAGTTTACTGGTGGTCCCTGCCCCGTAAATGTGGATAACGCCATTGCTGTTGGACATGCTTTGCGTGCGCAGCCCCTCATTGGCAGCCAAAGGCCGTGAGAGTGTCGCCGTCCAGTTACCCGCTGCGTTGGCTGTTGCTTGACCCAAATATTCGTGAGCTTCAATACGGCCGTCTAAATCATCCGCATACAGGTAAACTGTGCAGTTCGGGCATGCCGCCGAGATGACCGCGCCACCCGGCAGCACAGCGTCATCCCCCTCGGTGCCGCTAACGGTGGTGCCGCTGATGCTGGTCACCTTGGCCGGATTAAATTGACGCAGCTCCACCGGCACACCCGGCGAGGCAAAGCGGTACGCATGGTCGGGATGGGTTGACTCACCAGCATCCACAATCACGTTTTGGCGCACGGTAATCCAATGATTACTGCCCACCGCAAAGCTTTGCGTCAAAATCGCCGTATCAAAATCAGTGCCGTCATCGGTTGGTTCAAAGCCGTTGCGACTGTGCACAATGGTGTTCAGCTCTACCAAATGCTCCGTACCTTGCAGCAGCATCCCCTGCCCGCAAACGCCCACGTTGTTGTTGGCCACATCACGACCAATGACGTTGCCCGTTACCGTATGGCCATCACCAGAGAGTTCCAAGGCGATAGGCGGCGTATCGTTGGTGGATTGGGTTACGTGCAGCCCAGCAATGCGATTATTAAGCACCATGTTATTGCTGCCTGTTACCTGAATGCCGCGTCCACCGTACCAGTAGCTGGCGTTGTAATCCAGTTCACGGGTGCAATTCACGCCGTCATCAAACGGGGAAGGCACCAAACCATCGGCATTCATGCCAATGTAGTTGTTTTGGATGACGTTATTGTCGCCGCCGCTGGTAATGCGAATGGCCCGCTCAGAAGCGCCAATAATGTAGTTATTCTGGATAGTGTTGCCGTCAGAATCTTCATTGGGCATGATAATGCCACCCCGCGCCATAGAGCGTCTTGCCTGGCTAGACGCATCGGAGGCTAGCGAAAGGCCCGTTCCTTCGGCATTCAAGCCCATCCAAATATTTTCAACCGTGTTGCTACCTTCGTACAGGATGATTTGCCCACCACCAATAAAACCCAGGTTGCGGATGATGTTGTTGGAAGTGCGAACCTCTAACGAACGGCCGAATGTCTCTAAATTGTCTCGATTGGTATTGACCATGATTTTGGGGCCATCGGTACGGCCACCCGGCTGTGTGTCCCCGTCAATCGTCACCTGCCCACCATCATCGGTGATGAAGCGGCGATCCAGTTCCCACACCCACGATTCATCAATTTGCACTTCCCAAACCTGTAAACCGGCATTGTAATTGGGATCGCTGGCGGGGATATCAAATTGAATCAAAATTGGCCGGTCGCCATCGGGGCGCACGCCAGCTTCCAAAATTGCCTGGCGCAGCGTACATTGGCCACCGCCAGCCGGGAAATAAATTGCGCCGCTGGTATAGCCACAGGTGTGATTGTCGTAATTAATACTGTCCGCCGAATCTACGGTGGTGTTCACCGTGATTGTTGTTACGAATCCGCCGTTGGCCTCGGCACGAACGGCCGTTGACCCTGGCGCAATCGCCCAGCTAGCCAACAAAAGAATTATGAGTCCAAATCCGATAAACCTTAACTGCTTCGTAAACTTCATAAATGGTGCCCTCTCTTTTTGGAATGGCCGCTTGCACCGCTGTGGGTCGTTATTTTTGGCAACTTGCCATGCGCAAATAGTGGCGGTCGCAAACGGGAAATTACTCAATACGCAAAAGACTTTTCCGACCCATGGGGCACACAATAAAGAGAAATCGATCCAATATCGATCCAATATCGATCCAAAATTGGGGAACAGGCGTAAAACGGGGAACTATCGCCAGGACAATTGCATATTCTGCCTCTGGCGACGTGAGAATCAGTGTCCTATTTTTGCAGGGAATAAGTTGTGGGTAGTCTGGGGGATTAAGCAGGCTGAGATAGCGGGTACACCAGCAGTAAATTCTCCAAAACCAGGCGCGTATTGGCATTGCGCTCCAGCTGCCACAGTGCTGCATTGGTCTGGTTCAGGCTGGCCGTAATTTGTTGTTCGGTCCAGGTTGCGGCCAGCGGCTCCAGGCGTTCAACTTCATCCACATTGCTTAAAATAAGGTTCACAGGCTGGCCACGCCGCTGGTTGAGCAGGGTCAAATCACGCCACCAACTCAGCCACGTTTTGAGCAGATCGGGCAGGGTTTCCGGCTTGCGCGCCAGCTTATCGGCCAGAGCAAAACGATGAGCGCGCCGTCCGGCCAGGGCATCGTGCAGATGGGCCAACTGCTCGGCCCGCGTTTGCAAAATGGTGTCGTCTTGCGCGGCCTGAACTGCCCAGCCTAAACGGCCGTCTGCCAGATGAGCCAGTAAGGTGGCCTTTTCCGCTGGAACCCGCCAGCGTGTAGCCAAACTTTGCTCGATGAGATCGGGGGAAAGCGGCCGTAAATTCAGCGTGCGGCAGCGGGAAGAAATTGTCGGCAGCAGCATGTCGGCATCGGTGGCCGTGAGCAGGAGAATTACTTTGCCCGGCGGTTCCTCCAATGTTTTCAGGAACGCATTGGCTGCGCCGATGGTGGCGGCATCAAAACGCTCTAAAATTGCTACCTTGTAGCGCGCCTCATAGGCCGACAGGTTCAAATCTTGCTGCAACTGCCGTATTGTTTCTATTTTTAGGGTCAGCTTGCCCCGCCCGCTTACCTCTGGTGAAACCAGCTTCACGTCAGGATGCCGATCCACCGCGATTAATTTGCAAGGACGACAATGACCACACGGCCGTTGCGCTTCCGGCGCTTCACAATTTAAGGCTTGGGCAAAGGTGCGGGCCAATGTCGTTTTGCCCACCTGTTCTGGCCCGGTGATGAGATAGGCGTGTCCCAGCCGATCATTTGCCAAGCCACTGGCTAACATGTCTACCGCCCACCTATGTCCCACAATATCGTCCCAATTGCTCATGACCCAATTTTAGGGCGAAACGGCCGAATTACCAATCCAGGTGCGTTGCACCTTAGACACAGCTATAATTGGCACGCAGAATGGCAAAAGTGAACCATTTCAGCACAAGGTATGTGCTGCTCAACAAAACGGAGTGTTTTAGATGAACGAAGTTGTCATTGTCGATGCAATACGAACCCCCATTGGCCGCCACGCGGGGGCGCTAGCGGCCGTACGGCCAGACGATATGGCCGCACTGGTCATCCGTGAGCTGGTAAACCGAACAGGCATCGACCCCAGCACCGTTGAAGAGGTTTATTTTGGCTGTGCCAACCAGGCAGGCGAAGACAACCGCAACGTGGCCCGCATGGCTACCCTGCTGGCCGGACTGCCAGATTCAGTTGCGGCCGTTACCTTTAACCGCCTTTGCGCCAGCGGTCTAAATGCGGTGAATCAGGCAGCGCGGGCCATCAAATGTGGCGAAGGGGACATTTTTATTGCGGGCGGTGTGGAGAGCATGAGCCGCGCCCCGTACTCCTTCCCCAAAAATTCCCGCGCCTGGGGGCCATCGGGCAACATCACCGGCTACGACACCACCCTGGGCTGGCGCTACCCCAATCCCAAAATGGAAGCGCTCTTCCCTCTGGAAGCGATGGGCGAAACGGCCGAAAACATCTTCGAGATGAGCTGTGCCGGGGAGATCAAAGGTGGTGAAATCAGCCGCGAAGCCCAGGACGCCTTTGCCTTTGAAAGTCAGCGGCGGGCCTGTGAGGCAATTAATAACGGCCGTTTTCAGGCCGAAATCGTGCCCGTACCCATCCCCCAACGCAAAGGCGATCCCATCATCGTGGATACAGATGAACATCCACGCATCAAAAAGACAGACAACGGCTATGAACTGGAAACCAGCCCAGAAATATTAGCCAAATTGCGCCCTGCCTTCCGCAAAGGGGGCACCGTCACCGCCGGGAACGCCAGCGGACTCAACGACGGAGCGTGTGCTGTGCTAATCATGTCCGCCAAAAAAGCTGAAGAACTGGGTCTCAAACCGATGGCCCGCTGGGTTGCTTCGGCCGCTGCCGGGGTTGATCCTCGTGTGATGGGGCTTGGGCCAGTGAACGCCACACGGAAAGCCTTGCAACGTGCCAACATCTCCCTTGACGCCATCGACCTAGCAGAGTTGAATGAAGCGTTTGCCGTACAATCTCTGGCCGTACTCAACGAACTAGGACTCAGCCAGGAAATTACCAACGTCAACGGCGGAGCCATTGCTTTAGGACATCCCCTAGGCTGCTCTGGGGCACGCATTCTCACCACATTGCTGTATGAAATGCATCGCCGCGCCCAGGCTGGCACAACCATGCGTTACGGTCTGGCCACCCTTTGCGTCGGTGTGGGACAAGGCGAAGCAACGGTTGTCGAATATCTGCCTTAAGGTCTGGAAAAGTAAAGCGACCAATTTCCTAAGCTTCAGCCACAAATAGTGGCTTCTTGTATTGACTTCCATCCCTTCATCACTTAAAGTTCAGCAATCTCTTTTGAACTATATTTGGAAATAATTATGTCAAGAATGAATCTCAACTTACAAGTCGAGCGTCCGTTGGTGGTAGCCTGGGGTGTTCATTTATTTACGGCCACGGGTGCTCTTTGGGGCTTGTTGGCTATCATGGCAACGGTGCAACACCAATGGCAGGCTGCTTTTTTCTGGCTTGCAATGGCTGCCCTTGTTGATAGCTTAGACGGAACGTTGGCACGCCGTTTCAAGGTGAAGGGACTGCTGCCGGGCTTTGACGGCGCGCTGCTCGATAACATTATCGATTATCAAACGTATGTCATCGTACCGGCAATCTTTCTCTATGAAGCAAAGCTGCTGCCTGCCTCTGTCACTATTGCAGGTATTGCAATGGTTGTTTTGGCTTCCGCCTTTCAATTTTGCCAGTCAGACGCCAAAACTGATGACAATACCTTTAAAGGGTTCCCCTCTTATTGGAATGTGGTCGTATTTTACATGTTCATGTTCGATGCCAATTTGTGGGTCAATTTCTGGGTCATTGCCACCCTTACCGTGTTGGTTTTTGTACCCATTAGATACCTTTACCCATCCCGAATGGTACGCTACCAAAAGCTAACCCTGGGTCTCACAACGATCTGGGGGATTCTGTGCCTGATTGTGTGGCTGCAATATCCAGGCTTTAATCCGGGAATACTTTGGGCCTCCTTGCTGTATGTGGTTTATTACATTGGTCTTAGCCTGTACATGATGGTGCGTTAAGCGCAAACTGATTTCTCAATTGGTTCCCAAGACCTGGCCAGGTAACTCTGCCAGGTCTTTTTATTTGGCCAGTTTCGCCGGGGAAGTCGCGGTGAGTGACCTAAAATGGGATAGGCGAGAGGGAAATTACTTGTATGAAGAACAAAGGTGATTCTCGTTGCTGCCGTTGAAAGTTACTTCCGTTCTCTTCTTAGCAGCCATTGCTTGCTAAAACATGTAAATTGCCAAATGAACACTACCCAAGATGATGAGTTTGACCGAAATTATGAAAACCTGACATAAAATCATTGCGGAAGCAGCGCAGTTATGATAAAAATTGCATTAAGGATTGAGAGACTACCCCGCTACTTATTGTGCAAAATTTATAAACTGACTGGAATCAAACGCTCTGGACACTGCATTGCAGCAGAAACACAACAATTGTCCAGATAGCTGCTTTCTAGTCAGCCAATGTCTTTAACATAGAGGAGGCATTCAATGACGGACACTATTCTCCACCGGCTGCATGAAAACGGCCGTATCCGCCCCAACGCACCCGCCTACTACGAAAAAATTGGCAGCGCCTGGGTGCCCACGTCCTGGAAAGAGTACACAAATCAGGTCCGGCAAGCCGCCCGTGCATTGGTAGCACTTGGCGTAGAGCCCGGTCAAAACGTGGCCATTCTCGGCTTTAATCGCCCCGAATGGGTCATATTCGATCTCGCCTGTATGATGATTGGTGGCGCACCAGCTGGCATTTACACCACCAATTCACCACACGAATGTAAATACATCGTAGAAAATTCCGAATCAAGCGTCATCCTGGTTGAAAACCAGAGCCAATGGGACAAAATCGCTGAAGTAAGAGATGATATTGCCTGCCTAAAACATATTGTCCTCATGAAAGGCACAGAAATTGATGACAAAATGACCCTGAGTTGGGAAGGCTTCATGGCCAGGGGTGATGAAGTAGAAGAAAGTGTCATTGATGCTCGCATGGATGCCCTGGAGCAGGAACAATTGGCAACACTTATTTACACATCTGGCACCACTGGCCCACCCAAAGGTGTCATGCTCTCACACAAAAATCTAGCCAGCACGGCCTCAAATGCACAAGGCCTCATCGATCTCGTTCCAACAGACAGGACTATCTCCTATCTACCGCTCTCCCATATTGCTGAACAAATGTTTTCGATTCATGGCGCCATCACGGCCGCTTATCAGGTCTATTATGCGGAATTCTCGCCTCAAGATCATTTAAACGACAATTTAAAAGAGGTGAAACCCACCGTTTTCTTTGGTGTGCCCAGAATTTTCGAGCGGTTTCAAGCAGGCGTGGCTGCGCAGTTGTCTGAGGCAGAAGGGGTGCGCGCCAAGCTCGTCGAATGGGCACGTGGCGTGGGCACCCAGGTAACCGCACTGAAAAATCAGAGCCAGGAGCCTGGTGCATTGTTAGCCCTGCAGCACCGAATCGCGGATGCGCTTATTTTCTCCAAGGTAAAAGAAGGTTTAGGCCTTTCCGAAGTGCGTAATCTTATCGTCTCTGCTGCGCCTATCTCACCAGATATTTTGCATTTCTTTGCCAGTCTGGACCTGCCGATCATGGAGCTATATGGGCAATCAGAAGATTGTGGACCAACCGCCACAAACCGTCCTGGGGCCATTAGAATTGGGAGTGTCGGGCAAGCCTGGCCCGGCTCAGAAGTAAAAATAGCCACAGACGGAGAAATCCTGGTAAAAGGACCGAACGTATTCTTAGGCTATCTTAAAGACGAAGAAGCCACCAAAGACACTCTGGTAGATGGCTGGCTGCATTCCGGCGATCTGGGGCAGTTTGACGGGGATGGCTATCTCAACATTGTGGGCCGCAAAAAGGAAATTATTATCACATCTGGTGGCAAGAACATTGCGCCCAAAAACATTGAAGGTGCTCTGAAAAATCTAGATTTGGTATCACAGGCCGTGGTGATTGGTGAGAAACGGCGTTTCCTAACGGCACTGCTAACGCTCGACCCTGAGGCAGCGGCTAAGTTTGCTCAGGAGCATGGCTTAGAAGGTCAAACGCTGCATGAGCACCCCACACTGCTGGCGCATCTGCAAAAAGAGATTGAGGATAAAGTTAATTCCTTGTTTGCCCGGGTGGAACACGTGCGGGATTTCCGCGTTTTGCCACGCGATTTTACGGTAGAAGATGGTGAGCTGACCCCGACGTTGAAGATTAAGCGACGCATCATCAACGAAAATTTCGAAAATGAGATCGAATCTATGTACGATGCGTAAAAGCCTCTTTTTAACACCCATTCGTACTTGAGCAAAAGAAGAACCTCTGGTCAGTGCCAGAGGTTCTTTTTTGTTGGTGGGTTCAGGTTGTTAGGATTCGGTTAATTCAGCAAGGCTGTTGGTGCAGAGAATTTGGTTACGGCCGTTCCTATTGATATAGTTCTGGCATGAACAAAAAATGGATTATAGGCATTCTTTTGTGCCTATTTTTAGTTGTGGGGGAGACAACGGCCGTTCAGGCCCAATCTGCCTCGGCAATTTTTCAAGAAGTCAATCAGTTTCGGCTAAATAATGGACTGGCCCCATTTCAGTATAGCAATGCGCTGGCGGCCGCAGCCCAAAATCAGGCAAATTTCATGGCTGCCAACACCGTCTTTACCAGCCACATCGGTTCTGGCGGCTCCACGCCACAAAGCCGAGCCTCCGCCGCTGGCTACGTAGGTCGGGTGAGTGAAAACATTGTGGGTGGCACTGGCATGACCGCCGCCAGAGGGCTGAACTGGTGGATTAACAGCCCGGTGCATTACAACACGCTCATCACCAGCCGCTATCAGGAAGCAGGCACTGGCTTTGCCACCAACGGCAGCGAGAACTTCTACGTGTTAGTAGTAGGCCAACCATCCGATGCCCCACCGCCCCCCGCCGCAGATCCCAGTCCAGAGGTGCTCTTCATCACCCCTATTACTCTGGCACAGCCGGGTGAGGATGGCTCGATCGTGCATGTGGTTCAGGAAGGTCAGGCGCTCTGGTCCCTGGCTGCTCACTATGAAGTTCCTTTATCTGACCTGCTCTTATTTAACAGCTTGCCGGCCAATGCCATTGTGCAGCCAGGCGACCGGATTACAATCCAGTTGGCTGAAGGGCAAGCTCCACCCCCAACGCCCACGCCGCCCACCATGCACACCGTGTTGGAGGGGCAGTCGTTGTGGTCGATTGCGGTGCAGTACAATGTGAAGCTGGGGGATATTTTATGGCTAAATCAGCTGCCCGAAGATGCTGTTCTGCAACCGGGTGAGCTGATTCGCGTCCGATTGGCTCCTGACGAAACCCCGCCCCCCACGGCAACACCCATCTTGTACCATTCTGTGCGCAGCGGCCAAACGTTGTGGGAAATTGCTATTACGTACAACCTAACTTTAGATGATCTGCTGACGCTCAATAACATTGACCAAAACGCCATTTTGCAGCCGGGAGACCAGCTGTTGGTGCGGGAAGCTGCGCCCACGGCCGTTCCTACCTTACCCCCAACGGAAACCCCTATTCCACCTACTCCAACAACAGCACCAACCCACACGCCAACGGCACCGAGTACGGCCGTTGCCTCCTTAAACAATCAATCAATCGCCCAGGCCACCACGCCAGAAGCCAATGGGGAAACGGCCGTTGCCACCCAAACGGAAGAAGAACGACCCGCTATCGTCGGGATCGCTATCGGATTAACGGTAGGGCTGCTGGTGATTGGGCTGCTGGCGGTGGTTGTGTTGCGCAGTGAGCTTATTTAAATGAGGCATGACGCATGAGGCGTAAGAATTTCACACCTCACACTCTAGCCAAAATTATTTAAGGAATTGGCGACCATTGCGGCTCAAAGTCGCGCGCCGGATGATTGGTGAGGTTTTGCGGGTTGGTCCCATCCACGTTCATCACGTAAATCTCGTCGTTGCCATCCCGGTCGGTTACAAAGGCAATCTGGCTGTCATCGGGGGACCAGGTGGGGTGCGAATCTTTAGCCGGATGATTGGTGAGGTTAACTGCTTCGCCACTAGCCAAATTCAACAAGATAATTTCGCTGTTGCCGTCGCGGAAGGAATGGTAAGCCAGAAAACGGCCGTCGTGCGAAAAGGCAGGGCCGGCATTGATAAATTCATCTCGCGTGAGCTGCGTCACAGAATCATCCGCACGCTGCCACAAAAAGAGCTGCAAATTCACACCAGCTCCACCACAAGATTTGGAGCTAAAAGCCAAAGATTCGCCATCCGGCGACCAATCCAACGTCTCCTGATTGCCAATGCGCCCCTGAAGCGGTTCCATTCCCTGTGTACCGCCATTCAGCGGCATAAATCCCACGCGGTGCACCACACAGCTGTACCCTTCATTGCTAAAGCGATTGCTAAAAAAGGCGATCGTTTCCCCATCTGGGTGCCAGCGTGTGTAAAACTCTTCGACACCATTGTCTTTAGGGTCTGGGGCAATGTTCAGCGGATTGCTGCCATCAGCCCCCATGACAAAAATATCAGCATTGCCATCACGCCGCGACCAAAAAGCCAGGGAACGGCCGTCTGGCGACCAGGAAGCCCCACCTTCAGAAATCTCTGTATCCGTCAATCGCACCACATTGCTGCCATCCACATCCATACGGTAAATTTCCCAGTTATCATCACGCTCGGAGGTGAAAACCAGGCCAGGCAGTGGTTCTGAGGAAGTGGGGAGGGGTGTTACGGCCGTTTCTGCCCCAGCAGAAGAGCAGGCAGCCAACAAAATAAAAGTCACAAGCAAAACACGTAAATCTCGCATGATGATCCTCAAGGAACTGGCGACCAGGCTGGCTCAAAATCTTTTGCAGGATGGTTGGTGATATTAATGGGATTGGCACTGCTGGCAAACGGTTCCAAAATCACATCCATCACGTAAATTTCATCATTGCCATCTCGGTCAGAGGCAAAAGCAATCTGGCTATCATCAGGTGACCAGGTGGGGTGAGAATCTTTAAATTCTGGATTATTGGTCAGGTTGGCAATCTCGCCAGTTTCCAAATCGAGCACAAAAACATCTGCGCCGGTATCGGGATGGACGGATTGGTAAGCCAGGTAACGGCCGTCATGTGAATAAGCCGGTGAGGCATTGATGTAGCCATCATCCGTCAGCTGAATCACCTCGCCCGTGTCAATATCCCACTCAAACAGCTCTACCGCCTGTTCTTGAGCCATGTCACAGCGCGAACTAAAAGCAAGGTGCTGCCCGTCAGGTGCCCAGCCCAATGTTTCTTGTTCAGTCAGTGGATCTTCCAACACCTGAATATTGTCTATCCCCCCAGACAAGGGCATGATGGCCAATCGATGCCAGGCACAGCCAACGTCTGGCGAGTAAAACCGGTCCGTGTACAGGGCAATCAAATCCCGCTGAGGATTCCACTCTGGATAAAAATCATCATAAATGGAATCTTCCGGATCTTTGATCAAATTGCGCCAGTTTTCACCGTTGGCATCCATCACAAGAATGTCGGCGCTGCCATCTATCCGAGAGCGAAAGGCGATCTGACGGCCGTCTGGCGACCAGGAAGGACTTGTATCCACCCGATCATTATCTGTTAACCGCGTGAGACCTGTACCATCGGGCTGTACCAGGTATAATTCCCAATTTTGGTGCAAGCTATTATTGCGCTCTACATGACGCATCGTTACAAATACAATACCTGCGGTTGGATCGGCCGTTACGGGCTTAATAGGATCGGGCAACAAACCAGATGATGAATCATCGGGTAAACAGGCAGTTAATAAAAACAGCAGCCCAATACTCACTATTAACAAGAGCTGTTTTTTTATTTTCATAGTCACATCCTCGTTCTCAAAAAAGCAGAGTTGTCACTTAATTGTCTCTTAAAGTCCACTTTTGTGCCACTGTGAATAAGATGTAAAACGGCAACGGTTTCTTACCAATTTCGTATGGAATTGTGCAGGAACAGTTAAACAATTATCAGAGGGAAATGAATCATCAGCCAATTACCAGACTTGTGCAGTACAATTTTACAAATGTAACTTGTATCTATTCAGGCCTTAGAAGTGCGACGCAAATCTTTAGCGAATGTTGTTGCACTTCACGCCATACACCTGAAAAAGAGCCAGTCCTACATAAGGGAAGTTAAAACATGGAAGAAAGATCTCCCCAAACAGATTTATGGTCGCAATTACAGACACCCCTCAAAATCATGGGGGGCTTTCTTGTGCTGTTATGGGTGATTGAGTTTATTGACCAGTTCATTTTTGGCGGTAGTTTAGATAGCTTTGGTGTGCGGCCAAGAACCATTACAGGCTTGTGGGGCATCCTCTGGGCACCGTTTTTACATGGCGGTTTTCGTCACCTTTTTGCCAACACAGGCCCCCTCCTGGTTTTGGGCAGCATTATTATGCTCTCGAGGCCGCTCAAAGATTTCTTTAAAGTATCCTTTATTGTGATATTGATTGGCGGACTGGGCACCTGGCTTATTGCCCCCGCAGGACAAGTGCATTTAGGGGCGAGCGGACTAATTTTTGGCTATTTTGGTTTTTTGGTGCTTTCAGCTTACTTTGAACGGAGCTGCCGGGCCATTGTAATTGCCCTGGTTGTGTTATTGCTTTACAGTGGACTTATTTGGGGTGCCCTGCCGCAGAGTGGTGGTATTTCCTGGCAAACCCATTTGTTTGGGTTTATTGGGGGTTGTTTTTCAGCCTACCTGATTTACCATCAGAACAACACATTTGACCTTGTTGTCCATAACGAATATTAGTGTCAAATTACCTCAACCGGTTTGTCTGTAACGGCCGTTGCCAAATGATGATAAAAGTAAACGGCCGTTACCATTCCTTTCTCCAAATGTGCTAAATGATAATGTTCATTCGGTGAATGCCGATTGTCGTCCAAACCAAACGGCATGAGCACAAAGGGCGTGCCCAACAGCTTCTGAAAGGTAGCCACAATGGGTAATGAGCCACCACCGCGACTCAGCAGCGGAGTCGCCCCCCAACCATCTTCATAAGCCCGAAACGCGGCTTGAATGGCAACCGAATCATAAGGAGTCACAGCCGCCGCTGCGCCAGCCTGCACCATCACATTCACGTTCACCGTTGGCGGCGCTAACTGCTCAACAAACCGGGTTAATTGAGCCGCAATTTTTTCCGCATCCTGATTTTCCACTAGCCGCATACTGATTTTGGCACCCGCTTCGGCCGGGATAATTGTTTTGAAACCCTCACCAGCAAAGCCACCCCAAATGCCGTTCACTTCACAAGTAGGGCGTGCGGTCATACGCTCAAAAAAGGTAAAGGCCGACTCGCCCCAGGCAGCCGGCGCACCCGTTTCTGTTTGCCATTGCCTGAAGGAATAAGGCACCTTCTGTAAGAGGTCACGTTCCACAGGCGAGAGGGTATTCACATCATCATAAAAGCCAGGGATTGCCACACGGCCGTCTGCATGGTGCAGGGCCGCCACAATCTCAGCCACGGCTTGCGCCGGATTGTGCACCAAGCCACCATAGCTGCCAGAGTGCAAATCCCGGTTGGGGCCGGTCACGCGAATTTCGGCAGCCACTACGCCACGCAACGCATAATCAATGGTTGGTTGGTCTGGCTGGTGCATGGCCCCATCAGAAATCACCACAAAATCGGCGGCCAGCAAGGTTTGATTGGCGGCAACAAACGGGGCCAAATTAGGGGAGCCAACTTCTTCTTCGCCATCAAAACAGATTTTTACATTCACCGGCAGCTGACCAGCCGTTTTCAACATCGCTTCCAATGCCTTGAGATGACTGAAATGCTGCGCTTTGTTGTCGCTAACCCCTCTGGCATACAAACGGCCGTCTCGCACCACAGGCTCAAACGGAGGGGATGTCCAGGCATCTAATGGTTCAACGGGCTGCACATCATAATGGCCATAAACCAGGATGGTTGGAGCATCGGCCCCCGCGTGGAGCCAATCCGCATAGACCACCGGATTACCTGCCGTTTCGATTTGCTGCACATGCTCCAGGCCAATTCGGGTCAGGTTATTTTGCAACCATTCAGCCGCACGCAACACGTCGGCACGGTGGTGGCTGAGGGTGCTAATGCTGGGGATTTCTAGATAATGGCAAAGTTCTTCGAGGAAAACTGCCTGATGGGAGCGTGCATAGGTGACGGCCGTTTCTAAAACCATCACAGCTACTCAATTGCTACGGAACGTTCAAATTGACGTTGTCCTACAACGGCCAAGCCAATGCTTAAGACATACAGAACAAGCAAAGGGGCCATCGTTAACAGCATAGTCACTGGATCGATAGAAGGCGTAATAATTGCCGCCAACACGGCAATGCCGACAATGGCAAAGCGCCACTGTTCGCGCAAAGTTTGAGCTGTTACTACGCCAACACGGGCCACAAAATAAACAATCACCGGCATTTCAAATGCGATGCCGATCCAAAATAACATGCGTAAAACAAAACCAATGTAGCCACTGGGCGTCCAATCTGTCTTAAAAATCGTTTCTAAAAAGTTGGCCAAAAAGAAAACGGCCGCAGGAATCAGCACAAACCAGGAAAACAAAATGCCCAAAGCAAACAAAAGCAAGGCGCTAGGCAAAAAGATAAATACGTATCGTCTTTCATCTCTTGTGAGACCTGGCACAATAAATCTCCAAAACTGGTACAAAATCACGGGCATAGAAAAAATAGCCCCAGACAAAAGCGACACTTTGAAGAAAGTTTCGATGCCTTCGGTTGGCTCCAGCGTTTGCAGCTCAACCACCCCACTGATGCTGTCGGCATATGGCCCCAACAGAAATTGCAGCATGGGCTCAGCAAAAATGAAGCTGAATGAGGTTGTAATCAACAAGGCGACGGCTACATACGTCAATCGGATACGGAGCTCATTCAAGTGACCCAGCAAAGTTAAATTGCCAGCGCCAAGCTCTTCTTCGTCGTTTTCCAGGGTTTCTGAGGGGGGATTTGCTTTAGCCATTATTCAGGATCGTCAGGTACATCCAAGGGAGTTGGTAATTTGGGAACGGCCGTAGCCTCAGCTGCGCCATTTTTTTCGCCAGCATTGTCTGCCTTGGCTTCGATAGTATCTTCACTCTTTGGCGGCTCAGGCAATACTGGCGGTTTCAAATTTGGGGGTTTAATACTGTTTTGAATATCTTCAATCGCTTTCCGGCCAGCACTCGTTGCGCCTTTCGTGGTTTGAGTAACCTCACCCCGTAAATCAGTCAGCTCCTTACGCAGCTGCTGTAGTTCTTGCATCGTTTCCTTAAGAGCCTTTCCATCCCCTGAACTATCCAACTCTTGATTAAGCTGGCGTACAAATCCTCGTGAAATTTTTTGCAGCTGGGCTGTCGTGCGGCCAAGCCATCGAGCTGTTTGCCCTATGCGCTCTGGCCCCATCACAATACCCGCCACAATTAATATAAGGACAAGCTCCGGGAAACCGATGCCAAAAAAACTATCCATAATAAGTCGTCTTCACGCTAAAAGTTAAGCTTCCACATCACTCTTGGCGTCCTCTTCGTCCTCTTTGCCGCCTTCACGAACTCCTTCGCGGAAAGCACTAATGCCCTTGCCTAATTCGGAACCAATGCGGCTAATACGGCCGACTCCAAAGACCAACAGCACCACTGCTAGAATAATGAGAAGTTCTGGTACACCTAAACCTGCCATTTTTAGTATCTCCTTTCCAAAAATATATCTTCCTATACGATATTTATGATTAAAATCGTATGCAATTTGCGTTTTCAATGCCTACAATTTGTCATATTGTACTGCAAGCAATTTCAACAGCGAAATTATACCAGACAAAAGGCAAAAGAGAGAGTGAATGTAGGTAAGTTTTCATTTCACTATAGGCAAAAACGTTCGTGCAAAAAATTAAGTGGGTGGTCGAAAAATCGTTTCTCTGTTTTAATTAGCGGTAGGGAAGCCAAATGGTAATGTATAAAAGCGGAATAGCTTTGAGAAAATATAATCAAGCTTAGACACCGTTTTTATCCTAGCAAATCAGAACAAAACGTGCTGTCTGGTTCTGCAATTTACCTACCAACAAAAGTAATTAACAATTGGAAGGGGTAATCCACATGCAAATGCAAGATGTTCTCGGGTTAATTCTAGGTGGTGGAGCTGGCACACGGCTTTATCCATTAACGAAAGAGCGCGCTAAACCAGCCGTCCCACTGGCCGGAAAATACCGCTTGATAGATATTCCTATGAGCAACTGTCTACACGCCGGTATCAACAAAATCGCGATTCTAACCCAATTTAATTCGGTATCACTCCATCGCCATATTCACCGCACATACAATCGGGATGTGTTCTCACCAGGATGGGTGCAAATTCTGGCGGCTGAGCAAAAACCAACCAGCGCCGATTGGTACCAGGGCACAGCTGATGCTGTGCGTAAACAAGCCATTGAAATTCGGCAAGCTGGCTCTAAATACACACTCATTCTGGCTGGCGATCACCTTTATCGCATGGATTACCGCAAATTTGTGGCTCAGCATGTGGAGTCTGAGGCAGATGTGACGGTTGCTGTACAGCCAGTTGCCCGTGACATGGCACCCAGCCTGGGAATTCTAAAGCTGGATGCCCAAAACAACATTGTGGAATTCAAGGAAAAGCCCAAAACGGATGAGGATTTGGATGTGATGGAAAGCTGGCCGGGCGCAGAACGGCCGTTTATGGCTTCGATGGGGATTTATGTTTTTAATACCGACGTGCTTTTTGAGCTGCTCGAAGGGCATGGCAATGATTTTGGCCGGGATATCCTGCCCCAGGCTATGAAATCCCATCGCCTGCAAGGCTTCATTTTTGAGGGATACTGGGAAGATATTGGAACCATTCAACGCTTTTATCAGGTAAATCTGGAGATGGCTTACCCAAACCCGGCCTTTGATTTTTACAGCGCACAAGCGCCAATCTACACGCGCCCTCGCTTTATGCCAGCCTCAGAACTGAACGGGACCAGTTTAGACAATGTGCTGCTAACCGATGGATGCCGCATTTCAAAATCTGTGGTGAATAGTGCGGTTATTGGTCTACGTAGCATTATCAACGCCAATACACAGATTGATTCAACCATCATTATGGGTGCAGATTTTTTCGAGTCGGATGAAATGTTGGCCGAAAATGCCAGAAAAGGGATTCCCAATGTAGGAATTGGCGAAGGCAGCTCAATCGCCAAAGCGATCATTGACAAAAATGCGCGTATTGGCCGGGATGTGGTTATTCAGGATTTGCCCAATCGGCCAGATGGGGAAGGTCCCAATTGGGTCGCCAGAGAAGGCATTATCATTGTGCCTAAAAACGCTATCATTCCCGATGGCACAGTGATCTAAAAAACCGCTAACTTTTGTTGTTGTTCGTAAAATAATCGGCAGCTTGCTCCGGGGTCTCAAACGAATCTGGCACATGGCCGTGAACCTGGGCTTCATTTCTCTCGGGGCGGATGATGGCTGGCAGCCAGCCATGATCTTTTAGCGGGGGATGGACAGCACCACAAAAGCCACTGGCAGATTTCTTGGGAAATTGCCAAACAACCCAATCTTGCAGCAGTTTCAGGTTTAAGGTCGTCGGTTTTGAAATGTTCAATTTTAATTGGGCTATCTCTTTTTTTTCCACCTGCCTACACCTTTTTACCTGATCGATATTTTTTTAGGACAACAACGTCTGTAGAACGCAGTCCGTATCTTCCAAATTATCCAACAAATGATCTGGCTGATAGTCAGCCAATGTGGCCGCAGCATGCCAACCACTGGCAACAGCAACGGCCGTTGCCTTCCCGGCTCGGGCACACAAAATATCAGCCGGTGTATCCCCAATGATAACGGTATTGTTACCACCGAACGGCACCCCCGTCAACTGCGTTGCCCGAGACATACCGATTGCTGGCAATTCATTGCGGTCCATCGCGTCGGAACCGTAAGCCCCTACCTTAAATTGCAGCGGATCTATGCCCGCTGCCGACAGCTTGAGCGGTGCCGTTAGCTGAGAGTTGCCTGTAAGTAAACCAACCAGGACATCATCTCTGGCTAAAAGCCGAGCCAAAAGCTCCGGCACGCCGGGGCAAGCCATCATCTCTTTCTTCTGAAAAATCTTCTGGCCATGTTCAGCCATCAGCTCATAAATAGCTGGCAGCTGCTTTTTTATCTCTTTTGGTTCAACACCAATCGCTGTGAGTAAGTCGGTGATGATGCGGGGATCGGTTTTGCCGCTCATGTTGTAATGGTCTAGCGGGCCAACGGTGCCAAACAGCTTTTCCAGGGCATAAGCCAGCGTAAGCCGCCCCGCCCCATTGCTGCGGATGAGCGTGCCATCAATGTCGAACAGCAGTAATTTTTGCATCACGAATCTTGATTTAACAACGGCCGTATCTGCGACCATACATCTTCCTTGGGCATGGGTCTGGGAGGAACGGCCGGCCCCATGGGAATGCCGCGTGCAGTTAAGATTTGCTTGATAGCCCCAATGCGTGCCCCCGGCGTCAGCTTGGGCAGTAGCTGATTAATCAGCCGCTGCTGCCGCTGGGCTTCGGCCAAGTCACCCTGGAAAAAGGCAGCGGTAAGCGCCACAAATGGTTCAGGTACGGCCGTACTCAAGCCACTAATCAAACCATCCGCTCCCAAACCCAAAAGCCCTAAGGCCACCGCTTCATTCCCCACCAGGAACACCAGCTGCTCCGCCGCCGCGTCAATAAGCTGGCGCACCATTTGAGCATCTGGGCGGCTCGATTTGATGCCTGCCAACGAGGGGATTTCCTGGCCCAGGCGGCGCAGCAGCGTTGGCGAAACGCCATTTACCGCCATGTGGGGAATATCATAAAGCAGCAGCGGTAAGTCTGGGGCACTGGCGGCCACAGCCTGACAGTAATCGGCCAGGCCGTCATCATGCATGCCATAGAAGTAAGGCATGATCACCACTATGGCATCTGCGCCAATCTTGGCAGCGTGGCGGGCCAGTACCAGCGTATCTGCCAGCCGATTGGTGCCAACATGTACCAGTATGGGGGCACGGCCGTTTCCAGCCAACACAGCCGCTTCATGCAGCCGCATTCGTTCCGCCTCGCTTAGCAAAATCCCTTCGCCCGTTGAGCCACCCACAAACAGACCGCTCACCCCGGCATCCAGCAAAAAGTTGACCAGATTGGGAACAACGGCCGTATTCACCGTGACGCCATCCTCCAGCACCGGCGTCGCCATCGCTGGCGTTACGCCACCCCGTAGTTTTTCTTTTAACGTTGCTATTTTTTCTTTCATAAGAATGATATCGCTATTAAGTTAGCAGGCGTGGCAATCCTCGCGGTAATAATTGACGGGACTGCCACACCGAACAGGTTATAAATGTTTCGCTTCAGCGTCGGTGAGAGCAGCTTCAAAAATATGCAGTCCTTCTTCCACCAGATTGTGGGGCACATTGAGCGCGGGCGTCATGCGGATCGAGTTTGTACCACAAGGCAAAATCAGCAAGCCTTGCTCAAAAGCATGTTGAATAACGTGATCGCGCAGCGCAACTGCTCGCTCCTTAGTTTCTCGATCTTGGACAAATTCCATGCCAATCATCAACCCGCGCCCACGTACGTCGCCCAGGCTGGGATGCCGTCCCTGCATCTCCACCAGGGCATCCATGATAAAGCGGCCCGTTTCATCCGCTTTGGCTAACAAGTTTTCCTCTTCAATGACTTGCAAAGTAGCCAAGGCAGAAACGGCCGCAATGGGATTTCCACCAAACGTACTGCCATGTGAGCCAGGCTTCCAATCCATAATCGCTTCTGGGGCAATGATGCCACCAATGGGCATGCCGCTGCCCACACCTTTGGCAAAACAAACAATATCGGGCTGAACATCTTCATGCTCCACAGCCCACCATCTGCCGGTGCGCCCCACGCCGCTCTGGATTTCATCGACAATGAGCATAATGCCATACCGGTCGCAAATCTGGCGCAGGCGTGAAAAGAAGCCAGGTGCGGGCACAATGTAACCACCTTCTCCCTGGATTGGCTCGACTAAAACGGCCGCAATATCTTCAGGAGCTAACGTGGTGCGGAAAATCATCTCTTCCATGTAATCAATCACGGTATCACCGTAACTTTCATCTGCTTGCTGCACCAAAATGGGACGGTAGGCGTTGGGGTAGGGTAGATGATATACCTTCACACCTGGCAAATAATTGGCCCGCTGCACCGATTTACTGGCGGTAAAGGAAAGAGCCCCCAGCGTACGGCCGTGGAACGCACCAAAAAAGCCAATAAAGCGGGTGCGCCCTGTTTTATACATAGCCAATTTAATCGCTGATTCCACCGCCTCGGTGCCGGAATTGCCAAAATAAACACGGGTACGGCCGTCCATCGGCGCAATTTGCTGCAATTTTTCGCCCAATTCAATCGCTTGTGGATAGTAAAAGTCGGCCAGGCAGATATGCCAAAACTTATCAATCTGCTCCCGCACCGCTTCCACCACACGGGGATGGCGGTGCCCCACATTCATTACGGCAATCCCAGCCATCATATCGATGTAGCGACGGCCGTCTACATCCCATACTTCAGACCCTTCTGCTTTATCGACGACCAGCGCATATTCGCGGGCGTACGAGGGTGAGAGAACGTTAATGTCTCGTTTGATCAATGCTTGGCCCACCGGGCCAGCGCCAGCCATGCTAAACTTCATAGTGCCTCCAAAATAAGGAAAGAATTTGGGACACAAATACACACAGATTACCCAGATAAAGGAAGCATCTCTGTGAGCATGTGTGCCCTATTTGTTTTGTAATGAAATATCAGTCTGCTGCTTGTGTCGGTTGGGAGCTAGAAACGGCCGTTTGCCAAACCGCTAGACTGGCTCGATGGTAAACATGAGGGGATACCCCTCAAGCTGGGCCGCAAAATGAGCTTTTCCCACCCGCTTTTTGGCTTCGCTCATTGGCAGCGTGGCTACCAGCGCCAGCCCATTAAAATGTGCCGTAATCATCACGTGCTCTGCTTCCAGTGGGGAAAGCTGAAAAATCCGCTGCAAAATGATGACAACAAACTCCATTGGCGTTACATCATCATTGTGGATGAGCACCTTCGCCAAATCTTCCTGATCATCCTCAGTTTGCTGATCCAGGGTTGTGTCAAGCTCCCACTCGGTCTCCATCATCACTGGGGCGATGAGATGCCTAACACCTTGAATCCAGTTTCCTTTCGCATTCTCCATACCGCCACCCATTTTACCTCAAAGCCAATTGCCAGCCATCAGGACTGAGGTTTCTGTAGCAATTCGAAATTTGAAAAAATGCCGACAGCAACTTCTCCGTTTTTGGTGCGTTGTGGCAACTTTTATTCAGCGCAGTCACAGTCCAGCGCGGCGTCGCCTCGGCGCTTCGCGCCTGGCGACTTTAGAAGGGCGGGGTTTTTCAGTTTTTTGGGGTGGGAAACCCCAAAAAACTGAAAAACCCCAAAAGTTTCCCTCGCACGGGGCGCGAAGCGCCCTCGTGCGAGCTTGTGACTTTGGCCGTTAAAGTCATATTTCAAATTGCTGGAGGTTTATGTCATATCCTAAAAAGAGGGGAAATCAGGCAGAAGCACCGGAGTAAAAACGAATTCCGTAGCGCCAAAAGAATCGGGCCACAACAAATAAGGCAATCGCCAGCCCCACGGCCAACGCCAAGTTGCCGCCAGTCAGCTGGCCAATGAGCCCTTGCGCGGGTACGGTGACGGCAAAGGCCACCGGCACCAAAAAGGTGAGGATGAAGCGCAGCCATTCTGGGTAAATCCCCACGGGCCAGCGCCCGGCACTGTACATGCTTTGGAAGATGACCAAAATGTTCTCTACACGAACAAACCAGAAGGAACAGGTCGCTAAAATAAGCCAAAAACTATAAACAATGGTAGCGCCACAAAAAAGTGCCAGAGCAAAAACGGCCGTTTCCCCCCAACCAATCTCACTCTGCAAACGCACTAAAGCAATACCAATCACGGCCACGCCAATCAGCACATCAATCAGCTTCCAGATTTCCACCCGCTGCACGCTAACCAGCAATTGTGAGTCAGCCGGTTTCACCAGGGTGAAATCCAGGGTTCCCTGACGCACGTCCTGCATAAAGCGCTCCATGCTGGGATTGATCACCATGTTGATGAGGCCACCCACCAACAGGTAGATTCCCACCAACGCTATCAACTGATCCGGCGACCAGCCGCCCAAATCTGCTGTATGCTCAAACACCACCGCCAGGCCACCCAAGGCCACAACCAATCCCAGGATCGACTCAAAGATCTGGATGAAGAAGTTGGCCCGGTATTCCAGCTCGCCCAAAATACCAATGCGAAAATAGGTAGCAATGATGCGGAAAGTTCTCATTTATGATCCAAAGGCGCTGTAGCGGCGCACGCCAGCCTGCCAGATGGTTCTGACTGCCAAAAAGCCTAAAGTAACCCAAATAAACTGTGCCAGGAGACCCGTGTAAACGGCCGTTCCCTCCACACGCCCCAACAACAATTCCACCGGAAAAGAAAGCATCCAGCGAAACGGTGAAATGGAAGCGGCCGTTTGCAGCCATCCCGGCAGCAAGGTCAACGGCGACAGCTGCCCTGCCAAAAACAGCTTGCCCAAAAAGTAAATTCGATTAATGGCCGAAATACGTGTGGTCCAAAAAGCAGCCATCGCCAACGTCCAGCCCATAAAAAACTGGATAAGGAACGCCATCACCAAGGAAGGCACAAACAGAAGCAGTTGTCCGGTCTGTGGCTGCCAGACTGGCTTAAAGATGAGAATCAAAACAACCGTCGTGGGAACGACGACCACGGAAGTGATCACCTTATATGCCAAATTTTCAGCCAGGTCGGCATGGATGGGGTGCATGGGGCGCAGCAGTCGGGCCGAAAGCAGCCCCTGCCGGATGATGGTATCGTACTCCCACATGTGCCAGCAAAAGGTGAGGTGATTCACCACCATGGCAGCAATGAAGTACGCGGCAAACCCGGCACGGTCGTAGCCGCCCACGCTGCCACCACTGGCCGCGGCCACATTGGACCACACCACCAAATACACCACCGGCTCGATGATGATACCGATGAGCCAGATGATCATGGCCACGCGGTATTGCACCTGAACGGCCGTCCAGATTTTGAACTGTGCCTGATAAATTGCCAGGTGTCGAGAAACGCTCCCCAAACTTTTCACTTCCTACTTTTACTTTTTGGCTTTCTTCTTCCGCTTGCGCCGCGTCTGGTCAAAAATCGAATCGGGATCGACACCTTGCTCCAGCAGCGCCTGCCGCTTCGGCTTGAGCGCCCCGGTAGGACATACACCCACGCATTGACCACAGAAAACGCAGGTCGTGTCCATCATTCCGTTACCGTTGAAGGTGCCAATTTGAGTGTCGTAGCCACGGCCGTCGAAGCTAAGAGCAAAGGCAAACTGGGCATCCTCGGCACAAACCTGCACGCAGCGCCAGCAGTTGATGCACTGGTTGTAATCGCGAATGTAAAATGGATTGTCGTCGTAAACGGGCGCGGTGCGCGGTTCAGCATCGGCAAAGCGCAGCGGATCGGCATCATAGCTATCGAGCAAGTCCAGGATGCCCGGCGCTTCATCCACGTTGACGGTAGCCGCCAACATTTCCAGGATGGTGCGCCGCCCACGCTGCACATCATCTGAATTCGTGACAATCTCCATGCCATCGGCACAGGCCGTCACACAGGCCGCCAGCTGCACCCGCTGCCCGGCATCCACCGAGCAAATGCGGCACAGCCCGTTAGCTGTCAGGTGCGGATGGTAACAAATCACCGGAATCTCAATCCCAGCCTGCGCCGCCGCATCCAAAATTGTCGTACCCTTCGCTACAGTAACTTCCTGACCATCTATCTTTAATGTGACTGTTTCACTCATTCTTTGCTCCGCTAGCCAGTAATCAGTATTCAGTCGTCAGTAATCAGTTAAACACCTCACTGATTGCTGTTTTACTGATTACTGACCTACTGATAACTGTTCACTAAAACCCGTTTAGGGTGCGTATAAATCCGCATCCGGTCCTGGCGCAGGTAGGCGACGATGGTGATGTTCCACGCTTCGGCCAGGGCCACGGAGAGGCTGGTCGGCGAGGTGCGGGAACAGACGATGGGCGTGCTCAATCGCCGCGCCTTGTTGATCATCTCGCTGGAAATACGGCCGCTGCTGACCAATATCTTTCCCTCGGTTTCAAAACCATCTAACAACGCCGCGCCGCGCAGCTTGTCCAAGCAATTATGGCGGCCAATGTCCTCTACTTGCAGCAAAATTTGGGTGGGAGTGGCCAGTACGGCCGTATGAATCCCCCGTGCCTGTTGATACAACTCTGCACCCAAATGTGTCTGCCGCATCAAGCTAGCCAGCTGTTCTGGCGTCACCGTCAAATCAGAAATGAGCGGTTCGTGCTGCGCAGACAAATCATCAAAGGTCACTCCGCCACCGCAGCCCGCCGTGATGATAAACTTGCGCGGCTTCTCGAAGTTCATGTCATGCAGCCAGACGTCCACACAAGTGCCATTTTTAGAAAGATGTAGGTGGCGAACGTCTGCCATGCTCTGGATAATGCCTTCATTGGCCAAAAAGCCCACGGCCATGCGCTCCAAATCGGTGGGCGAAGCCATAAAGGTGGCCAACTCATCACCGTTCACCGAGATGCAAACCTGGGCTTCTTCAACAATCCAACCAGCAACATCTTGCGGAACACCTGAGCCAACCGTCACATAATGAACCGGCCGCACGCCCTGGCCCTTGACGATGACGGGTTCAGAATTGCCGGTCAGGCTGCCGTTACTTGCCACCTGCCACCTGCCACTTGCAAGTTTGCTGCTCATTCCACGAGCTCCGGCCACAGCTTGATGGCGCTCATAATGGCCGAAGCGGCCGTTTGTCCCAAACCGCATAAAGAAGTCTCGGTCATCGTAAAGCCCACGTCCAGCAAAATCTGCTTATCGTTGGGCTGGGGACCGCCATTGTTGGCGACACGGTCCAAAATTTCCAGCTGCCGCTGGGTGCCAATCTGGCAAGGAAAACATTTACCGCAGCTTTCGTGGGCAAAAAAGTGGGCCAGTTCAAAGAGATGCTGTTGCAGATCGGCCGTTTCATCAAACACCATAATCACGCCAGAGCCCAGCGGAAAACCCGCCGCCCGCGCATCCTCATAGGTTAACGGCGTGTCCAGCTTATCTGGCCCGATAAAGGCTCCGGCCGCCCCACCCATCAACACGGCCTGAACCGCCTTGCCACTGGGCACACCACCAGCCAGTTCGATCATCTCGCGAATGGTTCGGCCAAAGGGCACTTCGTACACACCCGGATCAGCGACGTGGCCGCTGAGACAAAACAGTTTGGTGCCGGGCGAATCTTCCGTACCGTATTTATTCCATTCAGTGGCCCCCAGATTCAAGGCGGCCAGCATGGCGACCAGGGTTTCCACATTGTTAACGGCCGTTGGCTGGCCAAACAGCCCGTGTGTGGTTGGGAACGGCGGCTTGATGCGCGGAAAACCACGCTTACCCTCTATTGCTTCAAACAAAGCCGTTTCCTCACCACAAATATAAGCGCCAGCACCTAAACGGACATGCACCGTAAAATTGAAGCCCGGCTTACCCAGGATATTTTTGCCCAGGTAACCCACCTTTATTGCTTCATCCACTGCATTGTGCAGCCGGGTATGGGCACGTGGATATTCGCCGCGTAGGAAAATCCAGCCATTTTCAGCCCCAACCGCATAAGCCGCCACCGTCATTGCCTCGATGACGGCAAAGGGGTCTTCCTCCATCAAACAGCGATCTTTAAACGTGCCCGGCTCGCTTTCATCGGCGTTCATCACAATATGTTTTTGGCGCGGATCGTTGGAAGCTCCTCGGGTAAACAACCATTTACGGCCTAAGGGGAACATCGCCCCGCCGCGCCCTAAAATATCAAAACTATCCACCGTTTCGATCAGTTCTTCAGGCGATTGGCCCAGCGCTTTGCGCAGTCCCGCATAACCGCCATGTGCTTCGTACTCTGCCAAATTGGTGGGATCGATTTTGCCCACACGGGCCAGTTTGAGGAAAGGACCGCCACCTGGCCGAGCCAGCGGTTCGGGGTGCGTGCCAGCCAAAAAAGCAGGCACATCAGCCACGGTCAGGGAACCGGCTGGCTGATCACCGTTGAGGGCACAGGGCGCATGTTCGCACATGCCCAGGCAGGGGACCGTTTCAAAGGTCAGGCTGCCGTCTTCACGGGTTTCGCCTGGGTCCAACCCCAGTTCTGCCTCTATCGCCTGAATGACAGCCTGGTTGCCTACCAAACTACAGGCCAAATCTTCACATACGCGAACAACGTGCCGGGCAGTCGGCTCGCTGTAAAACATGGTGTAAAACTCAATGACGCCATGAATATCGGCCAGGGGCACACGCAGAGTTTTGCCTATCGCTTCCTGCACTTCTGGGGGCAGCCAACCGTAAATATTTTGGGCTTCATGCAGCAGGGGCAGGAGGGCTTCTCGTTTACGGCCGTTATACTTTTCCAGCAAGGGGGTCAGCAAGGTCAAATCAGCAACTTGCACGGCAGTGGTCATTTGGCACCTCTTGATTCTTTCGGATCACAATCTGGCCAAAAGTGGGCTTTGCCAGATTGTTTTTCATAAGTAGTAGAATTTTTCCCATTGTAACTGAGATATATCAGTTTTCCAATGCCAGGGCGGTTAGCACACCTGACGAGAATTGCAGCTGGACGGTTTGCGCTTGCCGAATAAATGGCTGTGGTAATTTTGCTTCTGGGTCGAAAGCAACGGCCGTTTCCAGCCACACGGTCTTCCCAGCAACCTGTATAAAATACGGCCGTTTCCAATTTGCCGTGCCTCGCATAAAGTTAAACGCATGCCGGGCCGACCAGTTTCTGTCCAGCGCAAAATCAGCATCCTGGGGCCAGGAATCACTGGTAAAGCCAGGTGGCTGAGGCCGTCTGGACAAAGTGCCAGCCGTCAGCTTTTGCAGCGCTTCAACTAGCAAATCGCCGCCCATCTTTGCCAGGCTGGTTTCGAGTTTGGCGTGTGTGGCACCATCTGGGAGGGGAAACGGCCGTTGCAAGGCCACATCACCCGTATCAAACTGCTCATCCATAAAATGAACCGTCACGCCAGTTTGAGCACCGCCCGCCCGCAGCGCCCAAAAGAGCGGCGCCGGGCCACGAAAGCGGGGCAGCAGCGAGGGATGCACGTTCAGGCAACCCAGCGGTGGCAGATTCAAAATGGCTGGCGGCAGGCGGCGGGGAAAACAGGAAACGCAAATCACATCCGGCTGGAGGGCTAAAAGGGTGGTCACTGTTTCTGGCGCGGCCAACTGGCGCACGGCAAAAGCAGGGATTTCATTGGCCCCTGCCAGCGCCAGCGGCGAAGCTAACTGCGTCGTGGTCAGCAAGTTCAGGGTCGGTGGTTCGTTGCGGATGGGGGTGATGGAAGTGTGGAAACGGCCGTTTCCCACCAACTGAAACGGCGGTACAACCTCGGCAGGCAGCACCAATCCACAAAGATCTACATCCGCCGCCAGCAGGGCCGCCAGAGGCAGCCGCGACAAAGTTCCCAACATGCCAAAAAACAAAACGCGCAAATGAGTCACCTAAAAATTGACGATTTCCGACTGACGAACTACGATTAAGTAAGCAAGTACCATTCTGAACGAAGTATAACTATTATTCTGATAGAAACTTCAACATGATAATCAAAACTAAGGGGGCCTCATGGCTCGTTACGAAAAAACAATCACCGTTGTCCATTGTGCCAAATTAAACAGAGAATTAGAGGCGCTGCCGCGACGGCCGTTTCCCGGCGAACTTGGCGAACGAATTTACAACGAAATCTCTGTCCAAGGTTGGGAGATGTGGCAGCAGCAGTCTACCATCCTCATCAACCATTACGGCCTCAACATGGCCGATCCCCGCGCCAACGAATTCCTCTTTGAGCAAATGGAAGAGTTCTTCTTTGGCGAAGGCGCGCAGATGCCCGAGGATTGGTCTCCCCCGACGGCGGCGGCACCGAGTAAGAAGTAATCGGTAATCTGTAGGTCAGTAATCGGTACGGTTCTCAACGAATGACTGAATACCGGTTACCGTTCACCGACCACGGATAACCGAATTTCCTCATCAATCTGAAACTGAAGTAAGGCATGTGCTTGCCGTAAAGCACGCTCCACCTCATCTGGCATCTCGCCCGAAGCAAAAATAAAGCCAAGATAGCTTTCGCCTTCGGGCAAGGGTACCAGGCGATTATTGAGGGGAGCCGTAATGGTCACTTCATCAATACCCGGAACTTCTTTTGCCTTCTCCACACCGGAAAAACCGCGCAGGATGCCGCCACGGGGAATGGGAATCATCATCACGCCGCTGGCCTGCTGTTCCCGCTGCAAATGGCTTACCGGCAGGCCAGTCGCCTGCCGCAAGATGAGTTCCTCCAGCGAGATTCCCATATCAAAGCGCAAGGTTTGGGAGCAAAGGCCGCCAATGGAACGGCCGTTTACCTCCACAATCCAGGCCCCCGCCTCATTCACCCGCAGCTCGGCATGAACCGACCCCAACTGCAAACCCAAGGCGGCGGCCCCGGCAGCGGCCGTTTCCACAATTTGCGCCTGCACAGCCTCTGGCAGACGGGAGGGCGTCACGTAAATGGTTTCTTCAAAAAACGGCCCTTCCAATGGATCGGGCTTGTCGAAAATAGCCAGGGGATGGAGACTGCCGTTTTCCAGCACGCTTTCCAAAGCCACCTCGACCCCCGGCAAATACGTTTCCACCAAAAAATGACCGCCTGCAGGCAACAAATGGCGCAGACGCTGTACCGCTGCGGTCAATTCGGCCGTATCGTTGGCCCGCATCACCCCGCGACTGCCGTTGAGGTGCAAGGGTTTCACCACGCAGGGAAAACCAATCTTATCTTCAATGGTGCTGGCGATAGTGCCACCTGTTTCTTCCAGGGAAAAACGTAAAAACTGCGGGCTCTTCACACCGGCCGCAGCCAGCATCTGGCGCATTTTGTATTTATCGCGGGCAGCTTCGGCGGCGGCAACATCGTTGTGCGGCAGGCCCAATGCTTTGCTGGCTTTGGCTGCCAACACCGCCCCAGCATCATCCACCGGTACGACGGCGGCCAACGGCCGTTTCTGGGCAAATTGAATGATGTGGGCAACGGCCGTATCTGGCTCGCTAAAGTTCAACTGCAACGGCATCCCCCACTGCTGCGCCAACGCCTCTGGCAAATCGAAGCCTTGCACGATAGACACCCCCAACTTTTGCCCCGCGGCTAAAAAGGCATCAGCCCGGTAGCTTTGTGGCGTGGTTAACAGCAAAACAGTTTTTGTCTTAGAGATCATGCTGGGATTGTACCAAAATTTAGCGGAAGCTATCCTAGCTGCCGTGCCGCAATCTTAACCGATGTTGTAATTATCAATTGTTATGCTTACCCATTGAATTGTATTGGATGAGTAAACAACACATTGCGACCACTATCTCACCAAAGTGAAAGCTTAACATAATTTAGGGAGCGTATTGGAATTTATGAACCGCAAAGGTCTATCTTTACTGCTGGCTACCATGCTGGCACTTTTCCTCGTACCAACTTTACTTTCCATCCTGGGGCGAGCCCAAACCGCTCACGCCATCACGTTCGACGTCAATATCTTTTTTGATGAGAATAACGGCGCTTGCGACCCGGCTGGCTGCTCAATTCGAGAAGCCATTTCCGCAGCGGGAAATGGGGACGACATTAGCATTCCGGCTGGCACCTACACCCTTTCGGCCACCAATGGAGCGTTGGCGGTTACTGAAACGCTCACTTTTAACGGCAACAGCGCTACAGACACGTTTATTGATGCTCAGGGTAACAGCCGGGTATTCAACGTCACAGCCGGAACAGTTGTCTTCAACAACCTCACCATCCAAAATGGCATAGACATCGACGGAGCTGGCATTGGCATCAGCGGAGCTACTACCAATGTAACGTTGAACAACAGTACCGTCTTTAGCAACAGTGCCACATCCAACGGCGGTGGGATTTATTTGCAAAGCGGGGCATTGACTCTGCAAAACAGTGAGGTTGTGACGAATACGGCCGTTTCCGACGGTGGCGGCATCTACTCTTTGCGCGGAGACATTACCGTTGATAACAGCAACATTAGCTACAACACAGCTGACCGCGCTGGAGGTGTTTTTGTCAATCAAGATTCGGCCAGCCTCACCTTTAACAGCGGCGAAATATCCTACAACAACGGCAGCATGGCAGCCGACACCTTTCCCGGCGGTGGTATTTATATTGGCTCTGGTTCAGCGACGCTAAATGGGGGTGTGATAAAAAACAACCAGGCATTCCGTGGTGGCGGTGTTTTGGTTAGCAGTGGTCAGGTTACCCTAAACGATGCCCAAATCATGAGCAACACAGCCACTTATGGCGGTGGCATTTACATTGTTAATGCCACTGGCTGGTTCACCCAAACTGCTGGCCTTATTGCTACCAACCAATCTACAGCTACGCTTGAGTTTGGCGGTGGGGGTATGTACATTTTCAACGGAAATGCTGCCCTATTAGGGGGAGCAGTGATGACAAATACGGCCGTCTACCATGGCGGCGGTATGGAAGTACGTTTTGGCACATTGTTAGTTGATGGCGTCACCGTTAGTGACAACCAAGCAGGTCAATTCGGTGGTGGCATCTACAATAAGGCGGGGGATGTTACCATCCGAAACAGTCTGATCAGTGGTAATACCACTGCCAATGACGGCGGCGGCATTGCCACCGGATATGATTCTGGCCCAAGCCAAACCCTAATCGAAAACAGTGCCATTGTTAACAATTCGGCTGGCATTGCCGCAACAGGTGGCGGCATCTTTGCCAGCGGCGAATCGTCCATTGCGGGAGGTATTATCACCCTCACCAACGTCACGCTAAGTGGCAACGGAGCAGGCAACGGAGCTGGTTTCGCTAATGAACAAGGCAGTACGGCCGTTCTCACCAACGTCACCCTTTCAGAAAATACGGCCACCACCAACGGCGGCGGCCTCAGCAACAGCAGCGGCACACTCACCATCGGCAACAGCATCATCTTTGGCAACAGCGCACCCGTAGGGGACGACTGCAATGGCACGGTCACTTCAGCCAACTTCAATATTGCTGGACCCACCTGTAACTTTACAGAAAGCAACGACAGCAACAGCGACCCATTCCTGCAACCACTGGCGCTCAACGGGGGCGACACGCTTAATTATGCCCTTGGTTCAGGCAGCCCGGCCATTGACGGAGGCAGCAGCACCTTGTGCCCCGCTACCGACCAGCGCGGCAACTTGCGGCCCATCAACGGCGTGTGCGACATTGGCGCGTATGAAGATGGCATTGGTTTTTTCATTAGCGATGCTAGTTTGACGGAAGGTGATGCTGGTAACTCGCAAATGACGTTTACAGTCACCCGCTCCTTTATCACCGACACTACATACACGGTCGATTATGAAACAATAGCAAATACCGCCACAGCAGATGTCGATTTTACGCACGTGCCTACCGCCACCCTCACCTTCTTACCCGTCACGATGACCCAAACCATCAATATTCCCATTCTGGGCGACACGCTGGACGAAGACGATGAACAGTTCACGGTGCAGCTCAGCAACCAATCGCCTGAAGTGCAAGTAGGAAAATTCAGTGGCACCGGCACTATCTTGGACAATGACGCGCCGCCGTCGCTGACTATTGCCGATGTGTCTGTGGCAGAAGGGGATAGCGGCACGGTCACGGCCGTTCTCACCGCCACCCTTTCCGCCATCAGCGGCAAACCCATCACCGTCGATTATGCCACGATGGATGGAACGGCCGTTGTCGCCGACTCAGATTATCTTTCTGCCAGTGATACCATCACCTTTGCCCCTGGCACGTTAAGCCAAACCATCTCTATCGACGTTTCAGGCGATGCCAAAGATGAAATCGATGAAACTTTCACCGTCGAGCTGAGCAATGAAAGCAACGTCACCCTGGCAGACAGCAGCGGCGAAGTCACCATCACCAATGACGATAATCCGCCTACGCTGAGCATCGCCAATGCCAGCGTCACCGAAGGCGACAGCGGCACGACCAGCATGGATTTCCTGGTGACCCTGTCGGCCCCCAGCGGCAAAACCGTCACGGTTGATTACATGACCAATGGAACTTCTGGCAGCGCGACAGCGGGCGGTGATTACGAGATTGCCAGCGGCACGCTCACGTTCAATCCAGATAACACAGAAAAAACCATCAGCGTCATCATCAATGGCGACAGTGTGGATGAGATAAACGAAACATTCCAGGTAGACCTGGACAACGCAAGCAGTGCCACCATTGCCAATGGTCAGGCAATAGGCACAATCAACGATGATGATCCGCTGCCCAGCGCGACCATCAACAACGCCACGGTTACTGAAGGAGACAGCGGCACGGTAACGGCCGTCTTTACCGTCACCCTCTCCGCCGCCAGCGGAAAAACAATCACCATCAATTACAGCAGTGCCAATGATTCCGCCACAGCTGGAGAAGATTATACGGCCGTTAACGGCACACTTACCTTCAGCCCCGGCGACCCGCTCACTCAAACCATCAGCATCACGGTGCAGGGGGATCAAGATACCGAGCCAGACGAGCAATTCTTCCTCAACCTGACCGGGACAAACGGCAATGTGACCCTGGGCAACAACCAGGGGATTGGCACCATCAGCAACGATGATGGCACCTTCATCTTCCTACCCTTTGTCATTAAACCGTAACCCCTAACGCTCCTCTCAAGCCCACAGATTGTTCAAATGAACAATCTGTGGGCCATTTTCTTTCTCACAAGTTTGTAACTTTCATTGTAATTCACCCTTGTTAACTTGTCTGCTGGCAGCCGCACACCAAGCAACTATTGCCAATTGCACAATTTTTACGACAAACAACCAGGAGCAATGCTGCGTATGTTCAACAAACAAAAAGGATTTGCCCTCGCATTAGCGCTGGGGCAGATAATTCTCATTTTGCCACTGCTGTTTTGGCTGTTGCGGCAGCCAACGGCCGTTCACGCCCTAAATTGGAACGTCAACACCTTCACCGACGCCAGCGACGGCAGTTGTGGCGATGGCACCTGCTCACTGCGCGATGCTGTTCTGTTGGCCTCCGCCACAGATACCATTTATCTGCCCGCGGGCAATTACACCCTTTCATCTGCGCTGGGCGAGATCAGCATTGCCAAAACGATCAGCCTCGTCGGCCAGGGCACAACCCCAGCCGACACCACCATTGACGGCGATCACGCCATTCGTCTGTTCAACATCAGCTCCGGCAGCGTGACGTTTAACAACCTGACGCTGCAAAATGGCCAACCCGCCAGCGGTAATGGCGGAGCCATCCTCACATCGGGAACAAGCAGTATCACCCTGGACAACAGCATCATCACCAACAGCGTCACCCTGGGTAACGGCGGCGGTATTTATTTGGCAAGCGGTACGCTAAACATTCTCAATGGCAGCCAGGTTGTGAGCAATACGGCCGTTGCCAGCGCATCTGGCAGCGGCGGCGGCATCTACAGCAACAACGGCCCCGTCAACCTGACCGACAGCACCATTGCCAGCAATACAGCCCAACTAGGCGGCGGCCTGACACTCAACCTGGCTGCCGCCCAACTAACCATCAACAATGGCCAATTCCTGAATAACAAAGCATTGCTGATCAACAGCTTTACCGGTGGGGCACTCAACATTGGCTTCGGCTCGGCCATCATGCACAGTGGCCTCATCAGTGGCAACACCGCCTTTCGTGGTGCAGGCGCGGTGATTAATTCTGGCAGTTTCACCTTGAACGGCGGCACCGTCACCGACAATGAATCGGATTATGGCGCTGCCTTTTATGTTCGCAATCCATCCGCTTTGCTCACTATCAACGAAGGCACAATCAACAGCAATCGCTCGGTAGCTGCCATTTTTGGCGGTGGGGCACTGTACATTTTCCAGGGCCAGGCGGTGCAAAATGGCGGGGCAATTAATGGGAATACGGCCGTAAACCTCGGGGGCGCAATGGAAGTGCGGCAGGGTGGCTTCACCATGAACGGTGGCACCATTTCTGGCAACAGTGCAGGCAATTGGGGTGGGGCCATCTACAACGATATGGGCACGATTACCATCACCAACGGCACGCTGACAAATAACAACAGCGCTTTGGGTGGCGGAGCCATTGCCACCGGGGCGGACAGCCACAACCTCATCCGCCAAAGTGTCATCTATACCAACACCAGCCCCGCCCAAACCGGTGGTGCCATTTTGAACACCGGCACGCTGACCCTCACCAACGTCACCCTGAGCGATAATCTGGCTAACGTTGGCGGCGCTCTGCAAAATGAGGGCACGGCGACTTTAACCAACGTCACAGTTTATGAGAATACGGCCGTTTCCAGTGGCGGCGGTCTCAACGAAAATGGGGGCACACTCAACGTCGTCAACAGCCTCATTGCTGGGAACAGTGCCCCCACCGGGGCAGACTGTGCTGGCACGATTGTCTCCCAGGGGTACAACCTCATTCAGGACAGCACAGACTGTACCGTCAGCGGCAGCACCACGGGCAACATTGGCGGCGATCCGCTGCTGGCGGCCCTGGCGCTTAACGGTGGCAGCACCCTCAATCATGCCATCGGCAGCAGCAGCCCGGCACTGGACGCCGGTGACAATGCCACTTGCGCCAGCATCGACCAGCGCGGTGTCTCCCGCCCTATCGACGGCAACGGGGATACAACCGCCACCTGCGACATTGGCGCATTTGAGCGAGGTGCTTCCCTTACAATTGATGATGTCACCATCACCGAAGGCAACAGCGGCAGCAAAACTGCCAGCTTTACCGTCACCCTTGTTCCGGCCAGCCCGGCACCTGTTACCGTGAACTATGCCACGGCGGACGGAACGGCCGTCCTCGCCGATACAGATTATGTTAACAGCAGTGGCCAACTCACTTTTGTCCCCGGCGACACCGAAAAAATCATCGAAATCACCATAAATGGCGACAGCAAAGACGAGTGGGACGAAACGTTTCTGGTGAATTTAAGTGGAGCCAGCGAGGCTACCATCAGCGACGGGCAAGGCGTCGGCACCATCACCAATGACGACACCGCCCCCACCCTCAGCATAGCTGACACAAGCGTGACCGAAGGTGACAGCGGGACAACAACCGCTGCTTTCACCGTCACCTTGTCTGCCATCAGTGGCAAAACGGTTGAAGTTGATTTTGCCACCGGGGATGATACGGCCGTTTCCCCCACAGATTACACCGCCGACAGCGGCACCCTCACTTTCACACCTAACGACACGCAGGAAGTCATCAACATCAGCGTCAATGGCGATCTCACCGATGAAGATGCCGAATCATTTTTCGTCACGTTGAGCAATGAGAGCAACGCCACCATCGCTGACGGCGAAGCCACAGGCAGTCTCACCGACGATGACAATCCGCCCCACATAAGCATTAATGACATCATGGTCACAGAAGGCAGCAGCGGCACAAGCAACGCCACCTTCACCGTAATGCTGGACCAAGCCAGCAGCAAAACCATCACGGTCGATTATGAAACCTTTGCGGACAGCGCCACGGCGGGCACAGATTACACCATAACCAGCGGTACGCTCACCTTCGATCCGGGCAATACACAAAAAACGATCACCGTTTTGGTGACAGGCGACCCCATCGACGAAAATGATGAACTGTTTTTTGTCAATCTAACCGGTGCTGCCAACGCCACGCTGGCTGATGACCAAGGGCAGGCCACGATCACCGATGATGATGCGCCGCCCACCCTCTCCATTGCCGATGTGACGGTAATTGAAGGCGACAGTGGAACGAAAACGGCCGTTTTCACCATCAGCCTCTCCCACGAAAGCAGCAAAGTTGTCACGGTGGATGTTGATTCAAGTGATGGCACAGCAGCGGCGGGGGAGGATTATACGGCCGTTGCCACCACCCTTATCTTCAATCCTGGTGAATCGCTCAGTCAAATTGTCAATGTGACTATTCACGCCGATACCACCACTGAAAGCAGCGAAACTTTCCTGCTCACCCTGAGCAGCGCCAGCAACGCTACGCTGGGCAGCAGCCAGGCCACCGGCACCATCAGCGACGACGACGGCATTTACATCTTCCTGCCATTTGTCGTCAAACCATAAAAAACGACCAACCTCTCGCGTCATTTCGAGCCGTTTTTTGGCGAGAAATGACAATGTTGCCCGGAAGATTGGACCAATTTTGAACGAAAGTAGTCCGCAAGCTTTACAGTATAAATTGGTCCAATCTGTGTAAATTAATCTGCACACTCTTGTAACCAACTTTGTAACCCAGACGGACTACAGTACTATCCGACATCGCTGTAATGTAAAAATTAAATTGTTCCCGGAGTGTATCGTTTCATGAAACGTCTCAACATTGTGCCACGGCTGTTTATCGGCCACGCCCTCATCCTTATATCCTTACTCACCTTCTTGCTGCTGCAAACGCCCGCCGTGTTTGCCGCCAACTGGACCGTCAACAGCACCACAGACAGCAGCGACGGCAGCTGCAACGACGGCACCTGCACCCTGCGCGACGCTATTCTCGTCGCCGCTCCCGACGACATCATTGAGCTGCCCGCTGGCACTTATACCCTGTCATCTGGGCTAGGGGCACTCAGTGTCGGCAAATCGTTAGAAATTGTGGGGCAGGGCGGAACGGCCGTCTCCACCATCATCGACGGCAACAACAGCACCCGCCTTTTCAACATCAGCGCCGGCACCACCACATTTCGTAACCTGACGCTGCAAAATGGCCAGCCCGGCAGCGGCAGCGGCGGCGGCATCAATGCCACCGGTACTGGCAGTGTGGTGCTGGATAATGCTATCCTGCGCAACAACGTCAGCCCCAGCCACGGCGGTGGCATCATGCTGGCTGGCGGCTCGCTCACCATCCAAAACGGCAGCGAAATCAGCGGCAACAGCGCCACCAACAACGGCGGCGGCGTCTACAGCAACAACGGCCCCGTCACCCTCAGCGACAGCCTGGTGAGCCAAAACACGGCCAGCAGCGGTGGCGGCATTGCCCTGAACCAGCCCAATGCCAGCCTGCTCATGGACAACAGCCAGATTCTGAACAACAGCGGCACAGCACCAGGTCCCAACAGCTTCCCTGGCGGCGGCATCCTCGTCACTAACGGCTCCGCTACTATCAACAGTGGCCTCATCAGCGGCAACACCGCCTTCCGTGGTGCAGGCATCATGCTGAACAACGGCACCGCCACCATTAATGGCGGCACCCTCACCGACAACGAATCGAACTACGGCGGCGCGGTCTACGTGCGGCAAAGCAGCGCCTTGCTCACCGTCAACGGCGGTAGCATCACAGCCAATCGCTCCGTGGCCACCATTTTTGGCGGCGGCGCTTTTTACGTGTTCCAGGGCAGCGTGGTGCAAAATGGCGGCGAGATTACAAACAATACGGCCGTCAACTTCGGCGGCGCGATGGAAGTGCGTTTTGGCAGCTTCACTATGAACGGCGGCACCATTAGCGGCAACAGCGCCGGCAGCTGGGGCGGGGCTATCTACAACGACGGCGGCACCGTTACCATCAACAGCGGCACGCTGGCCAGCAACGTCAGCAGCAGCAACGGTGGGGCCATCGCCAGCGGCAGCGCCAGCGTCAACAATTTGACCAACGCCACCCTCAGTGGCAACAGCGCCATAGATGGCGGCGGTTTGTACAACACCGGCAGCGCCACGCTCAACAACGTCACCGTTTTTGGCAACAGCGGCGGCGGACTCAGCCAGCAAGGTGGCACGATGAATCTGGGCAACAGCATCGTGGCGGGCAACGGCAGCGACTGCGCCGGTACAATTAACTCACTGGGCTACAACCTTGTGCAAAACAGCGCGGGCTGCACGCTCACCGGCACCCTCACGGGCAACATCAGTGGCGATCCGCAACTCGCCACGTTGGCAAACAATGGCGGCAGCAGCCAGACCCACGCCATCGCTTTTGGCAGCCCGGCGCTGGACACCGCCAACAACGCCACCTGTGCCGCCACCGACCAACGCGGTATCGCCCGTCCGCAAGACGGCAACGGCGACAGCAGCTCTGTTTGCGACATGGGTGCCTTTGAACTGGAAGCGTTCACCGGCCCAACCCCCACGCCGACCAACACGGCCGTTCCCACAGCCACAGCCACGAATACGCCAATTCCTACCGCAACCAATACGGTTGCGCCAACAAATACACCGACAGTTGGCCCCAGCCCAACGGCAACCAATACCGCAGCACCCACGAGTACGGCAACGGCTACCAATACTGCCGTTCCTACCGCCACAACCGAACCGAGCAGCAGCTACACCTTCGTCGCCGAAGCCGACACCACGCTGCTAAGCAACCGGCCCACCAGCAACTTTGGCCTCTCCAGCCAGCTCAGCACCGATGCTTCACCAGAAATGTGGTCACTGCTGCGCTTTAACGTGGCGGGCCTGCCCGGCAGCGTCACCAGCGCCACGCTGCGTGTCTTCACCAGCAATGATTCAACGCCTGGTCTGATTGCTTCTGCCGTGGCGGATAATAGTTGGGTGGAAACGGCCGTTACCTACAACACCGCCCCCGCCATCGGCAGCACAATCAACAGCTCCGGCAGCATCAGCGCAGGCACCTGGGTGGAAATCGACGTCACCAGCTACATCAGCGGCGACGGGCTGTTTAGCCTGGCACTCACCACCACCGATAACAGCCGCATCAGCCTCAACAGTCGGGAAGCGGCCAATCCGCCCGAACTGTTGGTAAATGTGAACCTCGGCCCCACGCCAACGCCGTCCAACACACCCATCCCAACGGCTACAGCCACGGCAACAAACACGCCGTTCCCCACCAACACGCCACTGCCTACCAACACCCCGACGGTTGGCCCCAGCCCCACACCAACAGCAACTGCGACTGCATCGCCTACGGCCACAGCCACACCGCTGCCCACCAACACACCGACACCCACGGCTACGGCCGTTCCTGGCAGTCTCACCACCCTCTACCTCAGCCTCAGCAGCAATGCCAGCGTGGGCGGGCTTAACGTAGCGGATGAAGATGTACTGGCCTACGACCTTAACAACGGCACCTGGTCGCTGGTCATCGACGGCTCCGATTTGGGTTTTGGCATCAACGACATCGACGCCGTGCAACGTTTGAGTGACGGCAGCTTCTTGCTCAGCCTGGAGCGGGCCCAATCGGTCGGCAGTTTGGGCATGGTGGATGATTCGGAACTCATCCAGTTTATCCCCACCAGCCTGGGCGACACCACCAGCGGCACGCTGCTGCGCTACCTGGATGGCACCGATGTCGGATTAGCCTCCGGTGGTGAAGATGTGGATAGTGGCGGTCTGACGCCAGACGGCCGTCCTATCGTCAGTACCCTGGGCGGCTACTTTGCCGGGGTCAGCGGCGACAGCAGTGACCTGATTGTGCTGGATGGCGCAACGCTGGGTGACCCAACGGGTGGCACCTGGGCGCTCTACTTCGATGGCTCGGATGTAGAATTGACAGACAGCACAGAAAATATCAGCGCCAGCTGGATCGATAGCAGCAACGGCGACATCTACCTAACCACCAGCGGCGCGTTTAGCGTCACCGGGGCCAGCGGCGACGCCAGCGACATCTTCGTCTGCACCCCAAGCAGCCTGGGCGAAACCACTAGCTGTACCTACTCCCTATTCTGGAGCGGCAGCAGCTTTGGCCTAAGCGGCTTGAATATTGATGCTCTAACAATTGAGTAATTGGGTATTTGAAATACGCAACAACTGAAAAAGCTTTGACGCAAAGGCGCAAAGAGACAAAGAAAAAAGTCTCTTTGCGCCTTCCACTTCTTTGCGTTCTTTGCGTCGAAATGATCTATTTTGTAATCTACTCACTCTCCCGATAAGAATCCAGCACATCGTACAGCTCCGCCCCTGTGAGGCTCTGGATGACGTGCCCCTCATTGGGCACCACGGTCAGGCTCACCTGCCCGCCCAGCCGCTGGAGTTCGGCTTCGGTGGCGGTCATGCGCCCCACCCAACTGGTATCATTTTCGCCCACGTACATCGTCACGGGGATGTGGGTAAGTTTATCTAGCTGTTCAAAGTCTGCGGTTTGCGGGAACCCGGGAACGGCCGTAATCGAGGCAAACCGCTCAGGCATCATAGTCGCTATCCGAAATGCGCTGATGCCGCCGTTGCTCACCCCGCCCACATGCAGCCTGCCGCCTTCCGGCGGATAAATCGCCTCAATGCGCTGCACAAACTCCGGCAAATACTGCTCCGATCCCTGGAAAAAGAGCGTGCCGTCCGGGGCAACCGGACTCACCACCACCCAGCCGCGTACCTGGGCCTCTGCACCCCAATAGCCGTTACCCGCCGCCACCATTGCCCGCGTTTGCGGCCCCGGCGGGAAGGCCACCAGCACGGGATACGTTTCGCCTTCCACAAAATTATCTGGCAGCACCACGCCGTATTCCAGCGATGTCCCATCAGCCATTGTCATCTGATAATAGGTAATCATCCCTTCCTCGCTCACGAATTCCGGCGCAGGATATGGCGTTGGTGTTACCTCGGCCGTTCCGCAAGCCACTAATAACACGCAACCAACTACAAAAAGAGTTCGTCGTATTGTTTCCATACTCAACTGACGATGTATGAGTGGCAAGGCTTACTGCATAGTTCCTACAAAAACTTGGTCGGTAAAATGATTATTCAGTTCCGCCAGCAGCTTCAATTAAGGCAGCAATCTCATCTTGATTTCGGTTATTGGCCCAATAGAGTGCTGTTTTACTCACATTGTCCCGCAAATTCAGGTCAGCTCCCCGCTCAATAAGCAAGGTAACGACGTCAGTGTCGCTGTTGAAGTAGGCAGCGTACATCAATGCTGTGGATTGTGTATTTTCCAGGCCATCAATGTTTGCTCCGGCATCTAGCAAGGCAGCAACGGCAGCAACATGATCATTTCGCGCTGCCCAGTGCAAAGGGCGCATTTCATATTGTGAGTCATCTTGGTGTTCTATGTCAGCTCCAGCGTCAACCAAAATGGGAACGAGGTCAGCGTGTCCATTTTTGGCGGCTTGGGTCAATGGGGTTGCTTCTTTATTATCCAACGCATCAACATTAGCTTCTTGGGAAAGAAGATAGACAACAATTTCTGTGTGCCCACGAAATGCGGCAACCGCCAAAGCGGTAAAGCCTTGCAATCGTTCCGTCGCTTCGATGTCTGCGCCTTGAGCCAAAGCAAATTTCACGTTTTCCAGATCGCCCATTTTCGCCGATTCAATGAGCAAATCATCTATTTCTTCTTGGGACAAGGGGACAGGTGTTTGAGTGGCAGTCGGTTCGGGTGTGGGCACAGGTGTATTTGTTGGCTCGGCGGTGGGTGTTGGGGGAGTTGTTGGTTCAGGCAGCGGTGTGTTTGTGGGAGATACGGCCGTTTCCGCCCCACACGCCACCAGTAAAAGCCCAAAACAAATCAAAATCACTCGCTTCATATCGTTGTCTTCTCCTTTAATATCACTGGAAACTGAATTTCTAACATCCCCTCTGAAATTTCATGAGGTGGCCGTAACTCAAACAAAATCTCTCGCCCCGGACCAGCAATTTGGAAATCATTTGCCGCAATCCAATGCCCCAAAGCATGATAACCAGCCGATCCGGCTTCCCACCCCTGGCAAACAATCGAGGCCATCATTTCCACAGGCGGTAGCTCTCGAATCATTAAACAGCGATTCGATGACAAGGTGTTACCAGCCTGAAGCGCCTTTGTCGCTGCCTCTGGTTGGTGCAAGAAAAAACCTAGTTCGATATCCGTTTGAGATTGCTCATAAATTGGGGAATGCAAAATGACGGCCAAATGCCCAAAACTTGAAGGCGGTTCGCCCGCTGGCAGTGTGCTCCGCATATCGTCGAGTAACGCAAAAAAAGTGCGAATCAGTGGCCCTTGGTCACGAATCGAAAAAAACGAGGTTTGAGGCACACGCTTGAGCACAATGTCATGATCCCACAGGCGACCTTCGTTTTCAATTTGAGCCAAACGCATCTCAACCTGCTGCAAACGAGCGACTTCTTCGCGTACGTTTTGTTCAATTTGGGCTTTTTTCATCACCAACATGCCGCGAATTTCATCTGGGGAAAGCGCGTTACGCAGCAGCTGAGCAATTTGATCAAGGCTGAAGCCTAAATCTTTGAGGGCAAGTATGCGGTTAAGCCGGGGAAGCTGCTCTATGGTGTAATAGCGATACCCCGTCTGGGTATCAGTATGTTGAGGGGTTAGCAGGCCGATCTCATCATAATAGCGCAATAAACGGCCGCTCACCTGGGCAATTTTAGAAAACTCTCCAATGCGAAACATGCCGGAAGTATAAAGCTTTCCGTTACGTCAAAGTCAAGCCTGTAAATTTACCCATTCACAAGTTGGCTGTATTCATCGGCCACATCCAAGCGCAAATCATCTGCGCCTACACCGTCGAAGGGGTTTTCTAGATCGTCTTGAATATTGTCCAGGCTAACCAACACTAGACTGTAAATCACGGCTACGATATAGCCAGCGATGGGATGCTCAGGATAGGCAATATTGGCAAAATAAGGGCCAAACAGCAGGGGAAATAAGTTCAAAAAGAGGCGGCTGTAAGCGCGCAGGGCCAGCGGCGTGCGGTAGCTGGCAATATTGTTCATTTGTTCAAAATCTATGATGAGCTGGCGCAGGTATTGGTTGGCGCGGGAAATTTCGTTGGCGGGTACGCCTGCCGCCCGGAGCTGCTCATGAGATCGCGAGAAATCAGCAAAGATGTCATAGATTTGCTGCTTGCTTTGGGATTGATCGTGCCCATTGGTGGTGAAGTGGTGGGAAACGGCCGTTAACAACCGCTGCAACAACACCCCGCCCCGTTCCACATGGCCAGTGTTATCACTTGGCCACTCACGATGGGCAAACAGCAGCGCCACGCCATGCGCCTTCAGGCTGGCAAAGGCACGCAGAGCATCTTCGCGCCGCTTGTAGGCGCTATTGATCGAAAACACCAGCGGGAACACCACAGCAATTCCAATCAACGTGGTGGGCAGATCAACCAAAAAACCGAGCTGGCGACATAAAAAAACCACCACCAGCGCCAGCAACGTAACAAGCCCGGTATGGTAATCAATAATTTTGCTAAATTGTTTGAGTGTTTGCATGGTATGACATTATTTGCTGACCAATCGTAATAAGTTTGGCTGCTTTTAGCAACCGTCAACCAGCACAACAAATTCAGGCTTGCAGAGACAAAATCCAAATTGATGGGGGATTCGTGAACCAAAAGTCACGCATCCCCCAACACAACAAACCATTTAATCCCCTGCGGCAGCCGGGGCTACGTTTACATTGGTGACTAGCTCTCTTTTAGACCGCATAATGGCCCACCAAAGAATAACAAGAATGCCGACGATGATAACGGCCGTTGTCAACGTCAGCTCTTTATACTGCACAATAATGGGTGCCAGAATAAGGCTGACAATATTGACGACCTTGATCATTGGGTTCAATGCTGGGCCAGCCGTATCTTTCAACGGATCGCCCACCGTGTCCCCCACCACACTCGCCGTATGCCGGTCTGAGCCTTTACCCAGGTTTCTGGCCGGGTCGCTCACTTCATCTTCAATCTTCTTTTTGGCATTGTCCCAGGCCCCGCCTGCATTCGACATGAACACGGCCAGCAGCTGACCAGACAAAATGATGCCAGCCTGAAAACCACCCAGCGCCTCAACGCGCAGCAATAAGCCCACAGCAATTGGCGTCAAAATGGCAATCAAAGCCAGATTGACCAAATCCCTTTGGGCAGCCACCGTCGAAATAGTAACGGCCTGACGGTAATCCGGCTTCACCGTGCCCTCCAGAATGCCGGGGATCTTAAACTGGCGTCGTACCTCAGCCACCATCTGGCCTGCAGCCCGGCTCACCGACTTGATGGCCAATGAAGAGAACAACCAGGGCAGCGCCCCACCCAGCAAAAGGCCAATGAAGACCAATGGCTCAGACACGCGAATGCCAGAAGCCAACGCCTCGGGATCGATCCGGGTCACATCCGTGATAAAGGAGCCAAAAAGAGAAACGGCCGCAATCACCGCCGACCCAATCGCAATGCCCTTCGTAATTGCCTTTGTTGTGTTCCCGACAGCATCCAAATCAGCCATGATTTGCCGGGCTTCTTCATCTAAGCCAGCCATCTCGCCAATGCCGTTGGCGTTGTCGGCAATGGGTCCAAACGAATCCATGGCCACATTGTTACCCGTCAGCGTTAGCATCCCAATGCCGGTCATGGCCACACCATACAGCACAAAAGTGACCTGAATAGCACCAGCAGACAGCGCCGATCCAGAAGCCGTCAATTCATTGATTGGCAAACCACTGTAGATAAGCACGGCCGCGCCAATGGTCAGGGCAATCACCACAGCCGACCACACGCTAGATTCATATCCCACACCAAGTCCAGAAAGGATCGTCGTCGCTGGTCCGCTTTCCGTACTCTCTTTAATCTCCTCAACCGGCTTGGCGTGGGTGCCGGTAAAGTAATCGGTAAGGCGATCAATAACAATCGCTAAAAGGACACCTGCCGTTGTCGATAAAAACGGCCGCCACCAACCACCGGGCACACCATTCATGTAAAAGAAAGCCACCAAGCCAAACAACACAACTGAAAGCGCCGCCGAAGTGAGAAAGCCACGGAAAATGGCCGCCATCGCGTCCCCACTTCCCTCCGATTGGCCCTTCACAAGATAAGTCCCAATGATCGATGCCAGCACGCCAATACCGCGCACGAGCAGCGGGTACAATATCCACTCGATATGTCCCGTGATTGCGGTTAAGGCAATTCCCAAAATCAAGCCAGAAACAATCGTTACTTCATATGATTCAAAAATATCTGCGGCCATCCCGGCGCAATCGCCCACATTATCACCCACAAGATCGGCAATAACGGCCGCATTGCGCGGATCATCCTCGGCCATCCCTTGTTCAACCTTGCCAACTAAATCTGCCCCAACATCGGCCGCCTTGGTAAAGATGCCGCCGCCGACGCGCATGAACAAGGCCAGCAACGTGCCGCCAAAGCCAAAGCCAAGCAGAGCATCAGGCGCTGCCTTACCAAAATAAACAAACAAGATCGTGCCGCCGAACAACCCTAATCCATCTGTTAACATACCGGTTATCGTTCCGGTTCGATAAGCAATGCGGAGGGCATCCTTGAAGCTGTGTCTGGCAGCTGCTGCCACCCGCACATTTCCCTGTACCGCCATTCGCATCCCAATTTGCCCCACCGTAAGCGAAAAACTGGCTCCCAAAACAAACCCAATCGCTCGACCAAAACCAACAATCAGGCGGATTGTCCCTTCGTCCCGTCCGGCAAATCGCTCCAGTGCCTCTGGCGTTGGATCAACAATGTAGACACTCAAGAAAAGCAAGACAGTGAGTATTAAAATGAAAGGAAGAATCGTACGCAATTGGCGAGAAAGATAAGCATCTGCCCCCTCACGAATTGCATTCCATACCTCCAGCATTGCGTCTGTGCCTTTATCCTCACGCAAAATCTGCCTGCGCAAGAAAATGGCGTAGAACAAACCTAAAATCGCAATCGCAAGTACCGTCCAGACAGCAATTGTTTCAAACGTTGTCAAGCCCATCGTACTCATAAGACAAAATCTCCTTGTGCTCAAATGCTATTTATCTGACTTGTTAAACAATAGTGGATAGAGGCACTATTTGAATTTTCACCCTGGTTCAGTTAGTGGGGGATTTGGATAACGGGGCGAATTTCATAGAATGCCTAACATCGATCATATTGGGGAATTTACCCAAAATTATCATTGAAGCCAACAAGCTTCTCGTTCCTGGTACTGAGGCAAATTTGAGCGGTAGAAGCTGCGGATCTTTGCTTCAGTTTAAGTGTTCCGCAGCGTTTGCTTATCCGTCAAATTTGCTGGGCGGAACAGTCGTCATGATTGAGAATTCTGGGGATTGGTGGTCCGTTTGGGAAATGCAAATTTGGTCACCAATTAATGATCAAACTAGCTATATATCACTTTTGAAATAAACCACAGATGAACACAGGTTTACACAGAAAAACAAAAATCTGTGTGTATCTGTGCAAACAGTGGCCCATTTTCCCTCATTTTTCAAACTGATACATGGCTAGGTGCGCAAATAGAAAATAGTGTGAAACAGATTATGACATATAAACAACCAGACCAATGAGTAACACATGTCACGCCCCTTCATGACATGTGTCATTTGCTCAAGTTTGAGAGGTGCATCCTGAAAACACCTGAGGTGGTTCGATTACGGCCGTATTCGTTGACGCCTGTTTTGCCTGACCGTATACTTTGCCCATGCAAACATCCCAACGCCTGAACTTATTCCGTGAATCTGTTATTCGTGATATGACCCGGCTGGCCCTGAAGCACAATGCCATTAATTTGAGCCAGGGTTTTCCTGATTTTGATACGCCGGCCCCGGTGAAGGAAGCGGCCGTTCAGGCCATCGAAAGTGGCTTAAACCAGTATGCCATCACCTGGGGCTATCCGCCGCTGCGGGAAAAATTGGCCGAGCTGTACACGCAACGCTTAGGCTGGGAAGTGCATCCCGATAAACATGTCACCGTCACCTGCGGCGTCAGTGAGGGAATCATCACCTCGGTCCAATCCATCCTGAACCCTGGCGATGAGATTCTCATCCTGGAACCAGCCCATGACAATTTTCGGCCGTCGGCATTTATTGCCAATGCGGTGCCCGTCTCCGTGGCGCTAGACGCGCCAGATTACCGACTAGATGCGGCCAAACTGCGGGCGGCCATTACGCCCAAAACCAAGGCGATGCTGCTCAACACGCCACACAACCCCACCGGCCGCGTTTTCGACAGCGAAGAGATTGCCGGGGTGATCGAGGTGGTGTTGGAAAACGATCTGGTGCTGATTACCGATGAAATTTATGACCGCATTTTGTACGATGGCCGTATCCACCAATCCCCCGGCAGCTTAGCACCCCTCAAAGATCGCACCATCACCATTGGCGGGCTGGGCAAAACATTTGCCATGACCGGTTGGCGCTTGGGCTACGTTATTGCCCCGGAGCAGTTTGCCCTAGGCATTCGCACTCTGCATGACTTCACTACCATTTGTGCGGCCACACCCCTGCAAGCAGCGGCCGTGGCCGCCCTCTCCATGCCAGAAAGCTTTTTTGAAGAAAGCACTCGCGCCTACCACCAGCGCCGCGCCTTGATGCTAGAAATTTTGGCCGAAGCAGGCTTCCAGGCCAGCACGCCACAGGGTGCTTACTACATCATGGCCGACTACAGCCAGCTGCCCATTCCTCAGGCCAGCCTGACACCCACGGAATTTGCCTACTTCATGGCGTCTGATGTGGGCGTAGCCGTGGTGCCTGGGGATAGTTTTTACTCACTGGAAGGATACGGCCGTTCCTCCATCCGTTTTGCCTACCCCAAAAAGCTCACCACCCTGGAGCAAGCTGGCGAGCGCCTCCTTGCCCGACTGAAGTAAGGTATGAATCATGCCGACCATGTCGCGTTAATTCAGAATGGCATTGCCCAGAAAGGCGGTACCTGGGCCGATTTTGGTTCAGGTACGGGTGCGTTTACCCTGGCGCTGGCGGAATGTATGGGGCCGACCGGTCACATTTACTCGATTGATCAAAAAAGTAGTTCCCTCAGGCAGCAAGAACAGGTGATGAACGGCCGTTTCCCCCAAAATCACGTCACCTACCTCACCGCTGATTACACCCACCCGCTCGATTTGCCATTGCTTGATGGCATCGTCATGGCCAACGCGCTGCATTTTCAGCGGCGCAAAGACAGCCTCTTGCAGCTGCTCTACAGCTACCTGCGCCCCGGCGGGCGGCTCATTTTGGTGGAATACAACGTGGATCGCGGCAATCTGTGGGTGCCTCATCCCCTCTCTTTCCCAACGTGGCAAACGGTAGCTGCCCAAAATGGCTTCGTCAAAACGAACCTTCTAGCCACCAGACCCAGCCGTTTCCTACATGAAATCTATGCCGCCGTGAGCATCAAACCTGAATCCAACGATTAATGGGTCATAAGAATTGTGAATTGTGAAGTGTGTGACCCGTGAATGAGGTATTGCTTGCGTTAACAATTCACAATTCAGAGTTCACCATTCACAATTAGAACGTTTCTCGGTACAACATCTCCATCTGGTCCCGGGTGATGGCGCGGGGATTGGTGGTCCAGTTGAGGTCGATGATGGCGTTGTCGGCCAGTTCGGGGATCATGGCCTCGGTCACGCCCACATCGCGCAGGCGCAGCGGCAGGTTGATGTCAGTCATGAGTTGGCGAACGGCCGTAACCCCTCTCTCCGCCTCTTCCCGCACCGATCCTGGTACCGGGATGGGGTCCAACGCCTGCGCCACCTGCGCATATCGGTCCAAGGCACCAGGCAAGCTAAACTGCATCTGGGCTGGCAGCATGAGAGCGCAGGCAAGTCCGTGATGCACGTGGGCAATGCCCGAAAGCTGGTGTGCCAGGGAATGAGCTGCCCCCAACCAGCGGGAGCTAATGGCAATGCCGCCCAGCATCGAAGCCAGCATCATCTCTTCCCGCGCCTGCTGGTGGCTAGGTTGAGCTACCGCCAGCCGCAAGAAACGGCCGATCCGCCCAATCCCATCTAAAATAAGCGCATCCAGGGCGATAGGGGCCATGTTGGTGGAGACATACGCTTCGATAAGGTGCGTCAGGGCATCCATGCCGGTGGCGGCCGTGAGGTGTGGCGGCAGGGTCAGGGTCAATGCCGGGTCGATGAGGGCCACCGTGGGGATGGTGGCCGGACCGCCCACACCCATCTTCAACTTGCGCGCCTCGTCGGTGATGACACCCCAGGGCGTAACCTCGGCTCCGGTACCGGCGGTGGTGGGAATGGCAATCATCGGTGGCATTTGCGGCACGGTGGGCAACGGCCGTACGTCATCTCCCAGCATCAACGCGTACTCAGCACATTTAGCCTCTGGTGGTCCACCGGCCAGAATGCGCACCGCTTTGGCCGCATCGATGGCGCTGCCACCACCCAAGGCGATGATCAGTTCGGCTCCACTCTCTTTAAATTGGGCAGCAGCGGCATCTACAGCCGTTGTAGTCGGATTCGGTGGCGTTTGGTCAAACAGTTCCACATTCAGCCCGGCAGCAGCCAGCGCATCCAGCACCGGTTGCAGCAAGCCAGCCGCCACAATGCCCGCATCGGTCACCACAAAAACTTTCTTCGCAGCTCCTAAATTTTTCGCTTCTGCACCAATCAAATTGGCGGCACCAAATCCAAATTGTGTTTGCCCTGGCCAATAGTATGTTGCCACTGCGGTCATGTTATGCTCCTGGTTCTTCGCGGACGTAGATGATAAACGGCCGTTTGTTATACAAAGAATTAAATTGCTGCACCGCCACAAAATTGTGCCGCTCCCACACCTTTTGCGCCCGCCGGTTAAATTCCGCAATTGTCACGCGCAGCCGGGGTGGTTCAAAGTTTTGCAGCGCAAAATCAATCGCGGCTCCAGCAAACATGCCACCCAAACCACGGCCCGTATATTGCGGATGCACGCCCATGCCGATGTCCACCGCAGGCGCGTTGTAATCGCCACCCGCTACCTGGCCATCCTGACCAAAGCTACAAAAGGCAACCAGTTCGCCAACTGGTTGGCGCAGCATTGTCTGAAAATGATATTGGGGCCGCAAAAAGTAATCAATCGCTTCAGCCAATTCAATAGGGTCAGGCATATCGCTGCCCATGTTGTAGATGTCGTAGGGCGGTTCGTAGCGCCAGGTGAGGATCTGGCGCACATCGTCGGCGGTAATGGGGCGCAGCAGCAGCTGCCACTTGGGCGACGAGCTAGACATACGCCTCCAAGCCACGCTGAAATGCCAGGTCATCCCCATTTTCAATGCCATACAGCGCTTCAAAAAGGGCAAACGTGCCTTTGTAAAATCGGATGCGCGGCCAAAAATCGTGAATTGCCGGGTAGTGGGTGGCCACTGCCTGCACAAATGGTTCGCCATAGGTAAGCAAGCCCGCCACATCAAAAGCGGGATCGCCCAAAACGGTGAAGCCAAAGTCGATAATGCCGCTCATTTGCTGCGTGGTCGGATTGTGCAGCAGGTTTCCCGTGCCAAAATCACCGTGGCGTAGGACTGGTTCAAATTGATACTGGCTGGGATCGTTAAGCACACTTTCAAAATGGTGGGCGACGGCCTTGCAAGCATCCAGGCGCATGTAAGGGAACAGTTTGGTTTGGATACGGCCGTACACGTCCCACCACTCTTCTTCCGTGTCGCTCACCGGCAGTGGCTCATCAATCAGGTCACGAATGGGCACCGTGTGCAGTGCCTGCAAAAAGTGAGCAATCTGGACAGCAACGGCCGTCTTGTCGCTAATTTTGGCAAAGGCTTTAGGCAGCAGCGGTTCACCAGGAATCAACCGATACCCCATGAAGGCTTGCTCCACTTCCAGGTTTTGGAACTGACTATACGTTGGATTAGGAACGGGTAACGGGAGATAGGGCTGAACGGCCGTTAAAATCTTCGTCTCCAAGGCCAGCTGCTCCACCCCACCCTTAAAACGAGGAAAGCGAAAAATAGTGTTTTCATTCACCAGCAGGACATGATTGTACTGACCCTCCTGGTTGAAAACGGCCGTTTCCACCACAAAATCCGGGTAAGTAGACTGAATGGCGTCGGTGAATGGTTGAGTGGCGTCCATAAGGGCACAAGTTTGCCACGAGTTTGCAAATGTGCAACGGGAATTAGATTCTGAGAAATTGGGACACAGATTTGTTTCTTTTATCTGTGGAAATCTGCGTTTCTCTGTGTCCTTAAGTAGATTAGACGGTTGAAGACGGCCGTAAGCGTCCGGCCAAATCGCGTAGCTGAGCAAAGCTGATCGGTTTCATTAAGACAAAATCAACTTCGGGGCGCAGCGTTTCGGCCAGCCAGGCATCGGCCGTGGTCAGCATGATGATACTCTCTTGTAGATGGGCTTCTTGCCGAATGACCGTCAACACGTCGCTGCCGGGAATATCGGGCAGGTGCAAATCAAGCAAAATGAGTGTGGGGGTGGTGGTGGGCAAAAGGTCAAGGGCAGAACGGCCGTTCACCGCTACAATTGCCTCAAATCCAGCCGCCTTTACCGCCTCCGAAAAAATCTCGGCCAGCTTGGTATCATCTTCCACAATCAACGCAATTGGCTGCACTATCCCACAAACTCCGGCACGGGCTGCAATGGCAATGTCACGATAAAGGTTGTCCCTTTGCCTTCAATGCTGTGCAACTGCACATCGCCGCCCATCATGGTGGTTAACTGCTTCACAATCGACAAACCAAGCCCTGAGCCCAGCTTGTGTTTATTGCCTGGCAGCTGCCAAAATGGTTCAAAAATTCTCTTCAGCGCTGACTCAGGGATGCCAATGCCCGTGTCGGTCACCTGGATAACCCAATCATCCGCGCCTGTAGGGTAGATTTTAACATCGATAGCCCCTTCATCCGTAAATTTGATGCTGTTCCCTAAAAGGTTGGTCAAAATCTGGCGCAGCCAGTAGCGATCTCCATAAATCTGTGTGGGCATTTCAGGCGCAATCGTGCTGCGCAGCGTTAATCCTTTGGCCTCGGCTAAAACCTTAACCAATTCTTCCACATCAATCAGTAGCTCAAGCAGGGCAATCGGCTGCAAGTTTAGCTGCAATTTCCCCGCTTCCAGATGCGCCTGATCCAGCATGTTGTTCACAAAATTGAGCAAATGCCCCACACTATCGATAATTTGTGCCGCTGCCTCGTGCTGCCGGGCAGAAATATCACCATACACACCAGCTTGCAGCATCTCACTGTAGCCTAAAATGGCGTTGAGCGGCGTGCGCAAATCATGGCTCACATTGGCCAGCAGCTGTGTTTTCAGGCGCGAAGCCGCCAAGGCTTCGTCGCGCGCCTGAAGCAGCGCCTGCTCCTGCCGCTTGCGCTCACGAATATCACGTACAATACCCTGCAAAACCCGCTCGCCTTCAAGCTCAAACATCGTCACGGCGACTTCTGCGGACATCAGGTCCCCCTCTTTGGTGAGGAAATCCATCTCAAACTGGGCCAACCCATCTTGCAAAAGCTGCGCGGTGCGCTGCTGCATCTGCTCCTGTGAATCAGAAGGATGCAGCTGATCCAGGTTTATGGCGAGCAGCTCATGCCGGGTATAACCTAACATTTTTTCGATACGCGGATTGACGTCAAGAATACGGCCGTTCCACCCCAGCAAAAAGATGCCATCGCCCGACTGATGGAACAGGTTACTGTACTTTTGCTCACTCTCCCGTAAAATCTGCTCACTGTGCCGCACAGCCTCATACTGTTCCTGGGCAATGTTAAACGTACGTTGACCAATAAAGATTAAAAAGCCAAACAAAATGCCCAGCAGCAGAATAACCCCCACCATTACCAGCCCTTGCACCTGATTGGTGCGTACAACCAGTGGCGTCACATCATCATACACCTCAAACACACCTACAATTTGGCCTGCACTATAAATGGGCACGTAGCTGGAGAAAACATCCCGATTCTCAATGGTTTGTTCAAAAGCGCTGAACGTATCTCGATGCGTCAGCTCACTGGCAATGTCGCCCTGGCGCGCTGCCAAATACCCGGCATTGTCCAGCTTGTTTTCCCCAATCTGGGCCAGCTCCGTAGAAAATACCGTGATGCCAGCCAGGTTATACACTTTTATTTTTACCACCGATAGATCAGTAAGCTGTGCCGAGACCTGCTCATAAAGTTGGGGGATACGCGCATCTTGGCGTAATGCTTCCGGGGAAAGCGTGGTGGAATCTTCTACAAGGGGGGCAAAAGCAGGCCAAAGTGAATTTGAAAACACCTGCGTCAAAGCAATATTTTTACTTTCGGCGATGCCTTCTAGATTGTCCCGCACCATGCGGCGCACAAAAACGCCAAGCGAAACAGCAATGATTACAAATGCAATTAAACTAGAGAAAAAAAAGGTGCGCCGAATTCTTTTCATAGAGGTTCCCTGCCAGGCCAGCAAATCATGCTGGCCCTTATTTTAGCAGGAGAACGGTATTATTTTATACAAATTGTGTGAATAGTTAATTTTGGGGATTTCTCGCTCGGCTGCGCAGCCAGTCGATCACCTTTGTGGCCAAAATAACGGCCGTAATCACCAAAGCGATAGGGATCAATGTCTTGGCAAATCCAGACACCGCAGAGAGGTTAAAGCTGCCATCGCCACGACGTGCATGTTCACCATCGCGACCACCAAATCCTGCACCCAGTTCTGGTCGATCACCTCGCTCAAATGCCGGGCCAAACCCTTCAAATTCACCTTCAACAATGCGACGGCCGTCTGGCCCGTCGCCAGCGAAAGCTATCTGAGAAACTACTTGTGTTTGGCCTAAAGCATACGTCGCCGAGGCAACGGCCGTTATTGCCAACAAAATCAGGACAAGCCGCCCTACTGTTTTCATTGCTCACCTCCAGACACAGTGTTCTGTGCCAGGGCACGACTGTTGCCGACAAGTGGCTGCCAAACATATCGCTTGGTGCAGTTCAGAATCCATTTCCAATCAAAAGCCAGATGCAACGCTACTAACCATATGGCCAAATCGGCCGTTTGTGCATGCAGCCTGCGCCAGAAAAACTTAGAGGCAAAGTGAAGACCCAACTGCCCCATGGCGACTTCAGAAATCCAGATGCCAGTCATAACCAAAACCACCATATCAACAAACAAAAGCAAGTCGATGACATAGCGCAGGCGCTGACCAGACGGTAGCTTGCGCAGCAATCGTTTGGTAATGGCGACAATCCAGTTCCAGTGCAGCAGCAGATGGTAAATGAGGGCAACACCAAAGGCAATGCCCAACCATTCATGAACAGGAATGCCAGTAAAGCGGGTATTCATATCAATAATGAAGGCAAAAAATAAAGTGATATCCAGCCAATAATTTTTGATCGTCTCGCTAAAGCGTCTCTTTTTTTGTCCCGTGGAGATGGTTGCCGTCGTCATACTATTCCTTTTTCATAGAAAATCCCTTAATGAAATCGGAGATAGTTTAACTACAGGCTGTTAAGAAATTATGAAGAACCTATTTAGAATATGTTGAGTTTTGCTAGCACAGTCCGACGGAGATGTGAATTTTTTGTAATTAATCACCCAGGTGCGGCAGTGGAGCGGCCTCTTCAGAAGGAAGCCGCGCAAATGAGAGGACAGCGACCAGCAAAAAGACAACGGCCGTTGCCAAAAAAGTAGCCCGCAAATCAAACCAGTAAGCAATGATCGATCCGACCAACGGAGCTGCGGCCCTGGCCCCAGCCACAATGGAGTTATCGATGCCATAAACGCTGCCTTCTTCGCCAGGCTGCGTGTAGCGGGCCAGCAAGGCGCTAATGGCAGGCACAATGCCGCCAGCCGCCGCCCCGGTAAGCGCCTGCAAGACGAGCAGCTGCCCAGCATTGGTCACCAGACTTTGCGGCAAAAAGAGCAGCCCAGCGGCCAACGCGCTCCATTTGAGCACCCGACCATGCCCAATGCGATCGCCTAGACGGCCGAGATAAACGGCCGTAATCGTCCCCGCCGCTGCCGATACAGCAATCACCAGGCCAGTAATGGTGTTGAGATGAGTGGTATCCACCAGCAAGGTGGCAATAAACAGAGGGGCAAACGGCGTAAGCAGCACACGACCCAAATTGGCCAAAAAGCGCAGCGTGTAGGCCAAAATCACGCCATCCGCCTGGAAAACGTGCCGCCAATCGGCCAAAAAACTGTGTTTGACCGTGGCGGCATCTGGCCGAGGTTCAAACTTTTCCTCCACGCCCCAAAAGACCAGAATCCCACCAACCAACAACAGCACCGACGTCACCACAAAGGTAAGCTGATAGCCAAAGGCATCCGCCAGCACGCCCCCAATCAACGGACCAATGGCGATACCCGTCGTTTGGCCCATGAGCAGCAGACCCATGGCATACCCACTGCGCTGGCGCGGTGCCACAGAAGCAACTAAGGCGTTAGCCGCCGCCACGGTACCTGTGATCATTCCTTGTAAGGCACGGAGAAACACCAGTTCTTCGCCAGAACGCACAAAACCCATCAGCAGCATGATGACCGCGCCGCCAAACATGGCTCGCTCAACCATGAGTTTACGGCCGTATCGATCCGCCACCGCTCCCCAGATGGGCGAGGCAATCATCATGGTAATTGCCTGAGCGGAAAAGACCGCCCCGGCCAAGAACTCTACGCTCAACGAGGTGCGGCTGCCCAGTTCGGTCACGTACAAGGACAAAAAGGGAAAGATGACAGAAAAACCAACGGCCGTTAGCAGTTGGGCCACAAACATGATGTACAGCGTACGCTGCCACGGTTCCACAGCGCGAAGTTTTTGGAGAAGTTGTGAAAACATAGGAAGTAATTTGGCAATTGGGTAATTGAGTAATTGGAGCAGTACATTACCCAATTACAAAATTACTCAATTACATAGTTTTACAAGTAGTTTTACCCAATTCACGGGCTAATGGTAACGGGATTATTGTAATAGTGGGGCAGTACCTGGAACCAGCTGTTGCCAATTTGCAAGGGCACAACATTCCCGTCTGCATCAACAAACGTGAACATATCGCTGCGATTTTCGCGCAGCCAGGTGACAGGAAACTGCTTGCCATCGCGCAAAATAATGGCGTCTCCCTGCCCCCAAATCTGGATTTCGATGGGCCAGTCGGAACAAATACCGTTGTTATGGGTCAGGCAAATTGATTTGTCTTGTTCGTGAACGGCCGTTAGCAAAATCACATTCGCCGCACTGATCTGCTCCCCATTATTGGCATCAATGGTTGGCTCCCCATCGGACGAACGCCAGTAACGGCCGTTGGCAGGATCATACACCCATTCCACCAAGGTATACGTGTCGTAAGCCACCTGAATGCGATTGGCAGCAGCCCCCCCCATTGGCGGGAGGCTGCTAAACGTCATCCACGCCGTAAATTCCGGGGGGCGATCTTCCTCATGAGCCGCAATAGCTTGCCACAAACCAGCCGGGTCAGCATGTAAAGTATGTTCCCACGGCTTGTCCTCCCCCGTACGATAAAAGCCCGTTTCATGTGAGCGCAAAATGCGGTCGCCAATATCTGAGCCGTGCAGCCGCTGCGATACCAAGGGATGTGCGCCAGACATCGCCAGGGCGGCATCGTACATGGCCGGCAGTTCCTTATCGATAAGGCGAGCGCTGCGTACCGGACCGATGTCGGGCGGGGTTTGGCTGTAAAAAATGGCCGTAAATCGGGTGATGTCCGCTTCGGTAACATGCTCAAACACCAGATCCGCCTGGCTCAATCCATTTTGCGGGCGGGCATATTTTGGCGGACTATTGGAAACTTTGATGGCTAACGGCCGTCTTAACAAATTGTCCGGTTCTGCCACAACCTCGCCCGTCAATGGATTGCGATCACTGCCAAAATCATCGGGGCCAGAAAGCACCAAAGCCACAAGTGGGGTTGGCTGCGTGGTAGGTACCGCAGTCAACGTAGGGAACGGCGTGGCCGTATCCACCACCTCAACCACTGGTTCTGGTGTAAAAGTCGGCACAATAGTTGGACTCGCTATCGTAGCCTCCAAAGTAATTGCCGGGACAAGTGTCGGCAAGACCTCAGGCTCGCCACAGGCAGTTAAAAGGGTTACGATTCCCAAAAATCCCAAGAAAAAAAGTATACGGCACAGTTTACTAAACATCGTTTTATTGTATCTGAATCCACGCGCTAAGACGCTATTTTCGTAACATCGCTTACCGATTAATAAGATAGTCTGTGATAAGATTTTTGTCTTGTGACAAGTACAGTCTGAACCTGCCTGAAACGTCTGGCATTCCTGATACCGCGCATCTATCCACGTGATATATCATTGATATATTAATCATTTGGCAGGTACCCTAGATCATGTTATCATTTATTCGTCCTATGCGGGAAGAAAACACAACTGTTACTATTTATCACGAAACTAACACGAACCAACTTAAATATTACTAATAGAGCAGCTTGCTTGGTAGAAAAATAGGCAGTCATGGCTCTTTTTTACAATTCCCTAATTCATCATTGGTCATATCCCCTTTACACTATTCAGGTGTACCATTCAATGCCACCCCCCAAACGCAAAAATAGCAGTTTGAAGCATTGCTCATAGAGCGTGGTTTATTCCACAAACCAATTTCTCACTTTACTTAAGGAGGTGAGGCCCACAGAAAAGAAAATAATTCCTTGATTTATCAACAATCATTGTTGGCGTGTTTGCAGGTTGTCGACGCTGTATCTTACTGCATACATGGCAGCATCATTTAGTTTGGAGGAGAAACGTGAAAGTACCCCAGATCTCAAAAAAAGAGATGGAGAAAATCCATCCTGCAATTCCCAATGCTTATGAACAATTAGAACAAGGTCGTATCAACCGGCGTGAGTTTATGCGCTTTGCGACCTTGCTCGGCATGTCCGCTGGTGTCGCTACCATTGCGGCAGCATGCGGTGGTGGGGGCACAGCCGATGAACCCACTGCCGAAGCGGGTGGCAGTACAGATAGTGGCACCGATAGTGGCACCGATACCGGTTCCGAAACGGCCGCATCCGGTCCAAAGCGTGGTGGTACCTGGCGCAGTTCGATGAACCTGCAAGGGCTGGATCACCCGGCACGCCTCTCCTGGGTTGAAGGGGCCAATATCGTGCGGCAACTTGGTGAATACCTCACCGAAACCGGCGTAGACAACATCACCCGCCCCTACCTGCTGGAAAGCTGGGAAGCCAACGACACAGTTGATGAGTGGACCCTAAATCTTCGCCAGGGAATCAAGTTCAACAATGGCGATGAACTGACGGCCGATGACGTCATGTTTACCATGGGTGAATGGCTCAATCCAGATGTGGGCTCCTCCATGCTGGGATTGCTGTCCCCCGTTCTTAGCGGCATGAGCGATGTGGAAAAGGTAGATGACTATACCATTAAGCTGCATCTAACCCAGTCCAACATCGCCATCCCTGAATTCCTGTTCCACTATCCCGCCATCGTTTTGCATCGCAACTTTGAAGGCGACATCATCCGCCAGCCTGTTGGCACCGGAGCCTTTACCCTCGAAGAGTATGCTGAAGGTGAACGCGCCGTCTTTAAGCGTCGTGAAGATTACTGGCGTATGGGTGAAGATGGCTTGCCTTTGCCATACCTAGACGAGCTCATTTACGTTTCCAGTGACAAAGACGCTGGTGTCGCGGCCCTCCAATCTGGACAGGTTGATACAATGTATGATCCCCGTCCGTCCGACTGGCAAGCCCTGAAAGAAGTGGATGGCCTAACAGTGCGACCTGTCACGACGGCTCAATGCCTTGTGCTGCGCATGCGCGTCGATCTGGAACCCTGGAACGACAATCGGGTACGTACGGCCCTAAAGATGTGCCAAAATCGGGAGCAAATCTTCCAGCTTGCTTACTTCAGCGAAGGTGAACTTTCTATTGATGCCCATGTTGCTCCAGTACAGCCCGCTTACGCCGAAAAACCCATTCCTACCTACGATCCAGAAGGCGCACGTGCCCTGCTAGAAGAGTACGCAGCCGAAAAGGGTCTGGAACTGCCCCTACAGGTGACGTTGGCCACCAAAAACGACCAGGCCGAACCAGAAATTGCGCAGGCTTTGAAAGAGCAAGCTGCAGCTGGTGGGTTTGACATTGCCCTGGATATTACTGAGCCAAACGGCTATTGGTCGCGCTGGACTGAAGTTGACCTGGGTATTACGTCCTGGACACACCGTCCGGTGGCTGTCATGCTGTTGCCTTTGGCTTACACCGAAGAAGCCATCGGCAACTGGAACGAAACACGCTGGGTTGACGAGGAATTTGAGGACGTACTGCGGCAAGCTCAAGCCACGCTTGATGTAGAGGAGCGGCGTGGTTTGATGTCGCAAATTGAGGACATCATGCAGGATCGTGGACCTATTGGGAACAGCTTCTGGAAGAACATCTGGAACATTACCTCGGATAAATTCCAAAATGTAAAGGCGCATCCAACGGCTTACGATCTGCTTTATGAAGTCTGGAAGGACGAATAAGGTCATCGTAAACGTTAATTAGTAGTTTTGTGGAGTCGAGTTTTGGCTAAAACTCGACTCCTATTTCTTGAAATGGGAAGGGTTGAATGGCTCGTTTTCTTGTACGCAGCATCGTTTCTACCATCGTTACTGTTTTATTTGTTTCCATTGTTCTTTTCGGCCTTCTCGATGCCATTGGCTCTGAACGTGTCATTAATCGTGTCTTGGGCGTGTTTGCTACCGCTGAACAAAAAGCATCCTTCAAAAACCAGTTGAGTCTGGATGAGCCAATCTGGATACGTTACTCAGACTGGCTGTTGGGCAGCGATTGGCGTGCTGGGCAGTATGTCGATTATGACATCGTGACCGCGCCAAACCCAACAACGGGTGAATTGCAATGGTGGGCTGAAGTTGACGGCCAACTGATGCGCTGGCAGCTTGATGGGGAAGACCTGATCGCCCTGATTCGACAAGAGGATGGTTCTACCGTTCCTCAGACGGCCAATGAGTATTGGCAATCTGATGGAGACATTGAAACCTTTTGGGGTGTCGATACTGAAAATCGCGTTGTTTTGTGGCAGCGTGGTGGTGGTGCCCCCGTCTACGTAATTACATCGGCTGGATTGCGCCAGGAAGGAGACGGTCCCCGCGATTATATTCCCTTGCGCAAAGGTATGGTCCGTTTGGACCCAGGCATTTCCTCAGAGACAAGACGCCCAGTTGCGGTAACGCTTCTGCCGCGTCTGCGCAACACGCTGATTCTTGCCGGACTGGCCTTTATTTTTATTATGCCGCTAGCATTATTATTAGGCATTATTGCCGGGATTAATGAAGGAAAGTTAATCGACCGGATTATCTCAATTACCAGTTTGGCGGCCACTGCGACGCCAGAATTTGTCACCGGAATTTTCTTGATCTTGATCCTCGGCATCTGGTTGGAATTAGTACCCGCCGTGGCGCTTTTTACCAGTGCAGATGCTATTTTCGAGACGCCGTCCTTGCTGATACTGCCGTTGTTGACGTTAACGGCCGTTGAACTCGGCTATATCGTTCGCATGACAAGGGCCAGCATGGTGGAAGTCATGGCCACATCCTATATTCGAACCGCCATCATCAAAGGAATGCCATACTGGCGGGTCGTCTTTCGTCATGCTATTCGCAATGCACTGATGGCACCAATTACCATCATGATGCTGCACGTCAACTATCTGGTAGGTGGCGTGGTGGTCGTGGAAGCTATCTTTGGCTATCCGGGGCTGGGCAAATACATCTACGATTCAGCGATTGCCAGCGACACCAATGCCGTCATCGCTGCGGCCATGGTCACAGTAATCATTGCCATCGCCACCAGGCTGATTGGCGATCTGGCTTATACCTATCTGAATCCTCGGATACGTTACGCATAGGAGAAGATATGGCAACCGCACAACCAACACTCACCCAAGCAAGCGAGCCATCTCGATGGCAAAAGATGTGGAAAAGCATATCGATTGTCTTTGAGTCACGCGTGGCTACAGTTGGCTTAGCAATCATCCTGTTTTGGCTCGTACTTGGTTTCATTTCTCTTTTTTGGACCCCATTTGAACCAAACGCTTCAGAGTTTACCCAAAATCTGCCGCCAAACGGTACCAACTGGCTGGGCACAGATCATTTGGGTCGCGACATTTTATCGCGATTGATGCAGGGCACACAGGTCATCTTGCTAAAAACGCGACTTCCCGGCGACACGGAATGGTTCATCCCTGGTGGCGTTGCCCTGTGGGGCGTCTTTGGCTCTTTACTGCTTGGCTCATTTTTTGGCCTCAACGCTGGTTATCGCGGCGGGTGGGCCGATCAAATTATTATGCAAATCCTGGATGCACTTATTGCCTTTCCGGTCATTGTGCTTTATCTGGTGATTATCGCCGCCCTGGGGCCCAGTGATTTGGTAGTTATTTTAGCCATCACCATTACTGGGGCACCGGGCATTGCTCGCCTGGTTCGCAGTCTGGCGCTAGACATTAAAACTCGTGATTATATTCGTGCGGCCGAAACGCGGGGCGAAAACGTCTGGTTTATCATGTATCGGGAGATTCTACCCAATGCCCGTGGCCCAATTTTAGTCGATGCGATGTTGCGCGTTGGTTATGCAATTTTTGCAATTGGTACACTCGGCTTTTTGGGTATTGGGTTACCACCGCCTGATCCTGACTGGGGCAATATGGTCAATGAGGCGCGCAAGTTCATCTTTAGTAATCAATGGGCCGTGATATGGCCAGCGATGGCCATTGCCACGCTCGTCATTGGCCTGAATCTGTTCGCCGATGGCCTGCGCGAAGAGTTAACACGGTTTCAAAAATAGGATATGGCGATGGAATGGCAAGTAGACGATAAGAAAGCTTCCGTATTGAAGGTAGAAGACGTAGCCGTCGCCTACAAAGTTCGCGGTGGAGAAATTGAGGCTGTGCAAAATGTCTCTTTTGATATTCGCCGGGGTGAATCTTTTGGTGTTGTAGGTGAATCGGGCTGTGGCAAAAGCACAATGGCCTGGGCCATTGTGAACTTTTTAGGATCTAACGGCTACGTAAAACGCGGCAGTATCAAGTTTCAGGGACAAGAATTGGTAGGCAAGGGTGGCGAGGAGCTACGGCAGCTTCGTGGTGACCAAATTGCGATGGTGTTTCAAGACCCCATGCAGGCACTGAACCCTTCGATGACGTTGGGCGATCAGATGAAGGAAGTGCTGACGGTTCACCGTGGCATCAGCGACAAAGAGGCCGCCAAGCGCTGTGTAGAAATGCTAGAGCGAGTGTACATGCCAGATGCGGCCAATGTGATGAAGCGGTATGCACACCAGATTTCTGGCGGGCAGCAGCAGCGTGTGGTGATTGCGATGGCGCTGCTGAACAATCCGGCACTTTTGATTATGGATGAGCCAACAACGGCGTTGGATGTGACGGTGGAAGCGGCCGTTCTTGACCTGATCTCTGAACTGCGCCGGGACTTTGACACGGCCATCATGTACATCACCCATAATTTAGGGGTAGTGGCTCGTGTGTGCACCCGTGTAGGGGTGATGTATGCCGGGGAAATGGTGGAGCGGGCCGAAATCGAGCAGCTTTTTGAATCACCACAGCATCCGTACACGCAAGGGTTACTGCGCTGTGTACCTAAATTAGGCGCTGATAAATCTGGCAGCATTTTGTACCCCATTCGTGGCCGGGTGCCTGCGCCGAATAATCGGCCGATGGGCTGCATGTACACACCGCGCTGCGATTATGCTCAGGACCGGTGTGTGGCAGAACGGCCGCAGCTACGCACAATGAAGAACGGAACGGCCGTACGCTGCCACTTTGCCGAAGAAATCGACCCCAGCCAATGGATTCCTTCCGAGGAAATCCAACCAACAGTGGACATCACTCAGGAAGTTAAAAGCGATGAAACTTTGCTGGAAGTACAAAACCTGCAAAAGTATTATGAGGTGAAAGGCAGTTCCATCCGCGATGTGTTGGGTCTTGGCGAGCCACGCTACGTAAAAGCAGTGGAAAATGCCAGCTTCAACGTTAAAAAAGGCAAAACCCTGGGTGTGGTCGGCGAATCTGGCTGCGGCAAAAGCACGCTCATTAAAACCTTAATCGGTTTAGAAGATAGCACCAACGGCGATGCCACCTTCATGGGTTTCGACATTACAGGCGACCTGGGAACCCGCAATGAAAAATTGATTCAAGAACTGCAAATGGTGTTCCAGAACCCGGATTCCACCATGAACCCATCCTATACCGTCGGGCAGCAAATTGGACGCCCCATGGAACGGTTTGGCACCGTGCCTAAAGACCAAATTCGCAGCGAAGTCATCAAGCTGTTGGAGTCAATGCGACTGGGAGCAAATTATTACAATCGGCTGCCGCGCCAGCTGAGCGGTGGCGAGAAGCAGCGTGTGGGTATTGCCCGGGCACTGGCCAGTCGGCCAGACCTGGTGCTGTGCGATGAGCCGGTAAGCGCCCTGGATGTTTCTGTACAAGCCGCACTGCTCAACTTGCTATTAGAAGTACAGCAAGAGTACAAAACCACCATGATTTTTATTGCCCATGATTTATCGGTCGTGCGCTTCTTCTCAGATGATGTAGCCGTGATGTATTTGGGCCAGATTATGGAAATTGGTCCGGCTGAGGCGATTTATGCCCCACCCTATCATCCCTACACCGAGGCGCTGCTTTCGGCCGTACCTATCCCGGACCCCACTGCCAAGCAAAAGCATATTCGGCTAGATGGGTCCGTGCCCAGCGCCATTAATCCGCCCAGTGGCTGTCGTTTTCACACGCGATGCCCTCGTCGCGAACTGCTGCCAGACGGCGGCAAAATATGCGAAGAGGAAATCCCACCCTGGCGTGAACTAGAAGGTGGGCACAGAATTTTCTGCCATATTCCAGAAGAGACCTTGCGCACGTTTGACCCCGTAATTTCAACAGCAAATGGCTAATAATTCTTATAGCGTCGGCAAACCGCTTAACTAACAGGAAGGGAACAAAACATGCTTGTTAAAGAATGTATGACCAGACATCCAATCATTATCTCGCCATCGACCAAGGTAATCGAAGCCCAAAAAATCATGACAGAAAATCATGTTCGTCATTTGCCCGTTGCCTCAGACGGCAAAAAACTGAAAGGGCTCATCACCCGTACGCGACTTTCGCTTAAGCCAGACATGCTCGGCAGCCTGGATATGTGGGAAATTTCGCGTCAGTTAAGCAATCTAACTGTAAAAAACGTGATGGTGAAAAAAGAAGATGTGCTCACCATCCATGCAGATCGCACCATTGAACGAGCCGCTAAAATGATGGCTGACCATAAAGTGGGTTGTCTGCCTGTTCTTGATGATGATGGTGTCGTTGAGGGAATCATTTCCGAGGTAGATGTGCTGCGTTCTTACCAGGAGATGCTGGGGTTACCGGCTGATGGCCTGCGGGTTACCGTGCGTATGCAAAACCGAAAGGGAGAATTCTCCAAATTGATGAAGGTGTTGGGTGATAATGATTGGGGCGTTATGGGCATTGGCACTTATCCAACCCACCGGAAAGAGGGCTGGTATGATGTGGTGTTAAAAATTCCGAACGTCTCGGTTGAACAAGTGCGCGGGGCATTTAGCCAGATCGAAGCGCAGGAAGTTGTTGATATTCGGGATGTTGTGTAATTCTCATCGGAAATAATCCAGAAGGTTTTAAAAGAGAGGGCACGCCACCTTCTCTTTTTTATTTGAAGGTAGTTGTTCGGGTCACAAATACCAGTTGGCCCTCTGGCGTTCCACAAATAACGACGCTAACAAAACGCTCGGCACGGAAAAACTGGTCTTCTGATTCCAATAAGATACAGGAGCCATTGGCCCGTGATTCGGCACCTGTGTTAAATTTGAGGGAGTACCATTCATACACTGCTCTAAAGCCATCATCAATGCGATAAGAATCGTCCCAACGATACGAGCGGGGCAAACTTTTGTAGTTGCTATGGGTGGAGAGCGGTATGGCACCTGGATATTGGGCTTGCTGTCTATCCTGTTTAATCAATGAAACAAGGCCAAATCCGATGCCAAATATGAATACGAGGGATAATACGCCAAGGCCTGCCAGAAGACGCTGGTTATAGGCTTTTATAGCAGAATTAGAATTTGAAACATTCATGACAGCAAATCCAACGATTTCATCTTTATTAACGGTCCCAACTTTGGCAGAAAACGGCCGTTCCCAACTGACAGTTGGGGTGCAGCTAAGTGATGGGCAGCGGTTTTGGGCCACTTGTGTTGATGTGCCTGCGGTGTCACGGTCGGACGAGACTGCCGTTTTCGATCCCACTCAAGCCGCCAAACACGTACAAGATTTGGTACTACCGGTGTGGCAAGGCCAGGCGGTGATCATGTTTCGGCCGCTGGCCCAGAGGCTGCTGCCCCTCATGGAACCGTTTAGCTACACACGTACTGTTCCGCCTAAGCCACAGCCTGCTACCGGAACCGTAACGCGCCGCAGCCTGATCACTGGCTTTTTGGCAGAGGAAGAAGCGCCAGAACCACGTTTAGAAGCCGTTACCATCGAACGGCCGTTGCACCCAGCGTTGCAATATGGTCTAACAGCGGCCTTGCTTCGAGCGGTGGCGGCGGTGAATCGGGAATCGGTGGCGGCACGGGTGGCGCGAGAGTATGGGTTGGCTTTGGCGGAAACGGCCGTTCCCCTGCAAATCGCCCTCGATGATGAAACCTTGCAAACGGCCCACACCATCCTGGCCACAAACGTTGCCTCATTGGGTTATACCACAGGCAAAAACAACCACAAAGCTGCCTTGGGGGCCAACGCGGAGCGGCTGCAGCGGCACCTACGGCAGGTGGCTGCCTGGTTGCCCACCGTCGATTCTTCTTTTCAGCCAGCGATTCACCTTGATCTACGTGATGGGTTTCGTGACCTCTTTAACAATGACGAAGGCAAGGTCCTCGGTGCGCTTTTTGGGCTGGAGCAGGCAGCTAAGCCGTACCACCTCCATGTGCAAAATCCAGTTTGGCATGATAGCCGTGAGGCCCAGCGAAAGTCATTGGAGAAGCTGCGGGGCTACCTGGCGTTTCGTCGCCTTAAGCTTAAGCTGGTGGCTGACGCCTGGGTAGATTCGTTGGCTGATGTAAAAGATTTTGCCAATCCTGAAGTGTGCCACATGGTGCATATTAACCTGCCCAGGTTGGGAAATTTGGAGGCGGGGATTACGGCCGTCTCGCACCTAAAATCCCAAAACCAATCAATCATCCTCTCCGGCGAAGACAGCCCGCTAACAACCCACATCGCGCTGGCCGCTACCCCCACCATCCTGAGTGGTTCCCCCCAACTGCATTACAACGAAATGCAAAAATTCCTTCGATAAAAAATACGGAACACAGAGTTACGCAGAGAAGCCACAGAGCTTCACAGAGAGAAAACAGAAAAAACCTAACGATATTTTGTCACCTTTCCACAAAGTAAGTCAGTTTGAAAGTTCACTCGACTAGGGTTATACTATCTTGACCCGTATGCTAAAACAGTGTTTCACAATACGCAACAAAAACTAATGAGTCAAAAAAGCAATACCTTAACTGCTCCTGTTCAATCCGTGCAGCGCGCCGCTGCCATTTTGCGCAGCTTTACCGAGAGCGAGCCAGAACTTGGCGTCTCAGAGTTAAGCCGCCGTTTGGACCTGCACAAAAGCACGGTTTCACGCATGATTGCCACGCTGCAAGCCGAAGGCTTGATCGATCAAAACACGGAAACGGGCAAGTATCGCTTGGGGATTGGCTTAGTGAGTTTAGCCGGTGTGGCCTTGGGCCGGCTGAATGCGCGGGCCGCTGCCCAACCACATCTGGCCAGTTTGGTAACCCTGTCTCAAGAAACGGTCAATGTGACTGTGTTGGATGGCAAAGAATGTGTCAACATCGACCGGGCTGCCAGCCCGCAGCCTATTCAGTACATCGGTTGGATTGGCCGCCGTTCGCCTTTGCACTGCACAGCCAGCGGCAAGCTCATGTTGGCCCACATGACACCAGAAGAGCGTACGGCCGTTCTGCCCACCCCACTTAAACAATATACCAACAAGACAGTCACCGACAGCTTCCAGTTAACCCGGCAGCTTAACCAGATTTGCCAACAGAAATACGCCAGCGTCCATGAAGAATATGAAACTGGCTTCAGCTCGCTGGCCGCACCCATCTATAACCATCAAGGAAGTTTGTTAGCCACCATCTCCATTTCCGGCCCTTCATACCGGCTGAGTGATGCGATTTTTCAGGAGTATTTGCCGAAGCTGCTGGACACCTGCCAAACAATATCGGCCGAGCTAGGCTTCACCTCATCTGCCAACCAAACCATGATCTAAAAGGAGGATCCAAACCCCATGGAAAACGTCGTTCAATTATCCCCCACTGACATTCTCGCCGAACGGCCGTTTACCCACCCCACCCACATTCCTGGCGACCTGAGCACCCTGCGTTACATGGCTGGCCAACTTTGCCTCACCCTGCAAAACCCCCACATGCCCACCGATTTACCGCAGACTATTTTGTTCAACCTACCGGAAAAAACCAGCTGGATTCATCGGCAAGTCCTGGCCAATCCGCAACATTTTGCGAAAACAAACTTGATTCACGTTGTCGGGTTTTTTGGCCAAAGCCGCTCCCAGGCCGATATTGAGCTGGCCCAAGAATTTGACTTAACCTTGATGAAAGAAATCCCCCAGCACGAAGGGTTGATTAGCTACAGCACCATGCTGCTGAAAGATGGCAATTACGCCAATCTGGTGCTCTTCACCAGTGAAACGGCCCAAATGGGCTGGAGCCGCAGCGAAGCCCACGCCAAAGCGGTATATGAACTCTCGCCCAATTATTATCACTCGATTCGGATTTACAACGGCCGTCTCCCCCACGGCATCCAGCAAAGCGACGCACTCATCCTGCACAAAGCCCGCTACTTTGATTACGATCAAACACCCATGTGGCGCGGGGTGCGAACACTAGCGTAAAACGCGCCGCCTTACAGTCATCATCTGCCACTTGCCTGTTTAGGGAATGATTAGCTGCTGACCAGGGGTAATATTGTTGCTCATCAGGTTGTTGGCAGCTTTCACAGCATCTACGGTGGAACCAAAGCGGCGGGCGATGGAGTAAAGTGTGTCGCCACGCTGCACCGCGTAAATGGTGGTTTCTGGCGTGGCCGTTGCTGCTGGGGCAAAAAGGGATTGAAGCGCAGCCTCAGCCTCGGTACCTTGCGGAAAAATGGCCAGCGCTTGCTCAAACTGCTCAGCGGCGGCGGTCGTGTCTCCCAGTTCTGCCAGCTGATACCCATAGTTCACCCGCGCCGCGTACAATTTTTCCGTCATACCTGCCTCGTTAGGGGCCAACTGGCGAATTTCCTGAATGAGACCAATCACTTCAGGCCAATTTTCAGCGGCCCAGGGAGCATCTAATTGAGCCAGCAGGCTGCTAATATCCGGCGTGGCCGAGGCAGCCGGCGTAGGGGAAGGCTGGGGCGCCTGAGTGGCCGCAGGAGTGGCTTGCGGGTCAGGCAAGTCAGCCACGGCTTCGCCGGTAGAAAACGGCGAAGTATAAAGCAGCAAATCTAACGTCAGCACAGCGGCAGAATCATCAGCGCCCTGAGCAACCACCAAATTCCTGAGATTGATGCTGGGCACGGACGTTTCCCCAATGCGCCCCACAAATTGATTCAGCCGAACCAGATCACCTTCAGCCACCAGCCGAAACTGGCGTGTGTCGTACACTGGTTTTTCACCGGCAGCGGCTGCGTCTGGGGCCACCGCCTGCGCCTGCAAATCAACAATGGTAACGGCCGTTTCCGCAGCGCTGTCATACAAGCCATCCAAAAAAGCAATCGCCTGATCCTCTGTTAAAAAGTGGTTAGCCAATTCGTCAAATTCAGCTTGAGCCGCTTCGATTTGCGGGCCCAACTGTCCGGCGTCGGATTGCTCTTGCGCGGTGCGTGCCTCGTAGGCGGCCGCCACGGTGGCCGAAGCAGCCGCCAGTTCCGTGCGCTGCTGCCAACGCGGCAGGAGGGTGCCAAAGGTAAAAATGAGATAGCCAATGAGCAGCAGCAGTATCATGGCCACTGCCAGCACCATATACAAATTTTCCCGCAGGAAATCGAGCATGTCCTCTAACTCAAAATCAAAATTCATTACGGTTCCACCGGTTTCAGCGTAACGACAATGACAAATTCCACCGTTTCAACCTGAAGCGACGCCGGTTTGGCCATAAATTGGGTACGGCCGTAGCCAGGCAGTTCGCTCTGAACTGGATCAACTTGAATGGTCACGGGAATCGTTTGGCGGCAAAAGTCAGCCCAGCCCAGCAGTATCTCGCCCTCGTGCTGCCCCACATCCAGGCCAGAAATATCGGCCGTCATGCTAAGTGTCGCAGGCGTGGTGCCAGTAACGACGTCGGTGCTGAGCCAGGGTGTCTCATTGAAAACCTCCCAGGCGAGCGGCTCGGTGCCTTCAATTTGCACTGTTTGTGCTGGTGGGTTAGGTTCGCCCTGGGTCATTGTGCCAAAATCAATTTCTTTGGGATCAACCGTCAAGAAGGGTACTTCTTGCACCGAAACGATGTAGGTTTTGCTGGAATCAAACTGCTGCTCCACATTGCTGATGGTGGCCACGGCTGTGCCATCCGCCTCGGCTGGAAAGCAAACGGCCGAAGCAAAATTGCCAGAGCCAGGCAGATCATAATCATCATTGCTCCACGTCTCGCCATTAAATGCCACGGTAACGGCCGTATCCACCCCCACCCCCAGCTGCGAGGTCAGGATTTGGTAGAAACGGCCGTTCTTGACCAAAAATCCCACCTTATCTAAATCACCATTGGGGAAAAAGTTGTGAATCTGCGCCTCACCAATGGCAATGGGATTGGGGTCCACGTCATTCGGTTCATGAATATCGCGCAAATCTAGCGTGGGCGATGGTGTGACCGTTGGCGGCGCGTTGGTAGGCGTGACGCTCGGTGTCGGCGTCGTAGGCACAATCTCAATCACCTGCAAATCGTACCATTGGTCAGCCCCATACACTCCCCGGTTAGACACCTGTACCAGAACTTCCACATCGCTGTCGGGCGGTGCTTGCAGCGTCACGCTGGAGCGCAGCGTCCCTAACATCGCGTCATCATTGCTGAGCTGAACATCCACATAAGACACGGCAAGGAAGGTATCTACACCGGGAGCCAGAAAGTCTGTGCTTACCTCATAGGTGCGGCCCGCCTTGGCCAGAAAAACGGCCTGATCCAAATCAAAATTAGGGTAAAAATTATGGACCTGTGCCGGTGCACCGACAAAAATCGGTTTGGGCGTGGTGTCATCCCACTCATAATCGTCGGTAAGCTTGGGGGTAGGCGTCCAGGTAGGCCAGGGGGTAACCGGCGTTTTGGTAGCCGTGGGCCGTGGTGTACTGGTAGCCGTGGCAGAGGGCGTCGCACTGGGCAACAGTGGCGTGGGAGTGGGCGTGAAGAACGGTTCTGAAACCGCCGTCACGGATTGGATCATTACCTGGTTAAACTGCCCGGATGTTTCCAGCTGATAGGCATAATCTGTAACCGCGTCTTCATTTGCGGCCCGGCCCCGAATCAGCAACTGGTCACCCGATTGCTCCAGGCCAGTCAGCTGTATGCCGCTGTCATCACCCTGGTTAATGGCCAACATAACCGCGTTCCAATCCACCTTTTCTGCTTCCAACACAGGCAAAATGGCTGCCATTTGATCGGTTTGGTTGTGAACGGCCGTTAACGTCACCGTCAACGCTTGGGCCTGGGGCAGAGCACCCGGCGTGGCAGCCAGGGCTGTTTGCAGCGGGGTCAGTTCGGCTTCTAACTGGGCAACCTCATTACCCAACGTGTTCGCCATCAGGTACAAGGGAATAAAAAGAATGGTCAGCCCCAGCACGCCCAACCATAAGATCACCGGGCGAAGGAGGCGAGGGGCTTCCTCATCCTCCAGGGGAACATATTCGTCTAAATCCAACGGGCGGTTTGTTTGCACTTCTTTGTTTAGCCTGGCTGTTTAGCAGCCAAACTCCTTATAAAGCTTATTGGGAAAACGGATCAACGTAAAAGTCTTGCTCTCTTGGGCTTAAACGTTCTTATACTTGAGACTTTTGCAATCTGGTTCGAGCAAGTGCGTCAGTTTTACCATCAACAAAAAGATATCTTCTGGGCAAATTATGTCATAGCAAGCGTCAAGCGACCGTGAAAATGACGAACTATCGCCGTGAAAAAACCGTTTGCGTCTTGAGAACCACTTTTTAGGCCTATTTACTGCCCTTTCAGGGGGCAGTCTGATACCTCACGGCTATTGTCATACCTAGAATGCCTGCTTATCATTCAACTACATGCAAAAGAGCAAAAAATCTAACCTACCATGCAAAACCAGCAACGTCTAATGTCTACTAAGATTGAGCCAACAGAACAATCGACTCCCGTCTCTGCCGCCAGGCTTTTGCAGCAGGAAAGCCAAAAGTTGCGACGCACCAATGAACTTTTGGAGAAACGTGTTAAGGCAGGCACCAATGCGCTAAAGCAGACAAATGAACAGCTAGAAAAGGAATTTGACGAGCGTTTAAAGACTGAGAAAAAACTACAAAATCGGCTTGAATTTGACCGCGTCCTCACGGCCATTTCTACTCAATTCATCAACCTGACAACAGATGAAATTGACAACAACATTAATCTGGCGCTTGAAAGAATTGGACGTTTTGCCAACTACGACCGCAGCTATATTTATTTGTTTGATGAAAACGGCCGTGCCCTCAAAAACAGTCATGGCTGGTGCCATCCGGCCTGCCCCGTCACGCTCGAAGATTTTAGAACACTTCCCGCAAACTTGTTTCAAAACTGGATGCCACATCTTATTCAGCAGAAAACTATCCACGTCCAGGACATCAAAGAAGACACCCAGGAAAGCAGCAGCGAAATAAAATTGCTCAAACTGCAACATGTCCGCTCAGCACTTATCATTCCCTTGATTTATGACAAAGAAACGTTTGGTTTTTTTGGGTTGGATTCTCGTCAACCCTATATTGCTGGACGGCAGGAAACGGGTACTTCTTTGAAAGTGGTTAGCACCATCTTTGTGAACGCGCTGATACGCAAAAAGTCAGAAGATTTGTTGGCCAAGGAGCGCAATTTCGCCCAACAAGTCATGGCAACGATGGGGCAAGGGGTGATGACAACAACGGTAGAAGGTGTCATCGACTACATGAATCCGGCCTATGCCCATACGCTGGGCTTTGAGCCGGAAGAACTTATCGGTAAAACAGCTCTGGACTTTGTCCATGCCGAAGACCATACCAAGCTAATTCAAGCGCAAATACGTAATTTGGAAGGGCAAGCATATTCGTATGAAGCCCGTTTGGAGAAGACAAATGGCTCCCCGCTGTATGTGCTGGTAAACAGTGTGCCGCAATACGATCCTCAGAAAAAAATCATCGGATCGATTGCCACGATTACAGATTTAACAGAACGTCACGCTGCAGAAGCAGAGATTAAAACAAATGCCAAAGAAGTCAATGAGATTTATCAGGCAGCCATTCAGCTCTTTAAACCAACTGGTGTTAAAGAATTAGCTGAACAGATCGCTGAGATTACGGTGCAGCAATTGGGATTTGATACTTGCGGGGTCTTGCTGCTACAGGAACCGGTTCAATTAAATACGAACCGGCTTGGTCTTCATCCTATAAAGGAGAATAATCATTTGATGTGGCTGGCGCGAAACGGCCGTTTCTTCAACAATGCCACTGATACAATTCCGCTAAAGGGAGATGGCCTGGTGGCAACGGCCGTTCGCCAGGGAGAAACGATTTATGTCCCTGATGTCAGCCAGGACCCACGTTACCTGCCTGAAAACACCTACACCCAATCCGAACTTGTTATTCCCTTACGGGCCTATAATCTCATCATTGGTGCCATTGATTTACATTCACCGCAGTTAAATGGTTTTGATGAGCGCTCTCGGCGCATCATCAACGTTTTTGCCGAACATGCTGGCCTGGCCCTGGAAACTGTGCGACTTTACGACCAGTTGCAAGAACATGCCCAAGCCCTGGAAACCCAAATCAATGAACGGCGCAAAATTGAGCAGGCATTACGCGCCCGCAGTAATGAACTCAATGCAACCAATGCCAAACTCGCCAAAGCGGTCCATGCCAAAGACGAATTTCTGGCCAATATGAGCCACGAACTCCGCACCCCTCTCAACGCAATCTTGGGCAAATCAGAAATCTTGCTGGAAGGCATTCATGGACAACTGGCAGAAAAGCAGGCATCTTCGCTGCAAATGATTGAAAAAAGCGGCCGTCACCTGCTGGATCTAATCAATGACATTTTGGATATGGCCAAAATCGAAGCAGACAAAGTGACGCTGGATGTGCAAACCGTATCTTTGGCAAGCCTCTGTGAAAACAGCCTGCAATTTGTGCGGCAAATGGCCCATAACAAGCAAATTAAACTTCAAGCGCACATCAATTCCACCTTAACAACATGCCAAGGTGATGAACGCCGCCTGAAACAAATCCTGATCAACCTGTTGAGCAACGCCATTAAGTTTACGCCAACAGGGGGTGAAGTAGGCATCAATATTTTTCATGATGCGTCCAGAGACGCCATACAGTTTCAAGTATGGGACACTGGTATCGGTATTCCAACAGAGGCTATGGAACAGTTATTTAAGCCTTTTATGCAGCTAGATAGCAGCCTATCACGATCGCACGAAGGTACAGGATTAGGGCTCTCATTGGTTTATCGCCTGACAGAATTACACGGTGGTAGTGTGTCATTAGAAAGTGAGGTAGACGTCGGCAGCTGCTTCACCGTAACGCTGCCACAAAATCTACTCGTTGATTCTACAAGCCTGCAAAATCAGGCTAGAAATGATCGTGAACGGTATGAGATGAGCCACAGGCTGCACTATATGCCAGGTGAGGAGCCTCTTATTCTGCTGGTAGAGGACAACGAAACCAACATCGAGACCATTTCAGAATATTTGCCGGTTTGGGGGTATCAATTAACCGTGGCCAATAGCGGCACCGAAGCGTTGGCAAAAGCGCATGAAGAAAAGCCGGATCTCATTTTGATGGACATTCAGATTCCTGAGATAGATGGATTAACGGCCGTTCGCCAACTGCGCCAGCAAGAAACATTAAACCGGGTGCCCATCATCGCCCTAACGGCGCTGGCAATGAGCGGCGATCGGGAGCGCTGCCTGGAAGCAGGCGCAGACGAATATTTAAGTAAACCCGTCCAACTGAGCCAACTGATCAGACTCATCAATGAACTGCTTCTAACCGCGAATAGACATGAGGAGCAGCAAAATGGATAAATCAGCAATGCCACTTATAACAAAACCCACAAATAAACGCTTGGTAACCAAAAAACAGCGCACAGGTCATTTGCTCATCAACGCCACAGATGAAATTATCTACGCCAACAAACAGGCACGTCACTTTTTGGGCTTGCTGGCCGATGAACCACTGCCAACGGGTCATAAGTTCTTGTCTTTGGTTCAGTCGGCCTATCAATGTTATCCGGCGCTGGCCTGGCTCGACTGGCCCAAACGGCCGTCAACAGCTATCCGCTATCTTATCTTTTCCTCAGGCCGCAGCACCGCTTATTCCTTGCTCAAAGTTGAGGTTGTCGAACACATCATCGTCGATGGCAATGATATTTGGGTAGTCACTCTAGACCTTGTAGAATCTTCCACAGAAACGGCCGTTATCCGCTTTACCCACGGTTAAATAATGCTTAGGCAAAAGGAAGTCGCGTCAATGCCCCCTATCAACAGCAAACCCGCTCACATCTGCATTGTTGATGATAACCTCATGGCTCGCGAAGTGATTGCGGAACAGCTCTCCGTAGACGCACATTTTGTCACGCAGATTGCCGGTGGCCAAGAACTGTTAGATAAGTTTGATGACTTAAAACCAGATGTCATTTTGATGGATGTGATGATGCCCTACATAAATGGCTATGATGTTTGCCAGAAAATAAAGCAAAATCCGGCCCGCAGTCATATCCCCATCATTCTGGTTACTGCCTTAAACGGCCGTGCGGACATGCTAAAAGGTTTAGAATCAGGTGCAGATGAGTTTTTATCGAAGCCAGTCAACGGCGCTGAGCTGCGTGCTCGCGTACGGACCATGCTACGCATCAAAAGCCAATACGATTCCTTACAATCAATCATGCAGCTGCGTGAAGATTTAGCCCACATGCTCATTCACGATATGCGCAATCCACTAACGGTGGCCACGCTATACAACAATATCTTGCTAAAACGCAACCAGCTCGCGCCACGCGATAAAGAGTATGCCAATCTGGTCCGGGATAGTTTGCGTAATCTAACAGATTTTTTGGATGAAATATTGACCGTGGCTAAGATGGAAGAAGGAATGCTTAAGCTCACTTGTCAGCCGTACGACCTCAGCCAGCTGATTACAAATGTTGCCAATAGTCAGCAGGAGGTCTTCCAACTGCAAGGCATAAAGCTTAATCTAGATTTGCCTGAAGAACATCGCCTTTCTTCTGTAGATCCAGCATTATTCAAACGTGTTCTAGACAACTTATTGTCGAACGCATTTAAATACGCGCCTGATAAAAGCCAAATTACATTGCGCTTGCGCTACTTAAAAAATGGGGGTGCCGCGCCTTCCACGCCTTCTTTTCGTTTGCAGGTAATGGATCAGGGGCCTGGCATTGCCCCAGAAAATTACGAACGCATTTTTAACAAATATGAGGTTGTCACTCTCAAACAAACTGGGCTAGAGCAGGTTGGCTTGGGGTTGGCATTCTGTAAATTAGTGGTTGAGGCTCATAACGGCCGTATCTATATCTCCCCTAACCTACCACAAGGCACCATCTTCAATGTTGAGTTATAGTCCATGGGAACCCTGCATTTTCCAAGGCTGTCTCCGAATTTCTATGTTCATTTAGCCAGAGGATAACGTATGAAACGTTGGCTAACGCTGGCTCTTATCACCATATTGGGCTTTGCCGCTCTCTTCATTATCGACAATTATTATCGAGAGCAAATTCGGCAAAGCAATTTCCGACTACTCACTGCTGCATTGGAAATAACCAAAAAAAACTTAGAAAAAGAAATCGGCAGAACTATCCTGACGGTTGAAGACCTGCGAGCATTCATGTTGGCTTCGCCAATATTTCCGGATGATGAAATCTTCAACCAATATGGCGAGCTTGTATTACCTTATTCTCCTGAGGTACGTGCGCTTCAATACGTAAATACCAATCATATTATCCGATATATCTATCCGCTTGAGGGGAATGAGACAGCCCTCAATCTAGACTTGATGACCCGTCCGGCCGCACCCTTTGTTGAAAAGGCTATTCAAACTCGATCAACCACCGTGAACGACCCCACGATTACGGTGCAAGGCTCTTTGTCAATTGTAGTACGCTCACCAATCTTCGATGAAGATCAATATTTAGGGCTGGCCCAGGGCGTCATCGACATCACAGACCTCCTTGAGAATACCTCGAATACGTTACCCCCACGTTTTGCAATTCTTCTAAAAGATGCAAATGGCCACACATTTTGGGGAGATAACACCCTGACAAACAATACACTCAGTTCAACCGTGCATGTGGGCGACAGCAGCTGGGATTTGACGATAGGCTGGGTTCCACCTGAACCCCAGCCGGAACCTTATATTTTTGGGTTGATTTGGGGATTAGGTGGCGCGCTATTAATCAGCATCTTGTTTATTACCAATGCGACTTTTCAGCGTATAGATTGGCTGTCAACGGCCGTTGAAAAAAAGACCACTGCCCTGGCTAAATCAGAAATGCGCTACCGCACATTAATAGAGGCTGCTGATGACGTGATCTTGCTAACAGACTTAGAAGGCAATCTCCTGTTCTGCAACAGCGCCTATTATACAAGCCTGGGCTTCAGGGAAGGGGAAAGCATCGCATTAGCGGGCCTCTCCAGGATTCACCCAGATGATCAAGCTATTTACCAAAAGCAGATAAACAAACTGCTAGAAACCGGTACGCAAAGCGTAGAATATCGCATTCGTCACAAAGAGGGCAATTGGATTTACCGCTATGCCCGCCTTAATCTTATCCGGGATGAGGCAGAGGCTCCTCAATCTATCCTGATGATCATCCGTGATATTACGGCAACCAAGCAGCTGGAAGAAGAACGAGCCAGATTAGAGAAACAATTCTACCAGGCCCAAAAAATGGAAGCTGTGGGGCAATTAACGGCTGGTATCGCCCATGACTTTAACAACATGCTGGCAGCAATCAGCCTCAACGCCGAATTGATGCAAACGCAGCTCAAACCGGAAGATCCAGCTCAAACGAGAGCAAAGAATATTCTTCAAGTCACAGAGCGTTCTGCCGACTTCATCCGCAAGTTACTAATTTTCAGCAGAAAACAAGCAGGCGTCCCAAAAATCGTTCAACTTAACGCAGTTGTAACTGAAATGAGTGAGTTGTTAGAACGGATTATTGGTGAAAGTATCGAGGTCGAGTTCAGCCTGGCACCTGATCTCTGGTTGATCAAAGTCGATTCCGGCCAGATCGAACAGGTGGTGTTTAATCTGGTGGTAAATGCACGAGATGCAATGTCTCAAGGAGGCAAGTTAAGCTTAACAACCGCCAATGTGGTCATTGACGAAAACAACCGCTTCGCCAGCCATTTGGAAGCTGAGCCCGGCAGCTATGTGCTGTTAACCGTTTACGACACAGGCATTGGGATGAGTCAAGAGGTTCAAGATCGACTTTTTGAGCCCTTTTTTACGACCAAAAAAGCAGGCAAAGGCAGTGGCCTGGGTCTGGCTATGGTTTATGGGTTTGTTAAACAAAATCAAGGGCACATTTGGGTTCATAGCGAAGACGGACGAGGGACCATCTTTAAGGTTTACCTGCCCCGAACCACAGAAGTTGTAAAAGAATCGCCGCCTTCTTTGCCCAAAAAAGAGCTGGTCCAAGGAAACGAGACAATTCTGGTTGTTGAAGACGAGGTAGCTATCCGCTCCCTGGTTAGCGAGGTTTTAACAAAACAAGGCTACCAGGTCTTGGATGCGGAAAATAGCCAGCAAGCATTGCAATTTGCCGCCCGGCACGAAGGCCCTATTCATCTATTGCTAACTGATGTTATTATGCCAGGGGAGAGTGGCAAGGTTTTGGCCGAGCGGTTGACGAGCAAGCATCCAAAGCTCAAGGTTATTTATATGTCGGGATACAGCAGCGAGGTGACTTCACATCACGGCGTTTTAGAACCAGATATTATCTTGTTGCAAAAGCCTTTTAGTTTGAACGATATGGTTCGTAAAGTGCAAGAAGTATTAGAATAAGCTGGTCTGCGTTTAAAGCTCAACAGTAAAAATGGACCCACGTGGCTCATTGGCAGCAACAGAAATACGGCCGTTATGCGCTTCCACAACCATCTTGCAAAAGGCTAACCCCAGGCCAACTTGTTTCACATCACGTCGTCCTGTCGCCACAATCTTAAACTTGTCAAAAATTGTTTCGTAATGCTCCACTGCAATCCCTGGGCCCTCATCCATCACCTGTAAGTTGAGGTGCGGAACACTACCGTTTTGGCTGGAGCCACCGTCAGCGTAGCGCACTTTTAGGGTGATATTTCCCCCCGTAGGCGAAAATTTAACCGCATTCGAGACAAGATTGTCTAACACTCGCCGCCATAGATTGGCATCCAGCGACATTTTATTGCTTTCGTCCGGCAAATCCAGATGAAAGCTGATATCCTTCAGGCTAGCCATCGGCTCATAACTATTTTTAACGGCCACCGCTAATTCATTAATGTCCACGGGGGATTGGCTGAGCATTAAACGGCCGTGTTCCATTTTGGCCATCATCAGCATATCAGTTAAAAAAGAACTCAGCCGGTTCGCCTCACTGCGAATTGTGTCCAACGTCTGCACATGGCCATCTAACTCAGCCTCCAGCAAATCACAATAAATCAGGATAGTGGACAGTGGACTGCGAATGTCATGCACAATCATGTTGGCCAAATCCTGGCGCATTTGCAGCGCGGCTTGCAGCTCATCATGCCGCTGCTTAATCCGCAACATAGAGCGGACTCTAGCCCGCAGCTCCAATCCATTGATAGGTTTGTGCAAAAAGTCGTCGGCACCCGCTTCCAGGCCGCGCGCTAAATCTTGCTTACTGTCCAGGGCTGTTACCAAAATGATGGGCACATGGTTCCACTTGGGGTTCCGCTTGATACGCTGGCACAGTTCAAACCCATCCATGTTGGGCATCATCACATCAGACAAAATAACATCAGGTATTTCATCATCTAGCTGTGCCAATGCTTCATGGGCATCTTCAGCAAAGAATAATTCATACGACTCTTTCAACAGCAGCATTTCTATCGTCTGCCGCGCGTACGACTCATCATCAACAATTAATATCTGAGGTTTCTTATTCATAGTTATACAGTAGCTGCATTTTTCTGTTCAGACAAGGCCAACTGGGTTTGTATGGTATCCACCAGGCGACGCAGGCTGATAGGCTTGCTTAAATAGGCATCGGCACCCGCTTCCAGGCAGGCTTCTCGGTCACCCGGCATGGCAAGTGCAGTCACAGCGATGATAGGAATTTGGGAAACGGCCGTATCCTCATCTTCACGAATCTTGCGAATAGCCTCTAAACCACTCATCTGGGGCATTTGAATATCCATCAAAATTAGATCCGGCTTATTTGCCTGCGTCTGGGCGACTGCCTCTAAACCATTACGGGCTAAAATTAAATCAAATCCTTTGGTAATAAGATAGCTGGAAAAAAGATTAATATTGGCTTCATGGTCTTCTGCCAACAAAATGAGGGGCTGGGCAACGGCCGTATCTTGCCGTGAAAATCCGTTCCGCTTCAAAGAGATTGCCTGCAACGCCATGTAAATCTGCGCACGCGTAAACGGTTTGGCCAGATAATAATCCGCCCCGGCAGACAAAACCTGTGACGGATCATCTAAAACCGAAACAACGAGAACCGGAATCTGCGCCGTTTTCTCATCGTCTCGAATCTTCGTCAATACATCCAGCCCAGAGCCATCCGGCAAAAAAATGTCCAAGACAAGCAAGTCCGGCGGCTCGGCCTGAAGCGCAGCCAATGCTGCCTGTACGGCCGTAAATGAACGGATAGTCGCCCCACTTTCCTTAAAATACCGTTTGAGCTGCGCCTGTGTAGAGGCAGAATCTTCTACAATCATCACATTGTGCCAGGGAGATAGCAGCAGTGGGTTTTCAACCAATTCTGCTTCCAAAAGCTGATTGACACTGACATCAGCGGGATGCCAGGGGAATGAAACTGTAAAACGACTCCCCTGCCCAACCTTGCTATCAACCGCCACACTGCCACCATGCAGTTCCATCATCCGCAACACCAGGGAAAGCCCCAGGCCGGTGCCCGCAAATTCACGGGAAAGACGGCTGTCTAGCTGGACAAACGGCCGAAACAGCTGTTGTAAATGCCCATCAGCAATCCCAATACCTGTATCCCAAACGGTAATTAACACGGCACGGGCTTCTTCATCGCCAACAACTTCCAGGCCAATCTCTCCGCCATCTGGCGTAAACTTAACAGCATTGCTCAGCAGATTAACCAGCACCTGCTTCACGCGCCGCTCATCGGCCACAAACGTTGTTACCTGGCTATCATAAGAGGAATTTATGCGCAGCCGTTTTTTATGGGCATTTTGCTTCACCATGCGCAAGCTGGCCTGGCAAACAGCTTCCACAGACATGGGAGCCAGTTCCAGCTCCAGTTTGCCAGCTTCTACCTTCGATAAATCCAAAATATCATTGATAAGGTCCAGCAAATGACGGCCGCTTTCCTCAATGCTGCGCAGCGAGCCAATTTGCTTTTCGTTCATCTCGCCAAACACACCCTCTTGCAGGGCTTCAGAGATGCCCAGCACGGCATTGAGCGGTGTGCGTAGTTCATGGCTCACGCTGGCCAGAAATTCGTCCTTCATGCGAGCCGCCCGGGCCAGTTCAGCATTGGCAGTCCGTAAATCGGCCGTACGATCTTCCACACGTCGAGCCAGCTGCGCCCGCTCACCTTCAAGGGCTGCTTCCGCCCGTTTACGCTCTGCAATTTCCTGCTGGGATTGGGCAAAAAGCTGGGCATTTTCAATGGCTGTCGCTGCAGGAACAGCCAGGCGCGTCAGCAAACGCAAATCTTCCTCATCAAACGTCCCATTTTCTTTATTGATAGCTTCAATCGCGCCAATGGGCTGCCCTTTAACCAACAGCGGCACACACAAAATAGAACGTGCCTGAAAGCCACTTTCAGCATCAAAATCACCGAAATGACGTGAATCGGTGCCCGTGTCTGGCACCAGCAAGGCCTCACCAGATTGGGCCACCCAGCCTAAAATACCTTGCCCCAGTGCCAGTCGCTTACCCTGTACAAATTCCGAGGCCTCACCGGAAGCGGCAGCAAACCATAAATCGTTGGCCTCGTTATCATGCAGCACAACTGAAGCGGCATCCACTTCTAACAGCTGGGTGGTATTTTCCGTAATGATGGTGAGTGTTTCGGTGAGATCGAGTGTGGAGGTAATCGCCTGGCTAATGCGACTGAGCGTGGTTAGCTCAGCCACGCGCTGCTGCAACTGCTTGTACAGATCCGCATTTTCAAAAGCAATCGCTGCCTGAATAGCAAAATCTTTAAGTCGGGCGGCACTTTCGGGTTGGTAGAAACCTGGTTCACTATAATTCAGGGCCAAAAAGGCAACCACCTCACCTTCCACAATGATGGGTGCACCAGCCCAGGAACGCACATGGGGTGAAAGTTCGGCATCGACCCAAAGTTCTCCGGCTTCAAAGGTATCGGGAATGATGAGTGGTTCGGCCGTTTCTACCATACGTAGCAAACTAGGCCGGGATTCGATATGGAAATGGCGCGGTTGGCGTAGCTCTTTGCTCAGATCATAGCCACGGGTGACAACAATTTCAATATCAGCATTGTGAACCAGCATGATGTTTGCTGTGTCATAACGCAGCACAGGCCCAATCTGATCAAGAAAGTTATTCAACAAAAGATCGAAGTCGAGCGTGGAGTTGAGAGCTAACCCAACCTGACGCAACGCTTCAGCCAAGTTTCGCTGTTCCTGTTCGGCGGCTTCGGCACGCTTCCGCTCTACAATTTCCCGCTGCAAGGCTTCGTTGGCGCTGCGCTGGTTGGCGGCTACCTGCTCCACCTCTTTGAAAGTGGTATACATGCTGGCAAGCAAGCCAATGAGAACGCACAGGTAGCCGACTTGTTTGAGGAATACGGCCGTATCAAACAAAGCATCAAACGGCATTTGCGCAAAAAACACAAAAAGGCCCTGGCTCAACACGTTCACGATTAGGGCAAGTATCAGCCAATGCTCAAACGTATCCTGCTGCCACTCCCCCTTATTCAAATAACCAATGAGGGCAAGTAGAAAAAACACCGTGTTTAGAATCGCCATGACGCGACCCGGCAAATACATTGCAGAATCAATCGGCGGTTGCGGGATGATGGTAAAGGCTAACAAACTGACCGCGGCCACCAGCCCCACGATCAGGTAATATTGTCGCGTCTTTCCCTCAAAACTCTTTTTTCTTTGCCAAATAAACCAGCTACCTGCCATCAATAAGGACAAGAACGTGGGGGAAGGATTCCACTGCCAGATATCCAGCGCGGACAGGTTTGTAGACAATAAATCGAAGCGTACTGCCGTAGTCACCGCATGATAGGCATCTAACAATCCGGCTCCAATAAACCCAGTGCCGATAAAGAAATAAACGCTGTTTTGCTTGGTGTAAAAGCGTACCAAAGCCAATGCCCCAACAAATAGAGCCAAACTCGCGGCCATAAATTCCAGCAACATGTGCAAATTTGCCGAACCAACCCAGTTTGATTGGCCAATGAACAGGCGGGCAAGCACCAGGAGTAAAACAACACCCGTATACGCAGAAATTCTCTTTTTTGTTGATGGTGACAGGCTGGATATCATCTTCCTATTCTCTGGCAAGAAATCCAACTACAAGGACAACTCATACACATCCGGCAGCAAAATCATAACAATAATAGCACTAAAGCAACCAGATAGTACCAGTGTACCCAAATTCCCTGCTTCTCCCTATGGTACTATTGGACTGGTAACCCAACATAAAGTTACAAGCAATTATTCCCCTACAATACAACAACGCCAACGCAAATAAACTCGCCATATTTCTGGAACTGGCTAAGATTAGGGCATGATGCAGAAAAGATGGCCATTGTTGCTTATTTTAGCATGTTATTTACTGGTTGGGGCATTGTACGCTGCCCAGGTGCCTGATTGGCAAGCGCCTGACGAGCCAGCGCACTACAATTACATTCGCCAACTGGCAAACGGCCGTTTCCCCATCATGGCTGAAGGGGACTACGATCAGGCATACCTGGATGAAATTAGGACTGCTCGCTTTGCCCCAGAATATTCCGTAGCAGACATTGAATATGAAGATTGGCAGCCGCCACTTTATTATCTGCTGCTGACCCCGATTTTCATCCTTTTTGAAGGGGCACTGTTCCCCCTAAGACTGGTCTCGCTGCTGCTGGGTGCAGGCGTGATTTGGCTGGCCTACCGCACAGCGCGGCTGCTTTTTCCCGAAGCGGAATGGGTGGCCTGGTCAACGGCCGTCTTCATCGCCTTTATCCCCCAACATGTGGCCATGCTCGCCTCCGTCAACAACGACAGTCTTTCTGAGCTGCTCATCGCCCTGCTGCTCTATTTGACGCTGCGCTGGGTCACCCGCAACGGTATTCGCAAGCTAGGAGACGATCGCCGCTGGCTGATTGGACTGGGTTTTATTCTTGGCTTGGGTTTTCTGACCAAAGCCACCGTTTATTTGATGGCTCCGGTACTGGCCGTGGTGCTGCTGTGGCAATACTGGCGCACCTGGCAGCGGCTGTTTCAAGCGACGGTGCTCTTATTTGCCCCAGCCTTTGTACTGGGAGCCATCTGGTGGGTACGCAATGTAGTCGTTTATGGGGGCCTGGACATCTTAGGCAAGGCAGCACACGATGCCGTGGTGGTAGGACAGCCGCGCACGGTTGAATGGATCAGTAAATATGGCCTTGATGGCACCGTGCAGCGCTTTTTCCAGACAACGTTTAACAGTTTTTGGGGGCAGTTTGGCTGGATGGCTGTGCCCATGCGCCTACCTGAAGCGCCTGAAGCGATTTACTGGCTGCTTTTGGCATTATGCGTAACGGCAGTTCTTGGCCTACTCCTCTACCGCTTTACCACCACCCAGTTGCCGGTACAGTTCCGCTCCCGTCTGCCCGTGCTTATTTTGTGGCTGGTGTTTCTGCTCACCCTGGCCATACACGTAGGCTATAACTTTACGTTTGTGCAACACCAGGGACGCTACCTCTTTCCCGCGCTTATCCCCATTTCGCTGGGGTTTTCGCTGGGGTTGGGCACCTGGCTGTTGTTGGTGGAACGGCCGTTTCATCGCGAACGGCCGTTGCTGGTGAACCTTTTTCCCTTGGGCCTGGGTGCTGCATTGGTCCTACTAGACATCTTCGCCCTATTCCGCTTCATCCTACCCAGCTTGAAACTGTAATCAGTAAACCGATAACCGTTTACTGATTACGGCCTACCGAACAGTGATTACCGATTATCTTCAGCTGCGCCAAACTTCAAACTTCTCCAAAATCGAACCACCAATAAACTCCCGCAAAATCGAATCGCTGGCAATCAGCTCCAACCCTTCCCTGGGAATGGGATCAAACCATTGCAAAAAGGCCAGCAGTCGATTGGCTTCAATCCGCTCCGGGGTGCCCGGCTCCACCTGTAGCAGCAGCGGCTCCGCCAGCCGCTTCATCGCCGACATTTCATAGACCAACGCCGAATTAAAAAAGAGGTTGGCATTGTTTTGGTAGGGGAAAATGTGCCGCTTTTCACCTCGACGTACGCTGGGCCAGCGGGCAATTGTATCAGCAGCAGAGTACCCCCGGTGGGCTGCATCCCGCACAATGCGGCGCAGCAGACGCGTGTCGGTCGTGGGCACGCGATTGTGTTTGTCCAGATTCAGCTGGGTAAAGGCAGAGATAAACACGCGGTACATCGCCTCCGGCGGAATTCCTTCCACCAGCTTCGGATTAAGGCCATGAATCCCTTCAATGAGCAGCACATGCTCAGGACCAATTTGTAAAGTTGACCCTTTTTCTCGCCGGCCAGTGTGGAAGTTGTAAAGGGGCTGTTCAATGGTTTCACCCTGCATGAGCAACTTCAAATGTTCCCGAAACAGGGCCACATCCAACGCCTCTAATGCCTCAAAGTCGTAATCACCTTTTTCATCACGCGGGGTGATGTCTCGATCCACAAAATAGTTGTCCATGCCAATGGTCACGGGGAAGATACCGCTGGCCATCAGCTGAATGGCCAGCCGCTTGCTGAAGGTGGTTTTGCCCGCCGAGGTTGGCCCAGAGATGAGCACAATTTTGATTTCATGGCGGCGGCTGGCAATTTCGGCCGTGATTTGGGACAGCTGCTGTTGGTGAAACGCTTCGGCCACCAGGATCGTTTGCTGGAGACGGCCGTTTGCCAATGAACTGTTCAAGGCGGCCACGCTGGGTAAACCGATAATGCGCAGCCAATCGTCATACTCCTGAAAAACCCGGGCCAGGCGCGGTTCATCCTCAAACGGTTGCAGCTTGTCCGGCTCATGGCGGCGGGGGAACTGTAAGATGAAGCCGTCTTTGTACGGCCGTAAATCAAACAAATCCAGATAGCTGGTGCGGGGCACCATAAAACCATGAAAATAATCCTGGACACCGTTCAGCTCGTACATCGTCAGGTAATCTTTACGCCGCTTGGCAAATAAGTTCGCCTTTTCCATATCCCCCTCCTGATGAAAAAGCGCCAACGCTTCATCCAGGGGCATACGCACCTGGTGAATAGGCAAATCGGCATCCACCAGTGCCTGCATACGCTGTTTTAGCTGCTGCAACTCCGTTGGGTCCGTACAGCCACCATCGGCACATTCGCAATAGTAACCGCCAAAGGGCATGGAATGTTGAATGGTGATAATTTTGCCCGGCCAAATTTCATCGGCAGCGGCAATCATCAAAAAGCAAAGTGAGCGCCGGTAAATCCTCCCGCCATCGGAATCAGATGAGGTAACAGGAACGAGCAGCGCATCCTCTCGTAGCGGATGAGACAATTCGCGCAGCTTGCCATTTTTAAGCGCAGCCACGATACGGCCGTTCACCTTCGGTTGAGCAGCCTGCATAAAGGCTTCTAATGTGGTGCCATTTGGCGCATCAAAGGCGCGGCCATCGGGAAAACGAGCCTGCACCGTGTCACGAATTTGAGAAAGTGTGGGTGTGTGGGTCATTGGGTTAACTTGTCCTTGGGGTCTGCCAGCTTAGTCAACGCAGATAGCGCGTTGGATACCACATGAGGCGTGACAAAAATTGGTCTCATTTCACGCATCAAGAACGGGCAAAACCTAAATAATCATTAATCAAATCAATACTTTTGGGAACGGCCGTCTGCAAAATTTGCTGTACCTTATCGACGGGAATCTTGTCAAAAACCTGGGCCTGCATCCAGTCGGTGTCTTGCAAATTGGCAGCAAACTGCTCTGGAGTAATCCTCAATCGCCCGGCATAAATTTCTATGGTTTTCACTGGTGCACCCGGCTTTAGCTGAGCAACCAGCATTTCTTGCCAGGCTGTCAAAATATCATCCGTGATAAAGGGCAGCCAATGGTTGGGCGCTGCGGCGGCCAGGGTAGATACGGCCGTTTCTGGCAGCCCATCTAAGGCAATTGTGTCCAGATACGTAAGCAAAATAAAGTGTGTCAAACGCCGCTGCTGCCGGTCACCCAAATCTTGGGCCAGATAGAAAAAAGGATAAACCACCTCGCGCAGCCAGATAAGGTCCAACATCAGGTGTGCACTGTAACCAGCCACGCAGATTGCCTGCTCCAGCGGCATTGTCGCCAAATCATCCAGCTGCGGATATTGTGCCAGCATTGCGCCATAGGCGGTTTCGTCTGGGTCGGGCGGAACATGATAGAAATGGGTATTGGCTCGCGGCAGGTCAGAAATAGCGTTGACATCCGGGGCAACGCTGCCCAAATAAAAAGCAGGCCATTCGGCGGCAAGAGAAGCTTGCAAACGGCCGTTGCCATTCGCTGAGACTCTCTCATAAATTTGTTCAGCAATGTGTAGGTGCATAAAAGGTGTTGGCATAGATTAAAAAGGGTTCGCGGTGTAACGCACTTTCTCCAGCGGATTTTGTCATCCTTTACGCCTTGGCAAGTGCGTCGCGCCTGTATTGTCATTGTGAAAATAAAAAACGCCGCAACGATTTTGTGAGGCGTCGGCTTTATTACCAAATAGTATTAAAAATTGGCAAACCAGAAACGATTACGTTTGTCCTAAAAAGTGGGTCAACGATGCCAGGAGGGACAGCCAGAAGGGGCAAACCAACGAGTACTGGCAATGCCGCGCAGGCGGCTCAGGCTGGGTAAACAGGCCAGAATAATGCGCGGGTTACTGGTATCAATCTTCACGCCATCACTGCTAAGACGTGCCTGCAAATGTAATTCAATGGCATCGCCGCTGCCAAACGTGATGTTGTTTGGGTCTGGATCAGCCGGAACCACTAAGGCAACCGGGACCACGTAGCCATCAATAAAATAGGAACGGCCGAAATCATCAACGTAGTCATACACGCGGTGCTTGGCATAGGTGTAAAGACCAGACACAGGTTGCTCACCCAAAACCAGCAAAGATTCGTTGGGCACGTACCCTTTGGTTATTTCTACCGCAATTGTCCATTGTGAAGCAATCTCTGGTGAAATACCTTCCCGAATCAAGACGGCTCTGGCGTAGTTGTCTAAAACATTGGTGGCATAAGCCTGCGGCACGTTGCTGCCAGCTTGTTCCCAGCCCCCACTGTAGGCGGCCAAAGCAGACGCCAAATCACCGCCAGCCTGCCGCACCACTTCTGCCAAAATAGCTACGCCCCACCGCAAATTAACTGAGGGGTTCATGAGTGCTTCGGTAGTAGGTCGCCATTCCAGGCCTGGACCTTGAGGCATCACCCCCATTAGGCCCACAGCCCCCACAGAACTCACGCCATCAAGACGGCCGTTTGACTCTTCTTTAACCACAGCGGCAATAAAATCTGGGTCCAGCCCGTGGGTCTTTGCCAGCACGCCAATGTACGTAGACCATTGGCGTATGGTGGGCCCCCACATAGGAGAAAGCAAGAACGTTTCGGGACTACTGTCAGAGCGGCGCAAGCCCTGTCGATTGGCCGCTATTGTCTGGTTGGGACTCAGCAGCAGTAGCACCGCTGCCAGCATAAACCCGACGGCCAGGAAACGGCCGTACCGCCGCCAAATCTGCTTCTCTTTGCCCAACCTGCCCCATAAATTCATGTCAAAATTTTAGCATAAGTTCAGAAATAGTGTCAACGCGTTATGTAAACTAGACGATTTTCCTCATTCGCGCTTTCCAGCTAGAATAACGAATCATAACAGCAGAACAAAGGAATGCCCATGCCTGTCATTCTGGTGGTAGATGACAATCCACAAATGGCCAAGCTGATGCAAGATATGGTTCAGTTAGCTGGCTATCAAACAGAAGTTGCCTTCAGTGGTTTGGAAGGGCTGGATAAAGCCCGGGAAGGCATGCCTGATCTTATTTTGGTCGATCTCATGATGCCCGAACTTGATGGCTGGGAACTGTATCACCGGCTGCGAGAATTCACCACCATTCCTATCATCTTTGTGACCGCTTATGATACGCCACAGAACGAAGCCAAAGCCATCGCTTTAGGTGCCGAGGGGTTCATCGGTAAAGATTTAACGCCTATGCAGCTGGTGCAGCATATTCAATTTGTTCTGGAAGCGGGTAATCAACAAGACAGGGGTGAAACACTCCACTGACACCGATACGTTTTTGTTAACCGCCATTTTCCCCAGATGATTCACCTTCTGGGGGAGACTCGATAGGGATCGGTGTGGGGGTCGGGGCAAACTCGAAGTTAGTTGAGATAATCTCAAAACTGGTTTGGCCAGGGAATATTTCCACTTCCCGTTCATAAATATGAACACCATCGTTGGCATCAATGGTCAACCGGTAGCGGCCAACAGGCACATCCCCAAAGACAAAGTTTTCCTGCCACACTTCATCTGAGCTAACGACGGGGTAATAAGTACGCTGCTTACGTACGGCCGTATCCACATTCAGCGGCAGCAACGTTAAGCTGGCACTGGAAATCATCTGGCTGTTCTTATCCACAAAGCGCCCGGCCAGCGTCCCCCACCCTTCAAAAGGTGCCAACCACAACGCCGGATTCCGAGCATTGCCATAATTATTGCTGCCCACCCGTACCTCAAAATGCAAATGGGGGCCGCTGACCTCGCCAGAACTACCCACCCCGGCAATGAGTTGCCCCTGCTGCACAGAATCCCCCTCTTGCACAAACAGTTCCAGGGTATGCGCATACAGCGTGTACACATCCCTACCCTGCCACTGCCAATCATGCAAGATCACCACGGTATTGCCGTAGTAATTGACGCCGTTGCGTGGGCTGGGCAATGGACCCGCATGGACCACCGTACCGCTGCCAGCTGCCAAAACTGGCGTCCCCGTCTCATTGGGGAAATCAATACCGTGATGAATGCGGTACGAAGGCAGCTCCGGTAACTGCACGTCATTGCCGTACGGATACCATTCCAAATCATAGTTGCGGCTGCCGGAAGGCAGTGGACGGGCCAACCAGTAATGATCATCATAATGGAGCGAAAGGGGCACGTCGTAAGGTGGAGGTCGCCACCCCTCCGGTGGCTCTGGCCCGGCATCGGGCACCCAAAGCTGCTGCGCTTCATTCGGGCGAATACCAACCCCTGAAGGCGTTGGCACATCCTGGGCAAAGTTGGTGCTGGCCGTGCGCCCGCCTGCCACAATACGGCCGTTGCCAGATTCGGCCGTCACGGCAATTTCGGTTTGTTGGGACGGGGGGAGATTAATCGGGGCAACCAGGGTTGGCGTTGCCAACGTGTCCTCACCACAGCCAACCAGCAAAAAGGGCAGGAGAACATAGAGTAAGCTGCGGATTATTTTTGAGGGAAAGGGCATGGAAATTTACGGCCGTTCCAACAAAGGAGCCAATTCATCATTGGTGTAGATCTGCTGCATCGCCGCTTCCCAGGTTAAATTATCCTGTTTTTCGTAATGCCAAAAGCGGATATCGGGGAAATAAGTGCGCCAGTTGACATTGGCGGGAACCCACTCCCAACCATAATCCGCCGCCAGCGCCGTAAAATCGATGTAGTAGCCACTGGGCACAGAGCCGCGCCATTTGCCGCCCTGCTCGTAGTAACTAGGATCATCGCCGCTGCGGGCCTGCAAATCCCAGGTAAGGGCGCGCAACGGCTCGCCCTGGCTGCCATCTTGTACGGCCGTTTTCACAAACACCCGCCAATACGTCTCGCCATTTACATCTAGCTTCACCAACTCCACCTGTGGTTCAAAACCCAGCGCTTCGCGGAAATAAAAATCAAAAGCACGCCCCGCCTTGTTCCAGGATTGGGCTGATTGGTTGGGCAGCTGCCGGGCATCAATCGCTTCAAACATACCGTCCAGCCGACCCAAAAAGTCCCAGCCAGCCTCATCGAGCACCCGTTGGCGCAAAGCAGCAAACGACTGGTCCACGGCATCACTCAAATAAGGGGAAGGCGCATTGACTTCGACGGGGAACAGAAGCGCTGGCGGTTGACCTGCTTCTGGTTCCGCCATGGCTTCCACATAAAGTGGCTCGTCAGTTGCCAAACGATCAATGTTGTGCAGCCGGTTGGTCATATCTGGAGTAAGCCGCACACCCGTCCACGATGGATCATCAATACGGCCGTCACTGACAAACATCTGTGGCGCCACATTCCACGCTTCCACACTACCAGACAATAAGAAGCTACGCCCGCCCCGATCATACACAAACAGCACGGACCGACGATCCGGCGACCAGGCTGGCGCGCGTCCCTGTTGGCCCAGGCCATAAGCCGCCTCAGCCGGTCCGTAATCCTCATTAAGCGGCAAGGCGTACATCACGGGAAAACCAGCACTATGTTCAGCATATACCAGGGAACGGCCGTCTGGGGCAAAAGCCGCGTCATCTTCCTGCAAATCAGGCGTCTGCGTCATGTTGGTCACCCCGGCCGTAATGCCGGCATCCAACCAGCGCATAAAAATGTCCCGACTGCCGCCACGCAAACTGGTAAAAGCGATGTGCCGGCCACCGGGCGACCAGGCCGGTGCATAATCAGGAGCAGGATCATCGGTTAGGCGGAAGGGGCCTTCACTGCCATCTGCCTTAATGAGGTAAATATCGAGGTTACCGTCCCGGTACGATTCATAGGCCAACCATTGGCCATCTGGCGACCAGGTTGGGGCAGCATCATACGCCATGTCGTTGGTGACACGCCGCAGCGCACGATTAGGGATGTTATAAACATACAGTTCCCAATTGCCATCCCGCCGCGAGGCAAAGGCAATTTCAGTGCCATCTGGCCCCCAGGCAGGGTCCCGGTCTTCAGCGGGGTGCGTGGTTAAGCGTATAGAGTCAGATTGGCCCACAGGCAAAATGTAAATATCGCTATTCCCATTGATGCGCTGGGTAAAAATGACCGCGCCGCCGCCATCCAGTGGATCAGGCGTGGCCCACGGCGTCAGCTTAATAGAAACTGTGGGAATCACCGTTGGCGTCGGTGGCAGTGGCGTGGGGGTTAGCACAATGATGTTGGGGGTTGATGTTTCAAATGGCCGATCATCGGCAACGGCCGTATTGCCCGGCAACGACTCGCGTGCACTCAACATTCCAACGACTATCACAAGTGCCAGAGCGGCAACGGCCGTGGCTAACCGAAATGTGCGTACAGCCCGTAAATTTTCACGGGGGCGTTGGGGGGCTACTAAAGCCGCAGCAGGCGGTTTGGGTCGCCGTAACAAAAGACGCAGATTGGCTTTGAGCAACCGCCAGCGGGAACTTAGGCGGCGGCCATAAATACTCCGTTGGGGAGCCGTGCGCTGCCAAAGATACGTGAGCAACCGTCGAATTATCTTGACCAGCCACAAGACAGTCGGTTTCAAAACCCGTTGATAGAACCAGATGGATGATTGTATGACCAGCAAATGAAACGGCCGCCACAGCAGGACAATAATCAGGCGGCGCAGCGCCAAACCCATGCGACCAATAAAGCGCCAGATGGGAGGCGCAATGGCCACAAGCGTATCCCACAGCAGCCAGCGCAGCGGCAGCCAAAAAGGCATTGTCAAGAAAAAGATGGGCTTCCAAATGATCCAGGTGAGGAGGTTACGGAAAGCCAAACCAAGTCGGCCAATAAATTGCCAGACGGAGGAAACAACTGCCAAAAGGGATTGCCAAACCCGGTTAAAGGCTCGCCGAAATCTTACATGCATGTTGCTGTCAGTTTAGCATGGCTCAAGACTATGTCAAGTTAATATTTGCCTATGTCAAGTTAATTTTGCGGCAAAAAAATGGTTTTGGGACTTTAGTCAGGTTGTAAGGAACGGCCGTTATTCTAAAAAGCGTAGAGGGCCGAAACAAGATTGCAGCCGAAGTTGTGGTCAGTTGGCTCCCTGGACGAAGAGACATCTTGCGGTCAAAAGGGTCAAACCAACGCCCAAGCTAAATGTAACAAATAGGCTCTCTACCTAAGCAATTATTTAACCACCAGTTTATGACTGGTGGTTTTTATTTTGGTCATCCTTCTGCTGGCAAAGCCACATAGTGCAGCATAAACAAAAAGTGACACAAACTCCCCCCCAATACAAACAGATGCCAAATCTCATGATGCCCAAACAGATCAGGCCAGGGATCTGGCCAGCGCCGATAATACACAACAAAGCCCACCGAGTAGATCAAGCCACCTAATAGAAGAAGCAGCAAGCCGTCAAACGGCAGCCAGCGATAGGCATTTCCAGCCAAAATAAGCGGCAGCACGCCGCCCCAGGTAACAATCAGATAAATGGAGGCGTTCATAAAACCATGAATACGACGGCTTCGCAGCTTATAAGCCATCCCCACCAATGCGCCCAGCCAAACAATCAATAAAACCGGCCAGCGCCAGGCATCAGGAAAAAAGGTGTACACAATGGGAGTATAGGTTCCGGCAATCAGTAAAAATATCGACATGTGGTCCAGTCGATTCAACTGAAAATGCAGGCGGGGCCGTGGTTTAACACCGTGAAGCAGGGAACTGGCGCTGTACATCGCTGTCATGCTGAGGCCATAGATCAGCAGTACCCACATCTTGGGCCATTGGCCCCAGGCCAACCCCACCAGCCAAAGGGTGCCCAGCAGCGAAGCAAAACCACCCAAAACATGGGTCAATGTACTGGCCGGTTCATGCAAAATTTGAAGAATTCGTCGCATCATTAACCTTAATTTAACGGCCGTTTTCCCCACAGGCAAATTCCGCTACAAAGGTTTGTTCCCGTTTGTGAATGTTGTTACAATAATTCATATAACATCTACCCGCTGCAAAATGTATACTCCATTCGGAGACCGAATGTCACTTTCTGAAACAAAGCAACAACCTACTTTGTCTACTCCAACGGCCAGCACGGCCGTTCCTTCTTGGCGCACGCGTTTACAATTACTTGTCGTTTTGTTCAAGCTGCGCATTGTCTTTTTACTCCTGATGGCCGCCACAGGCGGTGCATTTTTGGCGGCTGGTGGCTGGCCAGGATTGAGCAATTTACTGCTGTTGTGGCTGGCAGGTGGCATGGCGGCCGCGGGCGCTTCGGCGCTAAACCAATATTGGGAACGCGAATCTGACGGCGATATGCAGCGCACCCGGAAACGGCCGTTGGTTACCGGAGCGATTGCCAAACCAGCCTGGGTACCCTATGTCGGGGCTGGGCTGGTGTTGCTGCCATCGCTGGCCGTACTGCCTTTTAATCCAGCACTCACTTTTTTCCTGATGTTAGGGGCCATCATCTACGTAGGCATTTACACCATCTGGCTAAAACCGCGTACCCTGCTCAACATTGTGATTGGGGGCGCGGCAGGCAGTGCGGCCGTGTTAAGCGGCAGCGCAGCCGTAGGCAACTGGAACGATACAGGAGCGCTGGTGTTGTCCTTGCTTCTCTTCCTCTGGACACCGTTTCATTTTTGGAGTCTAGCGCTGCTATACAAAGATGACTACGCGCGCTCAGATGTGCCCATGCTACCAGTGCATACCACACCTCAGCAAGCGGCCTGGTGGGTGATGTCTCACACGTTCCCCACTGCGATTGGCGGTTTGCTGCTCGTCGTTCTTCCCAGCCTTGGCTGGATTTATCTCATTCCAGTGGTCTGGATTACCGTCGATTTATTCTGGAGTAACGTCAGGTTAATTCAGTCGCCAACACCTCCAAATGCCAAGAAGCTATTCATGTCTTCCAACATTTACCTGCTAGTGCTGCTGTTGGCGATTTGCGCGGGCACCGTGGCCGCTTCAATGGGGAGCTGATGGTTACTGTCACCCTGTTTACCAAACCGGGCTGCGGCCTGTGTGATGAAGTGAAGTCTAGCCTGGAACACCTTCAGTCTCGCTATCCTCATGAGTTATTGCAAATAGATATCATGCAGGATGAGGCCCTGTTTAAGCAATATCGCTACACGATTCCTGTGGTGCGGATTGGGGAGCAGGAATTGGCCGCACCAATTACGGCCGTTCAGCTGCAAAACGCCTTACAAAAAGCAGGCTAAAAAGAGCGTTTTTGCCGTGCTCAGCAGATAAGGATTTGGTTTGTGAAGACACGCACAACCTTGTCATCCCTGTGTGACTGTGTTAGTATCTCGTCAACCCTGCTGTGTGCGTGATGAGCTTGCCAGTGTTGAGCCAACGCTTCACAAATGGGGGTCGAAAATACGCTGAGGGGATGTAGTAGCTCACGGCGGAAGTCGTTCGGCCAGGCAGATACTCGCGAAAAGGCTCCCACCTGCATACGCAGGTTCAAACAACGGGGCTCACACGGCATGGCGGGGTTTCAGGAACCTGCCCTTGATTTATAAACCTGAAGGAAATTAATTGGTAAACATCTCAATTGCTATTCAGGTTCATTCAAGCAATTCAGTCGTTTTATCGATGATTGATCTAATTGGTGAATTGTTATGAATCAGGGCTTTTTTTGTCGCATTTTTTATAAGTGACAATCACTTTTTTTGATACAATCCAGACCCGAATCAGTCATTCAACTGGTTCTCGTTAGCAGAAGGAAAAAGCAGCTTTATGGTGCGTGAGCGAATTGCTGACGACATCTATGTATTTACAAGTCAGTCGTATGCTCAGGTGACAGCGGGAGCCATCTTAACCAAAGATGGCGTCATTTTAATTGACACGCTGTACTTCCCAGAAGAAACAAAGGCAATTAAAGAGTTTCTTGAAGAGCGTCAAGGCTTGAAGATTCGGTATGTCATCAACACCCATTACCACGCGGACCACACGCAAGGTACATATCTTTTCCCCGAAGCCCAAATTGTCAGCCATGCACTGTGCCGCCAGCTGCTGGACAGCGTTGGGCGTGAAGGTCTGGCTGAAGCCCAGGCACAAATCCCTGAATTAGAAGAAGTTCAAATTATCCTGCCCGAATTGGTATTTGCAGAAGGTATTCTTAACCTTTACTTGGGCGGCAAAACATTGCAGCTACACCACATGCCAGGACACAGCATGGATCTGATTGGCGTGTACGTTACCAATAACCAGATTCTGTTTGCATCTGATAATTCCATGCCGGTGCCCACCATTTTTGACGGGGGGCATAGAGTTTTGGTCAATTCGCTAAACAAAATGTTGGCGCTGGAACCAGACACGATTGTACAGGGGCATGGAGAAGTCATTTTGCGTGGCGAGGTGCAATCTGTCATTCAGGACGATCTGGATTATTTGGCCAGGATTAAAGATGAAGTTTCTAATGTCCTGCGCAAGAACCAGCCGGTTGAAGCATTGGACGAAATTGACATTGAAAGCTGCGGCAAGTCCCGTATTCCTTTAAATGGCCTGGTTGCCGACCTGCATCGGGCGAATCTGTATCGATTGTATGATGAGCTGCGCGAAGAAGCTCCAGTGACGGAAGGCAGTGTGGCTTGATGACGGCCTGGTGCCCGCTTGGTGCCTGGGCCAAATGGCCAGTAATTTTTCTTCTACTGATAGGAACGGCCGTTTCCCTCTCCGCCTGTCAATTCACATCTCCGTTAATTTTCGCCACAGATCCACTCCCCACCCTGGTCCCTACGCTGGCGATTCTGCCAAGTCCGCCTACCCCGCAACCAGCCATTGCTGCGGCCACGATTATGCCCACAGCATCAATTACGGCCGTTCCCCCCACCCATACACCAACCAACACGCCAATACCCACCGCAACCGCTCCGCCCAGCTACCACCTTGCCCTCAACGCGACCCAGCCACAAGGGTATCTGACCCAGTTTCGACTGGTCGCCTTTTACGGCAGCCCCACTGGCCCTAGCCTGGGCCTCCTGGGCGATTGGCCACGCGAGGAAATGCACCGGCAACTTTTATCAACACTGACTACCTATGAGCCATTCTCGGATCGCCCTATCCTGCCTGCCTTTCATCTCGTCACCACAGTTGCCAACCCCACGCCCCCTGAATACAGTCACCATGTAAGTCTGGAGATGATTGAAGAATGGGTGGCGGCGGCGGAAACGTTGCAAACGGCCGTTATCCTCGACATTCAACCTGGACGCGCCAATCTCATGGCTGAGTTTACTCGCCTGGAATATTTACTATACGAACCGCACGTTCACCTGGCGATAGACCCAGAATTTGTGATGAATGCCTGGCAGGTGCCAGGGGCCAACATCGGCCAACTGTACGCCGCGCAAATTAACGAGATTCAAGCGCAAATGAACAAAATCGGGGCAGAGGTTGGGCTGAATCGGGTGCTGATTTTGCACCAGTTCCGCCCTTCTATGCTGCCCGACAAGGCACTCATCGAGGATTATCCTTTTGTGGAACTTGTTATTGATGGGGACGGCGTGGGTCCGGCAGAGATTAAGATCAGCAACTACACCACCTACGCCAGCGAGCCAGCTTTTGAGTTTGGCGGTTTCAAGTTGTTCCCCACCAACGGCGACTACCCTATTCTGTCGCCCGCCGAAGTGATGAGTCTAGAACCGCCGCCTGTCCTGATTATTTACCAGTAGGTATAAAAACGGCCGTTTGCCACCAAGTTGCGGCGAAAATTTGGCACATCATTCTTGCCGAGCAAAATAATCCTGTAGCAAACGATGACGAAACGTGTAGCCACCGCCCACTTTTTGCAGCAAAACCGCATTGGCCGCGTCATCAAGCAGCTGAGAATAGTTTAGGGGCACATCTTTCTCGCGCCACAACAAGAATCGAATAACCCCATGTTTGACGAGATCATTGAAGCCATGCGCGGTTCCAGCAGACAGACCAATCATGAGGCCCGTATAAACGCCTGATGGGATGTTGACGGTAACGGCCGTTAATAACACAATGGGGGCTGCAACCAGAACAAAAGCCCAAACCCCATTTTTAGCAGCAATTCGTATCCCCTCATTCGGGCGGTTTTGCGTTTCGGGCCGCCTGCCGCTAACGCCGCCTAACAAAAAGAACATCAAGCTATTACTTACTAGATTAAGCTGCCAGGCAACGGCCGTTGGGTCATTCAGCCAGATAATGCCAGACCAAAGCAGCGAAAAAAGCGCGCCAACCCCACCCCACAATCCGGCATTGGGCCACGACCATTGCAACGCACCCCGTGCCCGAACCTCCGTGCGAAAACTTTGTCCATAAGTTACATACCCCAAGGCCAACGCGCTGCCTAACATCTCGATACCACCCATGAACAGCGCCAAAACCCAGGTATCGGTTTGGGCGATGAGGAGTGTTGTCAATACCCCACCTACTCCGCCCACGATGAGTAAATGCAAGCCACCCAGCCGCCGGTCTATTTTGGCACCATCGCCACGTCGCTGCCGCCAGTTAAAAAAGAGCCCATCCACTACGGCCATGATCGTGCCGATGAACAGATTAAAAATGGAGATGGCCAATAGACTGTTCCAGGGAACGGCCGTTACGCCAAACGCACCTGCCAACCGGGTAAAAAAATACAGTTCGATAAACGGCGGATTAATGCCAATGAGTTGGATGAAACTCCACATGATAGGCGCACCCAGAAAAGCTGACATGAGGGCGCGGGTCATCCAGAGATAGAGCCATTGGGCACGACTGCTGCGGTTAGGGGGTCCCAACCAACTCGGCTGTATTTGCTCAATGAGAAAGATGGATTGATTGTGCCGCTGCATCTGCCAGGCGAGCCAGCTTAACTGGGCCGCAAGCTTGGCCTGATGAAAGCGACTATCTCCTTTTTCTTCCTGTCGTTGAAACATGTGCCACACGTATTGGGCAAACAGATTGTCGTGGGTGAGATCTGTTGCATTGTGGCGTGCGCCATTGCCAGCGTGGAAGGCGGTGCGCATCATGTTCAAATTGAGGGGAGATTGGGCAATTTCTAACAGCGCCTCGTCGTTAAAGATGGTTTGGATGAGGGATGTGGGGGTGTGTTGGTGGATTTGGGCAGTGGTTAACGGCCGTATCAGCACCGCCCCATTTAACTGCAAACGAGCATCTTGTTGGCGAACGGCCGTTTCATACGCCTCCTGCCGACAGCAAATCACCAGATCGGCCAGACCGAATTTTTGCCGGTAGGCATTAATGGCCGCAATACAGTCGGCGCGGCAGTGGGGGGGCATCTCATCAAGACCATCCAGCAAAAAGAACAGCCGGTCATTGGCCAGCCATCGCCGCCCAATGCGGCGCGGAATCTGGTATTTGGCCACCATCTCTTCCACCGCCCACTCACCGATGGATAACTGCCGGTCAGCCCAGCCGTTCAAATTGAGAATGACGGGGACAGGCTGCTGCTCATCTTCGCCAGCCATCGCCAGCAAATAACTGGCCAGTTCCACCAGGCTGATAGTTTTACCTGCGCCGGGTGCACCCAAAATGAGCAGGGAGCGGTCGGCGTTGCGAAACGCCTGATAAATGTTGGCCGCTTCTGGATTGTGTCCTGCATCTAGCACATCTCCCCACGGATGATCAATGGCATCGTTGGCAAATTTGAGCTTGAGATGGATGAAGGTTTGTTCATCGCGGAGGGGCATCAGCAAGCCATCGACCCAAAAACGGCGTACTTTTTCGATGAGCACGCGGCGGCTGCGCTGGTCGGGTGTCAGGTCGGCTGAGGAGGTGGGAGCCACGGCCGTTTCCCGCCGTTGACACAGCTGCTGGTAGAGTGCGGCCGTTTCTGGCTGGGGTGGCACGCCGAGTTCTTTTTCCAGCAGGTCGGTGAGGGCCTGGAACTGGTTGTGTACGGCCGTCCAATCCCCCAGTTCGGCATAAAGCTGCATGAGTTGGCTGTGGGTAGGTTCGTGCCAGGGGTTCAGGTTGAGCCAGCGGTGGGCGTGAGCCACGGCCGTATCCCACTGCTGCTGTGTTTGGTAATGCGCGGTCAAACGCTTAAGTGCCGTTACCAAATCGCGCCGCAAGGCCTCGCTCTGAATAAACGCCCACTCGTTAAAGCCGGGGCTGTCCCGCAGGGTAAATCCTTGCAAAAAATCAGCCTGATACCTGATAACCCCTTTTTCAACACCTGCCAGCTCGTCGCTGGCCAAGCCGTCTTCGAGGCCTAAAGCGGGTGCCAGCAGGCGGCGCAGGGTCACCACATCTGCGGTCCATTTCGCCTCAGGGTTCATCCCAATTTGCCGCCGGTTGATGAGCAGAAAGCCGTCGCCCAGCTCTTTTTTGATTAAGGAAAGGGTGTAACGAAGTGCCCCCCGCGCCCGCTTGCTGTCCGATTCTGGCCAGAGCAGCGCGGCCAGCTCGCTGCGGTCGTGCCGCATACCGGAGGTGGCCAGGTAGGCCAGCAGTGCAATGGCTTTAGCAGAACCAAATTGGAGGGAACGGCCGTTCAAAGCCACGGTCGGCGATCCCAGCAAGGTGATGGTTAACAGATCAGACATGGGACGTTGGTGTTGATTGATTTGAAGCAGTGAATCGAGGTGTGGATTGTAACAAACAGGGCAAAATCCTGCTAAAAAACGGCCGCTAACGATTTCATAACGGCCGTTTTCTATGCTAAACCCAGCGTTTTCTAACCGGCAGGCACGGGGCAGATATGTTTTGGATCGATTTTATCCAATTGTTCTGTGCCTAGCAGTTCTAGCCAAAAGGAGGCATCTGATGTACGCACGCGTGGTAACTGCACCAACAAAACCGGGAGCCATCCGGGAAGGGATTCGCGTTTACAAGGAGTCCATTTTGCCAGCAATGCAGAAACAGGCAGGATTTCTGGGAACGACATCTTTGGTAAATGAAGCCGAAAACAAAGTGATCTCAATTTCCCTTTGGGCAACGGAAGCGGACATGCAGGCAAGCGAAGCCAGTGGTTATCTCCAGGCCCAGATGGTCAAAGTCGCTCCTTTTGTGACGGCTCCGCTGGCCAATGAGCATTTTGAGACGGCCGTACAGGCGCATGGAGACCAACTGGCAGTTAGCCAATCTCAAGGCGCTGGCTGAAGGTGAAGTTTTCTGATTTTTTATTTACATAAGGAGTATTTATCAAATGACCAAGTTAACAGTATATGCCAAGAGACCAGTCAATCTACTCAAAGGACTTCAGGAATGTTGGGAAAATGCTCGTCCCATTCGGCACGCCCAGGCAACTGGCATGATTCTTCATCAAATGTATGTAGCTCCCCAATGGACAGTAGACATATTCTTGCCACTCATTTTGCGCTTCATAGAAAGGCACGGACCTTATGGTATAGACGGAATCTTGCTAACTGCCATGGGTTTGGCAAATAAAATGAAATCACAAACCTATTTACAGGCAATTGATACCGTTGATTTGATGACAGGTGAGCTAACGAAGCTAAACAAACCATCTTTCGGTATTTACTTTGCGGATTTTGAAGTTATCTTTCCCTCAAATTTGGCAAACGGCAGTCTGCTTCCCATCCAAAAAATCATATTATCTGCTTTTGATGATACGTTTCGAAACCAGCTTTTTGACGGTGCCTTCTCCGGTTTAGGTCTGTTTAACAACAACTTATCTACCAATTCATTGGGCAGTAAAGATTTTGGCGCAAGCGTGCGTTTTATGGGAGGGCAACTGCCACTCCTTCCAAACAGCATGATTAGTGAGAATGGAGAACACTGTGTCCAGGGATGGGCAGTCGCCGGGGGTTGGATGGGAGCAGCTGTGCTTGGTATTGCGGGTGGTGTTGCGGGGTCTATGGCAGCGCCGGGTCCAGGCACTGTTGCCGGAGCAGCAGGAGGAGCAAGTTCCGGTGGCTTTTTAGGTTTTCAAACAGGAAAATATGTAGGAATGGTTGTATGTGGGGCCTCAGCAAGTAATAGGGAGGACAATACAGACAGCTCCCCTACAACAGACGGTACGCAAACAGACACAGGAAACTCGCAAACAGGTACAGGGGATTCAAAATCAAGTAATGACAGTCAAACTTCCAACTCAAATGAGCCAGATAATAGCTCAGAACAATCAGGAATGTGCACGGATCCCGATGACCAAACCAGCATCATTGTGCCTGAAATGGAACCAACTTCTAATGACGCTGGCGTATTTGTTTTAGCTGCTATGGGTTTGGCAGACCCGGCTGGAAATTTAAACTTCCCAGACCAAAGCCTCATTTCAAATCCTGTTCAAAGTGTTGAAGGATTAGGTGGTGGCAAGCATTTGATCACATATAATCCGAACACCTTGATATCTTTATTTACAGAGGAAACAACCACCCAAAATCAGGTTATTAATGATAACGATCTGCTAAAGATTGCCTTTCGTATTGGGTCCTTGATTTATCCGGTATTTAACGAATAGGGCAAACTAAACTGCAACCAGGACATTAAGAGATGAGAGGAAGCGCTAGCTTTGCAGCAAGGTTAGTTTGCCGGGGAGAATCTGATACTCAATTTGCGTGGCCGCTTCGGCGATGATTTCGCCATCGGCGTGGATGGGCGTGCCGGGTTGGCTGGTGATGGAAATGTGGGTGGTACGGCCGTATACCACCCGTGGATGGAAAATGTGCGTCTTGCGAAACAACCGTACCAAAATGGCCAGCACCGTCAGCTTAGGCACCTCCGGCGCAAAAACAAAATCGAACAGCCCATCATCAACGGCCGCATCTGGGGCCATATAAAAACCGCCCGTGCGCGGCCCGTTGCACACCGAAAGCAAATAAACTGGGCCATCATGCCCGCCGTCATCCCAACGCACCTGCATATGCCACGCCTTCAGCTTAATGAGACCCTTTAGCAGGGCCACCACGTAGCGCAGCTCGCCAGACAGCCGCTTCATATGAATATTTTCCAGGGTAATCATCGGCTCCATAGCCACGGCGCAGTTGTTGATGAAAAAATGGTCATTGATGCGCCCGGCGTCAATCTGGCGCGTCTGGCCACGAGCGATTATCTGCACCGCCTGGTTCAGGTCGCGGGGCAGACCCACCATGTCGCTAAAATCATTGGCGGTGCCGATGGGCAAAATGCCAAATGGCACCGTTGGCCCCTCGCCAGCAGCCCGCAGCAGGCCGTTGGCCACTTCGCTGAGCGTGCCGTCGCCGCCGGCGGCAACTACGGCATCGTAACCATCAGCAACGGCCGTTTCCGCCAAAGCAATTGCCTCGCGTGGTTTTTCTGTCTGGGTAATATCACAGGTGATACCCGCAGCAGCAAACGCGGCTCGCACCTCGTCCACACGGGAGCCAGCCCGCCAGCGATTGGCGTACGGATTCAAAATCACCTTAATTTTCATGGCCAAACAGCGCCTCCCGAATCAATTTCGGCTTGTTAGTAATGATGCCGTGGACGCCCAAATCGGCCAGGCGCTGTGCTTCCACCAGGTCATCCACCGTCCACACGTTTACACGCCAGCCATTTTTTCTGGCCCAGGCCATGTAACTGGCATCCACCATTTTACGGTAGGGATGCACCGCCTGAACGGGAATGAGCGAATGTTTGAATTTGAAACCAGATTTGTAACTAAGGTGGGCCACCCAGGTAGATTGGGTGAGATGGCGGCGAGCATAGCGCACGGCCAGCGGATTAAAGGAAGAGACAACCGTTTGCTGCGCCACGTTATGCGACTCGATGCGGTCGGCCACGGCCGCTGCCAGACCATTGTCTCGCAAAGCGGCCGTTTTTAGTTCTACATTGTATAAAAAGTTGGGGCCAAACGTTTCAAAAACCTCGTCGAGCGTAGGGATCGACTGCCCTTCACCGGCGTCCAGCGCTTGCAGTTGGGCCAATGTCAACTGCTGCACCTGACCCTGCCCGTTGGTTGTCCGCTCCAGCTTACTATCATGGATCACCACCGGCCAACCGTCTGCCGAAAGCTGCACATCAAACTCAATGCCATCGGCACCCTGCGCCTGCGCCAGGGCAAACGCAGCCAGTGTGTTTTCCGGTGCTTCTACACTGGCCCCCCGATGACCGATAATTAACGGCCGTAACGCAGAAGACCAATCCATCATTAGCTAAAGCTCAACAAAGTAAGAATCAGCCGCTTTGTCAAGAAGCTCCTTGGTTAGCTGTGGCTTGACGCCCAAATAATCCGCAATATCCATCAGCTGATCCAAAATATCGCGTGGATGATTGGCCCGCAGCTTTTGGTTGCGCTTGATGTAATATTCTTGCAGCAGGTAGCGGACACCCTGTTCATCATACTCCACACGCCGCCGCTCACACACCCGCTTAAAGATTTCGCGGTAGCCATCAAACGAAGGCGAGGTTACCTCAATTTTGTGCCGAATGCGGCGCAAAAATGCCTCATCAACCAGATCGCGCGGTGGTAGGTTGGTGGAGAAAACGATCAGCACCTCAAACGGCACCTCCACTTTCCGCCCCGTATGCAGGGCCAAAAAGTCGATTTGCTTTTCCATGGGCACAATCCAGCGGTTCAGCAAATCACGGGGACGCACCTGTTGGCGACCAAAGTCATCAATGAGGAACATGCCACCATTGGCCTTCATTTGGAAGGGGGCTTCATAATATTTGTTGCTGGGATCGTAAATGAGTTCCAGTCCATCCAGCGTCAACTCACCACCCACCATAATCACCGGCCGCTTAATGCGTATCCAGCGCGCATCCCCCCGGCGTGGCCCCAACTGCCCGGTAGACATCTTACGCTCAATGTCCGGCACGGCCACATGGTTGATCTCATCAAACACCTTGATAATCTGGCCATCAACCTCCACGGCGTAGGGAATGTACATGTCGCTGGTCAAAATCATACGGCCGATACTTTCCGCAATGGTCGTTTTACCATTTCCGGGCGGCCCATAAAGAAAGATCGACTTCCCAGAGTTGGCGGCTGGACCAATCTTGCCAAAAACAGTCTCTTCCAAAACCAGATGAGACAGCGACTGCTGCATCATCTTGGGACTCACTTTTAACCGATTGCCGCCTTGGGCTTTGATAGCCGCAACGTAATTATCCCACGGCACAGGTGCCGCCCCTACATAGGTCGTGCGCTCTAACTGCTCGCGGGCACGTTCGGCACCTTTATTCGTGATGGAATATTGATAGGTGGCAGCACCTAATCCACCCGAACCTTTGACCTCACACATCTGTTCCCGCTTGAGAAATTCCATGATGGTACTCACAACGGTAGCAAACGGTAAATGCATATATTCGGCGATATCATGCCCGGTTAACTGACCACGAAAATACATGATTTTTAGGGCTAAATCCTGCAAAAAGCCCTGTGACAACCCAGTATCTTCTATTCCTTTTATTGCTGGGGGCTCCCAGTCAAGCCGCTGTGGACTTGGTCCTGCTGTGCTCATTTGTCATTCTCCGTGAAATCTGCAACTGCTGTGAACGAATGGAGTGGTAATGGAATTGTATTGTAATTCGCCTAAATTATTTTCACAAGGGCATTACAAACTTGTGATTAGGTTATTTCATGAACTTGAATGAGATTGGTTTGGCCCTGCTGGCCAAACGGAACGCCAGCGGTAATGACGAGTTTGTCGCCGGGGTTTAATTTAAAACGCTGCATGGCTGCGGCCGTTTTTTCCAGCATCTCATCGGTATTGGAAAAATCTGGCACCAGCACGCACTCCACGCCCCAAACCAAAGAGAGCTTACGCCGTGTCCGTTCCAGGGGCGAAACCGCCATCACCGGGGTCGGTGGCCGGTGGCGAGCAATCTGGGTGGCTGTGTACCCAGACATGGTCGTGCTTACAATGGCCCGTGCGCCTATTTGCTCGGCTACATCACAACAAGCAGCACTAATCGCTTGGGTAACGGTATGCGATTCAGCAGATTCGGCCTGCCGCCGATTGCGCCACTCTGTGTACGGGAAGGCACCTTCGATAATCTCGCTAATTTGCTTCATCATCAACACTGATTCCACAGGAAAATGACCAGAGGCCGTTTCGCCGGAAAGCATCACAGCGTCGGTGCCATCCAAAATGGCGTTGGCCACATCGCTAGCTTCTGCACGCGTTGGCCGAGGATGTTCCACCATGGATTGCAGCATCTGGGTGGCCGTGATGACTGGCTTGCCCACGGCGTTGCACGTGCTGATGATGCGCTTTTGCAACAGGGGCACCTCTTGCGGCTGCACTTCAATCCCCAGGTCACCGCGAGCCACCATCATGCCGTCGGCTGCATCTCGGATTTCTTCCAGGTGCTCAATGGCTTCACTTTTTTCAATTTTGGCGATGATAGGAATGTCTGCCCCTTCCGCTTTCATCAACTCGCGCAGCTCTTCGATGTCCGCGGCCGTTCGCACAAACGAGAGAGCCACAAAATCTAGCTCTAACTGACACACCAGCTTTAAATCTTCCTTATCTTTGTCGGTAATGCTAGAGATTGGCAAATCGGTGCCGGGAGCATTGACGCCTTTACGTGATTCCAACAAGCCAGCCACAGTAGTCATGCAGCGCAGCGCATCACCCATTTTTTCGGCCACAGTGAATTCCACTTCGCCATCGCCAATGACCAGGCGCGCGCCTGGCTCAATCACCTCAATAAGGTCTGGATGCGGAAGATGGATCATGGCGGGCTGCCCACGGTGGGGAGTCAGGACAACTTCTTCACCCAACGAGAGCTGGATACCGCCTGTTTTTACATGCCCCAGGCGAATTTTAGGGCCTTGCAAGTCACCAAGGATGCCCAGAACCTTATTTTCGCTCTCGGCGACTTCACGGAGCATTTTGACAGTTTTGGTGTGCTGTTCATGGTTACCGTGGGAAAAGTTGACACGAGCCACACGCATGCCAGCGGCAATCATGCGGCGAATGGTTTCGGGGCTGTTAGAAGCGGGGCCAATGGTAGCGACAATCTTTGTTCGGGCCATATGATTTCCTTGCTATAGTTTCAAGTGTCGATTCGTGGTTAATGGTATCCCAAGCAGATAACCCTAACAACTTGGATTCGTTCTGGTATTTAATATTGGAGATGTGGGAGGGGTGAGGTACGGCCGTTTACCTCATCGACCTATCCATTGAAGACGGAGCATCCTCAACTGCAATGATCAACGAAAGATTTATTCCTGAGTGCCAAGCAAAACTTCAACCTGCTTGTCCGCACGGTAGCTGCTGCGCACCAAAGGACCACTTTCTACCCAGCGGAAGCCCATCTCGGTCCCAATTTGCTTGAGCTGGGCAAACTCTTCTGGCGTGTAGTAGCGGTCAATAGGCCAATGCTTGCGGGTGGGCTGCAAATATTGACCGATGGTCAAAATATCGACGCCCCAGCTGCGTAAATCTTGTAGAGTAGCCAACAGTTCGTCCCAGGTTTCACCCAGACCCACCATGATGCCGCTCTTGGTGAGCAAGTCGGGCGCCATTTGCTTGGCATTGCTAAGGGTAGCCTTGGCCCATTCGTATTTGTCCTGCGGCTGGATGGTGCGGAAGAGGCGTTCGACGGTTTCCACGTTGTGGTTGAGGATTTCCGGGCGGGCATCCATGACAGTTTGCAGGGCGTCACGGCTGCCCTTGAAGTCGGGGATCAGCACCTCGATAGAGCAGCCAAGCTGCACCTCACGGATGCGGTTGATGCAGGCGGCAAAGATGGGTGCACCGCCGTCTTCCCGTTCGTCTCGGTTGACAGAGGTAATGACAACGTGCTTTAGATTCATGGCACGCACAGCCTGGGCAACGCGTTCCGGCTCGGCCCAATCCATGGGTAACGGCCGTCCCGTTTTCACGTCACAAAAATGGCAGCTGCGGGTGCAAATATCGCCCATAATCAGGAAGGTAGCAGTGCCCGATCCCCAGCATTCGCCGATGTTGGGACAGCGCGCTTCTTCGCAAACGGTGTGCAGCTCCTTGCGGCGCATCAGCCCCTTGAGGCTGCGATAGTTGTCGTTGACGTCGTGAATATTGCGGACTTTGATCCAGGACGGCCGTCTTTGCGGCTTAGATGTCTCTTTAATTGAATCTAACGGTATGCGAGCCATGTTTCACCTTCGTGGATTTGAACCTGAAAAATAGTGGAAAAAGCGGTAATAATGTGGGGCAGAACGTCAGCGACAGTGATTGGCTCCTGCAAAAGTTGGGCCATACTCACCACGCCGTGATCTTGAATACCGCAAGGGATGATATTATTAAAATACGTGAGATTAGGATTGACGTTGAGGGCAAAACCGTGGCTGGTGATGCCCCCTCTTTGGATGCGCACACCAATGGCGGCAATCTTGTTTAGCCCAACGGCCGTTTCTACCCAAACGCCACGATGGCCAGCAAAACGTTGGGCCGCGATGCCAAATGGGGCCAATGCTTGAATGAGCACTTCTTCTAAATCGTTCACGTAGCGCTGCACCATTCCCAGGCCAGGCTGGTCATACACCCGTTTTAACGAGAGGATAGGGTAGCCTACCAATTGGCCTGGGCCATGATAGGTGATGTCGCCGCCCCGGTCCACCTGGTAAAAGGCAATGCCGCGCTCATTCAGTTCGTCTTCAGTGAGGAGGAGGTTTTCTAAACGGCCGTTTCGCCCTAAAGTGTACGTTGGCGGATGCTCCAACAGCAGCAGCTTGTTCGTCAAATCCGGGGCAACTATGCGCTCTGCCACCAGCGCTTTTTGTTGTTCCCAGGCCACCAGATAATCAACTTGTTCTAACCACGCCACATCAATATGCATCAATTTTGCTCCCAAAAAATAACGGCCGTATTCTAGCACAATTTTGGCAGAATACGGCCGTTTATCTCAATGGGAATGACAATTATTTACTCAAAAAATTTAATTCACGGCACAAGGATACGCCAATATGACACTTTCGTTATCTTCATCCAATGAAAAAGAACCGTAAGACCACAAGAATGTCCCCAATCCTAGAGGCCTAGCTACAAAATCTGCACTCGCGCCCTTAAAATCGCCTTCTTTAATATCTACATGAACCGATTTGCCAGAATTGATCCAAACCCCTCTGTCTGAATACCTAACAGCATCGAAATCTCCTATGAGAAGGATTGATTGCTCAAATGAGCCATCCTCCGCGAACCACCATTTATGAAAAGGATAGCCAGCACACCACTTAGTGCGAGTCAACTCGTTATTGGAAATAGGAAATGGGAAGCAAAGGAAGAAGATGAATAACAAAATCAAAATGCCAAATAGACGCTTTTTTTGCTGGCGAACCCAGAGCAAAAGCTTTTTGAACATCCTGTCCCCCAAAAACGGTGGTCAGGAATCAACTGATTACCGACCACCGATTACTGAATACCGATCACAGCCTCGCCTGGATGAGCGTTTTTACGGATTGCAGACGGCCGTTCAAATCATCCTGCCCCTGATCACCCGCCTGCTCCATCACCTGGTCAATCAACTGTATCAAATCGTCCGAGACAAACTGCGCATTTTCATCCAGCAGCTGTACCTGCTCTTCAGGCGATTCAGAGCGTACCAGCTCGTTCAGTAACTGCACGTGCGGCGGCAGCGTGCGCTCCATCTGCGCGTAAATCAGGCTGTGAATCTCGTTCAATGCCTGGAACTGGGGTATGTCGTTCTTTTGCTCCGCCTCGTTCATTCTAGCGGTCAGCACAGCCATAAATGCTTCATCAATCTTTTGCGCATTTTCTGCCAGCGCCTGGTTCTTGTCTGGCGCTTCTAAAATGACGTTGAGCGTATCCATTGCCGCCTGCATCATGTTTTTAGACTGCTCTTGCATCCCCTCATAAAGCTTCAGCAAATCAGCGCGTAAGGCCGTCAGACGCGCCACAGCGGCTTTGTCACCTGCCTGCTCCAGCTTCTCGATTTCGGCCGTGAACAGGTTAAAAAATTCATACTGCAAGGCACCTTGGCCCGCCATCACCAGGGCATCAACCACATGCGGCTGCTCCTGGTTGGCGATGATGTGGGCCACCAACATAGCTGGTGACAGGCCACCTTGCTGTTTGGCTTCACGGCTCAGCTTGTGCAGGGCCATTTGCTGCTGCTCCATACGCTGACCAGCCGGCGTTTCCGTCATCAAGCGTGCCCGTAAGTTAGTGATCTTGACCATTTGCTGGTTGTCCTGCATTTGGGACGCCATATCGACAAACTGTTGCAGCATGGCAAAAAAGGTTTCATCAATTTCATCTGCGCGTTCAGCCAGCAGCACGTCCTGCACGTCTTTATCTGCCCGGATGAGCGTTTGCAGCAGTTCAGACTGTTTCTTTTGCCGGGCAATCATTTCGGGCGTGATACCCTCGGTTTCCAGCACTTTTTCCATAAAAGTTTGCCAGTTCAGCATAATTTGGGGCTGGAACATGTAGGCGCGGCGCTCTTCAGGCGGCATGTCCTCCATCACCTGCTTGGTCAGCTGGCCAATCATCTGCTCACGCTGCATGGTATTCAGATTCAGTTCTTGAGGCACATGCACCATAAACATTTCATGGTCAGCATCGTGGAACAGTAAAATAGTGGCCATTTGGCCGCCCGCGCCGCAGTTGGGGCAAACGGCGACGTTGAGCTGGCCATTCAACAACTGCTGCTTGAGCTGGGGGGTATGTTTGGAATCAACGACCTGGTGCACCTCGGCCGAATAGGGCGTGCCACATTGCGGGCACGTAAGTTGTGTGTGCATAATTGCTCCTTAAAAGCGGCCAATGGTTTATTGTTGGTGGCTAGTAAATAAAACTAGCCGCCAACCACCAGCCACTGATTTAATTTCTTGGTAAGGAAAAGGTGAAGGTGGTACCGTGACCCTCAGGATTTTTGTGAAACCAGATACGGCCGTTATGCGCCTCAATAATTGCTTTGCAGAGGAACAAACCCAGGCCAGTGCCTTCTGTTTTGCGGCTTAGGGCATTGTCTAGCCGCGAAAATTTTTGGAAAATACGATGCTGCTCATGATCCGGAATGCCAATGCCACTATCCCGTACCGCAACGGTCACATGCTGCGGATGAATTTCCCCGCGAATAAGAATATCACCACCGTCAGGCGAATATTTAATCGCGTTGCTAATCAGGTTATTCATCACCTGCCCCAGCCGCCGCTCATCACCCCAAATAGGGGGAAAATCCTCAGCAAACTGCACCTGGATTTGATGCTTGTCTGTTTGATTACGAAATTTACGTGCCGTGTTTTCTACGACGCGATTGAGCTGTACGTCCTCGCTCACTTCTAGATTAAACGTGCCGGCCTGCAAACGAGACACCTCCAGCAAGCTGTCAATCAAATCTGTTAGATTATCCGCTTCTTCTTCAATGACGGCCAGAGAATCTTGTATGATTTCCGGCGACCAGTTGGCATCCTGCCGCCTTAGCGTGCCCGCATACCCTTTAATGATAGAAACGGGCGTTTTCAGCTCATGGCTTACCACGGAGATGAATGTCTTTTGCAGCGCTTCTTCTTCGCGGTAACGGGTCAGATCGCGTACGTTGGCAATGATGTCAGTCATACGGCCGTCTGCATCCATCAGTGGCGCGTACGTAATACCCAAATTGATGCGCTGACCGTCGGCGGTTTCGTCTTGTTCGTTTAACGGCCGTTGCATGTCGCCTTCCACATACAGATGTGCCGCACCCGGTAACGGCCAGCCATTGGCCAATGCCTGATGCAAATCCATATCCGTCTTTAACGACAGCCATTTGAAGACATCTTCATGGTGCTGCCCAATGACCTCATCCGGCGGTCTGCCAACCATGCGGCTCAACGCCTTGTTAAAGTCCGTTATGCGCAAGGATTGGTCTAAAATCATCACGCCGTCCGCATTTTGTTGAATAATCGCGTCAAGACGCTGCTTTTCTTTGTTAACCTGCTCGTACAAACGGGCATTTTTCACGGCAATCGCAGCCTGCTCGGCAAAGCTCCTCAGCAACGAAACTGCATCATTGGGCAAATGATACGGCGTCCCAGAGAGAAAAACATAAATCAGACCAATTGTTTCGCCACCGCTCACCATTGGCAGGCGAACCATTTGCGTAAACCCCAAATTCGAGCGTTGGGCAATGGTTTGCAAACGGCGCGTTAACTCAGCCTCTTGTTCAGTAGTATCCAATGGAGGAATATCGCGCAGCAGCGGGGCAAAATGGTCCACCATGGGTGCTGGAATGCCATAAACGGCCGCAACCCGCACGCTGTCCAGTTCTGGGTGATGCAAAGCAATCATCCCTGCCTTGCCCGCCACTAACTCCACAGCGGCACGCAGAATAATACGCAAAACGTCCTGCAAATCCAGCTCGGCCGTAATGGCCCGGGAAATAGCCAACAGATATTCTCTTTGCAGAATGCGAACGTCTACTAATCCACGTGCCATACAATAACTCTTTGAGTTTTCCTCTCTATTCCCGCTTCTCCGCACTTATTCAACTTCGCAGAAGCCAATCAATGATTGTAACATATTTAGCGGCCGTTCCGAATCAATGGGAGTGACGAATTCAGAAGGCTGCTTTAAGCCCGTTTGTCTATTAAAACGCAAGGCCTTTATCCTGCGAATGGGCAATTGGCAGGCAAAACAGGGATTAAATCTAGCACAACGGCATTATAGTTGCGTAAACACACTCGAGAATTGGCGCAAATAAGCACACAAATTCGGGATGAATGTCCCCAACTTGCCAAAAATTATCCCATTATGGCCAAAATACGTTATTATGAGCACGATCTTTACAATGCGCCCTAAAAGGAGTTTGGTGTATGGACGCAAACATCAACGTCCGCCCCGTAACGGAAGCCGACTTACCGGCCGTGCGTGATTTATTTTACCGCAGTTACGGCGAAGAATATCCCTACAAAGAATTCTACAATGATGAATGGCTCAAACGCAGCATTTACCAGGATAGCTATCTTTTTTTGCTGGCGGAGCTAAAAGGCAAAGTGGTGGGCACGGCCTCTGTCTATTTTGAGGTCGGCGCCTACGCGGATTTGTGCGGTGAATTCGGCCGTTTAGCCGTTGATCCCAATTACAGAGGGCAAGGGGTGGGCAGCGCCCTCATGGAAGCGCGCCTGGCCTTTGCCAACCGGCGACTCCATTTTGGCCTCACAGAATGCCGCACCGCCCACCCTTATGCCCAACGCATCTCCGAAAAGTTTGATCTGAAGCCCATTGGCTTTTTGCCCCAAAAGGTATTGCTCGATAACCGGGAAAGTCTCGTCATGATGGCCAAACCGTTTGGTCCGGCGCGAGAACTGCGCTGTAACAACCCGCGCGTCATTCCCGAGGCATTTTTGCTGGGCCAGTTGGCGCTGCAAAACATGGGCTTCCACAGCGATCTTATTGCCGTTGATGATGTGGATGGCTACCCAATTGGCACCGGTTTTCAAGTGGAAGAGCTAACAGAATCCGGGCTGCCGTCTCTGCTGCGCATTGAGCGGGGTCGGCTTTCCCGGCGGCACGTCTTTGGCAACTTACAGCTTAGCTACGGCCTCTTCTTATTGGAATCGCGCAATGTTCGCTACCTGGTCGCGCGTGAAGACGAACGCATTGTGGGGGCTATCGGTTTTACCCTGGACCCTATTGGCCACAGCATTAAAGTGCTGGAGCTGATTGATTTGCGCGACGATGTAGCTGGTTTTTTGCTGAAAGAACTTGATGCCTGGGCCAAAGAAATTTACAAAGCAGCGTACCTTGAAATTACCATCACCGCCTACTGGCCAGACATCCAACGCACGCTAAGCAATCTAGGATTTGTGCCAGTGGCTTACTGCCCCTCGTTCGTTTTTCATGAAGTGGAACGGCTAGATACACTGAAAATGGCCAAGCTCTACGTACCACTCAACATTGACGAGGCTCAACTAACTCCGGCCAGCCAGGAAATCTTTGAGCTGGTGCGAGCTGGTTTTGAAGAAAAACGACTCGGCATTTCTGTGAATGAAACGACACGCCACATGGCCATTTTTGAAGGGCTGCAAGAAGGTGAATTGAGCAAAATTGCCGGGCTGTGCACAGTCGTCCATAAATCGGCGGGGGACACCGTGCTCCAAGCGGGGATGACGGGCGACGTGTTTTATATGGTGATGGAGGGCCAGATGGACATTTTGGCACCGGATGGATCCCATTCAGTAGGCAAAGTGGAAGCTGGAGACTTTTTAGGAGAAATTGCCCTGGTGAGTCACCAACCGTATACGGCAACGGCCGTTGCCGCCACCGATGTTCAGTTAATTGCTCTCAAATACCAGGATTTTGAAAATCTCATCAATCGCCACCCGCGCATTGGCCTGCGGGTGATGCGTAATATTGCCATTTCTGTTGGGGAAAAACTGCGACTGCTCAACATGAAAACATTGAAATAAAAAACGGCCGCTTCTGGCGAAACGGCCGTTCCTATCATTTTATTCAGTCAGACAAACCTGCAAACGTTTACTTCACACTCTTGGGATCAATCCCTGCGGCTTTAAGCGCCTTATTATAGGCCGATTTTGCCTTGGAATTGGCAATACGAGCGGCACGCTTGTCATCCGGGGACATATCATCTGTAATTTCGACCAGATCCGGCTTGGGAATGTTGGCTGCGGCAGCAGCTGGACTGGCCGCAGCGGGCGCAGCTACCGGTGCCGCTTGGGCCGCAGCGGCGGGTGCGGCGGCAACAACTGGTTCACCACCAGACATTACAACTTTGCCGTCCACAATCTCAACGGTCTTGGGGTCAATTCCGGCCGCCTTGAGCGCCTTGTTAAAGGCAGACTTGGCTTTTGAGTTGGCAATCCGCGCCCGACGCAGTTCATCGGGCGGCATGCCGTCGGTGATCTCGATGAGTTCCGGGGGTTCGACATTCACTGCCTGGGCTGGTGCAGCAGCTTGAGCCACGCCCGATGCAGGTGCCGCAGCAACCACGGGGGCACCGCCTGGAATGACGACTTTGCCATCCACAATTTCCACCTCTTTGGGATTCACACCAGCCGCCTTGAGGGCCTTGTTAAAAGCCGACTTCGCCTTAGAGTTAGCAATGCGTGCCTTACGCAGCTCATCAGGTGACATATCATCGGTAATTTCGGTGAGCTGAGGCGGTTCAATATTTACCGACTGCGCAGCAGCGGCCCCGGCAGGTGCGGGCGCGGCGGCAACAACGGGTGCCCCACCTGGCAAAACAACCTTGCCATCTACGATCTCGACGGTACTGGGATCTACACCAGCCGCCTTGAGGGCCTTGTTAAAAGCTGATTTGGCTTTTGAATTGGCAATACGCGCCTTACGCAAGGCATCAGGTGGCATATCATCTGTAATCTCGATGAACTGTGGCGGTTCAATAGCAACTGACTGGGCTGCAGCAGGTGCAGCGGCAGCGGGCGTGGCCACTGCGGCCACAGCACCCGTTCGGGCACCATCCCAACCATGATGCATCGCAATGCGAACGGCCGTCATCGGATCTTCATCCAACGCAGAACTGGCGGTACGCAAATTAGAGTGCCCCTTACGGCCAATCCGCACATTGGCCCCACGTGGCAGCGAAGCCGCTTTACGAGCCGCTTCTAGCCGTGCCTGCTTCAGCATTTCATCGGGGGAGCCATCTACTGTTACTTCATGGCCAAACGTTACCGCCGGGTTGAACCCCTGATCCATGTTCTCAACCTCTACCTTGGTTGTTTCCACCACGTTATCAAAACGGGAACTGCCCCAGGCAATTAAGCCACCGAGCAAAAGAGGCAACAGGATGACACCTACAGCTATCAAAAAAATCATTTGAAACCCTCAATTATTGGCAAAATGTGAAAATTTTTGTTGTGATTTGCCACAAATTTTTGTCACAAGCCACGAAAAGCAAAACTGCTATTCAAGATGACAAGCAATTATACAGTTTGTGCGGATTTTCTCAAACTACAGACAGCCATTTTCCCCGCCAAGATCCTGAAAACCCAGGGCTATTCATTGCTTTAAGCGTATCGTTGGTCCACGAGCATAGAATAGTTGACGGGAGGCATAACATCTGCCACAATGTGAAAGATGGGGACATATAAAGTATGTGATGGGTTTTGTAGTGTGAGTGGTTTAGGGAACGGCCGTACGCACCAGGCATTCTCTTTTCCTACTGATCTTGCACAATCCACCACAGCGCCCCCTAAAAACAAAACAGCCCGAACAACATTGTTCGAGCTGTCAACCAGATGCCGAAGGTGGGAGTCGAACCCACACGAGCGTAATGCTCACTACGCCCTGAACGTAGCGCGTCTGCCTATTTCGCCACTTCGGCTCAGTCGTGCGATAGTTTATCAACGATTTAATAAATGTCAATATTTCGGCCGTATTCACCCCCCTTTCGGAGGCACTCATGTCAATCTCTAACTTGCTAAAACGGGTGCAGCTGTTTGCCAATCTGCAAACCGATGAGCTGGAACAACTTGCGGCAATTTGCCAGGAAAAGAGTCTACCTGCTGGCGAGATGATCATTACTCAAAATACCACCGGAAACGAAATGTACATTGTCGCCAAGGGTTCTGTAGAAGTGTTCATCCAGGGCTTAAGCGATGCGCGCAGCCTCGTTGTTTTGGGAAAAGGTCAGGTCATTGGCGAGATGGCGCTGATCGACCAGGGGTATCGTTCAGCCTCGGTACGGGCCACCCGGGAGGGAGCCGAGCTTTATTTGATTGAAAGCGATGCATTTTATAAATTGTGTGATGAAAATAACCATATTGGCTTTATTGTTATGCGAAATTTGGCGATAGACATTGCCTTTAAGCTGCGGCATCGAAATCTGGCGGAGCTATAATTTAAGGAGCGTGGGGCAATGAATGAAGATGTATTTTACAAAGTTAGTTATGTGGTGGCCGGTGGTGAGCATCCTGGCGCAATCATCAATATTGACAAGCGTCCAGAAATTGGAGAACAGGTCATGTTCGACGGCCGTATCTTTGAAATTCTTGAAGTGATGGAGTTGATGCCCCCGGTGGGCAACTTTGGCTTTTTACACGCTACCTGCCGCTTTGTGCGCGACGCCACCCGAGAAGATGTTGTTGATTAGGCAGTCTGGTGACCTAAACTACCTGGATAGCATTGACAGCCAATTTGCCAGCTTCTTCTAAACCAGCCAATGTCTGCCCTTTGGCATTGATCCAGCGAATTGTGTAACTGCCCGCTAATTTATCTAAAGCTTGCCACAGATCCGCATTGGCCACGGGCTGTTCGCCTCCCTTCTTCATCCAGTTCCGCTTGCGCCAATTCCGAAACCACTGCGTAATCCCCTGATACACATAATCTGACGTGGTGAAAATCTGCACCTCGCTGCCAGGCGACAGCAGCAACAAGCCCTCGATAACGGCCGTAATTTCCATGCGATTATTGGTCGTTTGCGGTTCTGAACCGCTGGCCTGTTCCGTGTCGTCGCCTTCTTCCAAAACCACGCCCCAACCACCCGGCCCTGGGTTCCCTTTGCAGGAAGCGCGCAGAAAAAGGCGCGGCATGTTGGGATCGATCACATCATCAGGCGTAATTTCCAGCCGAGCCTTTCGCGCCAGCTGATCGACCCGTTCGTTGTATTCATTCCCAGCGTGCCCTTTCACCCAATGCCATTCGATTTCATGCGTTTTGACCAAGGGCCATAACGTTTGCCATAAATCAACATTGAGAATTGGCTTGCCTTTCTTTTTCCACCCTTTGGCCGCCCACTCATCAATCCATTTGGTGATACCTTTGCGCAGATATTCGGAATCGGTGTAGAAGTTGATAGAACACGGCCGTTTCAAAGCCTCCAAAGCACGAATGGCAGCCGTTAACTCCATCCGGTTGTTGGTAGCCTCAGGATCATTTCCGGTCAGCACTTTTTCATGCTCACCAAAACGCAAAATGGCAGCCCAGCCCCCAATCCCAGGATTGGGGTCCGAGCCACCATCACTATAAATAACAACTTGATCTTTTGCGTTGTCCGCCAAAACTACTGCTTTCCCAACGCGGCTAACATATCCACCACTTTTGTAAACTTAATGCGGGGGCGACCCTGCGCTTCGCCTGCGGCCGTTTCCAGTTCATTCAGCTTTAGCCAATCCTCGTATGAGACGTAATTGGGCTTCTTTTCCTGCACCAACTTGGTTGCGGCATCCAGTTCGGGATGGGCGGGTGACAGAACTTTTCCGGCGGCAAGATCAGCCAGCATACATTCGGCCGTTTCGGCCGCGTCTGGTTTATTTGTGCCAATCACCCCACTGGGGCCACGTTTAATCCAGCCCGCTGTGTACTCACCCAAAACAGGTTCGTTGCTGACAGCATTCAACACACGCCCCTTCTCATTCAAAATGACGCCCCACCGCTCGTGGAAAGGCACGTCGGGAATCGGCACCCCACGGTAGCCAATGGAACGGAAGACAAGCCCAACAGGAATTTCCTCAAAATTTTCAGTGGGGCGGGGCCGCATTGTGCCGCTTTCCGTCTGGTACAGTTCATTCTTTACCAGCTTCATGGCTACAACTTCGCCCGCATCGTTCCCAATCAATTCAGTCGGTGAAACCAGGAAGCGAATCGTTAATTGTTTCGGCTTGCCCGTCAATTCCCGCTCAGAGAGCTCCTTAATAATTTCGATATTGCGCATTGTGCCCCGGTCAGCATCCGCCAACGATGCCTGGCTGAGCGGATCCAGTTCAGCCTCCTCCGGCAGCACAATGGTATCTGCCCCTTTAAGTTCGCCCAATTCCTTTGCTTCTGGCGGTGTAAAGGCAGCCTGCGCCGGGCCACGACGACCTAGCATATATACTTCTTTGACATTGCTTTGGCTCAACTGCTCCAGAGCATAATCGGCAATGTCCGTTTCCATCAGTTCTTCACGCGTGCGGCACAAAATACGGGCGACATCTACGGCCACGTTGCCGATACCAATCACCGCCACACTCTCTTGCGACAAATCAAATTCGTAATCACGAAAATCTGGATGACCATTGTACCAGGCCACAAACTCCGTGGCTGGATGGCTGTTCTTCAGGTCAATGCCGGGAATATCCAGGGAGCGGTCTGTTTGTGCCCCTGTTGTGTACACAATTTGGTGATAATGCTGGCGCAAATCCTCTACAGTGATATCCGTGCCTAACTCCACGTTGCCAAAAAAACGAAACTGCGGTTTGTTTGCCAGCCGGTCAAATACTTTCGTAACGGACTTAATCTTTTGATGATCCGGGGCAACCCCGTTGCGCACCAACCCAAAGGGAGTTGGCAGACGGTCATACATATCAACCGTGATGTGACTGTTTTTCTCTTTGAATAGACGTTCGGCCGTATAAAACCCAGCCGGGCCAGCTCCCACAATAGCGACACGCAGTGGGTTCGTCTCGCTTCCAACATCAGACATATTGTCGCTCCTTAATGCTTTTATTCAGTGGCTAAAATTTGTGTCTCCAGCGTATCGATCTGACCTTTATAACTATCACGTTGCGCCTTCAACACGTCTCCAATAGAAATCATCCCCAGCAGCTTACCCTCTTCCATAACTGGCATGTGACGAAAACGACGCTCAGTCATAACGTTGGCAACCGACATCAAATCGTCTTGTGGTAGGCAGGTAATGACTTTGGCGGTCATTACATTTTTTACCGGTTGGGGCAGCAAATTATCTTGCTTATTCAACTGACGCACAATATCGCGTTCAGAGAGTATGCCTGCCAATGTACCAGCCTCATCAAGCACAATGAGGGCACCAATATTGTACTGATCTAGCAGCGCAACAGCCTCATGAATCGGTTGTTCTGGGGCAATGGTGACTAGTTTATTCCCTTTTGTAGCTAAAATTGTACTGACTTTCATCACATATCTCCCACTTAGTTCATCACGTCACCCAGCAGAGAACAGGCGGGACAGCTGCCATCCGGGCGAATAATGGCATAGCCAGCCTGTGGATCTCCATCTGGTTCGTATTTGATGAAATCTAGATTAAACACAATTGCTAAACGAATGTAGCCGCTATTGGCGGCAATCTGGGTCGCTTCGGCCAGCCAAGTGGCGTGTTCGGTCAGGCTAGTACCAGCAGCCCAGCTAAATCCAGGCGGCAGGCCATCAAAGCCTTCAGCCGTTAAATAGCCAAACTCGGTAAGGCACAGCTCGCGCGCGCCGCTAAAAGCGTTGCGGTAAAGGGTTAGGGTGGGTACATAATACCAACTGTAATGCCGATCACCCGGATCGGCAGGATGGCCAGAGGTGGCGCTGGGAGATGTGGCCCCTGCGTTGTAATGCACACCCACACAGTCTAGATAGTTAGCCGCTCCGGCATTGCGCAGGCCTGTAAGGTAACGGCTATCTGACCAGGCGTTGGTGGTGTTGTCGAAACCAGTGGGGGCTAATGCCCCGGAAATTACTATGATATTGGGGTTGATGGCTTTTACGGCCGTATACGCCGGAGCCAGCATGTTGTTCACGTAAGAACTGGGGCTGATCTGCCCGGCAGGCCATTCAAAATCAATATTCATCTCGTTCCAGATTTCCATGCCATCTGGCCCTAAGGCAGCCACTTGCTTCACAAAATCAATGTAGGCCAGGAAATCAATGCCATTGGCATCTGGATACGGCGAATCGCCTGTGACAGTAACCAAAATTTTAAACCCTTCATCATGCGCTGCATCAATAACCGTCTCCAAATTTGCCAGCGTATCCTCAGCTGGCCACTTGTATTGGTATTTGATCCAGGTCATGCCCGCTTCTTCCATCCGAGCTTTGTTATCCATATTGAGCGTTTGGGCACCGAGGGCAAATCCATCACTTGGTGGTGGCGTAGGTACCGGACCGCTGCCAGGAATGGTTAACCGCTGACCCACATAAATATAGTTGATATTGCTAATGCCATTTGCCTGCGCAACGGCCGTTACCGTGGTATTAAAGCGACGAGCAATGGCGGAAAGGGTGTCACCTGGCTGCACAATATAGGTTTGGCTGCCAGTAGGAGGTGGCGTGGTTGGTGTAGGGGTGGTTCCAGGGGGCGGTGCAGGCGTAGGCGTTGCGTCTCCCGTAGGGATTTCCAAATCCTGACCAACGTAGATGAGGTTGGGGTTACTGATCTGGGGATTGGCCTGGAGAATGGTGGAGATACTGGTACCAAACCGGCTGGCAATGCCGGTGAGGGTATCCCCCCAGGTAACGCGATAAGTCAGGGCAGACGCTAGGGTAATGGTGAGGATCAACAAGACCAGCGCCAAAACAGAGGCAAACCAACGCGATTTTTTCATTGTCAAACTCCTGGTGAACTACAAAAGGCTTACCGCAGACAAGCTAACTGCTCCCATTATAAACGGAGATGACATAAACACAAACGAGTGCAACAAGCTCTTGGCATTGTGAGTAATTGTCACCTAAACCTTGAGTTTATTTGCACTCGCTATCTAATTTTGCCTCAGTTGCCATGCAAGGTTGACTGAGCTCGCAGAATAATCTAAAGACCAAACTCACCCGTATTTATCCAGTTGCTCTTCAGTAACGACCACCAATCAACTGCCAAACCGTTCAAAACGTAATCGTAAGGAAGCCAACCATATCCGCTATTCCCCCAACCAGTTCCCCAAGAATTTCGGATCAAGAAAGCGCCTGTTGTTTTTGGGCTGCCCGGTAAGGCATTTTTAATTTCTATACCGTCGTCGTAGCCTACAGCAACAACGGCATGTCCCCCTTCAACCGTATCATTTATACCATTAGGAAACGGTATTTTCCCGGTTGACCTAGCCTGGGCAATTGATTGATATACTGTAAAGCCAAACATAGATGGCAACTTTGCGGCTAAATTGATTTTTATCTGATTGAGAAGCTTCTTCTCTGTCATGCCTGGCGGGTCCAGACGGTAATATTGAACTGCTTTATAGTTTTGGGCCAAGGCATAACAAAAAGCGGCCGGTTCAATGTCAAAATCAACTACATCAAATGTATAAGGCCAATATTTTTCAGGTGGTACACCAAACATGGCCAATGCTGCCATAGTCGTCCGCAGGTAAGCACCGGTATCGCCCGTCCAATGAAGTAGCTTTCGGGTAGCTTTATAGAGAAACAGTCTTGATGCATCAATATGTTTGCCAAATGCCCTGTTCTCGAAATACTCAACCAGACCAACGCAGGCATGTGCAGTGCATGACCCAATTGGCCCTTGGTTCTCTATTGGGGAGCACCACTTGCGTAAATCAACGGTAGCAGGCAAATCACTTTGGGAGGCTTTTGTCACACCTGTCTTATTTAGCATTTCTTGTACGGAATCAGTTTCCCCTATCAACTGTTTCTCTGGTGCGACTTCGTCTTTTTTCATCGTATAATCTCTAAAATCAGGATAGTCTCGCAACCATCCCATACTCAACTCTTTATTGCTCATTAGAATTCTCCTTTGTTTTTCGCGATTTGTTTTGAATAACACGAGTAATGATCGTCATTGTAAAAATTATCGTTTATCTATCGCTAATTTTAGAGCAACGCTTTTCCTAAAACGGAGCGCATTTCATTGAAGTTGGGGGTTCGTGTATACTTGGCGCGGAACGTGAATTTGCGCTTAACTACAAGGCAAACGGCCGTTTCCCACACAACCCATTCAAGTACAGGTGAACCGTATGGAACAACTATTAACGGAACAAGTAGAAGAAATGGAAGTTTATAACTCCATCTTAGAAACCATTGGCAACACCCCGCTGGTGCGGCTCAACTCAGTGGTCAGCGATTTGCCGTGCACGATGCTGGCTAAAGTGGAATTTTTTAACCCGGGTGGGTCTGTCAAGGACCGAATTGGCCCAGCCATTATCGAAGATGCAGAGCGCAGCGGCCGTTTAAAACCAGGCGGCACCATCGTGGAATCAACCTCGGGCAATACCGGCGTGGGGCTGGCCATTGCCGCCGCGATTAAAGGGTACCGCTGCATTTTCGTGATGCCAGACAAGATGTCGCAGGAGAAGATTTTGCTGCTGCGTGCGTTTGGGGCCAGGGTGGTGGTCACACCAACGGCCGTAGAGCCAGACGATCCCCGCAGCTATTACTCAGTCGCCAATAAATTGGTCGAAGAGACACCTAATGCAATTTTGGCCAACCAGTATCACAACCCGGTGAACCCGCAAGCCCATGTGGAGAGCACAGGGCCAGAGATTTGGCAGCAGACCAAAGGGCGCATCACCCATTTTGTGGCGGGGATGGGCACGGGTGGCACCATTACCGGCACGGGACGGTATCTCAAAAGCCAAAACCCGCACGTCAAAATTATCGGCGTCGATCCGGTTGGCTCGATTTTGTACGAACTGCATCGGAGCGGCCGCACCGTCAAGGCAGAAGGGTATAAAGTCGAAGGAATTGGCGAAGATTTTCTACCCAGCACAACAGATTTAAGCGTGGTAGACCACATTGTGCAGGTGAACGACAAGGAAAGCTTCCTCATGACCCGTCGCCTGGTACGCGAAGAGGGCATCTTCTGCGGCGGCTCTTGCGGTTCGGCCGTAGCTGGAGCGATCAAGTATGCTTACGACCAGAAGCTGGGCAAAGATGATGTGGTCGTCGTGATTTTGCCCGACTCAGGCTCACGCTATTTGAGCAAGGTGTTTGACGATGAATGGCTGCGAGAAAATGGCTTCCTGGAACAAACCTGGGTCGATTTCCGTGCGGCAGACATCCAGGCGGCCAAACATGCCGATGAGATCATCACCGCCAAACCCACCGATTTGATGACGGATGTGGTGGCGTTGATGAAACAGTACAATGTGTCGCAGTTGCCGGTTTTGGCCGAAAACGGCCGTCTCCTCGGCGTCGTTTCAGAAATTGATCTACTCAACCACATCCTGCTCACCAACCACGCCAAACATTCACGCGATGAAACCATTGAAGCCATCATCGAAACCAACGTACCAGTGGTGCGCCCCAGTGCGCCGCTAGAAACGCTCGTGGGCATCTTCAGCAATCACAGCGCCGTCATCATCGCCACGGATGAGAAAGTGCAGGGCATCCTGACGAAAATTGATATTCTGGACTTTCTCTCCACCCAGGTCCACTAAGATTTTTGATACGGTTTTGATATGAGTTTGTATTAGCTGAGAGACACCATTTCGCTATCGTTATCATGCATGGCTCAAGTATATTTTGTTTCCTGAGGAAAATGCAGCCTCAGATGCGTTTCTGGCCAGTTTACTCGCATTTGAAAATGTTCATTCCTCACAACCATATGAAGTAATCAACAGGAAAACTTATGATCGCAGAAACTGCCAAGAAGCTCCGCGAAAACATCCAAAAAGTCATTGTCGGCAAGGATGAGATTATTGATCTGGCTCTGATCGCCATGCTCACCGGCGGCCATTTGCTGCTGGAGGATGTACCGGGCACGGGCAAAACCACCCTGGCCAAAACAATCGCTGCTTCGCTGGGCTGTACCTTTCGTCGGGTGCAGTTCACCCCCGACCTGCTGCCTTCGGACGTGACAGGCATCTATTTTTACAACCAAAAGAAGCAAGAATTTGAATTCCGTCCTGGCCCCATTTTTGCTCAGATTTTGCTGGCAGATGAGATTAACCGAGCTACGCCGCGTACCCAATCCTCGTTGCTGGAAGCGATGCAGGAGCGGCAGGTGACAGTGGATATTGCCACCCATCGCTTGGAACGGCCGTTCCTGGTCCTGGCCACCCAAAACCCCGTGGAGTTGGAAGGCACCTTTCCCCTGCCCGAAGCCCAACTTGATCGCTTCCTCATGAAAGTGGCCATTGGCTATCCTTCGGCCGAAGAAGAAAACAACATCCTGCTCCGCTTTGAGCGACAAGACCCGCTGGAAACCCTGGAAAAAGTGGTCGATCCTGAAGAAATTTTAGGGATGCAGGACATCGTACGCACCATTCGCGTGGAGGAATCCGTGCGCAACTACATTGTCAACGTGTGCCGCGCCACCCGCGCCCATGACGATATTGAACTGGGAGCCAGCCCGCGCGCCACAATGGCCCTCTACCGCACCTGCCAAGCGCTGGCTGCTATCCGCGACCGGGATTTTGTCATCCCCGACGATGTCAAAACAATGGCCCCTTACGTGCTCACCCACCGCCTGATGGTCAATCCACAAACCCGCCTGCGCGGCCGCCAGCCAGAAGACGTCATCCGCGAAGTGGTTGATACGGTCCCTGTTCCGGTAGAGAGTTAGATATTAACCACAGAGGGCACAGAGCAAAAAGAGAATTGGTTGTATTCAAATAACGTTCTCTCAAATCTCTGTGCCCTCTGTGGCAAAAAAACAAATGACTGAAAATATCCGGGAAATTCATCTCGTTGTCCGCGAGAACCAGCAGGAAGCCCAAAAACAAGCACGGCAAAACGTCATGCGCACGGCGCTAACTGGCCAGGTAAACATGGCCGACATTGCCAAGGCGCGTGGCTTAGTGCTGCGCGAGCGGGAAAATTCGATTTTCAGCGATGCCTGGGTGCCGCTGGCCGTGCTGTTTCTCATCATTGGGCTGGTGGCGGGACGCCAGCCAACCATGTTGGCCCTGGGGTTGGTGCTGCTGCTGATTGTGGGTGTCAGCACAACCTGGAAAAACTTATCGCTGCTTGGAGTTTTTTATGAGCGCCGCTTTGATCGCAACCGCGTTTTTCCAGGCGAACCCATCGAATTAACGGTGACGGTGAGCAATGACAAATCGCTGCCGCTCACCTGGCTGCAATTTCGGGATGAACTCCCCATCGCCATCGACAACGAACACGCCATCTCCCAAATGTCCAGCGAAATCACAGGCCGATACACGCTGCAAAACACCTTCTCCCTGTCTGGCCATGAACAAACCGAACGCACCTTCACCCTGCGCTTCCCCAAGCGCGGCTACTACAAATTGGGACCAGTCACCTATGAATCTGGCGATATTTTTACTCTATTTACCATTCAACGCGATCATCAATACATTGATCAGCTAATCATTTTCCCACAAATCTATCCGTTGGAAGAGCTGGGGCTGCCCGCCAAGGAACCGTTTGGCGATGTGAAAGTGCTGCGCAGCCTGTTTACGGATCCGATTAAAACGCAGGGCGTGCGGGATTATCAGCCAGGGGACCGTTTTCGGGATGTGCATTGGAAGGCAACGGCCGTTCGCGGCAACATCCAAACCAAAGTGTATGAGCCATCCACCGGTATGACGATTGCTGTGTTTCTCAACGTGGCTACTTTTGCCAAGCATTGGATGGGCTTCGATCCTGAGCTGTTAGAGCGCGGCGTCAGCGTGGCCGGGTCGATTGCCAACTACGGCGTACAGCAAAGCTGGGGTGTCGGTGTTTACGCCAATGGGTCCGTGCCCAACTCCGACCAGCCCATTCGGGTACGGCCCAGTCGTTCGCCAGAGCAGCTGGCCCACGTTTTGGAAGCCTTGGCTGCTGTCACCGAATTTGCCACCGGTTCCATCGAAAACATGATGCTGCGCACCAGCCCATCGCTGCCCTGGGCCAGCACCATTGTGTTGGTAACGGCCGTTGTCACCGAGGAGATCATGGTCGCCCTAATTCGCCTCAAAGAAGCCGGGCGGCGCGTGGTGCTTATTTCCCTGGCCGAGGAGCCGCCGCCCAAAGGATTGGGGAACATTTTGGCCTATCATATTCCGGCCAGCGCCCCTGCTTTCCAAAAAGAACACAAACCCAGCACCGTCACCGAAGCCGCGCTGGGCAGCATTCCTGCCCCAGAACCAGTAGGGCTGGAATTTGAATTGGATGATACGAACTGAGGAATGGTTAATGGTGAATTGTAAATGGTTAATTGTTAATGAACTCGGCTACAAGCAACCTGCCACTTGCAAACTGCTAAACCATGCGCCTAACTATTGATCGCGACACGCTTTCGCCCCGCTATGAAGCCTTCCTGACGGCCTGGGGATATGTGCAGCATGAGCTGCTTTATGTGTCCTGGGCATTAATGGATGTGGCTTTGCTAACACCGTTTTTACTGGGCATCATGCGCTGGACGCGGTATTGGCCGCCGGGGATTGTGCTGCTGTGGCTGCTCATTTTAATGCTGTTTGCCTTTAATCTGACCCGGCTGATGAGCGCCATCCAGCTGCCGCCACAGCATCAGCAAACGGTTATGGCTCTGATGCTGTTCCTCATCATCATTGTGACGCTGCCCACTTTTTTCCATGAGGGCAGTCCAATTTTTAGCTTTGCCTGGGTTGGCGAACTTATGGCCGCTATTAACGAGAAGGGTAACAGCGTCTGGCTGCGGGATGTGCTGCTGTTTGGCACCATTGTGCTGGTTTGGGCCAGAGGGTTGCAGTTGGCCAAACGTGAGTACGGTATTAATCGCGCCGGACTGCGACTGCGCGTTGGTGGGCTGATTTTAGCCCCGCTGGTCATTTGGCTAGCCAGCACAAATCTGCTTTGGGATTGCAGTCCCTACATTTTGCTCTTCTTTTTGGCAGGCTTAACGGCCGTTGCCCTCATCCGCGCCGAAGAAATTGAAAAAGATCAACGGGGGCAAGCCCTGGCCTTAAACCCCCGCTGGTTAACGGCCGTTCTCCTGGCCAGTCTGCTCACCATTCTCACCGCCGGCACGCTAGCAATCATCATCAGCGGCGAATCGGCAAACAGCGTGGTGGGCTGGTTGGCACCCGTCTGGAATGGCCTGCGCCTCACCGGGGCAGTGGCGTTCATCACTCTCATTTTCTTACTGGTGCCGTTTCTGGAATTGGTCGATTTATTTTCTAACTTACTGAACCGCATTTTAACAGCCATCGGCCCCTGGTTTGAGGCACAGTGGGCCTACCTGGGCAAAATTCTGGGCAAATTTTTTATCGCTCAACGGGTGCCGCTGGAACAGCTGCAAAGCCAGGGCGGGTCTAATCCTTTAGAAACCAGGTTCATTTTTGATGATATTGAAGGGCTAGGCTTTCAGCTAAGCCGCAATGTACAAATCATCATCGTGCTGTTGGCCGTGGCCTTTATTTTGCTGGTAGCCTTGCTGGTGAGCCGCCTGTATCGTGGTACAAAAATGGCCGCCCAGCACGGCAGCTTTGTGCGCGGCGATGGTGACGATGATTTAGAAGAAGAAGGGTTGTTGCAACGGCTTTTAGGTCGGCTGGGCTTACTGCGTGATTGGCAAACGGCCGTGTCCATCCGCCGTATTTATCGCAAAATGCTTCGTGCCGCCGATGCCAATGGCTATCCACGCCTGGAAGCCGAAACGCCGTACGAGTTTCTAAAAACGCTGACCAAAGTGTGGCCCCACAATCGCCAGGAAACCCAGCTTATTACCACCGCCTATGTTAAAATCCGCTACGGCGAGCTGCCTGAAACCGAGCAGGAGCTTCAAGACATCAAAAACGCCTGGCGCACGTTGGAGCAAACGCGTCCTGTGGAAGCAATAAATGAAACGTGATGCCTGAAACGTGATTTTTCTATCACGCGTCACGTTTCACGCATTACGCCAAACCCCCTATGACCTCACTCACAACCACTCCATCCAGCCCCAATCGCAACCTGATTTTGGCCTGGGCCTACGCCCGGCGTGAGCTGGTGTTTATCAGTTGGGCGCTGATGGAAGTCGCGCTCATCACGCCGCTGAGCCTGGCTATCTTGCCCTGGACCGATGAGTGGTGGGGACGGCAGCGCCTCTTTTGGGGTGTGCTGCTGCTCATGCTGGCTGGCTTTTATCTGGCTCGATTTTTATCACGCATTGACCTGCCGGCACGTGACCAACGCAATATTTTAGTGGGGGCTGGGCTGCTGCTCATCTTTTTGGCTGTCCGCAATATTAATTATGATCCGGCCGGTTTGTTTGATTTCAGCTGGATTGGACAAAGCTTGGGTAATTTGGCCATCGCTGGCGACAATCTGTGGCTGCGTGACCTCTTTTTGCTGATGCTCACGGCGCTGAGCTGGTGGCGCGGACTTGTGCTGCTCAATCGTGACATTGATGTGGTGCGGGTAGGGTATCGCTTTCGGGTGGGTGGTTTGTATATCGCGCCGGTCATCATTTTGCTGGCCTCTTTCCGGCTGGATTGGTCGGTACTGCCTTTTTTGCTGTTTTATTTTGTGATTGGCTTAACGGCCGTTGCCCTCACCCGTGCTGAATCAACCGAAAAAACACAAAGAGCCATCCTCTCTTCCCTTTCGCCTCGCTGGTTGGGGGTGGTCATTTCTTTTAGCGTAATCACCACATTTTTGGGCGGTACTGCGGCCGTCTTCGTCAGCAACGTATCAGGCGATTCTCTTGGGCGCTGGCTCTCCCCCCTCTGGCAAGCGCTCCGCTGGGGTGGCCTGACGATTGGCCTCACCATCAGTTATCTCATTGCTCCTTTCCTAGACAGCTTTGAAGCTGCGATTCAGTTTCTCGTCCGCCTCTATCGAGAAGGGTTTGCCCTGCTGTTTGAACCCACGTCTGAAGCGCCACCAGCCAACACCACGGAAGGCTTAACGGAAGCCTTTAACGAGTGGCTGCTCAATCGAGAGCCAGGCGGTTCCAGCTTGTTCAGCAACGTTAATTGGCGCTTTGTGATCATTGGTGTGGTGCTGCTTATTGCTTTACTCATTTTGGTGCAGTTCTATCGTAAAAATTTAATTGCTCCGGGCAACGGCCGTTTTGGCAAAATCTTGCTAGACGTCACCGATCGCCTTCCTTTTGTTCGTTCCCAACGAGAAAAAGACAAAAGAAAACAACGCGATTGGCGCAACTGGCGTACGGCCGTTTCCATCATCAAAATTTATCAGCAAATGATCCAGATTAGCAGCGAAGTTGGCTACCCGCGTGATGCCGCTGAAACGCCGTATGAATATCTCAAAACCCTAATCAAACTGTGGCCAGACCACAAAAAAGAAGTGCAGTTGATCACCCGTGCTTACGTGAAGGTACGTTACGGCGAGTTCCCCGAAACCAAAGAAGAGTTTGAAGCGATCAAATCAGCCTGGGAGCAGGTAAAAAAGACGGCCGCTTTACAGATAATTGAGGAGTGATACGGCCGTTGCTACTCCTCAAAAACAATTAACATAACTCTTCGATTTTAGCCCAGTACCGCACCCAATAAGGTTTGACAGTAAAATTTCGATATGGTATTATCCAGCCGTTCTTTGGCTAACATAAAATTAAGTTAAACCAGAGTAATTAAACAGGTTTGTACAACTAGTTGCGGTACATTGATAGCCAAAAAAAGAACGAGTTCCCCAAATAAGAACGTGTAAGGAGAGTCTGGATGAGATCCCGTACAGAGATGATGGTTGACCGCTTGAAAGATTTACAAGCAGGCACGCCAGATATTGAAGCATCAGCCGTTGTTAGTGTGGACGGCCTCATAATGGCATCGTCGCTGCCAGCCGGTGTGGATGAGGATCGCATCTCGGCTATGTCGGCTGCTATGCTATCCCTCGGTGACCGCATTGCTTCTGAACTGCAACGTGGGCGTTTGGAACAGGTCCATATTCGCGGTACGGATGGCATTATCGTCTTACGCGCAATTGGGGAAGATGCCGTACTGACAGTATTGGCCCGAGCTCAGGCTAAACTGGGGCTCATTTTCCTGGATATGGGACGCGCCGCCGAAGATTTGGAGCGTCTTCTCTAATGATATGAGACAAAAAAGGTTAAAGCGAAGGCAACCTTCGCGGCGAACATCATTCGCCTGACGAATGGAAGTAAAATTTAGGTGGGGCATGTCACCCAAGATGACATGCCCCACCTCTTTTTTTGGGTACTGATCAAACTGTTTTACCAAATCGTTGACTTGGCAAACCTTTAAAATCACGATTGTCATGCCTACCTTCGCAGGCATCCAGGAATATATGCTCCTGATTAAACAAATGGATTCCCGCCTTCGCAGGAATGACAAGCTGAGATGCCAAATGATATTTGGCACCTGAATTGATCACTGTATTTTTTTAAGAGAGGTCGAAAAATGACAAAATATATATTTTTCACGGGTGGTGTCGTTAGCTCAGTTGGCAAAGGGGTTACGGCCGCTGCCCTAGGCAGATTGCTTAAGGCCAGAGGGCTGTCCGTCGCCGTGCAAAAGCTAGATCCCTATATTAACGTAGACCCTGGTACGATGTCCCCCTACCAGCATGGCGAAGTATTTGTCACCGAAGATGGCGCAGAAACTGACCTCGATCTGGGCCATTATGAACGATTTATCGACATCAACGCCAGCCAGGCATCCAACGTAACCACAGGGCGTGTCTACGCTGAAGTGATTGCCCGCGAACGGCGCGGCGATTACCTTGGCGGTACCATTCAGGTAATTCCCCACATTACCAACGAAATCAAACGGAACATCCGGCTGGTAGCTGAACAAAGCCAGGCCGATGTAGTGCTGGTAGAGGTAGGCGGCACCGTCGGTGATATTGAAAGTTTGCCCTTTATGGAAGCGCTGCGCCAGATGCGCTCCGACGCAGGCCGCAAAAATACGCTGTATGTCCATGTCACCTTTCTCCCCTACATTAGTGCCAGCCGCGAGCTAAAAACCAAACCCACGCAGCATAGCGTCCGGGAGCTGCGCGGCATTGGTATCCATCCCGATGTCATCATTGCCCGGGCCGATCATCATATTCCCAAAGAACATATTAAGAAAATTGCCCTCTTCTGTGATGTGCGTAAACGGGCGGTGATTCCAGCAACAACCAGCGATATTTTGTACAACATTCCCCTGCTGCTGGAAGAAACTGGGTTAGGCGACTATGTGATTGAGCGGCTGAAGTTGAAAAAAGCGCAAAAGCCAGACCTAACCGATTGGCAGCAAATGATCCGTAAAATTCGCAATTCCAAGACCAAGATTCGCATTGGCATTGTGGGCAAGTACGTGGAGCTGCACGATGCCTACATGAGCGTGCGCGAGGCGCTGTACCATGCGGGCATCAGCCACAGCCGCGATGTGGAGGTAGCCTGGATACATTCGGGTGATTTGGAAAAAGGTAATGGCTGGGAGCAGTTCGAGGGTTTGGATGGCATTGTGGTACCCGGCGGTTTTGGCGAGCGTGGCGTGGAAGGCAAAATTTTGGCAGCACGTTGGGCACGCGAAAACAAGATACCTTATTTAGGCTTGTGCCTGGGCATGCAGGTAATGTGTATTGAGTTCGCTCGCCATGTGCTGCAAAGTGATGAACCCAACAGCACCGAGTTTGACAGCCAATCCGAACATCCTGTCATTAGCCTGATGCCGGATCAGCATGCTTTAGAAGATATGGGCGGCACAATGCGTCTGGGATCGTACCCTTGCGCCTTGAAGCCAGGCAGCAAGGCGGCGGCAGCTTATGACGCCGATCTTGTTCAAGAGCGGCACCGGCACCGCTGGGAGTTTAACAACAGCTATCGGGATGAGCTGGAAGCGGCAGGGATGGTGTTTAGTGGTTTGTCGCCAGACGGCCGTCTCGTAGAAATCGCCGAGCTAAAAGACCATCCCTTCATGCTGGGCAGCCAGTTCCACCCCGAATTTAAAAGCCGGCCCAATCGCCCGCACCCGCTGTTTGACGCATTTTTGGGTGCGGCCGTGGCCCGGCAAGAACAACGACTGGCAGCAGTGAATGGCACGCCTGTTGAGGAGATTACGGCCGTTCATTAACAGTCGCGCCAACCCTTTAAACAAAACCACAAGCCTTCTGGTAACTTTGCCAGGAGGCTTTTTTATGCATAAACAATGAACAGTGGGCAATTTGTCCATATTGCCTCAACCAACGTGGTAAGATTGGCTATAATCAGCACCATCATCATGAGGGAAGGAAGGTAAACATGTCTACAGAAGCCAATGAACGCGAAGAAACGATCACCCTGGGTGGTGGCTGCTTTTGGTGTTTAGAAGCCGTTTTTGACGAGATGCGCGGTGTCACCGACGTACTCTCCGGGTATGCCGGAGGGCATGTGGCGAACCCCACCTACCGGCAGGTGTGCGCCGAGACAACCGGCCATGCTGAGGTGGTTCAAATCAAGTTCAACCCGGATGAAATTTCACTTGAGGAGCTGCTGTCAGTATTCTTTACAATTCATGATCCCACCAGCCTTAATCGACAGGGGGCTGATGTAGGCACGCAGTATCGTTCGGCTATTTTCTATCATAATGAGGCACAGCGGGAAACGGCCGTTAACCTCATCAATGAATTAAACGCCGCCAACATTTGGGACACCCCCATCGTTACAGAAGTGACCCCCATCGACCAATTTTATGTGGCCGAGGATTATCACCAGAATTATTTTGCCAACAATCCTGGCCAGGGGTACTGTCGCGTGGTCGTAGCGCCCAAAGTGGCTAAATTCCGGCAAAAGTTTAACCATCTACAAAAATAGTCACCCGATCAGGGGGAGTTTGTGAAGCGAAAGCTCACGCTGCGACATATTTTATATACTGTGCTGGCTATCCTATTTGCCCGATTTGTCTACTTAAATCGGGGGCAGCTGGTAGACATTGTCGCCGTTTTGCGCAGCGGGGTCTGGTATTTGTTGTTGGTTGTTGTCTTTCTTTTTGGGCTGGCTGTGCAAAATCAGGGACGACTGTACAGCAGTATTTACGCAATGCTGCGCTTGCCGCCGGAGCGCAAGAAACTGTCCGCTATTTTTCTAGTGTCTCGCTTTATGAGCGTGGCCGCTCCCAGCGGGGGTTTATCCGGGGCCGTGCCCTTCATTCAAGATGCACGACGACGCAATTTAGGCGTGGGCACAGTGTTGGTAGCCAACCTGGTTTACCTGGTCGTGTGGTACAGTACCTTTGCCCTGATACTGCTTATTGGCATGCTGCACCTGTTTTTAGTGCATGATCTACAATGGTTTGAAGTTGCTGAGGCTTTTATTCTCATTGGTTTTACCACTCTGCTGGTAGCTGTTTTGGCCCTGGCCTGGTTGGCCCCAAACTGGCTGAGCGCCATCTTGCACCGCTTTACCCATCTCACCGCTCGCATCGCTACCCGATTCAATCGGCCGGTTCCGCTCACCATTGCGCAAACGGAAGCGCTGGCCAATGAGTTAACGCACACCATTTATTTGATTCGTCATGCAGGCTGGGGCCCGGCGTTACGGCCGTTTGGCTTTGCCCTCATCAACGAACTGCTTAATTTACTTATCCTCTTCTTTGTAGCCCTGGCTTTTGGCGTGCAGATGAATTTGGGCGTGCTGGTGGGCACCTACAGCATCGGCATTTTGTTCTTCCTCATTTCGCCCACGCCTGGCGGCTTAGGCTTTGTGGAAGGGATTCTCATCTTGGTGATGACCTCATTGGGCATTGCCGATGAGAGCGCAGCAACCATTACGCTGGCCTACCGGGGGTTTACCTTCTGGCTGCCGTTTATCCTTGGCTTTTTTGCCCTGCGTCGTCTGGAGCAGCAACGCAAAGCCGAAACGCCCATCTTGGAAGAAGTCGAACCGCAAAGTTCGTAACGGTTACGGCCGTATCGCCGTCACAATCGCCCGTTTTGGAGCCGGGTGCCCTTCCACCGTTCGGCTGGAATCTTCCTTGTCCAAAAAATCTGGCAGTGAATTAAACGTCATCCATTCTGTTGAACGCTGCTCCTGCGTGGTTGTTGGCGTCACGTCCAGCAGCTTTGCTTGCACAAAGCCACATTTGCGCAGCCAGCTCAGCAGCATGGGCACAGACGGAATAAACCAGACGTTGCGCATTTGGGCATAGCGCCCCTCTGGCACCAACACCTGATCTGCCTGCCCTTCGATGACCAGCGTTTCCAGAACCAACTCACCGCCAGCACGCAGCGCCTCCCGCAGCGTTAGCAAATGGTCCAGCGGCGAGCGGCGATGATACAGCACCCCCATCGAAAAAACCGTATCAAAAGCTGCCAGGTTGTCGGGCAAGGCCTCAATCCCCAGCGGCAGCACATAGGCGGGCACCGTTTCCCCGATGAAGTGCCGCAGGGCCTGATATTGGGCCACATACAGCAGGTATGGGTCCAACCCCAGCACCAATTTGGCCCCACTGCCCGCCATGCGCCAGCAATGATAACCATTGCCGCAGCCAACGTCTAACACGAGACGGCCGTCCAGCGGGGCAATCCCTTCCTTCAAGCGATCCCATTTCCAATCTGAGCGCCATTCGGTGTCGATGTGCAGGCCAAAGAGGTGAAACGGCCCTTTGCGCCAGGGGTGCAGCCGCCGCAGTTGGCCCTCCAGGCGGGCAAATACTTCCGGCGTCAGATCATCCTGCTGACCCACAAAGACGCCATCTTTTAGATTTACCTGGGAAGGCGTTACGTTGGGAAGAGTGTTTAAAATGGTATGCCACTCGGGTAAACGGCCGTGTTGACTCTCATCTAACGCCGCGGCCACCTGAGCCGGTAAATGATCCAGCCAGCTTACCAGCGGTGTCTCCTTCATTTGCACATACAGTGGTGTAAAATCGATCATGATTTTTGATGAGCCTAAAAACCCAAAGATGCAAAGAGCTCAGAGTATAAAAATCTTTGCGTTCTTTGCGTCTCTGCGGTGACTCTTTATTTGATAGCTAAAAGTGAGACAAAGTTAAACGCCTGAAACCACAATTCGGCTGAAGCAAACCCGGCCTTTTGCAGTCGGGCCTGATGCTGCGGCACCGTTTCAGAAATGAGGACATTTTCCAGCGCGGTACGCTTCTGGCTAATCTCCAAATCGCTGTAGCCGTTGGCCCGCTTAAAATCATGATGCAACGTCACGAGTAAGTCATCGAGCTCTGGCGGTTCAAAAACCACCTTTTCCGATAAGATAAGCACGCCGCCGGGTAGCAAGCCATCGTAAATGCGCTGAATGAGCGCGTCACGCAGAGCTGGCGGCACAAATTGAAAGGTAAAATTCAACACCACCACCGATGCCTGGCTGATAGGCATCTGGCAAATGTCGGCTTCCACCAACTCCACCGGCAAGCCTGCCCCAGAACGGCCGATTATTTCGTGGCACTGTTCGATCATGGCGGGGGAATTGTCAACGGCCGTAATGCGGCAGCCGGGCTGCTGAATCTGCTGGCGTAGCGCCAGCGTTACCGCCCCCAGCGAGCAGCCCAAATCATAGCACCGGCTGTGGGGTTGGGCATACCGGCTGGCAATCTGGCCAATCAGCGGCAGCAGGAGTTTGTAGCCAGGCACAGAACGGCCGATCATATCAGGAAAAACGGCGACCACCGCTTCATCAAATTCAAAGGGAGCTACCTGCGTCTTTTCGGCTGCGTAAAGCGTGTCTTGGGCTATGGAAACAATCATATTTTGGCACCTCTGTGTAATCCCGATAAAATTTTACTTTTTAATGGCTCCAAGGGGGGCAATTTGACCGACTTGAAGAAATGGCAAACGATATGGATTAACACGGTGCGTACCCACCGGTTTGCCTTTTTGATGGCTTTTCTATTTACGGCCGTCTTTTTTTGGCTCAACCAAAGACAATACCTCACCTTTCAACTGCGCTCCCCGGATGCTGACCGTTTTATTCAAGCCATCTGGAATACCGCGCAAGGAAACTTACTTTATTCTACAATAAAAGAAGGTTCCATTCTAAAAAATCACTTTTCGCCCTATATGGCGCTGCTAACTCCCTTCTTGTGGCTGGTGCCTGACCCCAGAATCTTGTTTTTTATTCAGGTAGTTGGTTTTGCCACTGCGGGATTGCTCCTCTACAAAATCGTCTACGACAAATATCCACAAATAGCGCCCTGGTTTCTGCTCGCATTTTTACTTAATCACGATTTGCATCAGGTAGCCCTGTTTGAACTGCGCCGCATTACGCTGGCCATTCCTTATCTGGCACTTATCGCTTACAGCTTACATGCTAAAAATCGACGTTTGCTGTTGCTGGGCATCTTTTTTGCTTTGTTATGTAAAGAGGAAGTGGGACTGATTGTTTTTGGGGTGGGCCTGTTCTTTTTGCTCATCGAGCGGGATTGGCGCTGGGGCATTCCCATTGCTATTTTGGGTGCAGGCTGGTTTGTCACCATGCAGCAGCTTGTCATTCCCGCCTTTGGCGATGGTAACTATCCGCCGATTGGCTATTACGCCGCCTGGGGCAAAAATCTGCCAGAAATCGTAAAAAATATTGTGACCCAGCCAATCCGGGTCATGCAAACGATGTTTGATGCAGCGAGCCTGAAACCCCTCTGGCACACGGCCCTGGCCGTGGCCATTTTTCTGCCGCTGTTGGGCGCTGAGTATCTGCTGATTGTTTTGCCTATTTTGGGCGTCATGCTCCTGGCTTCTGATCCAGACATGCACAGTTTGGATCGCTGGTACATGACTTCCATTTTGCCTTTTTTGTTTGCGGCCATAGGCACGGGTCTCACCCGCTTGCCAAAACGATGGGCGCGTACGGCCGTTGTCACCCTTTTACTCACCACCATCATCACCTACTGGTTTTACAGCCCTGCGCCACTGGCTAAGCATTACGAACCGTACCGCTATCAGCTCACCGAGCGTCACCAGCAAGCATGGCAGCTTTTGGCGCAACTGCCTGACGATGCGGCCGTTAGCGCCCAGGTCGCCTTCACCGCCCAGGTTGCCCAACGAGACATTTTATTCCTCTACCCCTGGAATGAATTGGATGATATGGAAGTTGACTATATTTTGCTGGCGGAAGGGATGAATGCTTACCCATTTACCATACCCGATCTACATTGGGAAATTGTCAATTTACTGGCAGACCCCACAACGGCCATTGCCGCCGAAATCAACGGTGTGTATTTGCTCCAGCCCAATGGCGAGTCCGGCCCCGCTTATGAAATAAACCACTCGGTAGAAGATAGTATTTTACTGGAAAAAGCGGCCGTTTCTGTGACGGATGAAGCTGGCTTTTTTGTTGAGCAAACGGCCGTATCCATTCCCATCCAGCCAGGCCAAACGGTGCAGGTTTCCCTATTTTGGCGAGCCATTGCCGCACCGCAAGGTGAGAGAACCGTGTCGCTGCGAATTTCGGACGCCGTCGGCAATATTGTGGCCCAAAACGATTCCGCACCGGCTGAGGCATCGCGGCCCACCAGTTGGTGGCAAGAAGGCTGGTATTTTCGTGAACTCCGCTACCTGGAGATTCCCCCGAACCTGCAACCCGGCACCTATTCTGTAGATGTTTTGCTTTATGATTCGTTTACTGGTGAGCAGCTGCCCTTTGATAATGATAAGATTATTTACAAAATTGTTGAGCTACAGTTTGCCGAATAAAAGCGTTTGTTCATAATAGTACAGCTTAATTTTGCAATAGGCAGAAAAATGCTAAAGTACCGTACAAACAAACGATAAGTGAGAATTATGAAATTATTAATTTTAGGATTAGATGGCGCAACATTTGATTTAATACGGCCGTGGGCCAATGAAGGCAAGCTTCCCAACCTGGCAAAACTCATGCAAAACGGGGTGCACACCGATTTACTTTCCACCCTGCCACCAGTTACCAGCCCGGCCTGGCCCTCGTTTATGACCGGTTGTAATCCCGGCAAACACGGCGTTTTCGACTTTATTCAGCCCTCAGGCGACAGCTATTCGCTAGTTAACTCTACCCGAATTAAAAAGCCCACTATGTGGCAAATCTTGTCCAACATGGGCTACCGCGTGGGCGTGCTGAACGTACCAGTGACCTACCCACCCCAACCGATCAACGGCTTCATGATTTCCGGCATTCTTAGCCCCAAGCAAGGCACCTTCTGCTATCCCAAAGATTTAATCAGTAGCCACCAGGCCAAACTGGGCGCTTACCGCATCTCCCCCAACATTCAATACAAAGCAGGCAATGAAGAAGCATACATCAAAGATATTTACGACCTGATCCACGCGCATGGCAAATGGGCAGTGCATTTGATGAAAAATGAGCCGGTTGATGTGCTGATGGTCCACTTTATTGCCCTGGACATCATGATGCATGCACTGTGGCGTTTAATGGACAGCAATCACCCACGCCATGAGCCATCCGCCTATCAGAATGCCATTCAAGGCGGCTACCAGTTAGTAGATAGTTACGTAGGGCAAATGCTCGATTTGCTGCCAGAAGACGCCCACGTCATCACCATGTCTGACCACGGCTTTGGGCCACTTAACCGCATTGTGAACCTGAATAACTACCTGATGGAAAAAGGCTTCCTCAAGCTGAACCGGAAACCGATGACAATGTTGAAGGCGCTGGCCTTTAAATTGGGACTGTCTCCAGCCGTGATTTACCGGCTTGTAGAGAAAATTGGCCTACAAAACATGGCCACCAAAGTGTCTAAAAACACGCGTAACCAGGTGTTGGGCAAGTTCCTCAACTATGACAATGTAGACTGGAGCCAAACGGTAGCCTACAGCATGGGGCACGTGGGGCAGATTTATTTGAATATGGCGGGTCGAGAACCAAACGGCATCGTCACCCAGGCCAGCTATAAGCGCACTCGGCAAGATATTGTGGACGCTTTGCAGGAGTTAAAAGATGAAAACGGCCGTTCCCTGGTCACCGACATCATCCTGCGTGAAGAAACGTATCATGGCCCCTACACCGAAAAAGGGCCCGACATTCACCTCATTCTGGACGAGTACAATATCATCGCCTACCCGCTTTTTGCCACCAACGGCAAAGTGGTCACCGAACAAATTCGCGGGGACTCTGGCTGCCACCGCCGCGAAGGAATTGTGATTGCCCATGGCCCGCAGTTTAAGCAAAACGTTCAGCTGCCCATCAACGCCAACATCATCGACGTGGCCCCCACCATTTTTGCGCTCTTGGGCGAAGCCGTGCCGGAGCATATGGATGGCGCGGTGCTGGTAGATTTCTTCAAGACCCAGCCTGAAGTGGCCTATTTTGATGCCGAACAAGATCTGCGCGAATCGCACACGCTTGACGAAGCCGAAAACAAACAGATTGAAGATCGTCTGCGCGATTTGGGCTATCTCTAAACCTAACGGATTGTAATTGAGTAATTGGGTAATTAAGTAATTGAGACCAAATTACCCAATTACTCAATTACTCAATTACCTTCTTTATGATACCTTCTGAAACTGCCACCACCACACCATCAGCAAAAACCAAAAATCGGCTTGTTACCCTGATCAAAGTGGGGGTCACCTTGCTTAGCCTGGCCTACGTGTTTACCCAGGTGCCACTGAGCGAAATTGGTGAAGGCATTCGCCAAGCGCGCTGGGGCTGGCTTTTGGTAGCTGTGGGTATCAATTTTTCTGGGCTGGTGTTGCGCTCGGTGCGTTGGGCAATTTTGCTCAACGGCATTGGCAGCACCGTGCCGTTGACTCAGCTCATCAAGCTGTATTTTGTAGGCGCTTTTTTCAACGGCGTCTTGCCCTCTGGCTTTGGCGGCGATGTGGTGCGCATCATCGAAGTGGCAGAAGATGTGCCGCAGGCCACGGCCGCTGGCACCGTCATCGTGGATCGGCTGAGCGGGCTGATGGGGCTCTTTTTATTGGGATTGCTGGTGTTGGGATTGAACCCGGACGTGTTTCCATCGGAGCTGATTTGGCAAGTGGGCGCAGTTTGTTTGCTGGGGCTGGTAGGCGGCACCTTGCTGCTGCGTGGCTGGCGCTGGTTTCCCTTTTTGGAAACATTACTCAACAAATTGCCACAAAAGGTGGCACGGCCGTTTCTCAAACTCAGCGCCACGCTGCAAGCCCTGCCCACCAAATCTTTGCTGCTGGCATTGGGCATTTCGCTGCTGTTTAACTTTTTGCTCATTGGGCAATGGACGGCCGTTACGCGTGGACTCAATTTCACCATTAGCTATTGGTATTTGATGGGTGTCGTGCCAGTGATGTCCATCGCCCTACTGGTGCCCTCGTTTAGCGGCCTGGGCGTGCGTGAAGCCATTGCGCCGCTGCTCTTTGCCGGAGCCGGCCTGGACGCGGCTCAGGCGGTTACCCTCTCCCTCATGGTTTTCTTCGTCAAACGGCTGTCTGAACTGGTGGGAGCACCAGTTTATTTGATTTCGTTGTGGCGGAAACGGCCGTAATCCGTTATTTTCTCACTGGCTTCGGCTTCACTACCCGCTCTTTTGTCGGCCAAATGTACATCCACCAGTAAATAGGCATGGCTAAAAAGCTACCAAATAGCAAAGCAATCGTCCAAATCGTCTTGCGGTTTTGATGAACTTTTTGATTGCGATAAAGATGAGTCAAAAAGCCGATGAGCAAAACGAAAGTCAGAGAAAGCCCAATTAAATTTAAAGTAAAAAATAGATTAAAGGGGCTAGTCACGTTCCTATCTCGGAACATAGGAACAAGTACCATATTTGCCCACAACAAATAAAAAAACGGAAGAATAGTAAGTGAACCAAGCACGGCTTTAATCAGTCGCTTCATGAAAAAAATGCCCTTTCCCAATGATGCTAATTCTTGGCAAATTGTTCGATATCGGCCGTTTCTACTGGAATCCCACCCGGTTGATACACAGCAATTTGCGGCACGTAGAAAAAGATTTTTGTGTTGTCTTTGGCAAACCATTCATTGACTAAATCGGCCGTCCATAATTCTGCCACACGCTGCCGGTTTTCGGCCGTAAATGGCAGGGCGATGCGTTCCCGTTCCCAAACGTAGGTCAGGCTGACGTAATCTGGATCAATGCGCGACACCGGAATCTTGACCCGCGTTTTGTTGTGCATGATTGAATCCGGCAGCAGTTTAAAATCAATGGGCGAGACAAATACGCCAGCGTTCATGTACGGTTTTTGCAGCACGGGTCGGGCCACCATCTCATACAGATTTTCAAAAAAGCCGGGCAGCTGGGCATTAATTTGCTGCCAGCGTTCACTTTCGGGGAAGTCGGATAACGGCCGTAACCCATTCGCCAAAATAGACGCGATAATTTCATCCCCGGTATTGAGTAAAGCATGGTACACATATTCAGTCGAACAGACTTGCATAACTACCTACTTTAATAGGACGCAGATTTGCCTGATCTCCCTGATCATGGAAATCAGGGTAATCAGCGTTCCATTCTAATGTCAGCCACCAAGAATAGGTGGCCCTAAAAAGCTAACAAATCCTCAATTTTTTGCCGGATGAGGTCCACCGTGGGCACAATGCCTTCCATGAGCGAAGTGCTGAACGGCACCGGGGAAGAAGGTGCTGTCACCCGCTCCACGGGCGCGTCTAAATCCAGGAAGACTTCGGCCACAACCGTGGCGGCAATTTCCGCACCAAAGCCGCCCAGGCCAATATCCTCATGCACAATCAGGCAGCGGGATGTTTTTTGCACGGAAGCCAGCACCATCTCTTTGTCCCAGGGAACCAGCGTGCGCAGATCGAGTATCTCGATGCTGGCATTGACGCCCTGCACCGCTTGCTCGCACCGCTCCACCATTGCCCCCCAGGTGACAATCGTCAGATCATCGCCAGCGGTGATTTGTTTGGCCTGGCCAAAGGGGAGCATGTAGTCGTCGCCGGGATACGGCCGTCTGGCCCACCCAGCATCCAACATGGCCCGATGTTCAAAAAAGATAACCGGATCGTTGCCGCGCATGGCGGTACGCAGCAAGCCCACCGTGTCTTCTGCATTTGAAGGGGCAGCAAGCAGCCAGCCGGGCTGGTGGGCAAAGATCACTTCGCTGGTGACACTGTGCCACGGATCGCCAATTTTGCGGTAGCCACCAGGAATGCGCACGACGATGGGGGCCGCAAAACGGCCGTTGGTCCGCCAGCGCACCGAGCCACAATTGTTGATCTGCTCCGTCGCCGGGTCGGCATATTTACGGAACTGAATTTCCGGCACCGGTACCAGTCCCGCATAGGCCATCCCCACCGAGCGGCCGATGATGCCCTCCTCGTTCAAACTGGTATCAAAGACGCGGTCGTCGCCATACTTGGTTTGCAGCCCAAGCGTAGCCGCGTGAACGCCCCCCTTCAGACCCACATCTTCACCAAAAACCACCAAACGCGGATTCAGCGCCAGCTCCACATCCAGCGTGCGCCGGATGGCTTCGATCATGTTAATGCGTCGCGGATCGGGCGGGTTGGGCACGGCCGTTCCGTTGGGACCTGACGTTACCCTTGGCAGCTCAATCCCCGCCGCCACCAAACCGCCCACTTGTTGAGGATGCTCCGGATCTGACAGTACAAAATTGGTCACCGTCGCCGGGTCACCGTGCGCCTGCTTCTTCGCTTCGTCCAGCGCCTTCATCACGTCCCGTTTCGCCTGATTTTTCAAGTTTTCCCATTCATTCTCGCGCATCAACGCAGGCACTAAATAATCATGCAGTTTGGCGATGGGGTCCTGCGTCCATTCGTCAGCCAGCTCTTTTTCACCTTTGTAAGCTTGATTGTCCACGCTGGAATGGCCAGACAGCCGCGGCATGGTCAGGCGCAGCAAGCCAGGCCCATTGCCAGCCCGCAGTTCGCGTACGGCCGTATGCACCAGTTCGGCCGTTTCTGCTGGGTTGGTTCCGCTGCCATCCCAAATGGCCAGATTTTTGAACGAGGCCAGATTGGCGGCAATGTTGCTGCCCGGCGTTTGGGCGGGTCCTTTGACGGAGATAGCATAGCCGTTGTCTTCAACCACAAACAGCAACGGCAGCTCCAGCGTGGTAGCAATCGTTAGCGCGCTCCAAAAACCGTTCGTGGCCACGGAGCCATCACCACCGAACACGACGGAAATACTATCATCCACATCAGCCGTTTTCAGCGTCTCTTTGTGGTAACGAATGGCTTGCGCCCAGCCCACGGCTGGCGTGTACTGTGAGCCGACATCGCCAGCCATGGGCAGCACCATGGCCCGCTTGCGGCGCGGTAAGCTAAACACCACGCCCACATCGCGCCCGCCACTCAGGCTCCCCGTCCGGGCCATATCGGAAGCGAGTGCTTCGACCAATGTAAGACCAGAGCCAAGCATAAACGGCCGTGAACGATAATAAGCACTGGCGGCATCATGTGGCCGGTCCAGCAGCTGACTGATGAGCAGCTGTCCTAGCTCGTGCCCACGCGCCGAAAATTGGTAGGTAACCAGACCCTGCGGTGTCAGATCGTTTTCTTCTAATTCGTCTAAGATGCGGGAGGATAATGCCAGCCGGGCGACTTCGTGCCAATCAAATGCGGGATGTAAGTTCAATCTTAACGCTCCATGTGGTAAAATATCGCAAGTTCTTTAGTCAGAATAAGGGGGACTAATGTTACTGCAAAAAAGTCAAATTGGAAAAACGGCCGTTATCCTCATCATCCTCATTCTACTTGCCGCATTAGCCGCCATGCCTTTGTTCCTCCAGGCGGACATGGCTGGCGAAAACACACCCGAGGCAAACCTATACTTGCCAATCATTTACAATGAAGATGGTCTGACACCAGACCCTGGCCTAAATAGTACACCCACGCCCACAAGCTCTCATACGCCCACAGCCACAAGCACTGCAACAGATACAGCCATACCAGCTTCCGGGTGCAATCTCCAGTTTGCTCAAGAGGCTTATGGAAACAGCCCCTATGTGCTGATTACAGGGGATGTAGGCAAAGAAGTAACCATCACCAATCTCACAACAAATGAGGTAATTGGCAGTGGCATTCTGGATGGGCCGGTTGTCGGTCAGGATTGCCCTGGTTTTAGCTATATTACCGTCTCCCCCCGGCTGGATGAAACCAATGTTGGCCATACCCTGCTAGCGCAAGAAACAGATAATCCCGACAACTTCGATACAACCATTGTGTTGGATGCCTATAATCCACAGCCAACCAGTACACCAAATGCACCCTATCTCGCCGTCGTGCCCAGTTGCGGCACAGGGCCAGATGTACAGTTTAAAGTTGAAGGAAATAATTGGCCGACCAATCAATCATTGACTTTGTCATGGGAAGGCGTCCCCCAAATTGTTTTCGAGGCCAATGAACATACTGGCTTCTTCATTATGACCTGGGAATTTAACGGGTTGAATAATGGTATTTACACGGTTAGTGCACTTTCAGGCGCGAATGGAGTAACGGCATCCGATCAGATTTATATTCCCTGCGCTACGAGCACACAGCCACCTACGAACACATCAACGCCCACCAATACGCCAACCGCTACTAGTACGCCTACTGTGGCTCCGCCTTGTAACTATGGACCGCATTCTGTTCCACTCAATGGCTCCGCCCGCATACAAATGGAAGATTTCCGCTGTGGCGGACCCGACGTTAGCTTTAGTGACCAAAACGATGGTGGCCCAGGCAGTGGTGCTTATCGCATCGATTATGGTGCCGAAGGACCTGATCTTGAAGGAACCTCAGATATCGGCGGTGGTTATAATCTGGGTTGGACACAAGCTGGTGAATGGTTGGAATATGAGATTTCAGCACCGGCGTACGCTGTGTATACCTTCATCATTCGTTATGCCACGCCTAACACTACAAATCCACGGCTACAAATTAGAACCACGTTTGGCACGTTAGTAAACAATACTCCTATCCTAAGCCTCCCACCAACAGATGGTTTTCAAGATTGGCAAAACTACGAAACCCAAGTCCTCCTTTTTAGCGGAACAAATATTGTTCGCTTCACTATTGCGGGGGGGCCCGGTAATTACAATTATTTTGACGTTCAGCCCTTTATACCAACATCAACGCCGACGCCAGTTACGCCGACACCTGCTCCAGCCGATCTCATTGTGGGCCAGCCCATTTTGGTGAGCACGCCGCCGCTCACTTCCTATGAACCGATTGCTTTTCAGGTGCCGATTACCAACACAGGTGATCTTAGTATTGAAACGCTATTTTTTGTGGATTTGCTTTTTGATCCGGCACCCACCTTTGGCAGTGACACGTATACGGCCGTTTCTGGACTAGCTGGCAACAGCAGCAAAACCCTTACGATCACCTCCACCACTGGCCTGGATGCAGATTTGGGGACTCATCAAATTACTGCCTGGGTCGATTCTCTAAATCATGTGGTGGAGGAGGATGAAACAAACAATCTGTCTACTCCGCTAGAGCTGGTGAATGTAACCCCGGCCAATACGCCTACCCCAACGGCCGTACCAATCGGTACAGAGCCAATTAGCGGTTTAGCCTTAACGTTAACATCGGAACTACTTCCAATCGAGCGAGCGCATATTACACTCATTGAAGAGGCAAGCGGGATTCCTATCGCTTCAACTTACAGTGATGAAAATGGTGCTTATTCATTGAACAACATACCGACTGACACCAGTTACACAGTGCAAGCTTGCATCTTCATAAACAATCAGCCCTATTTCGGTTTGAATACAGGTGTAACGGCTCCCAACGCTTTTGCGAATGTTATTCTACTGCCACAGCCCTGTCCGTAATTATGGTTGGTGTGTGGGGATGACGGCCGTTCCATAAAATCATCAACTGCCCTGCCCCATAAACCAGCGACGAACCAGCTCAATTTGGAAGCGCAGGCCGTCGCCGCGTGGCTCGATGAGTTCGCGCTGCTGGAGCTGGGTGAGGGTTTGGTTGAGCTCCACGCCACCCATCGCCCCCTCCAATTCGCTACGCGAAAGTGTTGGTTTTTCGCCCGCTTGGGCCAGCAAATACAGCACCTGCCCGCCCACTTCATCCGTCTGGTTGCGCATGTCGGCGAAGAAAAAGCTGCCGTGGATCAAAGCTTCGGGTACGGCCGTTTCCACATCATCCACCGTCGCCAACCGCCGCTGCATTGGGGGCTGCTCATTTTTCAAGGCCACAATCTCGGCACAAAGGAGCTGCACCAGGAACGGATGCCCGCGCGTCAGGTCCAGCACCCGCTGACTGGCGGCTGGTTCGTAGCGCAGGGCAAAATTCTGCACGGGCGCTTCTACCAGCTGCCGCGCCTCGTTCGGGTGCAGATAGCCGATGTGCACCACCTGCACGTTGATCAGATAGCTGGACCAGCGGGAAAATTCCGCTAACGTGTGCGAGCCAGAGAGCAGCACCTTGAATTTGGGCCGATGCTGGATCAGATGGCGCAGCATCCCCAGCACAATTTCTTCATCGAAGCGCTGCAAGGCCAGCACCCGCTCCAGCGCCTCAAACTCGTCCAGCATCAGCAGCGCGGTTTGCCCACCCAGCGCCGCTTCCACCTCGTCCAGCCATTCGTCGAAGCGGGTGAATGGGTCGTCGTGCAGCTGCTCGCGACTGAGTGGCGGCAGGGTCACGCCCCGCTGCCGTTTGGCCGACTGCACCATGCTGCGGGCCACGTTGTACAAAAAGCCCGCCTCATCCTGCGCCCGCGAAGCCGGGCCTTGCAAATCGACAAACAGGGGCACGATGCTGCTGGGCAGCAGCCGTCCCAAATTGTTGAGCAGTGAGGTTTTGCCCACGCGCCGCTGGCCGTAAAGCAGCAGCGGCGGCTGGCGGCGATCCAGCAGCAGCTGTTCAATGCGACTGCTCACATCCTGCCGCCCGATGAAAATGGCTTGCTTTTCCGTTAGCGGCACGCCAATGATGTACGGACTGTCGATCTCCTGGCGCAGTTCCGCTTCTTCGGCCAGCCGCGCCCCCTTTTCGCCAACGATGTGCCGCCAGCTAGCCGCGATGGGGCGGAAGCGGGCGGCGTACGGCTCATTGCTTCGGGTCAACTCCCGCAGCAACCCATCCAGCCGATCTTCCACGGCGTGCAGGGCAAGGCGCTGATTGTAGGCGCTCTCCTGTTGCAGGGCGGCAGCCACGTCGGTACTGAGGCGGCTGAAGCTGCGCAGCAGGGCGCTGGCCGGGCCAACCAGATCACCAGCCGCCAAACCTGGGTGTACTTCGGCGATTTGTACGGCCGTTTCGCACAATTCCAACTGCCGCGCATCCAGCTCGATTTGGGCCGCCTGGGCCGCCCAACGCTGCCGGGTGCTGCTCAGGTAAGCCATCGCTGTGCGCCCTTCGGCCAAGTTTTTTTGCATCGTCAGCAGCAGATGGGCTTCCAAATTGAGCAGCGGCAACCGTTGAAATTCATCCCAAAAGGCAGAGTGCCAGCGCAAGAGCGGCCGTTTCTCTGGTTGGTCCACACGCTGTTGGTCGAGCTGGTACAAAATTCGGTTCCACATCAGCAAAAAGGGATAGAGCAGCACCGGCCGCCACCAGGCCAGCGTGAGTCCCAGCAAAATGCCCGCCAGGCCAAACGACAAAAATGGGCCGTAAGCTGCGCCATTTGTGGCAAATAAGAAAAGACCCGCCCCGCTGCCCAACGATCCGGCTAACCCCCCTGCCCAGGTGCCCGCAATTTTTTCCGCCAGCACGTAAGGCAGGGCAAACAGCGCCGCCACAAAAGCAATAAAGGCCAATGCCTGCACCAGGCCACCAACCGTCGTGGCACTGGGTAAACCGCCTGCCAGCCAAACGGCCGTTCCCACCAACAAGCCCGCCGCCAGACCACGCCGCCAACTTTGGCTCCGCCAGCCAACCGCCAGGCCAAAGGGGAAAGCTGTCAGCAGCGTCGTGGCCCAGTTGCCTTCCAGCAGCCGCGCCAAAAAGCCTGCGCCCAGGCCAATGAGTACACCCACCACCATGCCGCTGACCTGCCGCAACACCGAAACGCCAGGAACGGCCGTTTCCTGCACCACCTCTTCCCGCGTCACCCCTACGCCCACGCCGTAGGCCAGGCCACCAGCCAGGCCGCTGGTAACGCCAATGAGACTGCTCACCACGATGTCTAGGGGAACCGGCACGCCATTCAGCAACAAGCTCCCAGCAGAGCGCAGCAGCAGGGCTCCGCCCAGCCCCAGGGCAAAACCAGTGGCCATGCCCACCGTCACGCCAATGGCGACGCTGCCCGCGATGCTGGCCGCCAGGCCCACAATCAGTCCAACGGCGATGCCCAGCATCACGCCCAGGAGCAGCGTGTTGGTTGGCAAACGGAGCAGCCAGAGCAGCAGGCCCAGCAGCACGCCCACCAGCAGGGGCCAGGCAAAAAAGGTCATGAGGAGGAAGCGGAGAACGGCCGTATTGGCCCACTGCCGTCGCTGCAAATCCGCCAGACTAAAGTGAGGGGATAACGTGTTGTCGAGTCGTTTGAGATGATTACGCCAGGCGGAGGGATGGAAGAAGAGCCAGAACAGCAGCCGCACACTGCCAGCAATTAGATTGGCAGGCAATGTAGGGGCGTCAGTGTAACGGTCGCGTAAGGTGTCACTCATTCGGTAATCAGTGTTCAGTAGGTCAGTGCTCAGTAGGTCAGTGTTCAGTAAGCGGAGTAAACTGATTACTGTTTCACTGATTACTGTTTACTGATCGCTGGCCATGCGGCGCAGCGGTTCCAACTGGCGTAGCGCTTCTTCGCGCCAGGCGTCGCCCGTTTCGCCTTCGCTCAGACTGAGCAGCCGCTCGCGGCACAAAATTTGCAATGGCATGGGCCAACGGCCGCTTTCCGCCAGAATCCACTCAACATCATGCGCTGAAAAGCGAATTGGGGAAGTGGCAATTAGGCGGCGTGCACCTTCTTCTGAGAGCGGACCGAGAACGGCCGTATAGCCAAAAATATTAAAAAAGGGCGATCCCAAACCCTGGTGCTGGGCCAGCACGTCCGGCGGCTGGGCGCTGGAAAGCACAAAGCCCAGATTCCCCTCCACCTGATTGGTCGCCAGGGAACGCAAGCTTTCCCAAAACGCATCGTCCAGTTCAGGATAGCGGGTCAGGGCCACGCCAATCTCATCAAACAAGATAACGGTGGGCTGGTCCAGCTGCTCGCTCACCACGTCCAAAAACGATTCGAGGTAACATGGTTCCGGTACATCCAGTCCCATTTCCATAAGCAGTGTACGCAACAGCGTTTCCTGCTTGCCCAGTCGGGCATCCTGAAAATCAATGAAAATCCAGCCATAATCTTTTGCTTGCGGCAGCCAATTAGCCAAGCGCAAGTAATGCAGCAGCGACGTTTTACCGCTGCGGCGTGGCCCGATGATAGCCACGTTTTGCAACGGCCGTTGCCGCAGCATCATCCCCAGCCGTTTTAGCTCTCGCTCCCGGCCGAAAAAGTGTTTGGGCTGGGTAATGGGCGGGCCAGCAATGAATGGTGATTGGGTGAGGGAGTTAAGGGGTGCAGCGGTGTGGGGGTGAGGGCGTGCAGGGGTGATTGTCACCTTGTCGTATTTGCCCGATCGGATTTGCTCGTGGAGTACGGCCGTTTCTGCCGAAACATCCACGCCTAGCTCAGATGCCAACAGTTCCTGGCACTGCTCAAACTGGTGCAAAGCGGCCGTGCGCTGACCGGAGCGCGCCAACAGTTCCATGAGCAGCCGGTGGCTGGCTTCACGGGTAGGCTCCAACGTAAGCAGCTGCCGCGCTACACGAATCCCTTCATCGTAGCTGTTTTGGGCTTGCAAATAGCTCGCCCAGGCGTTATGGGCTGTGACTGCCTGGTTGTGGAACCAGGTGCGCTGCTCCTGAAGCCAGTTATCAAAATCGGGTGCCTGCCGGATATAGAACTCCTGCAAAAATTCGCCGCGATAGAGCTGAACGGCCGTTTGCCAGCCCACCCCTTGTTTCTGCCCCGCCTGTAATGCTTCACGGAATATCGTCGTATCCAGCCAAACTGGAGCCTCCGGATTTAGCGCCACGGTTTGATGGCTAATCTGTAAATACGGCTCCAAGAATTGGCGCAGCTTCAAGATAACGCCGCGTAAATTACGTCGGGCGTCGGACTCAGGCAGCTCACCCCACAGTAGGTTGGCCAGGGCATGGCGGGAATGGGAACGGCCGTTCACTGCCAGGTAACATAGCAAGGCCCGCGCCTTCCCTGAATCCAGGCCGATCAACGGTTCATCATCAATTGTGAGCTGGAGCGGCCCCAGCAGAGCCAATTTCAGTACTTTTGTCATACCCTGTGTTCGCAAACTCGCGTCAAATCAACGCTTGATCAACGCTCGATTGACAGGCATCTGTTAATCTTTAAGCGTGACTTAATAAATTGCGCTTATTCCATCGTAACCAGTATACCGGAAACAAGATTTTGATGGAATCAATGAAATAACTAGCTTACGCAAAAGTGGACTTATCATGATCAAAATCAAACAACGATTCAACGATTCTCCCGGACAGGCATTGGTCGAATTTGCCCTCATTATTTCCGTACTGCTCATGATGATCTTCTTGATTATTGAGAGTGCCCGCATTTTGTGGGCCTGGAACACGGTGCAAAATGCAGCCCGAGAAGGAGCTCGTTACGCCATCACCGGGCAGGCAGACCAACCAGATTGTGCTGTCGATTTTGGTCTACCTAAATTTGTGGTTCCTGGGGAACGTGATGTTTGTGAAGACTTACGTTTAGCCTCTGTTATTAATAAAGCACATTCACACCTTGCAGGTCTGCCTCTTAACGAAGAATCCGTCGCCTTCGAAGACGACGATTATTACAATATTGAAGTGTGGGGAGTAGATCAAAGCGGACAGCTGCAATATGATTTTGCCGGTATCCCTAGCAATCCGGTGATTGTCCGTGTGACTTACCGCGTGCCTATCATTACGCCTTTCTTTACACCAATCCTGCCTTCTATTCCCGTATTTGGGCAAGAGACATTAAACAACGAAACCTTTGGTAATCTCGGTGGCTCCGGCAGTGATGCAGCGGCGCTTCCCCCTAATTTACCGCCAGTACCAACACCAGGGGTAACACCTTCTCCCACCCCGGTTCCACCAACAGAAACACCTGGACCAATTCCCACAGCTTCCAACACGCCCTCAGCAACACCTACCCCTCGTTGTGATCTGGAGTTTGAAGGATCAGCTCTTGTAGGGAACAATTTTGTTTTTGTCACGGGAGATGTAGGTATCGATGTTACTGTTCGCAATTTGTCAACAGGGGTCATATTAGGTTCCGCAACGCTAGGTGGCCCTTTTGGTAATGACCACGCTTGCCCTGGTTTTGCCACAGTTACACTAAATACAGCACTAACCAGTGATGATATTGGTGATATCTTATTGGTTCAACAAGACGATGCCCCGGACAATGCCGACACAATCATTGTGATTGGCTCTCCGCCTACCTCCACCCCCACGCCGTCCTTTACCCCGGTACCCACAAATACACCGACGAGTACACCGGTAACGACCAATACACCGACCCCTACAACGCCATACATTGTGGTGCAACCCAATTGTGGCCCGGGTCCATCCATTCAAGTTAATGTCTTGGGCTTTAATTGGCCAGTTAACCAATCTATTAATGTATTGTGGAACGGCACTCAATCGATGTACACAGTAGCAGCAAATCAACATACGGGCACTTTTTCGTTTATTTATCAAAGAAACAGTTTAACGAACGGCACCTACCCAATTCAGGCACAAGCTGGCAGCACGGGTCCTACCTATACAGCCAACTTCACAGTGCCTTGCCCTGGCCAGCCGACCAATACACCAACCCCCATCCCATCCGCTACCACAGCCCCCGCAGACCTGCTTGCCTTTGCGCCTCCTCAACTGGTCAGCACGCCACCTATTGTCGCGTACCAACCTGTGCAATTTAGCGTGGTTATCACCAATACAGGAACAGAAAGTATTCCTGAACAATTTTTTGTTGATCTCTACCTGGATCCTACAACTATCTTGACGGATCGCATTCCACTGGCTCAAAGTGATGGCTACTCTGCCGTAAGCGGGTTACCAGGCGGTGCCAGCCGGGTTATTACCATCACTTCTCAATTAGGGTTCAATAATACGCCAACCAACCATCAAATATATGGTATGGCTGATTCAGTGCTACAAATTTCAGAGGCGCAGGAAACAAACAACGTCACCCAGCCTTTAGCCATGAATAACGTAACACCCGGGCCTACACCAACCCCAACTTCAAACTTGGGCGGAAGTAATCAAATTAGTGGCGGTGCTCTAACACTAGGGGATGGTATCGTTCTTCAATATAGAGCCACAATATCGTTAATTGATAACAACACCGGCCAGGTAATTGGTATTACAACCTCTGATATCAATGGCCTATATGCTTTCACCAATGTACCGCCACCTACTACATCGTACACGGTGTCTGGGTGTATGATAATTGATGGAAGCGAGTGGTACGGATTTATCGTTGTTGGATCTGTACCCAACACAACTGCACATGTCACCATGAGGGTAGGCCCATGTCCATAATAAAACAGTTTGAAAAACCAAAGACCGTTTTTGTTTTACTCATTCTAATTCTTGTATTGATGTTACAAGGATCTTTGGTAACAGCAGAAACCCAAACACCAGATGAACCAACCGGAGTTACAGCTGCACCTACGTGGAACTCACTCCAAAATTTAACCAGCAATACAAATGGTTCCAGATCTGCTATTGTTCGTGGAGCACCAAACGGCCGTACTGTAATTGTTGGTTATCTCCGGCAGATGAGTGGCACAGTCGAAGACACCGATGTTTATTATCGCCGCTCAACCACCAATGGCGCTCCTGGGGGATGGTCAGCTGAAGCACGCATTCATTCCAGCGCTGGTGTACGATCAGCCGAACTAGACATCGATTATGATAGTGCCAATAAAGCACATGCGGTTTGGGTAGAAAACGAACTGGAGCTACATTATGCTGGGGAAGCCAGCTGGGCTAGTAATGCATCAACTATTCGTTCTACAAGTGCTACAGGCTTAGACAGTCCACGCATTATAGCCAGTGGCAGCAACAATCTTGATATTGTTTGGGCCGAATATAACAACTTTCAATGGCAAATCTTCCATACGCGGTCAAAAAATGGAGGAAGCAGTTGGGCTGTGCCTAAGAACCTGGTTTCTGTTGGCTCCGCAGACTTTTCTGGCCGACCTACTCTAGCTGTGAATGGAAATATTATTCACGTAGCTTGGGAAGAAGGTGTATTTTCTCAGAAAATAATGTATAGCCAAGGTACCGTAAATACAAGCACCAATACCGTTTCTTGGACGACAAGTAGAGCGATATCTAACGCAAGTGCAGCCACAGCCGCTAAACAACCACAATTGATTTTAGCAGGAAACACAGTGCACGTTGCCTATACAGAAAGATTTAGTGAAACGCAACAATATATTCATCATATTCAATGTTCCTCCAATTGCACAAGTTCTAACGTTAATGCCAACTGGCTGTCTCAAGGCAACCCCATCTCAGGACAAGTACTGGGAGTTTCTGCCACAGATCCCTACGATCTCGTGGCTACGATGGATCAGCAAGGGGCCTGCACCTTCGTCTATTTTCACGGGCGGCTAACAACCGAAGACAATGAACAAATTTGGGGCACAAATAGTTGTGGGAATTGGGCCGCTTCTGCAAAAGATGAAGTTACTGATAGTTCCCTAAGAACAATCCACCCCAATATAGAAGTGCATAACAATTGGTGGATTTATTTGGTTTATGAAGAATTTGTAAGCGCGGATGTTCGCCAAATACGCTTTCTTAGAAACAAACCTGCTCTTTACCTACCACTGATAGTGAAATAAGCATGAAACGATTAGAGTGGATCTTAGGGATAATCATGGTGGTGTTGCTCATTGTAGTGGCAGGGCTGTCGCTGAGCTTCTGGTTTGGCAATCGAGAGGTTGCCGCTCCTGTCGCCAATTCTGCCACCATTATAGCCCAACGGGCTGATGATATCGCCCCCACCTCGGTTTTCGACGGCCGTACTGCTATCGTGGCCTATGCCAAAGCCCAACAAGTGGCGCTTGAGTGGCAGCCAGATGCTGTGCTGCTCAACGCTCAGGCGACCTGGCCTCAAGGGTCTACCGTCTCAGATCTTCGCCAGGGAGAAACAACCTGGGGGTTTACCTTTTACTCCGCAGCAGCGGAAAAGATTGCCATTGTATCGGTTGTCGAAGATACGGCCGTTGTGGTTAGCGAAGGCCCTCACAAACAAGAAGCACCCATTTTGTCTGTAACAGGCTGGAACCTGGATAGCAAAGACGCAATCGAGACATTTTTATCAGCTGGCGGCAACAGCTTTTTAGAAAATGCCGGTGTATCGACTTTAACCATGGCTTTATATGCAGATGATCAGGAAAGAAACGGCCGTATGGAATGGCAAATCTCCCTTTTCTCCCTGCAAACCAACCAGGCCCTCACCGTTCGCCTGGATGCCACTTCGGGAGAAGTGTTGGAATCAACTGCTCCTTAAAACGAGCGAACGTAATTTTTAATGTGCAAAACCATTTCGCTTATTGGTAGCAATCGAGGTAAAAAATGAACATCAAATCAAACAATCACAAACGATCACAACGTGGTCAAAGCCTGGTGGAAGTTGCCCTCTTCCTCCCTATCTTCATTCTCCTGCTGGCTGGACTCGTAGAAGTATCACAGCTACTCATTACCCAAAATCGGATCAGCAGCGCGGCTCGCGCCGGAACGCGTTTTGCCTCCAATGGTGGTGAAAACATCGGCGTGGTCGATGTTGTTCTAAACACCGTGACCCAAACCTTGGAAACTGATAACACCCTTTGGGATCTATGGGTCATTCACGGTACCGTGAATGAGAATGGTGATGCCATTCTCGATTGGGAGTTTGACCATGAATATGGCATCTCTAATACTGTTCGCTCAGAATCTGTAGATCAAATAGCCATTCAGAGTCGCATCCTTGCCGAACTTCAGCAAGACGAGAATAAAGTTACAGATAATTCTCTCGCCGCAGATCTAAAGTTCGTAGCTACCTACGTCATTCACGATGTAAACTCTATCCTTGGCCTAAACGCCCTGCCCCAATTCGACGGCGTGATGTCCCGTGATGCCCTCAGCGTCATGCGCATTACCGCTGAAGGAAACGAGGTGACCAACGGCTGCGCTGCCTTCCCTATCGCTGTGCGCAAAGGCATCCGTTCTGTGACGGATCCCAATGATGGTGAAGCCAGTGCCTATGACTTTCCTAATGAAAGCGATTTCTTCTATCCAACCACCAACTGGCCAACTTACCAACAGTTCATTAACCATACACCAGATCGGCCGTTAGAAGAGGCCCAGAAAGGATGGGTATTCAGAATCTACAATGGTGGTGGAAGCGGTAACTTTGGTTGGCTCTACTGGAATCAAGGCATTACCGCCAACGCGCCAAACCTAGCAAACAGTCTGGCTTGGCCAGGTACTAGCACAGACTACAATGACTACGGCGATGGCGGTAGCACGAGCCAGATAAATGGTTGGGGAGACTACAGAGATTTAGCCGACGACAACTATGTGCCCCGTGGGTATATTGAACCAGGTAATGTTGCCGATCAGGCGTTACATGTAGGGGATTATGTAGCTGGTGATACAGGTACTGTCAATTCAAAGGCGGTACGTGATGCCCTTAACGAGCATATCCAACTGGATCGAACGCTCCGTGTCATCGTCTGGGATGATACACCAATTGGTACGGGAAATAATCTCACATACATTGTCGATAGTTTCGCCATCTTCCGTTTGGTTGGCTATGACCTCACCCATGACTGGATTTTGGCTGAGTTCATTGGCTGGGATACTTCGTGTGGTCAGAATCCAGACGTTGGCCCTTAATCGATGGCCAGCTTTCTAAATAGGCAAATCACAAGCCAAATATCACAAATTATGAATTCAGGATAAGCTTATGAACCGAATCAAACAACCCCTTCAGCGCAAACAAAATGCTGACCCGCGCCAAAAAGGGCAAAGCATCGTTCTCATCGCTTTGATGATGGTTGCCATTATTGCCTTCGTTGGCATTGCCGTTGATGTTGGCTTTATCTTCGCCCGTGGCTCTCAACTGCAAGCCGCTATCGATTCGGCCGCATTAGCAGGTGTTGTCGAACTCTCTGGTTGGTCCGAAGGCGCTTCAGATGCTGCCGCCTTGGAAAACAATGCCCTCACCAAATCAGCCCAGTTTCTTAATGCCAACCACATGCCCATTTCTGTTACCACCTCTCTAAACATGCCGGGCAATGTTGCGGTAGAAACCACCCCGTTGGGGGCAACCCAATATGCGGTCACAGCAACCTGGCCAGTAGATACCTTTTTCCTAAAGGTTATTGGCTTTCGAGAACCAATTAACCTGACCCGCTCTGCCACGGCCGCAGTCTTTTCTCTGGCCGATATTTACGCCAGTCGTCGGGTTGAAGATGGGGTGCTAAGCACGTCTAACCAGGCCGTTTTTGGACCGCAAATTTGTGTCAACTATGGTGATCCATTCTCGCCCTGGAACAGTCCTTTTGATCCTGATTCTTATACCTACCAATATCGCATTCTGGTTCCCGACGATTATCCTGACGATATTCTAAGGGTAGAATTATTTGATCCCGATTCGATCAATTCAAGTGTCAACGACCATGACGTGACCCTGTCTAATATAGCTCTCACCAATGGTTTTACACAGCCTGTGGTTCCCAAAACTTGTGGAGCCGATGGTGGTAGCATCTATCAAAAGAATCCTTGTCTGCTGCGAACCGATGAAAAAAGCCTGGTTACAGGAACGCCTTTCTTGGATATAGATCAGGTCAATCCCTATTGGTTTGTTCGGATTGATGAAAACCGTGGTACGGGCGGTGGCAATGGCAACGGCGTCTGTGATCAACCCGCTAACGGCGACTACGTTGCACGTTACAACACCCGCACCGAATTCCTGCTTTACTATTTCCGCCAAAATGCAGATGGCACCATAGAACGGATAGACCTGGTAAGTTACTATGGTCAAACGGGAGATCAGCGAGATGTAGATACTTATGGCGGCACACCTGGCGACCATAATACGGACATGCGCTGGGTTTCGCCAGGGGCAGACATCAGTTTTGCATATGATTATGACCCTAATCCAACTGGTCCAGATGTGCCGGCAACGCCACTACAAATCGACAGCTTTGAAATTGACCTGACACAGGACGTCCCAGGTATCGTGCGTGACCAAAGCTCCAATGCCCGCTATATTTTTCTAGATGTCACCACCTTAAGTGGTGCTTCAGAAAATGGGTTTGAAATTTGGGCCGGACCCGCTACCTATACCAGCTCAATTGCGAGTGACGTGAATCTGCGCAACCTGCAAGTTCTTAACACGCCTGGCTCACATAGTTCTAAAGGGGCTACCGTTTTTGGCCTGGGTAATCTGCCCATGAACTCCAACTATGCAGATAATAACACTGACATAAATCCAGTAGATATTCCTTTGCTTTATGTGGGTCCAGAGATGACGGGGCAAACCATCGAGATCAGCATGTTCGACTCTGATGCTGGTGCACAACCCCCGGTGATCTTCTACTTTGACTCCATCGCCTTTACGCCGGATGATGGCTCAGCCCTTGGTTATGACCCCGATCTAACAGACTGGGCCATGGCCTTTGGTGTCAGTGGTCAAGATGATCCAGACGGCGTTGCTGAAGGCGTACGCTGCCTCCCTGGTAGTTGTCAGGCAAACGGCTCTGCCACTGGGCCAAACTCTGGCTGGGTTACCCCTGCCTATCAAATCGAGGTGCCAGGCAACCTGGATAAATGCGACTACAACAACCCAAACATGTTCGATTGTACGCCATTTTATGGCGGCATCCTGACTGCCCGATACACCGGTGGACAAAATGACACCTATGGCTGGCAAATTCGTATTGAAGGGCTTCCGTATCTGGTGAAATAATATTTGCATTTGGCATACAAATGTCTTAGAGACAAATGTATGCCAATTGATTACGATCTTTCTGTATAGTAGAGGTAGAAAATAATTAAGAGGCATCCTATGAACACCATTAAACATGGCACCCAAAAACAAACAAAAGAGTCCGGGCAAGGCTTTGTAGAGTATGCTATCATTCTCATCTTTGTGGGCATTGCCGTTGTACTTGTCGTTAGTTTAATGCAGCCTGCCATTGGGGATGTCTTCTCACGTTTTGTGGCTCAAGCACCAGTAGCTCCACCATCTCTGTTAAACTATACGCCTCCACCTACCTTCACCAGTACAGCAACCTCAAACCCAAGCGACCCAAATCCACCGGACCCACCCACAGCAACAAGCACGCCAGTAACGCCAACAGCAACAAGTACCCCCACAGCAACAAGCACAGCCACGGCAACAAGTGCGACACCATGTCCTTATGGTCCGCCTCAGCTTCCTGCCGGTGGTAGCATGCGTGTGCAAATGGAAGATTTCCGATGCGGTGGGGCCGGTGTGGCTTTTCAGGATAATGACGAGGGTGGCCCTGGCAGTGGTGCCTATCGCACGGATGTTGGCGCCGAAGGGCCAGATTTGGAAAACACAACAGATGCTGGTAGCGGTTACAATGTTGGTTGGGTTAATGACGGAGAGTGGATTGAATACGAAATTGATGTTGTTCAGGCTGCTGCTTACGATTTTATCATTCGCAATGCCTCAATTAGTACAAGTAATCCCCGTGTTCGTATTTCAGTAACAAATGGTTTTCTGCAATATGATAGTGGGACAGTTACGCTTGGCCCTACAAATGGTTGGCAAGATTGGACAAATGATACCATTAGTCAGGTTCAACTATTCTCAGGGACAAATATTGTTCGCTTTACAATGGTCAGAGGCCAAGGCAATTACAATTACTTTGATATTCAACCCTATATACCTACAGCAACGCCACCGCCTTGGTTTAATTTATATCTTGAAGCTGAATCTGGGAGTGGTTTAAACGGCCAATGGGACATAAACAACAGCGGTTCTGCTTCTAGTGGACAATACATCACCTGGGGAGGGCAAGCTAGTTTGGATAACCCACCCGGAAGTAACCGCCAGGTGACCTATTCATTTAATGCTCCTAGTGCGGGTTTATACCAGGTTCATCTGCGTGTTGATACCGGAAACAGTGGGACCACTGATTCAATTTGGGTGAAGATTGATGGCACTGATACCGGCCAGTCACAAAACATTTCTCGTTCTGACGGTTGGGTTAAGTTCAATAATATGGTTCGCGTGTCTACTTGGACTTGGGATCAAGTTCACAACGCTGACAGTAGTGGAAACCCTTTAGTTGAATTCTACTTACCCGCTGGCTCACATACGCTACGATTTGGGTATAGAGAGGCTGATACTTGGATTGACAGAATTTACATAACAAATTCCGGTAATCCACCATAGTCTGAGTAAGGCTATTAGGCAAACCTTCGATCACATCTATTTAGATTGCGCCAGCTTTAGAAACTGGCGCAATCTTTTTGTTATCAGGTGAATGATTCTCCGTCGAGGAAGCTTTCTAGCATGGTGCAGACGGTTTTGATGGCTTCGTGGCGCGCTTCGTAGCGACGGCCGTTTATACTCAACGTTACGTGCACCAACCGCGCCAGCCGCAAGGCGTCTAAATGGTGAATGACGGTGGGGGGCCGCAAACGTAGACGGCGGGCTAATTCTGCTGGCGTAAGGGGTTCTTCAGACAGGTAACGTAAGATGCGCAAACGGGTGGGATCGGCTAGGGCTTTTAACATTTGGTACAGCAGTTCTGGCACCGTTTCCCCTGGAACAAGCGAAACGCCATCGGGGCGACCACCAAACAAAAAGAGCCAACGTTTATTGTCTTTGGAAAAGGGAATAAACATAGATAGGGGCGTGGTCCAAAAGGAAGGAATCAAGACCAGCTCTTCCATTTCCTGTGTTTTATCAAATTCAAAGCGCAGCCCTTGCGAAAGCTCGTTGAGTAGGTCAGGTAGGTCTAATTTTTTTGCCAGGGCTTTGGCTTCAGTCACGCGTGCTTCCAGCGGTTTTAAGATGCGTGCCTCTTCCTCTTTAAAGAACACATCGTAGTACACTTGTAAGGCATTGAGCATTTTTTGGCTGTATTCGGCCGTATTTGCCCAAATCTCCAACATGCCTACCAGATCATCATCTGAAATCTTCTTGCTCTTACCCGTTTCTTTTTTATACATTTCAGCGAGTTGGGTTCGCAACGCTTTTTTGTCTTTGGCGTCCCAAGTGCCTTGATCCGCAATACGGAAGAGCAGTTCCTGCCGGTCTTCCTCCATATAATACGCAGCTAATTCCTTCATTCTCTGCTCTGCTGGAATAGCTGCAAGTTTTTTGAGGATCGCGGCACTGTTTTTCGACCCATCTTGATTGACCAACCAAGGAATCGCCCAAAAATGATGGTTTTCGACAGCTCCCTGCAAAAATTCGCGTTGTTCGACGGGTAAACGGGAACGAACACCAGCAGCCCACGATCCTCTCAAACCATATCGAGCCGGATCATGGATTACATTCAGGCTGGTGAACAAATCATATGCGGTGCCAATCTCCCAAGTTAACTGCGGTGTCATTCCCATGTAATATTATTTCCTACGTATCCCATCTATCTTAAAATTTTTCAACTCTGTCCTGTAGTTATAAACCACAACGGCCGTATGGTGCAAAAAATCTTCGTTCCGTCTCAACTAAAACAACTTCCTAGCTGTCCTTACCTTGCTGCGGAAAATCTGCCCCAATTTGTCGCATTTCCAAGGCAATGGCTTTTAAAGCTTGCTGATTTTGGGCTGTGTGCGGTGCCTGCCGCAACACCTGTCGTTCTTCAGTGAGCTCATTGAGACGTTTTTTAAGAACGGCCGTTTGCACCACCACCTCATGATCCAACAACAAATCCTCCGCATTCCGTATCGCCGGGAATAAATAGCCACCCAGGCCAACCGCCACGCCAACCAGCCCGGTAATCACAAACATCACGCTCATACCAGCCCCGGCCCCCGTGCCTACCAGCCAGCCAAACAAAGGTGCCAACACCCCGTCCGGCTGCATTGCCGGTTCAAAAAAATTATCGGCCAGAGGCCCGGCCAACGCGGTGGCTACCGGGGCGGTAACCTGAGCAATCAGTCGGCGCACGGCAAAGACACGTCCCTGCACATCCGGCGCGACCTTCGCCTGCCAGATTGCCTGGTTCGACCCGTTAAGAATTGGAATAATGAACTGGCCCAGAAAAGCAGCACTGGCCCAAATAAACACACCCTGCCCAATTCCCATCAGTGCCTGGCCAAAAATGCTGGTGGCAATCATCCCCACCAACACACCGTTCACCTTACGCTTTGGCCCGCCCCAGGTGCTAAGCAGCAGGCCACCCACTACACCACCAATGGCTCCCAACGACTGCACACTGGCCAACGCTATCTCATTATTACCTGTGCGCGCCAAAATCATGGGTACCATGACGGCAAAGCCAAACATCGCCAGAAAGTTAATAAAGAAAAAGACCATTTGCAGGCCCAACAAACTCGGCTTTTCAAAAATGTAGCGAAAGCCATAGGCCGACTCTTGCAGTAGACTGCCCTGCCCCGTTCGGCCCTCGGCCGTCACTTCTGGTTGGGGAATATGCACGATGAACAAAGCAAAGATGGCAAAAAGGAACGTAGCTACGTCAATGCCCATGATGCCTACTAAACCCAGCGGCCCTAACAATGCCCCGGCAAAAGCAGGTGCCAAAATGCCAGAAGCTGAACCCGCCAATGACAGCATGCCTGCGGCACGGCCGTATTGCTCTTTGGGCAGCATCATCGTCACTGCCGCTGAATAAGCCGGAAATTGGAACGCATTGGCCGCCCCCGCCAGCAAATTAGCCACATAAATATGCCAGATTTCCAAGCTCTCTGACGCCAACAGCATAAGCAAAAAGATGGTGGCAATACCTGCTAGCAAATCGCTAACAATCATGACTGTTTTACGATTGGCCCGATCAACAATAGCCCCAGCTATGGGACTAAACAACACGCTGGGAGCCATAAAAAAGAAAATGGCCCAGGTAAGGGCCGTAGCCTCACCTGTTTGTTGAAAAATCCAGAAGGAGAGGGCAAAGTTGGTCATGCCTGTACCCAGCATAGATACAACTTGACCCAGCCAAACAACGACAAAACCCCGCATTCCCGAGGGCTGTGCTGAAAATCTCATTCTTTATTACTCCCGCAAAAGACCTGTCAGATTTTCCTCTTCCTCTCTACGCTATCATTGATAAACTAGATAGATCTATTTGTTTAAAAGTAGGAAGAGCGGGAACCGACCTAGATCCAAACCCCTTATGTTTTTCAACGGCCGGTTCCCACAGTTCCCAGAGAAGAGGAAAAGCATGTAACTGAGGATATTTACATATCCCAGGTTGCATCACCAAAAAAATCGCCGTGATCTTTGGCCAAGAAAGCCTCGATCGCTGCTCGACGGTCGCCCAAACGAAAGTGCGGACCATGCCCTGGATAGCAGACCGTATCATCTGTCCAGGGCAACACGACGTTGCGCAATGTTTCTAAAGTCGTTTTAAACCCTTCACTTGTCCAGGTGCGGCCGGGGCCGCCATCAAAAATCGTGTCGCCAACAACAACACGCTGGTCATCTACCAACATGAAGCAGATTTGATCACCAATATGCCCAGGTGCATACACAGCTCGCAGCGTATGTTCACCAACAGAAACGGTATCACCGTCACGCAGCCAGCGGTCTGCCTGAATATCTTTGCCACCTGGCTCATGCGGACCATCATTGCCCATTACCGGCACAGCCAGCGCTTCTCGCATTTCTGGCAAAGCCCCAATGTGATCAATATGGGTATGCGTCAACAAAATGGCCACTGGCTGGCTATCGCCTAGCATCTCGCGCAACGTTTCCGGGTCATCACCAGGATCGATGAGGACACTTTGGTTGCTGCTGGGGCAGATTAACGCATAGGTATTCATTCCCCACGGACCCACCTGACGGGTAACCAATTTCAGTTTTGACATTCCGCACTCCTTTTTGTAACAACGACTTGGCTTTTACAATTTTACCTAAAATGGTACGTCTTCTGACTAGAAAACTGCAAAAACCTCATTTTAAGGAATGGTAATGTACCATTGAATGGTCCAACTTGATTGTTTTTCCTCAGATTCGGCCGTTTTGGGGGCGGTGTTTTTATCAGACATATGATCTCCTTCTAAATAGCTTCTCGCAGGCTCACCAACTCAAGAACCTGCGGGAAGCTAGTGTTCCGCCAAACAAATATAGACGGATACGCATTTGGAGCGGAACACTTAAACTGAAGCAAATTTCCACAGTATCTATCCATCAAAAGAAGTTTGCTTCAGTACTAGACTACTTATACTAACCAGCCGATTGAAAAACGGCCGCAGAATATCCCATCTGCTGCAATACAGTATACAAAGGGGTTGGGTCTGCCATGCGCACCGCACCGAACCACCATTCACCTTGCGCACCACGGAACACATAGGCACCAGCTGCATGACGGCCGTCAATCGGAATCAACAGCTGCGTCGGATCACCCGTGCGGGCCAGTGTGTTAAATTGCAACGGACGATCAAAGTAAAGCTCAACTACCAGTGAATCCTCAGCATAGTCAGCCAATGTCTGATCTGAGAGGCCAATGCTGACCAGATCGGTATTATTAAACTTGCTCAAGGCCTGAACGGCCGCTTCCGAAAGTTCATTGTAATAATCCGTGCCCGGCTGCAAGACCGTCCGTACGCCATTATCCACAACCACAATTCGCGAAGGTGGGTCCAAGACAGCCGCTTTGCCCTGGAACCAGAGCCAGCTGCCGCTGTTGAAGGCGTTTAATAGGTAAACGCCAATAACTGTAATCAAAATCAATATAAGAAAAGGTTCAATCACCTTTATCTTATTGGGATGTTTCATCAGACTGTCTCCAATGCTTCTCGCGCAGTGGTGAGAAGCGCTTGAATCTCACCAATATGGGACCGTGTATGGCCAGGCAAGCCATTCAAAAAACCATTGGCGATGTTGTGATAGGTTGCCTTGCGGGCCACCGTGGCTTCTGGCAAGTTCGCCAGCAGGGCCACCGTTTCCGCTTCGGTTCGTTTCCAAAGGGCGACCATGTCAGCCAACGTAGGGTAAACGGCCGTTACCGACTTCACCCAGGCCGCAGGATTGTTGGGGAAACCGTCCAACACGCCATCCGTAATTTGCGTGGCTGCACCCATTTGACTCCCGCGCTCAGTAGTGATGAGATGCGCCAAAAGCTCTTTCACATTCCAACTATTTTCATCAGGTCGATAGTCAGCCTCCGCTTCGGTAGCGTTGGCCAAAACTTCGTCTAGTTCCTTGTCCAGTTGGGCATATGCGGCTTCAAGTGCCTCAGCCAGGGCAGCAGGTGCGGCTGGAATGTCAGGCACGGGGCGAGTCATCAGGTCCATAACCGCCTGTTTACGCTCTCCATCTCGATAATAGGTTACTTTAAAGGAGTCTCCGGGGCGATACGGCCGTATCGCTTCTTGCAAACTGGGGAAATCCTTCGTCACGCTGCCGCCTATGTCTACAATAATGTCGTTGGCCTGCAAATCAGCCGCCGCCGCGCCTGTCTTGGCCATTGTGCCGCTGATACGGATGCCACCTTCAGCATCAACGCCCAGGTCTTCGGCCTGCTCGGCTGTCACCACGCCAGATATCAAGATGCCCATAAATGCGCGATCATAAACTCGTTTGTCCAGGCCAGTTTCCAGAACGGCCTTAAGGTTGGTTAATCCGGCTTCCCAGCCTTCCTGCAAACCTTGCCGCATTTCAGCTGCATCTTCACCAGCTGGCAAATCGCTATGAATCAGCTTAACTTGGGTACCATTAGCCACAGGCTCTAGCGTAAATGTAACCGTGGAAACGGTTGGCTCATTTTTACCCTGCCATGAGTAAACAACCTCTTTATCCTGCTCCAGCTTTTGGAACTCACCAGCAGCATAAAACCCTTGCTGCCAATACAAATACAGTCGCCCACCAACTCGGGTTGATACCTGGGAATTGTTACATAACCATTCTCGCATGGCGGCCCCATTGGTGAGTGCGTAGTAAACGGCCGTTGGTGCTGCTTGAACTTCTTGTGCAAAAGTTAATTCGGTTGTCTTGCTCATTTCTGCCTCCGTTGGAAAAGATTAAGTTTGACTAAAAACACCAATTTAAGTTAAGCAGTCTGTGGTTTACGTATAGATTGCGAGCACATTGGCTGTGCTGCATGGGATTTCAAATTTTTTCCAAACGCAATGAAAAATTCGCCGCTAAAAAGAAAGAATCGATCTTTCAGATTATTGTTGTTGGTACGTTTGGGCATGGTGAACGGCCGTTTCCGCTGACTCGCTTCAAGCCGTTCCTTCTGATATTGACGATTGTGCTCATAAAAGGTATCTGGGTGCATAAAATAGTTCATCATCATTCTCCTGCCGCCACAAGCGGACAGCACAAGCGGATATCGATTGTGCAAACTGTAACTATCAAAATCAGCAAATTGTTGGCCAAATGGGGCCAAGTTGATAAAATTGGGTCATTAGGTCGGTATCTAATGTATTAGATAACTATCTAACTAGTTAGATGATAATCTAACACACTCTTTTTGTCAATACTTTTGGCAAATTTGTTTGCTGTTCCCACCTCCCCTAGCTCTACAACCCAGTAAAACAGTTCACAACCAACAACAACCCACAATTTCATAACATTCCTTACAACTACTTGGAATTTATCTCCCTGCCGATTACAATGCAGCCAGCGTGTTTCTACAATTTGTTCCAATTTATGGAAAAGCGGGCAAGTCTTTGAACTTGAGAAAGCTTACTATCCCCGCTTTTACACAGGTAATCGGCCCAATTGGCTTGTTTTGTCCGCAAATCTTTTCGCCGATTACAATGATGGGAGGTACGTATGAACTTTAGGCATCCCCTTATTATTGGCGTAGCAATTCTGTTTCTAGGTTTTGTGACTGTCTCAGCCTATGAGGCATTTAATATTGCAGGCATCATCCTGTTGGTGGTGCTAATCATATCGTTTGTCATTATTGTCAGAGTTGCCATTCCTAAAGCAGCACTCATTGATGAAATGGAAGTTGGCGTGATTTTCAATCGTTTCAACAATAGCTTCTCCCGTTTTGCTATAGGCAAAGATCCCAAGACAGTTCAGCGAACTCACAGTCGGCGCACCCAAGGTTGGATTTCATTTGGTCGTCAGATTTTTAGTTTTAATGATCCCTATCGGGAAAGACTCCGACGGTATGAAGAAATTCGGGCCACGATTCCCAAAAAATCTCAAACAGCCAAAGGGAAGCTAGAAAATGTGCGTACGGCCGATGGCATCCCGATCACCATCTCTTGGAAAGTTTCCTACACAGTTGACGTGACGCTAATCAGCCCAGGGCTAGAGCATAAAATGGCTCGGGCCTTGCCTGAACATTCTACAAAGATGGTTACCGGCAAAGTGGACCGTGCCATCAAACATTTAGTGGAACTACGCTCTATTCAATCTTTATATGAATTTGGCACCTTGCATGAACAAGGGGTTATTCAGGCGTTGGAACAAGAGGTTTGCCAGCGGGTCAACCGACAGCTTAGCCAGCCAGTAAATTTAGGCTTCGAAGAAATAAAGCCCAAAGACGTCTCACTGGGACCCATTGAAATGCCCGCCAAGGTAGAAAAGGCGCTAGAGTTATCCCATCAACGGAAAATCCAAACAGAAATGGTAGCAGGTGCTATGGAGCGGCTGCAAAGAGCCGTCAATGGTTTTTCGGCAGAGGATGTGCGTCGTTTGTCTGAGCTAGAACGGCTACGCATTTTAGACGATAAAGAGATACGCTCTCTTTATCTCTCCGACGCTTTTGTAGGTAGTGAGTCGGTGAACTTGCAGAAGAAGCTAAACGGCCGTTCTTCCTCCGAGGACAATTAAAATCAAGGGCAGGCTTCGGCCTGCCCTTGTAAACATTATTGTGCAAAATTAAAGATAGCTACCAACGGATCATGATCTGAAACGCGATGGAGCGAGCTATCCTCCGGATCGCCGATGGGATAGTCGGCATTGCTGTGCAGCACTTCGACCAGGGCTAGTTGGTTGAAAAGCGTGGGTGAAACGACAATATGGTCCAGCGTTTGGGTACGGCCTTCAAAGATGTAGGTGTACGGCCGTTCCTCTTCCGGCAAGTAGCGATACACATGCTGCAAACCAGATGCCTCCAACGTATCCACCGGCAGCGTCTGGTAAAACGAATTTAAATCCCCCAGCACCACAAAATAGGCCTCTGGGTTATTCGCCGCCAGTTCTTCAATGACGGTGACGTTCCAGGCAGCTTGGGCAGTCCGCACCGGCTCCGTTGCTTCCTCGCCAGCAGAGAGCGAGAGGAAATGATTGTTCAGCACAATCACCGTCTGGTCACCGCTGTCCAGGTGTGCTGTGACGGTTATCACCAGGGGTGGGCGAGCAAACAGATCGCCGGGCGCGTCGTGGGCCGCTACCGATTCCACGGTAGCCAGATCGCTGCGCACCAGATAACCTACATCGATGCCCCGCGAATCGTTCCCTTCAATTAGGTATGGCTCATAGCCAAATTCAGCAATCGCGTCTTCTTCCACCAAATCTTGCAACACGTCCAAATTTTCCACTTCTTGCAGCCCAATGATGGTGGGCGCTCCCATAGCCACGATGGTTTGGGCAATTTTGTCCAGCTTGGCCCGATACTCAAACACGGTCGGCAGCGGCGGACTGGAAGGATGTGGTGTAAGCAAGTCGAAGAAATTTTCTACGTTGAAGGTGGCAATGCTTAGCTCATTGCTTTCGGCGGGGCGAATGGTGGGTAACGGCCGTTCCGCCATCACCACCTCAGGCAGCACAATCGGCTCAATCTTGTAATTACCAAAGGTGTACGCCAGTGGTCCAATTAAATTCTGGACCAAATCGCCACTGGCCACCGCATACGGCAGGCTGGATTGATCATCATGGGCCACGATTGAGCCATCATCTGCGTACATGAGAAAACCGCTCTCATCCGTGCGAGGCACAGAAGTGACACCCCACTTTGGGTACACAAGTGCATATTCACCGTAGCGCGTGGTGGGACCAACCACCAGAGCCGGTTCAGCCAGCCCAACCAGCACACCTTCCAACGCCTCGTTGTAGGCCAGCGCCTCAACCGGGTCCTGTGGTGGATCATACGGCACTGGTGCAAAGATGTTGGTGTAGCCAGGGCTGTTCAGCACGATGTTATCCAGGGCATCGACCTGAAGTGTGGTTTGGCCAGAGATTTCGCGCACACGGCCGTTTAGTTCCAACAAATCTCCTACCTCAACTGTAATAGGCAAGGCACCGGTAGAGACAAACAGCCCATCGGAGGTAGCGGGATTGTCATCCGGTTCAATGTCCTGAATGAAGAAGCCATTAAACTCAGGGAAGACGGCCGTTACCACTCCGCTTGTCGCCGCGTCAATGCCCACATAGGGCGAGCGATCTTCTTCCCCCTGAATGGCCCAAATGGGAACGGTATCTCCCATAAAAGTCGTGAAAACATTGGAAAGCACAGGTTCCGGCTGGGTATCTGCGGTGAGTTGGGCAGGTGTAGCCACCAATGGTTCTGCCTGGTCGTCCGGCACGGTGAAGAAATATTGCACAACGGCCGTTCCGCCTTCTCCAGCCAGTTCATCCACCTGCCAAATCACATCTCCGTTGGCTGAAATGCCATTTTCATCCGGCTGCACCTGGAGGGCATTCGCCTCACCCCCCGGCACTTCTAATTCAATAAGCACATTTGTGAGCGGTTCAGGCGTGTAATTGGCCGCTGTGACGGTGTAAGTAAGCACGTCACCTGGGGTAGCCGTGTTGTTCGTCTGCATTTCCAGCAGCACGACAGGCGGAATAATTTCCACAATATCGTTTTGCAAACGCGGCTTAAGTTGAAGCTGTCCGCTGTATAGTTCTGCAACCCCCACAGCGCGATACCGATTACCTAAGATAAGCGGCTCAGCCGTCACACCGGTATCTTTTTCAATATAAAGCAGGACAGTGCCTCCCGCATCATCCTGTAAATCAATCTCGTACGAGAAATTAAACTCCTCGATGCGGGTGATGTTCCCTTCAGCGATAACATATTGCCCCACGGCCGATTCCAGTTCCGTGCCAGAAACAGGTCGCGGCTCTGGCAGCGATTCGCCCGTAGCCACAATTTCAATATCTCGTGTCGGATCGGCAGGAATCACTTCCACCGAATCGCGGTAGATTTCAATTTCGCCGCTCACGCGTACCACATCACCCAAATCGATGTTGACTGTATTCATGCCCTCAGGTACAAAAATCTGTACGCCACCGGTTTCATCCTGAATATAAAATTTGGTGCTGCTACTGCCAGCAAAAAAGCCGCCCGTGTACATGGTGGCCACACCTTCCACTGTCACCGTGCTGCCCACCAAATTGCGGGCGGTGGCAATGGGAATGGAGCCACCGGCCATGGCAATGAGTTGGGGTGGACCAAAGGCTGCCAGATACCCATCGGCATCGGCAAAATAACCGGTGAGCAACGTATCAATGTAGGTGTAGGGGCTTTGCAGACTGATTTCAGCGGTTTGGCTGCCATTGGCGGCAATTTCGGGAATGGTCCAGGTGAGACGGCCGTTTGCCAATTCCGCACCCTCAGGCGCAGCAAGCAATTCAAAATGGCTGGCAAGGGGGATGGAGACGGTGACGTTGGAAACGGCCGTTTCGCTCATATTCCCCGCATCAACCACCAACGCAAATTCAGTCCCTGGCTCAATAGCCTCCGGCGCGGTCAGAGCAATCGTTAAAAATTCGTCTGGCTGCGGCGTGATGGGGCTGCCGCTGTTTTGCGGATCGGGAATGGTACGCGCTACAAAATCGGCGACATTGTTGGTGCTGTTTTGTCCATTGCCTGTTTCGCCACCAGGCAAACGCTCCAGGCTGGCACCACCTTCCGGCACGGCCGCTGGCTCACCAGCGGTAAATTCCGCAGGAGCATCCCCCCAACCTAGCAGATCGGCTGTTTGCTGCGTTTTGTTACGCAGCAGCAGACCACCCTTGCGCTCAAACAATGATTGGCTAAAGAAGCCATCAGCGGCAGCACCAACATCCTGCCCTTCACGCACCAGCAGCACGTGACCATGCGGGGGAATAACGGCCGTTTCTGTCCAGCGATACACCAATGCCTGCTCCTGGCCTTCGCCCAGCAGGTAAAAAACCGACCAGCCCATGAGATCGACCGGCTCCGAGCCAGCATTGTACAGCTCGATGAACTCCTGGCTGTTGCCGCCCGGCACGCCAGTGAGCAGTTCGCTAAAGAAGACGCCTTCTGTTTGGATGGTAGGTTCTTCTTCATCACTGGTTGGCGTGGGGGAAGGGTCGGGAATGGCCGTTTCTGTTGCTGGTGGGGGGGGTGTCGTTGGGGTTTCTTCTGAATCACAGGCCACAAGCAGCAAGCCGAATAGAAGGGTCAGTATGATAAGCAGCAGCGATCTGTTATGTTGCATTTTGACAAATTTCCTTACAAAATAATCTCTAAAGTGCTAGTGGGCGGATTATAACACGGGCTTAAAGATGGGGTGAGAAACGGCCGTTAGACCCAGCGCTTAACCAAACGTTTACAATGTGTTAGCATCGGCTTAACCTGTTCACCCTGATTTCACAAACAGTGCTGTTGCCCACAAAAGTGCGCGTGATATAATGCCCTACGGTTCTGAAAAGAAACGTTTGTTACAGGGAAAAATGAGTGATTTGCACAAAAAGACGCCATTTTTAAGCAATATATCCATAAATTCAAAAGCATTTAAACTTATGCTTAGTCTTCTTTCCAACGATAACTCCCATCCCAAAAAGGCACATTTGTTACTAAACGTACGTTGATGCGGCGCGGGTTAACTGCGGCCGTTTGGCAAAGGACGGAGCTATGAGCGACTCGGCAATACCTTCTCAATCGAAGTCGAACACCCAAACAAAGCAAACAGGCCTGGCCATATTCTCTGGTCGCCGGGGTTCCAAAAGACGAGAAGCTTTTTTAGCGTACCTGTTTTTAGCGCCAGCCATTATCATTATTGGGCTTTTTGGTTTGTTCCCTCTAATTTTTTCAGCTTATCAAAGTACGCGGGCTGGCTTAAATAATGTTGTGGGCCGCCCAGATGGCTTGGGACAATATATCCGGGCCATCGATAATTTAGCTTACGTCCTGGCTTTTTGGCTAGCCATCTTTTTTGTGGTTGTAACCGTACGGCAAATTAACGAGCTGATGGCAACCTCTCGTGCCAAAAATGAGAATCCTTGGCGCTGGCTATTGCCAGGTGCGCTCATCGCCATTGGCCTGGGGCTGCTACTTTGGTTCGTCTTTACCTTTATGCCCGGCTTGCTAGAAATTGGTGAACAGCTGGTGGGTTTTACCGCAGAAGAACGCAATGAATTGTTCCCCCAATTTTTGCAAGAAGCTTGGCGTGCGCCCGGCGTTTCCTCGGTTTTTTATTATGCAATTGTAGCCTTCATTTTGAGCGCAGTTGCCTATTTTTACCTCCAGCGTAATACCCCCACAACCATACGAGATTCATTTTATACGGGGAAGTGGACAACGGCCGTTTTCATGATCATCGCCGCCATTGCCATTAGCTGGTTTACCTTCGCAGAAATTCAATTAGCTTACGCCGAAGCATTAGAAGAAGGTGAATCTTTGGCTATTTGGGCACAGATGGTCACCATCAGTGCTGGGTTTGTCTTGCTGCTGCTTTCCTGGCTTGTCTGGCGCACCGCCGCGCACCGTGATTCCAATCTGCAAACCGGCTTGCGCTTCCTCGCCGGTATCCTGCTCATGATTGGCGGATGGGTTCTCATTAGCGAACTGCCCGTTGTCATCGCCGAGGGCGACAGCGACTGGTGGACGGGTCTGCGCACAACTATCTTTTATGTCGTCGGCGCTTTGCCAGCCGAGCTATTTCTAGGTCTAGTTCTCGCCACCTTGCTTTTTCAGGACATCAAAGCGAAAGGGCTGCTGCGCATGATTTACTTTTTGCCATATATCACACCAAGTGTGGGGGCTGCGGCCGTTTTCAAAGTTCTTTTCTCGGGTAACCCCTCAGGCACCATTAACACCTTACTTGCTTCTATGGGTCTTCAGTCACTAGGCTGGCTTAATGAACCCAGCGGTGTTAACCAAATGATAGGCGAAGCCCTGCACCTAAACGTGCCCAATTGGGCAGCCGGACCCAGCCTGGCGCTTGTCGTGGCCATCATTTTTGGCATCTGGAAATTTACTGGCTATAACGTTGTCTTCTTTCTGGCTGGCCTGGGCAATATCTCGCGCGAATATTATGAAGCAGCCTCTATGGATGGGGCCGGGCGCTGGGCACAGTTTCGCCACATCACGCTGCCGCTGCTCTCGCCCATCACTTATTTTCTGACTATTTTTGGTGTCATTGGTGCCTTTAAAGCCTTTAACACCATTTTCGTACTACGCAGTCGCGCAGCGCTAGGCACCATGGACACCGCCAGCCTCGTCATCTTCGATGCCTTTAACCGCGACACCCGCATCGGCTACGCGGCTGCCCTGGGCATCACCCTGCTCCTTGTTATCCTAAGCGCCACTGCCTTGTTAGATCGTATCGCCAAAGGGAGAGTGTTCTATGGCTAGTCAAACTGTAACCACCAGAGAACCCGCCTCACCCGTCACCGCGGGCTTCAACTGGGCCAGATTTTTCACGTATGTTGCGCTCATCATCGGTGCAGCCATCGCCATTATTCCTTTTTTGGCCACCATTAGCATTTCCTTGATGAACTTAACCGAAGCCACCAGCCAAACCTTCATTCCCAGCACGCCCCAATGGGGCAATTACATCGAAGCCTGGCAAGAGGCAGATTTCTCTGAATTTTTCTTTAACAGCCTGATTATTGCCCTCATTACCGTAGCTGGTGAAGTTACATTTGGCGTTTTGGCTGCTTACGCGTTTGCCCGCATGGAGTTTCCTGGCAAAAGTCTACTATTCGGCCTCTTTCTGGCCACCTTGACTCTGCCCCAAGCCATCACCTGGGTGCCAAATTTCCTGACGGTTTCTTGGCTCGGCAAGGTAACACCTTTCCAATGGATCGATAACTGGCCAGCACTAACAGTGCCTTTTATGGCCAGCGCTTTTGGCATCTTTTTGCTGCGCCAATTTTTCCAGCAAATCCCTGATGAGCTTTGGGACTCAGCCCAAATTGACGGAGCCAGTCATTTGCGTTATTTATTGCAAATTGTGGTGCCCCTTTCCAAAGCACCGATTCTGATTCTGGGCTTGTTTGGCTTTTTAGGCAGTTGGGACAGTCTTGCCTGGCCAATTCTTGTTACTCGCTCACTAGAGTGGCGTCCAATATCCTATGGGCTACAAAGTTTTCTACAAGAAGCTGGCAGTTTTGTCCATTTACAAATGGCGGGGGCAATCATTACAATCTTGCCGATTCTGGTCTTATACTTCTTTACGCAACGTCAATTCATTGAAGCAATGACCCGGTCTGGATTAAAAGGTTAATCATCACAGTACAAATTGCTGTTTGAAGTATTTAAGAATTTAAAGGAGGTGATGCCGTCGGTAAGTAGCACCTAAAGAATTCGTCAATGATTACAGGTAAATAAGGTTTAACAATCTGTAATTGGTTTTTAGAAACAAAAAAAATTTAGTTTCGAGGAGAAGCAAATGTCTAAAAAATATATTAAATGGTTCATGGTTCTGGCCTTAATTGTGCCCATGTTCCTGGTTGCCTGTGGTGGCAGCACCGATGATGCTGTTGAAGATGCAGTCGATACCGTAGAAGATACGGCCGCAGATGCTGCTGACCAGGCAGAAGAAGCCATGGATGATGCCGAAGAAGCTGTAAACGAAGCCATGGACGACGCTGAAGCAGCTGTAGATGAAGCTATGGATGAAGAACCCGCAGCCGAAGAAGAGGCCATGGCCGAAGAAGAAGCCATGGATGAAGAAATGGAGCCTTGTGCCCCAACTGCCGATGGTCCCTTTGCTGGTGTAGACCCCCGCGGCCAAACGGTTGTTTGGTGGCATAACCACAGCGGCTCTCGCGAAGAGCAGCTCATTGAGCTCATCAATGACTACAATGAGACCAACGAATGTGGGATTACCATTGAGCCTTTGAATCAGGGTGGTTACAATGACATTCGCGACGCCGTTAACGCCAGCGTTGCTTCTGGTGAAGTTCCGGCCACATTGGTTGTCGGCTATCAGAATGACCAGGCTTTCTACCAGCTAAATGATACGCTGGTTGACCTGAATGATTACCTGAATGACTCGCATTGGGGTCTGAGTGAAGAAGAACAGCAAGCCTTCTACCAAGGCTTCTTCAACCAGAGCATTCATGTTGCCTTTGATAACCAACGTTTAGGCTTCCCGCCCAACCGTTCCATCGAGCTGCTGCACTACAACAAAACTTATCTAGAAGAACTGGGGTACGATGCACCGCCAGCCACACCTGAAGAGTTTATAGAAATGTCCTGTGCCGCTGCCGCTGCCAGCGAAAGTGGCGTGGGTGGTTACGTTTTGCGTGACGATGCTTCGGCTGTGGCTGCCTGGACGTATGCTTACGGTGGCAACATTCTGAGTGAAGATGGTACGACCTATGTTTACAACAACGACGCAACCGTAGCTGCAATGGAAATGCTGCAAGAGTTGGCCAATCCTGGTGAAGATGGCCTGGTTTGTGCCTACTTCTTTGATGGCTTCCCGAATCCTGAGGTTGCTTCCCGCAATGCGCTGTTTGCCCAGGGTTCTAGCTCCGGTATCCCGTTCTATGAAGGCGATTTTGCTACCGTTGCTGAAGAAGCCGGCACGGAACCGGATGAATATGCTGTCGCTGCCCTCCCGCACACCACTGCTGATCCAGTCGTAAACGTCTACGGTGGTGATGTGATGATCGTGAAGACAACCCCAGAACAGCAGTTGGCCGCCTGGGAGTTTATCAAATGGTTCACTTCCCCTGAGATTCAGGCACGTTGGGATGAAATCAGCGGCTACTTCCCAACCAATTCTGGCACGGTTGAATACCTCGGTGATTACAACGAACAGAACCAGGTCTGGGCCACAGCTTTGGACTTGCTGCAATATGGTAAGTATGAGCCGCAGTTGATCTCCTACCAGTCGGTACGTGATGCTGCTCAAGAAGCATACAACGCCATCATTCAGGGTGCCGATGTTCAGACTACATTGGATGATCTGACGGAACGTGCCAACGAACTGCAAGATGAGCTGCTGGAAGAAATTGGTAATTAAATAAGTGATGTGTTGGGGGGAAACGGCCGTTTCCCACCAACATTTCCAACACCAAGGGCAGAATGAAAAATTCATTCTGCCCTTTTTTATCCCACTAAAATATACTCATTTGTCACCCTTTCGCCCCATGATATAATTTCATAGTATTTACCGTCATTTCGTCCGAGGTTCCAGCTTTAACCAAACCTGCGGGCATTCCCTGGTGTTTTTCGAAGGAGGAAACGATGAAAACACGACATTTGTTTAGGCTTTTAGTTGCTGTATCGGCGCTTCTGTTTGTAATTGCCGCCTGTACACCCCAAACTGAAACTGTTGAAGTTACCCGCGTCGTAACCGAGACAACCGAAGTTGAAGTTCCTGTTGAAACAGAAGTAGAAGTCCCCGTTGAAGTTACCCGCATTGTCACCGAAACCGTAGTAGAAGAAGTAATGGCTGAAGAAGCTGCGCTGGGTTCAGAAGAACGCCCCATCAAGGTGCTGTTTGTGCCCTCGGTTGATGTTGACCAGATCATTTCCGGTGGCGAGGTTTTGGCAACAGCTCTCAGTGATGCTACTGGTTTGAACTTTGAAGTCAGCGTCCCCACCAGCTATGCGGCCACCATCGAAGAAATGTGCGCCTCCCCTGATGACACCATCGGTTTCATCCCCGCACAAGGCTATGTTTTGGCCAACAATCGTTGTGGTGTGACAGTTGGCGGTGCGGCCGTTCGCTTCGGCCTCTCCTGGTACGCTGCCCAATATGTGGTACCAATGGACAGCCCGGCTGAATCATTGGAGGATCTGGCAGGCGCCACCTGGTGTATTCCCGATTTTGGTTCCACCTCTGGCTACCTCTATCCCAGTGCCGAATTTGCTGCTTTGGGCATTGAGCCTGGTGAAATTACCGAAGCGGGTGGCCACAATGGCTCTATGCTAGGTGTGAACAACGGCGACTGCGATTTCGGCACAGCCTTTTTCAGCCCGCCCTTGCTGCCAAACTATGCGCGCAGCTGGACCTATGGTGTTGATGATCCAGAAATCTGGCGCGAAGCTGGTGAAAATCCAGTTCGCACAGAAGAAGGTCGGACCTTTGTTGCTGGCGGCCCAGACGAAGGTGGTTACCGCATTCTAGACGCACGTTCCAGTGTTACGGATACAGCCCCGGACATCTTCGAGAATACACGGATTCTGGCCATCACGGACCAAATTCCTAACGATACCGTTTCCTTTGGTCCTGAGTTCCCCTTGAACACAGCGAACAACATCGTTAGTGCGCTGATCGACTTCACCGCTTCCGACGAATGTGCCCAGTCCATCTGTTCTGAAGAGTTTTATAACTGGACTGGATTGGAAGCCGTTACTGACAGCTTCTACGATCCGGTACGGTCTGCGATGGACTACCTGGGTATCTCTGAAGAAGACATTCTTGGTGGTTAGCGAAACCTTTAGCTTCTAAACAGAAGCCGGGCGGGCAGCATTGTTCGTCCGGCTTCTTTGTTTACTCACTTGTGTTACTTGCTCCAGACCCTAAGGGTTTCTCCCTTCGGGTTTCAAATTTACTGAAATCAAACCCTTAGGGGCTTATATTCTCATGTTAAAAATCCAAAACCTTACGAAAGTTTATGAAGATGGCACCGTTGCCCTAAAGGATGTTAGTTTTGAAGTGCCTGATGGTGAATTTGTTGCTGTCATTGGCCTAAGCGGTTCGGGTAAGAGCACCTTGCTGCGCTGCATCAATCGGCTAATTGAACCAACATCAGGCCAAATTTGGTGGAACGGCATTGAACTGTCTGAGGTGTCTGGCGAAGAGTTACGCCGGGCACGCCGTCAGATTGGCATGATTTTCCAGCATTTTAATCTGGTTAATCGTTCGTCTGTCTTAACCAACGTACTCAGTGGACGCCTGGGGTATGTGAATCCTATTGCCAGCGTTTTGGGGCGTTTCCCCCAGGAAGATATTAAACGAGCCCATGCCAGTCTGGCACGGGTGGGCATCGGTGACAAAGCGGAAAACCGGGCCGATGAGTTAAGCGGTGGCCAGCGGCAGCGCGTAGGCATTGCCCGCGCTCTGATGCAGGAACCAAAGATGATTTTGGCAGATGAGCCGGTGGCTAGCTTGGACCCGGCTTTGGCGCACAGTATTATGCGCCATTTGCTGGAAATTAATCAGGAAGACAAAATCACGGTTTTGTGCAGTCTTCACTTTCTAGACTTGGTGCAGCAGTACAGCACGCGAGCCATTGCCTTGAATGAAGGACGATTGGTTTTCGACGGCACGCCCAAAGAAATTGACGACGAGAAGTTCATTGAAATTTACGGCCGTGAGGCCGAACGGATTGGATAAATAATGGTTAATGGTTGGCTGAATACTGATTACCGATTACTGACCACTGATCACTGATTACCACCTTAAAGAGCGTCGTATGAAAAATGAAAACCCAAACGGCCGTTCCCCGCAATGGTGGAAAACGGCCGTTATCATCCTCGCCATATTTTTACTTTATGCCTATGGTCTCCAGGTAACCAAAGTGAATCTGGAAGAGCCATTGGAACCCCAGCGACAAGAAAACCTGGTTAGTCTGATCCGTAGTTTTGCGCGGCCAGACTTTTTTACTTACGATACCGAGACACGGCGTACGGCCGTTTCCTTGCGTATGCCTTGCCCGGAAGAAATAAAAGGCTCCCAGGTCTCCATTGAAGGGCGCGAGCTGTTGATGGTACCCAACTGCGCCTCCACTACCCAGGACACCATCACCATTACGGGCAGCGGTTTCCAGCCCAATGCCGAGGGGCTTATTGCCTGGAAGCCGATTGATGCCACAACCACCCGCCGCGTGGCTGAATTTAAGGTAAACGCCGATGGGCAAATGGAAACCACCTTCACCATGCCCGACATCCGCGCCAGCGAAGAGCCACAAACCTTGGAAGTGGTTGAAGTGGTTGACCGCCACATTGTGGGGCTAAGCGATACAACGTTTGAAGCACTGGACAAAATCATTGAAACGGTGCTCATGGCCCTCATGGCTTCCACCATTGGTACCCTGATATCCATTCCCCTTTCCTTTATTGCAGCCCGCAATTTAATGCAAAATGTAAAAGCGCCCATAACCGGCATTATGTCTGGCCTCATTTTGTTACCCGTCTTTGGGGGCCTGGCTTTTTGGCTAGGGCGTTTGCTGGTAGGCCCAGTGCTTAGTGCAGACAGCACCTTTTTGGCTTCGTTGCAAACCGGTTTAGAGACGCTGGGGTTTGTCGGTAATTTTATTTTTGTCATTATTGAATTAATCATTTTGCTGCTGCCGCTCATGTTAGGGTTCGTTGGCGCGCTGGCGGCCAATTTGGTGGGCAGCCGGTTAGGTGAGCGGGTCACAATGCAGCTGCCAGAAAACACTTTGCGCATTCTCAATTTTGTGACGACGTTGTTAGGAACGGCCGTCCTCTTTATCCTCATTGCCTTTAGCGTGACCTGGCTCAACTTACTGGGCATTCGTGAATTCTTGCCCGAAACTTTCGGCGCACAGCTCAACGCGTTCCTCTTACCTGGGCTCGTTCTTGGCCTGATTGCCGCCTTGTTCACCCTGCGCGTACCGGCCAAACACCATTACCCGGTTGGACTGGTTATTTACAACACTACCCGCACTATCTTCAACGCAACGCGTTCTATAGAGCCGCTCATGATGGGCTTTGTTTTTGTGGTGTGGGTTGGCCTGGGTCCATTTGCCGGCATCATGGCTCTCACGCTGCACTCCGTAGCCGACCTGGGTAAGTTGTTCTCCGAAGAGGTAGAAAACATCAATGAAGGTCCCGTTGAGGCGATTACCGCAACCGGGGCCAGCCAGTTGCAACGCATTGTGTACGCTGTGGTGCCCCAAGTTACGCCACACTACATCGCCTATATTTTCTATCGCTGGGACATTAACGTACGCTTGTCCACCATCATTGGGTTTGTTGGCGGTGGCGGGATTGGTTTTGTCTTGCAACGCAATATCAACCAGTTGCTTTACACACGAGCTAGCGTGATGGTAATTGCCATCGCCATTGTTGTGGTTGTGTTAGATAACATTAGCGCCAGAGTGCGCAGCCGAATTATTTAGGATTTGCTATGACGTCGCTTAAACAAGAAGAAAAATCACCTGGCAGACAGGCGTTGCAAACCTTCATTGCGTTTGTCCTTTTATTTTTAATCTATGCCATTGCCGTGCAGGTAACAGAAATTGATATGGGCAAGCTCCGCTCAGAAAATCGCCAATCGCAGCTCATTGGCGTGCTTCGCTTCCTGGCCGATCCGGACATTACTAATCCAGACCTTATCGATCCTCTCTTTGAAGAAGAAACCGAGTCGTTTGACCTGACAGAGACATCGGTCAATACGCTCAACCTCATCGTTGAAACGATCTTCATGGCGCTGCTGGCCACCACAATTGGCACCGTATTGGCGGTTCCCGTTTCCTTCCTGGCGGCCCGTAACTTGATGCTAGAAGTAACCTCGCCGCTGGCCAGCTTTATGCTGGCGCTGGCGCTGCTGCCCATTGGCGGCGGTCTGGGCCTGCTGGGAGCGCGCCAAATGGTCAATCTGGCGGCAAACTTCAGCAACCAAACGGGCCTGACGCTGGGGATTTTTACGGCGACGGTGGTGGCTAGTTGGCTGCTGCTGCGCTTTGGTCCGCCAATTGTGACCGATAAGAAGCGCTCGTCAGGGGCAACGGCCGTTGCCCTCGGTGAACTGGTACTCATTATTTTGCTGACATTGTTTGCCCTGGCGCTTCTCTCTGCGCTGGGACAAGTGGGCGGCGTCTCGTTGGCTAATTTTCTACAATCTTCGGCATTTGGTTTGGGCCCTATAACGGTGAACTTCAGCTTTGTAGGCAACTTTTTCAAAATTATGGGCGATATGCTCAGTTTGGTATTGCCCGCGTTAACGGCCGTTTTAGGGGCAGGTGTGGCCATGCTGCTGGGCAGTCGTTACGGACAAGAAGCGGTGCTGCGGCTTAGCGGCACCCCGGCCCGGTTGGTAACGACCGTTTGCACCTTTTTGGGAACGGCCGTCCTGGTTTACGGCATTGGCACCATTTTGAACTGGCTCTACGAGTTTGATAATCCTACTAACTGGACCCTCTATCCAGCCTTAGCGTTGGGTGTGATCGCGACGGTTGGCTCCCTCTTTGTCGCCCCGAAACGGCCGTTTGGCGTCGGGTTTGCCATCTACACCCTTGCGCGCGGCATCTTTAACACCCTACGCTCCATCGAGCCGCTTATTATGGCCATCGTGTTTGTCGTCTGGGTAGGGCTGGGGCCATTTGCTGGCGTGATGGCCCTGACATTGCATACCATCGCCGCCCTGGGCAAACTGTTCTCCGAACAGATCGAAGGCATCGACGATGGCCCCATTGAAGCGATTAACGCCACTGGAGCCAACCGGTTGCAAATGATCGTGTTTGCTGTCATTCCCCAAATTGTGCCGCCCTACATTGCTTACACGCTCTACCGTTGGGACATTAACGTGCGCATGTCCACCATTATTGGCTTTGTCGGCGGCGGTGGCATTGGCTTTTTGCTCAGCCAGAGCATTCGCCTGCTGCGTTATCGCGAGGCCAGCGTCATGATGTTGGCCATTGCTATTGTGGTATCGCTGTTGGATTACATCAGCTCCAGTGTACGCCGCCGGGTTATTTAACATAGAAATTTTTAACGCAGAGGCGCAGATACGCAGAGGATTATTTTAGAAAACTCCGCGTTCTCTGCGCCTTTGTGGTTTTTATCGTAAAGGTTGTTGAATGAATATAGATGAATTGAATCAACTGCGGCAGGTGGCCTGTGAAACGGCCGTTGCTGCTGGAAAATTAGCTCGCGAGATGTGGTCTCAGCCGCGCCACATTCAGCAAAAAGGGTTCCGCGACCTCGTCACCGATGCTGATTTTGCAGCACAGCACCAGATTACCCAGACCATCCGGGCGAAGTTCCCCACCCACGGCTTCCTAACCGAAGAAGAAGACAGTGAGCTGCCCGAATCTGGCCCCGTCATCTGGATCATCGACCCGATTGACGGCACGACTAACTACAGTCGCAATGTTCCCGAATTTTGCATTTCTATTGCTGCCTGTATGCCGCAGGCCGAAGGTTACCAGCCGCTGGCCGCCGCCATCTATGACCCAATGCGTCAGGAGCTGTTCAGCGCCGCCAAAGGGCAAGGGGCCACTCTGCAAATTGGCGATGCTTCCCCCCGCGCAACGGCCGTTAGCACCGTAGACAGCACAGAGAATGCGGTGCTGGCTCTTGACTGGAGCAGTTCAGCAGACAAACGCACCTCAATCCTGGAGTTGGTAGCGGAGCTCATGCACAATTCGTTTACGGTGCGGGCCATCGGTACGGCCGCATTGGCCATGGCCTGGGTCGCCGCTGGACGTGTAGACACCTACATCAATCTGCGCCTGCGCCCTTGGGATGTGGCCGCGGCATTATTGCTGGTGCAAGAAAGCGGCGGCGCAGTGACCACACTTAAAGGCAATCCTATCGTGTGGGACGTGGCGGGAATGACCTGTTTGGTGAGCAACGGCCGTTTGCAGCTCAATATCTAAGTAGCCGTTCAGAATTAACATAGCGATATGGAACTGAACGGCTACTTTAAGCCCACTCGCCAATTTCATATTTTATTTGCGAATGGGCACTAATTAGGCAAAATGTCCAATTAGAGACGGCCGTTTCCAGACAAAAATCAGTTGCCAACGCTCTGGCATGGAGTACAATCCCACCCTATGCGCTGGCCTCCCTACAAACACGTCTTCTTCGACTGCGACTCCACCCTTTCCACCATAGAAGGCATTGATGCCTTGGCCGAAACCGCTGGTAAAAAATGGCGTGTTGAAGTCCTCACCAACGCCGCCATGGACGGCAAGCTCAATTTAGAAGATGTTTACGCCAAACGTCTACAAGCCGTCCGCCCCACCCACGAACAGATTCGGCAAATCCGCAGGGCCTACAAGCAAAACATTGTGGCTGATGCCCAGGCTGTGATTGCTGCTTTGCAATATTTGGGGCATCATGTCTACATTATCAGCGGCGGGCTGGCTGAGCCGGTGAAAGAATTTGGCGTTTATTTGGGCGTACCCAAAGAAAACATTCGGGCTGTCCATGTCGATTACGATCAATTTGCAGGCGAGTGGTGGTATGCTGATACAGACTTCCAAAAGTCAAAAAAACGGTACATGGATTATAAAGAAGGGGCACTGACGGTGAGCGATGGCAAAGCGCAAATTGTAAAAGAGCTGTTAGGCACGCAAAACGGCCGTTCCCTACTCATCGGTGACGGCAGCAGCGATCTACTGGCCGGGCACACCGTTGACCTGTTTGTCGGCTTTGGTGGCGTGGTGCAGCGCGAGCGTGTCAAGGCAGAATCACCCGCCTTTATTCACACGCCCAGCCTGGCCCCACTGCTGCTGTTGGCGGCTGGCCCAGCCGCCATACGTCAAGTCATAAACACCCCCCACGAAGCCGTTTTCCAAAAAGCATTTACCCTAACCAATACAGGAGCGATTGATTTCAACCATGAGCGACTCAAAGAGAAATTCCAACAAGCATATCAAACTGTATATTCCCGGGCCGACTGAAGTCCGCCCCGAAATTCTGGATGCCCAAACCGAATGGATGATTGGGCACCGGATGCCTGAATGCACTGATTTAATCGGCCGTATTCAGCCTAAATTACAAGAAGCATTCTTTACCAAGCAGCGCGTGCTCATTAGCGCCTCCTCCGGCACCGGCTTTTGGGAAGGCGCTGTACGCAACTGCGTCGATAAAAAGGTGCTCAACTGCGTCAACGGCGCGTTCAGCGACCGCTGGCGAGAAGTGTCCGAGCTAAACGGCAAAGAGAACGAAGTTCTCGAAGTGGAATGGGGCCAACCCATCCTGCCGGAAATGGTCGCCGAGCGGTTGGCCAACGGTGGCTTCGATGCCGTTACCATCGTGCACAACGAAACCAGCGCTGGCGTAGAAAACCCCATCAAAGAAATTGCCCAGGCCATCCGCAACGCCCCCAACGGTGATGAAATCATGATTTTGGTCGATACCGTGAGCGGTCTTTCTGGGGCGCGCCTGGAGTTTGATGCCTGGGATTTGGATGTGGCCCTTACGTCCAGCCAAAAAGCATTTGCCTTGCCCGCCGGGCTGGCTTTCTGCGCCGTTTCAGAACGGGCCATGGCCAAAGCCAAAACCGTCAAAAATCGCGGCTACTACTTTGACTTCATTACCCTTGACAAATACATGGCCAAAAACCAGACACCCGCCACGCCAGCCGTTTCTCTGCTTTTTGCCCTGGACCGCCAGCTAGATGATATGATGGCCGAAGGCATGGAAGGCCGCTTTGCCCGTCACCTGGCCATGCGCGACATGACCATCAACTGGGCCACCAGTCATGGTTTTGAGATGCTGGCGCCCGAAGGCTATCGCTCCCCTACCGTCACCTGCGTCAGCAATAATTTAGGGATCGACGTTCCAGCCTTGAACAGCTTCTTACGCGAACGCGGCATGATCCTCTCCAACGGGTACGGCAGCCGCCTCAAGAACGTCACCTTCCGCATTGCCCACATGGGCGACATGCAGCCATCTGACATGGAAGAGCTGTTTAGCAATGTAGACGACTTCCTGGCCCAAAATAGCTAAAGTGCCGCTGCGGGCACAGCGTTTATAGAAAAAACAACCAATTGCAAGAATGAGGAGTGAGCATTCTCAGATGCGAACGGCAAGACCGGACGTATTTGGGAATGCTCACTCTTTTTTTATGTTTACCTATTGACAGGTATATACGAACTGTGCTACGTTTTCTCCTGTAGTTCTTAACCTGACCTTGCAACTCTATTCGTAACACGCATGCAACAAAAACCTCGCAACCCGGGCAATAAGGCAATTAAATGATTCAAGCAATCATCTTTGACGTGGGCGGCGTCCTGCTGCGCACAGAAAATCGCGCACCCCGGCAGCAATGGGAAGCCCAACTAGGTTTGGCTCCTAGTGGGGCTGAAACGTTGGTATTTAATAGCCAGATGGGCCAAAAAGCACAGCGTGGCGAAATTACAGAGCCGGAGCTGTGGCGCTGGATTGGTTCGCATTTGAATTTATCGACTGAGGAAACGGCCGCTTTTCGCACCGGTTTCTGGGCAGGCGATGAACTGGATATGGCACTCGTGGCCTTCATTCGCCAGCTAAAAAATCGTTACCAAACGGCCATCATCAGCAACTACGCCAGCAACTTACGGCCAGAACTCACCCACCAGTTCAACATCGCCGACGCCTTCGACGAAATTATTATTTCTTGCGAAGAAGGGATCACCAAACCAGACCCCGAGATTTTCCATCGAGCATTAGTCCGGCTGGGACGAAGGCCAGAAGAAGCCGTTTTCATTGACGATTTTTTGCACAATGTACAGGCAGCGCAAGCCGTTGGCCTGTCAGCCATTCATTTCCAGCCAGGCATTGATTTACCTGGCGCGCTGCAACAGTTATCTGTTTCGTTAGGTTAGACAGGCTTAATTACGTCGGAAACCCCAAGGTTTTGGTTAAATCCATCAAACCCTTTTAAGGGCAAACCCTTGGGGTTTGGCTCACAACAGGAGAAAAATTCATGGCAGACAAGCAACTTTATCAAAATGATCCCCGCTGGGAAAACAAGATTATGGGTTTCGGTAAGACAGAAACCATTGGCAAGCTGGGCTGTTTGTTAACCAGCATGACGATGGTCGGCAACCATTTTGGCGGGAACGAAACAGTTGCCTCGTTTAACGACAAAATGAAGCAAAATGATGGCTTCCAGGGAGCGTGGGTACGCGCCTTCCGCATTTCGGCAGTTTTTCCCAACGTGAGTTACCAAAAACGCATTGAGTGCGATAATCAGGATGCGCCCCTGGATGAAATTGATGCGGCGCTGGAAGGCGGCTCGCTCCCCGTCGTGCGGGTTGATTACTCGCCTGCCGCTGGCATTCAAGGACATTGGGTTGTGTTGACCAAAAGGGATGGGGACGATTACCAGATGTGGGACCCGTACAACAGCCCGGAAAAGCCGCCTACGCTGGTCGGTCGATTTGGTTTTGCCGGATCAGCCGAAAAAATCATTCAGGAAATCATCTTTTTTGGCTGTGGCGCATTGAAGGAGCCCACAGCCAGCAAAACAACTAGCAGCAAGCCCGCCCCCAAAACAACTGCCACGCAAACGGCCGTATCAACTCCCACTGCCCCCACCACTGAAGAAAACGACGCGCTTATCATCGCCCCCACCGTGAATGGACTGACACTGCGCGACCAGCCGCGCATTTCTGGCTCCAACGTGCTGAAATATTTGCCGCAAAGCAGCAAGCTGGTCGTGCTGGATGATGCCGCAAAAGCCAAAACAAAAGTTGGCAAGCGCAACAACTGGTTCCACGTGCGGGACATTGAGGGCAAAGAAGGCTACGTAGCCGCCTGGTATGTAACGGCCGTATCCGACCCCGCACTAGGCAGCCACAAAACCAGCCAGGCCAATGAGCCATCGGCCCCAACCAAACTGGTGGTAAAAACCAGCGCCTCCAGCGTCTCGCTGCGCACTGAACCACGCGTGGCCAGCAGCACGCTTATCACTTACCTGCCCTTTGGCACAGAATTGCTGGTGATCGAAAGTGGCGACGCCACCAGCAAAATTGGACAAAAAGATCAATGGCTTAATGTACAAACTGTCACCGGGCGCAAAGGGTATGTAGCCGCCTGGTTTGTCACAAAAGTATAAATTCACCAATGATTGGAGGTGGGTCGCACTAAAAAGTGCGACCCACCTGGTAAGTTCAGCAGGTAAATATCATGTCAGTATCGGACAATCAGGTCAGGTCATATCGGTTAGGATTAATCATTTCCGGTTTGTTAAACGTTGTGTTGATTGTGCTGCTGGTTGTTTCTCGAAGTGGTAGCAGGGAAACGGCCGTTTCCCCCACAGCAGCCAGCACCAACGAAGTCGCCGCTATCCCCAGCGCCACGGCAACAGCCACACATCAACCCACTGCCACCGTCGCCGATGAGCCAACGCCCACCGCTACCATAATGTTTACCGCCACGCCTTTGCCTACGCCGGAGCCAACGGCAACTGCGCAGCCCACTGAACTACCGGCTCCCACGGCAACCATCCCACCGCCACCAACAGCAACAGTCCAGACAACGGCCGTTCCCGGCCCCGATTGGCTGCGCTACTATAACCAATTCCGCACCCAGGCTGGTCTGCCCCAGCTATCGGAAAACAGCGCCTGGTCCGCTGGCAGCCAGGCCCACAGCCAATACATGATGAACAACGGCCTGAGCGTTCACGCTGAAGATCCGAATAAACCAGGTTATTCTGCCACCGGAGATGCAGCTGGCCAAAATGGGAATATTGCCATCAGTGGCTGGGAGGGTGCTTCAGATTTGTGGCCGATTGATTATTGGATGTCTGCTACCTTTCACATTGTGCCTATGCTCAATCCTTATCTAACGCAAACCGGCTTTGGCGTTTTTCGGGATGCCAGCAACAGCTTCAAGATGACGGCCACCCTGGATGTTTCCAGTAAGCGCGATTTAGGCGAACTACCCGCAGGGATTACTTACCCCATCACCTTCCCCAAAGATGGCGGTGAGATTTGGGTCCTAAAATACAGCCTGCCCGAATTTCCGAACCCAATGACGGCCTGTGGCAGCCTGCAAAAACCCACAGGTGCCCCCATTGTGCTGCAAATTGGTGATGGCAACCTGGTACCCAGTGTCACCCAGACTTTGCTCACCAGCAGTGATGGCACAGCGCTCGCCCACTGCGTCATTGACGAAACGCGCTATGTTAACAGCAACCAATACCAGCAGCAGCAAGGCCGCTTAGTTTTAGATAAACAGGATGCGATTGTACTCATTCCGGCACGGCCGTTTACCATCGGTGAAACGTACACCGCCAGCATTACGGTCAATGGGGAAACAGTTGAATGGTCGTTTACGGCCGTTTCGCCCCCCACAGATTATTAACTACCCCGGTGCGACGCACTTTCTCTTGATGAAATCTGCTTGTAAACAAGTGCGTCGCACCTTTACCTCTAATCTCCCTCCAAAACATCCATCACATTCGCCACCAAATCATACCGGCCAAAGGCGGGCATAAAGTAGACACCCTGGGTAAACGGCCGTAATTCCGCCAAAATTTCCTGGGCAATCACCACGCCTGCCTGCTGCGGGTCGCTGGCATCGGCCATGCGCTGGCGCAGCGGTTCTGGAATCGACATGCCGGGCACCTCGTAATGGAGAAATTCGGCATTACGGCCGTTGTACAGCGGCTTCACTCCCACAATCAACGGCAGCATCTTTTCCTCATACGTTGATTCATACAAATCGACAAATTGTCTGGCGGCCTGTGGATCAAACACCGGCTGGGTCAGAGCAAAATCGGCCCCGTTGCGCATTTTGCGCCGCAACAGCTTCATCTCTCGCTCCGCATCCGCTGGCGTCAGGTTAAGGGCGCAACCCACCATGAAATTAGTCGGCTGGTCGATGGCGTTGCCCGCCTTGTCTAGTCCAGTGTTGAACTGCTGCTTGATGAGGTGAATCAATCCGGTGGGCACAATGTCATAGCCATCCATCGCCTCGGGATAATCACCAATTTTGGTGGGATCGCCCATCGTCACAAACAGGTTGCGGATGCCCATGGCATACGCCGCCAGCAAATCCCCCTGGATGCGCAACAAATTGCGCCCACGCGTAGGAAAGTGAAGCACCGTTTCCAGCCCGACTTCCTTTTGCACCAGGTGGGCCGCTGCCCAGGCGCTCATGCGCATTCGGGCCAGCGGGCTGTCCGCCAGGTTCAGCAGGTTGGCCCCGGCCTCCTTGAGCATGTGAGCTCCCTCAATGAGCCGCTGGGTGGCCACACCTTTGGGCGGGCTCATTTCTACGGTAACGACAAAACGGCCGTTCACCAAATTTTGCGCCAGTTGGGTCGGAGGATCAAGAACGGCCGTTTTCTTTTCGGCCTGAGTCACAATTTGAATAACTGGCAAAGGGATAGGCGATGGGCCTGGATGGTCCAGCGCCTGGCGCATGGCAGCGATGTGGGCTTCGTTGGTGCCGCAGCAGCCGCCCACGAGCACGGCCCCCGCCTCAACCAGAGCATGGGTGTATTGGCCAAAATAATCAGGCGTGGCCGGGTAAAGCACCCGTCCGCGCTGCGTCTGCTCCGGCCAACCTGCGTTTGGGGCAGCCGCCAGCAGTTTGTCTGGGGCAATCTGGCGCATCATCAGCAGCAGGCGCAGCACCTGGGCTGGACCACCGCTGCAATTGACGCCAATCGCATCCACATCCAGCGCCGCCAGCCGCTGGGCCACCACGCTGGGTGCATGTCCCAGCAAGGTACGGTCATCGCGAGTAAAGGTCATCTGGGCCACGATGGGTAAATTTGGGGCGAGTTCGCGGGCTACGGTTACGGCCGTTTCTATTTCATACAAATCAGACATTGTTTCCAGCACCAGCAGATCAATGCCATCGTCTGCTGAACCGCCGGGAACGGCCGTTAACAATGCCTCGATTTGTTCGCGAAAGGCGTCAGCCGCTTGTGCCAGGGAAACGCGCCCCAGCGGAGCCAGGCGAACCCCCAGCGGCCCTACCGACCCGGCCAGCCACACCTCGCGGAAAGCACTGCCAATCACTCGCCGGGCGATATTGACTGCTGCCTGATTAATTTCGCGTACCTGATTTTGCAGGCCATATTCGGCCAGCTTGTACCGGTTGGCCCCAAAGCTATTCGTCTCGATGATGTCGGCCCCAGCGTCAATGTAGGTGCGGTGAATGTCCGCCACGATGGCTGGCTGGGTGAGGTTGATGCCGTCGAAGCTGGTGTCCATAGACACACCCCGGCTGTGCAGCAGCGTGCCCATTGCCCCATCAAACAAAAACGGCCGCTCGCGCAGCCGAGAAATAAATGTTTTTCTATCCATGATAAAGACTCGAAGGGTTTTGCCTGGAGAAATGTGCCGGTTTCGGCATCAAACCCTTAGGGTCTCTCCAGCGTCATTTTCATTCACCTTGATTGTAAAACAGCTCCTGGATTAAGGCTCCCGCCTTCTCATTATCCAAAATAAGTACCTGCGCACCCGCCTCAGTTAAATAGCTAGAAACATAATCATAGTCGAGTACGTCGTTACGAATATTGTCGGAATCAATGCTGTTGGCCGCCGTTGCCAGGCGAATCATCTGCTCCAGACTCAAGTCAGTGCGGACACCGTTTTCCACCTGCTGGTACAGCGTCCCAGCCTGGGCAATCATACCCGTAAAACCAAGCGCCGTCACCTTTTGCCGGACGGCCAAAATCACCTGCTGCTGCCGTGCTGCTCGACCAAAATCATTGTCCTGATGGCGGGTGCGGGCATATTTCAGCGCCGTCGTCCCATCAAAATGATTCTGCCCTGCCGGAATGAAAAGCGGGTCAAAGCCGTAGTTCATGCTGGGATATGTTGGATCGTTGATCGCCGTGGGCACATACACATCAATGCCGTCCAGCGCATCAATGCCATTAATAACCGCACTAAAATCAACCAGCACGTAATGATTAATGGGTACACCAAGATTATATTCCACCGTTTGCATCGCTAGCGCCGCGCCACCGACGGGGTTGTTCCCGGCAGAGCCATAGACAAACGCCGTGTTGATACGGTCACGGCCGTGCCCAGGAATGAGCACGTATAAATCACGGGGAATAGACAAAATGGAAGCCGATTCCGTTACGGGATCGAGCGACACCAGCATCATGGTGTCGGTGCGTGAGATAAATGCTTCACCAGGACGCCGGTCGATGCCCATAAGCAGGATGTTGACCCGGTCACTGCCTTCCCACGGTTCACTGGTGGGGACGAGGGTGGGTGTCGGCTGCCCCGGTGCCAGCGTGGGCACGTCTGGCGGGGAGTTTTGGTCCAGAGACAAATCAACACCAGCCACGGCCGCAACGGACTGTTCTAGCGGATTCAACGGCCGATTCAGCATGACCTGAAAGGTGAAGTAAGCAAATATGACGACCGCAATACCGGAAAAGACGAAGGCAATGGAGAGCAAATAGGTCAGCCAGCCGGGTAAAACAGGTTGTGAGGTTCGCAATATAATCTCCTACAATAAATGGGGCTCAGGTTCTTGCAATATTTGGCGGAGACTGGAGATTAGAGATTAAACAGTCTCCAAACTCTGTAAAGAACCTATTGCCCGAATAATTTCAAACAGGGAGCATTATACACGGAAACGGCCGTAACGCGGGATGAAAAAGTTGTGATTACCCTACGTTTTCCCTCATTTTCGAGATGTTAATAAAACAGAAACTATTGATAAAAACCATTGACTTACGGCCGTTTTCGGGTAGATTTGCAGGATACCTGATTTCAATTACCGAGAGAGATCGCATGAACCCATTGAATCCTAAAATCGTTGACAAATTCGGCCGTCCTGTACGTGATTTACGCATCTCTGTCATTGACAAGTGCAATTTCCGCTGCCCCTACTGCATGCCGGCCGAAATTTTCGGCGCAGATTATAACTTCCTCAGCAATGACCAGCTGCTCAGCGACGACGAGCTGGTACGGCTGGCAAAACTGTTCGCCCAACTGGGCGTGACCAAATTCCGCCTGACGGGTGGTGAGCCGCTCATTCGCCCCAACTTGCCTGCGCTCATTGCCCAACTGGCACAAATTCCCGGCATCGAGGATCTGGCCATGACCACCAACGCCTATTTCATGGCAGAACATGCCCAGGCACTTAAAGAAGCGGGCTTGCACCGGCTAACGATCAGTTTGGATTCATTGGATAACGAGGTGTTTCAAATTTTAAACGGCCGTCGCTCAACCGTCGATCGCGTCTTAAACGGTTTAGCCGCCGCCGAAAAAGCTGGCTTCAAAAAGATGAAAATCAACTGTGTTGTCAAAAAAGGCATCAACGACCACACAATTGTTGACCTGGCCCGGCACTTCAAAGGCACCGGCCACATCGTACGCTACATCGAGTACATGGATGTGGGCAATCTCAACGGCTGGAAGCTGGATGACGTGGTTACCGCTGACGAAATTCTAGCCAAAATTGACGCCGAAATGCCCATCCAGCCCGTGCCGCCCAACTACAAGGGAGAAGTAGCCAACCGCTACCGCTATCTGGACGGGGAAGGCGAAATTGGTATCATTGCCTCGGTCACCAAGCCATTTTGCGGCGACTGCACCCGCGCCCGCCTTTCCAGCGCCGGTGAATACTACACCTGCCTCTTCGCCAACAACGGCACCGATTTACGCGCCCCTATGCGCGAAGGGGTCAGCGATGAAGAAATGCTCCAGCTCATTGGCGGCGTCTGGCAGCGCCGCACCGACCGCTACTCCGAGCTGCGCACCTCCTTCACCCGCCTCCCCGCCAAAGGTGCAGAGATGTACCGCCTGGGAGGCTAAATCGCCATGCCAAACATGACACGGTGGCCATCAATGGTTTGCAGGGCAAATTCGCGCATCCCCCACGGTTCGTCGCGCAGCTTTTTGAGGATACGGCCACCGTTTGCTACAACCTGCGCATAATAGTCGTCAATGCCATCCACGCGCAGGTAGGCAAAATAAGAATGATCGCCCAGTTCTTTGGGCGGAATGGCGTCGGCGCAGTGCCCGGCCATGATCTCACAGCCATCCTTCTGAAAGATACGCCAGCCATCGTCCCCAATTTCCCGCACGGTAAAGCCCAACACATCCCGATAATAGTCCGCCGACGCTGCTAAATCGTTGACGGCTATAACAAACATCGTACTGGTAATTTCGCTCATCGTTTCTCCTCAAAGTTTTATCCACAGATTTCGCAGATTGCACCGATTTTCGAACTTTAGCAGAAGGAAATCTGCGCTAATCTGGGTAATCTGCGGATTTCTTCTCCTCAGGGAAGCCCCACTTTTTATCTACGAGGTACAACGGCCGTCCCTTCACTTCATCATAAATCCGGCCCAAATACTCCCCAATGATGCCCAGGCTGATAAGCTGCACGCCGCCCAAAAACAGCACCGACACCAATGTCGTCGCCTGGCCCAGCAGCGGACTTTCCGGCCCCCACAACCGCACTAGCACCACCGTCAAAATCGCCAGGCCGCTGATGATGGCAATCAGAAAGCCAAGATAGGTAGCCAATTGCAGCGGCAGGTAGGAGAAGCTGGTGATGGCGTCGATGGCAAATGGCAGCATCTGGCGCACGCTGCCAAACTTGGATTCCCCGGCAAAGCGGCTGGCGCGCTCGTACTCCACGCCGGTTTGCTTATAGCCCACCCAGGGCACCATGCCGCGCAAAAAGCGGTTGCGCTCTGGCATGTTGTTGATCGCCTGTACCACCCGTCGGTCCATCAGGCGAAAATCCCCCGTGTCCAGCGGAATATCAATGTTGGTAATACGCCGGATCAGCCGGTAGAACACCTTGGCAGTGAACAGTTTAAACCAGGTTTCGCCCACCCGGCTGGCCCGCACACCGTACACTACCTCGTACCCTTCGCGCCATTTGGCAATCATTTCTGGATACACCTCGGGCGGGTCCTGCAAATCAGCATCGGTGAGAATGACGGCATCGCCCTGGGCATGATTTAATCCGGCGGTGACGGCTACCTGGAAGCCAAAATTACGCGAAAAGCTAATACCCTTCACGCGCGGATCTTTCTGATGCAGTTCAGCAATCACTTCTGCCGAACGATCCCGGCTGCCATCATTGACCAGCACCAGTTCCCACGGATCGTCCTGCGCATCCAGGACCTGGCTTACGCGGCGGTGTAGTTCAGTCAACACTGCTTCTTCATTGTAAACGGGAGCAACAATGGAAATAGTTGGTTTGGTTTGGTTCATAGTTTTTGTTAGTAGAATGGCGGGGCGTGAAAAGCGATAAGTAAAAAGTGAAAAGCGGGGCTTTTCACTTTTCACTATTTACTTTTTACTATCCCTTCTGGTTAAAAATACGCTGTACGGCCGTAATTTCCGGCGGTATCGTTATGGCTTCGCCCACAGACTTCATGGCTGAATTCACATCCTTCAAGCCACTACCGGTGAGAATGAGCCCTACACGGGCATCTGGGCCGATGAGGCCGGTTTGGGCCGCCTTCAGGAAACCGGCATAGGTGGCCGCAGACGCTGGCTCAGCAAAAACACCGCTGCCCTGGGCCAGGGCGGGAATCGCGGCCAGGATTTGCTCATCAGTCACGGTGATGAATGCGCCATTGCTTTGGCGAACGGCCGTCATCGCCTTAATCCGATCACGCGGCAAACCCGCACTAATGCTGTCCGCCACCGTATTGGCCGCAATGGGTGGCTTGGTCAGCACGTCCTCATCGTTGGCCCAGGCGTCGTACAAATAGGCCGACCCTGCCGCCTGCACGCCAATAATCTGGGGCAATTGGGCCAAATGGCCAGTGGCCATTAAATCCCGCAGCCCTTTGTACACCCCGCTGATGATGCAGCCATCGCCAACAGACACAAACAAGTGGGTGATAGGCGGTGCATCGGGCGCTCTCTGCTGGCTAAGTTGCGCAACCAGCTCGAAAGTAACGGTTTTCTTGCCTTCCGCCATGTAAGGATTGTACCCTGTGTTGCGACTGTACCAGCCGAACCTATCGCTAGCTTGCAGGCAAAGGTCAAACGCGTCACCGTAAGTGCCCTCCACCAGCAGCACTGTGGCACCATAAACCAGCAGTTGGGCAATCTTAGCCGCCGGAGCCGAAGCGGGCACAAAGATAACCGTTTTTTGCCCCACGCTGGCAGCCATGCCAGCCAGCGCTGCAGCAGCGTTGCCTGTGCTGGCCGTGGTCACAATTTCAGCTCCCAGCTCTTGCGCTTTCATGATGGCGATAGCACTGGCCCGATCTTTAAGAGAGGCCGTGGGATTACGGCCGTCATCCTTCAACCATAATTCTGCCACGCCTGCTACCTGAGCCAGACGAGGTGCTTCCTGTAACGGTGTCCCGCCAACCACCAGCGGCGGTGCAGGCACATCACCCGCTACCGGCAAAAACGGCCGATAGGCAAACATCCCCGCGCTGGCATCCGGCAGTGTATCGCCAATTTCAGCGCGGATGGCTTCATAATCATATTCGACGTCCAAAATGCCTTCGTTGCCATGATCTGGGCAAACGTAGAGCACTTCGTCTGGCTGGTAAACTTTTTGGCAAATTACACAGCGCAAGCCGGTGACGTTTTTCATCATAAATTCTCCTAAATTCAGGTGCAACGCACTTTTCTAAACAATGTTTTATATGGCGGTCTAAGTGCGTCGCACCTCTGCAGTTAAGTTTTATTACACTTCTAAAGTCGCCAACAAGCCCACGTGGTCCGATGGATAAAGTGTGTCATCCTCTGGCGCAGGTTCGTCACAAAAGATGCGGGCCTCAGGCACCTGGCGAATGCCGGAGGAAACAAAAATGTAATCCAGGCAGCCAGACCACTCACCTAGAGGCAGCAGGGCTGTAGGAAAAGTAGCCAATGGTTCAAAATCATGCCGCAGCTGGTAAGCTGAGCGATAACGCTGCTTCATAATTTGGATGGCTGGACCTGTTGGCAGCTCGTTAAAATCGCCAGCAATGACCTGGGCCGGGACGGGGCGGCTGTCGGCCAGCCAGCCGGTAAGCATGAGCGCCTGTTCCTGCCGGGCCTGCTTGTCGGCAGCAAGATGGTGAAAGTGGGTAGCCACAAAATCAAGCGGCTGACGATTGCTCAACTCTACGTTGACCCGCAGGGCGACGCGCCCTCCATAACCTAAATTGAGGCTGTCTGTGTACAAAATATGCAGGTTGGTCAGCACACCAATCCCTTCTAGATAGCCATTGATGGGATGCTGTTTGCGTAGTTGGATAAGACGATACGGCCGTATCCCTTCAGGCAATCGGGCATTAATCTGGTTGCGCAGCCAGCGTCCCTGGGCAATAGGAAAACTAATCTCTTGCAAGCTAATCAAGTTAGGCGTTTCGTCCAGCAGCTGTGCCACCAGCAAATGGCGACGTTCGCGCCAGCGGTCCGATCGGTTGCGTAAATTGATGGTAGCGACTGTTATTTGTGGCATTGCATCCAAATAATGTTCTGGGAGAACTCAATCGTGATGCGTGAAAGAAATGCCCTCACGTTTCACGTGTCACGCATCATTCAAGGTCAATTTCAGTGGTACCGCTGGGAACGGCCGTTTGCATAGATTGGTTGGCATCTCGCAGCGTCAGGGTAAAGGGCAGATCGGTTGTTAGCACCAGGCGCGAAGCATCGGCTGTCAGTGACAGCTTGCCCTCTGGCCCCAACGGATAATTTTCCACGCCATACGGCCGTTCACACACCAAACGCCGGTCCCAAAAAACGCGCCGCTGTGGCCAATCCACTGAAAGGCCAATCACGTCCTCCAACAAGATGGCGATAGGGCTTAGCCCGGCAATGCCCACAGGGTTTTCAGCAGCAGGATCGCCAGGAGCGGCCGTTTCCGGCGCATAGTTTTCCCACAGAGAACCGGTCCGCTCGTACACTTTGGCCACATTAAGCAGATGATTGACGGCAATTTCGTGGGCCAGACCATGCTGCCCCACCTTACGCAAACCGCGCAGCACCATAAAGTTACTGCTAGGCCAAACACCGCCCCGCCAATAATGGCCAGTCTCAAAATTATACCCTTCGCTGTCGGCCGATTGGCTGGGCACACGATGGGGTAGCTTAAAGGCCCAATTTTCGCGCAGTGCCTGCACAATCAACTCTAACCGTTTTTCAGGGATCAGATCAGGGTCCAGCAAACCCCAATAGGCGGCGATTGATTTGATTGGGCTGAAACGGCCGTCTGCATCAGCATCCTGATAAAAGTGAGCCCCTTCATTCCAAAGATATTGGTTAATCAAGGCCACCAAGCGCGTGTGCTCTGCTTCCAACTCACCAGCCAACGTTTCTTCCTTTAGAGTGGAAGCCATTTGGGCCAAAACAAGACTGTTCAACGACGCCTGCATAGAGGCATCGACCCAGCTCCAGTGACGGTGGTGGAAGCTGCTGTTAGGCACACGTGGCTGGTTGCTCAAGCCGCTGCTGTGGCCGGTGGCCCAATACAAACCATTGGGCCAGGTGCGATTGGCCTGGCACCAGCGATGGTAGGCAACCAACGCTGGGAAAACTTTGGCCAAACGGGCGTCATCTCCTGTAAAACGATAGGTGCGCCACTCCACCCAGGCCAGAATGTTCGGCCCCGTGGCGTTAGGATCAAAGGGATAAAAGAAATCTTCCCCCGTAGCCAGATCAATTTGGCGGCAGATAAAACCATCGTCATGCTGTTTGGCGTATAAATTGTCCAGGTTACCGCTGAAGTCGAAGGCACGACGGCCGTATAGACCAAACTGGCTCATGAAGGCACTGTCCCCCATGAACAAAAACGCTTCTGTAGCCGCATCGATAAAGTTAGCCACAAAACCAGACCCTGGCTGTGGCTGACGCAGATTCTGCCAGGCCAGTTCCCAGGCGCGCCAGTACAACGTTACCCAACTCTCATGCTCCGGCAGAACCGGTTGGGGCAGCTTCTCTTTGGCTTCTTCAAACGAAGGCCACGCCTGGGGCGCATACGTTTGCTGGCGAAATTGGTTTTGAACGACGAGGGGGTCAGACGGCCGTTCAAACTTAGGATGCGGCTGGGGCATGGAAGGAAACTCCTCAGAAGATTTTGATTTTATCGATTTACCAGCAATTCGGCCGTACCGCCCAATTGGAGGCTGTTTTCACTAAAGTTCACCACCCGAAACGTATACCGAATCGCCACGTTCTCTTGCAGCGTGCCAACCCAGGTGATGGAATCCCCCAAAGCAAAAAGCGGATGTCCTGTTAAGCCCGTCAGCCGAGCTGAATCCACCTCACCCTGGGTGGAAACACCATCGTAGACCAAAGTTGTACCTGGAATCGTCCAGCCAACCGGCACATTGTGCGCCAAAACGATGTTGTTGTAACGAATGGCATTGGGCCATTCTGGCATGGCAGTAAGCGGCGTGACAACAGGATTTAACACCGTCACCTCAACAGGGCCAGCCACCGGTAACGGACCTAAAAAGTCCGGGGCCAGCCGCAAGTTGTAGCTGGCAAACACACTGGGCGCGACCACGCCGCTCCAGATAAAGGAATCCCCCACCCGCTTTTGTGCCGGTTCTCCATCGATTTTCACGTCGTGCAAATCGCCAGTTTTGCCTACATATTGTAATTGTGATCCAGGTATCGTCTCGCCTGGTTCCAGATTGTAGGTATACGCTGGAATCAAAAACGTGAGTGAGTCACCTTGGGGTGTGGGAGTCACCACAGTTTCTTCCGAACCCGTGCCAGGAATGGTGCAGGCCAGGGCCGTTAAAAGCAAAACGAGCAAAAAACCAGCAAAACTTTTTAGTGGATGCCTCATTTTTCCTCTTTTCGGACGAGTTGGGGGAAGTGAAAGATGATAAGTAAAAAGTGAAAAGGGTCTCTTTTCACTTTTTACCATTCACTTACCTTATTGCCCTTTTTCAATCGTAATGGTGACGATACGATCCCCATCAGGCGCGTTGGGATCTTGGGGATCACGTGGTGTGATGTTTTCTACAACATCCATTCCTTCAATGACGCGGCCAAAGATCGCATGCAGCCCATCCAGGTGGGTGGCGGGTCCTGTCGTAATAAAGAACTGGCTGCCACCTGTGTTCGGACCAGAGTTAGCCATCGACACAACGCCCGGCCCATCGTGTGAAAGTTCAGGATCAAATTCATCATTGATGGCGTAACCAGGATCGCCAATGCCCAATCCTGTGGGATCGCCTGTCTGAGCCATGAAGCCAGGAATAACGCGGTGGAAGGTAACACCATCATACCAACCTTCTTCAGCCAAAAAGATGAAGTTATTCACTGTTTCTGGAGCGGATTGGGGCAAAAGCTCAATCACAATCTCCTCGCCGTTTTCCATTTGGATGGTTGCCGTATAGCTGGCATCCACGTCAATAGTCATCGGCGGCGGTGCATCATACTGCTTATCAGCTAAAATTGCCTCGGCTTCTTGAATAACCAGACTCTGCTGAACATAGTTATCCCAAATCGTGTAGTCGAAGGGAACCTGGGGTACCAAAATGCCATCAACAATCACACTGGGCGTACCACCTAATCCGATAGCCATAGACTCTGTTTCTAGTGCTGTCACATATTCGGCATAGGTGTTGTTCTCCAAATCCTGACCAAGCGCAGCCCCATCCAGGCCAAACTCATCGGCCAGGGCCACAAAATAATCATGGGCAGCATCTGCATCCAGCCCAGACCATTCTTGCTGTCGTTCAAAGAGTGCATCATGGTATTCCCAGAAGGCACCTTGCGCCCCGGCAGCCTCGGCGGCTTCGGCCGATTTTTGGGCATTGGCATGAATGCTGGTCAGTGGGAAATGGCGATAAACGAGCTGTACTGTTTCCGGGTAGGCGTCTACCAGACGCTCCAGCACGGGCGAAAAGCCCGCGCAGCCCGGTCATTGAAAGTCGCCATACTCAATGATGACGACGGCCGGATCGACCGCTCCTTTGCGCCAATCTTGTTCACGGACAACGGCCGCTTCGGCCACATCCGCAGCTGGCGTAAAATTATCTAAATTGGTAGCAGCCACGGCAGCACTTTCACTGGCGGGCGCTTCATCGTTGGTGTCGGCCGTTTCTTCTGTGTTGGTAACGGCCGTTTCGTCTTCTACATTTGCGTCGGTAGGCTGCGAATCCGTGGTTGAGGGACCACAGGCCAGCAGCAAGACCAACAATAACAGCAGCCAAAGGGCTTTCTTCATAAATTCAATCTCCTCGCAATGTAAACTTTTCAAGATACGGTCACAAGCATAACGGAAAATTGTTTGCCCAATCTGAGTATCCCATAAACAGACAATAAACATCCAGAGCAGGAACAAAAACCAGTACCTTGTCGTTTTCCGTATGATAGCGCATTTTGTTACAATCTCGTAGCAACATCAAGTTGCATACATGTAGATTGCAACAATGAGCAAGTTTTCAACAGCACAGCAAACGTTGTAGATTATTGCAAGCTTAAAGGGCTGTGCTGAACTATTGATGAAGGAGTGTATTGTGAAACGATTTTTATGGCTTTTAACGGCGATTTTGTGGCTAACGGCCGTTTCCTGCGGCCCCACAACAGCTGACGAAGAATCCCCCACTCAGGTTCCCCCGGACAGCAACGGGGGTGGGCTCAATGAAGCGCCCCAGGCAGACCCCGATGTGTTCCCCCGCGCCACGCTAACGCCACCACCTGTTGGCGAACCAATCGAACCAGAAACAGCCCCCAGCAGTGACGATGGCTATCCGGTGCCGCAGCTGCCGCCAGCAGACAGTTTGCCGGAAGGCTACGAAATTCCCACGGCCCTTCCCAGCCTCAATCCCTACCCAGAAGCGACAGGCAATCTGGTTTGGATTTTAAAGCCAGTGGGAGAACAGTGTGCCGAAACGCCAGCAACGCCTGATTTGCAAACGGCCGTTGCCGACATGATCGCCTTTGGCATTCCGGTAGAAGCGTCTGAAATGACCGATTTAGCCGTCTGTTCCGCTTGCGGCTGCCCCACCAGTGCCCACTTCCGCCTGCAAATTGATTCCGGTTATTTGGGTAATGCAGAAATATTGGGCTGGTTTACCGAAGAGTAAATAAGTCTTGGGTAATCGAGGGATTGATTTATAAAAATCCCTCGATTACTCCATTGCCTTGAATTAGCGCAGGAACCCTTGAATAAATAGATTGTTTAACCAATGGGGAACCAGCGAGGCCCACAACGAACCCGTCGCCCTGAATAAAAGGGCAAAAACCAAACCATACAAAACAATGTTGCCAAATGATTGGGCAATTAAGCTGGCAGACATGCCATCTAAAAAAATCCAGGTGGGCAAATGTAAAAGGCCAAACATCAATGAACTGCCCAGCAGCGCATAAGTCAGGCCATATTTACGATCGAGTTCCCCGAAAAGCACCGCGCGGAACCAGGCTTCTTCCGCAAATGGTGACCCGATTATCCAGTTGAACCAGGTATCAGCCTTTACCGGAAGCTGCCAAACAAGTTCTGCTTCCCTAGACTGAGCAAAGTAAGTAAAAGACAAAAAGAGCGCAGACACAACCAAACCAACAATTACACCGCGTTGCCAGTTCACCCTCAAATACCAGCCCTCCAGCCAGGGCGTCCCTGATTTTCTTAAAAATAAATACGCGGGCACAAGCAAAATACCAATCCGAACTAAACCGCGCAAATAAACGTTAGCAAATGGTTCTGGGAACCAACGCATTAACAATACCCAGCCCAGCCAAACCAGCACAATAAGCAGTGATTGCCCTAAAAGCATGCTCGTACGCATTTCTTTATTCATGTCAACCACGCATCATAAACAGCTTTCGCCAATTGACCAATCACCAAAACGCCAGGCGCATCGGGATTCCAAAGTTCGGGGGCTGGATTGCCTTCGTTCATCACAGTGAGGGCAAACCCTCGCCGTTCGCCAGCTTTGTCGCGCCAAACAACGGCCGTTTGCGCCCGCGTCCCTACCAGAGAGCCCGTTTTCCCCGCCATCCGCAGCTTTTCCTCGTCGGGCACATCGCTGTCCCAATGCTCAAATGGCAGATAACGGCCGATTCTGTCTGACCCCACTTTATTCATCATGCGCAGCATTTCGGTGCAGGCGGCGGGAGTAAGATGTTTTTGTTGGAAAACGGCCGTTATCATCCGCGTCAACCCAGCCGGGGTGGCCGTACCCAACTCATTTTGATCTGTTTTCAGGAGGCTAAAATCAATTTTGTGGTGCAACTGCACATCCGGGTAATTTTTATCAGCGAGCCACTGCTGCACATTTTTCAGCCCCACGTGATCAATAAGCACATTCGTCGCTAAATTGTCGCTGATATTCATCATTAAGAAAGCCCAATCACGCAGGGGCATGGTTAAGCCAGGGGTGAGATGCTGCAAAAGACCGCTGCCGCCAATCTGGTCGGCCCGCCGCAGCATGAGCGGATCATCTAAACTGTACAAACCATCTCCCACCTGCTGCATCAGCGTCAGCAGCACCGGCAGCTTGATGACGCTGGCGGTGGGAAACAGATCCTCTGCCTGGTAGCCAATCGTTTCTTCTGTTTGCAGATTGTAAGCGGAAAGGCCAATACGGCCGTCAAACCCCTCACAAATCTCACGAACCTGATCCATCAAATTCATGCCAGTCTCCGTAGGTTAATTTTTAAAAATTGACCAACAAAAAAGCACAGGAAACGGCCGTTACCAACCATTTCCTGTGCCCAATCATAGGACTGGCAGTCCTCCGCATAAGCAAGGATAGACCATCAATCTTTGCTAAGGACTGCCAGTCCTGAACCGTTACGCCTTTAAGAAGTTGCGCAAAACGGTGTGCAGGATGCCGCCGTTGCGATAGTAATCCACCTCAACCGGCGTATCGATCCGACAAAGCGTGTCGAAGGTGATGATACGGCCGTCTGGCTTCACCGCCTGCACCGTAATCGTTTGCAGTGGCTTCACCTCGTCTGTCAGATTCACCGTGGAATACGTCTCCGTACCGTCTAGCCCCAGCGATTCTGGCGTTTCGCCATCGGCAAACTGCAAGGGCAGTACACCCATGCCCACCAGATTGCTGCGATGAATCCGCTCGTAGCTCTCAGCGATGACCATCTTGACACCTAGAAGCAAGGTGCCCTTGGCCGCCCAGTCACGCGAACTGCCCATGCCATAATCCTTGCCCGCCAACACCACCAACGGCGTGCCATCTTCCTTGTACTTCAACGAGGCGTCGTACATCGTTGTCACTTCGCCAGTAGGCAGGTATTTTGACCAGCCGCCTTCGGTGCCGGGAGCCATCTGGTTGCGCAGCCGCACGTTGGCAAACGTGCCGCGCGTCATCACCCGGTCGTTGCCCCGGCGCGAGCCGTAAGAGTTGAAATATTGCGGTGCGACATCATGCTCCTGCAAATATTGCGCGGCCGGACTGTTGCGCGAAATCGCCCCGGCTGGCGAGATGTGGTCTGTGGTCACCGAATCGCCCACTTTCACCAACACGCGCGCATTTTCGATGTTGGTGATGGGCAGCACCTCTGGCGTCAGTTCGGTAAAGAACGGTGGTTCCTGAATATAAGTAGATTCATCGCTCCAGGCATAAATTTCGCCACCATGCACCGGAATTTCGTTCCACTCCTCATTGCCATCGTAGACATTACCGTACTCGTGGCGGAACATGTCGGCTGACATCGTTTTCAAGACAGTATCGCTGACTTCCTGGCTGCTGGGCCAGATGTCTTTCAGATAAATTGGCTCGCCAGCCTCGTTGGTGCCAATGGGATCATTCGTCAGGTCGATGTCCGTCGTTCCGGCCAGGGCATACGCCACCACCAGCGGTGGGGAGGCCAGATAGTTGGTTTTGGTCAACGGATGCACCCGCCCTTCAAAGTTACGGTTCCCGCTCAACACGGAAGAAACCACCAGATCGCCTGCCTGAATGGCGTTGCTCACCGGTTCCGGCAGCGGGCCAGAGTTACCGATACAAGTGGTACAGCCGAAGCCCACAATGTGGAAGCCCAGCTTCTCTAGGTAAGGCATCAGGCCCGACTTCTTGAGATAATCTTCCACGACGCGGGAACCAGGAGCGAGACTTGTTTTCACATAAGGATGCACTTTCAGGCCCGCTTCAACAGCCTTCTTGGCTACCAATCCAGCGCCCAACATCACGCTGGGGTTAGAAGTATTCGTGCAGCTGGTAATGGCGGCAATGACAACTGCACCATGCCCAATCTCCACCTCGTGACCGTTGGAAACAGTTGCTGTCCGGGTTAGCTCTTCTTCCTTCAAACCAAGCCCCTGCGGGCCTTGTGGGGCCAACAGCGATTCGCGGTATTTGCTTTTCATGTCGGAAAGAAGGATGCGGTCTTGCGGCCGTTTTGGCCCGGCCAAACTGGGCAGCACCGTCCCTAAATCCAGCTCCACCACATCGGTAAACTCAGGATCGGGCATATCGTTGGTGCGGAACAGGCCTTGCGCCTTGGTGTATTTTTCTACCAGATCGACCAGTTCATCGGGGCGACCGGTGCTGCGCATATAGTTGAGCGTCTCATCATCTACCGGGAAGTAGCCCACGGTAGCCCCATATTCAGGGCACATGTTGGCAATCGTGGCCCGGTCAGCCAATGTCATGCTGCTGAGGCCAGGGCCGAAAAATTCGACAAATTTGCCCACCACGCCCTTTTTGCGCAGCAGTTCGGTCACCACCAGCACCAGGTCAGTGGCGGTAGCCCCTTCGGGCATTGCGCCAATCAGGCGTACGCCAATCACCTCTGGTGTGAGCATATAAATTGGCTGGCCCAGCATAACGGCTTCCGCCTCAATGCCGCCCACACCCCAGCCCAGAACGCCCAGGCCGTTGATCATCGTCGTGTGAGAATCGGTTCCCACCAGACTATCCGGGAAAGCCACGGTACCCTCACCTTCCGGCTTGGTCATGACCACCTTGCCCAAATATTCCAGGTTCACCTGATGAACAATGCCGGTAGCCGGAGGCACCACGCTAAAGTTTTTGAACGCTTCCTTGCCCCACTTGAGGAACTCATACCGCTCCCGATTGCGCACAAATTCGCGCTCGGCGTTGAAGAAAAGAGCCGCCGCAGTACCAAACTGATCCACCTGCACCGAATGGTCGATGACCAGATCAACGGGCACAATAGGATTAATTTTCTTGGGATCGCCGCCCAGCCGGGCCATGGCCGAACGCATCGCAGCCAGGTCCACTACGGCAGGCACACCGGTAAAATCCTGTAGGATGACACGCCCTGGTTTGAAGGGCAGCTCATCTCTTTGGGGATTTTTGGCGTTCCATTTAGCCAATTTTTCTACGTCTTCAGGGTTCACTTCGTAACCATCGCAGGTGCGCAGCAGTGCTTCTAACAGGATTTTTATGGAGAAAGGCAAGCGGTCAATGTTGCCAAACTGGGAGAGTTTTGCCAGCTGATAGTAGGAAACATCAGTGCCAGGGAGCTGGGCCCGGGCACCAAAGTGGTCGAATAGTTTACTCATGTTAATACCTCTTTGGTTTTATGTACGTTTGTGCTTTAAGGGTATTATAGCGGAAATGATGATGGGGCAAACGGCCGTTTGGCCAGGATAATCTAAATGGGAGAATTTTTGCCGAACGGCCGTCTTACAGATAAGGTTATATGGTCTATTTCTCACAAAAGGAGTCGATCATGGTTAGTACAGTTGTTTTGCTCAATGTGGAACCTGGAAAAATTAACGAGGTGGGCAGCCGTTTGGCAGAATTAAAGGGAATCAGCGAGGTGTTTTCGGTCGGCGGCCGTTTTGATCTGGTAGCCATTATTCGCGTGCCAGACAACGACACAATGGCCGAACTGGTCACAGAAAAGATGCTCACCGTGCCTGGCATCACCAACTCTGAGACGCTCATCGCCTTCCGCGTCTTCTCTCAGCATGATCTGGAAAGCATGTTCTCTATCGGCATTGAATAATAAAATTGACACACCAAACAGAGAATTTATGTCCCCAACCGCTAACAATGCTCATAATTTATTGCTGGATAAAGTTTGCCTGATTACCGGAGCCAATTCAGGCTTAGGCAAAATCACAGCTCGCGAATTGGCCAAAATGGGCGGCACGGTTGTCATGGTGGCGCGCAGCCAGGCACGAGGTGAGGCAGCACTGGCAGAAGTGCAGCAGGCCAGTGGCAGCAGCAAGGTTCACCTGATGCTGGCAGATTTATCCAGCCTGGCCGCTACACGACAATTGGCTGAAGCGTTCAAGGCTCAATACGGTCGTCTCGATGTGCTGGTTAACAATGCAGGAGCCATCTTCAAAGATCGGCAAGTTTCAGTAGATGGCTATGAGATGACGTTTGCCCTCAACCACCTGAGCTACTTTTTGCTGACCAACTTGCTGCTGGATCTGCTCAAAGCGTCTGCTCCCGCACGCATTGTGAACGTCTCATCTGGAGCGCATATGGGCGGCCGCATTAACTTCGACGATTTGATGCTGGAGAAAAAGTATCGTAGCTTTGCCGCTTACAGCCAATCAAAGCTAGCCAATGTTCTGTTCACTTACGAACTGGCACGGCGTCTGGAAGGCAGCGGGGTTACGGCCAATGCGCTGCATCCAGGCGGTGTAGCCACGGGGTTTGGCTCTGGGACAGGACTCATGGGCTGGGTTTTCAAACTGATACGGCCGTTCCTCCTCACCCCCGAACAAGGTGCAGAAACTCAAATTTATCTAGCCAGCTCACCCGAAGTCGCCGGCATCTCAGGCAAATATTTTGACAAGAAAAAGCCCGTCAAATCTAGCCAGATATCGTACGATACGGCCGTTGCGCAGCGCCTCTGGCAAATCAGCAAAAAACTGACTGGGCTGGTTTAATTTTTGCCACAGAGGGCACAAAAAGTTTCTCTGTGGCTAATTACAATTACTCCTTCGGCGGCGGCACGCGGTGCATCTCGAAGAAGTCGTTGATGTGAGCGTAGCTGGGTCCGGCTAAACGGCCGATTGGCTGTAATTTCTCTGTGGGGATACGGCCGTTTTCATACAAATCGTCCCGCACAAACACCGACTGAACCTCGCCAAAAACAGCCGCACCGCCACCTGGTCCTTCATTCACGACCACAATTTGTTGCAGCTTGCATTCAAAGGCCACCGGCGCTTCGGCCACGCGCGGCACGCGAATCGTCTCGCTGGGCACGGGCGTGACACCAGCCCAGGCAAATTCGTCAATGCCCGCTTCAAATTCGGTGGCGGTCAGGTTCATCGCCTCAGCTGTGGCCTCGTTGGTGATGTTAATGACAAATTCTGGCACAGCGCGAATGTTGACCAGTGTATCTTTCATGCGGCCGCGCAGTCCGCTCCAGCCGGGGGCAAACAGTAAAGTCATGGGATTGGAGCAAACGGCCGTAAAAAAAGAAAAGGGTGCCAAATTCGGCCGTCCCGCAGCGTCAATCGTGCTTACCCAGGCAATGGGACGCGGCACAATCGCGCCAATCATTAATTTGTATCGATCTCTGTTGGTCAATTCTTCTGGATTCAATTTCATTTTCTCTCCTTACAAACACTGGGGAATACAGAGTTACGCAGAGAAGACACAGAGGTTCACGGAGAATCAAGAGAAAATCTTTGCGTGTTTTGCCCCCTTTGCGTGAAAAGTGCTCAATCTGGTAAGACGACACGCATAGGCCAGGCACCTTGCTTGCGATTAAGGTACGCTTCGCGTTGGGCGGCAAAGTTGGAATCCAGGGTGGATAACGACCGTAACCTCCCCTCATGCCACACGTCTGGATCAATTGCCCGCAGCTTGGTGCTCACTGAAAATGTCGGATTCGCTTCATCCCACACAAACCGCGTCTCGGTGGACACCTGCACCAGCAGTTCCTGTAACTGGGCATCTTGCGCCGCGTGCAGCTTTTGCCACAGCACCTCGTCCGTCAGCCAAAAATCATCCTGCACGATGGCGCTAATTTCTAAACCACGCCGAATCGCTCGGGCCGTCAATTCATACAAGCCCACCTCGCGGAAGTTGGCCCAGCTGGCATCATCAGCCTGCATGAACGTCTCCCCAAACCATTGGGCAACGGATAAATCATTGAGAGCAATACGGCCGTCTCGCACCACCAAATGCGCCACTGCCCGATCGATATCTGCCTGGTCAGCCAGCCCCAAACCAATGCAATCCCGCAAAAAATAATCAATCCGGTCGGCACACAGCCGAGGAGATGGCTGCTCTAAAAGAGGAAACCCTTCTTCATCCACAAAATTTAGCCAGTTGTAACCATGCTGCCCCAAAATTTCTGGCAAATCGGTGGTAGCCATGTACGCTTCCTTCATCTCATCATGGTAACTTTGCGCATCATGACCATCCAGCACGTAATCAATGACGTGGCTAAACGCCGTATGGCTCACATCATGCAGCAGCGCCGCAGCTTGCTCCCGCACCGAACCACCCAGCCGCTGCACCAACAGCATAACCCCCAGTGAATGTTCAAAACGGGTAATTGGCTCTGTCAGGCCAATAAGGCCGGTAATGCCATGTTGCAGCACATGATGCAGCCGCTGAACAGCTTGCGACTGGATTAGCGCCTGTAAAATGGGTTCATCAATGGTCACGTTGCCATAGATGGGGTCATCATAGTTCATAAAAAAGCCTCTCCTACATACAAACCCGGCGAGTTCACTCAAAAACTGCGTTAACAATTATGAACCATTACACACTTTCTCCGCTAATTTTGGTATCATACGGCAGATTGTCACCGTGTAAAAGCGGGAACGTCTTTGAAAACACAAATGCTTGATTCGCCTGCTTTTACCAAGTAATCGGCCTAAACACCTTTGGTTTTTCCCCAAGCCTTTTGCCGATTACACTGAACGGTTGGCATAAATTTGCAAATGACTCTGGAATTTATAATGAAACAACGCTATCTCATCTTTCTCCTTCTACTGTTAACGCTGGCCATTGCCTGCGGCGAAGCGCGGCCTACCCCCACCCCCTTTGCCGAAGACAACGTCACGGAAGAGGCGCTTGATCTCGTCGAGCCTCTGGCACTAAGCATTACAGATTTGGCAGCAGATCCAGAAGCATATGCCAATCGCTTTGTCGAAATCACTGGTCAATATCGGCGGCTACCCCTGCTGGTATGCGACACCGATCCCTATCCAGCCCCGGCTACCTGGCAGCTGGCTGCCACCAACGGCAGCACAGTAGCCATCGGCGGCTTTGGTTCACAGGTGCGCTCTCTGTTGCCCAACGACCTCACGATGACGGTCGTGGGTGTCTGGCAACGATTTGATGGTCCCGTAGGTTGCGGCAAAAGCGCCACCAACACCCAGATTTGGTACTTGAAGGCCCGCGATATTGTTTCCCCCAGTCCCATTGCCCGCGTCACGTTAACACCTACTGGTTCTGGCACGCAAATTGCAGAGGTCGATGAGGGAACGGCCGTTTCCAACCCACAAGACACAAACTTTACAGCCACACCCACCCGATCCGAAGAGGGCGGCGAGCCTGTAGAAACACCTACCCTGGCCAGCACCTCCATCCCTGCCCCACCAGGCAGCGGCACACCAACAACCACTGCCGCCACCCCGACTGAAGGGTCAGAGGAAGGTGGGGTTACGAGTACCCCATCCCCTACCCGAGACGGCGATATAAGTATCGGTACCCCAACCACCACCTCTGCCACGAACGGAACGGCCACGCCCACAACCAGCAGCGGCAGTGGCACGCCAACCCCTACCGGCAGCAGTGGAAGCAACCCAACCCCGACAACCTCTGCCCTTACCACTGCGACACGCGATCCCATCGATTTTGACACAGTAACATTTGACCCGATTGGGCCAGAACAGCCAATTTTAGAGATTCTAGAAGCTGAACAAGCGCACTTGTATCCGGTTTTGTTTGATTACAATGGGGCCATTACCATTACGGCCATTGCTGAACCAACCATGGATCTGGTTCTGGAAATTATGGACCCAACCAATGCCGTGGTGCAGCAGGCAAACAGTACCGGGAACGGCGGTTTAGAATCTATCATAAACGCCCAGCTAAACGTGGCCCTGGATTACGAGATTCGTGTCTACAACCTGAACAACAATGAAGGCGATTACTGCCTTATCTTTAACGAGGGCGGCGGTTTCCCTGACACAATCAAGGGGCGGATCGATTACGGCCAGACAGTGACCGATCAAGTTGAAGTGTTAGGCATTGATTACTGGTGCTTTTTGGGTGCTTCTGGTGACAATGTAACGGTCACCAGCGCCGCCACTGGGAATAGTGGTGATTTTGTGGTGGGTTTGTTTGGCCCACCCAGCTTTGATTCGATCGGTGCCGTATTCCAGGACCCTGAGATCGCCAACGAAAGCCTGAAAGAAAATGGCATGTACATGATTGGCGTTCTCGACTTTGAAGCTGGCGCCTCTGGCTACACGTTGACCCTTACCAAAAATTAGGTTCTGAGGGCACCCAGCGGCTCCATTAAGCTGGGGCCGTTGGCGGGGTTGTGTGCTGCTGTAAGCGATTAAACCAGAACAGGGCCGCCACTAACAGCAGCGAAAGAGCAATTCCCACGGCCGCAACGGCCGTCATGCCACCCTGATTAAACACAGCACCCGTCCCCAAACTGCCTACCCCAGTGGCTAAGGAAACCAGCACTTCGCTAGCTCCCTGTGCCCGCGCTCGTTCTCGGGCTGCCAGGGCATCGGCCAGCAACGAAGAACCGGCAATAAAGCAAAAATTCCAGCCCAACCCCAGCAAAAAGAGGGCTACGGCCAGATTTGGCACCGCAACCGACAGCGGGGCCAAAATGCCAGAAATAATAAGAATGGCGGCACCAGCAACGATGAGAGGAATACGGCCGTAGCGATCAATCAGCCACCCCGTTACGCTAGACAAGCCAAACATCCCCAGCGTGTGGGCCATAATTACCAAAGACACCGCTTCTGTGCCGTGGTTGTTGTGATCCATGTGCAGCGGCGTAATCACCATAATCAGCGCCATTACCAATTGGCCGATGGTCATAGCGGCAACAGCTAGCAGCACCTCAGGCTGGCTGAAGATTTTGGTTAACGGCCGTGCGGGCACATCTGGCTCTTTAATGGGATTCTCTGCTTCGACTATTCGGCTAACCTGCTTGGGATCGGGACGTAAAAAGAAGAATATCGTTACCAGGCCCAAGGCATACAGCCCGATGGCGGCTAAATAAGGCCCTGTGTCGCCTAAAAAGTTCCCTGCCTCCGCCAACCGCACCGATGGTGCCACCAACGCTGGCCCACCCACAGCGCCCACCGTCCCAGCAAAGACCATCAGGCCGATCACTTTGGCCCGGCGATCGGCCGTTTGCACCTCAGCGGCTACGTAGCGCGCCTGGTCACTGCCGCCGCGCCCCATACCCATCAGCGCAGCACCCGCACAAAAACCAATGAAGGACCCATTCATCACGGCCCATACTGTGAGCACCGCCCCAGCCAGCGCCAGGGCAAAACCTATTGTCAGACCCAATCGTCGGCCCACCTTGTCAAACAACCAGCCAATGGGGTATGCCGCTGCCGCCCGCCCCAGCAGCGTAAGCGTGTTGGGCACGCCAGCAGCGCTGTCACTGCCGCCCAACTCTGCGGCCAAAATGGGCGACAAGGTAAAGGCAGCAATCATCGCGGCCGAAAACAAACTTTGGGAGATAAATAAGGCACCAGTTAATCGCTGGCGAACAGAATGGGAAACGGTTGCGGTTGTCATCAGGTTCCTTCGTGAGTGGTTGTTCCTTCCAAAGGGGCAAATCTTACTGCCAACGAGCCATTTTTGCGAACGAATGTCAAAGGTGCGACGCACTTTCTCACCATCTAAATGTCAGCAAACATCGCTTGCAAGTGCGTCGCACCTGAAAATCTTACCTTCCTCATAGACAACTGTGGTACGCTTGGCCGCCATGGACGAAATTTCCCAAACGGTTTCCGTGGCCATTGTGGCCAACGACCCCCTCGCCCGCGCCGGGCTGGCAACATTGCTGGCGGCAGAACCCACCTGCGACATCATCGCCCAGATGAACCTGGCGGATTGGCTGACTGATTTGCAAGCAGGCGAGACTGTCAATGAGTGGCCGGATGGCGTCATTTGGGACATTGGCTGGGAGCCACTGACCACGCTGCCGGATGAGGAACCGTTTCCTTTGCCCGTTGTGGCACTGCTGCCGGATGACACGGCCGTTTCCCAACTCTGGTCACTCGGGGTTCAGGCCATGCTGCGGCGGGATGCCCCGGCAGCGGCAATTATGGCCGCCCTGCAAGCCAATTTGCACGGTCTGGCCACACTCGACCCGGATTTTGTAACGGCCGTTCTGCCCGACACACCCCTCTCCACCAACACCTTGCCCGAATTCACCGAACTCACCCCCCGCGAAAGCGAAGTGCTGAGCCTCTTAGCTGAAGGACTCACTAACAAGGCTATTGCCCACCAGCTAGAAATTAGCGACCATACCGTGAAATTTCACGTCAACGCCATCCTGGGCAAGCTTAATGCCCAGAGCCGCACCGAAGCAGTGGTCCAGGCCACACGCCTGGGGCTGCTGCTTTTGTAAACACCCTCACCCCAGCCCTCTCCCTGCGAGGGAGAGGGGGCCAAGTTCCCTCCCCCTTTTCAGGAGGAGGGTTAGGGTGGGAGTCGGTCAACCTACCCATTCTTCCAGGTGTCTACCCCCGAAATGGCTGATTTGAAACGGCCGTATTTCCCCTACACTACATCGCATACAAATTTACAAAATAATCAATTGAAATAAAACGCTGATTTACCTGATTGCCATTATCATGGTAATCATAAAAATCAGGGTTATCTGCGTTCTATTCCTACAGGAGCAAAAAATGAGCAACGTATTGACCGAACTTTCAGCGGCATTGGCAACGGCCGTCTCCCAGGCAGACAGCGGCATTGTGCGGGTAGAAGGGCGACGACGCCTCGGCGCAACCGGTATCGTGTGGCACGCGGATGGGCTGATTCTCACCGCCAACCACGTGGTGCGGCATGAAGAACATCTAAAAGTGGGCCTGCCTGACGGCAGCCGCGTCTCTGCCAGCCTGGTCGGGCGCGATCCTTCCACCGATCTGGCCGTCCTCAAAGTAGAAGCCAGCGACCTGACACCGCTTACCGAAGGCAACAAGCAAAATCTCGGCGTCGGCAATTTGGTGTTGGCGCTGGGCCGACCCGGCCGCACCGTGCAGGCCACGCTGGGCATCGTTTCTGCCTTGGGCGATGGCTGGCGCACGCAGCTGGGTGGGCAGATCGACCGCTATCTGCAAACAGACGTGGTGATGTATCCTGGCTTTTCCGGCGGCCCGCTGGTAGATGCCGCCGGGCAGCTGGTGGGTTTAAACACCTCGGCCCTGGGGCGCGGCGTCAGCCTGACAATTCCCACCCCCACCCTGGCCCGCGTCGCCGATGCTTTGCAGGCACACGGCCGTGTGCAGCGTGGCTACCTGGGCGTTAGCACCCAACGCGTACACTTGCCCGATGATGTAAAGGCGGAGCTGGAGCAAAAGCGCGGCCTGCTGGTTGTCTCCGTGGAAAATGACAGCCCGGCGGCCAAAGCTGGCCTGACGTTGGGCGACACGCTGGTCGCCTTTGCCGACAACCCGGTGCAGTCTCATGATGACTTGCTGGCACTGCTGGCAGGAGATGTGGTAGGAACGGCCGTTTCGGCCAAATTCGTGCGCGGCGGAAAGGTACACACCACCGAAGTTACCGTGGCGGCCCGACCTTAATTACTCAATTACTCAATTGCCCAATTACGATTTGTAATTGAGTAATTAGGCAATTGGGTAATTACCACAAGACATGAACCTTCTCAACGAAATCAACCAAACCATGACGGCCGTTATCCAAACCGTGCAGCAAAGCGTGGTACAGCTGGGAAACGGCCGTCGCGGCTTTGGCGCAGGCACCATCTGGCACAGCGATGGGTTGATTTTGACCAACGCCCACGTCGCCCAGCGCCGTGCCCCAGAAGTAACCTTGGCCGACGGCCGTACCTTCCCTTCCCAGCTGCTGGCCTACGACGAATCAGTAGACCTGGCGGCACTCTACATCGCCGCCAACCAACTGCCAACCATTGAGCTGGGCCATTCCCGCCAGCTTAAAACGGGCGATTGGGTGATTGCCGTGGGGCATCCCTGGGGGATTGTGGGTGCAGCAGCGGCCGGCACGGTCATCGCCGTGGGCCAGCCACTGGAACAAAATGGGTATCGTGGGGAGCTGGTGCAGTTGGGGATTCAGCTGCGACCAGGACATTCGGGCGGGCCGTTGGTGGATGGAAACGGCCGTCTCGTGGGCATCAACACCATGATTTCTGGCCCACAAGTTGGCCTCGCTATCCCGGTAGATGTAGCCAAGAAGTTTTTGAAAGAAAAATTGGGGAGTGCTGCTGAAACAGTATGAAAAACAGGGTGAACGGTAATCGGTTTTTTCACCGATTACCGTTCACCGCTTACAGATTACGGATTACGGAACTCTAAAACCAGCGCCCGCCAGAAAAGCGCTGCTCCTGCCAGGGATCCGCTTCGTTGTGGTAGCCAGCTCGCTCCCAGAAACCCAGCTGATCATCGGCGCGGAATTCCAGGCCGCGCAGCCATTTACCGCCTTTCCACAAGTAAGCTGATTTTTCCTCGCCGCGATCTGCAAACGCGCCAATGACGCCGCGCAGGGGCCAGCCGTGTTCTAGTGTCAACGGCTTACCATCAAAGTGGGTGGCCAGTAAGAAATTATCCTGCATTACCAGCTCAATCGGTGTGTTGGTCGTGTAGCCCACCTCACAGTGCTGAATCACATATTTCGCTTCCGGCTTCGGCTTGATGAAACCTTCATCGACCAACGTTTTTAGCGAGACACCTTCCCAATCTGTGTCAAATTTAGACCAGCGAGTCACGCAGTGAATGTCCAGGGTCAGTTTGGTGCGGGGCAGCTTGTTGAATTCTTCCCAGTTCCATACTTTTTCTTCTTCCACCAACCCAAACACGCGCAAATCCCAATTAGCCAAATCGGTGTTGGGCGTGGGGCCATAATGCAGCACCGGAAATTTTTGCGTTAGCGACTGCCCTGGGGGCAGCCGGTTCATGCCTCTTACCTGCTCTTCTTCTTCGCGTCGTCCAAAAACCTTATTAAACATGGGGGGTCTCCTTAAGTTTCGTGTCTCCAACATTTCCCCGGAAACTCGTATCTGGATTAACAACGCACAAAACAGTTTCCGGGGAAATCAGCATTCAGTATAGCAAATAGAGTAAGTTTACAAAGCAGTTCTTACGTTCACCTTACCAGGGTGTAAGCATTTTGTTAGAATTAGCATCCTGAGATTCGCTTCGCTGTAGAATCGCAATCTTTGCACGGCTTAAACAAAATTTCACCGCAAAGGACGCAGAAAACGTAAAGTTTTATCATTAATTCTTTGCGTTCTCCGCGCTCTCTGCGATTCAATCTATTAAGGGAGTTTTGACATGGCAACCAGCCAGGCAGCAGTTTACCGTGAACGGCCGTTCCTCGCCGTCTCGCTGACCCACTTTTTTGTTGATGTCTTGAACAACGGCCGTAACCTGCTGGTAGCCCTGCTGGCCGTAAGTTTAGGCCTGACCAACGCCCAGGTGGGCATCGCCCTGCTGCTGTACAACGTAGGCAATGCGCTGTCCCAACCGCTGTTTGGCTGGCTGGCCGACCGTATCGGAGCACGCTTGTTGGTAATTGGTGGCCTGGCCTGGATGATCCTCTTTTACGTCATCGCCTCACTGGCCGGGGAGTGGCCGGCGCTGATTGCCCTAACCGTAGCCAGCCTCGGCTCCGGCGCATTTCATCCCACAGGCGCGATGGTGGCCAGCCGCACCAGCGTCACCTATCGCAGCCGGATCACGGCTCTCTTTTTTATGGCCGGGCAGATTGGCCTGTTTTTGGGGCCGGTGCTGGCAGGTTTTATGTTGGATGCATACGGCCGTCCCGGTTACATCCTCCTACCCATTTTGGCCCTGACGGCGCTGGCCAGCAGCTGGCGCTGGCTGCTCGATGCCCCGGCGGTGCATAAAAAAGCTGAGGACACAGTGGTAGTTGTGCCCGAAACGGCCGTTTCCCATCCGCCCCATTTTCGGCGACGCGTTACGGTCCTCTCGCTCATCATTCTAGCCAGCAGCACTGCCAGCATCGCCATTATCACCTTCACCCCCATTTTGTTTACCGATCAGGGCTACGACCAATCCCTTATCGGCTGGCTTTCCGGGCTCATCATGATGGGATCGGCCGTGGGCGGGGTAGTTGGCGGCACCTTGGGGGACCGGATAGCAGGTAAATGGGTCATTTTGCTGGGGCTAATCGGCTCCGTTTTGCCTTATTACTTTTTTGTGCCAGCCAGCGTTCCCTGGCAAGCAATCTTGCTGCTGCTCGCCGGATTTTTTGGCGGGATGCCCCACACCATCTTGGTGATCATGGTACAATCATTACTACCGAAACAACAAGCGATGGCGTCTGGGTTGGCACTGGGCTTTATGTTTTTTAGCGGTGCCGTAGGCAGCTACTTTGTTGGGCTGATTGCCGACCGCATCGGCCTGGCCACAACCCTGCAAGGCTTGGCACTCCTTCCCCTGATCGTCGTCTTCATCGCCGTTTGGCTACCTGGCCAAACGCAAAAATAGGCATGTTTATGAATTTTTGGCAACAGTTTCACGGGCCAAATGCTGGCTACATTCTGGAACTTTACGAAAAGTATCAACAAGACCCCAACTCGGTGGACGCCGCCACGCGGGCACAATTTGAAAAATGGCCGCCGCCCCCCGAGGTTTTGCAAAATGGACAGGGAACGGCCGTTTCCCCGCCAACTTCCCCCACCTTCCAGCCCGAAAAAATTATGGGCGCGGTCAATCTGGCGCAAAGCATTCGCAAATTTGGCCACATGGCCAGCCAGATCGATCCGCTAGGTCTGTTTAACCCGCCCGGCGACCCTGATTTAGAATTGGACACCCACGGCATCAATGAAGCTGATTTAGCGGCACTGCCCGCCAGTCTGATTGGTGGCCCGGCAGCGGCCAACGCCGCCAACGCCAAAGAAGCCATCGACACGCTGCGGCAAATTTACTCCGCCAGTATCGGCTTTGATTATGCCCATGTGCGCGTGCCAGAAGAACGCCAATGGCTGCAAGAAATGGTGGAAACGCGCCGCTTCCGTCCGCCCACCACGCCCATCAACAACCATGCTTTGCTCAGCCGTCTGACCGAAGTGGAAACGTTCGAGCTGTTCCTGCACCGCATTTTCCCCGGCAAAACCCGCTTTTCCATTGAAGGGTTAGACATGATGGTTCCGATGCTGGACGAAATCATCGGCGGCGCGGCTGAGGCAAAGGTGTTTAATGTGCTGATCGGCATGGCGCATCGGGGTCGGTTGAACGTGCTGGCCCACATTTTGAAACGGCCGTACGAAGAAATCCTCACTCAGTTCAAAGACCCGGCCCAGCAAAGCCGCTACGAAGGGCGCAACTATCGCGGTTGGACTGGCGACGTGAAGTACCATGCCGGAGCCAACAGAACCGTTGATTTTGAAGATGATGATGTCATCGATTTGGTTATTAAAATGACACCCAATCCCAGCCATTTGGAACACGTGAATCCGGTCGTGGTGGGCATGGCCCGGGCAGCGGGGACGCTGGTCAACGAGCCGGGCAGCCCACAATTTAATCACTCGATCACGCTGCCCATTCTTATTCACGGAGATGCCGCTTTTTCCGGTCAGGGCATTGTGGCGGAGACGCTCAATATGCACCGGCTGCGTGGCTACCGCGTAGGCGGCACCATTCACATTATTGCTAACAACCAGGTAGGCTTTACCACCAACTATTGGTCCAGCCGCAGCACGCGCTACGCCAGCGATCTGGCCAAAGGGTTCAAGATTCCTATCGTGCATGTCAACGCCGATGACCCGGAAGCGTGTCTCGAAGTGGCCCGATTGGCTATCGCTTACCGGCAAAAATTCCAGGAAGATTTTCTGATCGATCTGGTCGGCTACCGGCGTTACGGCCACAATGAGGGGGACGAACCGCGCTTTACCCAGCCGCGCATGTACCGGGCAGTGGATGCCCTGCCCACCGTACGGCAGCAGTGGGCCAGCACCTTAATGGGCCGGGGCGAAATGGATGAGTCGGAACCGGAAAAGCTGGTCGAAGCCAAAATGGGACACCTGCAACAGACGTACGAATCGCTCAAGCCAGAAGAGGTGGCGGACACGCTGGAACCGCAGGCAGAATTACCGCCTAAAGGTGCGGCCAAAGAGGTAGCAACGGCCGTTTCTGCCCAAACGCTCCGTGAACTCAACCACGCCGCGCTAGAAACCCCTGACGATTTTAACGTCAACAGCAAGTTGGCCCGCGCCATGAAAAAGCGCCGCGCCGCCTTGGAAGACGCCAACGAGCGCAGCGTGGATTGGGCCACGGCCGAAGATTTAGCCCTGGCTTCTATCCTGGCCGACGGTACCGCCATCCGCCTGACGGGGGAAGATGTGGAACGGGGCACCTTTAGCCACCGGCATGCTTTGCTGCGTGATGAGGAAAACGGCCGTGTCTACGTCCCACTCCAACACATCCCCCAGGCCAAAGCGGCCTTTGAGATTCGCAACAGCCCACTTTCAGAAAATGCGGCCGTGGGTTTTGAGTACGGGTACAATATCGAAGCGCCAGAACGTCTGGTAATTTGGGAAGCGCAGTACGGTGACTTCATCAACACGGCTCAAGCCATCATTGATGAATACGTCGTTAGTGGCTACGCGAAGTGGGAGCAAACACCCTCGCTGGTGCTGCTGCTACCCCACGGCTATGAAGGCCAGGGACCTGATCATTCTACCGGCCGGTTGGAGCGATTTTTGCAGTTGGCAGCCAAAACCAATATGCGCATTGCCTACCCTACCACCGCCGCCCAATATTTCCATTTGCTGCGGCGGCAAGCAGCCCTGCTGCAAACCGACCCTCTGCCGCTAATTGTGCTGACCCCCAAAAGCTTACTGCGTCATCCGCTGTCAGCTTCTACGCTGGCCGAACTAGCCGAGCAAAGCTGGCAATCTGTAATTGACGATCCCAAAACTAGTGACGACAACGCCGCTGAGGTGCGTCGTCTGGTGCTGTGCAGCGGCAAGGTGTATGTCGATTTGGCCGCAGTGCAGGCAGAGCAAACGGATTTTGCCGTGGCGCTGGCTCGCGTAGAGCAGCTTTACAGCTTCCCCGAAACAGAAATTGAGCAAGTGCTGACACGCTACCCCAATATTGAAGAAGTTGTCTGGCTGCAAGAAGAACCAGCCAACATGGGTGCCTGGGAATTTATGCGCTGGCGATTGGAAGATTTGATAAACGGCCGTTGGCCTTTACGCTACATTGGCCGTCCCCGTCGCGCTAGTCCCGCCGAGGGGTCCAGTGCCTGGCATCGCCGCAACCAGAAGGCGATTACAGAATTTGCCTTTAAGTTTGAAAAAAGGAAGCAGTGAAAAGTAAAAAGTGAGACGTGAAAAGTAGGCGCAAGGCAGGTGGATGATATGTTTGCTTGGCAAACGGCCGTTTCTCCACCTGCCTTACCCTTTCTCTCAAAAACGAGGAAACAATGAGTATCGAAATCAAAGTACCAGAAATGGGCGAATCGGTTGTAGAAGCAACCGTTGGTGAATGGCTAAAGAAAGAAGGCGACAGCATTAATTTAGGTGATGTGCTGGTCGAACTAGAGACTGACAAGGTCGATGTGGAAGTTGGCGCGGAATCATCGGGCGTGCTGGGCAAAATTGCGGCACAGTCTGGCGACGACGTGCAGGTTGGCGATGTGCTGGGTTACATTGAACCCAATGGCAGCGGTGCAGCAGCTGAAAAAGTAGCAGCGACAAACGACCAGGCAGCGCCAAAAGCAGAAGCGTCATCAGCCAATATAGAAAAAGAAACGGCTGAAAAAATCACCCCCGTCGCCCAGCGCATGGCCAGCGAAGAAGGTGTCGATGTAACTAAAGTAAAGGGCAGCGGGCCTGGCGGCAAAGTGACCAAAAATGACGTCGCCAAGCTGTTGGCATCGGCCAAACCGGTTTCATCCACAGCCAAACCAGCGGAAACGAAGCCGCGCCAACCAGCCCAGCAGCCCACCGCCAGCAGCGCACGGGATTCCCGCGAAGAGCGGGTACGTTTGTCCCGCCGTCGCCGCACCATTGCAGCCCGTCTGGTTGAAGCCCAGGAAACGGCCGCTATGCTCACCACCTTCAACGAAATCGACATGAGTGCCGTGATGAACCTACGCAAGCGGAGGCAAGACGCGTTTGTGCAGCGGCACGGCGTCAAAGTGGGCTTCACCTCCTTCTTTGTGAAGGCCACCGTGGGTGCACTGAAAGCATTCCCCCGCCTTAATGCCGAAATTGACCGCGACGAGATGGTGCTCAAAAGCTATTACGATATCGGCATCGCCGTGGGCGCGGAAGAAGGGTTGGTGGTGCCCGTTTTGCGCGATGCGGACCGGATGAGTTTTGCTCAAATCGAGCAGCAAACGAAGGCGTTTGCCCAAAAATCGCGCGATGGTTCCCTTACGCTGGAAGATTTGCGCGGCGGCACCTTTACCATCACCAACGGCGGCGTCTTTGGCTCGATGCTCAGTACGCCGATTTTGAACCCGCCACAGGTGGCCATTTTGGGGCTGCACAACATCGTGGAGCGCCCCGTGGCCATTAATGGCGAAGTAGCGATTCGGCCCATCATGTATGCCGCGCTCACCTATGACCACCGCATTGTAGACGGCCGTGAGGCGGTGCAGTTCCTGGTGCGGGTCAAAGAACTCATCGAAGACCCGGAAAATCTGCTGCTGGAAGGATAATGCAGCGTAGATTGGTCCATTCTTGGAGAATGGACCAATCTTAGCGCTAAAGCTTTTTGATCAGCTGCAAACAGGGATTGGCTTCGCCCCAAAGCGTAGGGAACTCCTCCAACGGCCGAAAACCCATTGCCAAATAGAATTGTCGGGTACGGCCGTATCCTTCATCAGGATGTCTGGCACTGAGCGTTTTCACCTGCAAAAACTCCACACCAATTTCGCGCAAATGATCTTCGCTGGCGGCCAGCAAAGCCCGCCCCACCCCCTGCCGGTGCCAATCGGGCAAGATGCCCATCACCTGAATTTCGGCGGCGTAGGGCATGTGCTGCTTGAGGGTGAGGAAGCCGATTGTTTGGTTGTTGGCAAAGGCAAGGAAAGTGGGGAGAACGGCCGTATCCGCCACATACTGCCGGGTTGCTTCTTCAATGCCAAACCAGTCCGGCAGCGCTTGCAAAATGGGTCCACATAGTTCGGACTGACCTAATATCGGGCCCTTGATTTCTATTTCCATAACGGTAAATGTTGAACTTCTCGCAAATATTGAGGGTATGTGATTTACATTCTTCGTAGCGTCGTAACTAGCCTAGTTTAAAAGATCGTTCAAAACATGTAACTTATCGAGAAGATAAAGGATAAATTTCCACTGAATCAATAAGAATTGTGCCAAAAAAATGGTTTGCATCTGGCGGCAAATTTATTCCCTCAATCTTAAACTCTATTCCCAATTTAGATACATTCTCCATATCTTCGTAATCAGCAGTGGCCCATACAATTGTATTCCAGGCACCCGGTCGAAGAAACATGATAGGGCCAAAGCGAGAATGCTGCGCCTCATCAACAACAAGATAGTGAGCTGCTACTGTTGTAGGAGAATCTTGCGGTATAAAAATACGCATCACAATCAGTTTGCTCTCTAGATCGCCGTAATTTAGCCAAAGTTGCGCTAGGCCGTTGCGATCAGTAATGGTAGCTCTTTCTTGGATATTGACGGATAAGGCTAAAGCACTTAATCCTTGGAAAGAATTTGTACGGGAACAAGTGAGCAACACTTGCTCACCGATACCAACCTCCCAATCATCTAATAATTCTGGTGTGCATTCTTCAAAAGTATAAGAGCCTTCTAGGGGTGCAAAGTCGTTACCAAATCCATTACCCGCATAAATATTATCTACACTTTTTTCTTTCGGTTGGATAATAAAACCGATACCTATCCCCACTATCAATGCTACGGCTAACATCAGTATCATAAGCCGTCTTGGAAACAAAAATTTTGCCGCTTCTTCAACCTTCTCACAAGGCCATAAAGTGGATACCCAGTTCGCATCTGGACGTTCCCGGAAACTTAAATCCCATAACTCCTGCAGCAGATTTTGCCGGGAACAAGTTTCTATAAGCATTTCAATTTTTTCACGTTTTGTTTGTCCGGGAATATTGTCCTTATCGAGCGAAAGATCGAAAATAAGCGTGTTAATTTCTGTCGCATCAAAGTGCTCTTCCAACATTGAAGCAAAAGCTGCTCGGTTTAATTTCCGAGTAATTTCAATACCTTTGGTATGGACAGAGTATTTTCCTTTTCCCATTATTAGATCTTCAATACCGATATTAGGTGCGTTGAGCCGACATAGTCGCCTTTTTCGTTGGTTTGGCTGGCAAGAAAACTATACCATACCGTAAAAAAGTGCAAAAGTGCCGGTATTGGAAAAACCTGACAGGTTTTCAAAGCAAGCTTGAAATCAAGCCTGTTTTACATGGCAAATGATCATTACAACCAAACCGTTATGTAAACTTATCAGGTTTGGGTAAGGGTGTCTCTAACGGTTTGGGCGAAGGTGCGGGCGCGGGTTACGGCCGTTCCCACATGCCCCTCCGCTCTCATCAATTCTTTCACCTGTCCAGCTTCCAAAAATTCCCCAATTCGCACATCTGCCAGCAGCAGATCGACCAGTGGGTTCGGCTGCCCTTCACGCAAAGCAGCCCACGCCTGCAAGCTGGCCTCCCGAATCCATTCGTGGCCGTCCTGGCGGCTGGCTCCGGCAGCCACCAGGGCCATTAGCACCCGTTCCGTGGCGGCAAACGGGCCGTAGATGGCCATGTTGCGGCCAATTGCTTGCTCATCGATCACCATTTCACTGACGATGCGCGTGGCCCGGCGCAGCAGTTCATCCGTGGCCAAGAAACCCTCTGCCTGGAACAGCCGCCGGTTGGCCGAATCATCCAGGCTGCGCTCCAAAATGGCCTGGCTGGCGTTGTCCCAGGCCACGGCAGGCAGCCCGGCCACATACCGCGCCAGTGAGCAGATATTTTCTGTGTTGATCGGGTTGCGCTTAAAGGGCATCGCCGAGGAGCCAACCTGCTTTTTACCAAACGGTTCGGCCCACTCACCAAAGGGCGGCGACTGCAAGATGCGAAAATCGAGGGCAAATTTGTGCAGCGAGGCGGCAATCCCGGCCAGCACCTGCTGCACCCGCAAATCCTGCTGGCGGGTGTAGGTTTGGGTGGCGATGGGAAAATAGGGCAGTTCCAAAACACCCATTGCCACGGCTTCCATCTGCAAGGCGTCCATCGGGGTATCGTGCAACAGTTCGTCGTAGCCTGCCTGGGTACCGACGGCCCCTTTGAGGCCTTTGCCCCGAAGACTGGAGATTAGAGATTGGAGATTGTGGTAATCTTCCAGTAAATCCTGGGCGTAGACGGCAAAGCGGTAGCCGAGGGTGGTGGGTTCGGCCGGTTGGATGTGAGTGTGGGCCATCGTGGGCAATGCGGCCGTTTCTTCAATGCGCTCTGCCAGGTGGATGAGTATAACTTTGAGCTGATCTTGCAGCAAAACGGCCGCTTCCCGCAAACGCAGCACATCCACATTGTCCGTAATGTCGGCGCTGGTCGCGCCCCAATGGATAATGCCGCCGCCTACCTCACATTGCTCGGCAAAGGTACGAATCTCCGCCATCACATCGTGGCGTGTCTCTTTTTCAATTTCCAGGGCGCGCTCGATGTCGATCTGTTCGGCATGGGCCTGCAAATCAGCCAGCTGTTCGGCTGTGACCAATCCAGCCTGGTGCTGGGCCGTGGCCAATGCCAGCCAAACGCGCCGCATCAGCCGCCGCTTGTTGTGCTCAGACCAGATGTGGCGCATCGTCTCGCTGCCATAGCGCCAGGTAAATGGAGAAATGAAGGTGTTGTGTGTAAAAGTCATAATTTGGGTTCAGATTGGTCCAATCTTGAAGATTGGACCAATCTAGAAACTATCGTTTCATAACCTGGTAGTTGGGTGCTTCCTTGGTGACCAGCACGCCGTGGGGATGGCTTTCCAGCAGCCCGGCGTTGGTGATGCGGATGAAGCGGGCTTTCTCGTGCAGCTCCTGCAAGTTGGCCGCGCCCACATAACCCATGCCGGAGCGCAGGCCGCCAATGAGTTGGTAAGTCACATCAGCCAGCTTGCCCCGGTACGGCACCTGTCCTTCTACGCCTTCGGGCACCAGCTTGTCCCGGTCGGCGCGGACGCTGCGGCCAGAGGGCACACCGCTGCCATAGCGATCCGCCCCGTGCCCCTGCATGGCACCCAGGCTGCCCATGCCACGATACACTTTGTAGCGACGCCCTTCGTACAAAATGATGTCGCCAGGGCTTTCTTCCAAACCCGCCAGCATGGAACCAAGCATCACGGCATCGGCTCCAGCAGCCATTGCCTTGACGATGTCGCCGCTGAACTTGATGCCCCCGTCAGCAATGCAAGGAACGTCGTGTTTGTGGCATTCGGCGGCGCTTTCGAGAACGGCCGTTAACTGTGGCATCCCCGCACCAGACACTACTCGCGTGGTGCAAATGGAGCCAGCACCAATACCAATCTTGACCGCATCAGCCCCGGCTGCCACCAAATCACGCACACCTTCGGCCGTAGCGGCATTGCCAGCAATGATTGGCAGGTTAGGATAGCGATTTTTGGCCTCGCGGAGCGTTTGCAATACCAGGGCGGTATGGCCATGCGCCGTATCAATAACAGCCACATCAACCCCAGCTTTCACCAGCATTCCCAGGCGCTCCAGGCCAGAATCCCCCACCCCAATGGCAGCAGCACACAACAGACGGCCGCTTTCGTCTGACGCCTGCATGGGGAAGTTGAGCTTCTTCTGAATGTCCTTTACCGTAATAAGCCCTTTAAGATAGCCAGCCTCATCCACCAAGGGCAGCTTTTCAATGCGGTGACGATGCAAAATCTCTTTGGCCTCTTCCAGCGTGGTGCCCACCTGGGCGGTGATCAACTTCTCGCTGGTCATAAATTCGGAGACGGGCTGCGGGCCTGGCTCCACAAAACGCGTGTCCCGGTTGGTAAGAATACCCACCAACTTGCCCTCGCCATCGGTGATGGGCACGCCAGAGATATGGTAGCGGCTCATCAATGCTTCGGCATCAGCCAAGGTGTTGTCAGCATGTAGCGTAACAGGATCCACAATCATGCCCGCTTCCGAGCGTTTAACCTTGTCTACCTCTTCTGCCTGTTCCTCGGGCGACAGGTTGCGGTGGATGACCCCAACACCACCCATCCGGGCCAGGCCAATCGCCAGGCGCGCTTCCGTCACCGTGTCCATCGCCGCTGAGAGCAGCGGAATGTTTAGATACAAATTACCGGCCAGGCGGGTTTTTAAATCCACGTTGGCCGGTAAGACTTCAGAATATCCAGGGGTCAGCAGGACATCATCAAATGTCAGCGCCAGAGCGCCTACTTTTTCACCAATTTCCATCATTCTTTTTGCTCCTCGTGGAGACCCTAAGGATTTTACCCTTTAGTGGTTCAGGTTTAAATAGACAAAACTCTTAGGGTCCGAATGCTTGCCATAGTTTAAAAACAAAAACCGAGCTTGCTAAATTGGGCCATCATGGGGATGGCTCTTTTAACAAACTCGGCTGCTAACGTGCAAATTGTCTAAAATGCGTCGCCGTGGGAAGGCGGTTGTTTAATTTCCTTTGGTTAGTTGCGGCGTGGTTTGGGCTTAATGGGTCGCTTGCGCTTGTTAACCATTGCTTCTGGCAATCGATTGGTTTTCTGGAGGACCAGCCAAACGCCAACCAGAGCAATTGCAAATGCGGCCAGCATGGAATAGGTTATGAATGAATTGCCAATGGTGGGTTGATCAGGCCGGAAGAATTCGATCCAGGTGCGGTTGCCACCCCACCAGATGAGGAAGAAGCCAAACAGGGTGCCCGGCTGCCATTTGTCACGGAAACGGCCGTTTAACCAGGCCAACAATAAAAAGCCCACAAACAAGGCAATCGATTCATACAAAAAGGTGGGGTGGAAGCGCGTCGTGTCCGCGGGATAAACCGACAAATCGCTGTATTGGGCAATGCGGAACTGCGGGTCGATGAGAAGGCCCCACGAACTGCCCGTTGGCGGGCCATAAAGCTCCTGATTAATAAAGTTACCCCAGCGGCCAATCGCCTGGGCCAGCAGCAGTGCCGGACCGGCCACATCTGCATAGTGCCAAAACTTGAGCCGCCGCCAGGTCACGTAAAACCAGCCAACCAACGCTGCACCAATAAAGCCGCCCAAAATATTGACCCCACCGGCACGGAAATTGAGCACCTGCCCCAGCGAACTGTACTGTGCGCCGTCGATGACATCCAAAATAACGTAGGTAAGGCGGGCAAAGAGGTAGCCAGCAAAAACAACGATAATTAGGCCATTGTAAAACTCATCAATCGCTTTCACGCCTAGCTGGCGCTTTTGGAGCTCTCGTGCCGCCCACCAGGCACCCAAGGCAATGCCAATAACGATGATGATCCCGTACCAATAAATTGGCAACGTTGCCCCCAGGTTAGGAAACCAGTTCTGGATAAATTGGGGCAGCGGAATCTCAAAGGCGACCCGGTTGATATTGATTGCATCAAACATCTGTATATTTCCTCTCTCTTTAGAATGTTAGGATCATTGCTTTTTTATCACGAATTAGACGAATAACCGAATAACACAACTTTTTAGTCAATATAGCCCAAGGCCCGCAGGCGGCGGGTCATGTTTTCATCCAGTTCGATCTGGCTACCAGCGGTGACCTGTGTTTTTTGTTGGCTAACGGCCGTTGCCAAGCGGCTCATCTCTTTCTGCATCGGTTCAACGATAGACGGCCGTTCTGCCAGCAAGTTCTCTGATTCTAACGGATCATGGGCTAAATCAAAAAGTTCGTCCAGCTTTTCGTCTACCTGAATCAGCTTGTGGGGAAAAGCTGCCCCATCAGCCACCCTATTTTCTTGCACCACCGAGCGGCGCACCGACAAGCAGCGATACGCTTCCAGCAGTTCCGGCTGGCGTTTTTCAATCGCCCGCACGAAGGTGAGCGGCGGATACACTTCACTGTAGGCCACGCCTTGCTCTGGATCGCGCCCCATAACGGTTTGGGCCAGCGTCAGGCCGTGTACCTGCATGGGGTCCAGGGCCGCACCTTGGGGCAACCGGCCCGCAGCGTCCAGCATCGTGTGGAACACACGCCGCGTGCTCACTGGCGTGGAAATGCGGGCCGGCTCCTTAAAACGACGCGGCCATTGCATCATCATTGGTACATGCAGCAATTCCTGATACGCCACAAACGCATGCCCCACACAACCATGTTCACCCAACCCATCGCCATGATCAGCCACGATAATGGTGAGCGTGTTTTCCGCATTGACCCGATTCTGAATTTGAGACAGCAGCTGGCCCAGATAGGCATCCTGGTAAGCAACCTCCGCATCATACAAGTCGCTCAGTACCTGAGCTTCTAAATCGCCCAGCGGTTCAGCCAAAGGGGCTGCCCAGCGGTACGATTCCCGGTTCCAACGACGCATGATGGTGCGAGCTTCTTTGCTGCCAAGCAGGTAAGGGGCTGCTTTGTCGATAAATTCGGCCGGGGGGGTGAAGGGTAGATGGGTTTCCATCAGGTTGAGGAAGAGGAATAACGGCCGTTCCCCATCCTTCTCCTCACGCATCTGCAAATAATGGGTCAAATCCCGCACCGACCGCTCGTTTTGCCCTTTAAAGTTGGCCACACGAGACCAAATCGGCGTAAACCAGGCGTTAAGCGACAAACGAAACGCCAGATCCGATTGGCCAAAAAAGTTCTGGATGGGGTAGGAAATGCGCCGCAAAAATTGAGTGTAGGTTTCTACCAGACGCCGCAAAGGTCGGGGCAACGTGGTAGAATCACTGGGCACACTGGGGATAGCGCCGCCGTAATTGTAAAACGTCTGGAAGCCGCGCTTGAAGCCATTATTCAGGATGCCCACCAGCGGATTATTACAAAAGGCAACGGTTTGGTAGCCGGAATCGCGTAAGAGTTCAGCTAAATGCGGCCGTTCCGCAGGGAGGCTTTGCGACGATTGGGTCACCTGATGTGCCGTGGGGTAAAGCCCGGTAAACATGGAGGCGTGGCTGGGAATGGTCCACTGAGCCGGAGAAATGGCTTGCTCAAACAAAACGCCTTCAGCGGCAAACCGGTCCAGGTTGGGGGTATTTGCTTTTTTACGGCCGTAACAGCCTAATCTGTCAGCCCGCTGCGTATCAAGGACAATGAAAATAATATCTGGTTGCTCCATGCCCTCTATTCTATCCCTACCACAACTTAGAACCAACCAGATTTATCATTCAGAATAGAAAATATTGTCTTCTCTTACCTACCTGTCATGCCCGCGCAGGCAAGCATCCAGATAGAAACAAGAATGGATTCCCGCGAATGCGGGAATGACAAACTAAAATGCTTAAGGTTCGGCAAAGCCAAACCAGGTGAGCATGTTATTCAGCAGTGGCTCCTGGACATCCTCGGGCAGAAGAGAAAAAGGCATCAGTAGAAAAATAGATTGCTGATCGTTGTTCAGCTCATCAAACGAAGCCAGGCCAACCACATTGCCACTGTCTTCACTGTTCGCACCACGAACCAAGAAAGCTATACTGCCAGGTTCTAAATCTTCAGCCAAAAAATCGGCAAAGATGAAGTCGTGCGGGCCGTCCAGCTCAATGATATCGCCAGCAGTGAAACCATCCAGCAAGATTTCATCATCTCCAGCAAATTCCAAATCGGACACCGATGAAAGGCCAATATCCCCAAAAATGGTGGGGGAAGAACCAGTCACCATGACGGGACGGCCGGTATCAAGATATTCAAAAATCACAATGGTATCATCATCGAAGAAACCCTCTGGCTCCAAATAATCGCCAGAGTCCCAAATGAGAAAATCGGTATTTTCCAACACATCCAACGAGAGGGGTCCATCAACCGAAGAAACCCAGGTTTCTACCGTGAAGCTATCCTCAAGCAGCGCTTCCAGTTCAGCCTGGCTGGTAAAGCCAGACTCAATTGGCTCCCCGTTATCATCCACAAATAAGAATATGGTGACGTCCTCGCCGCTTTCTTCATCGCCGCTGTCGCCTTCATCCGCTGGCGTCTCGCTAGATTCTTCAACAGTCAGGGCAAACGCACCGCCATCATCAAAAAAGTCATGCAGCACAATGGTATAGATGCCGTCATCGGGGATTTCCATGCCAACAATGGCTTCATCTTCACCGGTAAAGGCAGAATCCGAGGCCGCCAATAAGACATTATCTGGATCATACAGCTCCAGCACGGCGTCCAAATCTTCGCCGCTTGTCACGGTAATATCAATAACGGCTGGGCCATCGGCGAAGGTCCAGCTATAGGTTTCATCACTGGGCAGCGTGCCTTCCACCGTTTCCCCTAACCCGATGCTGCCCTGATCGGTGGCATTGATTTCTTCGCCAGAAGGTTCAACAGGCGTCTCGTCTTCTTCATCACCTTCTTGGGCATCATCGGCAGGCTCTTCTGCCGTGTCGTCCTCCTCGTCGCCCGCCAACTGTCCACCCGTGATTAATTCAGCCTCTACCTCTTCGTCGGCGACCTCGGTGGGGCACAGGGCCAGGTTATCTTGCAGCAGACAATCGGCCAGGGCATAGCTGGCATTAAAGGGAATGAGGTCTAGCAGGCGATTGACGGCGTTTTCCAAGCCATCTTTACTGGCAGCCAGGACTACTAAGCGGCGTTCACCCCCGCTTTCGTCCAGCAAAATCAGGGCCGTGCCGGACATTTGCACATTGCCCAGGTCCGATTGGATCAGACGATCAAAGGGCTCTTCTGCTGCTACTTCTTCCGTATCGGCTTCATCTGCAGTGGTGTCTTCATCGGGTTCGGCGTCCGCATCTTCACTTTGGGCTTCTTCCAGAACGGCCGTTTCCGCTTCGGTCAAAATAACAGGGTCAATGGTAAGCGTAATGCCAGCATCGGCCAGCAAATCAGCGACCTCTTCAGATTGGTTATACAGGCCAAGGTAGATCACATCACCGCTCTGCCCATCCACAGTGGACAAGCTGAGTTCCTTTTCCGCAGCCCGCAAGCTGGCTTGCAGGCTGATGATTTCATCAAAAGCATCGGGACCAAGCTGAGGTGTGCCCGTGTAAACAAGGTCAATCGCTTCGCTAAAAAAGTAAGGGAAATCAGAGACAGTGTAGTCGCGCTGGATGGGTTCGGTGAGAAAGTCAGCAATTTGGGCAATGAAACGGCCGTTATCCAACACCGTGTAATAAGGGTCCATCAAAAATTGAATGTCGCCAATCGCCAGCACTTGTCCATTGCCAGACGTCGCGGCTAAAGTCAGGCCACCGGGCCGGTCTGTGGCAGAAGACCAGGTATTGTCATCTCCAGCCAAAAGTGACTCAGCGCCCGCACCAACCTGAAGCGAATGTGAGCCGTACAAAACGACCTGCTCCAAATCGGCCGTGAGCGGACCATCGGCAAGGCCCGCCTCATTGACAATGATGTTACGAAAGTTGCCTTCGTTTTCGCGGGTGTTGTAAAGATAATCACCATTAAAGATGATGTCGAAGCTGTTGGCCAGGCTGTTGAGCGGAATTTTGTCGGTTTCGACAAAAACATTAAAACTCAACAAATCTTCTTCAACGACCACGTTGTACCGGGTAGGATCGCCCAACATCAACAAGCGCCCACCACGCCGCACAAAGTTTTCTACTGCCTGAATCTCTTCCGGGGAAAATGGGTCCAGCGGTGTGATCACAACAAAGGCATTAACGCCGCGCAGGGCGGTGGCCAGATCGTCACCGTCATAAGGAATCATTTCGGCACCACGCGCCGCAATACGGCCGTCTAAATAACCAATCTCATCCAGTGTAAAAGCATTGTTGTGGGCTAGATCCAGCAGCACCAATCCACCAAACATCTCCGGCACATCGACAAAGGATGCAGAGGCAGGCGTGGGCACGCTTTCTACCACAGAAGCCACATCGTAGGTCGGTGGGGCAACTCTGTCACCACCACCTAAATTATAATATTGCAGGTAGCGAACGGCCGTTGGCCCGATGAGTAACAGGATAAAAACAAGCAGGAAAATCAATCCTCGGCGCATAATCAAATCCTAAAGAACGTAATTCGGTAAATGAGTAACTGAGTAATTGCCTTGAAATTACCAAATTACTCAATTACATAATTACTTTTTATTGGTTTGCAGGTAACTCCATGTAGCGATAGTAAATGCCCGGTGGCAAATCAGCCGGAGCAGCCCACAGCTTTTCCTGATCAATG
>CAJQMR010000011.1 GCA_905479495.1 uncultured Anaerolineae bacterium
ACGATAAACAATTTTGTTATTGGTTTGACGCTAAAGTTAGGCTATGCCAATTTACCCGAGGCGCGTCGTGTTTTTGATTGGTCTATGGCTTGTCAACTCAGCCGTTAGCTTTTGGGCACTTTTTTAAACACTGAAAAACCCGTTAAGAGGATTCGTTCACTCGCGTGTATAATGGTCGTTTTCTTGCCAAAGCACATTGTCGAAAAGCATTTTTCTCATAACTTAATGCCATCCATCATTTTAACAATTACTCAAAAAAGATTTCAATCTGAGGTTAACGTTGGGTGCGATTAAATCTGGTGTAAAAGAAAATAGGGTTGACAATAAGGGCATGGATAAAAAACATGAGCCCAAACAAGAACAGCCTGACGATTTAACGCGCAAGATGAGCCAATGGCAACAAGCCCATCCGAAAGCTACTCTGACCGAAATAGAGGAGGCCGTCGAGGCAGAACTGGCTTCACTACGCAAACGCTTAGTCGAAGAAATGGTCCTTGAAAAAGAAGCGGCAACCCAAACCGTGCCAGATTGTCCGCAATGCGGCCAGAAAATGGTCAAAAACGGACGGCGAAAACGAAAATTAGCGAGCAAAGAAGGACAAACGTTAGAACTGAACCGGCAGCAGTGGCGTTGTCTCGATTGTGGAGCAACGCTTTTTCCCCCTGGATAGCGCCTTGGGGCTGCTACGTGGAGCGTACACACCGCAGGTGCAAGAGGCCATTACCCGGTTAAGCAGTCGGATGAGCTATGGGGAAGCACATGAGGAACTCAGCTTACTGTGGAAAGTGCAGATTAGTAGAAGCAGCCTGCGGCAGGTGACTCTGCGCCATGGACGCGTCGCCGAAAAGGTGGGCAAGCTGGAAGCAGAGGCACCGCCAGCTACAGCGCAGCCAGAGCAACTGGTGATGGGTACGGATGGGGCGATGGTCCAGTTAACGACAGGGGAGTGGCGGGAGGTGAAGACCGTGAGCTTTGGCGAGTTTCGCCCGGTTTGGGATGACAAACAGCGGAAAGTGGTCACCCGCACCGAGAATATCAGTTATTTTTCTCGGGTGGAAACAGCAAACGAGTTTAGTCGGTCGGCCCTAGTGGAGTGGCACCGGCGCGGCGGAGAGAACGCCCAAAGGGTGGTCGCTGTTCAGGATGGGGCACTCTGGATTCAAGCCTTCATCGATTATCATTGTCCCCAAGCGGTGCGGGTGATTGATTTTGCCCATGCCCAGGCGTATGTAGCCTCTGTCGGGCGAGCCATTCATGGCCCAGAGACAGAGGCTTTCCGGCAATGGTATGCTCGAATGTCTAAACAGTTAGGTCGCCAACCGCCCCAACGGACCGTCAATGAACTGCGGCTGTTGCAGCGCCAGCATTCTGGCCATCCTGAGGGAGCAGCGATTGAACTAGCCATTCGCTACCTGGAGAGACGGCTACCGATGATTGATTATCCCCATTTTCGCCAGCAGCAAATCCCGATTGGGTCAGGGAATGTTGAAAGTGGGCACAAGGTTGTCATGCAGCGCCGGATGAAACAGGCTGGGATGCGCTGGGCCGAGGGAAGTCTCAATCCAATGTTAGCTTTGCGGATGGCGTTGTGTAACGGAACCTGGCAAACAAGCTGGCAAGCGATTGTGGCACGGGTGCGCCAGGAGAGATACCCGAATCGTAGGACTCACAAGCAACCGATGGCTCATTCAAAAGAGTCACTTGTCGTGACTGAAGCGGATTGTCAACGCATGATGGCCTTAGCCAAACGCATGGCTAAAAAGAAAAGACAGCCTTGGCAAGATAACCGATGGCTGTTTCCACACCGGGCAAAGCTTATACACAGAAATTAACCGCACCCGTTAGCGTTTGACGCCATTGAAAAGCTTAAGCTTCATCCCTGACCATCATTCGAGTGAATGTTTGTTGAAGGTTTCATGTATAGTGTCTTGTGCATTTCGTAACAAAGTTGACCCTGAAAAGATACTACATTATTCTTGCTTTGAGTTAAAACGTGCTCTAACTAAACTTCGCTCTCAATTTGGTTAAATTCAACAGCTTTCACATACGTGTTGTTAGAATCTTATTTTAATAATTGAAAGACCCTACGGAAATCCAGGGTTATCCAGTTTTGCATTTTGAGATCTGAAGGATATTTATTAGGGCGTTTTTGATTGGGGACTTTCTTACGATTTTTCACCAATATACTTGGAGGGGTAAATGTACAAAAAGTTTATCGTGATTAGCCTATTTTTCCTTGCTATTGCCCTAATTGTTGGAACTTTAAGACTAGAGCTTTCTACTCATGTTAACGCGCAGGAAGAAGAACTTCGCCGGTTAGAAATAGATGAATATGTACTTCTTAATAACGATAATCCCTGGTTAGTAGATATTGACCTGAGAAATACTCGTTTAGATCTCATTGATTTATCAAACGCCAACCTCAGGTACTCGGATTTTACCAATTCTGAAATGCAATCTGCAAATCTTCAAGAAGCAGAAATTGAAATGGCAAATTTTGATGGTACAAATCTTGAAGAAGCGACATTAGACAGAGTAAAAATTTCAAATACTAGTTTTATAGGTGCAGATTTATCCAATTCCAGTTGGATTGATGCAGATGTCAGTACAAGCAATTTCACTAATGCAAACCTAAGTGGGGGGATTTTTAGGAAGACGAATTTCTCAGGCTCCGATTTTATAAATGCTACGATTACTGGGGCAATCTTAGAGGGAGCTAATTTGACTGGTGCTAACTTAAGTGGGTCAAACTTAAGTAATGCAAGCTTAAGTGGCGCAAATTTAGGTGGTGCAGATTTCACTGACGCAGAAATAAATCAAAATACTGTATTTAACAATTCTTGCTTTTCTGAATCAACCCGATGGTCTGAAGGTTTTGGACAAATAGAGGCATTAGTGTTGGGCGCTGAATTTGCAAATTCATGTTCAACAGAAGAATCTTCATCGAATTCGACCCAAAACACATCAATAAATCCATCATACTTAGAAGTAACAAATCCACTTTACTTGGCATTTCCAAACCCACTAGCATTTACTGAATCTTCCAATATGACTGTGCAATTATTGAGCACTCTTGACTCATGGAGTTCAACAAATTCCTCCACTGCTTTTAACGTTCGGATTACACCATTTCCATTTGTAGCAGCTGGAGAAAATAGTCAAACATTTAGAGACCTTGTTCAAAATTCAGGTCAACTGGAGGATATTCCAAATTATTTTCAAGTAAATTTTGAGAGCTATTACGCAGAATTATATTTACCAGAAGGCAACAATATTTTATCAATTGTTTTTGAAACCATTGATGGTGCGCGAATCCCCCAATTTGGGGGAGGATGTACCATTATTGTTGGCGATTCGAGTTTTACTGAAAATGTTTTTGACCCAGACACAGCTATTAAACTAACCGACAGAGATAATTTTATTGATCAATTTGCTCAAAAGTATCGAACTTTAGCCGGATACGCTTATGATCTCTCTACCGCAAATGTGGCAAATTGTGATTGTGATCTAAATGGGTGCGGCTCCGGTTGCCCTGGTACTCTTGGTGGACCGGGTTGTAAGAATCAGGAAGAATAGTTATGCTTTCCATACTCTGGGTAATCTTATGTTAAGTGACGAGACTTCCATGCTTTCACTTTACTTAGTAACACATGACCAGTGCCCTCTAGCACACTAATACTCCGTTCTATGTGATCATGTGCACGGTTTTTATTTTTGTTTTTTGAGGCAGCTTTAGCCAACCCAAATTGTGCTAATCCAATGATCTCTTTGTTGTTGCTGGCCTTGTCAGCCCATCCTAAAGCTGCTTCGAATCGTTCCGTGGCATTCTTGATTTCCCCATCGTGCAATTCAACGTGCCCCCAACGCGCCTCGACCAAACCCATAAGCCAATGATTTTCAATTTCGTCGGCCACAGCATATGCATATGTCATATGATTACTGGCTTGTTTAAAGTCTCCTTGGTCAGCTGCTGCAATGCCAAGATCCATTAAAATATGCCCCTCTTTGGCTCGATCTTTAAATTGACGAGCCAATTCTAGGCCTTCCTCTAAATAAAGGATAGCCTCGTTGTGTCGCTCCATTTCACGCAGTAAGTGTCCAAGATTGGTTATTATTTCCAGTATCCTAGCATTAAACCGATTTGTTCTGGCAATTTGTAAACCATTAAAGTAGTGTTTATAGGCGGCTTCAAGATTGCCAAGGCTTGTCATGGCTAAACCACGCATATTATTCACACCACAAGCAATGCTTGGAAAATCATGTTCCAATGCAATTTTTAAAGCTTCGGCTAAAAAGGAATCCGCCTCTAGATACCGATCACTGATAATCGCTAATCGACCAAGATTGCCTTGGGCCCGGCATAATTCAAGCCAGTTTTCTGTTGATTGCGCGAGTGCTGTGGCTTCGTGCAAGTATTTTTCAGCGCGTTCGTAATCTCGGTTTTGGCTTGTAATCATGCTTAGATAGGAAAGAAGACTTAATGATTCATCATTTAATGAAGCTGAACGAGCCAAGTCTAGACCTAGTTCCCAATGAATTGTAGCTAGATCATTTTCATTACGTTTAAAAAGGACAAGTCCAATGTGCCGTTGAACTCTAGCTTGAGAAGATATAGTCATATCCCGTTCTGCAAGATAATTTAGATATTTCAGTGCTAAATCATAATGACCTTTGACTTCTAAAAAGGGGAAGAAGGCGTCTAGTAATGACCAAAGCAAATCATCGCGATGGATTAATTCAGCTGCTTCAAGGGCGGTTGATATATTTTCCAATTCAAGGTCCAGTTGGACTTGATCTTCCACATTCTCTATAACAAATTGAGTATAGTATTCCACCATTTGCAATTGGCAGGCGGGGTTTAGGGGCTTCATGCGTGCATAATCATTAATTGACTGATGCAGTGTGTAGCGTTCTTGTCCTGTCGTTTCCAGCAAGCCATGGTCTGACAACTCATCCAAGGCATTGAGTAAATCATCCACACTTGTATCCTCGATTTTTGAAACAGCTATTGCTGCTTCTTCCGAGAAGCTGTTTGGCTTTGGTGGGAAAAGGGACAATGCGCCTAATACAGTTCGAGCTGTATCATCAATTGCCTCTTCGGAAACTCCCACAATTGTAATGAGCGATATGGGGGTATTGATAGGGAGGCTAGGGTGTGTTTCAAGATCAAGCACGGGCTGGCTTGTTGATAATTGGAATCTGTGTTCGGCAGATTGCAATTCCGACAAGGCGACCTGAATCCGTCTTTTGCGCCCTGTAGCCGCCTGAATTCGCAGATGGTTCCCAATAAGCACTAACGCTAAAGGAAGCCCGCCACTTGCTAGTACAAGTTCTCTTGCTGCGTCTGGTTCCTGATTTACAACTTGGGGAGCCAATTGACGCAATAGTTCAAATGCAAAAGTTTCTGATAATTCAGTAACTTTAAGTGAATGAGTTCCGGCAAATTTAACAGCAATTCTTGGTTGCCGTGTTGTTAGAACGTGTACACAATCAGGTCCACCCAACTTAAAAAGCGACACGGGAGTGCTGTCCCACACATCATCAATGACCAACATTAAACGTTTTTCGCGCAAAATATTATGAATCGCATTTGCCCGTTGCTTAATCGCTCCCATGCGGTCAATTTCGTCATTAGGTAGACCAACTACTCGCGCCCACTGCCCTAGCTGGTGGAACGTATCGGGATTTCGTCCCAGACCAACCCAAAGCACCCCATCTGGAAAACGTTCTCTGACATCTTGATCATGTGCAAGTAAGATTGCTAAGGTTGTTTTGCCTACACCTGGTAAGCCATTGATAGCGGAGAGGGCAAGATTATGACCCGAAAATAATTGTTCTTTGAGTGTGCTAAGGAGTTCATCCCGCCCAATAATATTATGGGCGGGTAATGAAGGCGTTGTAAAGATCAATGATTTTGTATCCTGCTCTTTATTATTTATCAGCCACTTATCAGATATTTGAGCCGTCTCATCAGCATTCAACCGACGATAATTACCAAGTACAAGCCACTCATTTGCTTCCTCAACAGAATTGATTCCCCCAGAACGGTGAAGAACATTGATTAAACTAACAAGCAAATGGCGAGCATCCTTGTGAATATGCCCCTTGCCACGTTCCCAGTCGCTAATAGCCGCTCGTGAGTAAATAATGCCGCTTGTTACCGATAATAGATCAGCCAGGCGATCTTGAGATAACGATCCACCATATTGCGCATCGCGAGCATTACGTCGATAAAATCTTAAGCGTTTACCAAAACTCATCTCACTCATGACCCGTTTCCCTGGAAATCTTTGTATCGCATATCAAATACCGTTGCTTGCAAATTGGCATGCCATGCAATTTTTATTCGGCTTGACAAATTTGTCTGAAAACATGCAGCGGATAGTTACAAATTTCTAGGAGGTGATCCAAATTTTCGAATGCGGAAAATTTCCGCAAAAGTGCATGTGTTTCTCTGCAGCCGCCAAAACAACTTATCAATATGCTTTATTCAACGCTTATCACAAAACAAATGAGAAAAACTATAGTACCACAATTTTTCCATATTCGTGTGAGCAGTTTATCAAAAGTAGGGCTGCCAATCTTGAGCATCGCCCATTGGATAGTTTTTCAAAAAGGAGAACCAAATGTCAACGAAATTAGGATTACATGTAAATTCCGGTAGCCGAAATGGCTATGGTGATGTTGTAACAGCTTCGCCAGCCGCTGTCATAGCAGTAGAGGAGGGTGGTGCATTGGTTGAAGCTAAGAAAAACAGCAACGGTCGTACCATTACTATTTTCCGGGAAAAAAAGGTGTTCGACGATGCCCCACAGGGCATAGATCATATGTCCCCGGAAGAAGCACGTCGGGCGGCAGAAATCTTTTGGCCAAAGCTCAAAGAGGTGTATGCACTAAATCCGGCAGATTATTACCAGGTTACCAATGAAACAGGCGGTGATAATCCCCAATCCTTAGCAAACATTGTTTCTTTTGAAACACGTTTGATGGAACTGGCAGAACAAGATGGTTTAAAATTGGCTGTTGCCAGCCCCGCCGGTGGCTCGCCAGGAGTCTGGAATAATTGGGTGCAATATTTCGTACCTCTTATTCGTCGTGCCGGGGAGGGCGGGCATATATATTCACGACATGCGTATGGTGGAGTTGTATCTGGCAGTAATGGTTATTTAACTAAAGTTGTAAATGGTAAGGTTCTGCCTGCCGATGATAATGCAGGCCGCCCATTTCGTGAAGCCAGTTACCTACGCAGTGTAGGAATCCAGACCCCTATGGTCATTACAGAAACGGGGCAAAACGGCGGCTACCAATTTCCAGGCAGGCAGGCTTTTATGGAAGATGTTGCCCGATATGATCAGCTTTGTATGCAGCATGAAAATATTTGGTCTTTCTGTGTATGGACGTATGGCGACTACCAAGGACGACCTGCAAACATCGAGGTTGTTTCAAAAGAACTAGCAAATTATTTGCGTAGCAAAAATGGAGCTGTTCGGCCAACATACCCGACAATCAAAATCCCTTTAAATTCTGTCTCCCCTACCGATGGCACATCGCAAACTCATACACCGGCAACTGCTGCGTCTAATACAGGTAGTGTGAATTTTGAAGGCGGCCTAAACCTCCGATCTGAGCCCAGCACAAGTAAAGGCAGACAATCTATTATTCGTCTATTGTCGTTGGGCACAAAGATTACCGTGTTGGAAAATCTTGGCGATTGGCTGTACGTACAGGCTGGCGAGGACACTGGGTATGTTTGGAAAGAGTATGTCACGCTTTCAAATGAAACGCAAACCGTCACGACAACTCAAGCACCAGTTACACCAACTGTGAATGGCAGCGGAAATGCATTTGATTTGCTACGTTATCTTCGAGGCGACGGCCGCGCTTATATGGTTCGCTCAAAACAAACGGGGAATCAAGAGTTGAAGTTCACAATGCAGGAAAATGACCGTTTCTTCACGTGTAAAGGGGAATACTATTTTGAAGGACAAGGTATCGTTTGCAATTGGGAAGAAATGTGGGTGGAAGGCGCCTACATCATGCGAGGTACGGATACATCTCCCGATGCAGATCGATATTACGTACAGCGTGAAAACGGCCGTTACGGTTCTCGTTGGGTTAAACGAATGATGCGCGTAGGCGAATCAGTGACATCGAACCCATTTGTTCAGTTCTACCTTAAGAAAAATGGGCAAGAACATGCTGATAACAGCGGACCGGCGGAGACAACCATTACGTTTGTGCGTCACCACAAAACAATCGTTTTCCCGACAGGGATCACTTGTGAAGATGTTATCGAACTGAAGTGGGTGCAAGGCAATGAAACTTACTATTACATGAAAGACGTTGGGCTAGTCGGTTGGCAAGGACTGCATGATGGACATACGCCTACCTTTAACTCGGTATCTGAATGGCTGAATAACGATCGAAAGCTTCCTAACCGATTGCAAATTCAACTAACTCCTGCGTAATCAGCAATGTTAAAAGTGTCACGGTCAATATTTCGTATGATTGACCGTGACACAAAATCTATCTGCCTCAAACGGTAAAACAACTGTTGAGATCATGCAGTTACATTGGGTTATTGATGGATAACGTTCAAGGTAGTTTTGATTTGTTGACTGAGTAGCTTACATAGTGGAGTCAATTTCAGGTAATAGGTAGTCAACTTTGGTTATTGGTTTACGTGAAAAGATAAGTCTCATTTATAAAAGCGAGATTGTAAATAGCGTGGGATCTTAAAAAATATCTAAGGTATCTACAATGTTGAGAAGGTAGTTATGATGAACATTATTTACATATTGCTCTGGATAGTTGCTATTCTGATCATTCTATTCCTAACTTATGGACTATTGCGATTCGTGTTCAATACAAACTCGTTCTTAAGCAAAAATAAACTATCAAAAATAGCTAGTTTGGGAACTGTAATTTTACTGTTTAAGTCGAGTATTATTTCCCTGTTAGAAGTAATCTTAAATCTTTTTCAATCGTTTATCATTAATGCGCCGGAAAATAATGCTTCTGCTAAGGCATACTTTGCGTCAATTTGCGAAGCCCCATTGAAACCAAGCAAATGTGATAATTATTTTGACCTGATAGAAGCAAATATAAGCGATTTTCGATTTGACACCTCTATATTTGCGCCAATGCTCGTCAAGCTTGTGCTTGTCCTGATATTGTGGGTTATCTTGGCACAGATAATAGAGTACTTGCTCCGACCTGGTACCGTCGACCGAATTGTTTCTTGGCTCAAAGAAAAGGGGCCGAGAATTCTTAATGCGAAGATAGTTAACGGAGCCTCTTTTTTCTTAATTCTAGTGATTGGTGTTTATCTTAGCTTAGCTGCTATTGTAACCATCCCTATTTTGCAGCGGAAGACCGAATTTCTTGAAGGGGCAAGTAAAAATAGTCTCGAGCAGGATTTAGACTTGGAGCTAGCGCAATTTTTCAGTCAACCACTAGGGGAAGATATAGCTGAAAATAATACCATTCGAACCGGATGGATATATCTGAAAGACCGCACACGAGATGATTTAGAATCGGCAAAAAATCAAGCGATAAATGTTTTTGCTTTTAGCCAGCTTCGTAAAGGAACTTTGGAAAATTCTGAACATTATCTGGATATTTCCCAATGGTACAGTCATGAAATCGATAGACTTGAAGAGGAGATATACAATTGTCTTCGGGATATAGATGAAATCCAAAATTCAGAAATTCTGGCTGGTAATCAGAATGATCTACAAAAGCAATTGATAACCCGGATTGATAAAAATTGCCCTGACACAAATTTCAAAATTGACACATCAAAAATTCCTACACGTCCAGCATTTGGCTCCTCATTATTAGGCCCGTTTAGTCTGGTTGCGAGTTGGTTAGTCAAAACGGAAACCATGTCTCTTGCACTAATTGTTGGGATGATGGGTTTTGGTTTATTTGGTGCGGCTGTAAGTACATTTATCCGTAAAGAAATGGAAGGCCCATCGGGTGAACAGGCAAAAGACGGGAGAATAATTAAGGACCTGACAGGTGTCATTTTGCGAGGTGTATCGGCCGCATTTGTAATATTTTTAGCAGTATTAGGTGGCTTGGCAATCATTTCCTCAGGGGAAAGTCAACCAAATCCTTATGTAGTGCTCTTCACCTGCCTTGTTGCTGCTGTCTATAGTGAGCAGATATGGGATTGGGCTAAGGATCATTTACTGCGAAATATAACTTCGAGCAACGCTAACGACAGGGTTCAAGAAAAACAAAATGCTGATACCAATCGTTTAGATACATGATGTGTAAGATTCACCCCAAACAATTTTGCCGATGTATGTAACAGCTGCGAGCGAGTCCATTCTACTCCAGTAAATTCATTTTGTTTGAGACTTTGGACCCTTGGGCTTTTCCCAGGAAAGAGGGCATCACTCCCGGGTATGGAATTCGATAGAACCTATAAATCAAAAAGACCCCCCAAGTAATCTTGAGAGTCATAGACATCAAGTTAAGGAATAGCACGACTCAAAAGCTGAAAGGTGGCGGGTCGTGTTTTTCTTTTCTGAACAGTGCATCGCGCTAAAGAAGGAAGGATTAGGCGCAACGTGCGAATCAGAAAACGGGAATCAGCTAAAGCAGACAAGATATGAAAAGCATGTTTGCGCAACACCCTCGTGGCTTTAACGAGGGAGCGGCTTTCAACGTGCCAGCAACCCAGCAAAAGAAGCCAATGCTGAACCAAGGCGAGGATAAGTTTGGCATAGAGTTCACTCAAAATTTGATGAGGCTGCTGAGAACGCCAATCATCAAGGGACAATTCACTTTGCCACAGCTTAAAGAGGAGTTCAATTTGCCAACGAAGGCGTTGCAAGCAAAGAATGTCAGCGAGGGAAAATGATTCAGGTGGCAGATTTGTAACGAGAATTGTCCACTCACATAGGGTAAGGGTCTCTGGCTTGAGTTGGCTATTTTTCCGTTTGCGCGCGGCTTTGCGTGCCCGTTTTTTCCGCTCTTTGGCAACCTCATCAGGAACACGAATGGCGAGTAAACGACATGGTAAGCGCTGAGCCGTCAATTCGATAGGTTGGTCAATACAGTCCCCCCGCTGCTCCTTAAGCCAGTCAGCCGCATGAATGACTTGTTCCCCCTGCCAGATACCGGAACGAGCTGGCACACGGCTGACCCACCAAACCCCTTGCTCATTCAGCTCTTCAAAAACCTTGACCTTTGGGGGCACTTTAGACTGCCTTTTGGCAGAGCGACCGTTTGTAAAGGGCAATCATGGTCTCGTCCTGAAGCGAGCGTAAGGTCAAAGCGACCATGCTGATAGTCGAGCACCGTTTGCAATTTGAGCACGGCTTGGTTTTTGCTTTGTCCTTGCCATATTGTTTGAAAAGAGGATGGCAACTCTACCTGACTGCTATCCTGGAGATACACCCCGTTAAATGAGGCCAGTAAATCTGTCCGCTCACACTGGTTTTGCACCATGTAAGTCACCCCTTTGAGCAGGAGTTGTTGTAAAAAGGCATTGGCTTGCGGGCTGTTGAGTCGTTCTTGTAATCCTTGTGGACTTATCTCGACATCACAGACTCGGGCACTTTGACATAGTTCTTCTAAGCTTGCTTTTGGATTCGCCTGCCAGCCAAAGACCAAGCTTTGAGCAAAGCTTGCCCCATTTATTTTTCTCTCTCTTTGGATAAAGCCGCTTTCTCGCCCTATTTGGTTCGCATCTTCTATCAATAATTGTTGCAGTATTTGGCTCAATTGGGGTATGGTTGTTTTCATAAAAAAGAATCCTCAGGAATTTGTTGGTTAGGCTCAACAATTTTCCCTGAAGATTCTTTTTTTGTCTTATCTTGATGCTTATGCCTATGGTTTACCTTTGGGTTTCAAAACTGCTGCTTTACCAGCGTATTTGAAAAGAATTCAGTCGAGAGAGTGCAAAAAACGTCGGCAGCGTGCCCGCCCCGACTATATTATGTGCCGCGGTCGCCGCCCAATTATTTTTCTTCCTCAATTTTCCCAAAAAATAGAGACCTTTACACTCTCTGTCTGAAGCTTATTTAACTAGCGGTGATTTTTTTTGCGGATTTTTTTTTCGAGCTCGTTTACCGCGTCAGGAATCGAGCAATTCGGCGGGCGCGTCCTGGTGAATGAGTGCCGCTGTGGGGTTTGGCCACATCAGCACAATAGCCGCTTTTTCTGGCTTCGGTCTGTTCGCGTATTGTTCCGGCGGTCGGCCAATGTCAGCCACATGGCCACGCTTGCGCAGCTGGCGCAACCGTCGGCTAATGCTTTCCTTGTGGGCGTAGCCATACCGTTTTGCCGCTTCTTCTAACGGTAACCATTCGATATTTTCCTGCCTGGTTTTCTCTGGCTTGCTAGTTGACATAATAATAAATCTCATGGGATAATGTTCTCAGTTAACAACAATAAAGTATAGGAGGGCCATGAGCTTATCCCAGCCAAATGTTATCAATCAGCCGGGGGAATATCAACCGGAAAGGAGAGAGCTACCGACCTACAAAACGAAGGTCAATAAAAACGCCAGAGGGCAAACAGAAATCATTTACCATGAGACGGCCGTTGTCACCTTTGACCCGGAGCAAATCATTCTCAATACAGGAGGATGGTGGACACGTTCCACTAAAACGAGGATGAATCAGGTTAGTGAATATTACAGTTTGGGATTTCGCGTATTCCAAAAAGCGGGAGAATGGTTTGTCGATTATAGAGCCAATATTCAGCCATTCACAAAAGATATTTTGGCGCTGAACAGAAGCGAGAAAACAAAGTCTAATCACTTACAAGCCAGTGATAGAAGGGTGGTGGTGGTCAATGTTTAAATGGTGTTTTAACGAATTGATTGTCGAGGGCGACGAAACGAAAATCCAGGAATTCACGGAGTTGGTAAAAGATAAAGATACGGATTTATCGTTAGATAAGCTGGTACCGATGCCGCCAAAATTATTTGATGTCGAACCCGAAAAGAGCCAACCGAATTGGCAAACCTGGCGGCTTGAAAATTGGGGAACAAAGTTGGATGTCAAAGCCGAATTAGTAGAGGAGTCAGAAGATAGCTTGAGATACCTATTTTATAGTGCCGATGCAGCACCTATCAAATGGTTACAGACGGTATCTTTAAAAATGCCAGCTTTGCAATTCGTATTGAGCTATCAGGTTCAGGATACGGAGCCTACTAAAGACGTGATAGATATTGTTGAAGCCGAAGGCGGCAACATCGTAGAAGTTGGCGGCTATGCATAAACCGCAAGTCATTATTTAAATTTATAGGGGGAACATGACAGTCCACAAAAACAAAAATGGAAAGCCAAAATGTGGTGCCCGAGGTCGTTTTCTTTACCTGGAAAACGACACACGTCAGGCAAATTGCAAACGGTGCTTAGGTCAGATAACGCGACGCAAAAATACAAATACCGTCAATCGCGGCTGGCTCATGCGGCGCATCATGGAAGGAAAAGTAATGGCTAAGTGTCGTAATGATTCCACCAATCGTTATTTTTTAGACGAGGCCTACGATTTTCGGTATCCGGGCTGGACAAAAGTAAGAATTGAAGATGATTACGGTAAGCGAAAAGGGAAATTTCTCTACTTCAGGCGGGATGATTTTCGCGGTTTTGGTCATGCTTGGCGAGAATCGAATGGCGACATCATATTGAGCTTCGGTTTTTGCAACTATAGAATGCGCCTGCAATGAATTAATAAATAGCGTCAATTAGAGGGGAGGTGATGCCATGTGGAATTATTACCCAATAAAATACGAGAAACGCTGCCAGAACTTTACGCCAATGAGGAGTTAGGCTTACAAGCCCAGGCCATCGTCAAGTTTTTTACGCCAGACAGTAACTGGACTTGGTACGCCTCAGAGTTTGATGGAGAAGACATATTCTTTGGCCTGGTCATTGGGATGGAGATGGAGATGGGCTACTTTAGCCTGGCTGAGCTGGAAAGCGTGCGCGGGCCGCTAGGTCTGCCCATCGAGCGGGATTTGCACTTCAAGCAAAAAACCCTGCAAGAATTGCGAGAGCATTACCTCAACAAGAAGTACGCCCTTTAACCCATTAAAAAGTAGAAGAAGCAAAGAACATGAAACAAAAACAACAAACCCGCCTTGTAATGCCCCGGCATTACAAGGCAACGGCAACCATCCTGCGCTTGCTCAATATGGAAAACGAGCTGGCAGGTTTAATCGCCTGGGCAGAACGCAAAAAGCATGGCCGAGAGCCCAAGAAGTTTGTGGCCATCCAGAGGAGCTATGAAAACAAATATGGCGCTGTGCAAAACAAGCTGTTCATGCTGCGCCACCGTTTTCCCAAACATTACCTGGTGGCTCGCTTTCTTTTCTGGGTCAGTGAGATGACTTCGGTCAAGCCTGTTTACTTTCGCTGGCAGGCAGAACAGCGAAGAAAATAGCGCCGATTTTCAACGATACCAATGGCCAGATCGGTATGGTAGCATGATGGGTAATGAGCCAAGAGAATGCGTACCAAATCGGCCTCTTTAATCAGAAGCTGGTCGATACCCGCACCAAAACCCAGAAGAAAAAGGCGAAAGCACGCGAAGCCCCGCGCCAGGTCGAGATGTTTTCCCAACGAGATTTAGCCGTTTTTGGTGCCAACGGCCGTCCCCGACTGCCCATTTCTCCCAAGACCAGAATTGAACTGGCGATTCAGGACGCCCGCAATGAAGAAGAAATAGCCCAACAACTCCGGCGCGAAATTGAAGAAAACACCTACCCCATGCCCTGGGCAATGAACCAATTAGCAACTGAACCCCCAGAGGCTGAATGAGCACCCAAGAACAAGCTGCCTATTACGACCGAAATCACCACACCAACCCCGCGATTATCGAGTGGGCATTGCCCGAGGAGAGCATAGATATTCGCCTGAAGTTAGACATGCCCGGCATGGAACAGCTGCCGCCACTTTGCCGGGCAAAGATGGCCGGTTTGCTGGGCAAGGTTGCCTTGCTTTGTGAAACAACCGTTGCCAATCAAGAAGCACTGCAACAAAACGGCGTTGCTTTGGAAGGCGTGTTCATCTATTTGGCAGAATATACAGGTGGCCTGATTTCTATGATGGAAATGCTGGCCGATGCCGATCACCAAGTAGCTGAGGATTTTCCTTTTCAGATTTAGCATGGCCAGTAATACCTCCAACCTACCAACCAATGACGTTCTCAACAGCCTGGCCAGGCTGCCCTGGCTGGAGATTGCCGCCGAAACCTGGAAGCTGGCTAAGAAGCTGTGGCGCGGACTGGCTGATGAAGGCATTTATGAAGTGCTGGAGTATGAATCGCGGCTGGAGCTGAAGGATAGAAACGGCCGTATCGCCCAATTCAGCAAACGGGAAAAAGTCCGCTATCTGCAAAACAACATTCTGGCTTACCAAGACCACGCCTGGGGCGATGGTGAGATATTGCAGGATTACAAATGCACACCGGGAAAAGTGGTTGACCAGTATCGACCCGGACAGAAAACGTTCCTGCTCATTTCCCTGCGTAGCGTGAAAAAGCGCGGCGATGTGGATGAGTTTCGCATGGCGTGGGGGATTCGTGAGGGCTTTGCCCGCAAGCATGAGCTGTGGGAAACGGAAGTGCGGCACCGTACGCAGAAGATGCAGGTGACCGTTGTGTTTCCCAAGTCCCGCTTGCCCAAACGGGTGTGGGTCGAGGAAGTGCTGCACCGCAGGCAGCACCGGCTGGGTGAAGACGCCAGAGTGATGCTGCCGGATGAACGATTGCAGGTAACCTGGCAGTTAGACAAACCGCAGCTGAACGAGCGTTACCAGATTCATTGGGAATGGTAGACTTTATTGGTTACCTTACAATAAGCAGAATCGGGATCGATTTTTGTGTAATTTTTACTTGGTGGGTACCCTATAATTAGGAGCATATACTCTGGAAAACCATTACCAATGCCATTTTGTATAACGCTAAAAAGTCGTTATGATTAAATCTATGGGAAGGTATTTCTAAAAGCAAAGCTCTCTTTCAAGGATAGCGTGTGAAATTATGTATTTTTTGCAAGTTGACGGTCTTGTGGCAGGTGCCACATCTTTACAACTTATAGGAATAGGTGGGCTTGGCATTGTTCTTGGCATTTACGCCGCAAGCATTCTACGCGTTACGAATAGAACAGGTCCGAGCATTAGGGACCTGTTGGGGGTAGCCATCATTTTTATAGGTGGACTGATAACTGCGTTTTTCCCTGCATCAACTGATTTATTTGGGGCATATGGGCTGGGCGTGTTCATTGGTGCTGGGATTTACATAATATATTCATTGTACTTTGCTGCTAATGCGGGAAAAACTAGAAAAGCCCAAGTTGATAAACCCCTGAGAACAGCAGATTCTTTGCAAGCAATACAAGAAAAATCCATTCCCGCAGCCGCAATAAATGAAGAAAATCCAACACAAGTGAATTCAGCCGCATTACGGAAAATTATCGCCACCAGCTTTAACCAAGCCGAGATGGAAACAATTTGTTTTGATCTTGGCCTGGACTATGAAGCTATTCCAGGGGATACCAAAGACAAAAAGGTTATCGAGTTGATTAAGTATATGGAACGTCGATATGAGATAGATGCTTTTTTAGACGTTCTTCAGAAGGAACGCCCAAACGCTCCATGGACGACAATTTATTCCTGATGCAATCAAGCAATACAAAGTTTGCCCCCGCCGCCTCATTCCTCATTAAAACTTAGCCTTAAGTAGAACTTCGTTTAACCTCTGTAAAATGAAAAAGGCGATGGGCCGCGGTTCCCATCGCCTTTGTTGAAATTACGTCCCAGATCCGCCACTCATGACAGTTGCTCCTTTTGTGTACCAGAGCCACGGCCGTTTCCAACCTCTAAGCACACAGAATCGAGGATAAATTGATGCAGTAATTATAATCATATATGATTATAATTGTCAATTATTTAAAATTGGGCTAGGAATCTGATTGGGGTTTCGGTCCTGGCCGCCGGTCGCGGGCGAGATATTCCTGGACTGCCTTTTCTGTTGTAAACCAGCCACGCCCCAGCCACTTGACCCAAATCTCACCGGTTCGGGCCAGCAGACGGAGATGACTGTGTGACAACCCGCTTAGCTTGGCAGCCTCGCTGAGGGAGATGAGCTCGTCCAGTCCTGGCTGGTCGTCGCTGCTCTCATTTGTTGCGTCAGTCATATAGATTTTAAGGTTGGATGCTTACGTTATTTGATGATAGTTGTGCACCCTTGATCCACAACCATTCTATCAAAGCCTTCTGGTTCGTCCATTCAGAATATGCAATCCAATTTTCAGCGGTAATTCATTCGCTGAGAGGGCCGGTTTTTGGTATCTTAGGCAGGCGGAAAAATCCAGATGCAACGGCCGTATCTCATATTTTCACATTCATCACAGCCAGGTGATATTGTGAAAAAATCAAAAATCTATTTCCGGTAAAGCAGTGCCAGCCGTACAAGTTTTAGCCGTCAAAGGAAATTTTCATGAATCGCGCCATCCTTCAACAATATCTTTCCCAATACAAAAAAGAGTTTAAGCGTATTAGCAAAGAGGAAATCTATAAGTGGCAAGCAGTGCAGCATTTCCAAAAGAATTGGGACATTGAAGCGGTTGATTTTGCCGCCATGCTAAAAGAATCCCTGTCCAAAACCAGAAATTTGCTGGTTTCCGGTAATTATTTTCCACGGAGAATGATCGAAGAGGCGGCAGATGCCAGCCCGGAAGCTGTCCGCCAAGCGTTTATCAATTTATTTGATGAAGAGATAGACTTCCAGGAAAGGGTTCAAACGTTCAGGGAGACGATTCAAAAAGTTATTGTCCGCGACCACCCAAACAAAAAAACTTATCAAGACGATAGAGCCATCATTGTCTACTTGGTGCTTCGCTATCCAGATGATTATTTTCTGTATAAGTTTCGGATGTTTAAGGCTTTTTGCGAGCAAGTAGAGGCAGATTACAAGCCGAAAATGGGTGCCTTTACGAACGTTCTGCAATTCAATTTTATTTGTCGGCAGCTTCGGGAAGAAATTATCCAGGATAATGAGCTGTTGAAGAAGCATAAAGAACGGCTGGGTGATGACGAATATTTTGACCAATCTTTCAACATCCTGACACAAGATGTTGTTTACGCGATTACCCGTCACCTTGATTATGATGCCGTTGCTGAAATTGAGCCAACGAAAACGCTTTTGACTTTTGTGCCAATAATGCCAGTTGCCAAAGCAAAATCCGTGAATCTGAAACCAAAAAAGGTGAATTATGAGGCCCGGCAGAGGCAGCAAAAGAAAATTGGCGACCTGGGCGAACAGCTGGTGCTCCAATATGAACGAGAAAACTGTAAACCTAAATTACGAGACAAAATTAGACATGTTTCTGTGGAAGAGGGTGATGGCTTAGGGTATGACATTTTATCCTTTGATGAGGATGGCAGGGAAAAATATATTGAGGTAAAAACAACAACGGGTGGCGTGGATAGACCGTTTTTTGTGACCGCCAACGAACTTGAGCGCAGCCGACGTGATGCGGACATATTTATCTTGTACCGCCTGTACAACTTCAAAGAAAAAGAAGACACAGCGGACTTTTTTACGATTGAGGGTGACTTAAGTGCATATTGCATAAACCCTGTTCAGTTCCAAGTCGGTCTAGACATTTGATTTAGATTTATTTTTAACAACCAAGCATTGCTTCAAGGTAACTATCAAAGAGCAAAATTCAAATACCATAGAGGAAAAAGGAATTTGATATGCAGACGGTTTCCAGACTAGGAAAGCAGATACGAAGGGTCTTCTCAAGAAGCCAACAGACAATTTCACGTAACCCACTGGGAAGCCTTATAGTAACTTTGCTTATCATTTTAGGAAGTTGGGCAGTTGTCAAGGCTTCATGGCAAGGACATTCAGGTTTTTCGGATACTACAGTTTTGCAATGGCTAGAGTTGATTATCGTGCCAATTACCTTAGCTGTGGGAGCCTATTACTTTAGCGAATCGCAAAGTCGAAGCGAACAGCTTATTGCTGCAAATCACGATGAGGAAGTTTTGTTGCAGGGTTATATGGAGTCAATGTCTGAACTTGTCCTTGAAAAGCAATTGCGTAAGGCAACCGGAAATACAAAGGAAGAGGAAGACCTGAGAAATGTGGCTAGATCACGGACGCTGATCACACTGAGAGGCCTTGTGACCCCAAATCCAGACGGCCATAACAGACGACGGGCGAGTCTGCTGCGTTTTTTGTATGAGACAAAATTAATAGACAATCAGGATACAATTGTAAGCCTTGAAAAAGCTAATTTCGAAGTTGCCTATGCCCGTAAATTCGTTTTGGAGAATGCTAATTTAAAGCGTGCAGATTTTTATAGAGCTTATTTGCGTCGCGCAAATCTTAAGAATGCAAATTTGGCCGGTGCCTATCTGGTAAGGGCCAATTTACGCAAGGCTGACCTGACAGGTGCTGACCTGCGTGAAGCTAATCTGCGTGGAGCTAATTTGTCTAAAGCTAATCTCCAAAATGCAGATTTGACAGGTGCCACCTTTGGTGAATACAAAAAAAAGCAAACTATTTGGCCGGAAGGCTTCGATTGGAAAAATTGTGGCGCAAAACTCCACAAATGATATGAACCTCAAATTGGTTACTGGATAAAGATTACGAATGGCGATTAAAAAGACTGAACTGTATGCCTCCCTCTGGCAGTCATGTGATGAACTGCGCGGCGGCATGGATGCTTCCCAATACAAAGATTACGTTCTCACCTTTCTCTTCATGAAGTATGTCTCCGACAAGTATGCTGGAGACCCGCACGGCCTCATCACCATTCCGGTTGGTGGCTCTTTTGCCGACATGGTGAAGCTGAAGGGCGACAAAGAGATTGGCGACAAAATCAATAAAATCATTGGCCAGCTGGCGGAAACCAATGAGCTGAAAAGCGTCATTGACGTGGCCGACTTTAACGATGAGGACAAGCTGGGCAAGGGCAAAGAAATGGTGGATCGCCTGACCAAGCTGGTGGCGATTTTTGAAGGGCTGGACCTGAGCGCTAACCGGGCTGAAGGGGATGACCTGCTGGGGGATGCCTACGAATATTTGATGCGCCACTTTGCCACCGAGTCGGGCAAGAGTAAGGGGCAGTTTTACACGCCTGCTGAGGTGTCGCGGGTGCTGGCCAGGGTGGTCGGCGTGAGCAAGACGACGCCGCAGGATAAGACGGTGTATGACCCGACCTGTGGCTCCGGTTCGCTGCTGCTAAAGGTGGCGGACGAAGCGCCGCGCGGCCTGTCGATTTACGGGCAGGAGATGGACAACGCCACCGCCGCCCTGGCCCGGATGAACATGATTTTGCATGATAACCCAACCGCCGAAATCTGGCAGGCCAATACGCTGGCTTCGCCGCACTGGCTGAAACCGGATGGTAACTTGCAAACGTTTGATTTTGCCGTGGCCAATCCGCCGTTCTCGTACAAGTCGTGGAGCAATGGTGTGAACACGGAAGAGGATGAGTTTGGCCGGTTTGAATACGGCACGCCGCCAGCCAAGAATGGCGATTACGCCTTCCTGCTGCACATCCTGAAAGCGTTGAAGAGTACGGGGAAGGCGGCCGTTATTTTGCCCCACGGCGTTTTGTTTCGCGGGAACGTGGAGGCGGATATTCGCCGCAACCTGATCCGGCAGGGAGTCATCAAGGGGATTATTGGGCTGCCGCCCAATCTGTTTTACGGCACCGGCATTCCCGCCTGCATCATCGTCATCGACAAGGCGGGGGCAGAGGAGCGCGAGGGCATCTTTATGGTAGATGCCAGCCGGGGGTTTATGAAGGATGGCAACAAAAACCGACTGCGCAGCCGCGACATTCACAAGATTGTGGATGTGTTTAATAAGCAGCTGACGCTGCCTGGGTATGCCCGGCTGGTGCCGTTGAGTGAAATTGAGAAAAACGAGTACAACCTGAACATTCCTCGCTACATCGACAGCAGCGAACCGGAAGATGTGCATGACCTGTACGCCCACCTGAACGGCGGGATTCCGCAGCGGGATATTGATGAACTGGAGGCTTACTGGCAGGTGTTCCCCACGCTGCGCCGCAGCCTGTTCCGCCCCAATGGGCAGCCGGGCTACAGCGAGGCGCTCGTGGCTGCCGGGCAGGTGAGAGCCACCATTTTGCACCACCCGGAGTTCCAGACGTTTAAGGGTGAGACGCTCGCACGCTACGAAGCGTGGCGCGAGGCGCACGCCGACTGGCTGCACGGGTTGACAGTGGGAGATGACCCCAAGGCGTTGATTTTTGACCTGTCTGAGGACTTGTTGGCCCGGTTTGCCGGGGCGGCGCTGATGGATAAGTACGCCGTTTACCAGCTCATCATGGATTATTGGGCAGAGACGATGCAGGATGATGTGTACGTGATTACCCAGGATGGTTGGGCGGCGGGCGGGGTGCTGCGCGAGCTGAAGACGAAAAATGGCGAACGGAGCCGGGAGACGCCCGACCTGGTGCTGAACAGGCGCAAATACAAGGCAGATTTGATCTCGCCTGCGCTAATTGTGGCCCGCTATTTTGCCGAGGAGCAGGCGGAGATTGAGCGCTTGCAAGGGGAGCAGGACAGCCTAAGCCAGGAGTTGGATACGCTGGTGGAAGAACACAGCGGCGAAGAGGGGCTGCTGGAGGAAGCGACCAATGATAAGGGCAACCTGACCAAAACGGGGCTAAGAAAGCGGCTGAAAGAGATTGCCGACGACCCAGAATTTGCCGATGAGTTGGCCGTGCTGGAACAGTGCCAAACGTTGATGGACGCAGAGGCGGCGGCAAAGAAGGCAGTGAAGGCGGCGCAGGAAGCGCTGGATAAACAAGTGTTTACCCGCTATCCTAAACTGAGTGAGGTGGAGATAAAGCAGCTGGTGATTGCCGACAAGTGGCAGGCGGCGCTGCAAGCGGCGATTGAGGCCGAAATTGAGCGGGTGACGCAGCAGCTGGCCAATCGGGTGCAGGCACTGACCGAACGGTATGCCGAACCGCTGCCCCAGATTGTGGATAAGGTTGCCGTACTAGCTTGTAAGGTGGAGAAGCATCTGCAAAAAATGAGTGCGGCATGACAAAGGCAGATTATAAGCAGACAGAGGTCGGACTAATCCCAGAGGACTGGGAAGTTATCGAATTAAGGAATTTAACTTCAGAAATCGGTGATGGCATTCACGCTACGCCAATTTATTCTGATCGTGGTGAATACTACTTTGTTAATGGAAACAACCTCGAAAATGGTGATATTGTAATCAACCCTGACACCAAAAGAGCGGATGCAGCGGAATATAGAAAGTATAGAAAGAATCTCGACGAAAGAAGTATTCTGCTTTCGATAAATGGAACAATTGGGAATGTTGCATTCTATACGGGTGAACCAATCATTTTAGGGAAAAGTGCTGCTTACCTAAATATCAAAAATGGCACCTCAAGAAAATACATCTATTTCAGTTTACAAACCAATTATGTAACAAGGTTATTTGATGATGCTTTAACTGGAACAACGATCAAGAATCTTGGACTTGGTGCAATTCGGACAACACCAATTGCAATTCCAAAAGATAAAAATGAACAACACGCGATTGCGGAAGCGCTGTCTGATGTGGATGGGCTGATTGCGGGGTTGGATAAGTTGATTGCGAAGAAGCGGGCGGTGAAGCAGGCAGCGATGCAGCAGCTTCTCACGGGGAAGACGAGGTTGCCGGGGTTTGGAAACGGCCGTGGCTACAAACAAACCGAAATTGGTCAAATACCAGAAGATTGGCAAATCCTATCAGTGGGAGATATTGCGGATTTTGCAAATGGTAAACCGCATGAAAGCTCTGTTTCTAAACATGGCTTATTTAATTTGATAACGCTTGATAGTGTAGACATAGATGGAAGTTTGAAGGCAGACCACAAGAGAATAGATTTCTATGATGGTTCACTCAAGAAAAACGACATTGTAATTATCTTGAGTGATTTGGCTCATGGAAATCTTTTGGGCATGTGCGATCTAATTCCAACAAATGGACAGTATGTTTTGAATCAACGAGTGGGTAGATTAAGGGTTTGGGAAGGTTGCTCGCCACATTACATTCGTTTACAGATAAACAGAAATCAAAACTTTTTTAAAACTCGTGGACAAGGTACTTCACAAAAACACATATACAAAAGAGATGTAGCAGCTCTTAAAATTCCAATGCCGGAGCTTAAGGAACAGCAATCAATATCCGCGGTTCTTTATGATATGGATGCGGAAATCACCGCTCTGGAAGCACGTCGCGCCAAAACCCAGGCCATCAAACAAGGCATGATGCAAGAACTACTCACCGGGAGGACCCGCCTGCTATGAACCAACCTAAAAGCTACTACCGCATCATGCTGGGCAAAGGCAGCATGTACGCCACCGAATGCCATGAAGGTGGCTTCATCGGCGTCGATTTTGGCATGGACATTGACTTCACCAACAAACTCCCCGACGATTGGCGCGAATTCAACAAAAAACAGATTCCCGTTTACCAACAAAAGAACCCCGGTAAATCGAAAGTGGCGGCAGGGTTAGCCTGCGGCGCTATTCACACCGTTTCCAAAGGCATCAAACAAGGAGACATCGTTTTTTGCCCCGATGGCAGCGGCAGTTACCTCGTGGGTGAGGTCGTCTCCGACTACAGCTACCATCCTGGTGAAATTTTACCCCATCGTCGCGCAGTCAGCTGGTACCCACAAGCCGTCGAGCGCAGCGTGATGAGCGAGCCTTTACAAAACTCCACCGGCTCCGTAGGCACCGTTAGCAACATCACCAAATACACCGAAGAGCTTGAGCAGCTTCTGGCCGGAAACACGCCAGCCAAAGTCATCGCCACCGATCCAGATATCGAAAACGTTTTTAGTTTTGTCTTTGAAAAACATCTAGAAGATTTCCTGGTTAAGAATTGGCACAGCACCGCCCTTGGTAAAAAGTACAACATTTTTGAGGAAGATGGCGAGCTGGTTGGTCAGCAATATCCCAGCGACACCGGCCCCATCGACATTTTAGCCATCAGCAAAGACCAAAAAGAGCTGCTCATTGTGGAGCTCAAACGCGGCCGGGCCAGCGATGTGGTCGTGGGCCAGATTCAGCGCTACATGGGCTACGTCGCCGAAGAACTGGCCGAACAAGGCCAAACCGTCAAGGGCGTCATCATCGCCCTGGAAAAAGATTTACGTCTCCAGCGTGCCCTACGCGTCACGCAAAACATCGACTTCTACCGGTATCAGGTCAGCTTCAAATTAAACAAGCAGTAACGGGATTGGCACCACCTATTTATGAGCGCGAACAAATCAACGCAAAACTCAGGCCAACAAACAAGGCATGATGCAAGACCTTTTCACCGGTAGGGCACGCTACGTTTAATATAGGAGGTAAACAATGAGCATTATTCAAAAAATTGCTTGTAAATTAGGATTTCACAAATATGGAGATTGGCAATACGTTGCACCCGACAAATGCGAACAAATGCGTGTTTGTATGGCCGACAATCAGCATATTGAGTATCTAACAAAAAAACATGCTTTTGGAGGAGAATGGGAGTTTAATTATCTTGTACTAAAACATGTTTTTGGAGAATGGGAATATGTGTCAGAAGATACGTGTGACCAGAAACGAGTATGTGTCAGAGACGGTTACACTGAACATCGAAAGGATATGCACAAATATGGAGAATGGGAATTTGTAGCTTCCGATAAGTGCGAGCAAAAACGAATCTGTATCAGAGATGGTCACACTGAATATCGAACTGTTCGGCATGATTTTGAAATTATCGACCAAAGCACAAACCCAAATTGCTCAACTTGCGGAGGTACGGGAAGTTATTATGTAGAACCTTGGACTTCAGAACCTGGTGAGAAGTATGATATGCAAACTTTGCCACCTGAGGCATTCGAAGAGTCGGGAAATTTAACCTGTAATTGTGTTACCTACACAAGAAAATGCAAGAGATGCGAATTTACAACTAAGAGTTAAAAAACGCCAAAAATAAAAGGCTGCTTTTATGAGTACCGTCGGCCAACGCGAACGCGCTACACAAAATCGGGTCATCAACCTGCTACAAAACCAGCTTGGCTACACCTATCTGGGCAACTGGGAGTACCGGTCAAGCAATCGCAACATCGAACCGGAGCTGCTGCAAAGCTGGCTGCACCGCCAGGGCCACAGCGAAACGCTCATCAACAAAACGCTGCGGGCGTTAGACCAGGCTGCCGCCCTGGGCGACGGCAAAAATTTGTACGACGCCAACAAAGCGGTCTACAGCCTGCTGCGCTACGGTGTCAAAGTGCGCGAAGGAGCCGGAAAGCTAAACCAAACCATCTGGCTCATCGACTGGAATAACCCCTGCGAAAACGACTTTGCCGTGGCTGAAGAAGTCTCCATCAAAGGTGAACTCAAAAAACGGCCGGACGTTGTTTTCTACATCAACGGCATTGCTTTAGGCGTGTTGGAGCTGAAACGTTCTAGTTCAGATGTGTCTAAAGGCATTCGCCAAAACCTTGACAACCAGAAGAAAGTGTTCATCCGCAACTTCTTCACCACCATGCAGCTGGTCATGGCGGGTAATGACACGCAGGGGTTGCGCTACGGTGCCATCGAAACCCCGGAAAAATATTACCTCACCTGGAAAGAAGAAAATCCCCATTACCTGCCCGAAACCGACGACCGCAAAAACCGCTATCTGCCCTCTGCACCCTGCCCACCAGCCACGAGCCCGCTGGACTGTGCCCTGCTGCGGCTGGTCAACAAAGAGCGCTTCCTGGAGCTCATCCACGACTTCATCGTCTTCGACATGGGCACCAAAAAAGTACCGCGTCACAATCAATATTTTGGCGTCCGTTCCGCCCAGACATTCATCGAGCGGCGTGAAGGTGGCATCATCTGGCACACGCAAGGCTCCGGCAAAAGCCTGACGATGGTCTGGCTGGCCAAATGGATTCGGGAAAACGTCACCGATGCCCGCGTTCTCATCATCACCGACCGCACCGAGCTGGATCAGCAAATCGAAGGCGTCTTCCTGGGCGTTGATGAACAAATCTACCGCACTCGGAGTGGAGCCGACCTCATCAGCACGTTAAACGCGCCAGATGAATGGCTCGTCTGCTCGCTGGTGCATAAATTTGGCCGGTCTGGCGAGGAAATAGACGATGCTGTAGCTACAGATGCTTATGTGGCAGATATTCAGGCCAGCCTGCCCAGCGATTTCCGGGCAAAGGGGAACCTGTTTGTCTTTGTCGATGAGTGCCACCGCACCCAATCCGGCAAGCTGCACAAAGCGATGAAGGCTATTTTGCCCGACGCCCTTTTCATTGGCTTCACCGGCACGCCGCTGCTCAAGGCGGACAAACAGAAAAGCGTGGAGGTGTTTGGCCAGTACATCCACACCTACAAATTCGACGAAGCCGTGGCCGATGGCGTAGTACTCGACCTGCGCTACGAAGCGCGAGACATCGACCAGAACATCACCTCGCAAAAGAAAGTAGACCAATGGTTCGAGGCCAAAACACGCGGTCTGTCCGAGATGGCTAAGGTGCAGCTGAAGCAAAAATGGGGCACGATGAAGCAAGTGCTCTCCAGCCAATCCCGCCTGGAGCAAATCGTCAGCGATATTTTGCTAGATATGGAAACGAAGCCGCGCCTGATGGACGGACGCGGCAACGCCATGCTGGTTTGCGCCAGCATCTACCAGGCGTGCAAGGTATACGAGCTGTTCAGCCGCACCGACCTGGCGGGGAAGTGTGCCATCATCACCAGCTACAAACCCTCTCCGGCGAACATCAAAGGGGAAGAAAGCGGCGAAGGGATGACCGAAAAGCTGCGCCAGTACGACATTTACCGCAAGATGCTGGCCGACTACTTTGACGAGCCGGAAGACACGGCGATGTACAAAATTGAGGAGTTTGAGAAGCAGGTCAAAGATCGGTTCAAAAAAGAGCCGGGGCAGATGCGGCTGCTCATCGTGGTAGACAAGTTGCTGACCGGCTTTGATGCGCCTTCGGCCACCTATCTCTACATCGACAAGCAGATGCACGATCACGGCCTGTTTCAGGCTATCTGCCGCGTCAACCGGCTGGACGGTGAGGATAAAGAGTACGGCTACATTGTCGATTACAAAGATTTGTTCAACAGTTTGGAAGGAGCCATCAGCGACTACACCAGCGGCGCACTGGACGGTTACGACAAAGAAGACGTGGCTGACCTGCTGACCAACCGACTGGAAAGAGGCCGGGAACGGCTGGACGAAACCCGCGAAGCGGTAAAGGCGATTTGCGAACCGGTGATGATGCCCCGTCAACAGGCCGATTATTTCCGCTACTTCAGCGCCGTTGATAACGCCGACAAAGAAACGATGCGCCAAAATGAGCCAAAGCGGGTGGCCCTCTACAAAGCGGTAGCCGCTTTCCTGCGCGCCTACGCCAACCTGGCCAACGAAATGCAAGAAGCAGGCTACACGTCCGCCGAAATTGCGACTATCAAACAAGACATTTACTTCTACGAGCAGCTCTCCGACGAGATTAAAATCCACAGCGGCGACTACCTGGACATGAAGCGATTTGAACCGGCTATGCGCCACCTGCTGGATACCTACATCCGCGCTGAGGACAGCGAAGTCGTGTCCGAATTTGAAGAGCTGGGCTTGATTGAACTCATTGTGGAGAAAGGGCTGGGCGAGCTTGATAAATTGCCCAAAGGGATCAAAGAGAGCGAGGATGCGATGGCAGAAACCATCGAGAACAACATCCGCAAAATCATTGTAGACGAGCAGCCGGTCAATCCCCGCTATTATGAAGAAATGTCGGAACTGCTGGACGCCCTCATTGAGGAACGGCGGCAGCGAGCGCTGGAATATCAGGAATATCTGAAACGAGTGAAGGCGTTGGCCACCAAAGTGGTGCGGCCTGAAGGGGCGGGTACGGATCGATATCCCAGTTCATTGGATTCACCTGCCAAACGCAATTTATATGATATGCTCGACCAGAATGAAGGATTGGCGCTGCGGGTGGATACGGCCGTGCGCCACACCAAAAAAGCGGGCTGGGTACATAATCGATTTAAGCGGAAAGAAGTAGAAAACGCCATTCGTGAGGAGCTGGGTGATTACCAAATCAACCTGGATGAGCTGATGGCGGTAGTCAAAGAGCAGAATGAATACAAGTAGTTCAATAACAGTCAATGACATTCAGGTGCAGATTGTGCGCAAGGATATTAAGAATCTGCATTTGGGCGTGTATCCGCCAAACGGCCGTGTGCGTGCGGCCGTTCCGCTGCACGTCACCGATGAAAATGTACGCCTGGCGGTCATCAACAAGCTGGGCTGGATTAAAAAGCAGCAGGCCCACTTTCGGGCGCAGCCTCGGCAGTCCCAGCGGGAAATGGTGACCGGTGAGAGCCATTATGTTTGGGGCAAACGGTATTTGCTGGATGTGATCGAGCGCACAGGCAAGCATGAAATTGCCATCAAAAGCAACAAGCGTCTGACGCTATTCGTTAGCCCCAACACAACCAGAACCAACCGGGAACTGGTGCTGAATGAATGGTATCGCGCCACCCTCAAAGAACGAATCCCTGACCTCATTGCTAAATGGGAACCTATTGTTGGTGTGCAAGTAGGGGAGTGGGGTGTCAGGAAGATGAAGACGATGTGGGGGAGCTGTATGGTGGGAAACGGCCGTATCTGGCTCAACCTGGAACTGGCGAAGAAGCCGCCAGAATGCCTGGAATACATCCTGGTGCATGAAATGGTGCACCTGTTAGAGCGCCATCACAATGGGCAGTTTCGCACCTATATGGACAAGTTTATGCCGCACTGGCGCTGGCATCGCGATGTATTAAACAGTGCTCCATTGGCGCATGAGGATTGGGAGTATTAAAGACGTTGCCATTGGCGACTTATTGATTGGCTTAGAGTTGATTAGGATGAATCTGTGAACAAGGAAGAATTAGCAAGGTACCGTAACAGCAAATTTCGTAGGGAGTTACGAAATAGTATTTTACGGCACTTCAATTTGGATGAATTAAAAGTTTTGGCACATGACTTGTCCGTTAATTGGGATGCAATTTCTGGTGAAACTATCAATTTAAAGGTTAAAGAGCTGATAGATTATTTGGATCGTCGAGGTTCATTAAGCGAGCTCACCCGAGAATTGCGCCGAGAACGTCCAAATGTAGCGTGGCCAGGATATCCTGAAGGCACGATTATTCATGTAAAGTTTGAATATTCGGCTTCGGGAAAAACATACGATGGTGAGCCGTTCATAAATTCCGGGAAAGCTGACATCACCTATGGTATTGACGGTGAATATTTTGATGATGGATTAGCCTTCGCAGAAGCGGTCTCTACCACAGCTGATCACGTGTACATTTTTGAAGTTGAAAAAAAGGGACGCTTTGGGATTTCTGAGCTTCATGTATCTATAACAAATTTGGAGGCGGGAATCTATCTGTCGGATTCAGGAAGTGAGTAATATCTGCTAAGAGTAATTGATAACTTCTCCGAATCTTTATTTCTTGTGCTTTGGCTAATCGAGGCGGTTTTATTCTACACTCGGTTCGGACTCAGGGGGGCGTTGATCTGTTGCCAACCTTCCTAATTGTCAAAATCCTGAGTATTTCGTTCAACTGAAAGCTTCAAGTGTCTGCGCCGGTAGGTGGGTTATTCTCATTGACAATTATAATCATTTATGATTATAATTAGAACAAATATTCTTTTGTCGCTCCCGTCCATAAGAAAATTTCTTTCCCTGAGGCCTAGTAAGCAGCATCGAGGAATTTGGCGACCTGGACAAAGGAAGTTGTTCATTACAAATGAAAATAGGGGATTTGCCCCGGAAAGGAGCATATGTCTAATGAATCAAAACAGACGGCTCCCAAGAAACCACATATGCCGCGATTTTTCTCGGCACCTAATCTAGATGTCTTAGCTGACCATCCCATCATTGGGCCACGTCTAAATCCAGATTGGCGACCTAAGAAAAAGAAGCGGAAAAAGGAAATAAAAATGCGTTACGCAGCCTATGTCCGAATAAGTTCAGAAGAACAGATTGGTAATTACTCCATTGACGCCCAAAAGCGAGCCATCGAAGCCTGGGTGATTGCCAATGGCGGCATCTTAGTCAAGGTTTATACCGATGAAGGTAAATCCGGCCGCACCGCCGATAGACCCGCCTTCAAGGAGATGCGCAAAGATGCTCGTCGCAAGAAATTCGATGCGATTATTGTGCACAAATTTGACCGCTTTGCTCGCAATCGTACCGATGCTTTGGCTGTAAAATCTTTGTTACGTCATGATTATGGCATCAAAGTTTTCTCAGTCAGTGAACCGTCAGAGGATAGCGATGGCCCAATGGGAGCCCTCATCGAAGGCATCATGGAATCGGTAGCTGATTGGTACAGCCAAAACTTAGGGGCGGAAACAGCCAAAGGTAAAAAAGAACGAGTTCACCAGGGCAGACACAACAATCGTGCGCCGTTTGGGTACAAGAAAAACAAAGCCAAAATGCTGGTGCCGGATGAGAACGAAGAGCCTGGTCTCATTATGGCTTTTGAGCAATATGCCACAGGTGATTTTAGCGACACAGATATTGCCAATTTACTAAACGAGGCTGGCTACAAGAGCAAGACTGGACGTCGCTTTTCCAAGGAAACAGTTCGAGACATCCTGCAAAACCGCACCTATTTGGGCAAAATAAAATACCAAAAATACAAAAGACGCTCCGATGGTTCACGTTCCTATGACGCCCCCGTTGAGTGGTTTGAAGGGGAACATGAAGCAATTCTTGATGAAGACCTTTTTGAAAAATGCCAGGAAGCGCGTGCCAAGCGCCGCAGCCATCGACAGGCCACGCCAAAGTACAATCCATATTTGCTGCGAAATCTTGCTTACTGTTACCGCTGTTGCAGCAATCCGCCCAAAGAAAAACTGTTCCGCCAATACGGGAAAATGCGACCAAAGGCAATCTCAAAGGGCAAGTGGCGCTATTATATGTGCCGTTCAAGAGATTTTGGGCACGAGTGTGACCAGAGCAGTGTCCATGTTGAAACCATCGACAACCAGGTAATTTCTGTCCTGATGAATTTGAAGCCGCCCAAAGATTGGCGCAAAGGCATTACAAAAGCGATGGGGGACATACTGGGTGAAAGAAACCTCGATGAGCGAATTGATGAAATTAAAGCGATTATTAAACGCATGGACACTCGCTGGGATCATGGATTTTTCACCAGTGAAGATGAATATCTTCAACAGCGCATCAAGTTACAGATGGAACTTGAACAACTTTCACCAATTGGAGATGACGAATTGGAGCAGGCAGCTGACTTGTTGAAAAATTTCCGTACGCATTGGGAACGGTTAGAAGGGGACGAAGAGGGGAGACATGAGCTCGTGAAGCTGATTGTGGAGAGAGTGTACATCCAGGATGAGAAAGTTGTAGCGATGACGCTGCGTTCTAACTATCATCTGGTACTTAACCACAAAACAAATGGGCCAACTGAATTCACAGTTGACCCAATTCTTTCCACGAGCGGGAGCGACGGGGATCGAACCCGCGATCTCTGGCTTGACAGGCCAGCGTGTTAACCACTACACCACGCCCCCTTGTTGAGCGACGGAGATAATATCAAATGTTGGGTAAACTGTCAAAAAATTGGGTGCAATTTTAGGTAGGAAATTGGTCAAGCTACACGGCCGTTTCCACACCTCTTGCCCCAATCCACCACCCTACGCTACCATTCCCCATGCGCGAAAACAAAACAAAAACTAAACTCAAACAAGACCAACCCGTTTACGGCGTCCTCTCCGCCAGTCCGGACCCGTACCTGGCGGAACTCATCGGCCTGTCAGGCTTCGATTTTTACATGCTCGACGCCGAGCACGGCCCGCTGACGCCTGCCGATGCCGTCAACGTCGTGCGTGCCTGCGATTCCGTAGACATCACACCGCTGGTGCGGGTAGGGCAGTTCGATATGAAGCTGGTGCTGCAATACCTGGATGCAGGCATGATGGGCATCATGATGCCTGGACTGCGTACGGCCGTTCAAATCCAAAAGTTCGTCAATGGCATGAAATATCCCCCAGATGGCAATCGTGGTCTGGGACCTGGACGTGCTGCCAACTATCTGCTGGGCACGCCCGCCGAGCAAGCTGCTTACGTTGCTCAGGCCAACGACCAGATTTTGATTTTGCCCCAGTTTGAAGAGAGTGGACTGCTTGACACATTGCCGGAGCTAACGGCCGTTCCCGGTGTCGATGGTTTTGTCATTGGCCCGCGTGATTTAGCCTTAAGTATGGGTTACGCTGACAGCGCCAACCATTCTGAGGTGCAAGAGCGGATTGACGACGCTGTTCACATTATTCGACAGTCTGGTTTGTGGGTGGGCATCACCGCAGGCAGCCAGGCCGCAGCCCAGCAGCAAATTGCACGAGGAGCCACTATCATCCTGACAACTGTACCGAGCTTACTCCAGGCTGGTGCCAGCCTGATGCTCCCTCCGACCATGGGCTAAAGCTTTAAAATAAACTGCAAAGACGCAAAGAAAAAAGAAAACTATGCATTCTCTGCGTCCTTTGCGGTGAAAAATTACTTCACTTTGGCTCGCAGCCAATCAGCCCACGCTTCAATGCCTTCGCCTGTTTTGCAGGAAATGGGGAAGATGGCGGCATTGGGGTTGAGCAGGCGGATGCCGCGCTCGAAGTATTCCTGGTCGAAGTCGATATACGGCCGTAAATCCACCTTGTTCAAAACGAGCGCATCAATATTGCGGTAGATGTTTGGGTATTTGTACGGCTTGTCATCTCCTTCCGGCACGCTGGCGATGACTACATTGGCATGTGTGCCCAGATGAAACGCGCCGGGACAGATAAGATTACCTACATTTTCCACAATGAGTAGATCCAATTCGTCCAGCGGCATTTGGGGCAATGCCTTAGCCAGCATGACCGCATCTAAATGGCAAGAGCCACCCGTATTTATCTGTACCGCCGGACAGCCAGCAGCAGAAACTTTATCAGCGTCGATGGTAACGGCTGCCGTGTCCCCCTCCACCACACCAACGCGTAGGGCAGGGGTGATCGCTTCAATGGTGCGCAGAATCGTGCTGGTTTTGCCTGCCCCTGGCGAAGCCATGATGTTCAGGCCAAAAACGCCGTGCGCGTCTAGCTGTGCCCGGTTTTGAGCAGCCAGCTGATCATTGGCGCTCATAATGTCTTCAACGATAGAAATGGTTTTACTCATAAGACAGGCTCCTTTGCCTGCATAATTTCTTCGATTTGGCAGACTGCTTCGCTGATGGCTTGCTGTACAGACGGTGAAAGTTGTTCCTTAAAGCCAAAATCCTGTCCGGTGATCGTGACGAGCGTGGCAGCGGGCATACGGCCGTATAATTCTACCCCCATTGCCAGCAGCACCGCCGGATGCAGCTGGTGGCTCGATGCGGGACCGTCAGTTGTTGGCTGGATGGATGTTACCATGACACGGCCTGGCTCACCATTCGCCCGCGCATCCACAAAGATCACCCGTTTTGCCGCGTGAATACTGTCTAACAATTCCGGCAGGAGTTGATGGACGCAAACGGTCTGAATGGAGTCATTTGCCGAATCGGCCAACGCTTCAGTCACGGCCCAGCCAACACCATCATCCCCCCGCAGCGGATTGCCAATACCAACGATCCACGTTTCACGCATCACGCATCACACCCAAAAGCGGGCGAGGCAGGTGGTAAAATCACCGCTGGTTTAACCAAGCACATCCCATCTACCTCTCATTGCTCACTGTTTACCGATCACTGACCACCGATTACCGTTAACCGATTATCCCCGCCTCACCTCATCCACCACATCCCCATCTGGCCCCAGCAGCTGCACGTCCAAGGCAAATTGACCCATCGTGTGTGTCGAGCAGCTCAGGCAGGGGTCAAAGGTGCGGATGACGGCTTCTACCCGGTTTAGCATTGGCTCTTCAATTTTATTGGAACGGATAAATTGTCGGGCTACCTGTAACACACCCTTGTTCATCGCCAGGTTGTTGTGGCCGGTGGCAATAATCAGGTTTACCCAGCGGATAAGCCCGTTTTCGTCGATTTTGTAATGATGCATCAACGTGCCGCGCGGTGCTTCCGACGCGCCAACGCCTTCAAAGGCGTTAGGGGAGGCGTGAGCCCGGACATGTTTGTCGAGAATATCTGGGTGGTTGAGCAACTGCTCAATGCGCTCAATGCAGTACACAATTTCCACCAGCCGAGCATAGTGGTATTGGAAGGAGCTCAAAACCGCGCCGCGCTGTAGCATGCGGAACTCGGCCCATTCCTGGTCGGCCAGCGGTGTGCCGCAGTGGGAGATGATGTTCATCCGCGCCAGCGGTCCCACCCGGTAGATGCCTTTGGGATAACCCATCGGCTTGTAATAAGGTGATTTCAGGTAGGAATCGGGTTCCACTGCTTCGGAGATGTAATCCATGTAGCGCGCCGGGTCTAGCTGGTCCGCTACAATGTTGCCCACCGCATCGACGATGCGCAGTTTGCCATCATGTAATGAAAGTTTACCGTCAGGATCTACCATGCCCATAAACAGCGTGGGGAAGTTGGCAAAGCTGCGCAGTTCGGCGTCGAAGGTGCCAAAGATCTCTTTGTACCAGGCCAGGGTGCGTTGAATGCGCTCCAGGGCGTCTGGCACCTGGGCCATAATGGTGTCGCGATGCGCCTCGGTCAATGGTGAACTGACGCCGCCAGGCACCACCCAGGCAGGATGAATCCGCTTGCCGCCCAGCAGCTCGATGATCGACTGGCCGAATTTGCGCAAGGCAATGCCGTCTTTGGCCAGGTCGGGATGCTTTTGCATCACGCCAAAAATGTTGCGCTCGGCCGGATCGGCGTCGAAGCCCATGACAAAGTCCGGGGATGAAAGATGGAAGAAACTGAGCGCATGGGATTGGAGGATTTGAGCCAGATTCATGATGCGGCGCAGGTTTTTGGCTGTATGGGGAATCTTCACCGCCAATAGGGCGTCGCCGGCTTTGGCCGAAGCCATCAGGTGGCTCACCGGACAAATGCCGCAGATTCTGGCGGTAAGGGCGGGCATTTCGTAAAACGGCCGTCCCTCTGTCATCTTCTCAAACCCGCGAAATTGGGTTACATGAAACCGGGCATCTGCTACCTGCCCCTGATCATCTAGCTGAATTGTAATTTTACTGTGCCCTTCTATACGGGTCACAGGGTCTATTGTAATTGTTTTACTCATGAGAAATTGTCCTGTTCTTAAATTAGGTGTGACTTTTACCCTCACCCCAGCCCTCTCCCTTTAAGGGAGAGGGAGTCAGTTCCCTCCCCCTCGCAGGGGGAGGGTTAGGGTGGGGGTTCTTACGCACCAAATCGCGTTTTGCCCGTTAAGTCTGGCTCTCGCCCCGCCAAAAGTTCAGTCAATACATAGAAAATAGTGTCGGCCGAAGGGGGGCAGCCGGGGACAAACACATCCACCTTCACCACCTGGTGAACCGGCACCGACATTTCGCGCAGCGGCGGGATTACCTTAACCGGAATGTGCTGGTTTTCGTCGGCATTTTCTATGTAGGCACGCTCAAGCAGCGCCTCTGGCTTAAACGGGTTGCGCATTCCTGGCACGTTGGCCGTTACGGCGCAATCACCCAGCGAAACCAAAATTTTGGTATGGGCACGCACCTTCAGGATTTTTTCGTAATCATCCTCGTTGCTTACCGCCCCTTCAATCAGGGTAACATCCACCATTTCGGGGAAATTTTTGTTGTCTACTAATGGGCTATACACCAGGTCTGCCAGCTCGGCCAACGCAATCAGCCGCTCATCAATGTCTAGAAAAGACATGTGGCAGCCAGAGCAGCCATCCAGCCAAACGGTAGCTAATTTTGCCTTGCTCATTCTTCACCCCCATTGCGCCCTTCACGCATCAGGCGTAAATAGGGCAAGAATTCATGTTTTTTGCGCATTTCAGCCACAGATGTGCCTTTCTCAAACAGGGCACCCGTGGGGCAGACCTGCACGCATTTGCCGCAGCTGGTGCAGCTTTGTGCTTCGCCCCATGGTTGATTCAAATCGGCCACGATGCGGGCTTCTGCACCGCGCCCCATTACATCCCAGGTGTGAGCCCCTTCCACCTCGTCGCAGACGCGCACGCAGCGCGTACACAAAATGCAGCGGTTGTGGTCCAGACCAAAGTAAGGATGGCTGGCATCTACGGGCAGGCTGGGATTGATATATGGCACGCTGACGTGGGTCATGCCCAGTTGGTACCCTTTGTCTTGCAGTTCACAGGTACCATTAGAAACACAGACGGCGCAAACGTGGTTGCGCTCAGAAAAGAGCAGCTCAATGGTTTGTTTACGATATGCTTGCAGCCGCTCAGAATTGGTCGTCACTTCCATCCCTTCGTCTGGATAAGTCATGCAGGCGGGGAAGAGACGGCTGGAGCCTTTGATTTCTACCATGCACATTCGACAACCACCATAGGCGGAGACACCTTCCAAATAGCAGAGGGTGGGGATATGGATGTCGTTTTGGCGAGCCAGCTCCAGGATGGTTTCGTCTTCGCGGGCACCAATATCTTGCCCATCAATTTTGAAGGTTATTATGCGAGATCGTCTCATGATTGCACCTCTTGACTGGAAACGGCCGTTTCCAAATCTTTCTCACCATCCAATAGCAAATCGGTATATTCATGCCGGAAGTAGCGCAGCGTGCTGTTTACCGGATTGGGTGCAGTCTGGCCCAAGCCGCAAAGGCTCATTTCCTGCACCATTGTGCACAGGTTTTCCAGCAGCCGCAACTCATACCGCATCGCTTCGCCGCGACAAATTTTGTCTAACAATTGATGCATATGCACCGTGCCAACCCGGCAGGGTACACATTTGCCGCACGACTCCGTCTTGCAAAACTCCATGAAGTAGCGAGCCACATCCACCATGTTCGATGTTTCATCCATCACAATCATGCCGCCGGAACCCATAATAGAGCCTAGCTTCACCAGCGATTCATAATCAACTGGGGTGTCAAAATAGTCGGCTGGAATGCAGCCGCCGGATGGCCCGCCGGTTTGCACCGCTTTCACCTGATGCCCGCCGGGAATGCCGCCGCCAATCTCGAACACAATTTCTTTCAGCGGAATGCCCATTGGCACTTCAATAAGGCCGGTGTTGACAATGCTGCCTGCCAGGGCAAATACTTTGGTGCCCTTGCTCTTGGCTGTGCCGATGCCAGCGTACCAATCGCCACCGTTGCGCACGATAGGTGCCACGTTGGCAAAGGTTTCCACATTATTAATCAGCGTTGGCTCGCCCCACAGACCAAACTCAGCTGGGTAGGGGGGGCGGGGTCGCGGCTGCCCGCGCTTGCCTTCCACCGAAGCAATCAGCGCAGTTTCCTCGCCGCAAACAAATGCCCCAGCCCCTAAACGGATATCGATCTGGAAGTTAAACGTGGTGCCACAGATGCCATCGCCCAAAACGCCCAGCCGTCGTGCCTGGTTGATCGCTTTTTTCAGCCGGGCCACAGCCAGCGGATATTCACCGCGTACGTAGATGTACCCTTTGCGGGCCCCAATTGCGTAACCTGCCAGGGTCATCCCTTCCAGCACGCGGTGTGGATCGCTTTCCAGCACGGAGCGGTCCATAAAGGCACCGGGGTCGCCCTCATCGGCGTTGCAAATGACGTATTTGCGCTGGTTAGCGTCGGCTTTGGCTACGGTGGTCCATTTGAGACCGGTGGGGTAGCCACCACCGCCGCGCCCGCGCAGACCGCTGCGCAGCACTTCATCAATGATGTCGTTGGGGGTCATTTCGGTAACGGCCGTTAACAAAGCCTCATATCCCCCGGTTGCCACATATTCCTCAATGCGCTCTGGGTCAATACGGCCGCTGTTTTCCAATACAATCTTGGTTTGCCGCTGGAAGAAGGGCACATCGGTGGGGCAAACGAGCTTCTTAAGCAGTTTGCCTTCGCTGACAGCTTCCACCAGCGATTTAGCATCCTCCGGTTTCACATCCTGGTAAAGATTTTCGTCCAGTTTGTCATCTTTATGAACGACATTTACCAGGGGGCCACGCGAGCAAAGCCCCATGCAGCCAACTCCCTTGGCCTGGCAACCCGTGTGCTTCCCTGCCTTGATCTCCGATTGTACCGCTTCCAAAACCTGGTCGCTTTGGGAGGAAAGGCAGCTGGCAGCAACACATACCTGAATAATGTGATCTGATTTGGCCGCTGCTGCTTGCTCTTTTGCCGTGATTTTCTCAAATTTTTCATACATCATCGTCTGACCACCTCCGCAGGGTTGCCAATGTCTTTTCTGAACTTTGGTTGCCCAATACATCCCCATCGAACACGGCGACGGGAGCCAGCCCACAAGCCCCGACACAGCGGGCCGTCAGCAGCGATAGTTGTTCATCATCGGTTGTTTCGCCAGGTTTGATGCCGTAAGCTTGTTCAATTTGTTCCAGCAGCTTGGGGCCACCCTTGATATAGCAAGCCGTGCCAGTGCACACCACGCAGCTGTGCTTACCCGCCGGTTTCAGGCTAAACAAATGATAAAAAGTCGAAACACCATACACCTGGCTCAACGGCACGTGCAGAGAAGCCGCCACGTATTGCAGCGAGGCGGCATCCAAAAAGCCAAATGCTTCCTGAACGGTGTGCAGCGTCTCGATAAGGGCACTGCGCCGGAAACCATTGCGGCGCATGGTGGCTTGCACAAAGCGCCAACGCTTATCATCGGTTGGCGGATCAATTTGCTTGGGATTCGCTAACATGCAAACTCCTTAGATTGGCCACAGCGTACACAAAGTGACAGGAAATGTCCTTGCTATTTTCCTTGGCCTCTGTTTACGGTGTGGTTTTAAGTTTCGATATCAATGGACGTCAGCTGGAATTCCTGGCCAGAAAGAATTTTGACTTTAATGCCGCCGCATTGCGGACAGGCTGTCAATTCATTGTCCAGAGTATAAATCTGGTCACAATCCTGGCAGTGGAGTTGCGCGGGTACAGTGTGAAAATGAAGCGTAGCCCCTTCGCATAGGCTATCCCGGCTGATAATGTCCCAATAAAACTGCACAGAGTCATCGATGATGGTGGAAAGCGCACCAATTTGCAGGTGTAGATCAGTCACCTGACGGGCATTTGCTTCCGTGGCATGGCGCAGGGCAAGGTTTAAGATTTGCTCAGTAATAGCTAATTCATGCATATGATTTGATCTTTTACCCCAGCTTTTGGGACTGTCTCGATCGCTCTTTTACAGCTTCTGCTTACATGTTACTCAAGATAAATCTCTTGCCGATTGCGATCCTTCTGGTTTATTTGTGATAAATGTCACAAATGGAGCTGGAATAAGAACATTTCCCCAGCAACTTATGCTAAAGCAAGCTGCTGGGCAAACAGTTTCCGGGGAAATGAGTTGAGCGCTGATTGCTTTTTGCAGTTCATATGGTTTGGGCTACACTGTTTTTGGAGGTAAACAAATATGGATGAAACTGTGATTGATGTAGCAATTGTGGGTGGCGGTGTTTCGGGTGTTTATACAGGCTGGCGGTTGTTAACGGCCGATTTAAACCAGAGCCAATTGGGCAGTGATACGTTGCTTAATGTGCAGCTTTTTGAGCTGAGTGACCGTATCGGCGGGCGGCTTATCTCACTGGACCCACCAGAGATGACGGGCATTAAGGCGGAGTTTGGCGGGATGCGCTACCTGACAAATCAGCCGCTGGTGACAGGGTTGATTCAGCAGTTGGGCTTGGCCACACGGCCGTTTCCCGTCAGTGGTCCCGAAAATATTTACTACGTGCGTGGCCAACATTTGCGGCAGTCTGAGTTTGCCAATCCGGACAAGGTGCCGTACCGGGTGCGCTGGCAGGAGCGGGGCAAAACACCGGGCCAGCTCATCATGGAGGCGATTGATGTGCTCATTCCGGGGGCCACCAAATTAACGCCGGAGCAGTGGCTGGACGTGAAAGAGAATTACAAATTTAACGGCCGTTTCCTGTGGGAACTCGGCTTTTGGAATTTGCTGCACCAGGTGATGAGCAGTGAGGCGTACAAGCTGGTGATGGACGCGGGCGGCTATAACACGACGATGACCAACTGGAACGCCGCCGAAGCGATCCCCTGGTACCTGGCTGATTTTGGACCAGAGGTGGAATACCGCACGGTCATTGACGGCATGGAAAGCGTGCCGCTGACCCTGGCCCAGCGTTTTACTGAGGCAGGCGGGCAGATTCATTTTGACAGCCGTCTAAACACCTTCAGCCGTCGGGAAGATGGGCTGATTGAATTGCAGATAGACGGCCGTTCACCGTTGTTGGCCCGCCATTTGGTGCTGGCGATGCCGCGCCGCTCGCTGGAACTGCTGGATGATGACACGGAATTTTTGCTGCATCCGCAGGTGAAACCGCTTATCCCCACCGTGACGCCGCACCCCATGTTTAAATTGTTCCTCTGTTATCGCTATCCGTGGTGGCAGGATGCGGGGGTGAACAACGGCCGTTCTGTCACCGATTTGCCCGTGCGGCAGGTGTACTATTTTGGCTCTGAGGCAGAAGGGCCAGCGGTGTTTAACCCAGAATTACGCGATTCGCTGGTGATGGCCAGCTACGATGATGGGCCGTTTGTGGGCTTTTGGACGGGCTTGGCCGAGCAGGGGCACAGCACCACGCACTGCTTCCCGCCATCGGACGAGCCGCGCTGGAACCGGTATGTTTGCCCACCGGCGATGGTAGCCCACGCCCAGCGGCAGCTTCAGCTAGTGCACGATTTGGAGTACATTCCCGAACCGTATGCGGCGGGCTTCCAGGATTGGGGGCAGGACCCGTTTGGCGGGGCGTGGAATTCATGGAACATCCATGTGAAGGCGTGGGAAGTGCGGGAGAAAATTGTGCAGCCGCTGGCGGATACGGCCGTTTACATCATCGGTGAAGCGTATTCCGGGTCGCAGGGCTGGATTGAAGGGGCGCTGGAAACGACCGAAGCACTGCTGCAACAAAAATGGAGCGTGACGCGTGGCTGAACAGGAAATTGTGGCCTTTGATTTAGAAGGTACGCTCTCGGCGGGCGTGGCTTGGGAAGGAATGCGCGATTATTTGGTGGCACATGGCGAGGGTGATAAGTTCCGTCGCTTTTTTAGGCAGAATTTGCTGCGGGTGCTGGCCTTTCGTGTGGGCATTATAAAGGATGAGCGTGCTTTTAAGGAGCGCTGGATTTTGGGCGTGATGCGGCTGTTTGCCGGGTATACGCCGGAGCGTTTTGCTGAGGTGTCGGCCTGGGTGGCGAACAAGACGTTTTGGGCCAATCGGCGCATTGCGGTGGTGGAAGAACTGTTGGCCCATCAAGAAAACGGCCGTCGCGTCATCATCGTTTCGGGGATGTTTGAGCCAATTTTGCAGCAGTTTGCGGCCAAGTTGCAGGTGGAATCGATTGGCACGCTGGTTGAGGTGGTAAACGGCCGTCTTACGGGCGAGATCATTGGGCAGCTCAACGTGGGGCCGCCCAAGGTGGCCAAGCTGCAAAAGCTGCCGGGCAAGTTGGTGGCAGCGTATGGGGATACGCTGCGGGACATTCCGATGCTGGAGTTGGCGGAAACGGCCGTTGCGGTCCACCCGGATGATGTTTTAAGGGAAACGGCCGTGCAGCGCGGCTGGCGCATTTTGACGAATTAACATTGGTCATGCCCGCAAAGGCGGGAATCTATCCGGCAACAGATTCTGGATGCCCGCCTGCGCGGGCATGACAGGCAAGGGAAAATTATGAAAATTGCAGTTTTTAGCACCAAACCGTACGACCGCAGCTATCTGGACGCGGCCAACGAAACGATCGGCCACGAGCTGGTTTATTTTGAGGCCAAATTGGATAAGGATACCGTGCTGCTGGCACAAGGCTTTCCCTGTGTCTGCGTGTTTGTCAATGATGTGGTGGACGCCCACGTGCTGCTGGAGCTGAAAGCGGGCGGCACCAGCCTGATTGCTCTGCGCTCGGCTGGGTTTAACCATGTGGATTTAAAGGCGGGGCACCAGCTGGGCCTCAGCATTGTGCGCGTGCCCGCTTATTCGCCACATGCCGTGGCGGAACATACCATAGCCCTGCTGATGGCTCTGAACCGCAAAACGCACCGCGCCTACAATCGGGTGCGCGAGGGCAACTTCTCGCTTGATGGTCTGCTGGGCTTTGATTTGTATGGCCTCACGGTGGGTATCGTGGGCACGGGACAAATTGGTCAGGCGGCAGCGCGCATCTTCAACGGTTTTGGCTGCAAGCTGCTGGGCTACGATTTGTATCCCAGCGATGCTGCTAAGGAGTTAGGGGTAGAATACACCGAGCTGGACGATTTGTTCCGCCGCTCGGACATCATCACGTTGCACGCGCCGCTGACGCCGGAAACGTACCATCTCATCGACAGCGACAGCATTGGCCTGATGAAGCGGGGCGTAACGATTTTGAATACTAGCCGGGGGGCATTGATTGATGCCCAGGCGGTACTGGCAGGCTTGAAGACGGGCAAAATCAGCCATTTGGGGCTAGATGTATACGAGGAGGAGGGAGACCTCTTTTTTGAAGATTTGTCCAACCAGATCATTCAAGATGACGTTTTTGCCCGTTTGCTGACAATGCCCAACGTGCTCATCACCGGGCATCAAGGCTTTTTCACGGGCAAGGCGCTGGAAAACATCGCCCGTACCACGCTGGAAAACGTGAAGGAGTTTGAGGAGACGGGCAGTTCAGCCAATTTGGTTTCTTCGGAGAAGGTGCAAGGGTAGGTAACTCTACGAATCATTCCAAATGTCTTTTGGATTGACATCATTCACATCAAAAATCGGTCTAGCAATGCGCTCCAATAAGTGCCGCCCTGCTTTCCTATAATCCCAATCTACTGGTTGATTTTGAAAAAGTTCTAGCCAAAAAGTTAGAGCTTTTTGGAGCGTTTTTGCTTTTACTCATCCTCGGATTACCGATATGTTTACTCTTCGGAGGAGGTGAAAGGGTGAGGAAGGTGGCCATCTACAAATCCAAGGTGATTCGTAATATTTGGTCAATTTGTGTCATTATTTGCGGAGGGAGACTGCCACGCTGCCGGAGCAGCCGAGTTTTGGTGATGGCCCGTACCTGTCCACCCAAGGCGACAGAATCGGCCGTTAAACCACCATTACCTTCCTTTATCAGCACATCGTTCGGGTAACTACGTTTGACATTTTTAGCGCTTGTGAGGGGAACAACAACAACGACAGAACTATGCTGATTAATTGCGTCCCGGCTTACTACGATAACAGGGCGAATTCCTGCCTGTTCTGAGCCTTCAGTGGGACTTAAGCGGGCATCGAAGACATCTCCACGTTTCATTGAACTGTTTGCTCTCCTTCAAGTAGGGCTTCCCAATCGCTTTCCTCAAAAGATTCAGCCATTTCGGACTGCATGGTTTGATATGCTTCATCCTTGGCCATCGCGGCAAACTGCTGGTCAATTTCGGCACGTTCCCATTCATTCAGCAGTCGTTCCAACGCTGAAACAATAAGCACATTGCGGTTGGGTACCTGTCCCGCGTCAATCAATTTTTGACTACGCTGGAGCAGGTCGGCGGGCAACGTTACCGTGGTGCGGACTGTTTCCTGATTGTGCAAAATTCCGTGTTGCATGAAAGCCTCCATCATAATTGATGCCTAATTTGATGTAATTATAGATGTGAGAGGTTATGGCTGTCAACGGCCGTTTCCCATCAAAATTGCAGGAAATTATTCCTAGTTCTACAAACTGTGACAAAAAAAGCTCATCCCGCTCTTGGGCAAGGCCCTTGCGACTAACCAGAGGGCGGTTTTTATCGCGGGTGAAATTGGAGAAAAAGAGACGGCTCATCCGCCTGGATGAGCCGTCTCTTTGCTATTTGATTGTGTAGAACGGTGCGTTCTACGCGATTATCGGTTTACGTTATCTAGGGGCAGTGTCCGATAGCGTATTGACTGGGGTGATGTTGCCCGTCGCCCCATCTAAGTCGAAGACATACCACCAGACGCCATCGCCTGTAGTTGGCACCGCGAACGTATTGATCTCTTGATCTCCCTTATACACTCGGACAACCGCACCAGATATAGAAAATGGGGTTGTATCACCATTCCTAGCAACTGAGTAATTATATACGGCATAGGTGTAGGTACCATCTTCCTGCTGCGCAATGGTAATCGTCTCAGGCCCGTTGCCATTTGTATCATCTAGATCCAAATTTGCTGTAGCGGGATTACCCGGCTGGTCATAATATATATAAGTGGAATTTGGCAGCCACAGATATGAATCCAGATCGGCTGGTTTCTCCCCCCACGTCAGCACGATGCGGAGTTCACCCACTGCTAACTCGGGCGACATTGCAAAGGGGCGTGTGGTTGTTTCGCCCGCTGTAATGGTGACCAGTTGATCATTGACCGGAATGTATCCGTCTTCTCTAACATTAAGCACTTGCTCGCCAGGAGCGACGTCCGAAATGGTGTAATCTCCATTTGCATCTGTATCTACGCATTGGGTTGTCCCTTGTATACATACCTGTGCATCAGCGATCGGGGCACCAGAAACGGCGTCGGTCACTTGTCCCTGCAATGTACCTGATTGGGGAGCAGCGGTAGGTGTTGGTTCCACGTCGATGGCGACAAAATCGACAACGCCATTGTAAGAAGCGTCTTGATTATATAGGTCCGTTCCATCCGATGCGTCCAATTGGAGGATAAATGAGAAGTGGCGTAAATGGTATCCTGGATAAGCCAATGATTCGAAGCTTACACCCGTTCTGGCCAATCCAGCAACCATGTTGAAGGTCGCGGCACGGCGCAGTTCATCGGTATTTGGCATTGCTTGCAGGGTTACGCCATCCGGTGTGGCTACAATATAAGCCCCACTGTTCGTTTGCAAAGAGATCATGTTAGAGTCGGCAAGGCCGGGAACTTGTGTGAATGTTGCCTGCTGTTTCAGTGCATCGTCGCTGTCAGGAGATACGGGCAGTAATTCAACGGCCGTTCCATCGGCATTTTCAGCTAAATAGCGTTCTGGATAGTTAACAGATTGCAGAATGAGTTTTGCAGGGGCAATCTCTGCCACGCCATTACAAACTGTGTAGGGAGCTGCGGGTACGCCTGTCCCGCCCCATGGCGCACCGCTGTTAATCGTGGCAAATGGCGTTGCGGCATCTGCTGGCATAAAGAACTGCACATCCGTATTGGTAGGCAGATTAATCAGCACTGTCGTTTCTTTTGTAATGCTCAAGTCACGTACACGAACAGGAGTTGTTTGCAAAACGGCTTTTACGCCCAGTGGTGTGTTTTCTGTGAGGAAATTCGGTTCGATATCCAGTTTAATGCAGGCTGGATCACGCTTCTCATAATCAAAGTTCCAATAAGAGAAGTGGCTTACTTCCGCGCTGCAACGACCATCTTCAATTGTTGTCGTCCCTTCTTCTACCCAAAGCCCGGTTTCTGGGTCATATGACCATACCGTGAGAACTTCGTCTGGTCTTGGTTCACAAGGGATAGATATTTCTGCTGTTTCACCATCCTTTAAGTTATATTCAGTGCCGTCTCCATCCTCAAATGAGGCATAGAATGCGCCCTCGCTCTCCATAGATACCAATTCGCCATCTGAATTCGTACCACTCATGTCACCGACCATTTCTTCATTTCCTAGGTCATAAGTGTACATGTTCAAGTCCACATTTCCAGCGGGTTCATTCCCATCGGCATCCTCAAGCTGATTGGCACCAATTGTAATCTGCGTACCGCTATTGTCTTCTGCGTCGATACCTTCCTGCGGATCAAACGTAAATGTTTGCACTGGCTGGAATTCGAGGGAAAGGTCTTCCATTGCCCCACCGATATGAATTTGAGAAATGGGCAGATACCCGTCCATCTCTGCATTAATCACATAACGGCCGTTATCAGCACGGGGTACGGACAAGTCAAATGCACCATTTGCGTCACTCTGCGTCTCAATACCGTTGATGGAGATATTCACACCGCTGAGAGAAAGCATCGTGTCATCGGCGGTTACACCTGCCCAGCGGTCGCTGGGTGAGTCAACTGTTGGTTCTTCTGTTGGCTCTACGGTTGGGTCGATTACTTCTTCGGCTTGCCCATCGCCCTCAACCGCGTCGCGCACATCTGTGACGACATCGGAGGCTTGCGTGGCAATGGCGTCTGTGTCAATGGTGACGCCGCTGTCGCAGGCTACCAAAGCCAGAATGAATAAGAGCATAATAGGTAAAAATCGTTTCTTCATGGGTCTGTCTCCTTGGGGTTCGTTTCCACATCAAATTTGATGTGGACGAACCCTTGGTGAAATAATTCGTTGATTCGGCAAGGTTTCCAATACTTTTAAATATCAATTCCGGAATTTGCACGCATCATACAGAACCACCGCTTCCAAAACGCTTCCAACGGCCGTTTCCCCAAGGTGCGAACCCTGCACCTGGAAGCTATAATCTGCTTGTCAACCCAAAATATCGTTAAGGAGGCGGGATATGAGCACAACCGGAGCAAAAGATGGGAAGTACAATTTCTATGAGCAAAAATTGTGGACAGGCCGCTTGGCTAGCTTCACTATATCCATTAATTCAAACCTCAAGCTGCTGCGCGTTATCCTGCTGACCAAAGGTTCCACCATCATGGAATTCAGCAAAATGCTGGACAAAGGCTTGCTGATAATGAATGAAAGCACCGAGAAGCTGCCCCCAGACTTCAAAGATTCGATAAAAAAGTTTGACGATTGGCGCAGTGCTACCACACCATTAGCTAATCAACTTTTGGGTGATTCGGGGCGTGACAAAGGTGGCGAGATGTGGCCAACCTTTTTAGGTACGTCAGGTGGAAAAACCCCAAAAAATAAGCCTTCAGGCAAAGGTGGTATAGATTCAGATGATATTCACGGAAAGGTGAAGTTTGAATTTGAAGAGACCCAGCTTTTTAATCTGCGTACGCTGAGCTTGAATCAAAGGAAGTTTGTCAATAACCGGCTGCAAAAGAGTGTGGAAAGTGCGCTTGAAAAAGTGAATGGCAACAGTGCCACGAGTGATGCAATTGCTGACATTAGAAAGAGCTTCCAATTTATTGCGGGCGATATTGAAATTGTGCAACGGGCGATTGTGCAGCGGGTGCATGAGGTGAATGACAATGGGCAGTACCAACCCAGTACGCAAGCCAGCGCCCTGCAAATTACAGACATGCTCGCCCTCATGGCCCTGAAACCGTTTCAACACCTCCTGCCGAGTGATTCTGAGATTACCCCCATCACCTTCTTTAGCCAGGAAACCCACATTCGCAGCCTGCCTTATTGCGACGATGTGGTGCTCATTGGCATTCGCTACGACCAGGTGCTGCAAGATTTGGAAGGCGACGACACGCCACCGCCGTTTGAATTGCTTGCCATTCCGCACGAGATTGGCCACTACGTGTACCAACGCGCCAACATTGATGCAAATAGTGTTGATGTGAACCAGATAATCAAGGATGAATTTTCTCAGGAGCCCCTGACTCCAAAATCAAGCGAGGAGCCTCTTTCAGACTTTGCCAGTGTTACTGAGAAATTGCCTTTTGCAAATGAACGTCACCGGAAATGGTGTGAAGAGATTTTCTCGGATATTTGTGGTTGCATTGTGGCTGGGCCTCTGGTGGCATTGAGTTTGCTTTCGATTCTGGTGGCGCGGACGGATGATGCGAACAAAAATGAAGAAGGGGAACACCCAACCGGGGTTTTACGGCCGTATATCCTCAAAGAAATCCTGGTCCAACTCAAAGAACTCAAACCCACCTTATATGCGTTTGATGACGTTGCAAAAGATCTGGTAGAAACGTGGCAAAGCGTTCAGAAAAAAGCTGGTCGGCCAGAGAAAAATAATAGCCTACCGGATGTAGACGAAATCCGGAAAATCATTCGCGTCTTTGCCAGATTTTTGCTGGCAGGTTCCCCTGCTGACTTCAAGCTGTGGAGCTCTACAAACGTGAAGGATTTAACCGCCTGCGCCGCCGAGCTAAAAAACATCAAAAAAATGCCCGGCTTTGAGGGTCTTGAACCATCCAAACTGGCCAAATCCGACCCCGAAGATGGGACTGACATCGGGGAATTGGTTAAGGAATGGCAAAAGAAGGGACCTGTCACCATAGGCGACCATGATTAGGAACAGTAGTCAATAATCGGTAAACAGTTATCAGTGAGGTGGTGCGGTTTCTTTTAACCGCTTGGTTAATCGCGGATCGTTAAACTTGACATTTAGCGTGTAGGCTTGTTCCCAGGCTTGGTGGCTTTTTTCTGCATCGTTCAATTCGCCGTACAGTTTATGTAAATAAAAATGGGCATGTGCTTGTTCATACACATCATCTAATTCAGAGAAGATGTGGAGGCTGTCTTGCAACAGAGGCAGCGCCTCGGCCAAATTCTGTTTGGCCTGGTGCAGCAACCCAAGCTGCGTTTTGAGCAGCGCTTCCCAGCGCAAGCTGCCAAATCTTTTGAAGTTTTCTAGCGATTCATTGCCAAAACGCAACGCCTCATCCCATTGACCCTGTTTTTTGCACAAAATGAGCCGCTCGTATAGAACGGCCGCATACTCTCCAATGTTGTTTTGCTGCTGGGCAATTTGCGTCGCTTCCGCTAGGTGCACTCCGGCGGTGATAAATTGTTGTTGGATGCTCTCCACACGAGCCAAATGGCGCAGCGATTCTACATAGGTGGCCGATGGAGGTAAATCTTGTTGTAGGATCACCGCTTTTTGCAAAAAATCATGCCCGGTTTGGTAATCGCGGTATTTTCTGATGTGACTCAGCGCTAACAAATTCAGGTTTTGGGCCACCCCTCGTTTGTCCCCTTCCTCGTCAAAGATGCGCATCGAGTCGGTGCAGAGTTGGATGGTTTGCTCATCTTGGGCTTTTTCCAGGGTGATACGGCCGTACCAATATTTCGCCGCCGCCACCCCTAAACTATCCTCCAAACGCAAGAAAAGCTGCAATCCATTCTCTAAATGTGCCTCCGCTGCCGCATAATCATTTAGCTCCGTTTCAATCTCGCCCAGGCGCAGCAGCGTCTGGGCCAGGGTAGGCTGGTCCAGCAGCGCTTCCGCCGCCGCCGCTGCCAGCGCCAGCCCCTGCCGCATCTCCTGAAAGCGAATCTGCCGGAACCACGGCTCATCCAGCACCTGTACCAACTCAAGCAGCTGCGGCCAGGCGTTCAGCGCATGCGCTTTTTCTACGCTGGCCGAAAAATTTAGCCACTCTGGTTGCAGCGCAGCATAGTCAGTCTGGTGTGTGTGGGCATACCGGTTGAAATAATCGACAAAGGCGTGCTGAACGGCCGTTTCACGTTCCCCTAGTTTCTCAGCAGCAAACTGGCGCACCAGGCTGTGCATGGCATACCGTTCGCTTTCGTGCTCCTGCTGAAGCAGTGATTTTTCGCATAGTAAATCTAGATCAAACAGGGATGCTCCGGCCACTTCTGCGGCGGCAACGGCCGTAAACGACGCTGGAAACACAGACAATGCTGCCAGCACCACCTGCTCCTCTGGCATCAGCAACTGCCAAGATGTCTCGAACACCGCCCGCATGGAACGATGGCGCGGGTCTACATCACGCAGGCGCGTGCTGAGAAAGTCCAGCGAACGGCCGATTTCCTCAACAATCTGCGCCAATGACCGGCGGCGCACCCAGGCCGCTGCCAACGCGATGCCCAAAGGGGAGCCGTCTACCAATTGGCAAATTTGGCGTACCTGCGGCAGATTGTCGGCCGAAACGGTAAAGTCATCTCGCGCCATCTGCCCGCGTTCAGCAAACATTGCTTCCGCTGCGCTCATCTCCACTGTTCCGGTTGGCAAACCATCCAAAAAGATCACTGACTCCGCCTGGAAGTTAAGCGGTTCGCGGGAAGTTGCCAAAATTGCCACCTGCGGCGCACGCCGGAGCCATTCGGGAACGAAGGCGAGGTCATCCAGCGCTACTTCGCTGTTGTCAAAAATCAGGAGCATCTGCTTGTCGCGCAAAATGGCCAGCACCTGTTCGCCGCTAAGTTGTTTGTCATTTCCCTCTAGCCTCATCGCTTCACCGACGGCAATTTTTATTTGTTCCGCGCCGCCCTTAATCGCCTCTAGCGAGACAAACCAGACACCATCGGGGAAGCTGGTTTTGACCTGTTGGCCCGCCTCCAATGCTAGGCGCGTTTTGCCAATGCCGCCCGTGCCCACCAGGGTGATGAGACGGTGATTCGGGTTCACCAGCCGCTGAAGCAGCTGTATATGTTCGGCTTCACGGCCAAAAAATTGTGTCGTTTGCAGTGGTAAATTGTGGGGAACGGCCGTTCCTTCAACCCTCAAATTATTCTCAAAAATCTGCTGCCGCAGCTGCTGTGTTTCTTCTTCTGGCTCAACACCCAGCTCATCCTGTAGCAAAAGTTCGCACTGCTCGTACTGGGCCAGGGCTGCATTGCGGTCGCCGAGGTGATAGTGGCCCTGCATCATGGCGCGATGGGCGGCTTCCAGCCAAGGTTCCAGGTTTAGTTGGCGCTGGGCGATGTCCAGAACGGCCGTCCACTCCCCAAGTTGAATCTGCGCCTCACGTAATAATGTCATCGCCTCCAGCGCGCGCTGCTGCAAATGCTCCCGTTGAGCTGTTAACCATGTTTCCCATGCCTCGCTGGGGAAATTCAGTCCGGCCAGCAGCTCACCGCGCACCAGGGTGACGGCCGTTTGCAACTGCGCCAGACAAGTCGGACAGCCCGCCAGCTGCCGATGCGGATGCGTTTCCACCGCTGCCAGGCATTGCTCAAATTGCACCATGTCAATGATGATGTCGTCGCCATTGCGCAGGGTGATTTGTTTGCGGTCGATGTCGAGGTAGGGGGGTGTGGCTTGGTCGTCGCCAATCACCTTGCGTAAGCGGGTCAGGCGGTTGCGCAGGTAGGTAAGGGCTTCTTTGTCCGGTCGGTCGGGGGAAAGCAATCCGGCCAGGGTGTCACGACGTTGGGGGCTGCCCTGATGGACAGCGAGGTAGGCGAGTAATATACGTAGGGCGTCTGTGCGGAAAACGGCCGTTTCTTTCCCTACTTTCACCCGCAGCGCCCCCATCATCTCAATTCGCAGCTCACCTTTAACCATTAGCCATTAACCATTTTCTTGGGTGCGCTATGGGTGCGTGGTTTTCCTAAGGTGTGTTCATCAGCGCGGTTCACAGGGAATCGCCAAAAACACAGTACAGGAGACCTAACATGAAACGTATCAATAATTGGAAAACCATCGCTTTAGCTACCGTCTTACCCCTGCTTATTGCCCTGCAACCCGCCATCACCTACGCTTGCGATGCTGGTTCACACACCGGTTGTGTCTAAATTCTATTTGGTGAACGAGCTTTAGTATTCTCAAAGAGACCGAGTGTTTGATTAGCAACTCGGTCTCTTTGATTTAACTCAGTCATTCAGACTGGTTCTTTTCATGTATATCTGCAGACACATTCAAACGTTGATCAATGATCTTGGCTTGTTCAAGTAACTGTAAATTTTGGATGGATTCAGCTAACTTGACAGCTTCTGCACTGTATATTTTTGCTTGCTTTCCGTCAATCGTGCTTAAAAGCTCTGCTAGGCCAATTAATGCTGCACATTCAATACGCTGCAAGTGATTTTGTTGCCCGATTTTTAATGCCTGACTGTACAAAGATTGTGCTCGTTTTGAATCTCCTAGCTCGCTTTTTGTATCGGCCAGAAAAATTAATGCGGTTGCCATTAAATAACGATTCTCTATCGATTTTGAAAGCCGCAAGCCCCGCTCCAGACGTTCCACTGCTAAGTTGGTTTCGCCCAGCAGACGATAATTTTTGCCGAGGTTGATGTTTAGTTCTCCCTGCCCAGTTAGATTACCACTTGTATTTGCTAATTCAAGACCCAGTTGCAAATAGTATTGTGCGCCCAAATAATCGCCTCGTTCAGTTAGTATCATGCTGAGGTTGTTAACCAAAGACGATTGACGATGGCGATCCCCCAATTGTTCGCAGATCGATAGAGCTTGCTCCATCGACTGTTGAGCGACAAGTAAGTCACCTTGATGGTAGCAAACAAGACCAATGCTGTTGAGACTGCCAATTAGGGCTTGCGCGTTGCCTACTGTCTGCCATGCGGCGCACGCTTTTTTAAGATGATCGTGGGCGGTATCGTAGCGGTTTTGGATGTCATTGATGATGCCCAAATGATGGTGACACCAGCCGATAATCACGGTGTCATCAAGGGTGTGGGCAATGTCGAGGGCATGATTGAGTATATTTTTAGCCGACTTATGCTCCCCCAATCGCCAAAGCGATTCCCCCCACAACACATGCCCCATCCCTTCGGCCCAATGGTCGCCACCCTGTTCTGCCAGCTTCAGTGCCGTTTTGAGTATACGTATGGCCGGCCGATAATGTCCCAGCCGATTGAGGAAGCGCGCCTGTTCCAACCCGGTATGGGTTGCCAACGGGATGCCCGTATCTCCCCACGCCATTGCCGTGCGCAGCGTTGTGTGCATGACGGCTTCCCCTTCTCGCGCCAAACCGCGTAGTTGATAGTAAATCGAGAGCGACGTAAGGGCGTCTGTCAGTAAATCAACTTTGCGCTTTGCCAGGCTTGTTTGCCAGGCCAGACGCACATTGTCGATGTCTGGGGCAAGCAGGGTGATTGAATCGTTTGGCCTATTTTTTTGCAGCGGCTCGGTGTGTTGGGCCAGCAGGGTGAGATAGTAGTGGGCGTGTTTGTGCGGGGTTGGGTCGGCAGACGGCCGTTTCTCAGCCGCATAAGCACGAATCACTGGATGGAGCGTGTAGCGATCTGTATCGGCATGGCGAGTCAACAGTGACTTCTCGATAAGTGCAGCGAGGTGTTGGGCGTTTGTTTCTGCGATTTGCTGAACGGCCGTTTCCGTGAACCCACCACGAAACACCGCCAATCGCGCCAGCCGCTCTTGCAAGGCAGGGAGCAAGGTGCGCCAAGACATCTCGAACACAATGTGCAAACCACGATGGCGATCTGGCACATCCCGCAGTGATGCCGACAGGACATCAAATCCATCTTGCAGGCTGGCGGCGACGGCTTGCGCCGTCGTTTGGCGCGTCAGGGCCGCGGCCAGCTCAATGGCTAGCGGCAGCCCTGCCACCAGACGGCAAATGGCGCGGATGGCGGCTAGCTCATCGGACGAAATCGCGGCGGGCTGCTGCTGCGCCCGCCGCGTGGCAAACAGTTCCACTGCCTCGGATGGCATCTCATCCGTGTCGCTGGTGGGGTAGCTCAACCCGGTTAGGGCAATGGTCCACTCTGCTCGCAGCCGCAGTGCCTCCCGCGATGTAACAATCAGCTGTAAATTTTCACACCGCTGCACCATGTCGAGAACCATCTGTGTGCCGTTAAGAAGATGCTCGAAATTGTCTAACACGAGCATCATTTCTTTGTGCTGAAGGTGGTTGAGCAACTGTTCGACCGGGGTCGCTGATCCGGTTAAGCGCAGGTCCAAAATGATAGCAATTTCAACGGCAATCGCTTCAGCCAAATCCTCATCATCAGCGTCGAGATACGCCAGCTCAACCAGCCAGACGCCGTCCCGATACTGGCTGAGGCGACTGCGGGCAATGGTGGTGGCCAGGCGCGTTTTGCCCACACCACCTTGTCCCGTGATGGTGACCAGGCGACACCACGGTTGGTCGAGGCGAACGTGAATCTCTTGCTGGGCGGCTTGTCGGCCAAAGAATTGATCGTATGCGGGGGGTAAGTTATGGCGAACGGCCGTTACTTGTGGCCCAGTCACCAACCGTTTGGGACGAAGGTTCTGTATCAGCGCATTCATTTCGGCGGGGGGCGCAATGCCTAGCTCTGTTTGTAGCAGCGTGACGCACGCTTCATAATGAGCCATTGCCCTTTCTTCTTGACCTGCCTTAACCAGCATTTGAATATGCAGCGTGTGTGCCGTTTCATTGAGCGCATCTATTTTGAGCCATTGACGGGTAACGGCCGTTCCGAATTCAGCATCGCTCGTGGACAGCACATACTTCCCCAGCTTGTGATATGCCGCCAAAACTTGACGACGAATATGTTCGCGTGTCACCGTGATCCATTCATTGAATTGGGGCGCGTTGGACAGATGAAAGTCGGCGAGGAAGTCGCCATGATAGGTGTCGAGGGCGTTTTTTAGGGTGGTGGCTTTTTCGGCCGTGTCGATCTGACCCATGCCGGTCAATGCCTGGAGCAAAATGACGGAATCAACTTGCTGCTGATTTTCGGGCGTAAGTTCTACCGTTTTGCGCGTGACCAGCAGCGCGTCGCCAACCTGCTTACGCAGGCGGCTCAGGGCTGTGCGTAAATTGGTCAAGGATTGTTTAGTGGAGCTACTCTCCCAAAGTAATTCGGCGAGGAAATCACGCTGATGAGACTGCCTTGTTTGGGCAAGATAAATGAGTAATGCAGCCTCTTTTTGGCTGCGAAACTGGGCCAAGGGCACACCATTTTTTGACAAAACAGTTTGTCCAAGCAATGTAAACGACAGCATCGATGGTCTCCAGCAAGTGAACGGTCTGGAAAATTATACACTTTTTGTAACTATTCAGGTACTTACGAGCCAAGCCTCATAGCCAGTTCGTGACAAACATCACATGCCATTGCCTGCTGATTTGGGTAGGATGCTTTTGTTCGGTAATCGGTAAGCGGTGAGCCGTTATCCGACTACGGCTCACCGCTTACTGAATACGGATTACCGTTAACGAGGAAAAATATGACGCTTGAAATGTGGCTGGTGCTGGGCATCCTGGTAGCGGCAATTGTTTTATTTATTACCGAATGGCTGCGCGTGGATGTAGTGGCGCTGGGCGTGCTGCTGTCGCTTATGGTGACGGGTGTATTGACCACGGGTGAGGCGCTGGCGGGGTTTTCCAGTACGGCCGTTCTCACCATTGCTGCCTTGTTTGTCGTGGGGGGGGCGGTGCTGCACACTGGGCTGGCTGGAGCCATTGGCCGCCGCATCCTCACCATTGCCGGGGATAGTGAATGGCGGCTCGTCTTGGTGATCATGGGGGCGGTGGTTCTGCTCTCCGGCTTTATGAGCGATACCGGCACGGTGGCCGTTTTGCTGCCGGCAATCATCAGCCTAGCGACCAGCACTAAAATTAGTCCGGCCAAGCTGCTGATTCCGCTGGCGTTTGGCTCGCTGCTGGGCGGAGCCATGACCCTGATCGGCACGCCGCCCAACATCATCGTTAGCGAGGTGCTGCAAGACGCGGGCTACGAACCGTTTTTCTTCTTCAGCTACACACCGATGGGGCTAGTACTGGCTGCCATTGGCATCACCTTTATGATTTTTGTAGGTCGCCGCCTTCTGCCGGACCGTCAGGTGGCGGTGGAAAAGCAGGTGGTAGCCACGCCCAAAGAATTGGTGGATGTGTACCGTTTGCCGGAAAATTTACTGCGCCTGCGCGTACGGCGTGGTTCTGGGCTGATTGGCCGCACTGTGTTCGAGTCCAGCTTGCGTGAGCAGTTTGACGTGACGGTGCTGAAGATTATGCGCCCGCCCGATTTGTGGGATTTGGCCGAAAGCGAAGGTATCCACACCGAGCTTAAAGATACGCCAATTATTCCTGACAAAGAGGTGACCATTGAGCGCAATGATGTGCTGATTGTGCAGGGGGAGGTAACGGCCGTTAATCAAGCTGCCATTCATTGGGGCCTGGCCGTGCAGCCTGCCAAACCAAAGGATTCTAAAGCGCTGCTTAGCCGTGAAGTGGGTGTGGCCGAACTGCTGCTGCCACCGCGCTCCAGCCTACTAGGAAAAACGTTGGCTGAAGTACGCTTTGGCACTACCTACCGCCTCACTGTGTTGGCGATTGGCCGCCCTGGCACGCAGGAACCACTCAACCTCAAAACGACGCGCTTGCAGTTTGGTGATACGCTGGTGGTGCAGGGGCGCTGGCATGACATATCGCGCCTGCGTGATTTTCGGCGGGACTTTGTGGTGATGGGTGAGCCGGAATCCGAAGTGGATCGGCCACCGCGCAGTAAGGCCCGCTGGGCGGCGATTATCATGATTGGCATGTTGGTGCTGATGGTGGGCGAATTTGTGCCGCTGGTGACCGCTTCTCTGATAGCGGCGCTGCTCATTGTGCTGACTGGCTGCCTGACGATGGATAAAGCATACGACGCCATCGATTGGCGCAGTATTGTCCTTATTGCCGGGATGCTGCCGATGAGCACGGCGCTGGAGAAGGTAGGGCTGGTGAATTTGATTGCTACCGGCTTTGTCGATACTTTAGGGGGAATCGGTCCGCTGGCGGTGATGATTGGGCTCTTTTTATTGACGTCTGTTTTTACCCAGGTGCTGTCTAACACAGCCACAACGGTGGTAATTGCTCCGATTGCTTTGGCGGCGGCGCAGACGTTGGGCATCCAGCCGCAGGCGTTTCTAATGGCGGTGGCGATTGCTGCCTCGATGGCCTTTGCTTCACCTGTGGCTTCCCCGGCCAACACGCTGGTGATGGGGGCCGGCAATTACCGCTTTAGTGATTATGTAAAAGTTGGCGTGCCGCTTATTTTGCTGATGCTGGTGGCGGTCGTGTTGCTGCTGCCTTTGATTTTTCCGTTTTAGGGAGATTGGAGACTGGAGATTAGAGATTGGAGGAGTTCGCATCTGAGGATGCTTACTCCTCGTTTTCTCGTTTTATTGTAGCCGCGATTTTTTACCGTGAAAAATCGCGCGGAAAGAATCCGCGGCTACGGGTTTAGAGTTGGAGGATGAGCCCTTCGTTGGGGGCGAGGGGGAGATTGGAGAGGGTTACCGTGCCTTTGTGCTGCATGTCGGTGGCGAGGGTGATGATGGCCTGTTCGCCTAAATCCGTTATGTTAACTTCTTGCGGTTCCCCGGTAAAATTGAGGATCATGAGGAAGGAACGGCCGTTCCCCTCACCATCTTTCCGTACATAGGCAAAAACATTCTCATTATTTGGCTCCACGGCACGATAGCTGCCCCCATGCAAAGCTGGTTCAGCCTGGCGCAGGGTAGTAAGGGCGCGATAGAAGTTGAGCATGGATGTGGGATCGTTGTTTTGGGCGGCGACGTTAACCTTCGTGTAGTTATTAGCTACAGGCAGCCAGGGAACGGCCGTTTCCCCCGTAAATCCCGCATGAACTGAATCATCCCACTGCATCGGCGTGCGTTCTGGGTCGCGGCCAATGAGGTGGGCAATCTCCGGCTGGTTAACGGCGGGTGGGTCCTGCACATACTCGGGCGGAATGTGGCCATCTACCATGCCGATTTCCTCGCCGTAATAGCTGGTGGGTGTGCCGCGCAGCGTTAGCAGCAGCATGTTGGCCACGCGTGCCTGGTCCGTGCCCACGCGCGTGGCGATGCGATGCTGGTCATGGTTGCCCAGCACCCAGTTCGGCCAGGCACCTTCAGGTAGGGCTGCCTCGTAACTGTCCACCAGTTGGCGGACGGTTTGTGCCGTCCATTGGCTCAAAATGAGATGGAAATTGAAAGGCAAATGGCACTCATCAAAATTTGTGCCGTAGTAAGTGATCAACTGATCATACGGTAGGTAAATTTCCCCAACCATCATCCGTTCATCGTACGCATCCAGTACGGTGCGCATTTGGCGAATAAGGTCGTGGACTTCCGGTAGATTTTGGGTGTAAATGTGGTTCAGGCTGAACATGGGCTCCACGCCGTCCCAATTTGGATTGGGTGGTTCATTCCGAAACTGGGCATCTTTCATCATCAGCCAGATGACATCCACACGGAAGCCATCGACCCCTTTGTCCAGCCAGAAGCGCATCACGTCTAGCATGGCGGGCAGCACATCGGGATGCCGGTAGTTGAGTTCGGGCTGCTGGGTGACAAACTGGTGCAAATAATATTGCCCGGTGGCTTCGTCGAAGGTCCAGGCAGGGCCGCCAAAAAAGCTGAGCCAGTTGTTGGGCGGGCCGCCGTCTGGGGCGGGATCGCGCCAGATGTACCAGTCCCGTTTGGGATTATCGCGGCTGCTGCGGCTTTCCTGGAACCAGGCGTGTTCGTCGGAGGTGTGGTTGGGCACCAGGTCGATGATGAGCTTGAGGCCGCGTTCGTGTGCATCAGCCAGCAGGGCGTCGAAGTCGGCCATCGTACCAAAGAGTGGGTTGATATCGATGTAATCAGCCACATCGTAGCCAAAGTCATGCATGGGGGAGGGATACATAGGGGACAGCCAGATGGCGTCGATGTTGAGATTTTGCAGATGATCGAGCCGCTGGCGGATGCCAGGTAGATCGCCGATACCGTCGTTGTTGCTGTCCTGGTAGGAGCGAGGGTAAATCTGGTAAATGATGCCTTTTTGCCACCAAAGCAGGTTTTGATTCATGGTATGAACTCCAATTTTTAGCGATGGATGATAGATGATTGGGGCGAAATATTCAATGGTTTTTCCTGGCGTTTATGGGTGAAACGGCCGTAAACAATTCGTCAACTTTTTGGAAGACTTTTATAATGCTATATGTGAACAGTGGAAACTTGTCTGAACAAAGTGGTAAACTGTAGAATAAATTCTCGTAAGTTTCCTGTATTCCCACTAACCATGCCATCGCAGCACGGCGCAACAAAATCGAGAATATATACCCCAACAGCCCATGCCCGTTTGGCACGCGCGCTGTTTGGATTTGGGCATCAAATTTGCCCTCGGCATTATTGATTTGATAAATAGAAGGAGATATTTTGGATTCAGCAACAATTCGTTTTTTCGTCTCTGATTTGGATGGTACGTTACTAGGGGATGATGAAGCATTGGCACAGTTTAGGCAGATTTGGGAATCGGAGCCAGTGGAGGAACGGCCGTTGCTCTGCTACAACACCGGTCGTTTGCTGGATGATGTGCTCCATTTGGTGTCTAGTGGCCTATTGCCCCAGCCAGATTATATCATCAGTGGGGTGGGCACTTCCGTCTATGACATGGCAACGGGGGAACTGCTCAAACAGTTTACAGAAATATTGGAAGAAGGCTGGAATCTAGAAACCGTTGAGCAATTTATCAACCAGATCGATCTGCCGTTGCAAAAACAGCCGCATCATTTCCAAAATGCGTACAAATCAAGCTGGTATTTTGATGACGCTACGCCAGAGCAGCTAGAGAGAATTCAGGCTGGCCTGGAAGAGTTGGGACTGGAACACCATCTGGTGTATTCCAGCAGCCGCCATCTGGACATTTTGCCCAAGTGGGCCAACAAAGGGAACGCGCTGCGCTGGCTGTTGAGCCATTTGCATATTCCCACCAGCGAGGTGCTGGTGGCTGGCGACAGCGGCAATGACAGTGCCATGTTTCAGCTGAAAGGGGCGCGCGGTATTATTCCTGGCAATGCCCAGCCGGAGCTGATTGCCCAAACCAGAGGGATGCCACTTTATGAAGCGCCGCCAAGCGAGGTGTGTGCCCAGGCGGTGTTGGCGGGACTTAAGCATTTTCAGGTTTTGCAGACGATTGAATTGGCAGAACGGCCGTCTGATCAACACCCGCTGTATGAAGCCATCCGCACCTCTGGGGGCGAAGAAGTTGAACATTTGTCTCAGGAGCAACTGGCCTTTATCCGCCAGGGATACCACAAAGCGATTGAAGCCCTCAAACGCAACATTACGCCGCTGGGCTTTTCCGCCTGCTCGCTGGAAGACAATGATGTGACCGGCACGGACGAAAATTACCGCAGCGTCTGGGCACGAGATGGGGCGCTGACCATTTTGGGTTCCCTGGCCCTGACCAACCAGGATGAAGCGATTCACCAATGCCAGCGGCAAACGCTGATCACCTTGCTGGAGCATATTTCGCCCAATGGCCAGGTGCCAGCCAATGTGCGTATCGACGATGAAAGCCCTGATTATTCTGGCGTAGGGGGGATTGCTTCGGTAGACAGCGGTCTGTGGGTGATCATTGCCTTTTATGCGTACGTTTCGCACATGCGTGATCACGAGTTTTTGCGACGCTACATCGACAAATTGCAACGCATTATCGACTGGCTGGGCGCGCACGACAGCAATAACGACGCGCTGCTGGAAATTCCTGAAGCAGGCGACTGGACCGATCTGTTTGGCCGCAGCTACAACGTTTTGTACGATGAAGTGCTTTGGTATCAGTGTAATGTCTGTTTCGGCCGTTTGCTGCAAATGCTGGGGGATGAGCAGCGGGCAGGGGATTATTTCCGCTGGGCCAGAGTGATCAAGCGGGAAATCCGCAATAATTTTTGGCCAACAACCGCACAAAATGGCGATCAGTCGGTTTCCTTCGCTGAACGGCAATTTTCTTTGGGGGATGCCCGTTACTTGATTGCTCAAATAACCCCCTTTGATTTTAGCTGGCGTTGTGACACGCTGGGAAATTTGTTGGCTTTTTTATATGATGTGGTTGATGTTGGTCATGCCAGCCAAACCTTTCGTTTTATGTGGGGGGTGGGGGTTAACGATCCGTTTCCCATTACCAACTTGTATCCTGCCGTAATGTCTGGTGACAACGATTGGCGGTCTTATTACACCGTCAATTTACTGAATCTGCCCCACCATTATCACAATGGTGGTATTTGGCCTTTTGTGGGCGGGCATTGGGTGCGGTTTATCAACAAGCTAGGGCTGCGCGACATGGCTTTGAATGAACTGTATCGTTTAACAGAATTAAACAAATTGGGTACCAATTACGAATGGGAGTTTAATGAATGGGCACACGGCCGTACCGGCCGCCCCATGGGTAAAGCGTTTCAGGCATGGTCTGCCTCAGAATTTATCCATGCCTGCCATGCACTCCATGTAATTGCCTAAAATAAAAGCATTAAGGTGGGCATGACGTACTTGCACATTGATTTTATAGCAAAGTGCTGCGGTAAAAGTGTGTCGCACCTCTGTTAAGGAGAAGATGTTTCATGGATATGTTTGATCAGTCGATGAACAATATTTTAATGATTTCACTGCACGGTTATGTCTCGGCGGAGCCCGAATTGGGCAAGCCAGATACCGGCGGACAAGTTGTTTACGTTTTGGAACTGGCCAAGCGGTTTAGCCGCCTGGGGCGACGAGTCGATTTAGTAACACGCCGCTTTGAAGATCAGCCAGAATATGATGAAATTAACGAGAACCTGCATGTGTGGCGTATTCCGTTTGGCGGTTCAGAGTTTATTCGCAAAGAGGACATGCACGATCATATTGGTGATTTTGTTACCAACTTGCTCTCAGCCATTCGTTCGCGCAATATTCGTTACGATGTGATCTATTCTCATTATTGGGATGCGGGCTGGGCTGGACAAAAAATTGCCGAAGAGCTGGAAGTGTTGCATGTGCATACGCCACACTCGCTGGGTTGGTGGAAGCAAAAGACGATGGGCACTGACCTGAGCGAGGAAGAAATGGAGGCCACGTACCGGTTTAAGGAGCGCATCCGCAAAGAATTTTTGGTTTACCAGATGTGTGATCATGTCATCGCTACCACGGAGCCGCAGGCGGAACTGCTGAAACAAGAATATGATTTGTTGAACGCGCGTATGACAATTGTGCCTCCAGGCATGGATGAAAGCCGCTTTTCCCCCATTCGTCAGGCAGAAATTAAGGATTTGCAGCAGCAGTATGATTTGCGCGCTCACGATGTGTTGACGCTGGGGCGCATGGCCCATAATAAAGGGTATGATTTGCTCATTCAGGCATTGCCCACGTTGTTTGAGCTGGTGCCGGAGGCTCGCCTGATTGCGGCTGTGGGGGGCGAAGATTCGGCCCAGGATGATGCGGGGGTGGCCACGTTGAAGCAGCTGGCGGATGAGTTGGGTATCAGTGAGCGCATTGTGTGGCGGCAGTTTATTGAGGAGAAGGACTTGCCCGATTATTATCGGGCAGCGGCCGTTTTTTCTATGTCGTCGCGTTATGAACCGTTTGGCATGGTGGCCATCGAGGCGATGAGCTGTGGCACGCCTACAGTGATTACCGTGCATGGCGGTTTGTATGAGCTAATTGATTATGGCAAACATGCACTGTACGCTGATCCAAATCGGCCGTTGGAGTACGGCACCATGCTGGCTATCCCCATGATGTATCCAGATTTGGGACATCAGCTGTCAGTCGAGGGGGCACGGTTTGCCCGGCGCAACTTTGGCTGGACGGGGATCGCCAAACAAATTTTGTCGATCTTTAATGCAGCTACGCAACAAAGCGCGGGCGAAATTTTAAAACCATAGTGCAGATGGGGTGGCGGTGGATTTTCGGTTGGGTGTTTACGGCCGTTTTGGTACTTAAGTCACGCTGAAATTATTGTCACAACCGATTACCCTGCTTACATAGCTTGATCATGACAAGGTTTATCAGAGTGTGTTTTTTTGAAAGAACACAACCCGAGTGACTATCTCGCAACACACCGTCAGGCAGAAACCCGTGAAGAAGGTCCATCTCTGCCACAAATATATATTTTTGAATAATTGAATCCTCCGTAGTTCTTGAAGTTTTGCGTAGGGCTGTGTTGCCGGTCAGTCAGCAAAAGGAGCAGAATAGCAATGGCTTCAACGAGCCGACGGGGTTTCTTCCGTCAATTATTCAACCCGCCTGAATTTGAATTACAAGGCACGGGTGGTGCCTCCCGCAACAGCACCCTCACCGCTGAACAGGAAGCGTCTCGCTTTCTGGCCCAGGCCACGTTGGGAGCCGATCAGGCTCTGATTCAGCAAGTGGCGTCGCTGGGTATCGAGCCGTGGATCGATGCCCAATTTGCCCTTCCCCAGAGCCAACTCCTCGATTATTTGTATGCCGAACTGTACGATGAGGCTGAAATTGGCAACAGTAGCCCGTGGCGTGAGCTGTTTCGCTATGCGCTGTGGCAAACCACGCTGTACGGCGACGATTTACTGCGTCAGCGCGTGGCCCTGGCCCTCAGCGAAATCTTTGTCATTTCCACGGAGACGGATGCAATTTATGGCGTGGCCAATGGCGCGGCTGATTGGTACGACATGCTGCTGCGCAATGCCTTTGGCAACTTTCGTGATCTGCTGCAAGATGTGACATTGCATCCGCTGATGGGCAGTTTCCTCAGCCATGCGGGCAATCGTAAAACCGATCTGTCGCAGAATCGCTTCCCCGATGAAAATTACGCTCGCGAAATTATGCAGCTGTTCACCATCGGTCTCTTTTTGCTCAATGATGATGGTTCACTCATGCTGGACGGCAACAATGAACCGATTCCCACCTACGATAACAGCCATATCACCGAGTTCGCCAAGATTTTTACTGGCTTGCAGTATGATTTTGATGGCGATCCGCATGTTTGGTGGACGCCCAGCTTTACCAGCGGTTGGTTGAATTCGTATACGGCCGTTCGCCCTCTAAAAATGTGGGATGAAGAGCACGAGCCCGGCAGCAAAACGCTGCTCAACGGCTACGTGGTGCCCGATGGCCAAACCGGCATGGCAGACGTCAATGAGGCGCTGGACCATTTGTTTAACCATCCCAACATCGGACCATTCATTGGCCGCCAGCTCATTCAGCGGCTGGTCAAGTCGAATCCATCTTCAGCGTATATTGGGCGGGTAACGGCCGTTTTCAACGACAACGGTTCTGGCGTGCGCGGCGACATGCAGGCTGTCATCAAAGCCATCTTGTTGGACGATGAGGCGCGCAACCCGGTTCACATCACCGACCCTACGCACGGCAAGCTGCGCGAGCCGTTTTTCCGCTTTACCCAGATGGTACGTGCCTTCCACTTTTCGAATCCGCAGGGTAAATTTTGGGATGCCGGCTGGGGGGTGGAGAATGATTTGCGCCAATACATGTTCAATGCTCCCAGCGTCTTCAACTTTTTCTCACCTGGGTATAGCCCGCCCGGCGCGTTGAGCGACAATGGTTTAACTGGGCCAGAATTCCAGTTGATGAACAGCTACACTGCCATCTCTATCATTAACTTCTGGTATTCACGGCTGGAGTGGGGCTACGTAATTGACTTACCGGATGCCACCACGGAAATCAAAGGCCAAACCTACAATCTGGACCAGCCCCAGCCCGATTTGAGCTATGAAATTACGCTGGTCAGCAATATTTCCTCCCTGATCGATTATCTCGATTTGGTGTTGGCCTCTGGCACGATGTCATCGGAGATGCGAGGGATTATTGAAACGGCCGTAACCGGCTACGATGACGACGGGGCCGCTGCGATTGACGTGGTTAACTTCGCCATCTTCCTCTTCATGAGCTGCCCAGAGTATGCCGTTCAGGTGTAATTACCTAACCTGACAGGTTTTATACGGATCTGTTCTGTAAGGGCAGCAGTAACGCCAAAGAAATTACTATTCATATAAGTTTCGTAAACCTGTCAGGTTTCAAACTGGAGAAACCTTATGCCATTTAAAATGAACCGACGACAATTTTTAGGTAGTGCCAGCTGTGCGGCCGTTGGCTCCGCCTCCCTCTTTTCTACCCTGATGAACCTGCGAATGACCAATACGGCCGCTGCTCAACAGCTGCCCATTTCGCCCCTTTCGGCCAATGCCCTGGCGGGTGGCAGCGATTATAAAGCCCTTGTTTGTATCTTTCTGGCCGGTGGCAATGACTCGTTTAATATGCTGGTGCCCCGCAGCAATGCCGAATACAGCGAATACGCTACCATTCGTGCCGACTTGGCCTTGCCGCAGGGTGATCTTATTCCGTTGAATGCCCTGGATACCGATGGGCGAGAATATGGCGTACATCCCGCTATGCCAGAAGTCGCGCAGCTGTTTAATGCGGGACAGCTAGCTTTTGTCGCCAACGTGGGCACACTGGTGGAACCCACCACGCTGGCCGGTATCGAATCGGGTCTGGCCAAGCTGCCGTTGGGGCTGTACTCACATAGTGACCAGATTATGCATTGGCAAACCTCTGTGCCTGACAAGCGTACCGGTTTTGGCTGGGGGGGACGCACAGCCGATTTGCTCAAATCGCTCAACGACAGCGACATTATCTCTATGAATATCTCCCTGGCTGGAACAAACCTGTTCCAAACTGGCACGACAATTACAGAGTACAGCGCCGTGCCTTGGGGTAATGGTGCTGTGCAAATTTATGGTCACGATGACATCTGGTGGTCGCGCCACATTTTGCAAAATGCCGCTATCGAGTCAATGCTCGATCTGGCTTATCAAAATATGTTTGATCAAACCTTTGCCAACAGCACCCGTTCAGCTATTGATGGTGCCGAGTTATTTGCTACCGCCATTGAGAACGTGCCACCGTTTGCTACCCAGTTTTCCGACAATTACTTTTCAGATAGTCTAGCGATGGTGGCGAAAACGATTGCTGCCCGCAGTGCGCTGGGTTTCCGTCGCCAAACTTTTTTTGTGATGTTGGGCGGCTGGGACCATCACGATGAGGTGTTGAACAACCAGATGGCGATGCTGTCGATTGTGAGCCAGGGCATGAAGGAATTCCAGGATGCGCTGACGGAGTTGGGCGTGCAAAACGACGTCACCACCTTCACCGCCAGCGATTTCGGCCGTACGCTCACCTCCAATGGGCAAGGCTCGGATCACGCCTGGGGCGGCAACCACATGGTGATGGGTGGCTCTGTAAAAGGCAGCCGCGTGTATGGCGATTTTCCTGCGCTGTATGAAGCGAATCCACTGGACACGGGGCGCGGGCGGCTCATCCCTACCACCTCCTGCGATGAATATTTTGCCGAGATGGCCCTTTGGTTTGGCGTGGCTCCTGGTGATTTGGCGGCGGTGTTCCCCAATATCGGCCGTTTTTATGACACCAGCTCAGACGAGACGCCATTAGGCTTTTTGGCCAATTTGTCGGAGCAAATATATCTGCCATTTGTAACGCGATAAAAAGTAGCCGTGGTTTCTTATCACGCGCCATTTGCACAGTAAGAAACTGCGGCTACGCGAGTAACTTCACTGCGATTTCTTTGAGCAGCTTGGCGGCAACGGCCGTTGTCATTCCAACTAAATCACGCACAGGGTTCAGCTCCACGATGTCTGCGCCTACCAGCGGCACGTCGATGGCCTGAATCAAATCGATTACCTCGCGCGTGGTAAGGCCGCCCGGCTCATGATGCGACACACCGGGTGCATAGGCTGGGTCCAGCCCATCTAAATCCAGCGAGAGATAAAGTGGTCCGGTCAGGTTGAGCGCCATTCCCGGCCGCCAATCCGTCATCTGGATGATTTTGACGCCAAATTTTTCTGCCTGTGCTTTTTGGTGAGCGTTTAGCGTGCGAATGCCCACCTGCACCAGCCGCTGTGCCAGACCTGCCTCCATGATTCGGGCGAAGGGGCAGGCGTGTGATACCCGGCTGCCTTCAAACTCGTCGTACAAATCTGGGTGAGCGTCGATGTGCAAAATGGTGAGATCGGGATATTTGGCGGCAAACGCCTGCACGATGGGGAACGTCACGGCGTGATCGCCACCAAGTGATAACACGCGGGCATCTTTTTCCAGCAGGCTGGTGATGTGCCTGGTGATGGTCGGGGAGCCATCTGCCTGCCAGGTGCCTGGCCCCAGCGGCATGTTGCCCATGTCCAGCAGGCGCGGCTCGTTTGCCAAATCATGCCCGTTTTCGGCGCACATGTTAGATGATCCGCTGTGCAGCATCTGCCGGATGTGCCCCGGTGCCTGCGCTGGTCCCCGCAAAAACGACGAGTTTTCATCCGACGGCACGCCAACAAGGGCCACCATGCCGGGGGCTAGCTGGTTGAGTTTGGTTTGGAAATTGTTCATATGGCTTCCTTCGTGGAGACCTGACAGGTTTTCAAGCCGACTTGGCAATCAAGCTGCTCTGCATTCCAATGCTGCTTTGCTGTGAAGATAATTCGTAAACCTGTCAGGTCTTTGGTCTCGTCCGATCCCGAATTTGCTGAATGTGTGCCGGGCCGGTGCGGCAGCAGCCACCGACCAGCAGCGCGCCCATCTTGCGCCATTCGCGGCTGATGGTGCCAAACTCTGACGGGTCGGATTGGCCCAGCCACGTTTTGGTTTCAGAATCGAACTGCTCGCCGGAGTTGGGGTAGACGATGATTTGCTTGTTGGTGTGGGCTTGAACGGCCGTAATCAAATCTGGCAAAAAGCGGGGCGGGGTACAGTTAATGCCCACCGCCAACAGATTGGGCACGTCGTTGAGCAGTTGGACACACTCAGCCAGCGGGGTGCCGTCGTTAATGTGGCGGCTGTCCTGGCAGGCAAAGCTCATCCAGGCAGGCATCTCCGGTGTTTCTAGCAGCAGCTGGCGCAGCGCTTTGGCTTCGGCCAGGGAGGGGATGGTTTCGCAAGCTAATAAATCGGCCCCGCTCTGCGCCAGAATCTCCCAGCGGGGACGGTGCCAATTGAGCAGCCCGACTTCATCCAGATCATAAACACCAGTGTATTCAGAGCCATCGGCCAGGTAAGCCCCGTATGGCCCGACACTGGCAGCCACTAACGGCCGTAACCGCTGCCGTCGATTGGCCATAATTGCCCAAAACTGGTCCCTGGCTTGAATAGCCAACTGCACGGAGAACCGAATCAAATCGGCCGCTTTTGCTTCGCTGAGGCCACGGGCCAGCAAGCCGGGCAGGCTGGCCTGGTAGCTGGCGCTGATGATGCAGTCGGCTCCGGCCTGCAAGTAGTCGCTGTGTACCTGGCGGATAGCTTCTGGCTGTTCCAACAAGATTTTGGCTGACCAAAGCGGATCATCCAGTTTGTGGCGACGGGCTTCAAGTTCTGTGGCCAGTCCTCCATCCAGGATGAAGACATTTTGGTAAGCTAAGAATGGTTCAATTGGGTTTGAGGGTGTATGTGTCATACGTTTAGAATTTCCCGATGATGATAAGTTGCTAGGCTAAAGCGGAACTTTATCATTGATTTGTGGAAGTTTGCCCTGATAAGCTGTAAACTGAAACTTCAATTTGATTTTTAGGAGAATGCCCATGCGTAAATTTTTACTAATCGTTTTTGTATTTTTCTTGGCAGCCTGTGGTTCCAGTGGTGAGGCCACGCAAGAAGAATACACTGTGGATGAAGCCACGGGTCTGCCCTTGAATCCAGAAACGATCCCAGAGGGCGATTTTGTGATAGAGGGGACCATTTCTAGCATGAATCTGACGCCCCAATCATCCCCGGAATTTGTCCTCAGAGTTGAATCTGGTCGCACTTACCGGGTGCGTGCCCAACCACTGCCGGATATTTTGTACGATGATGGCGAAGTAGTTGGGGTAGCTAATTTCACACAAGGCATGCAGGTGCGTGCCGTTGTTAGTGAGATAGTGGGCGGCCCAGAGACGGGCAACACAACGCAGCTTGTTACTGAAAATCTGATGATTGTTCGATAAGGCAATTTAGCCCAAACCCACCACCCAGGACGGCCGTTTCGGGAACAAAATGTTGAACAAAATGGCCGCTTCTGGCTGTCGGCTAAAGCAGTCAGGATGAATTGCATTCAATTCGTCCAGCGAGGCCTGGCCAAAGATGAGCTGCAAGAGGGTGGTGCCCGGAAATTGAATATCGCCATCGTCTACAGTTTTGGCTTGATAGGTACCTACTTCAGCGAGCTTGCCGTTTTCAAACACCAAGGTGAACTGCTGGTTATACAAGTTCACCCGGCAGGTGCCACTGTGTCCAGCCAGAACGCTGTTAGCCAACCGTTTTTGCAGGGCGGGGGCGATGTGGCGCAAAAAAGCGGGTAGATCCGGCACACGAATGAACCAGGCATACGGCCGTCTTTGTGCTTCTAGTTGGCGACCTAATGCTTCATAAATAGCATGGCCTTGTCCCAAGCCAAAGTGAACACCGCGTAGCCGCTTTTCTTCCTTTTCAAGCAGCCCATCGGCTAATTTTTTAAAATGGCGGGTAAGGAATAAGCCAACGGCGCGCCAGGAGTGGCCGGGCAGCACGCCCAGTTCCCGCACGAAGTAGCTTTTACCAAACTGTTTGTATTCTACGTAGGCAACGGGTTGGGGTGGGGAAACGGCCGTTTCTACCAGGTAAAAGTGCCGGGCATACATCGAGGTTGGGTCAGGAATCGCTAACTCATAGCGCCAGCTGGCTTCGTCACGCACCCGGCTCAGCAGGCTGCCCCGATTATGTGCTTCGTACAATGATTGCAAGATGGGCCAATCTGCCAGCGCTGCCGGGCGAATCTGATACGCTTCCTCTTCCACTGGTTTGTCATTGCCGGGCCGATCCCATAAAAAGTCACGCCCACCACCCAAATCCAGCGCCATGCCGTAGCCGAACTGGCGATAATACCAGGGGATACCCGTGATAGCCTGTACCAATTCACCACGCGCTGCACTTTTGGCGTGGATAGCTGCAAACTGTTCCCGAACCAAGCCACGTCGTCGATAATCGGGGTCCGTAGCAACCAACTCGGGCCGACCTACGCTAATGGGAACACCCTCATACAGCCACACTTGCGAAATCAAATTCATGCTGGAGATAATCTTGTCGTCTGCATTTTCATCTACCACTACGGTAAAATCGCTGGCGCTGGTAGTGGGATGATCGCCACGCATTAAATCCTCGGTCCAACGAGCTAGCCACGTTTCTGGCTTTTCGGGATCGTCACTATGAATGCCTACATTAAATTCGGCTAATTCCTCTGTATCAGCTGGCGTCGCCCAGCGCAAAACCAGGCCGTTTCCTAAATTCTTGGGCAAATCGAATTGATTACTCATTAGATCATCCTGAGGTAATATGTTTGGTTTATTTATCAAGTGAGACTATTGTATGTGCATCTCTCATCTTTGGGTAATATACGTGGCGCGTTTGTAAGATATGTATTGGAAATTCCAGAGATATATTGACGTAGTACTGGTCTCTATGACACAATCTAGACTAACTATTGGATAACTACTACTCAGGACGAGACAATAATGCTGATAACACCATTTTATTCTTTTGGATTGATTTTATTAAGCGGGACCATGGGGACGTTATTGCTGTGGTGGCAAAAACGGCCGCAGCCACAAGTTGTTTTGGTTCCTGCTCGCATTAAGAAATAAAAATAAAAGGGGCTAGACTTGCGCAAGAAGCTGCTAGCCGCCTAAGCATGATGAGGTTGAACGATGTTTTTTGATCCGCTTTATTTGATTTTTGCTTTGCCTGGCCTTCTGTTGGGCCTGTATGCTCAATCACGCGTAAAAAGCAACTTTAACAAATATGCCAAGGTTCGTACGGCGCGCAATGTCACCGGAGCGGAAGTGGCCCGACAGCTTTTGGACGCTCAAGGGTTGTATGATGTGGCTATTGAAGAAACGCAAGGTTTCTTGAGCGATCATTATGATCCGCGCAGCAAGGTGCTGCGGCTAAGCCCGGATGTTTACCGGACGCCCAGTATTGCCGCCGCAGGCGTCGCTGCCCATGAAATGGGACATGCTTTGCAGGATGCCGGGGGTTACTTCCCACTGCAAATTCGCAGCGCTTTGGTGCCTGCTGCTCAGTTTGGTAGCTCCCTGGCTCCCTGGCTGTTTATCGGTGGTTTTTTGCTGAACTTTACCAGCTTAGCCTGGGTTGGCGTGATTATGTTTGCCGCTGCGGTACTGTTTACGATTGTTACCTTGCCGGTGGAGTTTGACGCCAGCAAACGTGCTAAGCAGTTGCTGGTAAGTAACAGTGTCCTTATTGGGGACGAGATTGATGGTGTGAACAAGGTTTTGAATGCTGCGGCGTGGACCTATGTGGCAGCGGCCGTTTCCGCCATTGGTACGTTGTTGTACTACGTTTTGCTCCTCTCCGGTGGCCGCCGTCGCTAAAGTTGATAGTTGATTTTTAGAAAAACAAAGAAAAACGGGATGGTTTTTAAACCATCCCGTTTTTCTTTTGGCTAGAGAACTCGCGGCTCAGAACCCCCAATCCCCATTTACACTAACGCCACGTTTACCGTGACGAGAATGACTGCTGATTATTTGTTTAGTGGCCGTCCGCATAAGTTAACGGAATTGTGCGGACGGCTTGGAGTAAGCGGCCTTACAAAAAGGGAAGTTATAGTTGGCCGCTTACTTAGCGAGGACGTGTTGTGGCGACCCCGATTATCATTCCAGCAATAATCATCATGAGAACTACAATTACCAGGGTAGATACTTCAAGATGAACTTCCATGTTGTTTACTCCAGTTCAGGTTTGCTTTGTTTTAGTTGCTGTACAGTGTACGGTCTTTCAATGTTAAGTTCCTGACATCAATCTAACGCCAGTCGCACAGTTTGTGACAATTGTTACAAATTAGCGAAGCTTGTCGTTGAAGACGAGATAAAAGACGAGCAAGAAAGGAAAAACAAGACCGAGGACAAAGGCAGCCAGCAGTAAGCCAATCAGCGCACCGTATGATAATGTCAGCATGTTGTTTCTCTCCTTTTACTTCTTACCAATACAAAATAAATCATCTACCAATACGTTTGTGAAGCAACGATGCAAACACGGCCGTTGCTTGGCTTTGCTGGCGAGCCTGCCTTTATCCTATGCGATTGTAGATTTTTATACTGACGGGAAACAAACGGGAAGCAAACAGTGGCCTGACAAGGGGAAACGGCCGTTTCCCCTTGTCAGGTAGGAAAAAATTTCTAGCTGTCGTTGATTTGCAGCATGTAGCCCTGGTTGTGAACATTTTGCAGAAAGCGGGGATTTTTGGAGTTTGGCTCGATTTTTTTGCGCAGGCGAGCGATGGCAGCAATAAGCGCTTCGTCAGAGACGCCGCCTTTGGCGTTGGGCCAGCCAGCCGAGATGAGGTCATCTTTTTCGACAACTTCGCCCTCTTGTTCATACAGTCGCTGGAAAAGTTTGTATTCTAATTGGGTGAGGCGAGGGGCAGGGTTGCCCAACACCCAAACTTGGCGGGATGGTTCATCGAAGAATAACGGCCGTTCCCACAGCGCCTCCTGCGTCTTAACAAACTGAGCAAAGAGGGGGGAGAAGATAACGGCCGTATCTCCCTCCGTCAATAACCCCTTGATTTGCAGTTGTGACACAACGGCCGCGTCTTCAGCTGTGCCAAATGCTTGTGCCTTAGCCATCAATGTGCGCTGTTCATGGGTGCTTAAGCTGCGCCACAGCTTTTCGCATTCCATCTCAACGCCCGGAATTTTCAGTAGACGAGCGGCTGTACCATCCTGATGTAGCTGGCCAGCCAGCTTGTCTTGGGCTGCACCCAGCAATGCCGCCCGCAGCAGTCCAGCATGGCCCCCGGCCAGCCCATACAAGCAGTCGCGCAACTCGTCCGTTAGCGTGAGCTGGTTACGCTCGGCCACACGTGCCAGAACCGACAAGGCGTCACTTTTAGCATAGGGCTTTAACCCCATGATGTTGGAAGCCAGCAGTTCGTAAAATTCTTCCCTTGCCTGATCCAGCTCGATGAGATTGGGTAGCATATCCCGGGTGAAAACTAGATAGGAGATGCGATATTTGTATGCTTCACGCAGGCCCCGTAAATTGGCAAAAAGGCGTGCCTCCGCTTCCTGATACACATCGTCAAACTGGTCGAAAAGGAAAACCAGGCGGCGTTTTGACTGTCCCAGCAGCACGCGCAGGGCCAGCTTAAAGTAGCGCTGCACCTTGAGGACATCATCTTTGGCGTCCAGCAGTTGCTCATGGTAATGGCTGATTTGCTCAATATCCTGAGCACTCAGGCCAAGACGGTCGGCGTCCCCTTCTAACAATTCCAACTGCTCCAAAATGAGGCTGTAAATGCTGCGATCAGAAAAGTCGGGGATGTAGTGGAAGTTAGCCCGCACGACGACGGTAATCGCCTCGGAATTGTCTAAATAGGCGGCTTGTGTTTGGGGGCTGCGGAGGTGGTTGAATAAATTGGACTTACCCACCCCGCTAATGCCGATAATAGAAGCAGACTCTCCAGCCTGCATCCATTTGAATAATTGTTCTGTTTCTGGTTGACGAAAACCGGATCGTTGCGTTGTTAAGGTCATGGGGCATTACTCCTTTGTCAAGCCGGGTATATCATCGCCTTCGTAGTTGGTCAGGGTAAAGAGCACTTTAAGCAGTTGGCCTGGTGCATCTGGCAGGACGCGGAAGTCGAGGTTGCGGTAAACATCTTGTTCTTCTTCAGAAATATCGCCGCCAGCCAACCAGATGAGGCCCTCGGCTGTAGCGGGTTGGCAATATTGATAAGCAGCCATCAGTTCATCCTCAGAGGGGCAGAGCATGAGTAGAAAGTTGCCATGTTGTACGGCCGTTGCCAGCTGCTGCCATAATTTTGTGACTCGACCAATGGTTTTATGTTGGCGATGATCATATTCGGTAATGGGTAAGCAATCGGGTTCTGTATCTTCTTCTTTGGCGTTGATGGACCCGTATAATTTGTGGATCATCATTGGGCCATCTTTCTCAGGGCAATCTGCGCCGTTGGCATGCAGTTCAATAGCAAATGATTCCCCTTTTTCTTGATACGCTTGCTCTAAATAAGTGTGCTGGTTGGTGGTATACACCATGCGCCAGGGGAGTTTGGCTGCGGCGCGGTAGAGAGACGGCCGTTTACCCGGCGCATAATATTCCACATGTTTTTGGATTAGTCGTTTGCGGTTGCCCATCCGATTGATGTAAAAGGCAAACAGTTTTGTAGGCTTGTCGGTTACCGATGCCGAGATATCGACCTCTTTCATGAGCTGCTGGGCCAGTTGATGATTATTGGGCCATTCGGCATTGCGCGGTACGGCCGATCCGATAAACAAGATGACGTTGTCTTTGGCCACATTTTCAGCTAAAAAGCGCTGCTGGGCGGTGGCTAACATGAGTGCTGGGGCAAAAAAGCTGCTGTCTTCGGCAAAAGAGGCCTGGCTGACGGGCACCGGTTCCCGGTACATGTCGATGATGCGGTTTGTAGACGGCCGTCCCGCCAGCGTATCTAATTCCTCACACATCATCACAGCCGAATGTATCGCTTGCAGCTTGCGATTTTCTGAAATGTGGCGCAGCCGCACCACATTTAGCGTGCCCATTAGCTGGCTTAATAAATATTCCTTGCGGGCTTCATTCTCTTTGGTGTTGTAGTTGCTGGCATATTTGTGGGCCATCTGCCGTAAGGCAAAAATAACTTCAGCGGCTTTGCGGGCATCTTTAGAGAAGGAAGGTGGCAAAATAGGTGGTTGGCCTTGCCGATCGGCTTCCAGCAGGGCTTCCTCCAGATGCAAAAAGTCTGTTAGGCTGAGCAAGGGCATGAGTCGGTATTTCACATCGGTTTCCAGGATGACGAAGTCGCGCAAAATGTGGCTCTTGAACGTGCGGTAGAAGTCGATTAGCCAGCATTTACCCAAATCATCCACCATGATGTTGCGGCCAGTCAGATCGCCATGCGTAATGCATTTATGCACCAGCATGACACATTCATCTCGGTGGATTTCTAGCCAGGCAACGGGGTTGAGTACTTTATCCTTGCCAGGGGTCAGCTGGATAAATTCAGCTTCCGAATCCAGCTCTGGCAGCACTATTTGGATTCGGCCGATTAACTTTTTTCGATCCAGTTGAAATGCTTCATAATAAAGCATGCGCACATCAGCTAAAACCCGTTCAGGGTTGGCAAACCAGTAACGGTACGTTTGCTCGAACAGTTCGCGCAAGCTGGTAATTACATGATTGGCGTCGCTGCGATTGTAGAATTCATCAAACTCTTTTAGGGCTACCCCTTGCTCTTCAGCAAAGGTGTAGAGCAGGGTGCCCAAATGCCGCGAGTAATGCACATCGGCCTGGGTAACGGCGTTGGCCGTGAGGAAATGCTTCACGTTGGCTTCGTAATGGCGCTGCTCAGTTTCTACCTTGTCTTTCCGGCCGACTTTGGCCACATAAGAGCGCCCTAAACCGCCGTTCCAGGTAGGTTGTATGCGCACCACAGCTGCCCCGGTAAGCCCAGGTTTAAGCTTGCTCACGTAAAGGTTGCGGGCATCGACAAACAGCTTGCCAAAAAGATCGCGTACCTGAGGCGCTAATAGTTTGGTAGACGGCCGTTCCGCCATTGACCAGTTCACATCTTCCGCCACATCCTCCAACACATTTAGCGAATCACTCACGTAATCCAAAGCAAAGTTGATGCGGATTTTTTCTTCTTCTAGCTCTTTAATTGTATTGACCAGCTTTTTTAGGTAGCCCGCTTCCTTCATCACCAGGCGATCGGCCTTTAAGTCCCAGGCCCGCAGCGTGTATTTTTGATGCGCTGTCAGCACAATGGTTGGCATAACATCCCGCAATTGCAGCCGCTCAATATCTTCCAAAAGCTGTAAGCCATCCGTATTTTCAGGGTCTTCATCTACAAGACGGATATCAACGATAGCCAGATGAAAATGGTCAGTCTCCAGCGCCGATTTGGCCTCAGCATAAGAGGTTGCCAAACGAATTACGTACCCTTCTTCCTTTAGCCAGCGGGTGATTGGATCGTAAGAACTTTCATCATCTTCTACAAGCAAAATGCGCAATTGATGAGGTGTCTGCTCAGGCATCAACCAATCCCTCCTGTGTGGTAGGCTCCGTACTGGTTTGCAGCGGCAGGCTTAGGGTGAAGATAGAGCCTTCGCCGGGTTCGCTTTCTAGCTGGAGCAACCCATTATGGACTTGAGCAATCAGGTAACAATGGTACAGTCCGACGCCGTGCATTTTGTGTATAGCGTCACTTTTTGTGGAAGTGCCAAACTTAAAGACATTTTGTTGCAGCTCTTTGTCCATGCCGCTGCCATTGTCCTGCACCTGTAGATGAATATGAGACTCATCTGCTTCGGCGGTAATGGTCACGAACCCGTCACGCGTATTGGGGATGGCGGTAAAAGCGTTGACAAACAGGTTTTTCAACAGCATTTCAATCCATAGGCTGTCAGCCTGCACTTTTGGCAACTGTGGCGCAATCTCTTTGATGATGGCAACGTGTTGGGGCTTCTGCGGTAGGCTTAAATCAATGGCGTTCTGGATTAATGTCGAAATATCAATTAGCTCGGGTTTATAGGCACCGGTAAAGACAAAATCTTTCAAACGGCCGCTTATCTTATCCGTCACCCTGGCACTCTTTTGTAAATTGGCCAGTGGCGCGGAAATGTCCCGATGATTTTCATGTTTATAAGCAATCTCATCGATCAAATCGGGGAAAGCCGCTACGGCGTTGTTAATATCATGAACCAACCCAGTGGCCATCATGGCGGTTTGTTTGGTTAACTCCAGCGCCTGGGCGCGGCGGAATTGGTTGGCATTTTTTACGGCCAGGGCTACATGTTTGGCTAACGTCCCCAGCATCTCCTCGTCATCCACGGTGAACGCGGCTAACTGGTCACTTTCTACAACTAATATGTAGCTAACTGCATCATCAATGATGATAGGCACCGCGATTTCTGATTTTGTGGACGGAACGGCCGGAATATAATCCAAATCCTGACTAACATCTGGCACATTGCTAAGTTCTTTGGTTTCCAGGACGCGCCCGGCAACGCCCCGACGCTTGCTCAACTGGGTGCGGAAGGTTTCATCCGCCATGAGCGGCACATCAATTCGATAAAACTGCTGCGTATTGGCCGTTACGGCCACTTCGTCTCTGTCTGGAAGATGCTCCACAATGCAGGCGTTGTTGGCCTTGGGGAACGCGCTCAGCACTTCTTGCATCAGGTTGCGGAAAATAAGTTTTATTTCCACACTGGCGCTGATAATGGGGGTGATGCGTGAAACGGTTTCCAGCCGCTGCTGTCGCTGCTTGGCTTCCGTGTGCAGGCGCGCTCGCAGGATGGCCAATGCGGCCAGTTGGGCAAACAGGGCCAGCGTGCCGCGATCTGCTTCTCCAAATTTATTCTGAAATTTATAGCCAAAAAACATGCAGCCTACATGGTTATCGCCCACTTCCAGGGGGAAGATGGCTGTGGCGCGATATTGATTAGGATAAGGAAAGACGGAGCGCAATTGGGGTTTTGGGGACAGGTTCTCCACGAATTTGCGGCGAGGGAGCTGCCAGGCTGCCTGTACAAGGGGCGGATTGCTTTCTAGTGTGGTGGCAACGGCCGTTGCCAAACTGCTAGAAATGGCCGTGACGATATACCGTTCCGTTTCCGGGTCTTGATGATAAACAGCAATGCCATCTACCGCCTGCAAGGCATTAAGCGCCTGGGTGATGATTGCTGCCAGCAGCCGTTTTAAGTCTGCTTCATCCGCCAGCCGCTGTGACAAATCGCGCAGTTCACGCAAAGCTCTATCGCGGTCGGCTTGCTCTAGCTTTAAGGCTAAACGACCGGCCAGTTTCTCCAAAAAATGTCTATGTTCTTTTGTCAGGCCTTGTCGTTCTGGGCTTTCCAGATACAGAATGGCCAGAGCGTTGTCGGTTACTTTGACGGGGATGGCCAGGCCGCAGCGAGATTCTGGATAAAAGCGGAAGCGAAACTCGCCTGTTTCTGGGCGACCTGCATTGATTTCTAATTGACTGTGGGCTTGTGTGTATGCTTTTTCAATAAGACCGCTGGGGAGATGGTCGATATGCCGGGTATGCAGCTTGCCAGTGGAAAGCAGTTGGTAAACACCCCAGGCACCCTTGGGTTCATCTCGAATGAGGAAGACGCGCGGCGCTTTTGTATACTCCTGCACGCGAAGCAGCGCCAGCAAGATGGCGTTTTTAATTGCCCCATCAGTGCGAAAATACATGCTGCTAAAGACTTGATCCAGGCTTTTTTGCTCCATGTTGCGCAGATTAAGGTTTTGCTGAACCTGCTGATAACTCCGGGCCCCAGGCAGAGCAATGGCCACAAAATTGGCGAATACTTCCAAAACGGTTTTTTGCTCGCTGGTAAGCTGATGGGGATGCATCCAATTTAAGTAGAGCAGCCCAACAGGCGCAGCGGCTGGACCTAATCGAATGCCGATGAAGGCACGAATGCCTTCGCGGGATAAGAAGGTGCTGGTATCCAGGCAAAGACGTAATCGGGCAGGAACGGCCGTTTGCACATCAGGTACCGCAATAGTGCCCTCTTGCAAGATGAAATGGGCCAATCCCTGGGCAGGACGTGGTTTTGCACTGGGAGCAACGGGGGTGCGGGTGCCAACGGCCGTTACCTCTGCCGGTTCATATTGAAAGAGATCGTTGTCTGTGGCGCGCTGTAGCGGGTAAAACACCGCACTGTCAGCTTGAAACAAATCTTTGGCTGAACCAACCACGGTGGTGAGAAGTTCTGTTACCGAATGCGTGACTTTGTTATTGAGTGTTTCTTCAACCTCTAGGAGCTTGCGCCAACTTTTGGTGCGCTGCCGCTCGACTACCAGGGCACGGGCGTTTTCTAATACCAGGGCAACCTGGTTGACAAATGTTTGCAGCAGTTCAAATTGTTCCTGGCTAATGCCGAGCGGGGAAAACTTATTATCTACGTAAAAAATGCCGTAAGTATGCTCACCGGTTGTCAGCGGAATCAGAGCAAATTCGGTGGGGGTTCCAATGGCGTCTGCCAGTGCTGGCGGTAAGCCAAGGCGGGGCAGTTGGCTGCTGCTAAACAAAGCTTCGCCACTCTGAAGCTGGGTGAGCAGCAGGTCGGACGTAGGGGCGTAAAGCGGTAAGCGCAGCCGCTTGAGTGCGTTTTGTAGCGGCGCGGTGCCGGTGTGGGAAACGGCCGTTTCCGTCAAGGCTGTTTCGGGGGGATGTTGCAGCCAAATTTGTCGTTCCAGCTCGGCATTTTGCTGTGTGAGCTGGCCGACGGCAAAATTGGGCTGCAAACATTGTTCATTTTCATTGAGCATAAACAAAACAGCCCGGTTCAGGTCCAATCCATAAGGTGATGTGATGCCATTTAAAGCCAGCTGTAAAATACGCGTTTCTGGCCATTCCCGATGATTCAACATCTCCGTAAGCATCCCGTTGAGCCGGTTGAGTTTTGTCACGCGCACCTCAGCTTCACTGAGTAGATTGGCGTACGCTTCTCGATCTTCAATGATTTGGGCCGCTTGCTGCAAGAAACTCACGAGCTGCATTACTTCATCTTTTCGTTGGTAAGGAGAGTGGCGAGAAATGAGCCTGCCTAACGAGACAAGCCCTACCGGGGTGCACGGTTTCAGCTCAGTGCGCAGTGGGATGAGCAAGCGAAGCTCTTTTTGCACTGGCACGATGGTGTAGTCGGCACCGTTGAGTGCCTGCATTTCAGCTCCATGAGGATTATTTAGCTCCACTGGGCTGTCCGTATAATCGGGTTGCGGGTAGAAAAGCGTCAGCTTATTTTCTTGCCAGGCGTAAAGATGGAGATCGCTTTCGGGGAAGGCGGCGCTTAGGCCTTGCGCCAGGCTGTCAAAAGCGATGTAACCGTTTTTGCTGGCGTGCATGGCGTTGAGAACGGCCGTAAACAATGCTGGCCGAATATTTGTTTGCCCATCGTTTAACGCTTGCCCCAAATAGATAAACGCGTTTTGCCAACGGCCGTTTACCGCATAAAAGCCACCCACGCGTGCTGGATCTAAATGTTTGTGCAGCAGTTGTGCCCAAATATCGTTCTTAATAAAATACCGCTCCCCATCTCGCTCAAAAATACCGCATAAATCCAGTAAGTTTGGGAAGTCTGTTAGCTGCATGGGCAGCTGGCCAATCGGAATCGCTCCATGTTCTAGCATGAGCAGGGTGCTGTGCAGTAAATTGGTATCTCCCTCAACCTGGCGCAAAATCGCTTCTATTTTGGTAGTCGGCTCATTGTTTAGAAACGTGTCAATCGCCTCGGCCATTCGGGGAGATGTTAACTTTTCTTGGCCTCGTCGTTTCATATGCTTCAGGCAAATGCCTAAAATTTGCTCAACGAGGAATAAATCGCCACCAGCCTGTTTGAACAACGTCTCTAGACCCTGCGGATCTGGCTCGATCTCTGCCCGTTGGCAGGCTGCCAAACCAAAAGCAAATCGTTCTTCTGGGTCTAAATCTTGAATCCAAACCAGATCGGAAACTTTCAGAAAACGCGTTGGCGCGACGCTGCCATTTTGGTGTAAATGGAGTGCGCCACCAATAACCGCCTGAAATTGTGGCCCACTGTGTGCGGAAACGGCCGTATACAAATCGGCCAGGGTGTTTAACAAGGAAAGGACAACGTTGGGCGGTGCCGCGTTCAAATTATCAATGAACAAAACCAGCGGTTGGTCCAGCCGCTGAATCATCGTCTCCATCGCCTCGCGAAACTCGCGGGCTGTTTGCATCAGCTCTGGGTGAACGGCCGTATCCATAGGAAACAACTCTTGCTGTAAACGGCCGTATAGTCCAGCGTACAAATCTGCTTCGCTTAAGAGCAGCAAATCTGTAGAAAGCTTCATGATAAAGCTTTGTTCTCGCAAATGGGGCAGATCCTTCATGCTCAAATAATGAACATAGTGAGTGCCATGCTCCTGAAGAATCTGAGCGGCTGCCAACATCAGAGCGCTTTTAGAACGAAAGCGTGGTCCAAGCACGCGGACACAATGCCCGGCACGGACAGCCTGAAAAATGGCCTGCAAGCAATCCTCTTTATAAATGGGTGATGGAATCGTTTGAAGATTTGGGTAGGTTCTGTTCATAACTTCTACACTCCCCGACAGAGCTACCGGGAATGCGCCACTGTAAATAACAACTATGATGTCTGTAAACTGCCTGGTATTGGGCAGCACATTTACGCAAATGGATCAAGGACAAAATGCACAGCGGATGAAGGTTTGTTCTCCAGCCAGGATCGTAACCAACTTGCCGTACGTTTATTCTAGGTGCAAGCCAGAGTCATCACCTGACAAAAACATGATAGAAAAATGGTTGGCAGCCAACAGAAGTGACATCCTAGAGGTGCGACGCACTTGTAAAGACCTTGCTGCTGTGCCAGCAAACCGGGAAAAGTGCGTCGCACCTGAGCGCCCGATCTTTAAAAAATTGTGGATTCGCGAATGATGCGGATTCCTTCCAATGGGATGCTGTTGTTATTATTGCGGCTTTCTAGGATCACCACATCTACGTATAGATCAATTAACATTTGGAAGAGCTGAAACCGCTCCCGACTGGAACTAGAAGCTTCTCCTTTTGCGGCGTTTGAATGGCGTTGCAGCAGCTGCAAGCTGCGCTTAAGCGTGTTGACACGCAGATGGATGCGGGCATCAGCACGACTGTAGCTCAATTCATCCAGCAATTTTTGGGCACTGTTTAGAGCCCGGTTGATATGGCGCACCAGTTCGCGAAAGGACAAAAATTCGGCTTGTAAACTCTGCTGTGTGGTCGTTAATTGGTTATGTGCCCGCTGCAAGTCTTGCATTAATTGGTGCATCAGTCGCGTGACTTCTGGCGGAAATGATAGATCATCCAGTGAAGCAAGCAGACGGTTGCCCATGACGATGATTTCTTCCAAAATGGGACCACGGATGGCCGCCAGGTTGGGATTATCAACGGAAGCCTTGGCATGGATGAGCGCTTCTTCCAGATCGGTGGCTACGCCTTCAGCATTGCGATCTTGAAGAAGGCTAAAGTAACGGCCGATTTCCTCCCCGCCATTTGCGGCAAACGGCAGCCGTCGTTCCAAATCCAGTAGGGAATAAGCCCGCTGTTTGGCTCGGGCTAAGATGCTTTCCCGCAAAGAATTGGCCATCGGATCATCCTCAGCCAATTCCTGGAAAACGATCAGGTCATTCAGGAATTTCTGTTCAAGCTGCCGCTGCAAAGATTGCACGAGGGCCACATCGTGGGTCAGATCGGGTGAGGGCTCTAAAGCTGGTTGGCCTTTGTTCAGATACCAGTACCCCACGGGGTTTGCGTCTTCTTCGAGGGCAGGCTCGTTGAGTGGTGGGCGTGATTTTTCCTGGGCGGTTGGCAAACGAAAATGCCACGGACCGGGGTTGCGTTCAGAGAGCCAATCGCAGAACGCCTGGGCGTCAGACGGCCGTACCCCGGCTACCGGTTCCTGCCCCATTCCCCTGGTAAACTGCTTGTCGGTCCAATGGTCCGGCTGACGATAGCTGCCTTTAGCGCGCATATCATCGAGGAAGAGCTGGTATTCGGCCTGGGTCACCAGGGTGCGGTCAGCGTAGGTTGTCTCATCGAGCCGCACCAGACGGCGCAGGCGCAAATGCAGCATTACTTCTGCCCCGATGCGGCGCACCTCTGGATTTTCATCCTCAATGCTGCGCATCAATTCTTTCGGAATTTTGCGGAAATCATCTTCCACTTCAAAAGCTTCATCCAGGCATTCCACAGCCAGGGTGAGCGCAGGAATAGAGGTGGGTTCGCGCATGACGCAGGCCCGAATGATGTTGGTAGCGTTGGCCTGGGCAGCGTAGAGGCGAATGGTTTCGTGCCACCAGGCATCTTCTACCTGTGCCAGCAGCACCTTTTCCAGTCGCTGTTCTTTGATGTAAACGGCCGTTAAATATTCCTGGAATGTGAGATGGGCAAAGCTGTACACACCTGGTGTGTGTTCCACCAATAATCCACTGGAATTGGCAATCATGACCAGAAACTGTTCGCTAACAGCTTGCGGCTGAATTTTTTTAAGCGGCTGATCAATAATGTCGGCGGCATCTACCTGGGAAATGTTGCGCAGGTTGCGGCGCATCATTTCATACGCCAGAATTTGCAGCACCCGTCTCTTTTGGGCGGCTGTGAGTTCGGAGGTGATGCCCTTGGCTTGTTGGCGCTTGCCCAAAAACACGTCGCAAATTTCGTGGTACAACGCGACGCGCTCGTCAGGCAGGCTGTTGCGGTAATGGTGAATGGTGGCAATCATGGTAAGCAGCAGCGGATTAACACCCATTTCTAGCAGCGCAGGCGCTTGATGCAGGCGTTGCAATAAATCAGCGGCGTGTTGCGCCGCATCGCGCCGTACGCCATCGTCGTTTCGGCCCTGCGATTGTCGTTCAGTGGCCAGATACCAGTTTTGGATAAATTGGCGCACTTGTTCAATGGTGAACGGTTTGACTTCCAGCAGCAAGGTTTCTGGCAGGGGATTGCTTTCATAGCCAAACGGCCGTGATGTTATGATAAATTGGTTGGTGGGATGCTGCTTCATCTGGCGCTGCACCCAGGCAGCCACCATCTGGCGCAGCTCTAAACTGGCTACTTCGTCCAACCCGTCTAGCATGATGAGGCAACGGCCGTTTGCCAAATCCGTAGCAATCCAATCTAGCGTAGCCTCCACCTTGCGGCTGGCCAATATTTTTCGTACCGCCTGGCGCAGGCTGAAATGCGGGTCTCTCTGAATATGGCCAGCAATATCGCGTAGATACAAAAAGATGGGGGTCTTGTCCAGCCAGGGGGCATCTTGGGTGGGGGTAGCCAGCGACAGCGTAAGGTGTTTGAGCAAGGTTGTTTTGCCCGTGCCGGGCGCGCCCAACACCACCAAATTTTGCAGGCGATTGGCTGGTTGGGGCAGCAGAAAGCGCCAAATGGAGAGACGTTCTTCACGGGCGTTTTTTTGCAGGCTGGGGATGGGATTGGCCGAGGCTTTATCCAGGGTGGGGCTCAAGCCAACATCGACAAAAACATGCTCCAGATCGAGCGTGGATTCACCCGGTATGGCGATGCCCTTCACATCAAAATGGCGATGCTGAAAGATAAGATCTTCTAAATAGGTAAGGCGATCAGGATTATCTGGTTTTTCTGCCGGTCCCCAAAAAAAATTGCGAATTGCTTGAAATGGAGACCAGGTACTGGATGGTCGTTTGTTCTGGGCCATGATGATACTGCTATCTTTGGCGTCTGCGCAACTGGTATGGGCACAGACAGATATGATGTCTAGGGAACAATACCCCGTTTAGGCAAAGGCACGAACGGGGCAATGGGACCCGTTTAATGATTTAGAACAACAGTTGGAACAACTGGAAACTATTATGACATTAAATGGATAAATCGCAAACGGTGTTAAGAGAACAATATTTTGTCGATTTCACTGTCTATTGTTGGGGAAAGTGATTCAACCCGATGTTCATCCATGAGGGCAATGACCTGATCGCGTAGACGGCCGTTTATATCTTTTGCTCCATCTTCCTGCCATGATTCCAGGCGCTGCCGGTCAAAAAATTGCGGCTGCCAATATTCACGCCAATGGGCCATCGTGTGATCGTGGCTCAAGAACTCACCGCCCGGCCCCACCGCATGAATGACATCCAGGGCCAACGCTTCATCGTCCAGGCGTACGCCTGCCACAAAGCGGCGTGTCATGGTGATCAGTTCGTTGGTTAAGAGAATCATTTCTGGCGACGTGGCCAGTCCCGCTTCCAGGTAGCCCACATCGTGGTTCAGGTTTGTTTTGGCCAGCAGGGCAGTCATTACCGAGAACTGGGCATCGGCGGCTGCCTGGCCATCAACCACTTTGCTGTCGGTGTGGCCAGTGTAGCCCCAGACGGGCAGGTGGTAAAAACGAGCCATCTCGGCAGCCATCACCCGCGCCAGCTGGAATTCTGGCGCGCCGTAGACGCTGATCATCGTTTTCATGTCCAGATGATGTACGCCATGTCCATAAAGGAAAGGGGCACCGGCATTTTTTAGCTGATGCATCACCAGGCTGCTCAACAGTTCGGCATTGCCCAGGGCCACGGCCCCAGCCAGGGTGATAGGCGCGGTACCGCCAATCATCGGTGCGGGGGAGTGGGTGATGGGAATGCGATGTTGGGCACAAAAGAGCAATTTTTCGGTGGCGGCGGGGGAGTGTTGCAGGGGCGTAGTGGGTTCTGAATAAAGCAAAATGTTGGGGAATTGGGCCAGGCGGTCCATGCCGCCAGCCACAGCCGCAGCCATTGCTGTGATTGCTTCCATATCGGCCAATGAGTCACAAACAACCACAATGGGTTTACTGCTGTTGCGCAGCAAGGTGGCGTATTGATGCCAGAAGTAACGGCCGTCTGGCACATCACGCGGCACGCCCATCGACATGACAAAGTTGATTTCTGGCAGGGCGTCACACAGACGGGCACAGTCAGCAATGTCGGCCAGCTTGAAGTTGCGCCGTTGGCCGCTGCGCGGGTCCAGGTAGCGGAAGGTGTCGGAGCCGGGGCCAAAATAGCAGGAACGGCCGTCTAGCCGAATCGCCACTTCCTCTGAACCGCGAACATGCAGATTAAAGGCATTGGGGGCAGCGGCCAAGGCCCATTCCACCAGAGAAGGTGACAACTTCACCAAATCATCCTGGATAAAAGCACCGGCTTTTTGCAGCAGCGCTTTGGCCTCAGGGCAGAACACCTGGACGCCGGTATGGTGCAAGATGTTTAGCGAGGCACGATGAATGCGGTGGCAATCTTCTTGACTAAACAGACTCAGGCGAGGCTGGATACGGGGCAAATCGGACAAGGAGCTTTCAAGGGCAGCCTTTGGAGCTTGTCGGCGGGACCGACGACGGGATTTCATGTGGCACCTGCTTCCATCATCCCCAGGGCAAAGGCACCCAGCACACCCGCTTTGTTGCCCAAGCCCGGTGGCACGATGTATGTGTCGATGTTATTGAGGATGGTGGGCGATTGCACGTAGCCGTTGAGCGCTTCCAGCGTTTTTTGGCGAACCAGGGGAAACAACTGGGGCTGATCCATGACGCCGCCGCCCAAAATGATGCGCTGCGGCGACAGAGTGCAGATGAGGCTGCGCAGCGCCTGGGCAATATAATGGGCCTCCAACTGCCAAGCGGGGTGGTCAGCTGGTAAATTTTGTCCTTTGGTTTCCCAGCGGGCCTCGATGGCCGGGCCTGCAGCCATGCCTTCAAAGCAGTCGCCGTGGTAGGGGCATTTGCCTGGGTAAGGATCTTTTTCCCAGTCGTGGGGCAGGGTGATATGGCCCATTTCGGGATGAATGAGGCCATGCAGGAGACGGCCGTTTACCATTGCCCCGCCGCCAATCCCTGTACCAATTGTTATGTAAATAAAGGTATCCAACCCTTTGGCTGCACCCCAACGTCCTTCACCGAGGGCTGCGCCGTTCACATCTGTGTCGAAGCCGATGGGCACGTTGAAGGTGCGCTGAATTGGCCCGGCCAGATCGGCGTTGGCCCAGCCAGGTTTGGGTGTGGTGGTGATGTGGCCAAAGGCAGCGGAGCCGCGATGGGGGTCCAGCGGGCCAAACGAAGCAATACCAATGGCGGCTAACGGGCCGCGCGCTTCAATTTGCTCCTGAAAAAAGTCGATAGCCTGCTGGATGGTTTCGGCTGGTTGGGTGGTGGGAAAGCGCACTTCGGCCTGGATGTCGTCGGGGCCAGTGCCCACGGCGCAGACAAATTTGGTGCCGCCCGCTTCAATGCCGCCATAAAGTGTCATGGTTGTTTCTCCTTCTTATTTAATCCGCAGATTTCGCAGATTGGTAGGTCAAGATTGCAATCTTGACCTACGTGGCTTGTTGGAGCCAGACGACCTGATATGGCTCCAGCGTGAGATCTTGCCACATGTTGATGGGTTTTTCCGTGAGCCGGTTATACAGCAGGCCGCTGAAATTAAGCTGTTGCAAGCGGTCATGGCTGACGGTTTGTGGTTCTTCGGTGACATTGGCCAGGATGAGAAGCCGCCCGCGTGGATTGTCGCGCAGCAAGCCAAAGACGTGGTCATTGTGGGTCCAGATGGGGTAAACGGCCGTTTCTGCATGAAGCACCACCGTCCGTTTTCGCGCCTCAATGAGTTGACATAAGCCTTGATAAATGCGCCCCGTGATGGTTTGTGGGTCGTGCCGTTCGGCCGTTTTTTCCCAATCCATAAACGGCCGGTGAATCCAGCGGCTGTCGTTGGCCAGGTCGGGGTCTTCCAGGTAGCTGTGGTCGTTGAGTTGACCAATTTCGTCGCCCATGTAGATGAGCGGGATGCCGCCGTAGGCAAAAATGAGGTTGTGCAGCAGCAGGATGCGGCGGATGGCCAGTTCGACTTCGGACCAGTTGGTGTGGGTTACGGCCGTTTCCAAACCCGCCAACGACGCCAACGAACCATTCACCCGTCGGTCATTGTTCTTGGGATTAAATTGGAAGGTGGTGCCAGCGGCAAACGAGCTGGGGAAGCGCCCGGTATAGAAATCGCTCAGAAATGTGCGGTGCGCATAGCCATCTATGCCTACCTGGGCGGCATCCTCTTCGGTGATGGCCCAGCCAATGTCGTCGTGGCAGCGCACGTAGGTCACCCAACTGGCACCGGACGGAATAAGCGGCATATTTTGCAGCGCCTTGGTGGCCAGCACTGCTTTGCGCTCTGCCAGGCAGCTCCACAGCACCACCATTAGCACATTGTGGTAAGCCAGGTGGCACTCCTTATTAGCTGCCACGCCGCGCCCCAGGTAGGGGATGAGCTGTGGCGGTGAGACAATTGCCTCGGCCTTGAGCAGCAGGCCGGGTGCGGCCAATCGGCTGAGGGCGCGAAAGGCTTGCAGCAGCAGGTGCGCTTCTGGCTGATTCTCGCAGTCAGTGCCCAGCCGCTTCCACATAAAAGCGACGGCATCGAGCCGTAAAATTTCTACGCCCTGGTTGGCCAGATAGAGCATGATTTCCAACATTTCGGTGAAAACGGCCGGATTTTGGTAGTTCAAATCCCACTGGTATTCGTTGAAGGTAGTCCAGACCCACTTGTCTAAATCTTCGTAGTAGGTGAAATTGCCTGCCTTGAAGTCGGGGAAGATTTCACGCAGGGTTTCTTCGTAGGCGTCGGGCATAACACGGTCGGGAAACATGAGGTAGTAATCTTGATAGCTTTGGTCACCGGCGCGGGCCTGCAGCGCCCACTTGTGTTCTTTGGCGGTATGGTTGCAAACCAGATCGATGCACAGGCTGATATCGTTGCGGCGCAACTGGGTGGCTAAATTGGCTAAATCTTTCATGCTGCCCAATTTAGGGTTCACTTCACGATAATTCATCACGGCATAACCGCCATCGTTGGCACCGGGGCGCGGTTTGAGTAAGGGCATCAGGTGCAGGTAGGTGACGCCTAGCTCGTTGAGGTACTCTATTTTATCGGCCACGCCGTTGAGATTACCGGCAAAGCGGTCGGTGTAGGCCACGTAGCCAAGCATATTGGATTTTTGGTACCAGTCGGGTTGGAGCAGGCGTTTTTCGTCCAGCAGTTGCAGTTCGTGGGGACGTTGGGCATAGGCGCGGCCAATGCGGGTGATGGTATCGGCCAGCCACGGCTCGAAGGTGTCCAGGTGGCCATAGAGATGGTGTAACGGCCGTATCAAATCCTCCCAATACACCTCCAGCCGCTGGAAAAACTGGTTTTGCCGGTACTTGTACAGTTTGGCAAAGGTGGGGTCTTGGGTTACCTGTTGTTTGATTTGGTTTTGAATCGAAGTTGCGATCATATTGGTAATTGATTGATTGACCCCCACCCTAACCCTCCCCCTGAAAGGTGGAGGGGATTTTGCTCCCTCTCCCTCAAGGGAGAGGGCTGGGGTGAGGGTGAAAATTTCACACAAGCCAATGGGCGGCAAACGGAGCCAATTTTATTGCCTGTCCATCTGGGGCTAATTGATACTTGAATGCGGGATTTGCGGCAAGCAAGTCTGTAAATGTTTTGGGCAAATTGAGCTGCGCTGTTTGCGGCTGGTCGCTCAGGTTAAACAGGCAGAGCACGGTTTGGTTGGTGGTGGTGCGGGTGTAGGCGAGAACGGCCGTAGCGGCTGACCCAGCCGACCCCGTTCCCACAAATTCAAACACCCCCTCGCCAAAGGCGGGTACGTCCTGCCGGGTTTTTAGCAAAAAGCGCATCAGGTTCAGGTAGGAAGCCGGGTCTTTTTCCTGTGCCGCTACGTTGCGCACCTGGTAGCCGTACACAGGATCGGTATGAATGGGGAAATAAGTCTTGTCATTGGTAGAGAAACCCGCGTTATCTTCTGCGCTCCACTGCATCGGCGTGCGGCAGCCGTGCCGGTCTGGTAGCCAGATGTTGTCTCCCATGCCAATCTCATCCCCGTAGTAGACGATGGGCGTGCCAGGCAGCGACAAAAAGAGGGCGTGCAGCAAGAACCATTTTGGTTTGTTGTCGTCCAGCAGGGGGGCCAGCCGCCGCCGGATGCCTAAGTTGAGCTTCATGCGCGGGTCGGGCGCGTACTGCTCCCACATCCATTGGCGCACTTCGGGGGTCACCATTTCCAGGGTAAGCTCATCGTGATTGCGCAAAAAAGTCATCCACTGCGCGTTGGCAGGAATGTCTGGCGTGCGCGCCCAAATCTCCTCGATGGGCGTTTTGTCGCCTGCCTTCACGGACTGATACAGGCGGGGCATGATGGGGAAGTGAAAGCAAATTTGGAATTCGGGATTTTCTTCGGTGCCAAAGTAGGGCAGCAAATCTTCGGGCCATTGGTTGGCCTCGGCAATGAGGACGCGGCCGGGATATTCGGTGTCCACCATGCGGCGCATTTTTTGCAGGAAGACGTGGGTTTCTGGCAGGTTTTCGCAGTTGGTGCCCTCGCGTTCGTACAGGTAGGGGATGGCGTCCACGCGAAAGCCGTCTAATCCCATATCCAGCCAGTGGCGTATCACGTTGAACATCTCTTCATGTACTTGGGGATTGTCATAGTTGAGGTCTGGCTGGCTACTGTAAAAGCGGTGCCAGAAATATTGTCCAGCCACTTCGTCGTAGGTCCAATTGGACGCTTCCGTATCTAGAAAAATGATGCGGGCATCGGCATATTCCGTGCCGGTGTCGCTCCAAACGTAATAGTCGCGGTAGGGTGAGTTTTTGTCTTGACGGGCGGCCTGAAACCAAGGGTGCTGGTCAGAAGTGTGGTTGGTGACGAGGTCGGTGACCACTTTGAGGCCGCGCGCGTGGGCGGCGTCTAAAAATGCTTTGAAGTCGTCGAGGGTGCCGTAGTCGGGATGCACTTCGTAGTAGTCGGCGATGTCGTAGCCATCATCTTTGAGGGGGGAGGCGTAGTGGGGCATGATCCAGATGCAGTCCACGCCGAGGGATTGGATGTGGTCGAGGTGCTGGATGGCCCCGCGAAAGTCGCCGTTGCCGTCACCCGTGCTGTCCTGGTAGGCGCGGATGTAGAGTTCGTAGAAGACGGCCGTTTTGTACCAGTAGGGATCGTTCATAGGAAAATGTAGGTCCTTCTGTTTTATAGTTGAGTCGTTCAGTTAGTTTTTAAACGATTGTGTTTGATCACATCTTTGTACCAATAGGCACTATCCTTGGGCAAACGCTGCTGGGTTTGGTAATCCACATAGACGATGCCAAAGCGTTGCGAATACCCCCGTGCCCATTCAAAATTGTCCATAAATGACCAGATGAAGTAGCCAGCCACGGGCACGCCATTGCCAATAGCCTGATGGACACCTGCCAGGTAACCCTGAAAATAATCAACGCGGCGTTGGTCGGCGATACGGCCGTTCCCATCCGGCCCGTCACTGTAGCTGCACCCATTTTCGGTGACGTAGATTTTAGGGGCATGGTAATGAAAGTGAAGTCGATTGAGCGTATCGTAAAGGCTGTTGGGGTAGACTTCCCAGTCCATCTCAGTGTAACTGGCGTTGGGGTTGGGGGAAGCGGCCGTTTGGACGTGATTTAACGATATCTGGCCGCTCATAATTTGGCGCGTGTAATTATTGACGCCAATAAAATCAAGCGGCACGGCAATGGCTTCCATGTCGCCTGCCTGGACAAAATCCAGCCCGTGTGGCAGGCATTTTTTTGTTTCATAAAGTGCTACCATGTCTGCTGGATAGTGAAGGCCAAACAGCGGATCATTGAACCAGCGGATGAAGTAGCCGTCCCAAAGGCGCGCTGCTTCTACATCTTCTGGGGCACGGGTGAGCGGGTAGGCGGGTTCGTAGTTGGGGGCAATGCCCACTTCTGCCTGGGGCGCGTTAGCCCGAATGACGGGCACAGCCAACCCGTGTGAGAGCAGTACGTGATGGGCAGCCTTAAGGGCTGCGGGCCAATCTTGCCAGCCGGGGGCATGCTGTCCTATCTGATGGCCCAACATGCTGGTACACCACGGTTCGTTGTGAGTTATCCAATCCTTTACCCGGTCACCCAGGCGGCGGCTGACGACATCAGCCAGCGCTACAAAATGGTCAACCACCTCGCGCTCTGGCCAGCCACCTAAATCTTGCAAGGTTTGCGGCAGTTCCCAATGGTAGAGGGTGATGAACGGCCGTATCCCTTTTTCCAGCAGACCATCCACCAACTTGTCATAAAAATCCAGCCCCTTCTGGTTTACCTGGCTGCCACCCGTGGGCAAAATGCGCGGCCAGCTTACTGAAAAGCGGTACGCTTGAATGCCCAATGAGGCCATCAGTGCAATATCTTCTGGCCAGCGATGGTAATGGTCACAGGCCACGTCGCCACTTTCGCCATTGCGTGTTTTGCCAGGGGTGTGGGCAAAGGTGTCCCAATGGGATGGGGAACGGCCGTCTTCATTCCAGGCCCCTTCAATTTGGTAGGCTGAGGTTGCAACACCCCAGATAAAATTTTCTGGAAATTTCAAAATGCTCATCTACAGTTCCTTTTTTGAAAAAATGAAAGAGCACGTCACTTAATCCTAAAGAAAAGCGCCCATTATGTAAACTTTAATCAGGAGAAGAAATGAAACTTTCTATCCTTTTACAGAACCGGCCTGCAGGCCACGAATAAAGTAACGTTATCGTGAGAAGAAAACAATCAGCAGCAGGGTCATTCATGGTGGTCATTCCTGTGGTTAAGTTGGAGCAAGATGCTTTCATGAGGTAGCAGGGTGAAGATCGTACCGCTTAGTGTTGTGAAATGGGTGGAAAGCAATGTTTCTGCCTCGTAAGCCAAAAGACTCAGGTCAATGGTTTGTTCCTCAGCGCCAAAATTAATGCAGACCAAGAGGCGTTGGCCATCAGCTTCACGCAAGTATGCTAGCAGGTCGTCGCCCAGACCATCGACAAAGGTAAACGCGCCGTTGTGCAGCGCGGGGCGGCTGCGGCGCAGGCTGAGCAGGGTTTTGTAAAAATTGAGGGTCGATTGCCCATCTACCAATTGGCTGGCTACGTTGCTTTCCTCGTAATTGTCGGCCAGGGGCAGCCACGGCTCGCCGCTGGTAAAACCGGCATTGGGCGAACTGTCCCACTGCATTGGCGTGCGCTCCGGGTCGCGGCCAAAATCGCCTTCGGGCATGCTGATGCCCCAGGGGTCGATGCGCTGCTCGACGGGGATAAACACATTTTCCATGCCTAATTCATCACCGTAATACAGCGTGGGAATGCCCCAGAGCGTGAGCAGCAGCATGGCTACGGAGCGATGGTTTTCATAGCCGTAGCGGGTGGCAAAGCGGTGAATGTCGTGGTTGCCATAGACAAAGTTAGGCCAGCCGCCAGCGGGCAAGATATTATAGTAATCTTCGATGATTGAACGAACCGTGGGTGCGTGCCAATCGGCGTGGAGCAGTTTAAAGTTGAAGGGAATGTCGTAGCCATCGAGCGGCTGGCCGTAGTAGGGAATCAGTCCGGCTACATCTACCGTGCCCGTTTCGCCGATGTGTACCCGCGCCTCAAATTCGTCAAAAACGCGGCGCATCAGGCGGACGTGCTCAAACATTTCTGGCTGGTTGACGGTGTAGCGTGGCTCAAACTGATGTCCCCACCGTTCCCAGTAGCTGCCTGGTTCCACGGGCGGATTGTCCTGGAACGAGTCGTGCTTGATGAGGCAGATAATGGCATCGACGCGAAACCCATCGACGCCGCGTTTGAGCCAGAAGCGGAGGGCATTGTGCATGGCGTCTACCACTTCGGGATTGCGCCAGTTGAGGTCTGGCTGTTCGGGTAAAAAGCTGTGCAGGTAATATTGCTGGGTCTTTTCATCCCAAGTCCAAGCGGAACCGCCAAACATGGAAAGCCAATTGTTGGGTACAGAGCCATCTTCTTTGGCTTCTCGCCAGATGTACCAGTCTCGTTTTGGATTGTTGCGGGAACTGCGGGATTCCAGAAACCAGGGATGCTGGTTGGAGGAGTGGTTGGGCACAAAGTCGAGGATGATTTTGAGGTTCCGCTGGTGCGCTTCGTCCAGCAGGCGGTCGAAGGTCTCTATGTCGCCAAACATGGGGTGGATGTCGCAGTAGTCAGACACATCGTAGCCGAAGTCGGCCATGGGGCTGGGAAAAATGGGGGAAATCCAGATGGCGTCGATGCCGAGGTCTACCAGGTAATCAAGCCGATCGATGATGCCTTGCAAGTCGCCGATGCCGTCGCCATCACTGTCCTGGAAGCTGCGGGGGTAGATTTGGTAGAAAACGGCCGTCTGCCACCATTTTAGTTTGCGTGTGCCATCAGGATGGTAGGTTTTCATTTAAATATTTAGACTCCAATTCTGTTTTGGAAATGAGTTTTGCAGGACACCTTACAAAGCTTCGTTGAAAAATGTTGTATGGTATTGTTATCAGTCAAAGCTGCAAATTCTATTTTATAGAATCGAGAAATAAAAACGACATGCTGGGAAAAAAACGATTAATCATATTCTGTGCTTTTGTTTGCTTTTGTTTGCAGGCTTGTGCCTCTGCAGGTGGTGAGGTGGATACGGCCGTTTCCCCAGAACCCACCATCCAATTATCTGCCCAAGCCACCAGCAGCGCCTGGATTGAGGCCAATCGCGACCCAAACGTGCCACCCTTGCCCTTCCCCGATAATCCTGATCCCAATCAATGCGGCATCCCAACACAGTGGGGTGGGGATGGTAACGCCTGGTTAAACGGCATTTACGAAGGTGAACTTATCCAGCCTACACTGTTTCTCTACGATAGCCACTCCCGTCTGAGTATTACCGCTGAGGCACCCCACGGCACACCCGTAACGGTAATTCTTTACCAGCAAAACCCTGTGTTGGACTATTACCTGGTAAAAATAGAAGGGGCACCAAAACCCAATGAAGGTTGGATTCCAGGCCCCTTGCTATCTTTTAATCCGGTTACAGCGTTGGAAGATTTACCCAATAATTAATCTTGCTAGCCAGGGCAAAACGCATGCTGCCTTAATAAAATTAACCTTTTACTGCACCAGCTGTTAAACCTTCCACAATCTTTTGCTGGAAGACAAGGACGAGAATGAGCAGCGGAATTGTTACCAAAATCGCCGCTGCCATAATTTCGCCAAACGGCTCTTGGCGTGAAATCTGCCCGGTAAACAATGCCATCACTACCGGAACTGTGCGCGCACTTGATTCAATAGTGGTAAAGGTCAGCGCAAAGAGATACTCATTCCAGGCTGAGATAAAGGCTAGCAACCCTGTTGTTACCAGGGCGGGCAAGGTTAGTGGCAGTAGAATTTTGTAGAAAGTCTGGAATGGTGTTGCGCCATCTACTTGCGCTGACTGCATTAATTCAGAGGGTAACTCTTTGAAAAAGGAAGTCATAACCCAGGTCGTGAAAGGCAACGTAAACAACATGTAAGAGAGGATCATGCTGGGTATAGCCGGGAGTTCTAATTGGCGAATGACGGCATAAAGCCCCGTTAACACAGCAACCTGGGGAAACATAGTCATGGACAGGATTAGATAAAGCGAGGGGGTCCTGCCCCTAAAGCGCAGCTTACCCAGGGCAAAAGCGGCGAATGCCCCCACGACTAATGACAGGACGGTGGTGGAAACAGCCACAATGGTACTGTTTATCAAACCTCGACCAAAATCCTTATTTTGAAACACCCCTTTATAGTTATTCAGTGAAAACGCTACCTCATTGGTGGTTGGATCGCGTGGTACAAATGTAGCCGGTGTCATCTGGAGCTGATTCTCAGTTTTAAACGAGGAGTTTAGAGCCCAATAAAAAGGGAACAGCAAATAAATGGCTACTATAAGTAGGACGGCGTAAAAAAGAATACGGCTAATGATTTTTTGGGTTTGTTTAGTCACTGTCCACTCCTAATAATCTAATGTAGCCTATGGCGAAGACTGTAATGACCACAAAAATGATCACACTGGCAGCAGAGGAATATCCCATTCGTTGGCCATTGATGAGTTCATAGTAGGCGTAGCTGGCCATAGAATACCGCTTTTGGGCCAGAACAATTTGGAAGAGGTCAAAGACGCGAACCGCATCCAGGGTGCGGAATACCAGCGCTACGGCGATGGTGGGGCGCAAAAGTGGCAGCGTGATGGACCAAAATTGGCGCAACTTGCTGGCGCCATCCACATCGGCTGCTTCGTATAAATCCTTGGAGATGATCTGTAAACCAGCCAACAAAAGCAAAGCCATAAAGGGTGTGGTTTTCCAGACGTCAATGATGATCATAGCGGGAACCTGCCAGGTTTCACTTGCCAGGAAGGGAATCTGACCATTGCCCAGGCTCAGCTTTTGGAAAACGACATTGATTAAACCTACACGTGAAGAGGAGAACATCCATTCCCACATGCGTGAGGAAACGGCCGTAGGAATCACCCACGGCACCAGCATAAACACACGCATCATTCCTCGTCCCCGGAATTTCGAGTTCACTACCATGGCAATGCCGAGGCCAAGTATTGTCTCAATGACAACCGAAATAAAGGTGAACCTTAATGAATCGCCAATTGAAAGAATAAACTCAGGATCCGTTGCGCCTAACACGTACCGGTTGCCAAACAAGCTAAACTGTCCCAACTCCCGATAACGACGTGGTTCACGTGGCAGAACACGAACTGCTGGCTGATATTGAACGTCGCCCGTATCAGGGTCCATCACCGTGTTTCCGGCATCATCTACTTCAGGCTCCAACTGTCGAGCAGTGACACTCAACAGATTCCTGAAATTCTCAAACCCCACAAATTCTACTTCTTGCGTGCTAGCAAACACTCGATTTGTCATGCTGTTGTAAAACACAGTACCAAGTGGATAAAATGCTAAGAGAAATAAAACTAACAAAGTGGGCGTTAACAAATAGTAAGCAAGTCGCGATTCTCGCTTAGCCAGACTGCTCTCCGGCTTTTTGGGTTTTTGTGCTGCTGTTGCACTCATGCTTTTCCTCCTTACTCTTCAAGAACACTAAGAATAATCAAGAGGCGAGAGAATGACTCTCTCGCCTCTTGTTGCACATGTTGGTCTAGCCAATCATGTGCCTAAGGAGTTGATTACTGTTCGATGATGTCGGCCAGATCGAGTTCTAGCACTTCAAAGGCCGTAGAGGCATCCTGCTCGCCCGTCAAGACAGAGTGAACTGAATTGAAGAAAGCAGCAGAGACGTCTGAATATCGGGGTGCCGTAGCCGTAGACGGACGGGCGACAGCGTTGACAAACACGTCGTACAGACTGCCAAAGAATGGTGCAGCTTCCAATACATCCGGATCATCGTACAAAGCTTTGATGGTGGGGTTCAAGCTACCTTCAATAGCGCGATACTTTTGTTCGTCGTAGGAGGCCATGAACAGCGCCAATTTAGCGGCTTCTTCGGGATGTTCGCTGTATTTGGAAACAGCCAACTGCCAGCCACCCAGGGTAGCGGCACCAGAACCCGAGTCGCCGGCCGGTAGCGGAGAAACATCAAACAGACCAGCGATGACACTGTCTTCTGCATTACCCAAGGAGTAAGCATAGGGCCAGTTGCGCATGAAGGCAGCGTTGCCAGCTTGCCACATGTTACGAGCATCTTCTTCACCAAATGCAGTGACGCCTTCGGGGGATATGGTGCCAACCCAGCCAGCGGCCTGGTCAACAATAGCGGCAGCTTCGGGGTTGTTGATGCTGATGGTACCATCGGGTTCAACAATGGAGCCACCGTCGTTGGAGGCGATCCATTCCAAAGCGTCGCAGGTCAGACCTTCATAGGCGTTTCCCTGCCAGACATAACCCCAGAAGTCTTGATTACCTTCGGCGCGTTCGCCGTCTTGAATGGTCGTAGCCATTTCTTCCAGATCGTCCCAGGTGGCGGGCGGGCCGTCGTAGCCATATTTTTCCAGCAGGTCGGAACGATAGTAAAGCAAACCAGCATCGGTGAACCACGGGATAGCAATCAGTTTGCCGTCAACAGTGTTGTTTTGGACGATGGCATCGAAATGGTCGCCAGCTACGTCAGCGGCGCCGTATTCGTTCAGGTCAACGAAATGCTCAGCCAGGTCACCAGGCCAGATCACGTCAATCTGGAAGACATCGCCTTCGGGGGATTGTGCTTCAAAGAGTTGCAGGTAGACGCCCAGACGATCTTCAACAAAGTCAGGGGTATCAACTACTTCGACGGTGATGCCAGGATTTGCTTCCATGAACCGGTCGGCAACAGCTTGGGTCATTTCTTTTTCCTGACCGACATTGCCACCGAAAATACGCAGGACAATTTCCCCATCTGCCATATCTTCAGTAGCCATGTCTTCAGTAGCCATGTCTTCAGTATCTGTGCTAGTGTCGGCAGCGGTGTCGCCGCTGTCAGTCTCTTCTGTTGTGTCGGTCTCGTCACCACCGCCACCACAGGCAGCCAGTACCAGCATGAGAGCTAGCAAAATTGCCAGCAATTTAAAAGATTTTTGGTTCAACATATTTCTTGTCCTCCTCGGATGTTGTGTTTAAACCAATGTAAAAAACAATTTAACGTATCTTGCTATTTTTTTTAATCTTGCTATAGACGTTCCTCCTTATTTAATCGTTTTTCCAGTTTTTCATTGAATAAATCTCGATGATAGCGAATAAATATTTCAAGAATATTTGGCTTTTGCCGTTGTTCTTCGTTGAATGAGTTCGGTTGGCAAGATGATTTTTTGGGGTTGGGCGGCCGGATTGTTGATTTCTTCTAAAAGCAGCTTGGCACCACGCTGGCCCGATTGAAATAACTCCTGTCGTATGGTTGTTAAGTGAAGATATTCGGTGATCTCAATATCATCATAGCCGATGACAGAAACATCATCTGGTACAGCAATGCCCAGTTCTTCAGCTGCCCTCAGAACGCCAAAGGCTTGTGTGTCTGAGTAAGCGAAAATAGCGGTGGGCGGATCAGGTAAGGTAAGCAGATCGCGAGCCAATTTTTTGGCGGCACGACGAGAAAGTTCACCCTGGCGATGATATTCCGGATGGAATGGAATATCAGCCTCTGCCAATGCTTTTCGGTATCCGTTATAACGGTCGATGACTGGCTGAAAATTAAAAGGGTTTTCGTGCATGTGATCGCTCAGGTAAGCAATTTTGCGGTGCCCAAGGTCAATGAGATGTTTGGTTGCTTTGTAACCACCGGCAAAATCATCAATGATAATGTGACTCAGGCGAGGATGGGTGGCATCAACAAGTACCGTGGGAATGCCAGCATTGATGAAGCTGTCGGCCGTATGATCTGTGGGCGCTAAGGACATGATGAGCAAGCCATCAACCCGATCATTACGGGCAAGTTCCCGAAAATAATGGTCTCGTCTGGCGGTGGTTTCTACATTGTACAGCACAAAATCATATTCGCTTTCGGCAAGAACCTTATCAAGACCACGGAACCGTTCGACATAGGATGCTCGGACGAAAAATGGTGCGATGACGGCCACCGTCATTGTTTTGCCAAGGGACAGGCGGCGGGCAATGGGGCTGGGTGTAAACTCTAGCTCTTCAATTGCGGCTAAAACCTTCAGTCGCGTCGTTTCTCGAACGGCAGGATTACGATTGAGTACCCGGGAAACTGTCCCGACACCAACTCCTGCTTTTTTAGCGACGTCCCTGATGGTAATGCTGGCCATCAGACTTCCTTTGCTTAAGGTTTAAGAATGTATTTTGTATTGAGGATTGTTACTAAAATGATTTGAAGCCCTTCTTCCTACTGATATGGAACTTTGGAACCGGTTCCATAGAGCCTAATATACAATAGGGACGAATTGATGTCAAGGTTTTTGGGCAATTTGTCCAAATTTTGTGTGGCATATAATAGTCATAGCGCAATTTTAGGTGTTTGGCAATATGGATCTTATGTTTGAGGTGTTTTGGTCGTGGGCTTGTTCCCTGACCCTAACAATCATTCCTACCGATTTGCCACTGGATAGTTTGGCAGCAGACGGTTGGCAGCTGGCACTCAAAACGCCCGGCCTCGCGGCGGCGACCGCCAGCCCCTCACCTTGCCAGACAGCGAAGGTGTGGTTTTCAAGCGCCAGGTGCAGCAATAAATCCCTCATTATCCCGGAAACTGCTCAAATCAGTAAGGTGCTGGAAAACAGTTTCCGGGAAAATCGATCGCATTCACAATTCAAAAAGGATTACGGCAGCGTGCCCGGATTGGGAAAGGCCCATTCCCGAAAATCGGCAGAACAATCGTCGGTGTCGCGGTTGTAAGGAAAGCGTTCCAGGCTGGTGTTGAGCGTGGTGACGGTGGCACAAGCGACCACGCCAGGATAGCTGCCGGTGCCGTAGGTGACCACATCCACTACCTGATTGCTGGGATTGCGCAAAATGACTTCATCGCCATTGTTGCCCAGCTGCAAAAAGGTTGCCGGGTCACCCCAATTGGGATCGTCTATGAGGTTGGGAACGGCCGCATCCGTGGCCAAAATCTCAAAATCTGGTTTGAAGTTATGGGCGATGGAGAATTCCGTGGCAGCCGTTGCCACCACGAGGGTGCCGCCTGGGGCAATGGTGGTGCCCGGCGGAAAACGCCGCACATCTTCAAAGTCGCTGGGATTCACGGCATCTCCCAAACTGTAATTACTCAGATCAATGGCCGCGCCCGTGGGGTTCACCAGTTCGATGAATTCGCGGGCTTCGGAGTCTGTGGGGTCGTACAGCACTTCGCTGATGAGGACGTAGGTAGCTGGCCCGATGTAATTGTTTAGCAAGATGGGCAGGTAGATGGTTGCCCCCCAATCCCGCTGGAACATGTCTGCCAGGTAGGCGTAAGCGGCGTTGGATTGTACTTGCAGCGCCAGCTCCCGATTGCCTTTGCTGGATTGCTCACTGCCGTTGAGGCTGCCCACGTGCAGGTAGCCTTGTCCGTTAATTTGCACCAGCACCATTTTGTTGTGAATGCCCAATCCGGCCGGATTGCCGGTTTTGCAGGCCAGTTCAAGTGATTCGGCTTTGGCGATGCCGTTGACGTAGGCGCAGGTGGCCGTGTTGCTGGTGGCGTCGCCATCGTCAAACAGGCTGTCCAGCAGGATTTGCACGGAGGCACCCCGGCGGGCGGCAGCGATGTACGCTTCGACGCGCGGGCTGGGGTCGTCGGTCGGATTTGAGGAGGATGCGCCCCAATACGGGCGTTCATCCAATTGCTCCACCAATACCACATCCCCAGACCCGGCTTGCCCCACCAATCCCAGCAGCGAATCGGTGTCGCGCAGGCTGTTTTCTGGTGAGTGGACCAGTTCGTACCCAAAATTGCCGCTGAAAACGGCCGCATTCGGAAACCGCACGGTATAAGTGATGCCGCCTGTTTCTAAATTGGGCATAAAGCCAACCGGAGGCCCTCCGATGAAAGTGGTTCCGGTGATGTCTACGTGATTGGTTGGGTCAAAATCGACATCGAACAGGCTTTGGACATGGGCCACCACGCCAGGTGCATCGGTGACCAGAACCACACCGCGCCGTCCCCAGGTCCCGTCCGCTTTGTTATCATTGGGCAGGGAATTGGGACTGAGGTTTTCGCTGCTGATGATGACCTGCTGGCCATCGATGAGGATAAATTTGGCATGGAGGAAACGATAGCGGTCATTGATGTCATTGGCGTCGTCGCTGATCATGAACCAGCATTCGCCGCCAGCGGCTTCGATTTGTTGGCAGATATATTTCTCTTGGTCGGGCACACCGCCAATGGGGGCGCCTTCCAGCAAAATGGTCACAGCCACACCCCGGTTCAGGGCAGCAATCAGGTCGTTGGCGATGGCCACGTTTTCAAATGTCAGGCTCTCGATGGCGATGCTGGTTTGGGCGGCGTCCAGGTGTAGCTTGAGGGTTTCGTAGGCGTTGTCTGGGGCAATGGCGACGGTAAGCGTGCCGGATTGAGTAAACTTGGCGGTTTGGAAATAGGTGTCCAGATCCCAACCGGGGTAGAGGACTTTACGGCCGTTTATCACATCTCCCGCACTTTGCGCCCAATCGGCTGCCGTGTCTGTGTCTGGCACGGGCAGCCCGCTGCTTTGGTTGCGCATCCGGTACAGAATTTGCCCTTCGGCCCCAAAAACCGAGCTGACGGTGTAAGGATTTACGGCCGTTCCGCTCCAGCCCGTGATGGTAGTGCTGCCTCCTTCATAAACAAGTGCATCTACAACCGTGCCTACATCATCAGAAAGAATAACTTCATCCCCTGTGTTGCTGAAACCAGGCCAGGTACCATCGGGTACATAATCAGGGGCAAAGCCAAACTGACGGGTGAAGCTGGCGGTGTCGTTCGCCAGCCAGATTGTTTCTCCCGCTGCCAGCGTGACGCCACCAGGAATGGTGGCAAAGCTGGTGTCTTCATCGTCGTTGAGCCGCCAGTTGCTGATGTCAACGGCCGTTCCCGACACATTGATCAAACGAACTGCCTCATCAGCATCAAGATTCTCAAAGCCGTCGTACAAAACGGCGTCAATAAGCACGGAATTGCTGATAGCACTGGAGCGAGGAGCCAGGGTGGCCCAGAGAATAAGCAGGGGGAAAACGGCCGTAGCCAAAAGGTACACAACTCTTTTTGTCATCACATCCCTCCTAATGGATGTTGGCTGAGTGCAGACGCACTCGAAAGTATGAATTTGTGTAAATATTTGGGGCACGAGATGCCCGTTGCCTGAAGTTTACCCAGGGCTTCATGGGGGCGCAAAAATCAATAATCCTTTTGTGGACTTGACAGTCTAGACTTGTTAGTCTAATATTCTGGTATGGACAATTTGGATTAAAAAAGGCGGGTGCATGAGTTTTACGAAGTCCTTTGAACACAAGCAAAAATTATTAGATGCAGCCTTGGCAGAATTTAATACCTACGGTTACGAGCTGGCGTCAATTAATCGCATTTTAGACAAAGCCGGTATGAGCAAAGGGCAGTTTTATTACCATTTTAAAAACAAGGAAGGTCTGTATTTTGCGCTGATGGAACTGGGAATTGAAAAAAAGCTGGCATATTTTGCCAACCACAATCTCCTGGTGGATGCGTCAACAGATATTTTTAACTTGTTCAAAACGCAAATTCAGTATGGCCTGGCCTTTGCCACGGAATATCCAGAAATTTATCAGTTAAGTCAGGCTTTTTTGCGTGAAAAGGGCACCCCCATCTATGAAAAAGCGATGGCTCGGTACAACTTTCAGGACAATGAAGTGATAGGGCAGCTGATTGAGGCGGCATATGCGCGTGGTGAATTTCGGGAGGATTTTCCGCTGGCGTTTATTAAGCAGATGATTGGCTATATGTTTAACCAGGTGGCTGATTTTGCCAATCTAGATGATCCGGTGGAGATGGAACAGAACTTGAATTATATGATTGATTTTATGCGCAATGGGTTGGCGAAGAATGTGGTGAGCGGCTAGTGACTGGTGGCTGGTGGTTAGTGTGATAACTAGCCACAAGCCACGATTTACTATCAACTTTTCTTTTTTAAGGAGTGGCGATGAATAATTTGGCGATTGAGGCAGATAGCTTAACGTATCAATATGGGGAGCTAACGGCCGTTGATCATATCAACTTTCAGGTAGCCGAGGGTGAAATTTTGGGTTTCCTGGGACCAAACGGTGCGGGTAAATCTACCACTGTTAAGATGCTAACGGGGCAATTGCTGCCCAAAACAGGCAAAGCGACTTTACTTGGATTGGATATTGCAAAAAAGACCAAGCAAGTCCAGGCCCAAATTGGGGTCTGTTTTGAAAACACCAATCTGTATGAGCAGATGAGTGCCCTGGATAACCTGAAGCTGTTTGCCAGCCTTTATGGCAGCAATGCCGATGCCGAAGCGCTATTGACGCGCGTTGGGCTAGACGGGCGCGGCAAGGACAAGGTGCAAACCTATTCCAAAGGAATGAAGCAGCGCCTCATGGTGGCCCGTGCGCTCATTAACCAGCCGCGCATCCTCTTTTTAGATGAGCCAACGGATGGATTGGACCCGGTTTCCTCAGAGACGATTCGCAACATCATTAAAGAGGAGCAGGCGCGGGGCACGACGGTTTTCCTGACGACGCACGACATGCTGGAGGCGGATAAATTGTCTGACCGGGTGGCGTTTATCAACCAGGGCAAGATTGTGGCTCTGGACACACCACATAAGCTGAAGCAGCAGTATGGCAAGCGGGCGATTATGGCGGAAGTAGAATTGGCGGACGGCCGTTTAGAAACCCGCGAAATTACTCTGGACGAAGCCAACACGGGGACGGCCGTTGCTGACCTGTTTGCCAACGAAAAAGTGGTCACCCTGCACAGTGAAGAGGCGACCTTGGAAGATATTTTCATCCAAATTACTGGACGGAGCTTGGTATGAACGGCCGTATCATTCGTGCTTTGATTCAAAAAGATATTAAGGTCTTTTTTAGCAACCAATTTTTTGCCCTGATTACAGGTCTGGCGCTAGTGGCCTACGCAGGCATCTACTTTGCCATGCCGTCTACCGTAGACGAAACGATAGAGATGGCCATCTTTGCCCCTGCGTTGCCCCAGCAATTTGCTGATTCCATGGGAGATGAAGGGGTAGTGCTGAAAAATATGGAGTCGAAGGCGGCGCTGGAAACGGCCGTTACCGACAACGAGTATGCCGTCGGTGTGATCATTCCAGAATCGCTTAATCAAGCCTTGGCCAGTGGCGAACAAGGGAAAATCGAACTTTACTTTAGCCCCGAATTCCCCGAAGAGCTCAAAGAAGTGTACGTCATCTTCTTTGAAGAAATTGGCTATAACCTGAGTGGGCAGAGGCTCAACATTGAGGTGAATGAAGAGATTTTGGGCGTTGATCGGGCTGGGAACCAGATTCCCCAGCGGGAAAAGATGCTGCCGCTTTTTGCCGTGCTCATCCTCACTATGGAGACGCTGGGGTTAGCCAGCCTCATCAGTGGCGAAATTGAAGCAGGCACGCTGCAAGCCTTGCTCATCACCCCCATGCGCATGGAAGGGCTGTTTGTAGCCAAAGGCACGGTTGGCGTTGGTTTGGCCTTTTTCCAGGCTGTGGTGCTCATGGCTGTGACGGGTGGTTTAAGTCAGCAGCCGCTGCTCATCATTGTGGCGCTGCTGCTAGGATCGCTGCTGGTCACCGGGCTGGGCTTTTTGCTAGCTTCCGTCGCAACCGACCTCATGTCGGTGATGTCCTGGGGCGTGCCTATTATCTTGCTGTTAAGCCTGCCTGCGATTAGCTTGCTGCTGCCCGGTCTGACCACCAATTGGGTAAAAGTGCTTCCTTCCTATTATTTGATTGATACGGTGTACCAGGCGGTTAACTTTAACCTGGGCTGGGCAGATGCGGGATCAAATTTGCTAATTTTGGCGGCCTTTGCTCTGGTCTTTATGGGGATGGGAATTGTGGTATTGCGGAGGAAATTCCAATGAGTTTACGACGTGTAGGTGTGTTATTGGGCAAAGAGTTTGTGCGTGGCCCGCGCAATTTCATGTTCATTTTTGCCCTGGTGGTGCCGATTGTGTTTACCCTGGTGCTCACGTTGCTGTTTGGCACCTTCTTTTCTGGCAAGCCAAAGCTGGGCGTGGCCGATGCGGGTAGTTCTCGGTTGGTGACACAGGCCAAAGAGGTAGACTCAATCATTGTGAATGAGTATGAATCGGACGAAGCGCTGCGCGAGGCGGTGCTGGCTGGCGCGGTGGATGTGGGGCTGACGCTGCCGGAGACGTTTGATACGGCCGTTCAAACTGGCGACAGCGTCGCAATAGAAGCGTACATTTGGGGCGAAAGTTTGCTGCAAGATCGCGCCATTTTGGGCACCTCCATCGCCGTTTGGATTCGTACCATTGCCGGGCAGGAAAAGCCGGTGGAAATTATCGCGACGACATTGGGGGATGAAACGGCCGTTCCCTGGCAAGATCGTCTGCTGCCTTTTGTGGTGCTCATTACCATGATGATTGGCGGCATTATGGTGCCCGCCACCTCGCTGGTAAATGAAAAGATGAAGCGCACCCTAACGGCGCTCACAACCACGCCTACCTCGATAGGTGAAGTGTATCTGGCTAAAGGGTTGCTGGGGGTCATCATTGGTGTGGTGATGGGGGTGGTGACGTTGGCTATGAACCGCGCTTTTGGCAGCCAGCCGCTGCTGCTGGTAGTGCTGCTGACCCTGGGCGGGGCGCTGGCGTCTGCTTTTGGCATTCTGATGGGAATGCTGTTGAAGGACATTAATTCGCTGTTTGCCACCATCAAGGGAATTGGCATCTTCCTTTACGCGCCCGCAATTGTCTACTTGTTCCCTACGCTGCCAGAATGGGTTGGGCGTATCTTCCCCACCTATTACATCATCGGTCCGATTATGGAGGTGACGCAAAAGGGGGCCAGCTTTGGTGACATCGCTCCCGATGTGGCGATTCTTATTGGTATTATTCTGCTGGTCGTAGGTATTATTGCCTTGTTGACGCGACGTGCCCGGCAGGGTGGGGCCTTGGCCACAGCTTAATAAACGTTCCGCTGCCCAAATTAATTGTTACAATAAACCGGAAATGGTCGGAAACGGCCGTTTCCGGTTTTGTTTTTTGCCAAATCGAGGAGGGAGCATTCTCAAATGCGACCGGCATCTGAGGATGCCTACTCCTCGCAAAGAGGAAAATCTGGGTAATCTGGGAAATCTACGGATAAAGAAAAGAAGGGGCAATCAAATGGCAGTTGAACGCAAATATGAACTGTACACTCACGAGGCCAAAACAAACGCCTACGAACTTTTCGCCAAAATGCGGCAGGACGATCCCGTCCACTGCCAACCCGGCATCGACGGCGAAACGATGATCTGGTTTGTGACCAGCTACGACGAGGTGGAGCAGGTGCTGCGCGACGACAAACATTTTGTGCGCGAGGCGCGCAATGCTCTGCCACCAGAGCAGGTGTACCAGCCTTCGCCACTGGAAGCGATGATGTCTGACCATATGCTCAACAAAGATTGGGACGATCACCGCCGGTTGCGCACCCTGGTCAGCCAGGCGTTTACCCCCCGGCGCGTGCAAGCCCTGCGCCCACGCATCCAGGCCATTGCCAATGCGTTGTTGGATGATGTCGCCAGCCAGGGCCAAATGGACCTGATTGCCGACTACTCATTTCACCTGCCGACCATCGTCATTGCCGAAATGTTGGGGATTCCGGTAGAGGATCGGGACAAGTTCAAGGTGTGGTCCAACGCAGCACTTACCCCTTCGCTGGATGACGAGAGCCTGGCGGAATTTATGCAGCTCATGCAGGCATTTATGGCTTATTTGAATAATCTGTTTGAGCAGCGACGCGAGACGCCGGGCGACGATTTACTTTCGGCTCTCTTGCAGGCGGAGGCCGATGGCGACAGCTTTAGCCAGTCAGAATTGTTTGCCATGCTCTTTCTGCTCATTATTGCCGGGCACGAGACAACGGTGAGCCTGATTGCCAACGCGATGGTGGCTTTGTGGCAGCACCCGGATCAGTTGGATCTGTTGAAAAAGGAACCAGGGTTGATGAAAACGGCCGTTGAAGAGTTCCTGCGCTACGATAATTCTGTGGAGCGAGCATTCAATCGCTGGGTGGCTGAGGACGTAACCTTGGGCGACCAATTCTTGCCCAAAGGGTCCCTGGTGATTCCCATTTTAGCGGCGGCTAACCATGATCCTGAAAAGTTTTCTGATCCGGAAAAGCTGGACGTGACGCGTGAGGCCAACCCGCACCTCAGCTTTGGCAAGGGGGCGCATTACTGCCTGGGCGCACCGCTGGCTCGTTTAGAAACAGAAATTGCGCTTAATACGTTGCTGGAACGGCTGCCCAATATTCAGATGAGCATCCCGTTTAGCGAGCTGCGCTGGCGGTTTAGCCCCGGCTTCCGCACGTTAGAAGCGCTGCCGGTGCAGTGGAAACTGCCTGTGTAAAGGTCGTTTCTCTTGAATGGGAACCAGAAAGACCGGGCAGCTGGCCTGCCGAACAACATCATCGGCGACGCTGCCCAGCAGTAAACGCTGCCAGCCACCTCGCCCATGCGTGGCTAGCATGATGAGATCGACGTTTTCTTGTTGGCTGAGTTGAATCACGGTGCCGGCTGGATCGCGACCCGTGTAATGTGCTTGCGCCACGACGCCTTGTTTTTGGCAAAAATCAACCATACTTTCCAGGTAATGGTTCATTTTTAACCCCAATGTTTCCTGGGCGTTGGGTTGGGGCACGGTGAGGAGCAGAAGTTGGCTGCCAAATTGTTGGGCGATGGGCAGCATGTAGGGCAAAACACGCTCGGCGTATTTGGAGCCATCGAGTGTCACCAGGATTTTTTGGAATTGGGTTAGTACGGCCGTTTCTTCCCCTCCGCGAAGCAGCAACACAGGCCGCGTCAGCTGCTGTACCAGCTGCCCAGCAACGCTGCCCAACAGCAGCCGTTGCACCCCGGAACGGCCGTGTGTAGACATGATGATCAGATCGGCGTTTTGGGCAACGGCCGTTAGTTGGATGGTAGCCGCAATGGGCCCCGATTGGCAATCGGTTTGGATGGGCTGTGCGCCATTTTGCCAGCGGGTAGCCAGATTATCCAGGTACGCTTTTTGTGACGCTTTGGTTGATGTTTCGGCGACAGAAAAGAGCGTGATAGGCGTCTTGAATTGATTGGCAAACTGAGTAGCCACCGGCAGCGCCATCTCTGCCAGAGTCGATCCATCCAGCGGAACCAGAATGTGCCTGGGCGGGTGGACTTCCGCAAACCCTTGCCCCATATCTGGCGTGGCTAGGGCAGAACCACCGGCAATAAGATGCCCCAAACGCTCCTCAATGGCAGTTGGTTCACCCAGGTGTTGGCGAAAATAACTAAAAATAGCGTAAAGCAGTGGCAAAAAGAGCAGATATGTCCAGGCACCTTCCAAGAATCTTTCTTCAAAAATGATTATCGTAGCCCCTGTCGTGAGGAATGAAGCGAGAATGGTGCCTAACAAAACGGCCGTTTGCTCAACAGAAAAAGTATGGCGAAGCTGACGCAGCAGCCGCTTGCTGGCGGCCCAGCCCGTCATGCTGAGTAATATAAAAACTCCAGCGGCGTAGATAGCCAGGTACGTTTCTTCATGGGTACCAAAGGCGATAAAACACACAATTGCCAGCCCAACTTCTAACCAAACCGGCTTATCGGCAACGCCAAATTGATTGCGCTTGCCCATGAATTTGGGCAGGTAGTGGCGAAAGCGCAGACCAACAAACAGATTTTGCAGCCCTTGAGCACTGGCCGCCGAAGCGGAGAGCAGCACGGCAACACCAACCAATGTGCCAATAAACGGCAGCGGCGTTGGCAGCAATTGGTCCATTGTTTGGGTGAAGACAGAAACCTCTGGATTAAGGGGGTCAGCCAGTTGGTAAATTATGGGACCGACGACGAGCATGGCAACGGCCGTTGTTCCCATAATGATCAACAAACTGCCAAACGCCTTACGACTTTTTTGTGCTGGTGGCCCATCGTAGGCGGCTACCAAATTGGCAAATACCTCAATGCCCGTCATCACCGCCAAAATGCGGGCAAACCCGCCAAAGGTAAAACCAATGTAGGGCGCGGTAAACGCCTGCCAATCAATGGTGGGTAGTTGAAAGCCATACTGCCAAATTGTTGAAAAGACCATCACCCATAGCAGCAGCAAAACGGCCGCAGTCGCCGGACCAAAGGCCGCCGCTGCCACCTTGGGGCCTCGGTTCACCAGCCAGCCTGTCAGCACGCTCAGGCCAATCGCCACAAACACACGGATTTGCAAGCCTAAAAAATGTTCGTTCAAGACGGGGAATCGGTCCGCGATAAACGTGACCAGGGCGGCCATGCTCACCAAAAACGTTAACGTGTATTCAATAAAGGTAATGCCTGCATTGAGCTTCACCGCCCAACTGCCGAACTCTTCTTCGCTTAGGCCACTGCCGCCACTGCCGTCGGTTACCCAAACCATCACCAGCCGGTACATAGCCGACACCATGGCAATGGTAAGCACCACCAGCCACAAGCTGGCCCCAAAGGTAACCTCGGCTACACCCGCCACCACAATGAGCTTTAAAAATGGGCCAAAAATATAGAGTGGGGAGGTAGCTGGATCGCCGCCGCCAGCCAAAGCACCTTCAAAAGCGTTAGACAGTTTTCGGGAAACGTGGGCCATCGCAAATCCTCTAAGTACAAACAAATATGGATTGTTAGCCGTAGCCGCAGTTTCTTACTGCGTTCCAGATGCGCGATAAGAAATCGCGGCTACATATCCGACAAAATATGTTTGTCTGTACTCAGGTATAAACAGATGCTTTTAGCTCGGCAATGTAGGGCAGCGTGCGGTGTCGGTCGGCATAATCGAGACCGTAGCCCACGACCCACACATCCGGGATTTTGAAGCCAAGATAATCAATGGGGACGTCTAATTGGACTTCTTTCGGTTTTTGCACCAATGTGCAGGTGCGCAATGAGGCCGGATTTCGTCCTTCTAGCATGGTGTACAAATAGCTGAGCGTCTTGCCGCTGTCCACAATATCCTCAACGATAATCACATTTTTCCGCTCAATTGATTCGCGCAAGTCCAGCACAATGCGCACCACGCCAGACTCCGTGGATTTACCGTAGCTGGACACCGACATGAAATCGACCACATGCGGCACCGTAAGATGTCGTGCCAGGTCGGCCAAGAAGATAAACGCGCCACGCAGCACGCCAATCAGATAGATAGGCCCTTTGTCAGCATAATCGAGCGAGATTTGGTGAGCCAATACCTGTACATGCGCCTGAATTGTCTCTTCTGGCACGAGAATGCGGGCTAAGTCGGGGTGCAAATTCTCCACGGTATCCTCCTTCAAAAATGGGACGCTGATAAAAAGCTGTATGCGCAATTTGCGCCAATGCGTAATCACCTGGGCGATGCCAGTTACGTTGGTGGTTTACGGCCGTAATACTGGTAAAAGTTCGTCTGAATGGTGCCATTATACAACTTGCGGACGCGGTCGGGGCGAGCGCGTTTGAAGTAGTCGGGGAACTTCTCATCAGCGGTCAGTACGTAAACTGACCAACCATCTTTTTTGCGGAACATTTTGTTGAGGGCAATGTAAATGGCATTAAGGTTTTGATATTCTGCCATGCGGATGCCGTAGGGTGGATTGGTAATCACCATGCCATACTGCTGGTCGATCCACAGCTTCTTGACATCCTTCACTTCAAAGGCAATGTCCTCGGCGACGCCTGCTTTGGCGGCGTTGCTGCGGGCGATCTCGATGCTGGCGGGATCGATGTCGCTGCCTTGCAGCTGGAGGTTGCCACCGGGCAGGATGGCATTTTGCGCTTCCTGACGGGCGTCGGCCCACGCCTCAGCGGGGATGGCGGGCCAGCCTTCGGCGGCAAATTCACGGTTCAGGCCGGGCGCGATGTTGCGTCCCAGCTGTGCCGCTTCAATCAAAATGGTGCCGGAGCCGCACATCGGGTCCAGTAGCAGGCGGTCTGGCTGCCAAAAGCTGAGCTGCACTAGCCCGGCGGCAAAAGTTTCTTTGAGGGGTGCTTCGCCTGCTTCTTGGCGGTAGCCACGCTTGTGTAGTCCCACGCCGGAGGTGTCCAGGGTGAGCAAGGCGCTGTTGCGCACCAGGGCCAGCTGAATGGTGAACGCCGCGCCAGTTTCGGGAAACCAGTCGAGTTGGTAGGCAGATTTGAGCCGCTCCACCACTGCTTTTTTGACAATGGATTGGCAGCTGCGTGCACTTTTTAGTGCCGATTTGTGTGTTTTGGCGTTGACGGTGAATTGACCATCCTGCGTGATCCAATCCTCCCAGGGCAGGGCGGTGGTTTGTTCAAACAAATCGTCGAAGGTGTGGGCAGGGAACTCGGCGATTTTGAGCAGCACGCGGTCGGCGGCGCGCAGCCATAGGTTGGCTTTGGGGATGTCGGTGATGTTGGCACTGAATTCGATACGGCCGTCTGACACCACAATCTCGTCGAAGCCCAGCGCCTGGACTTCTTGCTTCACAATCATTTCTAGGCCAAATTTGGCGGTTGCGATCAGGGTTACTTTCATAAGTTGGTATTCGGTAATCGGTGAACGGTAATCGGTTATCCGTTTACCGATTACCGTTCACGGTTTACCGATGACGGATTACCGTCTTCAGGCGCTCCAGCGCTTCCGCCAGCAGCGAGCGCGGACAGGCCAGGTTAAACCGCTCAAAGCCCTCGCCTTCGGGGCCGAATATCTCACCTTCGTCCAGATAAAGGTGAGCGTCTTCAAAAATGAGTTTTTTGCGCTCTTCTGGGGTGAGTTCCAGGGCACGGCAATCGAGCCAGACCAGGTAGGTGCCTTCGGCGGGCATCAGGTGCAGCTGGGGCAGGTGTTCGGCCAAATAATCCCGCATAAAGTTGTAGTTGCCTTCAATGTAGGCCATAACGGCCGTTAACCAATCTTCCCCAAAATTATAAGCCGCTTCAGTAGCTACCACGCCAAACGTGTTTGTCCCCATCAACCCGGTGCAGGCCAGTGTTTGGGTAAACCGGGTGCGCAGATCCTCGTTGGGGATGATGATGTTAGACAGCTTCAGCCCAGCAAGATTGAATGTTTTGCTGGGGGCGGTGCAGACGATGCTGTTTTGGGCAAAGCGCTCACTGATGTTGGCAAAGCTGGTAAAAGTCACATCTTTATAAATGAGGTCGCAGTGAATCTCATCAGACACAACTAAAACGTCATTTTCCAGGCAGATTTCACCCAGGCGAGTGAGTTCTTCGCGGTTCCAGACGCGGCTGATGGGATTGTGCGGGCTGCACAGGATGAGCATCTTTACGGCCGGATCGGCGGCTTTGGCAGCCAAATCGTCAAAGTTCATCTGGTAACGGCCGTTTTGCAACACCAGTGAATTAGACACCACCTCCCGCCCGTTGTTTTCGATGGCAAAGGTAAACGGATGATATACTGGTCGCTGGATGATGATTTTGTCGCCGGGCTGGGTGTAGGTTTGGATCATCAAGTTAAGGGCGGGCACCACACCCGGGGTCATCACGATCCACTCTTTTTTAATGGAACGGCCGTAGCGCCGAGCAAACCAGTTAATCACCGCTTCGTAATACGAATCCGTAGGCATGCAGTAGCCAAACACGCCCCGCTTGGCCCGCTCTACCACGGCCTCGATTACCGGCGGCGGCACGCGAAAATCCATATCGGCCACCCACATCGGCAGCATCCGCTCATTGCCGTGCTTGGGATGGGCGTGGTCCCCATGCGTCGCGTTATGATCGGCATCAAACATAAATTCCCACTTGATGCTGTTGATGCCAAATTTGTTTACTTCGGTGTCAAAATCAAAGGTCATCTCTTTCTCCTGCGAAATTGTTTTGAACGTCATTGCGTAATTGGGTAGTTGCCCAATTACCGATTCAGCCATACGGTCGTTTAAAACTCACTCTCTGCATACCAGGGATGGTTGGCAACCGCTTCGGCTGCGGCGCGGAGGGCCGGGTCTGCTGCGTAAACGCCGTGTTCTTCTGGTGGCAGCAGGGCAGCGATGTGCTGCATAATGTCGTGCCCAATGGCATCTAGCTGTTCGCGGCGTTTTTGGCCACGGCCGTTTACGCTGTAAGGTCCAAACGGCTGGCCAATGCGAATGGTGAGCCGGGTGCGTTTGCCTTGCCACAGGGCCGAAAAAGTTTCCGTCATGCCCGTAATGCCGATAGGCAGAATGGCCGCGCCAGTTCGCGCAGCGATGTAAGCAGTGCCAGGTCGCGGCGGGCGCAGCACCTGTGCCCAGGCACCTCCTTCTGGGAAGATGCCCAAAACGCCATTTTGCTGCATCACATATTCGGCCGCTTTTAGCGCGTAGCGTGAACCGGTGCCGGGTTCTACCGGATACACTTTCCACAGGTCGGGAAGCCATTTGGCAATCGTGGGCGCCGCCGGACGATCGGTGCTGGCAAAAAACTCAAGCGGAAAGGGCAGGACGGCCAATGCAGCCACCGGGTCGGCAAAATAAAAATGGTTCCCGACAACCAACAGCGGTCCGCTGTCTGGAATGTTTTCCTGGCCGATGAGTTCAAAGTGGGTCAGGGTTTTCAGTGCTAGGCGGGCGAGCCAGCGTAAAATGCGGCGCATGGTGGGTCGGTGTGGGTAGCGGAATTCAGTGGGGATGTCAACCATGCATGAAGTGTAGTGGATGAAGGGGTGTGGGGCAAAAAAATGGTTAATGGTGAATTGTAAATGGTTAATTTTTAATGGTAGGTGGTGGTTAGTGGCTGGTTACCGAATACCGATTACTGACTTACTGATTACCGATTACTGGATCAAAAAGGGCCAGCGGGCCGCCGCCGACGTTGATGAGAAGTTGGTTGTTGGCAACGGCCGTTACCCACATATCGTTGGCGATAGGCGTGCGGGAGCCGCCTTCAAATATTCGTGTGAGGCTGTTTTGTGTCTGGTTGAGGGCAAAAACGGTCAATGTGCCGTTGTTGCCGCTGCCGAGGCTGGCTGCCAGGTAAGGCTGTTCGTTCACCAGGTGCAGCGTGACGTTGCCCTGTACTTCTCCAGCGTAAGAGCGTTCCCAGATGAGACGGCCGTTCCCATCAAACTGGAGCAGGCGGCGGTCAAGGACATCGGCATGGGCCAGCAGCAAACCGCCATTGGGCAGGGCCAGCAAATCGCCTCGGCTGATGGTGCCGGTGGGCAGTGCATACATTAGATTGGTAACGGTTGCATCGCTGCTGAGATCGATTTGGTACAGCCCTTGCCGGTTGTAAAGCCACAGCCCACTTTCGTGCTGGGCCAGCTTGCCGCTGAGGTCTGCGATTGGTTCGGCCTGGTCTGGTTTGATGCGCCAGAGACGGCCGTCGTTGCCATCGGTTGTCAGGTAAAGGGCTTCATCCGTGAGCTGCCAGTCGAGCAGGCGGCTTTCCAGCGATTCGGTCCAGAGCAGATTGCCTGTGGCGGAAACGGCCGTCAGTGAATTGCGCGTCGCGGCTACCACGCCACCATCGGGCAAGGGCAGCAGGCGGATTGCGAGATTGGTAGGCAAGGTGGTTTGCCACTGTTGCGTCAGATCGGGCAGGCTGTACGCTGCCAGGGTGTTATTGATGTCGGCCAAAAAGAGCAGGTTATTGGCTTTGTGAACCAGGGCGTCGTCCAGTTTTGCCAGGGGGAATGAGATCGGATTGGTTTGGCCGCTGCCCATATCGAGCCGGAGCAGCTGGTTATTCCCCATTAGAAGATAGCTGTTATTGTCAAGGGGGCCGATGGGATGGATGTCGTTGTTGGTGAACGGTCGTACCCAATTAACTCCCGGAATGGCAGCCACGCGCGCCACCCAAATTTGCTGCGAGGGCCAGAGCCAGCCCTGCGTGGTGGGGTCTTCCGGCCAGTAGCCGGTCAGGGTCTGGTACGGTGCCTGCGTGCGTACCTCAAAATGAAGATGGGGGAAGCCGCGCGGCTGGCCAATCAGCCCCACCTGGTCGCCACGTTCAACACAGCTGCCGGGTGCCAGCACCACACTGTCTGGATCGAGATGGCCGTAAAAGGAGAGGATGGTACGGCCGTTGGCAAAGGTATGCTGAACGATGACTACGCCCTGATCGCGCCCCCAGCCCAAGGGTTGGGCGTAGGTCACCAGCCCATGCCCAATGCTGTAAACAGGCGTGCCCAGGTTGGGCTGCCCCGATGGTGCGCTCCAATCTTCCCCGGCGTGATATTTGGCGTAGCGGTCGCGGTAAATGCCAAAATCGCCGCCGCCCCGGCTGACGTTGGCCGCATCGGGCGGATCGATGGGAAAGTCGAACAGATCAACGATGCCACAGGCGGCATTGCTGCTGGGGATCGGATCGCTAAGTTGCAGGCTGCGAATATCCCCCTGGACGTTGAGGGGAACGGCAGTTGCCGTGGGTGTTGCTGTGGGCGTGGCGGTATTGGTCGGTGTTGGGGAATTGGTAGCGGTGGGAACGGCCGTGAGCGTAGGCGTAACCGATGGGGTGATTGTGGCCGCTGGCGTATTGGCGACGATAATCTGAGGGGCATCGGCGGCTGTGTTGGTACAGGCAGCCACCATGAACAGCAGCAAACCGATGAGCGCTCCACTGATATGCGTATTTAATGACAGATGCTTGTTGAGGCGCTGTCTATTCATTGGTACATTTTAGCTGCTCTTAAGCTGGGGCCTAGATTGCTTGTTACAATCTCACTGATTGTTCAGGTTTGTCCTGGTAGAGTTGCCCAACGTTCAGGTTGTTTTGAGGAGCTGTGACACGAAGGTTCCCAGAGAACACAGACTGGCTTGTTGCTGCACCTTATGAAGTGCCTCCGGCGAGACGTGGTTACTGAGTTCTGCAAATGCTTTTTCGGCTGATTCTCGTCTGTCTTCATCATCTTGTAAGGAGTTAATGAGGAAGGCCAATATGGTTAAGCCACGAGCCACCTCCCCTTGACGCCCTAACACAAGCGCCCAACCGGTTAGCGCTTCTTTGCTAATGGCGCTGGCCGATATGGCCTGAGCTACCATAACCGCCGCCCGATACCATTGTTCTGCCTCCGCCAATTGATTTTCTAACACGGCTAAATTGCCTAACTGAGTTAAAGAATTGGCTTCTGCCCAGCGAAGCCCGAGTTTTCTGGCCATCTGTAAAGCTGTTTGGCACTGCTCTTTGGCTTGGGGCCATTCACCGCTGCGCGTGTAAACCTCAACTAGATCGCCTAAAATGAAGACGGTCAGATCTTCTGCGCCCAGGTCTTGAGCAAGTGCCAAACTTTGGTTGAGATACTGCGTGGCCGTTGGCCAATCCTGTTTGAAGAGAGCAATGAGACTCAAGTTTTGTAGGGCAACCACAAGGACGCCATTCGATTTTAATGACTTTGTCAGGGTGACGCTTTCTAGTAGATAAAATTCGGCTTCGGCTTGGGTTTCTGCTGAATTGAGAAGCGCTGCGCCCAGATTGCTGAGTGCTGCAGCCAGGGTTTTGCGGAGACCCGATTGCCGTAACAATGAAATACTTTGGCGATGGTAGGCAATAGCTTCTTGGCGTTTGCCCTGACGCCCCATAATCAACCCTAAGTGGGCCAAAGTAATGGCCAGCTCCTGTTCATAACCATCGGTCTGGCAAATTTGTTTGCATTCTTCCAGAATGGGTTGAGCTTGATCATATTTACCCAAGATGCGCAGGATATTGGCTGAGGCGTTGAGGGCATGTGCCAACGCTCGTGGCTGATCGTGCTGTCTGAGGGTTTGGATACTGGCTTCAAGTTGGCGACGGCCTTCCTGTGCCTGTCCTACGCGACTGAGCAAAGCGCCATTATATGTTTGTAATTGGGCATATAATAACTCGTTTGCCGGTGAGCAGGAGGCAAGACTTTCTTTGGCCTGGGCAATAAGCTGCTGACCTTCTTTATACCAGGCACGTAAATCGCAAAATTCATAAAGGCCACGGCTGGCTTGTGTGAGTATAGCCTGGTCACAACAGGCAACTGCCCAGTTCCAGGCAGCACACACATTATCAAAATCGGTCGTGATTTCATCAGCGATTGCTTCGGCGTCTACATTACGCAAACTATCAGTGCGTTCCGACAAAAATTGGGCAAAACTATATCCGTGCCTGGCTTGGGTGCTGGCCAATAGATTGTTTGGCTGTGCTGCCAGCTTTTCGGCGGCAAACTGCTGTAAAAGGGCGTGCATCTGGTAACGGCCTGAGGTCGTTCGGTTGATTAGCGATTTGTCTACCAGACTGGTTAGTTGGTGCAATGATGCGCCGGTAACGTCTTGGGCGGCCTGGGGCGTAAAACCGCCACGGAAAACGGATAATTGCGCATATAGTTGTTGTTCAGCGTCGCGCAAAAACTGCCAGGAGTAGTCGAATGTTGCCAGCAGGCTGCGCTGTCGTGAGGGGATGTTCCTTAAAGAGGTGGCTAACAGGTTTAAATTCTGCTCGATTTCAGCCGCAATTGTTTGACAGGGCAAGACCCGTACTTGGGCGGCTGCCAGTTCAATACCTAAAGGCATTCCTTCGACCAGGCGACATATGTGGGCTACGGCCGTTTCTTCCAGCTCCAAACTAAATTGCAAGTTGACGCGACGGGCTCGCTGCACAAATAAGCTCACCGCATCATATTGATCGATTTGGTCGGCATTTTCTGGCGGAATTGGCAGCCCTTCAACTGCCAACAGCCATTCCTCATAGAGATGAAGCCGCGCGCGCGAAGTCACAAGAATCTCAACGCCAACGGCCGTTTGCATTAGCGCCAACAGTAATTCTGTTTGTTCCAGTAAATGCTCAAAATTGTCCAACACCAGGAGCAGTTGTTTTTGGCGTAAGTAGTTGAGCAATTCTTCGTGGGGGGATTTTTTGCCCAGCAGCGAGAGCTTCATTGCTTGCATGATAGCCGTGGCGATTGAATCGGTATCGGTGGCAGATACTAAGCTGATAAACCAAATTCCATCTGGGAAACGGCCGTTTGGGTCATGTAGTGCTTGTCGGGCTGCGGCCAACACCAGCCGCGTCTTGCCAATGCCGCCCGGCCCGAGAATGGTTAACAGTCGGCAGTTGGCATCGGCTAGGAGTTCCGCGATTTGCGCCAGTTCTGTTTCTCGCCCGATAAAGGCCGTTGTGGGCAAAGGCAAATTGTGAGCAGGTGGAGAAGTGGATGAGGCTGGGCGCTGTGCTTGGGGTGCTGTTATTGTTATACCAACTTGTTTTTCTTTTAGCTCCCCCATTTTGATTTGCTCGTACAGTATCAACGTTTCTGCTGAAGGGGTTATGCTCAGTTCTTCGGCCAAGATTTCTCGGCAAAGGTCAAATTGGGCCAGTGCCTGGCTGCGCTTACCGCTGGCGGCCAAAAGCTGCATCAACTGCCGGTGTCCTTCCTCTCGCAGCGCATCCAGGCGCAGCAGACGGCGGGCGTATTGGATGCCAGCAGGATAAACGGCCGTTTCCAGGCAGGCATTGATCAATTGTCCCAGCGTTGTCAGCAGGAGCAGGCGGAAATGCTCCCGTTCCAACATAAGCCATTCCTCAAACAGCGGGGCATCTGGTACGTGGAAGTCGTTCAAAAAATCATCGTGGTAAAGGGAAACGGCCGTTTCCCATTCCTTAACCGTTTTCCCGGCACAGGCAGCTGAAAAAACGGCCGTGTCCAACCAATGTGGGGTGTTCTGGTCAAAGGCAACCGTGCGCCGCTCCACGAGTAGATAATCTCCCAAATGCTTACGCAGCGCATATAGAGCCGTGCGCAAATTAGCTCGCGCTAACTCTTCCGGTGCATCGCTCCACAAAAGCGCTGCTAGCGAGGCGCGTGAGTGGGCCGTGCCCGTCACGGCGAGGTAAACAAACAGCGCTTTAGCCTTCAACGCGGTCAGCGCTGTAAGTGGTTGTCCATCGACCTGAACCTCGATTTTTCCCAGCAGTGCCAAACGTAATTCAGGCTTCATTTATATAAGTCCCATTACTTTGACGGTAGATTGATGCTGCTTCCACGGTGGCAGCCTATGCTGCATTATAACGTACCCTGTTTTCAGGAGGAAAAGTTTGAACCAGCAATGCCCATCACCCTATCACGCTTATGTCCTGCGCTGCTGGCAAGAAACATCTCAAAGGCAGCATGAGCAGCCAGCCTGGCGCTTTAGCCTACAAGATGTCAGTACACGCCAACGGCGCAGCTTTGCCAGCCTGGTTGAATTGGCCTCTTTCCTGGAAAACAATTTATTAGATGTCACACCAGATGTGACGGATGAACAGATTTAATGGAGATATTTGATATGTTCAAAAGTAAAAAGCAGAAATCTATTTTCCTTAGTGGCCTAAGTGCTATTGTTGGCCTGTTGGCGCTTTACGTGCTGGTGACCTTGGCCGCTGCGGGCGATCTGGATACTAGTTTTGCTGGCGATGGTATTTTTACCGACAATATCGCCGGTTCTCACACCCAAGGGCATGCCGTCATTGTGCAGCCAGATGGCAAGATAGTGGTGGGCGGAGCGACCGATTCGCTGGGCAATTCGGCCCTGCGCTATGCTATCGCCCGCTTTAATCCAGATGGCAGTTTGGACAATAGTTTTTCCAACGATGGTACAAATTACGATATCAATATTCGAGGCATTGCGGCTGGTTTGGCCTTGCATGATGATGGCACAATTGTGCAATGTGGCTTTGGCACCAATGGTTTTACGCTTTTTCGTTATTCAAGCAGCGGTGTACTCGACACTGGTTTTGGCTTAGCTAGTTATGCCAGACTTATCATTGGAGGTGGTGCAGAAGAAGGCTGTGAGAGCCTGGCCATCCAGCCAGATGATAAGATAATCGCCGCTGGCTGGGGGGGAAGCAACACCGATCCTGATGTGGTTGTGGCTCGTTTTACCATCACCGGTACGTTGGATACGTCTTTTGATAGTGATGGCTATGTGACGCTGGACATCGTCGGCGAAAATGATCAAGCGCGTGATGTGCTGCTTCAGCCGAACGGCAAAATCGTAATTGCTGGCAGCAGCGTCAATGGCGGGGTACAGAGCGCGCTCCTGGCTCGTTTTGACAGCGCCGGAACGCTCGATACAACATTTGGGGTCAATGGGGTTGTGATTCCCACCTTCGGAGCCAGTGGCCCTGATGTTTTTGAGAGCATTGTGCAGTTGGATAACGGCCAACTGCTTGTGACCGGCTCGCGTGATGATGGCAACCAAAATGACATTATCTTGCTGCGCTACAGCGCTGATGGTGTACTAGACACCACATTTGGCACCAATGGTGTGGTGATAACGCCTATTGGCAGCAACTATTCATTGGGCAATGGGCTGGCTGTGCTGAACGGGGGTAGTATTGCTGTGGCGGGTTTAACTGATAGTGGCAGCAACAATGACGTGGTTGTGATTCGCTATCTCAGTAACGGCACGCTGGATTCCGCTTTTGGCACAGGCGGCATGATGACGCTGGATTTGGGGAATGAGGATGAGGCACGGGATGTGGCTTTTCAAGCAGACGGCCGTATCGTTATCACTGGCATTGCTGGAGATGCGAGCGGCAATGAAGAACTCCTCGTAGCGCGTTTCTTGGGCAGTGGGATTCCAAGCGCAGATGCGGGGTTGGACCAAATAGTGCCATTGGGCGCGATGGTCACTCTGGATGGCAGCGGCAGCAGTGACCCGGACAACGAACTGCCGTTGAGCTACCAGTGGGTGCAAACGGCTGGGTCACCGGTGACACTTTCAGATGAAACGGCCGTTTCGCCTACATTCACTGCGCCCAATAACGTGACCGATCTCATCTTTACCCTCACCGTCACTGATAACGCCGGTTTGGAAAGCAGTGCTGATGAAGTGGTTATCGAGGTGAGACGCGTTGTCTACCTCCCATACATCAATGCCTCTGAATAAATTTTCCTGCGGGGAGCGTTGGTAGTGACGGCACGTTGTTAAGGTTGCTTGCCTATAGGCGAGGGATGGTAGGCAATCATCCCTCGCCCGCTAGCTTTACAATTAAAAGCGTAGTTGGGGTTTAGCTTACACTGGTTTTTACAGGGTATGCCCCTGATTGAATCAATCTTTTTTGCGGCGCAGGTTGCGCAGGAGGAATAGAAGCAACCCTGCCACGGCTACCAGCGGCAGCCAGGTGAAGCTGATTTGCATCAGTTTGAAGCGGCGCAGGATTGTTTCCCGGTCGTTGACGTGGGGGAAGGGGATGTCCGGCACGGGGACGTTGAGGAAAGCGCAAAGCGGTTCCCAGCCTTCTTTTACCTCAAAGACGAGCAGATTTTCAGGCGGGATGTATTGGCGCACGGCTGCGGTGTGTTGATTAAATACTTGGATGGCGTAGTCGTGGTCGAGGAAACGGCCGTTAAATATCTTTTGCCAGATCAAACGCTCCTGTAGATCGATAAACCAGCCCAGCGGCGGAATGATTTTGGGAACCCAAACTGGGAAATTGGCGGCGGCTTGGTAAATGGTTTCGGCCGTGCTCTTATGCCAGCGCTCCGGGTCGCGCACGGTGTGCACGACTTTGGCATTTGGGTAGGTGTCAAACAACTCTCGATAAAAAACGCTGGCGGGGAAATCGACGGTGGCCTGGAAGTTGTGAAAGATTTGTTCCCAGGGCACGGCTTTGCCACGCCCAATTTGCTGCCATAGTTTGGTGTGAAACGGCCGTTTGATCACTTCTTCCATATGGTAGCAAGGGCCAAACCCCAGAATTTCCAGCGCCGCCTTCAGGGAAAGCGTCCCCGTGCGGCCAAAGCCGGAGCCGATGACTTTGAGGGTCATGAAAATGCCTTTTTGTTGGGAGATTGGAGATCGGAGATTGGAGATTGGTAGCCAATAATCTCTAATCTCCAGTCTCCAATCTCCTTTTTACCAAACGTTGATCTGCTTGAACTGTTCGGCATAAGTAACTCCGATTCTCTCGCCGATACGCTGGTCAATTTCTTTAAGCCAATCGAGATTGGCTTTGCCGTTGGGGAACTGGGTTTTGTGGGCAATGGTGGCAGCGACTTTTTGAGGGTAAACGGCCGTCACATCCACCACCACATCCGGGTCACGATCCGTGCTAAATACAAACACCCGTTCCAGGCAGCCCAAACCAGCGCCCTGTTCATTAAGCTGCGCCGGCTGGTACAGTGGCATCTTCGACGGCATGTAGGCATCTAACGCTGCCTGCCCCGCCGCCCGGTGGTCCGGGTGGATTTGTCCCGTCCAGTGTGGATCAAAGGTAAGTAACGTATCGGCTTGCGTGATGCGGTACAGGCGAGCAATCTCGGCCCGCAGCGCCAAATCGGGCAGTAGCTCGCCATCGGGACGGCCCAGGCTGAACGTTTGGCGAATGCCCAGCAGGTGGGCTGCGGCTTCTGTTTCTTCCAGGCGGTCAGCCGCCAGGGCCGAACGGCTCCGGCTGGCATCCTGGGCACCAATGTCGCCGAGCGTGCAGTTGGCGGAGTAAATCTCCACGCCACGCTGGGCCAGTTGATAAATGGTGCCGCCGCACATCGTTTCCAAATCATCTGGGTGGGCGGCAATGACAATGAGCCGCCTTGTCTCAGCGAATGCGTCTAAACTTCGTAGTTCTTGAGGCATCTTGGGTTCCTTATTGGTTGAATCAGCTTAATGGTATCTTGGCGTCGTGTGGTTTACAAGCAAATGGGAGAAAAAAAGAGGCCAGGGAAATTCTTCCCTGGCCTAAGTTCAACCCAAAGCGTGTTGAAGTGTGCAACTATTATTATCAAACAGAACGTCTACGGCGGCCAGATAATAGGCCTAAAATGGCGCTGAAAAGGGCAGAGCCGATGATGGACCAAAGGACAGGAAATGTTTCGCCGTCAATGGTAATGGGGAAAACTTCGGGAAGCCCCATCTGCTTGCCCAACCACATGCCCAATAGGGCGCCAATAAAGCCGACAACAGCTGCGACCAGGCAACCACCGCGAGAAAATCCAGCAATGGCCTGGCCCAGGCTGCCGCAAATGGCAGCAATAATTACCAATATAATGAATCCTGTTACTGTCATAATCTTACTCCTTTACAGACACAAAAAGACATAACTTTTGTGAGCGTAATGAGACGATAACAAAGAAGAGCCGCTTTCGGGATATATCTAGATACAAAGGTGAGATATATAATTTTGAGAAAACAATCGGTAAAAGGAGGGGAATAAGAGGGGTGTTAAAAAAAGCCCCACACCATTTTGTCAAACGGTGCAGGGCGAAAAGGTGATAGAAGCCGCTTTGGGCTTAGACGGCCGTTCCCAATCCTACACTTGGCTCATACCAGCCTAGAATGGGCGGCTTTTGCAGCTGCACCACCCCACCGCCAATATCCCGCCGGAACTGTGCCCCGGCGAAGTGGGTTTGGTCCACACCGCGATAAGCGCGTTTGAGGGCGCAGGGCAGGCTGTGAGCCGTGGCTGTGACCGCCAACACTCGACCGCGTGAGGTGACGAGACGGCCGTTCTCACAGCTCGTGCCATGATGAAAAAGATTCACACCCGGCAGGGCACGGGCTATTTCTGTGCCGCTGATGGGCAGGCCGGTGGGGAACGATTCAGCCGGGTAGCTGGGCGAGGCCATCATCACGGCTGCGGCAGCACCAGAGCGAATTTGCACGTGGGCTGGCGTGAGCCGCCCCTCGATGCAGGCCCGCATCGCCTCGACGAGATCAGATTCCAGCAGGGACATCAGCACCAGCGTTTCCGGGTTGCCAAAACGGCAGTTGAATTCCAGCACCTGCACGCCACATTCGGTGAGCATCAGCCCGGCAAAGAGCACACCCACGTATGGATTGCCCTCGGCGGCCATACCCTCAATCGTGGGCTGGATGATACTGTCCATCACTTCGGCTACGAAGTTGGCGGGCAAATCGGGCACCGGGGCAAAGGCCCCCATGCCGCCCGTGTTGGGGCCAGTGTCGCCATCAAAAATGCGTTTGTGGTCACGCACGGGGAAGAGGGGGACGGCCGTTTTACCATCGCTCAAGGCAAACATGGACAGTTCCGGGCCGCTCAGCCGCTCTTCGATAATGATGGTTTGGGCTGCCGCTTCGCCCAACAGCTTCTCGACCATGTAGGTGTGCAGCGCTGCTTGCGCCTGTGCCTTCGTATCGCAGACCGTTACGCCCAGCCCCATTTTGCCCAACCCACTGACCTTGACGACGAGACGGCCGTTTGGTAATGAATCCAGATAAGCCAGCGCCTCATTGTAATCGTGGAAAGTGGCGAAGGCAGGCGTGGGAATGTTGTGCCGCTGCATAAATCCTTTGGCAAACGCTTTGGAAGATTCCAGCCGGGCCGCTGCCTGCTGTGGGCCAAAGATGGCCAAACCCGCCGCCTGGAAGGCATCAACCACGCCAAAGGCCAGCGGATCGTTGGTGCCCACCACGGTCAGGTCGATTTTGTTTTGGCTGGCAAAGGCGACCAATCCGGGCACATCTTCATCGCTGATGGGGACGTTTGTGCCGATTTCGGCCGTGCCGGCGTTGCCAGGGGCCACAAAAATGCGGTTCACGCGCGGCGATTGGGCAATTTTCCAGGCCAGGGCGTGTTCCCGCGCTCCGTAACCTAACACTAAAACGTTTAACTTTTTGCTTTGCATGTCTCTGCTCCTTCAAAAGTTGTAGCCGAGGATTCCAATCCTCGTTTTGCGCGCTAAGAAAGCGCGGCTACATGGGCAAATAATGATGGTTGGTGGATACGGCCGTATCACTCTATGTAGTTTGATGATTCAAATGGTGAAAATGCAGGGAGTTGTCCCGTGATGCTTTAGTATAGGGTTACCCATAGGTAAACTCTGTCACCCAAATGGGTACATCCACGGGTGAAAAGTTGATCCGCAGATTACGCAGATTCGCGCAGATTTTGGTTTTTAATCTGCGAAATTTGCGAGAATCTGCGGATAAATCTCTTTTTTCTCTATGTTCTCTGTGGCTAATCTAAAAGGTGGAGGCTGCGGGCGCGGGCGACGGCCTGAGTGCGGTTGTTCACATCCAGTTTGGCGTAGAGCCGCCGGGTGTGAGCTTTGATCGTGTTGAGGGAGAGGACCATCTCGTTGGCGATGTCCCGGTTGGTGCGGCCAGCGGCCAGATGGTGCAGCACGTCCAACTCACGCGGGCTGAGCGGTTGGATGGCAGGATCGGGTTTGACCGTTGCCGGGTCGCAGTGGGTAAGCAAGGTGCGGGCGTATTTGGCCGTGACTGGATTGTTGGCTGCCCGGTGCAGCAGACGGTGCAAGGCGGGGTCGGGCGTTTCAAGGAAGAGGCGCACATAGCCGCCCGGTTCCGCCTGGGTGAGCGTTTGTTGGAAGCGGGGAACGGCCGTATCCATCGCCCCCATCTTGGCCTGTACCAGCGCCTGCAACAGCGAAACGCGCAGCCAGAAGCTTTTGCTCTGCCGCTCCTCAGCAAATTTGCAGAGGACATCCAGCACAGGCAGCACCGCCTCGTATTCACGGATGGCGATGTGGAATTTGGCCAGCAGTAAATAGGCGCCGGGTAGTTCGCGAATCTTTTCGGCCTCATCGTTACTGGTGATGCCCAGGCCATCGGCCCACTGGCGCACCAGGCGCATATCGCCGCGCTGCAAGGCCAGGTCGGCGCGGAAGCTGGAGATGGTGGGGGTTTGAATCTGCTGCTCCAGAGCGACCACCAGCGCTTCGGCAGCGGGCCAATCGTCTAGCGTCAACAGCAGTTGGGCCAGCCCTTCGCGGCTGTAGATGAGCATCTTGTGGTCGCCGCTGCGTTCGGCGCAGGCCAGGGCGCGGCGCAGGTGCGTTTCTGCCTCGCCCAGCCGGTTCCACTCGTAGAGCAGCTTGCCCAGGCCCAGGTGCATAAAACCCACGGCGGGGGAAGGGGCGGCCGCGTGATTGGTCGTGGCGGTGGCCAATCCCCGTTCATAAATAGCAAAGGCTTCTTTGAGCTGCGCCTGCCGCTCGTGGGTCTGGCCCCAGTAAAACGTGGCAAACATCACCGCCCACAGGCCGGGATCGTGCGTTGTGTTTTGGGCCGCTTCGGCAAACGCATCGCGGGCGGCGTCTAGCTCGGCCCGTTGTAAATGAGAAAAACCGAGGTTGATGGCCACTTCGCTGCGCAGCATGTGCTGATCTTCCGGCAGTTTGGTCAGTGCCTTGTTGGAAAAGCGAATGTTGATTTCTGTGTCACCAGTAATCATGGCCAGCCGGGCGCGCAAGGCGGACCATTCGCCCCAAAGCAAGGCGGTATCCAGCTGATCGCTGATGGCTTCCAGCAGCCGCTTGGCCTGGCTAAAGTCGCCGGTGCGAATGAGCGACCAGATGTAGAAAAGGGTCAGGCGAGGGTGGGCCGTTTGTCGCGCTTCGGGCAGCGCTTCAACCCATTGGCGCAGGGTGATGCCTTCGCCAAACATGAGCACATCGCGGGCGACTGTTTCCATGAGGGTGACGGCCAAATCGTAGTCGGCGGCGGCCAGGGCGTGGTCCACGGCGATGAGGGATTGGCCGTTTTCGTGGTACCAGTAGGCGGCTTTTTGGTGCAGTTGGGCAATGTAATCCGAAGATTTTTGTTGCTGAAGACGGCCGTTCAAAAAATCGCCAAACAAATGGTGGTAACGGTACCAGCGCCGCTCCACATCCAGCGGCACCAGGAATAAATTGGCCGCTTCAATTTGTTCTAAAAGCTGCTGGCTGGGCTGTCCAGTCAATGCCTCGCACAGATTGGCGTTGAACTGGCTGAGAACGGCCGTTTGCAGCAAAAATTCCTGAATTTCTGTTGGTTGGCGGCTGAGTACCTGGTCGGCTAAATAATCGACGAGGTAGCGTTGGTTTCCAGAAAAAGCTTCTGGTAAAGAAACTGATTCTTGCAGGGCGAGGGCAATGAGCTGCAAGCCGGTGACCCAGCCTTCGACCTGCTCGTCGAGCTGCTCAATTTGGCTGTGGCTGAGCTGCAAGCCCATCGTTTTCTGCAAAAATTGGGCGGCTTCGTCAGGCGTAAAGCGCAAATCGCGGCTGCCGATCCAGTTGAGTGCGTCCTGGGCGCGCAGCAGGGCCAGCGGCAGGGGCGGTTCGCTGCGGCTGGTGAGGATGAGGTGCAGCTGCACGGGCATGTTTTGCAAAATAAAGGTGACGGCTTCATGCACGGCGGGGGCGGTGATCAGGTGGTAGTCGTCCAGGACGATAACGGCCGTTTCCGAACCCAACGCCAAATCGTTGAGCAGGGCCGTCAGGATTGCTTCGCTGTCGTTGTAGCGGTAGGTGGAGGTGAGCCGGGCTAGAGCCGCTTCGCCAATTTCTTCGCGCACGGTGCCGATGGCGGCAAAAAGATAGGCCAGAAAACGGGCTTCGTCGTTGTCGTTGGCGTCCAGCGACAGCCAGGCAACAGGGCGCTCCATCTGGGCAATCCATTGGCTGGTCAGGGTGGTTTTGCCGTAGCCCGCCGGGCCGGTGATGAGGGTGAGCTTGGGTTGGATGGTGCCTTCGGGGGAAACGGCCGTGTTCAAGCGGTCCAGCAAACGCGGGCGCACGACGGGATTGGTGCGCAGCCGGGGCAGGGTGAGCTTGGTTTGCAGGAGCGGCCGTTTGGGAGATTCAACTTCAGTTTTAAGGTCCGTTTGTTCCATTGGCGTATTATACACCAGTTGCGGAAACGGCCGTTTTTATCCACAATTAAAAGTGGCAAGTTGCATGTGATTTTCTTACTTGCAACCTGCTACTTGCACTCTGCTTCTAACTGCTTACTGACCTACTGAATACCGATCACCGATCCCGTTTCTGCCAACCTTGGCTGCCAATGAGGGGAACAAAGCGGACGGGAGTGAGGATTTTGTGGCCGAATTGGCCGTTTGGTTTTCGCCAAACCAGATGCAGCTTTTGCTTTTTTTGCGAACCGACGGGCATGATGAGACGGCCGTTTTCCCCCAACTGATCCCGCAGTGAAAGGGGCACCGTCGGTCCGGCCGCCGCCACCACAATGGCGTCGTAGGGTGCGGCGTCGGGCCAGCCCAATGTGCCATCCCCCTGGTGAATCAGAATATTGACATAGCCCAGCTGATTGAGCCTCGTTTTGGCATACTCAACCAGTTCTTCTTTCCGTTCCACGGTGTGTACCTGTTGCACAATTTGGGCCAAAATGGCCGCCGCATAGCCGGAGCCAGTGCCAATTTCCAGCACGTTGAAATGAGTTTGTAATTTCAGAGCCATTAGCATCAGGGCGACCACGTAGGGTTGGGAAATGGTTTGTTTGGCGGGCAGCGGCAGCGCGCCGTTGTAGTAGGCGTGTTCCAGATGGGAGTTCGGCACAAACTGCTCGCGGGGGACGGTATTCATGGCCTGGAGAACGGCCGTATCGCGAATGCCCCGTTTCCGTAAATCTTCTACCATCTCAGCGCGCAGCTTGTCAAAATCAAGTGTCATTGGTTTGCCCAAAGCGGGTGAGCAGCTCAAAAATTGCCGCTGTGCCAAAGTCCAGGGCGGCGGCGGGAATGCGCTCATCGGCCGCGTGAATGGTGGCGCTAAAGTTGAAGTCCGGCGGCAGCTGCATGGGCAAGAAGCCATAAGTCTGGATGCCCAGCCGGGCAAAATGGCGGGCATCGGTGACGGCGGGCAGCACCAGCGGGATGGGCACACCGTTGGGATCGGCCTGCCGCAAAATGTCGGCCAGCGTCTCAAACAAGGCCATGTTGGCTGCTGGTGGGCCAGGATCGTGTTGGAGTACCTTGATTTCCACCTCATTCCCCAGCAAATCGCGCAGCTCGTTGATAAGGTCTTGCGGTTGGTAGCCTGGTAAGAGACGGCCGTCTAGCTGCAAGCTAAGCTCACTGGGAATCACGTTAATCTTATGGCCACCCTGCACAATGGTCGGGCTGACCGTGTGGCGCAGCAGCGCATCAAACTGCTGACGCATATCCCCCATTAATTTGAGTGTTGTGCTGGCCAGCCGGGGATTAAGCACCTGGCGCAAAATCAGGCTGGTGGGGAAGGGAACGTTGGCGGCAATGGCGCTGTACATCGCGCGCACCTCCGGGGTGATGTGTACCGGCAGGTGTGTTTGGTCCAGCTTGGTAAGAATGTGCCCCAGTTTGGCCATCGCCCCACCTTGAATCGGGCTGGAGCCATGCCCGCCAGGGCCGCGCATGGTAAGTTCCAGGGAGCAAATCTGTTTTTCCGCCACCATAATCGGATAGAAGGTCTGTCCGGCCAGCTGCATGGTGAAGCCGCCAAATTCGCCAATGGCAAACTGCACGTTTTCAAACTGCTCAGGATGCGCCTCGACAAGAAATTTTGCGCCGAACTCGCCGCCCACTTCTTCGTCGCTCAAAATGGTGAGGATAAGGTCGCCGGGTGGGGTGATACCTTCCATTTGCATCTTTAGGAAAGCAGCGACCATCATGGCCACGCCGCCTTTCATGTCCAGCGCACCACGCCCCCAAATCATGCCATCAATTAACTCGCCGCCGAAGGGGTCTTGCTGCCATGTCTGGTTGGCGGTGGTGACGACATCCACATGGCCTTGCATGAGCAGCGGCGGGGCGGTGCCATTTCCTGGCAGGCGGGCGATGAGATTCGGCCGTTTTTCGTCTTTGGCCAAAATGGTTGTTTCAACGCCAGCCGCTTGCAGTAGCTCATTAATGTATTGGACGCAGGCCAGTTCGTGCCCTGGCGGATTGGTGGTGTTGAAGCGGATGAGATTTTGTAATAGTTCGGACGGCCGTTGGTAAATCGAGGGGTCAGACATTTTTTCTTCCTGAAATAGGTTTCTTGGTTGGCATCAATTTTGGGAAAATTATAGCAGATTTCTGCTCAAGAACGGTCCAGTTGGGGAGTAGGTATTTTCCCGTACGGCAAAATTGCTTCTTGACAAACTAATTAAATTAGTTTATAAACTAATTTAATTAGTTTAGCCGCTAAATTTTAGGAGACCATAATGAAATTAACCCAACACGGAAACAATATGTGGCAGGTCACTCGCTTTGCCTTCTTTAACAACTACCTGGTGCGTGAAGAAGATGGCCTGACCTTGATTGATGCCAACATGAGTGGCAGCCAGAAAACGATCATGGCTGCGGCTGAAACAATTGGTTTGCCCATTACCCGCATTACGCTCACCCATGCCCACGGCGACCATGTTGGTTCGCTAGATGAGGTGGCGGCGCTGCTACCTGGTGTGGAAGTGGCTTTTACCTCACGCACGGCCGAATTCTTGCAAGGTAACCGCGAACTGAGCCCAGATGAACCACAGGCCAAACTGCGCGGCAGCTTTATGAACCGTTCCACCAAAGCAACGCGTCTCCTGGAGCCGGGCGATATGCTGGGGTCACTACGCGTTGTTGCTGCCCCAGGACACACGCCGGACCACATTGCCTTTTGGGATGAGCGGGATGGCACGTTGATTGCCGGGGACGCCTTCCAGACGGCGGCGGGAACGGCCGTTGCGGGCATCATGCGCTGGCTGTTTCCTTTCCCGGCAATGGCTACCTGGCACTTACCCACCGCTTTGAAGACAGCGGTGACCCTGCGCAATTTAAAACCAACCCGGTTGGCTGTGGGGCACGGCCGCGTGTTAGAAAATCCGGTGAACCAGATGGAGCAGGCGATTGAAGAAGCGGAGGCCAAGGTACATGCCCAAACGAAGATGGCTTAATCGGCAACTGGTCATTGAACGGGCGGCAGAGCTGGTGGATGAGGCGGGTAGCGTTACGGCCGTTAGCCTCACCACCCTGGCACAGTCGCTGGAAATTCGTACGCCGTCGCTCTACAACCACGTCGCCAGCCTGGAGGATTTGCAGAATGGTCTGACGGTGTACGGTGCCACGTTGCTGCTGGCCGACCTGCGGCAGGCGGCGCAAGGATTGGTCGGGCAAGCGGCAATCATGGCTGTGGCCACGGCCTACCGCCAGTTTGCCCACGCACACCCTGGCCTTTATCCGCTGACGATTCGCGCCCCAGAGCCAGACGAAGCCGAACTGGTGGTTTTGTCCCAAGAAATGATCCAGCTTTTGCTGCTCATCATGGGGTCGTTGGGCTTGCAGGGAGATGAGGCCATTCATGCCATTCGTGGGCTGCGGGCCATTTTGCATGGCTTCACCAGCCTGGAGGCGGCAGGTGGGTACAAAATGGCGTTGGACCAGGAGGATAGTTTTCGTCGTCTGGTTTCCACTTATCTGGCTGGACTCCTGTAGAGGATAAATCAATGACAATCTTACAAGCAATCAATTTAGGCATACGGTTTGTGTTGGAGCTGTGTTTGTTGGCAGCCTTGGGCTATTGGGGTTTTCAATTGGACCAGGGTTTGTTGCTGCGCATCGTGGCTGGGATTGGTGCGCCGTTGTTGGCGGCGACGGTGTGGGGCATGTTCGTGGCTCCCAAGGCGGCCAATCAGCTGGCTGATCCAGCGCGATTTGGTGTGGAACTGACGTTGTTTGCCTTGGGGGCTGGGGCGCTGTGGTTGGCGGAACGGCCGTCTCTCGGTGCGGCCCTCCTTATCGCCTACCTCATCAATCGTGGCCTGATGGGCTTATTGGCCAAGTAGTTTTACCTGGTCCTGCTCGCCTCACAAGTTAATCACCATCGTAGTTGATGCCCGCTTCATCCAGGCGACGTAAACGTTCCCACTCGGGGATGTCGCCATCGGCTCCGGCTTCTTTAAGCACCATGATTTGCCGCAGTTCGATGATTTGATCGCGCAGCTGGGCTGCTTTCTCGAACTCCAGATTTTGGGCGGCGGCCTTCATCTGCTTCTCCAGCTCCTTGATCATTTGGTGCAGCTCCGCTTTGGGTAAATCGGCCGTGGTAGTGTAACTGCCTTTGCCCTCAGCCAATGCCGCTTCCTCTTTGTAATGTTCAGAGATGTCGTCCGTCAGATCGCGCACCAGTTTGCGGATGCTCTTGGGTTCAATGCCGTGTGCTTCATTGTAGGCCTGCTGTTGCTCACGTCGGGCGTTGGTGGTGTCTAGCGCGGCCTGCATAGAGCGGGTAATCTTGTCGGCGTACATGATTACCTTGCCTTCCACATGCCGTGCCGCCCGACCAATCGTCTGTGTCAGCGACGTTTCCGAACGCAAAAAGCCCTCTTTATCAGCATCTAAAATGGCGACCAGCGACACTTCAGGCAAGTCTAGCCCTTCCCGCAGCAGGTTGATGCCCACAACCACATCAAACACGCCCATACGCAGATCGCGCAAAATTTCGGTGCGCTCAATGGTATGCACTTCGGAGTGCAGGTAATGGACCTTGACGCCCATTTCTAGCAGGTAATCGCTTAAATCTTCGGCCATGCGTTTGGTGAGCGTGGTGACCAGCACCCGTTCGCCCCGCACCGTGCGCTTGTTGATTTCGCCCAGCAGATCATCCACTTGCCCTTTGGCGCTGCGTACTTCTACTTCTGGATCCAACACGCCGGTGGGGCGAATGACCTGGTGCACAATTTGGTCTGAATGTTCCAATTCGTACGGACCTGGCGTGGCGGTTGTGCAAATCACCTGGTTGATGCGCTGGTCAAATTCGTCAAAGTTGAGCGGACGGTTGTCCAGGGCGCTGGGCAGGCGGAAACCGTAATCGACCAGCGTTTGCTTGCGGCTGCGATCCCCAGCGTACATGCCGCGCACCTGGGGAATGGTCATGTGGCTTTCATCCAGGATGAGCAGGTAGTTAGCGGGGAAGTAATCCATCAGCGTCCAGGGCGGTTCACCTTCTTTGCGCTGGTCTAGATGGCGGCTGTAATTTTCGATGCCCGAGGTGAAGCCGATTTCGCGCAGCATCTCTAAATCGTAGCTGGCGCGCTGCTCGATGCGCTGGGCTTCTAGCAGCATTTTGCGTTCTTTGAAGTAGGCGATTTGTTCGGTGAGTTCTTCTTCGATGTCGTTGATGGCCTGGGCCAGCTTGGCCTCATCGGTGACAAATTCGCGGGCGGGGAAAATATCGATTTTGGCCATGTCCAGCAGCACTTCGCCGGTAAGAGCGTCAAATTCGCTGATGCGCTCGACCTCGTCGCCCCAAAACTCGACCGAGTAGGCGGTTTCGGCGTAGGCGGGGAAGATTTGCAGGGTGTCGCCGCGTACGCGGAAGGTGCCGCGCCGCAGTTCCAAATCGTTGCGATCGTACTGAATGCTGACCAGACTGCGCAGGAGTGTGTCGCGGCGGTAGGTGCCGCCCCGCTCGATGCCGACGGTGACCTGGCCCCACGTTTCCGGGCTGCCAATGCCGTAGATGCAGGAGACGGAGGCGACGATGACGACGTCCTGGCGGCTCATCAGGTTGGCCATGGTTTGCAGGCGTAAACGGCCGATTTCATCATTGATCTGCGTCTCTTTTTCAATAAACAGGTCATGGCGCGGCACATACGCTTCTGGTTGATAGTAATCGTAGTAGCTGACAAAGTAGGAGACGGCGTTCTTGGGAAAGAATTCGCGGAACTCGCTGTAAAGCTGGGCCGCTAGCGTTTTGTTGTGGGCGATGACCAGGGTAGGGCGCTGCGTTTGCTGGATGACGTTGGCCATGGTGAACGTTTTGCCGGTACCAGTTGCGCCGAGCAGCGTCTGGAACTTGTCGCCGTGCTCCAGCCCTTCGACCAGCTTTTCAATGGCAACAGGTTGGTCCCCCATCGGGGCAAAATCAGATGCAATTTGGAACTTGGGCATTGGGTTCCTCTTTTTTTATCTGTAGATGGCGCAGTTTGCGCTTGCAGATGAACGCAGATTGTTTATTGGCTTCAAATGCCTTTGCTTTCAGAACGTAAGTTCGTAATTCTACCACAATTTTTAGCAGCAAACGGTGTTTTGGATCTGATTTATGTCCAATTTTCAGGATTGCATTACTTTTGGGGTGTGAGGACTGGCAGTCCTTTGATTTTGTCAGGTGGAACGTTTAACAAATCGGGACTGCCAGCCCTGGTTTCACTACTCAGTGTAGGTGATGGTGAGGACGGGGGCGTAGCTGCTGCTTTCGCCGCCGTAGATGGTGAGGTTGTCCATGAAGTAGTCGGCAGTGGTGCTGGTGCGCAGGCGGAATTGGGTACGGCCGTTCAGATTCACCGCACTTAATCCAGCCGACGACAAACTCGCTTCTGAGTAACCATAATTGGTAGAGGGAACTGAGAGAGTAGCGACGTTGCTGGCGGAAACGGCCGTGCCATAATCCGAAAGCTGCACACTGTTGCTGCCGCTTAATGCTCCCGTGTTGATATCCACCGTGATGCTGCTCACCGAGCCTGCCAGCGACAGACGGTAAATGCGCAGGGTGGCGCTTTGAATGGTGGCCCCATTGGGAATGCTGCTGGTGTCAAAGGACAAAATCGCCCGGTAAGCGTCACTGGTCAGGGAACCACGATCGCCCACCTGGTGAATGTAGGCATTGGCCCCTTCGATATAGGAACTACCGGCATAACCATCCTCCGAACCAATCGAGTTAAAGGAAACGGTGGTTGGTGTGCCGCCGCTGATGGTGTAGGTTTCCGTTTTTACTGCTTCGACATTGCTGGCCGTGTCTACACTGAAAAATTTGAGCGTGGTGGTGGCTGAGATGTTGATTGGGCCGCTGTACTGCGCGGAGCTGGTGGTGGGCGTGCTGCCATCCAGCGTGTAATAAGTTGTGGCGCTTTCGTTGACGGACAGGGTGATATTGACCGCGCTGCTGTAGCTGCCCCCAGCTGGTGAGGCGGTGGTGACGGGTGGGGTGGTGTCGCCGCCGCTGCTGATGGTGTAGGTTTCCGTTTGCACGGTTTCGGCATTGCTGGCGGTGTCTACGCTAAAGAATTTGAGCGTGGTTGTTGTTGAGATGTTGATTGGGCCGCTGTACTGCGCGGAGCTGGTGGTGGGTGTGCTGCCATCCAGCGTGTAATAAGTCGTGGCGCTTTCGTTGACGGACAGGGTGACATTGACCGCGCTGCTGTAGCTGCCGCCTGCGGGGGAAGCTGTGGTCACCGGTGGGGTGGTGTCGCCGCCACTGGTGCTGCCCATGAAGAAGTCCAGCATCAGTTCAGTTGCTTCGGGGCCTTGCGGATCGGTGTAGGAGCCACCAGACGGGCCGCCAGACCAGGCGTGGCCCATGCCTGAAATTAGGTATTTTTCCATGACTACATTGCCGTTGTCGTCTTCGTAAATGGTGTGGGTGAAGCTGCGCCCACCGGGAACAGAACCGTTGATGGTTTGTTCGGCCGTATCGTCGATATTGTTGTCGTCGCTGCCGTCAGAGGCGCGGTCATCGGTCTGGGCCCATTGGGAGATGACTTGATCTGCGTTGACGGATTGGACGGTGTAGTCAGACGTGCCGTGGAAGACGATCACCCGCACCAGATCGGCATTGCTGCCCATGGCATTGTAGGCTGCGTTGCCCTGGGTGTTGGGGTTTGGCCCGCCGCTGGACATGGCGGTCCAGGCGCTGATGCTGCTGGTGGCGGCTTTGTATTCCAAACCTGCGCCCACAGCGATGCCGGAATAGATATCCGGGTAGGTGGCACCCATAATGACGGTCATCGCTGCGCCAGCGGAGAAACCAGCCACGTACACCTGGTCGGTATCAACGGTGTATTGGCCGATGACCTGGTTGGTGATGCCGGCAATCGAGGCGGGTTCGCCGGAGCCACGCGATTGATGAGCTGTCTCGAACCAGTTCCAGCATTGCAGGTTGTTGCTGGCGCTGGTCTGCTGGGGATAAACGGCAATAAAGGTTTGGGCTTCGGCGTAGGTGTTCAACTCGGTTTCGCTGGCGATGTTGTCTGGGGTTTGGGAGCAGCCGTGCAGCATGACGACGAGGGGAACGGCCGTTCCCGAACTGTAACCGCTGGGAACAAATAATTTGTAGGTACGGCCGTTGTAGGTGTGGGTGGTAAAACTGCTGGCCTGGGCGCTGGGAACGGCCGTTAGCCACAGAAACAAAAACAGCCCAACACACAACCATAGTGCCCTGGACTGACGCCAAAAACGGTACTTGCTAGAAACGATCATCTTGTGCCTCCTTCAAGAGAAAGGGCGCGGAGCAATGCTGACTCGAAAAGACACTTCTCAATGAGATTTTATGTTGCGGGCAAGAAACAATTCAGACAGTTTACTTCCGGTCAGCTGTTGTGGGGAGATTGTTGCAATGTTGCCCTGCGCAGGTGGTTAGTGGAAATCGCTGCGCAGTTTAACAGAAGGGGGTTGCCAGGAAGTTACCAGAAGCAGCAGGGTTGTTCATTTGTCTACCGGGAAGCAATGCGCCAGCAGCGGTGAATTTTGTCATTGCGGAAATCTTCGGGGATGGTTTGTTGGGTGATGTCGGTGGCAAGATAGGCGCGGGGAACGGCCGTTTCATCCAAACTAAACCCGCGAGAATTGGTGCTAAAAATGAGGCTGCCACCGTTGGCCAGCAGGGCCAGGCAGGCCCGAATGAGTTCAGCGTGATCCCGATCCACCGAAAATGAGCTGCGGGCCATCCGCTTGGAATTGCTAAATGTGGGCGGATCGCAAATGATGAGGTCGTAGCGGCGCTTTTCCTTTGCCAGAAATTGCCAGCAATCCTGGGCGATAACCTGGTGTTGGTGGCTCAGCCGAATGCCATTGTGCTGCAAATTGCGGCTGGCCCAGTCGCAATATTTTTTACTTAAATCAACCGTGGTAGTGGCTTTGGCCTGTCCGACTGCGGCGTAAACGCTAAAGGAGCCAGTATAAGCAAATAAATTGAGCACGCGTTTGCCTGCGGCTTCCTCCCGCACCATTGCTCGCGTGGGTCGGTGGTCCAAAAAGAGGCCGGTGTCTAGATAATCGCTTAGATTGACTTCAAACGTGAGTCCGTGCTCGGTAACCAGCCGGGTGTGGCCCTGTTCGCCAAAGCGTTCGTACTGCTGTTGTAGGCCGCGCTGCCGGGCGCGGGTTTTAACAAAAATTTGGCGGGGCGAGAGGTCAAGGGCGTCTTGAATCTGGTTGAGGGCATCCTGGTGCCAAACGGCCGTTTCCCCTTCATCATCAGTCTGCCCTCGCTCATACAGCCAGACCACTGCTTCGCCGTCGTACCAATCGACAATGAGTGGAAATTCGGGAATGTCTCGCTCGTAGAGACGGTAACAGCTAATATCGTGGCGTTTGGCCCATTTACGCAGATGGCGCATTCGTTTTTGCAGGCGGTTGGCTAACATGGTTTGCATTAGAAAAGTATCCTTTGAAAAGCAGGAACACAGAGTTGCGCAGAGGAAACGCAGAGGGTCACAGAGAAGATAAATCTGCGTTTCCTCTGCAAGCGCAAATTGCGCCATCTGCGGATAAATTCTTGAGTATAACAAAAGGTAGCAGAATGACCGATTTGATTTTGGCATGTGATTTTGGTGGGACGAAGTTGTCGGCGGCGGTGGTGGAAACGGCCGTTCTCGGCCAACCACATCCCCAATGGCGTACTCACCTACGCCGTTTCTCGCCGCCAGGAGCCACTGCCCAAACTGACATCGCCATGATGATGCAGATGGGACGGGAGTTGTTAGCTGGGGAACGGCCGTCTGCTGTGGGCATCAGCTTTGGTGGGCCGGTGGATTACCAAAATGGCGTCGTGCGATTGAGCCATCATGTGCCGGGCTGGGAAAATGTGCCGTTGCAAGCTCAATTTGAGGAAGCGTTTCAGGTACCGGTTCGTGTAGACAACGATGCCAACGTGGCGGCATTGGGCGAATGGCGCTTTGGTGCCGGCCGTGGCGTGGCCGACATGCTGTACGTGACGGTGAGTACCGGTGTGGGGGGCGGCTGGATTTTGGACGGACGGCCGTATCGTGGAGCAACCGGGATGGCGGGGGAAATCGGGCACACGGTGGTTGATCCCCAGGGGCCGCTGTGCCTCTGCGGCAAGCGGGGCTGCGTGGAGCGCCTGGCCTCTGGGCCGTACATGGCCCAAGACGTAGCTGCCGCGCGGGGACTCCCCACGGAAGAAGTCACGGGTAAACTGGTGGCGGAATGGGCGGCAATGGGGCAGGAAACGGCCGTTGCCATTTTAGAACGAGGTGCCTGGGGCTTGGGGGTTGGCATTGGCAATGCGGCCAATTTGCTCAATCCGGCTCGCATCGTGTTGGGCGGTGGGGTTACCAAATCGGGCGAACGCTGGTGGCAGCTGGTACAACAAACCGCCCACGCCATTGCCTTGCCCGAAATCCAATTCAACATTACCCCGGCTGAGCTTGGTGATGATGCTCCCTTGTGGGGCGCAGTTGGATTAGTCCTGACCGAGATTGTGACTTAATTTTCCAACACGGTCCTCTTGAATCAGCCAGAACCAGATCGGTCTTCAGCTGCAAGAAAGTAGGGGCACAGTGCGTTCTCATTCAAAATTCAAGCGCTAATTACGTGAATAATCTAGAAATCGCATAGGAAAAACAAAGTTTAGCGGCAGCCTGTCAGCGTGAGGGAATTATGAATGTTTGCAAAATAACCAGCGATTGTTAAGCCAGAATAACGATGTCGTAAGATTTTTTTTGGTTCTGCTATGTTATAATGACGACTGCATAAAAACTTGCTTGCAACCCAAAATAAGTACACATCGCTACAATAATTACAACAAACACTCACTGTTCATTCATTGCAATAAACCAATGCTTACTGACAAGTCATAAATTTATTCATGTAATTAAAAGGCCTGTGCCGATTCCTGTGGAATTGGTAAGGCCTTTTTATATTTGAATCCGAGGAGGTGATGCCGCTCGATAGACCAAGCTAACACAATAATTCCTTACTGCTATGGGGGAGCGTTTAGGATAAAAGTGTGAGACTTTCTCAACTTTTGTCGCCAATGTCGGAGGAAAACAGACAGTGTTTAATTCAAAGAAGCCAAGAACCAAGATAAGTTTTGTGCTCATCATTATTTTATTGATGAGCCTTGCCTCAATGGCACAAGCAGATTCACAACCGGCTCGTCCCGATCGGCCGTTGCCTGCATCGATCGCTGCGAATCAGCTTGATTCGCCCGTCGTTTTGGACAATGCGACTGCTTTGCTTAAGGTAGACCAAAGTCTGCAAAATACGAATGGACCCGCGCAAGTTATTGTACGCTTTAGTGAGCCGCCTGTAGCCCGGGCCGTTGCCAACGGCGTTCAGTCTCAATCCGCTCGGGTTGCCCAGCAGGATCGTATTCAGGCTCAGCAAAACGCGTTTGTTGCTGAGGCCACAAGCCGTGATGCCAATGCCCGTGTGTTGGGCAACGCCCGTATTGCCCTCAATGCTGTGATGATGAGCGTTGATACGGCCGTTCTCACCGAACTGGCTGCCAATCCGGATGTCGTTTCTATCAATCCTATCGTCGATTACCAGATGGATTTAAGCGAAACGGTACCCTATATTGGGGCAACGGCCGTGCAGAACACAGGCTTTGACGGCACAGGTGTCCGCGTAGCCGTTCTGGACAGCGGTATTGATTATTACCATGCTGGTTTAGGCGGTTCTGGGGACGTAAATGATTACAACAATGACGATCCCTCTATTATAGAACCAGGCTCATTCCCCACAGCGAAAGTTGTTGGTGGGTATGACTTTGTTGGCTCAAACTGGGTCAGCGGTTTGCCCACTGTACCAGATGCTGATCCGTTGGATGATGGACCAGGCTCAGGTCATGGAACCCATGTCGGTCACATCATCGCTGGTGTTGGTGGCGTGGCTCCCGGCGCAGACTTGTACGCTGTGAAGGTGTGTTCGTCCGTTTCCACTTCCTGTAGTGGTGTTGCGCTGATTCAAGGTATGGAATTTGCCGTCGATCCCAATGGGGATGGCGATCCATCTGATCACGTTGATGTCATCAACATGTCCCTTGGCTCTGACTATGGACAACCTTTTGATGATGATCTTTCGGCGGCAGTTGAAAACGCAACGGCCGTTGGTGTTCTAACAGTTGCCTCGGCTGGTAACGGCGGTGACAAGCCTTATATTCAGGGTTCACCTGCTGCTGCCCCGACTGCCTTATCTGTCGCCCAGACCCAGGTACCTTCAGCCGCACTCCAGCTGATCACCGTTGATGGTGCAGACTATCCGGCCGTGTTCCAACCCTGGTCCGTTGCCCCCGCAGCGGCAGTCTCGGGAACGGTTCAGTACGCAGATGGTGCTGGTGGCAACCTAGACGGCTGTGCACCCTTCGCAGCAGGTTCGCTAACTGGTTTGGTGGTCCTCGTCGATCGAGGTGCCTGTAACTTCACCCTTAAAATCAAAAATATTGGGGATGCCGGTGGTGCCGTTGGTATTATTGGTTTGGTGGCTCCTGGGGCACCCTTCTCCGGTGGTGATGGTGGCGATCCAACCACGATTCCTGGTTACATGATCAGCCAAGCAGATGCGAACGCCATCAAGGCGGCCGTTGGAACGACTGGCACGGTTGACCCTGGTAACCAACTGCCGTTGGTTGGCCAAATGGTTGGCTCTTCAGCCCGTGGCCCGCAGCATGAATCCACAACCTTACTTAAACCAGAAATTGGCGCGCCAGGTGCATCTGTATCCGCTATTGCGGGTACTGGCACGGGGACCGGCCCATTTGGCGGTACCTCCGGCGCTGCGCCGATGGTGTCTGGTTCGGCAGCTCTGTTGCTGCAAGCTTCACCAAATCTAAGCCCGCTGGAAGCCAAGGCGACGCTGATGAACAATGGCGAAACCAACATTGACACGGATCCCTTTACCGGTTTGGCACCTGTTGCCCGTATCGGTGGTGGTGAAGTCCGTATCGATCGTGCCGTCAGCGCTCCGGCTGCTGCCTGGGATGATAATGGCGCGGCTGGTGCTCTGAGCTTTGGCTTCGTGGATGTTGCCAGGGACACGGTTGTGCTGAATAAGACGGTGCGAGTACGCAATTACTCTAATCACACGATTGACTACAACATCATCCCAACGTTCCGTTATCAAGATGACGTTGACAATGGTGCCGTTGAGGTAACAACTTCTCCACCCACTTTGAGAGTTCCAGCAGGACAAGACAGGACTTTCAATGTCAGGATGACCATTCATGGTGACTTGCTCCGGGGTAACTTCATGAATTCCGGCAGTATGGGCGCTGATCCGTCTGGGTTAACCTTAAATGAATACGATGGTTACCTGATCTTAGATGATGGCTCACATCCCATCCACCTGGCCTGGCATGTACTGCCGCGTCAAGATGCGAAAGTAACAGGTCCATCCGTTCTCACGTTTGACCGCAATGGTGAAGATGTGGTTAATCTGACAAACACGGGTGTGGGCACAGCTCAAAATGATGCTTATGCGCTGCTGGCTACCAGCCCCAATCTGCCCGAAGGTGATATGGGTGCCCAATCGCCAACACCGGACATTCGTGCCGTAGGTATCAACACCTTCCCGGTGCCGGCTGGCTTCTGCTCGACTGAAGAGTCGTTTATCTGGGCTTTTGCTATCAACACCTGGGAACGCCAGCAGCATCTGCTGCCTGTCAGCCACCAGGTAAGTCTGGATACCAATCAAGACGGTATCGACGACTATGTGGTGCTTAACCGTGACGCGAGTGGTCTCGGCACAATCTCAGACGGCCGTCAGCTGACCTGGGCCATAGATTTGGCAACCGGTAATGCAACTGCCTTCTTCTTTGCCGAGCATTCCATGAATACCGGCAATACCGTGCTGTACATTTGTGGCGAACAGGTTGGTCTCACCGGTACAGATATGTTGGCTACAAATGTTAACATGTCTGTCTTTGCCCAAGACTTCTATTATGGTGGTCCTGGCGATCTGGTTGATGGCTTAACCGTGACGCCGCTCGGCGAGCGCTACTTTGGTACCCCCGAAGACATCGCCGGTAAATCGACAGGTTCGATGACCGTTGTTGACTTTGGTCTTTTCCCCGGCAACACGCCAGAACAAGGCTTGATGCTGGTGACCAACGGTGATCGTGGTGATGGTGCCCGAGGTGGGGCAACTCAAGCAACAGAAGCGCTTTTGTTCTCAGCGCCCTAGTGAAATTAGAGAGTAGATTTGGTGGATGAATAGATACCAAATCTATTCCTTGTAGATTCAAAGTTATAAAGCGGCATCGCATGATAGTGCGGTGCCGCTTTATTGTTTCTGGTCAAAATTCCCGAATTTTCTCGTTCAAGAAATGGGAGTTCCGACGACTGGTGGCGAGGAGGGCAGGTTGTTCTGGCAGAGGATGAAGGTGCCATTTTCGGCAGCATGATAGTCGTAATTTTGCCCGTTTGCCGCCAGCACAATCCAGTATCCAGGAACAGTGGCCTGGGTATAAACTTCGCCCGGTTGAGGGCAGCCCAATGAGCCATCGTTCCAGATGATGGATTCGGCTTTGGTAACGGTGATGGCTTCTTGGGCCACATTTTGGGTGGAGATGAGGTCTGCGTAAACGGCCGTTATCATTTCTTCCGGTACTTCACCCACAACACCGGATCCTTCTACTGGCGGCACTATTTCGATTTGCGGCGTGGCTGCTGGGGTCAGGCGAATGGTTCGGGTGGTTTCAGTGGGGGTAGGTGAAGGAACGGCCGTTTCTGCCGCTAGGGTTGGCCGCCTGGTCGCGGGTTCGCTTTCTGTTGTTGGATCATTCATTGTAGCTGTTGCTTCCAGTTCGGTAATAGTTTCTGCATTGCAGCCCACAGTTAACAATAAAGTCAGCAAACTAAGTGAGATCCATCTTTTTATCCATTTCATAGGTATTTTCCTTCCTCTTGTTCATACGCTTTCATAGACACTAATTCTAGAACGCATTTTGCGGTTCGTTTGTTCCTGGTAGCTAGTCAGGGTTAGAATTACGGTCGAAGAATATGGAAATTAGTTTTGTAGATGAACGTTTTTGTTGCTGGGGGCATGGTTCACAAGGTGGCACTTATGTGCTGCGGCTTAAAGTGAACCAACCATTGTTGGTTCGCTTTGGTCGTTTTCAGGCGGGAGAACCGATTACTGTGCCCCAGGGTGACTATTTTTACGTCGGCTCTGCCCTGGCACAAAAAGGGGCTACCTCCCTGGCCCGACGATTGCTGCGCCACGCCAGCCGCAGTGATGCGCATCGTCCACAGACTATCCGGCAGAAAATGTTGGATCTTTTTCCCCAAATTGATTTAGGGCCAATGCCGCTACATCCCCCAACCGGCAAAAAGCTGCGCTGGCATGTGGATTTTTTGTTGGATGAGCCAGCTGCGGCGTTGACGGCCGTTTACTTCATTCGTTCCCCGCAGCGCCTGGAAGAACTTCTGGCGCGATGGTTGATGACGCTATCGGCAGTGGACCCGCTGGTGCCTGGCCTGGGGGCCACGGATGATCCAGGTGGGACGCATTTGGTACGCGTGACGGCCGTTTCATCCTGGTGGACCACATTTCCCGAGCAGCTCTCCGCTTTTTTACGGAGCAACCCGGCATGAGGCAGCTCCGACTTTTGTGGCTATTGCTGCTGGGTAGTGCGTTGGCCTGCGCTGCGCCGCCTTCGGTGGTGGCCCCACTGCCAGAAACGCCTGTGCCAACTTCTTGGCCAACCGCTACGGTAACGGCCGTTTCCCTCCCCACACCAACCACAAATCCGACAGCAATACCAACTTTGCAGCCATCCCCCACGGTGCCAGCTGGACCACAATGGCAAAATCCTCTGGACGAAACAATGCGCGAAACGGCCGTTTCCCACAACGCCGTCTTCTACAATCTATCGCCGGAAAACAGTGGTCTCTGGCAGTATGATCTGGGCAGCTTTTGGCATCCCATTGCCCTGGTGATGAACGATACCACTGCTTTTTTGCTGGATGGGGGGCGCGTGCTGGCGCTCGATCTAGGACGTGGGGCTGCCCCGCGACTGTTGCTGCAACCGGGTGATTTTGTGGCCGATTTGCTGGTGCAGGAGCCGCTGGACCTGGCCCTGGTTGGGCAGCAGCTGCTGGTTTTGGACCGGGTAGGGGATGTGTATGCGTTGGATTTGGCAACGGCCGTTTGGCAGCTAGAGCGACACGAACGGCCCATTGAAACAACTTCCAGCCATTATTTTGTGGCCCTGGGGCACGATGCGGCCAGCAGCGACAGGCGATTGCGGTTGGAAACCAGCTACCATTATGCTCAATATTACTTTGCCGACGGGCGAGAACGGCTGTGGGACCTGCCAGAAACGGCCCTCCCGGTAGACGTAAGCGGCCTGGCGGACCAGGTTTATGTGCTGTGGCGCAATGATGACGGCACGGCCACGGTTGGCCTGTTTCAGGAAACACGGCGTCTGGCCGCGTTTGCCCCGGCTGTGACGATAACCCAACCGCGCCAAATTGTGGCTACGGAAACGGCCGTTTACGTGCTCGATGAGGCAGGCAGGCGCTTGCTCAGCTTGCAGCCAGAGACAGGTGCGCTCCAGGCCGTGTTCCAACTGCCCAATGTGGCAACGTTTGCCAGCAATCTAGCGGGGGATCAGCTCCTTTTTGCGGGGCGTGGGCAACTCTTCTTTTGGCAGCAGCCGGAGAACAGTCGCTTTGTGGCGGGTGGCCCTATTTTAGCCGCACCGCAGCCGCACGATACGGCCGTTTGGCAAACCAACCTCGCCTATGCCTGGCCCATTTCTGGTGATTATCTCGATTTAACATCGCGCGATTTACAAATGCCGGGCGCGCCGCGTCACTATCGCCAGGGTGTGCATGAAGGCACTGATTTTTACTGGGCCAAAGGCACCCCGGTTTATGCCGCCGCCGCTGGTACAGTCATTCGCGCCACGGTGGCGTATGAAACACCCACTGAACGTGCGTTTAACCGGCGGCGCGCCGAAAATCTGGAACTGGGCTACACACCGCCAGACAATCTTGATTTTTATCGGGGGCGTCAAATCTGGATTTTGCAGGCGGATGGTTTGGTGGCCCGTTATGCGCATTTAAGCGAGATTGCTGCGGGGATTGTGGAGGGAACGGCCGTAACCGCCGGGCAACAAATTGGTCTCATCGGCAACAGTGGTTCACCCGCCTCAGTGGATAGCGAAACGGCCGACGCTCACCTTCATTTTGAGCTGTGGCTGGATGGGCATTATCTAGGCCAGTTCCTCCGCCCCATCGAAATTCGCGAACTGCTCGAACGCCGCTTTGCTCCTTAACGTTCCCATCATCTTTTGCTATAATATCCCCATCTCAAAGATTTCATAATTGTAGTTCTATCTAATTGAATAGCTAAGTGACTAAACAGGCAGTGCGTTTTATCACCCAATACTTTTGTGCTTGCCCCCACACCCTTTGTGGTTGGTTTTGTGCTGCTTGGTCAGTTTGCCATACCAAACGAACCTGGTTCTCTTTGAGATTAGCCTCTTAAAAAGAACCAGGTTTTTTATTACTGTTCATTGCGATTTACAAGGAGGTGACAATCAGAAAGGGGTTTCCCATTTATATATTTGGCAGGAAGGTTTTAGTAGTTAGCCAACTTTTTTTGAGAATAAGTTTTCGTTTTTGTATTAGGAGGAAGTTATGTTTAAGCAATCCAAGCAGCGCAAAATCGGCTTTTTGCTGATTTTGCTTAGCCTGGCTCTGGTCTTAATCGCTTCGGCCGCGTCGGCAAGTGACAATGCGCCAACGGCCGTTGCCAACACCAGAGCCAAAATCCACCCCAACTTGCTGGCCGATATTGATGCCGCTTTGGCTGGGGATGTTGCGCCCAATGGTCCCGCTCTGGCCGCCCGCGCAGTAACTGACACGGGTGAGCTGCAATTTGTAGCCCGCATTTTGCCGGGGGCAGACCTGAGTGCCTATGCTTCACAATGGTTTGCCCGGCCCTTTACCGATCCGTTGGGCACCACAGTGGCGGCTGGTTTTGCCTTGCCTACCGCAATCTTGAAGATGGCAGCCGATCCGGCCGTTATCGCTTTGCAGCGCTCAGAATCCCTGGTTGAAGTTCCCGTGCCAACCGACCCGGATGTTACGGCAAGTCTGAACAGCAATGTAACCCCGGCGCTCAATTTGTCTGGGGAAGCGAGCCCTGGCCCAGCGCCTGAAGGTTGGTATGGCACCGGCAGCGCTGTGCATGGGTCCCAGCAAGCCTGGGCCAAAGGCTACACCGGCGCAGGCGTACGCTACATGTCCAATGACTCCGGTGCCGATTACTGTCATCCTGACCTGCAAGGCACCTGGGCCTATGTGGATGATGCTTCTTCGCCGTACTATGGTTTGCCGGAGATGTTTGATTCCATTTCCAGCTATTATGCGGCCTTTGACTATTACACTGGCACAACATTGATCAGTGACGGTCTGGCCGATTACGCCGATACGTCGGCAACGGCCGTAGGCGACTTCAGCTTTGCACCCATTGGTGCTGCTGTGACGCATGATTACACCGTACCCAGTACCAGCCTCAGTGGTGAATACCATTATGGTTCCCACCCTGACAAAGCATTGGCTGCTGTCGCTGACATTATTGGTGGTTCATTTGGTGACGGGACGGCCGTTTCTGGTGAACGGGCTGCCGTCCTGGTGGTAGATGAAAATGAAGCCGGTGTTTACGACACGGTTTACGTTGACCTGAACTACAATTTTGATTTTAGTGATGATTCTCCCGCTCGCCTGTCCCGTGACTTTAGCAGTCAGGAAACAGCCTGTCTCGATTACGATTTTGATGGGCTGAACGATATTTCTGGCGGTCTGGTTTATTTCGTAGCTGATGGCGAAACGGCCGTGCCCACCCTCGACTGGTATTGGGGCATTCCCGGTTCTGCTTACGGCAATGGTGACCTGGTTGCCTTCCATGTGCAAGACTTCACCGAAGGTGGTGGCACGCATGGCATGGGCACCACCTCTGTGGCCGTTGGCCAGGGCGTTGTGATTGGCTCTGTCAATTGGGGCGATGGTGGCTCTCCCATCGCTGGCTTCCAGGGTCTGGTTGTTGGCCCAGGCAAAGATGTTGCCTCAACCCAAAATGGCGATCAATATCTAACCCCGTTCATCGAAGATGCCTACGTGTATGCCGGTTTAGGCTATGATGGCGTTTCCGGCACGGGTGACGACATCCAAATCGTCAGTAACTCTTGGGGCTTTAGCGGCACGGACAATGATGGCTTTGACTTTTCATCGCGCCTGATTGATGTGATCAATCGATCCTATGCCCCGAACACGGCCCTATTGTTCTCCACGGGCAACGGCGCTCCTGGTTACGGAACGGCCGCACCGCCATCTCCAGCCAGCGGCATTGGCATTGGTGCCTCCACGCTTTATGGTTCCATTGGCCTCTTTGAGACAATCGAATCTGCCGACCAAATCGTTGGCGGCGATGTAATCAGCTGGTCAAATCGTGGTCCAGGTGCCCGCAATGTAGTTGGCGCGGATGTAGTGGCCACAGGAGCCTTTGGTACAGGCGACCTCTCCCTGAATGGCGTGTTGTGGGGAGCCATCGCCACCGATAACTTTGGCGGTACTTCCATGGCCGCACCCGTTGCTGCCGGTAACCTGGCCCTGATGTACCAGGCCTGGTATGAAAACTTCGGCCAATGGCCCACCTTTGAACAAGCCAGAACGCTCATTATGAACAGCGCCACCAACACAGAGCATGACGTTTGGTCACAAGGTGGTGGTCTGGTTAATGCCGATACTGGTACAGATGTGGCGGGTGGTATTCGTGGTTTGTTTGTTTCCCCGTCAGAGTGGTCTGTCGGCGACTACCGTGGTGATGAATATGGTGCCTTTGCCCACATCATCAACCCTGGCGAACGCGACACGCAGACTTTTACAGTTACCAATACAGGCGACAGCCGGATGACCGTGCGCGTGACCTCAGAAACACACGTGCAGATTGGCTCAGATGATTTGTCGTTCACTTCGCTGGATCAATCGCTGGATCATGGCAGTTTTACCACGCCAGATTACGCTTTCCAGGTGGATCAGTTGATCCCCGATGGTACGGATTTGCTGATGGTGCGCCTGTCTAAACCGTACGAGCAGTTTGACCCCAACGAGGATTTGTTTGAGCCGTTCAACAATTGGCGTGTTCACATCCAGGATTGGACAGACTTGGACAATGACGGCATCCTTTGGGATGATGCCAACAGCAACGGCAAGGTGGATTTAGGAGAGGTTGATACTGGTGAATATATCCGCTTCACCTATGGCTACGGCGTTGGCCCAACCCAAGAGGCCCGTGTTGCTAACCCGCTGGAGCGCATGGCCGACGGCATCTTTGTGACGTTGCGTCATCGTGACCAGGTACCAGAGGTGCCCCAGACAGACCTGGGTCTGGAACTCTCTTACTGGCAGCTGAGGAATTGGGATTGGGCACGACCGACGCGCCATGCCTTTAGCCTGGCTCCTGGTGAGACCCGCAGCTTTGATGTGACCTTGGGCGTGCCAGCTAATACCCCGTATGGCATGTACGAAGGCTCTGTTACGCTCCATTATGGCGATGAGGATGTTGTGATTCCGGTAACGGTAGCTGTGGCTGCTTCTGGCACTTCGTTTGCGTTTGGTCAGGCCAATGCCCCCGCTGGGCGTGGTGCAGCCATCCTTGACGTGCCCATGCTGTACGACAACGACACTGTCTTTGGCTACACTGACTACAGTTGGCGTGCTGAATCTGGCGACTGGCGCTTCTTCTGGACTGATGTCAACGGTGAAGATTTGCCGGAAACCGGCACTTCTTATCTGGTGGTAGACAACAGCTGGAGCGGTGCGGGAACGGACATTGACACCATCATCTTGGGTCCAACAGAAGATTGCCTGAGCAATGGTGTTGGCTGTGATGGCATACTGGATGGCTATCCTGGTTCCGCTTTCTATGGGCCGTACACGTTGTCGCAGGTTGGCGGCAGCGCGAACAATTACATCGGCAGCGGCCGTTGGGTGTTTAATACTTCCACGGGTGGCCCGCGTGAAATTGTGGCTGCGCCGGTGCAGGATGGTTTGCATGGCATTTTCATGCACCAGGTACGGGTAGATGGCAGTAGCCCTGACGAGCCGTTTGGCGGTATTGTTGGTTTGGTGAACCTGGATCCAGGTGCCATCATTTCTTCAGCGGCTGCTGGCTCTGGCTCTGCTAGCCTGACCATTAGTAGTGAGCTAGAGATGGGTGGCTTTGTGGCCCAGGGCTTTGGTCTGGGTGGGCCAGTTACCACCACGGAAGACATCTTCCAAGACGATCCCAATGATTCTTCAACGGCTTCTTCTGTCACTACTGTAGACATCACCAATGGTGCCTTGCTTGAGGTTTCTACCTGTTGCTCTGCTGGTTCGGATATTGACTTGTTTGTCTATGATCCTTCCGGGGCGCTTGTCGGTTCATCTACCACGTCTACGGATGTGGAAAATGTGACCGTGGTCTTCCCCGATGATGGGGCGTACACAGTTGCCGTACATGGTTATAGCGTGCAGGGCGGTTCAGATACCTTTGAATTGACGATCAATGCGGTTCAAGGGACCGATGTCTCCGTGAGCAACTTGCCAGCATCAATCCCGGCTGGTGGTTCGGCGACGATTGACGTGAACTGGGATACAACGGGCTTTGCCTCTGGCACTTACTCTGGTCTGATTTTGATGGGGCCAGCGGAAGCGCCAGGGTTATTGCAGGTGCCTGTGGAGATTACGGTTCCATAGTTGGTGCAAGTATGTAACTGAGTTCTTGGGTAGTTTGGTTTGAATTACCCGTTTAGCAGCCGGAGCGCATCGCAAGATGCGCTCCGGCTTTTTTTGTGCTTGGGATTAGGGAACGGGTGGTGGTGTGCTGGTGGGTTGGGGAACGGCCGTTGGCGTTGCCACAATTTGCCAGGAATCGGTCGTATGGCATCTGGAGCATTGCCCACGACCGTGATCAGACGGCCGTGTGTGGCACGCTTTGCAGTCCGTATAACCGGTGTGATCAAAGGTGACATCGGCCCAGTTAGAGCTATTGTGACAGCTAGAGCATTGTCCAGGCCAGTGTCCTCCGGGGGGCGTATGGCAGGCGGAACAATCGGTTAAATCCGTGTGATCAAGGGATACCTCCTGCCAATTTGTTGTGTTGTGGCAGTTGGAACATTGGCCCAGCCAATGCCCCCCCGTTGGCGTGTGGCAGGCCGCACAATCTATCAAATTTGCGTGATTTACCGACGCATTTTGCCAGTTTGAGGTATTGTGACAATTGGAACATTGGCCTGCCCAATGGCCTCCCGGTGATGTATGACAAGCCTGACAATCATAAGCTCCCGCATGGTTAAAGGTGATGTCTGACCAATTGTTTGTATTGTGGCAGGCTGTACATTGGCCGGAATAATGCCCGGCAGCAACCCGCCCTCCATGGCAGCTTTGGCAGTCGGTCAGGCCGATGTGGCTAAAGGACACCGGGTGCCAACCTGTTGTTTGATGACAGTTGCTGCAATTGCCAGGAAAATGATTGCTGGCGGCCTGGTGACATTGGGTGCAGTTGGTTAGTCCTGCATGATTTACCCACACTTGCTGCCAGGCAGTTGTGAGATGGCAGCTGCCACAATAGCCCGGATAGTGCCCGTCTGGCAGCTCTTGCTGGTGGCAGCTCTGGCAGTTGGTTTTTCCGGTATGGTCAAATGCAATTCCTTGCCAGGTTGTGACCGTATGGCAACTATCGCATTGCCCATCATAATGACCAGCTTGCACTTCATCTGCGTGGCAGTTTTGGCAATCCTGATAATGGGTGTGATCAAACGTAATATCTGTCCAGCTAACCGTGCTGTGGCAGCTGAGACAAGTCCCTTCATAGTGGGGCTGCGGCTTTTCTACTTCATGGCAGGACAAACAATCTGTCATGCCCGTGTGGTTTACTGTGATAATGGTCCAATCCTCTACATCGGCGTGGCATTGGGCGCAGGTGCCCGGAAGGTGCTGATCTGGCGTTTCTTTTTGGTGGCAGGATTCGCATTCTGTGACGTCGGCATGATCGTAGGTGAATTGTGACCAATCTTCTGTGTCGGTATGGCAAAGGGTGCAAGCGCCAGGGTAATGAAAGAGTGGCGTGTCTGGAGCATGGCATGATTCACACTCTGTCACTTCGGCGTGGTCGTAGGTGAATTGTGTCCAAGCTGCTGGATCGCTGTGGCACAGTTGGCAATCGCCGGGATAGTGAGTGGGGGTAACGGCCGTTTCCGGGAAGTTGATGAGCATTATTTCTGGCATTATCGGCAGGGGCAGATCTTGAGCGTGGCAGGAAAGGCACTCTGTGATGCCTGCATGGTCAAATTGGTACGGCTCCCAGGAAAACGTGTTGTGACACGCATCGCACGCCCCAGCGAAATGATCAGGGTACAGGTCCCATAAAGTATTGCCGTTGGGAATACCCAGCATAGCGATGTTCTCGACGGGTTCCAGGGCGTGACAATCGGCACACACCGTGGACGTATTGGCATACTGGCCATCTTCATGGCAGCTTTCACAGGTTGGCAGGGCGTGGCCCATTGTCAGGGGGAACGCTGAATGATCGACATCTTCTGCTAGAAAGGGCACCAAAGCAGCCGAACTGAGGTGCGGCGCGTTTTGTTCTTTGGGCAACTGGGCCGCTACTTCAGCCAGGGAATCGACTGCCTGCCATCTGTTCAACCGATTGGTTAACGCAGCTATTTGGCCTGCTTCATCAGGCTCCAGGGCAGCGAGGACAATTTCGGTGCGCCGCAACAATGCCTTGAACTGAGCGTACTGAAATTCCTGGTCGTCGGCGGGGATGGTGTTGAGGTAGGTTACGGCCGTTTCCAAAGCCTCATTCAGCGATGTCAGGGCATATTGGGTTGCATTGGAGGAGTTGGCCTGGGCCAGGCTGGCCAGGCGGCGATCTGCCAGATTAAGGGCCAAAGTGGCGCGTTGCTGCTTTCCTGCGGTCAGGTGTAGCTGTGTTTGCTCACCCAGGTTTTGTAACTGATACAGGAATTGCCCCGGATGCAAGGGAGCCGTGAGGCTTAAGTAAATGGTGCTAAGCAATAAACCGAGCAGCACCAGCATTAAAAAAATGAAGGAAAGAAATCGCTTATTCATCAATTGTTGTTTCATCTCAATCCTCCGCAAATCTCTCCGGAGCGCCTGTTTCTAGTCTGTGGTGGATGACACATTGGCTCTTGCCAGCGGCACAATATCTTCTGGTTCGCCGGTAGGATGGCAGGAGATGCAAGAACTTTCTGGTAGATAATCTGGGACGTTTTCTGGCGTGTGAGCCGTTTGCATATCAGCTGCTTCATGGCAATCTGTGCAGATGACCTGATTGTAAGCGGTGGCATGGCAAGAAACACAGTCCAAAGTTCCTTCATCCCCGTGATCTAGAGCAAAAAGATGTTGGGTGAGCTGTGCCGGTGCCCAGGCAACGGCCGTATGGCAGCGCCCGCAATCTTGGCCAAACTGTCCGGCATGGATATCTGGCTCGCCGTGGCAGGATTCACACGTTTGGGTTGTGCCGGCAAACAGGTAATCGGAATGGCACTCAATGCAGCCGACTGCTTCATGCCCTTCTTGCAGGATATAAACGGTGTTGTGGTCGAATTCTACAATGGCCCCGGTACCATCGTGACAATCCAGACAGTTTTCACCATGTTCAGCGCTGTGCCGGGCGATAAGTTCGCCATCGGCATCTTCATGACAGGCCAGGCAGCTTACTTCATCGCGGGCAAAACGGCCCTCTGTGTGGCAATCTTCACAAACCATTTGCGACGCATCAAAACGAACCTCGTGCCGGGTTAGGCTAAAGCTGCTCAACGCTTGATGATCGATATTGCTGAGTGGTACTTCGCTGATGACAACCTCACGGCCTTGGTGTTCAACGTGGCAGCTCTGGCATTTTTCGGTGCCGGGCAAACGGCTGTGCAGCCCTACCGTTTCCGTGCGCTGGCGAGCAATCTCGATGTGACAATCCTGGCACTTGTTTTCGGTAATGCAATGGACAGGGGCGTGGCAGTAGGTGCATTCTTCCTCGAACATGGCATGGGAATCATAGCCACCCAGCGTTTCCCCATTATGGTTGACACCAGAGAGGAAGCCGGGGCTAAGATAGACGTGCAGCGTGTCGTAATGGGCGTAAACGGCCGTAGCCGTCACTCCCACCAACAACACGCCAAACACAATTCGGAACCGAAGATAGAAGCCTTTTAATTTCATCATGGCACGTACACCTGGCGTCAAAGAGACAGCGCTATGACCAGCTGTGGAGAGCTGGCCATAGCCTGCCTTGCAAAGAGGTATTGTTATTTGTTCATGATGGGTAGGTAAAGTTGATGGAACTCCTCAACAATCCACACCTCAAAGCTGACACCCGGTGACCAGTTGCCATTCTTATCCTTTGCGGAGAAGGTGAACGAATGCCAGCCGGGCTGGAAGTTGCTGGCCGGAAGGTTCAGCTGCTTTTGCGTTCCGACAATGGTTGGTGTTCCGTTAAACGTGTCTGTCCAGCGGTACCCACCAATATCGTCTTGCGGTAAGTCGCCGACGCTGTCGCCGTCACGGGCTGTGGCAATGAACAGCAGCGTGTCGCCATATTCAGCTACCTCGTGGCTAATGTAGAGGATTTGCACAATAGGTGCTGACTCTTCCGTCGCTTCTTCGTCTAGGAACATAATGCGGCGGAAGATGGCGTCACTTTCGCTGATGTTTTCATGCTCATCTTCTTGCCACTGGTTCCAGATCACATAGTAGTAAGTGCCAGCGTTGTTGGCCGTGTTGGCCGCCTCGCCGGAAAGATCGTCCTGGTCGTGTTCCAGCCAGTCGAACTCAAGCGATACTTCACCCGTGGAGGAATTGTAATACTCCACCAGGTCATAGTCGTCGCCCCAGTTGGTGGCCCGGCTGTAGAAGAGGTCTAATGGCACAGCTTCACCCTCGGCGACCGTGGTGTTGTCGCCTGTTTCATAAACCACAAAGAATTTAGACGGATCACGCACATCATCTTCGTAGCCAGTAAAGCCAATCCCTTTTAGATCGCTGATGGGCAGCATTTTGATGCCGCCGGTGGGCGTATAGCGTGGGTCAAGAATAGTAATCCTATTGCCTGTGAGCTGTGACACATTGCGAGATTGTTCAAACTCCCCCGCGCCGTAGGTGGTGCAAACCGTGGTGTAGTCTGAGCCTGCACCATAGTTTTCGCAGGTTTCGGTGCCATCACCACCCAAAGAGGCTGGCGTGGTGGTCCAGGTGACACCACCGTCGAAGGAACGTCGCACGTATAGGTTGTAATGGTCGTTGCCTACGGTATTGGCCTTCCAGTTGGGCGACCAGGCGTACATCATCATCACAAAGTCGCCATCAATGATGCCGCGATGACCTTTGGCCACGTCGTATGGATTCTCCCACGATTGGTCGTCCAAATTATCTTCGGTCTGGACCCACTCGGTGACCTTGGGGAAGGGAGAGACACCGCCGTCCCAGGGGAAAGCAGCGGCGCAGGTTTCCCCGCTAGTGCCGTTGTCGCAGGACACAATGGTGGTGCCAGAAACGTTGATGGCCGGGCTTAGGCAGAGCCCTTGCAGGTAGCGTGGGTTGCTCCCGTCGGTGTAGGCCCATTCGTCACAGGCCAGGTTCTCGTAGGCATATGGGTTATAGCCAGCTGGGAGACAAGATTCTGTAGTGGTGGGATCCCCATCGGTTTCGCATGCTTCCCAGACATCATCGGGGACGACCAGGCGGCGCAGGAAGATGTCCGCCGGACCACCCTGGTTGAGGATGCCAGCTTTGGTGATGAGGATGCCGGCTGTGCCGCTTTCGCCGATTTGGTGGATGGGTTGGGTCATGTGGGAGAAGCGGCGGGCGATTTCTGTTTCGTAGAACGAGTTGCCGAAGTCGTCTACCAGCATGTCAAAGAAGACGCCCGTTTCTGGATTGACGGCTGGCTGATTGAGCATGCCACCTTGCATGACAACACCAGGGTTGAGCATGTCGAAGGTGTAATACCACATGTTTTTGCCGATGTCGTCGGGGTCGATATCCTCGTCCGTGGAACTTTCACCCAGGGCTTTGGATTCTTCAGCGGCGGTGATGACCCAGGCGCTGTCGTAGATGCCATCCCCATCTGAATCATAGGGTTGCACGTTGACGCGTGGGCGAGAGGCCCCAACGCGACCTTGCAGGACACGGCCGTCTTCGGTCTGGCACAAATTTAGCGTAGTGCCACCGGGGTTGGTCCATGAAACCGTGGTGGCGCAGAGGTCGGCCCCCGGTTGCGGTTCTGTCGGCAGCGGGTCGGGCAGAATCAGATTGCCGTCGCCATCGACGTTGTCGAAGTCGAGGTAGCAGTACGGGTCGGAGCCAGTTGCTTTGCACATTTTGTTGTCGGTGAGGCGGACGGGCAGGGCCATCGGTGCTGCAACTTTGGGCATGGTGTCGCTGGTGTAGTCGTAGATGGAAACGGCCGTTTCATCTTCATCAGACGTTTGCACCTGTACAAAATCATCCAGCGAAATGTAGGAGTACCACAGGTCTGTTTGCTGGTTAACCACAGCACCCGACCAGCCTTCGCCGGGGCCAAGCCCCTGGCCAGGTCGCAGACCTTCAGGGTCTTCCTGCCAGATCATCATGAAGCCAGCGGCACCGTCGCCATTGATCTCCAGGCGGTTGGCATCCCGTCGCCCGGAAGTAAGACGTTCTGCTTTGGTCCAGACGATGTCGTAGAAGCCGCCACCATCTGTGGGGACACCATCAGCATCTACTTCCAGCAGCGTGCCGCGTGTGCTCCAAACACAGGAATAGGGAATCTCACCGACTTCGGGGAAGCCTTGCAGCGTGTAATTCACCGAACGCTGTGAGCCAGCGACGCCCCAAATATCGGGGTAAAGATCATTTTCTTCTTCATCTTGCCAGGTGTAGGCGGGCGAACCCCCGTCACAATATTTGCTAATCCAACCGACCAACACCTTGTCACCAGCAATGGCAAAGGTCATGTTGTGGGCGTCGCCGGGGTAGGCATGCCCATTGGCCAGAATGAAGGAAGAGAGGTTGGCTGAATTGGAAAGATTGGTCCGCTTCCAGGTCGCGCCGTCATCCAGAGAAAATGCGGCATAAGCGTCGTGCTGCCCATAGCCAGCACCACTGAGCACCGCTAGGGGGGATTCAGGATTTTCCACTGCTTCTGTGAGCGCAAACGTTTCGGTACTGACTTCCACACCGTCGATGTAAACGGCCACAAGGGGTTTGGCATAATCGCGGGTGTCCACCAGATTGCCAGCTACGTCATAATACTCGACGCCTGTTATTTCTCCATCGGACGTTTGGGCAGGCACATAAAAGGCCATGTGGGCCAGGTTTGCTCGCTCTGTTTCCTGATCCGGTGTTTTGGAGATGTTGCGGCGGAACATTTGGCCGTCGTCAGCCTGCAAAATACCAACGACGAGGGCCATGAACAGCCCGAGCAATGCCATTGATAGAACTTGTTTGTGTTTCATTTTGAGCCCTCCGTAGCCATTGAATATGGCTTAGGGTTTGCTCGTTCACCAAAATTTATCATTGAAAACGGGCAAACCTTGTGGATGCATTTCCTTCTCAAAAGGTGTTTGTGAGTGCATCCTTTGTGTGATTGTTTCATCAAATAAGAGACCGATTGTTTTGTTGTTTTTCAAATGGTTTCACTCTCTCCTGCCCTCTTGGGCGAGATTCATTGAGGAATCTGGTTCATCAAGAGGGTGGCTACATTCTTCTAGCAAAATTTCCAACTCATTTTGTAAAAGCGAGATCAATCGTTTGCATTGACGCAAGGTTTGTGTTGGTGAGCTGTTTGTTTCGGCTGAATGGCTGAAGGAACGGCCGTTTACCGCAGAAATTGATTCGGCCTTGATCTCATTGAGATAATTCATTCGTGCCGACTCCATGCTGTCTACTTGCTCATACAAAGCATTCAGCTTTTGTAAGGCGGCCAGATGTCCTTGCTGAAAATGGGTGCGCCATGAGGTAATCCACTCCTGGTTAAAAGGAAGCTTGCGTAAAAAATCGCCCCGGTAGAGGGTGATAGCTTGCTGAAGCAGTAATAGCTCATGGGCAGGATCTGGCTCGGCTGCTGCCTGGGCGAGCAGCTTGTCGAATTCATCAATATCGAGCCAAAAGGAGATGCTTTCGTGTAGTTGATAACCACCTTCAACCCAAACGATGGGATTGGGCAGATTGAGGATGCGGGTCAGATTTTGGGATACGGCCGTAATTTCCTGTTCAACATCTGCTGCTGATAAATGGGGCCAGAATTGCTGCTGGAATTCGGTAGAGGTTGTGGCATGATCGCGGTTGAGGGTCAGGTAAATGAAGAGTGCTTTTTGCAAATTATTGGCCCAGCTTGTCCCCCTGATGAGGCGACCCGTTTGAAGGCAAAGATGGACCGGACCCAAAAGATAAAGGGCAAATATAGGGTTTTTGGTTGGCGTGGGCCGTAAATGATGGCGCATTGGTGCATTCACTTTTTTGCTGTCTACCGTTTTGTGTGACGGCTTGACTGTTGGTTCCAAGCAACCTGGTGACCATGGATCACCTGGGAGAAGCGTAGGAATAAAGTACTATGCCGGACTCAACAAATCCTCAACGGATGGCGTTTTTTAGGGGAAATAGCTTGATTAGACCGTTACACTATGTTTGCAGATTTCAACTTTACCAGAGGTCGTGTCATATCCGCGCAGGCGGGTATCCATCTTGCTCACCAGAGTGAATTCCCGCATTCGCGGGAATGACAAATCAAAAGTGCAAAGATAGTGACCGTTGGGGAAGCAGGGAAACGCAACGCAAAGAAATTCAGTTTTTGGTGCCTTTGCTTTGTGCCAAAAGCTTTGAACGGCTGAGATTAGTTTTTTAAAATGAAAGGAAGAAAGAGGGTGTTTTTTGTTGTGTTGGCGGGTAATCCTTCAAACAGAAACGCTCGACCGCGCAGTTCGGTTTCTTTGCGGTAGTTGGGGGCACCGACCAGCAGTTCGTCCTGACCGTCGCCATCCACATCGCTGCTGCTGAGGGCAAAGCCAAATTCTGCTTCGGCCTTGTTGCCTTCGGCGATCCAGTCTGGCTGGGTGTTTGGGCCACCTGATCTGCTATAGTAGACATAAATACGGCCTTCCTGTGACTGATCGGCCGTGTAGCCATACGCGCCAATGATCACATCCTGTAAACTATCGCCGTTGATGTCGCTGCTAATCTGTACGGCCGTTCCAAATTGGGCGATGGATTGGTTGGAAACGGCCGTCCACAAAGGCAACAGCGACAGCCCTGTCTCCGATCCGCCATACACATAAACCGTCCCGGCTTCTGGTAGAGAGGTGTTTTGGCCTGGTGCACCGACAATGACATCATCAACGCCATCCCCGTTGACGTCCCCTGCCCCGCCGACGGCCTCACCTAAACGGCCGTTTAGCTGCGTGCCTGTGAGTGTCCAGCATGGTTCCTGATCTACGCCACTGCTTGAGCCGCAAAAGACCAACACCTGTCCGGCATCCTCTTCACTGGTATTGGCCAGCGGTGCACCAACAATGACGTCAGCAAAGCCATCCTTGTTGATATCACCTGCGGTAGAAACGGCCGTGCCTAAACTGGCTCCTGCCTGCCCTCCAAAGGTTGTCCACATTGGCGAGCTGGCTAAGCCGGCATTGCTGCCCAGGTAAACCTGGGCCATTCCCTCATTGACAAAGCCGTCTTGGGCCCATTTTGCGCCAACAATCACATCATCAAAATTATCGTGATTCACATCCCCGGCGGAAGCCACAGACCAACCCAGGTAAGCTTCTACTAGATTGCTTTCAAGCTGCCAGCTAGGCGTTGCCGGCAGGCCGTTGGCTGATCCATAAAAGCCATAAACGCGTCCCTCGCGTGATTGTTCATGATTGTAACGAGGCGCGCTTACCAAGATGTCGTCGAAGCCGTCGTGGTTGATGTCCCCGGCAGCGGCCACGGCAAAGCCCAGGTCTGCGCCCGTTTGATCGCCACCAAACATCCAGTTAGGTATCGGTTGCAGGCCGCCCGGCGAGCCGTAAAAGGCAAACACGGCACCTGCCTTGTAGGTATTGCCGCTGTATTTGGGGGCACCTACCACAATATCCTCAAACCCGTCGCCGTTCACATCGCCCGCACCGCTCACCGAAAAACCAAGGCTGGCCGAAGCCTGGTCGCTTTCGTAATACCAGTTGGGAATATTGAATGTATTTGCTTCAGCGCTAGAATCAGTTTGCAGGGTAACCGCCTGGGCAATTTGAATCACAATTAGCCAAACAATTGCCGCGCACAAAAAGAGGACAACACGGGGGATATAGGCGCACTTTTGCATGGTAAACCTCCTGATATCAGGATGCCATGCCAAACTCAACCGAATCTAAACAAAATCATCTTGTGAAGTTTTAGGGGCGATAGAGAGTCGAGGGTTAAGCGTTTCTTATTTTATCGTAGAGTGCCTGCGTTTTGTCACTCATGATAATATCGAGTTCATTTGCCAGACATTGGGTTAACCGTTGGCACACTTGAATGGCTTCGGTCCGTTTGCCCAATTTTGTAAACAGCGACATCAGTCGGCGGCAGCTTCTTTCCTGGCAACAGTCCACCGACAATATTCGTTGGTAGATAGCGATAGCTTCTTCATCCATGTTCATTTTTTCATAGAGTCGGGCCAGGTCACCCAGGGCAGATAGGTAAATTTCTTGCAGGCGAAACTGTTGATCCCGCACCCAGGCATGCGCGTCTGTGAGGTCGTACAAATAATCACCGCGATACAAGGCCAGGGCAGTTTTGTAAATTTTAACGGCCGTTTCCTCATTGGCCTCGCGCCTTGCCCGCCGAATACCAGACTCAAACGCATCCACATCCAGCCAATTTGATTGGGCCTCGGCTAAGCGGTAACAGCCATTCTGGTACAACAAATAGCGAGAATGACTGGCTTTTTGCAGATCAGGCTCCAGGCTGCGGCGCAGATTGTAAACGGTGGTGTTCAGGTTATGCATTGCTGCCTTGTACTCCAGGTCTGGCCATAACATTTCCAGGATTTGTTCGCGAGAAACGGCCGTACCTTTTTGCGTTGCCAAATAAGCCATTAAAGCCCGTGTTTTCACCCGGTTCCACAGCGGCCCTTTTACTGGCGTACCACCCTGGCGTGTGACGACCAACGGACCCAGCAAATAAATTCGGAAGGGGTGGTGGGTTTGTGCCTCGTGCCGACGCGAACGCAGCAAATGAACCAAAAAGCTTTCATCCATCTCTTCAGGCACGGGGATGGTGCTCATATTGGCCAGGATGTACTGTCCATTACGATGGCGCAGCTGCAAATCTAAACTGGTGATGGGCACACCCTGCTTAATTGCCTGACGCACGGGGCATTTGGGGGCGCAGTAAGGGTCACCTTGTGGTGTGAGCCCAGCCAAAAGCTGCCAGCAATGTTTGGCCACGGCTTCTTCCTGTGAATAGCCTAGCAGTTTGGCAATGGCTTGATTCCAGAAAATGATCAGGCCATCTTCATCAACGCTCAATGCGCCGTCGCCGATTTTTCCAAAAAAATGTTTGATGGATATCATGTCGATTACACTCGTGTGCGATCGTGAGGACATTAACCACAACTAAAACAATAAGATTGATCATGAGGCGATAATGCTTACAAAATAGATTACATCAAGAGAAATTTGGAGGAGTGTCATCCCCTTGAGGTGACAAATGTCATCACGTTTTGTAGAAGGCGACATCTTTTTCAATAATGACCCGCTTCCTCTATAATCCGAGTCTTGATGACAGAAAAAGCGAAGCAACGCCAACTTTTGCAACACCAACTGGCTCGCCTGGAACGCCGGTTAGCCAGCTTGCGTCAGCGCAGTGAGCAATTTTCCCGCTGGCGGCTGATCTTGTTTGCCCTGGGCGCTTTGTTAAGCGGCATCAGTTTTTTGCAATGGGGACCGATAGTGTGGTTGGGGGTAACGGCCGTTGCCTTCATTCCTTTCATCGTTTCTGTGGCCGTACACCGGCGAATTGATACGGCCGTTACGCGCTTCACTATCTGGCAGCAAATGAAACAAACGCACCTTGCTCGTATGATGCTGGATTGGGATGGTTTACCCGCGCCAAAATCATTCCCGGTGGCGTCCGATCATCCGTTTGCCTACGATATCGATCTGGTGGGTGAATTTTCGTTGCATCGTTTGCTGGATACGGCCGTTTCCCGCGAAGGCAGCCAGCGATTGCACCAATGGCTGCTCGCCCAAACGCCTCAAACTGCTGACGTGCTCACACGGCAAGCCCGCGTGCGCGAATTGGCCAGCCAGACGCGCTTCCGCGAGCGGTTGGCGCTGCAAGCCACCCTGGCGGTGGACAACAGGAGTGAGCAGTGGGCGGGTCAGGAACTAGTCGATTGGCTGGAAGCAGATAATGAAGGCCATTCGTTACGGCCGTTGCTCATTGGGCTGTCTGGCTTAGCTGCGCTCAACTGGCTCCTCTATGCTGGTTACCAACTGTGGCATTGGCCACCGCTGTGGATTGGCACGATTTTGCTCTACGGCGTCCTGTTTATCACCCTGGGCTTTCAGCGTACCTCGACGTTGTTTAGTGACATCATGTTTTTGAGCGACCGTCTGCGGGTGCTTAATGGGGTCTTTGCCTTTTTGGAGCAGTGGCGCTTTCGACGAATGCCTCAGGTACAGCAACTTTGCCAGCCTTGTTTGATAGCGGGGGAACGGCCGTCGGCCCACATTGGCCGCATTCAACGGGTGATGACTGGCGTCGGGCTGCGCCAAAACTGGCTGCTGGGGTTTGTGCTCAATGCGCTCATGCCCTGGGATATCTATTTTGCCTATCGTCTGGATCAATGTCGGGCTGATTTAGCCAGGCAGCTCCCTCGCTGGTTAGACGTTTGGTATGAATTGGAAGCCCTTAGCAGTTTGGCTACCTTTGCTTACCTCAACCCTGGCGAATGGGTCTGGCCTAAGTTGACTGCGGCGAGCTCGCCTGCGCTTACGGCTGCCCGGCTGGGCCATCCACTCATCCCCAGCGACCAGCGCGTCTGTAACGATTTGCAGCTGGATGCCGAACAGCCCATTTACCTGATTACCGGGTCCAATATGGCGGGCAAAAGTTCCTTTTTGCGGACTGTTGGGGTGAATCTCGTGCTGGCCTATGCTGGTGGCCCGACCATCGCCCAATCGTTTAGTGCCAGCTGGCTGCGCCTCTTTGCCACCATCCGTGTGGCCGATTCGCTCAGCGATGGCTTCTCGTTTTTTTATGCTGAGGTCCGCCGCTTGTCGCAATTGCTCACGGCGCTGGAAGATGAGGGGGAACGGCCGTTACTCTTCCTGATCGACGAGATTTTCCGAGGCACCAATAACCGGGAGCGGCTTATTGGCAGCCGCGCTTATATTCAGGCACTTACCCAAGGCAATGGCCTGGGGGCCATCGCCACGCACGATTTGGAGCTGGTGCAGCTGGCGGAAGAGAGCCCTAAGTTGGTCAATGTTCATTTTCGGGATGATGTGGTAGACGGCCGTATGGTTTTTGATTACAAACTTCATCCCGGCCCGTGCCCCACCACCAACGCCCTCAAAATAATGCAGCTGGCCGGTTTGCCCATCGAGTCACAGAAAACGGACTGAGCCCGACCATTTACCTCCTTTTCACCCGATTCGTCCCGTTTTTTCACAGCCTCCACTACACTGGATTGCTATACTGCAATCGGTCCTGCGGAAACCCAAGTATAAAATTATCATTAATTTGATTTGTAAGTATGCCCCGTCAAAATATAACAAGATGGCACTCAATGCCATTCAACAACCTTGCGACAAAACACCTTCGTTGCCTGTATTTTCGGAAATTTCTTGTGGTGGAGCCAAAACTGAATATTTGTTTACCCAAGCCAGGATTTGGAGTAACGGCAGTACAGATGTGCTGCATCTTGGTACGAGAGAAAGGTATGGAAAGCGTGAATCGACGATCGAATCTTTGGCGAACCCTTTATTTGCTCCTTGCAGCTTTATTTGTCCTGTTTGCAACCACTGCTGTCTTGGCGAATGGGCGGACGACGGCCGTTTACACAGTCAACACCACGGCTGATGAAGATGATGGCACCTGTACCCAATCTCACTGTTCGTTGCGTGAGGCGATTCAAGCGGCCAATCTCTTATCAGACAGTAATGCCATTATTCAGTTTAAGGTGGGTGATCTGAATCCAGTTGTGATTGTCCCCACCTCACCCCTTCCGGCCGTTACTACTTCTATTTTGCTCAAAACCAATCTGTACAACAGCATCGATGTCGTGCTAGATGGTAGCGCAGCTGGCCAAGCCGATGGGCTGACTCTGGCCGCTGATAACATCACCTTGCGCGATCTCACCATTCAAAACTTTGCCGGCAGTGGCGTGCTGGTTAGCGGCAGCAACAGCCTGGTTGAGCGCAATATCATCAGCAACAATGGTGGCAGCGGTATTCAGGTGGTTGAGGGTAGTGGCAACACACTGAGCCAAAACGTTATTTTCGGCAACGGTGGCCTAGGCATTGACCTGGCCGGAGATGGCCAGACTGCCAATGATTTGGGTGATGTGGATGGCGGGGCAAACGGCCGTCAAAACAGCCCTAGCCTCATCCGTGCCGTTCCTACAGGTTCCTCGCTGGCCGTGGAAGGCATCCTAAACAGTGAAGCCAACAGCAGCTACCTCATTGACTTTTTTGCCAGTGACACCTGCGACAGCACCGGCTTTGGCGAAGGGCAGGCGTGGCTGGGTAACACAACGATTTACACAGATGCAAACGGGAATGCCAGCTTTAATACGGCCGTTCCCACCGAAATCACCAATGCCAGCATCACCGCCTTAGCCACTGGTGCAGACGGCACCTCTGAATTTAGCCGCTGCATTCGGGTTGGTTTGGGCAACGATTCCTGGCCCCGCGCCCTGCGCCTTGATTTGCTGCCAGACAGCGTTTCCCCTGAGGTGCAAACGGCGCAAGCCAGTCAACGGCTTGATCTGGCCGGGCAGTCCCGCTGGTACAAATTCTCGGTCCAGCCTAACAGCCAGCTGGTCATCACGCTAACAGACCTGCCTGCGAACTACGACCTCACCGTTTACAAAGACATCGCTGCCGAATGGGAATCGCTTTTGACGTTGGATGACACGGCAGATTTGGTTGAGCTTACGGCCGAATTTGCCCCGGATGCGTTCAGTCCAGATGCTTTTTCACCGGATGCGTTCAGCCCGGATGCTTTTTCCCCAGATGCGTTCAGTCCAGACGCCTTCTCGCCCGATGCGTTTAGCCCGGATGCGTTCAGCCCGGACGCTTTCTCACCCGACGCGTTCAGTCCCGATGCCTTTAGTCCGGACGCCTTCTCACCCGACGCGTTCAGTCCCGATGCCTTTAGTCCAGACGCCTTTTCGCCCGATGCGTTTAGCCCGGACGCGTTCAGCCCCGATGTCTTTAGCCCGGACGCGTTCTCCAGCGCCCAGATGCGTAGCCTGATTGCCGTCTCTGCCTTCAACGGCACGGCAGGCGAGGGGGTGCAGCTCAACACTTGGGAAAACAGCGGCGACTTTTATGTGCGCGTTCGTGGTCGAAATGGTGTCTTTGATCCGAACAACGATTACCTCTTAAATGTGACCCAAATGACGGGCAGCTGTGGTGATGTGACCACTGCATTGCCAGCCAGCACGCATACGGCCGTTGCCAACAACATCAATACCATCATCCTGGCTGACACTAGCCGCATGGCTGGCGACCTTACCACGATGCAGGCTCGCCTGGCGACCTTTGCCGCTCGCCCTGAAGTCAACGGCGTCATTGTAGACGTGAACAGCGATGCCCGCGTGGCAGCAGCCAACGCCCAGGCAGATTTGTATCCAACCTGCCCCTTCGCCAAAAATCTGGTGGCGTATGCCATTAAAGATATTGTGGACAGCTACCGTGAACTTAACCCGCTGGCCTACATCGTGATCGTCGGCAACGATGATGTGGTTCCTTTCTTCCGTCATCCCGACCAGGCCATGCTGGCCAATGAGCGCAACTACGTGCCGCCGGTCCTCGATGACACCGCTTCGCAGGCCAGCTTGCGGTTGGGTTACGTCTTGGGCCAGGATCGCTACGGAGCATCCATAGAGCTTTCCAGCAAAAGCGATACGCTGCCCATTCCCGATTTGGCAGTAGGGCGGCTGGTGGAAACACCAGAACAGATTGTCACGATGTTGGACGCTTACCTTAGCACCGCCAATGGTGTGGTCGATACGCCCGACTCTGCCCTGGTAACCGGCTATGATTTCTTGGAAGATTCAGCCAATGCGATTGCCACTGAGTTAGAAAGCGGCCTGGGCAGCAGCGCCGATACGCTCATTACGCCGCGCGATGTGGCCCCTGCTGATCCAGTCTCCTGGACGGCCGATGATTTGCGTGGTTTGTTGCTGGCTAATCGCTACGATGTCAGCTTCCTCGCCGGCCACTTCAGCGCTAACAGCACGCTGGCTGCCGATTACAGCACTCGTCTACTGGCCGCTGAATTAGCTGCGTCCAGTGTAGATATGACCAACGCGCTGATTTTTAGTGCGGGTTGCCACGCTGGCTACAACATTGTGGATGTGCACGGTGTCCCTGACGTCACGGTCGAACCGGACTGGGCTCAGGCGTTTGCCAGCAAGGGGGCCACGCTTATTGCTGGCACCGGCTACCAATATGGTGATACTGACTTTATCGAATATAGCGAGCGACTTTATCTGGCCTTCAGCGAAGAATTACGCGCTGGAACCGGTCCAGTCGCTATTGGGCAGGCATTGGCAGCGGCCAAGCAAACGTACCTGATGGAAACGCAGGAATTACGGCCGTTGCACGAAAAATCCCTTATCGAAGCGACCCTGTTTGGCTTGCCCATGCTCAAAATCGACATGCCCGCCGGACGGGGCAATCCTTCCGGTGATCCTTCTGTGGTGAGCGGCACGACTGGTTTTACCAGTAAGCCTGGCCAGGTTCTGGGCCTCACCTACGCTGATTTGACCGTTGAGCCAGACCTGACGCTGATGGAGCAGCAGTTGGACATTGTGGGGACAGATGTGCCCAGTAGCGTGACTGCATCTTATATTAGCGGCAGCGATGGCGTGGTCGTAAATCCAGCCGAACCAGTGCTGCCGTTGGAATCGCTCAACGTGGGCGTGGCCGATACTGTTTTGCGCGGCGTTGGTTTCCGAGGTGGCGCATTCAGTGACGTGCCAAACATCCTGCCGTTGACCGGTGCCGCAACCACTGAAATTCGCGGTGTGCATCCCCCGTTTGTCAGCAGCGTCTTTTATCCAATGCAACCGTATCAGGTCAACTACTTTGGCCAACTGGTTGAAGGGATGAGCGGTGCGGTGCAGCTGAATGTGACGCCAGCTCAATTCCTATCGGACAATGCCGGATCGCTGAGGGGGACGCTGCGCCAATTCGATTGGCTGGATTTCCGACTGTACTACAGCGACTACATCGCTCAATCACCGGTGACGGGCAACGTACCTGCTCTGGCTGGGCCGCCCGCCATTACCCAGGTGAATGCCTTCCCCGGCGACGACAGCGTGACCTTCCAGGCGCGCGTGACGGGTGACCCGGCGGCGGGCATTCAGGAGGTGTGGGTGACCTACACTGGCAGCGGGGCGTTGGCTGGCATATGGCAGTCCATTGATCTGGTACAAAGTGAAAATGACAGCACGGTTTGGTCGGCTACTTTGCCGCTGAATGGCATTCCGGCCGATGAGGTGCGTTTTATTGTGCAGGCGGCCAATGGGGTTGGTTTGGTGAGCGCCGCCACAAATTTGGGTGCTTACTACAGTGGGGCGGGCACGGCTGAAGGCGATTTGCTGGAAACGGCCGTTTCCCTGCAATCTCCACCCACAACCGGTGCTTACAGTACCGAAATCAGCGTCAGTGCCCAATTAACGGCCGATGGTGAACCAGTAGCCAACCAGTTCCTCAGCTTCCGGGTAGGTCCGCAAACGCGTACCGTGCTCACGGATGAGACCGGTGTGGCAACCACAGACCTGGCATTGCTAGGCTTGCCGGGCAGCACGGAGCTGACGGTGACTTTTGGCGGTGATGCGGTTTATCAGGCTTCGTTTGCTACCGCGCCGTTTACCATCACCAAGCAGGCAACGATTCTTACGCTGGAGCCAGCGAATGCCACTGTGGAAGTGGGTGAAGCAGCGCCTTTTGTGGCGACGTTAACGGATGCGTCGGGACGGCCGTTTGGCCAGAAAACCATCTTCTTCATCATTACGGGTGACAACGGCACCTATGCTGAGGCGGTCATTACCGATTTTGCTGGACGGGCAGCGTTGAGCGCCCTGCCGCTGCCTGCCGGCACATACACTGTTGATGTTTACTTCAGCGGCACTATTCCGCTGCCCAACGGCAACCTGAATCTGCCAGATGATCGCTATCTGCCCGCCACGGCGAGCGGTTCGCTGACTATCACTGAAGAACCGGTGGAGACGGGCGAGACGCTTTACCTGAGCACCCCCACTGGCGGCACGGTGGATGGTATCGTCTATGGTGGCGAAGATGTGCTGGGTTATGATCTGGACAGCGGTGCCTGGTCTCTGGTGTTCGATGGCTCTGACGTGGGGCTGGCTGGACAAAACGTGACAGCCTTCGCCTGGTTGCCTGATGGCAGTTTGCTCATTGCTGTGGCGGATGATTTCTACCTGGCTGAGCTGGACCAGCCAACTGAGCGCGGTGGCAATAATGTGGATAATTCCGACATTTTGCGCTTTGAGCCGTATGCGCTGGGTCAAGAGACAGGTGGCAGCTGGTCGCTTTACTTTGATGGCTCCGATGTGGACTTGAAGACGCCGCAAGAGGCTATTAGCGCGCTGACGGTGTTGGCCGACGGCCGTATCGTCATTAGCACCGATGGTCCGTTCAAAGCTGGCAGCCTTAATGCCAAGAGCCGCGATCTGGTAGTATTCACGCCCACCAGCTTGGGCGAGAATACGGTGGGCAGTTGGGAGCTTTACTTTGACGGGTCTGATATTCCCTTCCTTAGTGCCAGTCAAGATAATATTGTGGCTGTACATCAAGATAATGGGACCGGCAACCTCTATCTGGCCACCAGTACCGCCGACGGACTCATCCTGGTGTGTAGCCCAGATGCCTTAGGTGCATACACTGCCTGTACCTTCTCCGTATTTTGGGATGGCGCGGCGAATGGATTGGACAGCGATAAGATTGACGCGATTGCCATTCGCTAAATTGATCATCTAAACGAAACCAAACTGGGTTGTTTCGTGCCATTTGGTTGAAAAAGTGAGGCGTGAAACGTGATTCCCCCAAATCACGTTTCACGCCTCACGCAGCATTTCAATTTCACCCTGCACAAAGTGCCAACTCTCGTATAATAGAGCCTCAGTAGAATAAGCAGACCATTTTAATAACCCGCATTACCTCTCAGGAGACCCTAAACGTCGTATGGAACGGCCGATTTCCTATATTCCAATGGACCGGCGACAAGCCCTGTATCGTGGTGACAAGCTGCCTGACCCGGCACAAGGTGCCGCCCTGTTTGCCGATATTTCTGGTTTTACCCCACTGACCGAGCGGCTGGTACATGATTTGGGGCCACAACGAGGCGCAGAGGAAGTCACGCGTCATCTGAATCGCGTGTATGACGGCCTGGTCGATGAACTACACCGGTACGGTGGCAGTGTGATTAGCTTTAGTGGGGATGCGGTGACGTGCTGGCTGGAAGGCGACAATGGGTTTCGGGCCACATCCTGCGCCCTGGCCATGCAGGCAGTGTTGCAGCAGGCTCAAACGATTCGGATCCCTTCCGGTGAAATTACCTTGGCCATGAAAACGGCCGTCGTTGTGGGCACGGCTCGTCGTTTTCTCATTGGCAACCCCCGGGTGCAGCTTGTTGAAGTTTTGGCGGGCAAAACCCTGGACCGACTGGCTGAAGCCGAGCACGAAGCCCAAAAAGGGGAGGTCATTCTGGATGAGGCAACCATTAAGAATTTGGGGCCTCGTGTAGAAATAAAAACGTGGCGGCAAAATCCCATAACCGGAGGGCGTTTAGGGATTGTGGCCAGATTGGACAATATGAGCATCCCCGCTTATTGGCCCCCCATTCCTCAGGACGCCCTGGATGAAGCAATTACCCGCCGCTGGCTGCTGCCGCCGGTTTATAAACGGCTGGTTGAGGGCGGTGGAGAGTTTTTGGCCGAGCTGCGTCCGGCGGTAGCGCTGTTTGTACGCTTTTCAGGCATTGATTATGATGACGACGAGGAAGCGGAAACCAAGCTGGATACCTTTGTGCAAAATGTGCAGGAAATTTTGTCCCGCTATGACAGCAATTTATTGCAGCTAACCATCGGGGATAAGGGGAGCTCCTTATATGCAGCCTTTGGTGCCCCGTATGCCCATGAAGATGATGCTGTTCGGGCGGTAAACGTTGCTCTGGAGCTTCAAGAGCTGGCTGGCCGACTGCCGTATATCTCACCTCTGCAAATAGGTATTTGCCAGGGCCGCCTGCGTACCGGAGCTTACGGCGGCACCATGAGGCGTACTTATGGCGCGTTGGGTGATGCGGTGAATACGGCCGCACGCCTCATGCAAGCCGCTGCACCTGGTCAAATTCTCGTAGCCGAAGCCACCATCAAACAAACTGGCGAAAAATATACCAGGGAGCAATTGCCGCCTATCATGGTTAAGGGTAAGGCAGAACCAATTGCGGTGTATGCGATTTCCCGGCGTCAGGCCCAGTCTACAATTCGCTTGCAAGAGCCACAATATGCGCTGCCTATGGTGGGGCGTGCCGCCGAACAGGACCTTATCCAGGAAAGAATGGCTGAGGTGAAGGCAGGCAGAGGTCAGCTCATCACTATCAGCGGCGAGGCTGGCATCGGCAAATCACGGATGGTGGCGCAAATTATTCGCCTGGCTGGGGAGCAGGATTTTTTGGGGTTTGGTGGCGAATGCCAATCTTATGGCACCAACACCAGCTACCTGGTCTGGCAGCGCATCTGGCAAGATTTTTTTGAGCTGACGCCAGACATGCTCCCCGAAGTGCAAATTGCGCATGTTGCTGAGCAACTGCAAAGAATCAATCCGGCGCTGCTGCCTCGCCTCCCGCTACTTGGTTCTATACTGCGCCTGACAGTTCCTGACAATGAGTTAACCCGATCCTTTGACGCCCAGCTGCGCAAAGTATCGTTGGAATCGTTGTTGGTGGAATGTTTACGGGCGCGAGCGGAAGAAACGGCCGTATTCATGGTGCTGGAAGATTGCCACTGGCTTGATCCGCTCTCTTTTGAACTGCTGGAGGCAATCGCCCGGTCCATTGCCGACCGCCCGATTTTGATTGTGCTGGCGGTACGTTCCCCGGAGATGAGCCGGGTGCAGTCTGCTCCCTTCCGCAAGTTGCCTAACTTTACCGAAATCCAGCTCAACGAGTTCACGCCGGAAGAGGCGGAGCATTTGATGTCGTTGAAGATGGAGCAGCTGACCCGCGCCAAGATCAAGATTCCGCGCCTGCTGCGGGACAAAATTACCGAGCGTGCCGCTGGGAATCCATTTTACATTGAAGAGCTGCTCAACTATTTGCAGAGCCAATCGGCGATGGCCAGCCAAACGTTGCAAGATTTGGATTTGCCCACCAGCCTACACAGCCTAATTCTGAGCCGCATCGACCAGTTGACCGAGAGCCAACGGAACACCATTAAAGTGGCCAGCGTGATCGGCCGTTTGTTCCGGGCGGCAATGTTGTGGGGAGCGTACCCACCGCTGGGTCGTCCGCAGCAGGTAAAGTCGGATTTGGCCGCACTGGAACAGCTGGATTTGACACCACAGGATACGCCGGAGCCAGAGCTGACGTATCTGTTTAAGAACGTGGTGACGCAGGAGGTGGCCTACGAAAGTTTGCCATTTGCCACGCGGGCGATGCTGCATGATTTGATCGGCCAGTATATTGAGAAAAACTATGCCAATGTGCTGGCACAGTACGTGGGTTTGTTGGCGTATCATTACGGCCGTTCCGATAACGAAACCAAAAAACGCGAATATCTACTCAAGGCTGGGGAAGCCGCCCAGGCAGAATACGCCAACGAAGCAGCCATCGAATATTTTCAGCGGGTGCAGCCCTTGCTGCCAGAGCCAGAGCAGGCGGCTGTTATGCGGAAGCTGGGCAGCGTGCTGGAACTGGTAGGCCAGTGGGACGAAGCCAGTGAGCTGTACGTTCAGGGGCTGCAACTGGCCCAAAAACATGATAACCAACAGGAAGAAGCCTGGTGTGAAGCCGCCCAGGCTGAACTGCTGCGCAAACGCGGCCGTTTTGAAGAAGCCACCCAACATCTGGAAGCGGCCCGATTGACTTTTGAGAAGCTGGAAGATGAATCCGGCGTAGCCCAGGCGTATCATTCAGCCGGTACGCTGGCGGCACAGCAAGGCCAATACGAAAAAGCCCGCACGCTGTACGAGCAAAGTCTTGCCTTGCGCCGGGAGCTGGATCAGCCTGCGCCTATTGCTGCCCTATTAAGCAACCTGGCGATCATCGCTCGTTTTCAGGGGGATTTGGCCGAATCCCGGCGGTTGAATGAAGAAGCGTTGGAAATTCGGCGGCAGGTGGGAGACCGGCGGACGATTGCCAATTCTTTGAATAATTTGGGCAATGCGGTGCGGAATTTGGGCGATCTGGCTAAAGCACGGGCCCATTTGGAGGAAGCGTTGCAGCTTCAGCGTGAGGTGGGGGATCGTTGGGCCATCGCCAACTCGTTGAACAACCTGGGCAACGTGGTGCGCGATCAATCCGATTTTGAGACGGCGCACCAATTTTACGTGGAAAGTTTAACGATTAATCATGAATTTGGTGACCGGCGGGCGATTGCCTACGTGTTGGAAGATATGGCGGCGTTGGCCGCGGCGCAAAATCAGCCGAGCCGTGCCTTGCAACTGGTAGGGGCGGCCCAGACCTTGCGTCAGGAAATTGGTACGCCACTTTCGGCTGTGGAGCAATCGCAGTTGGACGGCCGTTTAACGGCCGTATTCGATCACGAAGATGCCGACACCTATATTGTACAGGGCCAGCAGCGCTCCCTGGCAGAGGCCATTGAGTTTGCCCTCAGCGAATGAAACAACAGTGGGGAAGCAGTTGATGAGTGAAGAACGACAATTTTATGTGCCGCCAGGTGGGCCGCCCCGCGTAAATGCGCCTAGCTCGGAGATTTATGCCGCAATGGGGGAAGAGAATATTTTTGCCATGCTGTCTGATTTTTACAAAGCGCTGGCAACTTCTGAAATTCGAGAGATGTTTCCGCGAGATATGGAACGGGCGTCGCGTAAGTCGGCGGCCTTTTTTGTGGGACTGCTGGGTGGGCCACCACTGTATCATCAGAAATACGGCAATCCGATGATGCGGGCGCGCCACATGCCATTCCCCATCGACGAGGCCGCGCGGCAGGTGTGGTTGGTCTGTTTTGACTCGGTGTTGGCCGATGCCCCGGAGAAATACAATTTTCCCACTGAGCATCTGCCTCAGTTTCGTGAATTCCTGGTCGGTTTTTCTGGCTGGATGGTTAATACAGCCTAAGTAAAAATCAACAGTTTTCGCAGATATAGCAGGTTTCTCTGTGTCTCCTCTGCGAAACTCTGTGTTCCTTATTTTTCAGAGGAGTGGGAACCATTACCACAAAGTACGATCTATTTTCCCCGAACTTCAAAGCAAATCCATTCCCCACCTTTGCCCAAATGCGGCAAGATGACCCAATTTATGCCCATCGTTCCCCTGGCGGCGGCACAATTTGGTACATTACGCGGTTTGAAGATGTAACGGCCGTTCTCAAAGACACCGATCATTTTGTGAAAGATGTACGCAACACCTTGCCACCCGATGCCCAAAAACCGCGCAAAACTTCCCTTAATCGACTCATTAACGAAAATATGCTCTTTGCCGACCCGCCAGACCACACCCGGCTGCGGGCGCTGGTAAACCAGGCGTTCACGCCGCGCCGCGTGGAGCAGCTGGTTGAGCGTGTGCAGCACATTACTGACGAACTGCTGGCCGCCATTGCACCGGCGGCTGAAGCGGATCTCATTGCCAGCTTTGCCCTGCCGATGCCGGTACGCATCATTGCTGAGCTGCTGGGCATTCCGCCAGCGGACCAGGCGCAGGTGGCAGATTGGTCGCAGGCGATCATTTCGCCAGGCAGCCGGAATTTGAATTACAGCGCCCGCAAGCGCAAGGTGCGTGCCTTTGTGGCCTATTTGCAAGAAATGTTTGCCCTGCGTCAGCAAAAGCCGCAGGATGATTTGATTTCGGCCCTGGTGCAGGCGGAAGAGGCGGGTGAGCGGCTAAATGAAGCGGAGCTGTCTAGCATGGTGGCGCTGCTGCTGGTGACGGGGCATGAGACAACGGTGAATTTGCTGGGCAATGGGGCACTGGCCTTGCTGAACCATCCCGACCAGCTAACGATTTTGCGAGAGCGGCCGGAATTGTGGGAAACGGCCGTTGAAGAACTGCTCCGTTTTGATGGCCCGGTGGAAACCTCAACCACACGCTGGGTGCGAGAAGATTTTGAGTTTATGGGGCAGCAAATGCGGCGGGGTGATGTGGTGCGGGTGGTGCTGGCCTCCGCCAATCGGGACGCCAGTCAGTTTGCCCACCCAGACGTTTTAGACGTCACTTGCCCCGATAATCGGCATTTGGCCTTTGGTATGGGGATTCATTACTGTTTGGGCGCACCATTGGCCCGGCTGGAGGGTAAAATTGGGCTAAAAACGTTGTTCAATACCTTCCCTAGCTTGCGCCTGGCCATGCCTGCCGACCAGCTAGCATGGCGTTCTGGCGTCCTCTTCCGTGGTCTTAAACAACTCCCCGTTCGCATTCAGTAGAAAATGGGGCACAGATGGGTTTGTCTCAGGCTTTGTCCCAAAAATTCTTCAGCTTGGCCCCTGGTTACTGTTCAATGGTGAGCCAGTAGGTGGCGGTTTCATTGGTAAAGGCCGTTTGTGGCATAATGACCAAAACGCCACCCCCTTTGCCAATGGGTACGGTCCATTGGCCTTGATTGTGTTCGTTTAAGGCCAGCGTGGTGACAGTGGGGTTGGGGCCTTCTTCAATGAGCAAAACGCTCCATTTTTGCGGAATTTGCCAGCCGATTTGCACAAAGCCGTCTGCCTGCCACCCATCAGGGCCAGCGTCTACATTTGTTTCATAGCCCAGTTCAGGAATGGCAATATCATCCAGGGCGAAGCCGCGCTCCGAGATGCCGCTGTCGGTGACGACGTCAAAGCGCACCTGCACGATTTGCCCGACGTAGCTGTTCAGGCTGACGGATTGTTTGAGCCAGCCGTTATCCGCATCATTGCGGTCAGCAGAACGGCCGTTATAAGCTGGACCAAATTCGCCAGACGTGTAGTGGGTTGGCAGTAAAATCTCCCAGGTTTGTCCCCCATCGGCAGAAACAGAGACATAGGCGTAGTCGTAATCCTCTTCGAGTTCGTACCAGACGGCGTATTTCAGGGTGGCCTGATCGATTCCTTCCCCGGTTAAGTCAAAGGTTGCGGTAAGCTGGGCGTTTGTATCGTCGATGCCAGGTGCATACCAGACTTGTTCGCCGCTGCGGGGTGGGCTGTCGAGAAGATCAACGGCCGTATCCCCCACAAAAGTAATCATCGTGTCGCCGCGCAAATCATTCAGATCGATGTAATGAACCCCAAACTGCTCCATCTCTTCCAGTCGCTCCAAAGCAGGTTCTTCCTGATCGAGCTTGGCCGCAATGTGTGGCTGGCGGATGTTGAGGGATTGATAGTAATACGGCCGTTCCGCATTGTCATTGTCTAAATAGTTGGCCGCCGCCCAGGCCGCAGTGAACTGTTCCAACGTGGTGTCTGGCGCGTACCCTTGCAAAATGGCCCAGACGCTGGCCATGCCGTTGGCGGGATGCCGAACCCATTCTTGCGTCGCGGTCTCCCCCAGTTGCTCCCACAAATAAACTGAAAAAAGATAAGCGCCTGCATAATGAGCATAGACGCTCTCATCCTCATAATCCCAGCTGTTCAGGCGAATGTCGGGCTGCTCTAAATAATCAATGCTGGGCGCTGTGTCATCAAACCCTACATACAGTTCAGCCAGCTGCGAGAAGCCTTCATTGAGCCATACGGTTTCACTGGGGTCAAGATACCATTGGATAAGATGCTGCACCTCATGCACCAGCGTGCCGTAATATAAATTGCTGCCCAGCGACAGCTCATTCATGTTCATGTAGATGAGTTCCTGCTCGTTGGAGGTGTGAAAAAGTGAGGCAGGGTATTCATCTTCCATGTTGAAGCGGCCCAACTCGTCGTTTTCCCCGTTTTGCGCGTGCAGGACGGAAAAGTGGGGATCGCCATCTATGCCCGGCGTCCATACTTCGCCAAAAAGACGAACCAGCTGGGGATAAAAATTGTTCTCAAAACGGTCAGCGACTTTGATTAATTCCGCCTGATCCAAGGGCAAATCGTCCTCGACCCAAAAATAGACATGCTCTGTTACGACCAGCAGCGTGGCCTCAATGCGGTCGGTGCCGTTGTAGAATTCTTTGCTGTCGCCTACGGCATATGTGCTGGTGGTGAGGGTGCGCGGGCCTAAATTATTGTTCCCCAGGCGTACGGCCGTTTCGAAATAATCGTTAGAAGGATAATTGCTACTGTACAAAAGGGTAAGATCCTCTGTGGCGCGATTGGGTAACGGCCGTTGATCGATTGCGTCGGGGATGATGGCATCGATCGTTGCGCTGACCACCGCTGCCTCAGCGGTCGCAGATGGTTCAGGGGTTACGGTAGCTAATTCATCTTTTGTGTCGGTGGGTTGTTCCGCAACAGCCGCCGTGGGGGTGATTCGGCCTTCGCGCCCGCCGCTGGGTTCGTTGGTAGGGTCCTCTTCGTTTGGTTCGGTATCGCGGTGTTCCGGCGTGGCCGTTCCAAATTCCGACAAAATTGCGTCGCCGTATTCTACGTAGAGATAATACCCTGCGCCGATTGTCAGACAGCCGAGGCAAAGAAAAACAACCAGGCAGCCCCCCAGGATAATCCAGATGCGCCGATTGTTATTTGGCGTTGAAGTTGCAGGCGTGTAAGGTTCGTATTCGTTATAGCTCATAATTTATTGAAAATTGAATTTGATAAGCAGACATTAGGATAACAATCTCAGCCTGGTTGTCCATAGGAAATTACCACTTTTCTGGTTGATTCTCATCTTAATTCGGGGCTGGCGCTGGCGTCAAGGAAAAACCCTGGATGAGAAACGGCCGTTTATCCCTCCGAGGTCAGTTGGCATTTGGCAGCAGGCGGGGATAATCGGTCTCCGGGCGCAACTCATACCGTTCGCCTGGGTTTTGTACTGTGGGAAAAGGCAGCTAAGTAATCGGCAACCAGGAATTCATATTGAAATCAGTGTTGATGTTGCCGATTCCTCAAGGAAAATGCACGCATCCACGTCATTTATTTTGGAAAACTCTATGCATTTTACCGATCAGCCGCTTAAGGAATTATTATGAAATACGCACATATTGTGGGATGGGGCAGCTTCCGTCCCGACAAAATTTTAACCAATAACGATCTGGCACGCATCGTCGATACATCCGACGAGTGGATTTATTCGCGCACCGGCATTCGCGAACGGCGTATTGCCAGCGAAAAAGAGACAACCGCAACATTGGCGTTTGAAGCCGCTGCCCGTGCCCTCCTCCGGGCCGACTTGCATCCTTCGCAGGTGGAGCTCATCATTGTGGCCACCTCCACACCGGAATACATTTTTCCCTCCACCGCGTGCCGCGTGCAGGATTATTTGGGGGCCACCAAAGCTGGTGCGTTTGACTTGAGCGCCGCCTGTTCTGGCTTTGTTTATGGTTTGAGCATGGCTGCCCAAGCGATCCAGACAGGGTCGGTGCGGAATGCGGTGGTCATTGGCGCAGAAACGATGTCGCGCGTGATGGATTGGCAAGATCGCAGCACCTGCATTTTGTTTGGCGATGGCGCTGGGGCAGTGGTGCTAAAAGGTAGTTCCGTGCCGGGTGGAGTGATGGCTTCCACACTGCGCTCTGATGGGTCTGGGGGAGATTTGCTGAGCCTGCCTGCTGTCTATCACAATCCCATGCCCATGTTGGGGGCGGAATATATGCAAAATGGCCATTCGAAAAACACGCTGGCGATGAACGGCCGTCAGGTGTACCGTTTTGCCACCCAAGTCATTGCTTCTTCTATTGAGGAAACCATTGCCAAGGCTGACCTCACCATTGACGATATTGCCCTCATTGTGCCGCACCAGGCCAACGTGCGCATCATTGAGACGGCGGCCAAGCGGTTAAAAATCTCCCCAGACCGCTTCTTCATGAATGTGGATTTAATGGGCAACACGTCGGCTGCTTCCATTCCGATAGCGTTGTGTGATGCGGTCCACGACGGCCGTTTGCGCCCCGATGACAATGTGGTGTTTGTAGGTTTTGGCGGGGGGCTGACCTGGGCGGCTTCTGTGGTTAAGTGGAACGTTACCCCGCCGGAAGTTTCGCTGCCCCGCCGAGAATGGCGGCGTGCCCGCTACATTGTGGCGCGCGGGCGCTCGCAGCTAAAGAAGTGGCGGCGTCGGATCATTGATCGCGTGTCTTCATCCCCCACACCCCATGCGAGGTTGCACGATGCAGATAAAAAATAGCGAGAAGCGGCCAGCGCAGCCCGCCTGGCATTGGGGGTTGCCCCTTGTTTTGCTACTGGGCGTTGCCTTGATGATTGCTTTTGCCCCAGAGGAACGCATGTTGGGCAGCGGGATTCGCTCGGTTTACCTGCATGTGGGGCTGATTTGGACGGGGCTGTTTGGCTTTGGCGTAACGGCCGTTTTAGGGATTGGTGTTTTGCTTACCAAAAAACCGCTCTGGCAGCGCTGGTTGGCCATGGTGAGTTGGGTAGCGCTTGGTTTTTACGCAGCGGGCGTTTTCATGAGCATGGTTGCCTCAGCCGATAACTGGGGGGCTGTGTTTTTGCAGGAACCGCGTATGGCAGCCTCACTAAATGGGTTGGCCATTGCGACGATTGTGCTGGTTGTGGGGAGTTGGCAGCCGTGGCCTCGTTTACGGGGGGCAATGGCGGCCAGCATCATTTTTGTGCTGCTGTGGCTCAACTTGCGGGCAGAACTGGTGCTGCATCCCCGAAACCCCATCACCAATTCTGGGGCGACGCCGATTCAACTCACCTTCCTGACGGTAACAGTCTTGTTTGTTTTGCTGGCTACCTGGCTGGTTTGGTTTCTGCGCCAACGAACAGAGTAGAGCAAGTTAGTGAGACTGGCCATTTAGTAATTGAGTAATTGGGTAAGTAGGTAATTGCTCAATTACTCAATTACTAAATTACCAAATCGTTATTCAGCTGGTTTTGACGGCCGTTCCAATTTGCTTCAGAATTTCCTCTTCGTCTACTACCCCTTCCATATGCACACGGCCGTTTAGCACCATGTGCGGCAAATAATTAAGCGAGTAGCGGTCTACGGCCGTGGGAAACTGATCGGCCATGATGAGAAAGGTGCGAATGTTTTCATTCACGACGGCCATGTTAAACAGCGGCTGGGCCATCAGCGCCCCGGCTTCATTATCTGCTGCGCTGAACAGCTCGATGGTGACCGGCTGGCCGAGCTGCTTGAGCTTGATGCGGGTCATCGCTTCCAACGTCATCCCCCGAAACGAGACGGCCTGAACGGCCGTTACAAACGAAGTCATCGCATAGCCATTGGGCAAACCAATGAGCCGCAGGCCAAAGTCGGTCCATTCCTCGGCCGGACCACCCATCACGCCCAGCACCGGATAAAAATCATAGTTGATGCGCCGGGGCAGCACCTGATAGGTAAGCTGATCAAATCGATCAACGAGGCTTTGCAGGAGAACGGCCGTTTCTTTTTCAGCCTCACTCTCCGCCGGATCGCCCCACATGATGATGTGTACCGGTTCTGGCAGGTTTTCAAATAAAGCAGGCAACTGTGCCCAGGTTTCGTCGTCAAAAGGGTGGGAGATGTCATTCATGCCGCGTATTCTACTGGGAAACGGCCGTTTTACACAGAGGGTGTGTTAGAATACGGCCGTAAGCACAACACCAAATTAGAGAACAAATTGAGATCGGCCCTAACCTTGCAGCTCAGCCCGGTGCAGTGGCACGTGTCGCTCGCCGTTGTCGTGCAGCAGGGTGAGGTTGGTGACCTGGAGTTCCCAGGCGAGGGATTGGCTGTTGAGCCAGGTAACAATTGGCCCTAGACTTTCGCGGGTGATGTCGCTGTGGCCCAGGGTGATGTGGGGGAACCAGTTGGAGGCGGCGTAATAGGCTGACTCAGGCGCGCTGCCCTGGGCCATGTTTTGTAGGCGCGGCCAGAGGATGTTGTGCAACGTTTGCAGTTCCGGCGTGCGCGCTACGGGCAAATAAACCACCGGCTTTTCACCGGGGAAGATACCGATGCCGGTCGTTTTAGTAATGAAGGGTGGGGTGGAAACGGCCGTTTCTACCAAAACCTGCTTGAGCGCCTCCAAATCATATTCAGGTGAAATGTGATAGCTAAAGTGGGGAACGGCCGTAGCCTTGGGACTTCCCACGCCAAACCGCTGTTTTAAGCCCTGCCAAAGCTGCTCCACCCGCGCATAATGCGGCTCCGTTAGTACAGTGACAACGCCGTGCATCAAAGCTCCTATTCTACAAAGATTTCGACGCGCTCTCCCGATTCTTCATCGGTGACGTCGATGACTTTGCCTTGCTGACCGCTGCGAATTGTGGCGATCATCTCTTGCAGCTTGCCTTCTTCCATGTCGGGCACAAAACGCGCGCCCATTTTTAACCCCACGTTGACCAGGCCAAAGGGAATGTTCACATTGACCTTGTTGCGGCCGCTAATCGTGTCGGTGACACGCACGCGGAACCAGCGTGGATTGCTGGCACCACCTTTTAGGGGCGGTGTGGGCGCACTATTTTTGTCTTTGCCCAAAGCACGGAGCAGTTCAGCACCATCGGCGGCGCTGATCTTGCCTTCTTCGATCATTTTTAAGATTTGCATACGTTCTTCTGCGGATGCCATGATATTCCTCTATGATTTTAGTTTGTTAGTTGCCAGTGGTTAGTTTGATTGCATCGACTGGTGACCACTAACCGCTAACCACCAGCTACTATGGTAGATTCAGCCGCATGTGCGTCAAGGTGCGGCGCGGCTGAAAATTCGCTTCTTGCAGCAGAGCATTTACCAGTTCGTCATCGTCAGGATGATTGATTTGCACATTGCGGCGTGGTAAATATTGCAACCGCCGGATTAGTTTGGCCAGCAACGGCCGTTCCAACCGACCCTGCCATGCGGGATGAACCCGAAGCGATGCCTCATAGGACCGTCCCCACTCTGAAGCGAGACTGGCCAGCCCGACCAACTGCGTTTTCCCACTAATGGCGACCCATGCTTCAGCGTGACGGCCGTTCAAAAAGTTCATCACCTTGACCCAAAGACCATTCTTGTACGCATCCTGCTTTAGCTGTTCTGGCCAATGCAAATCTGCGTGCAATGCTTGCTGATCCAGAGCATAAGCGGCTTTCCACTCGTGCCGCTTCAGCTCCCGAATCGGTGGCCCAACGGTATCCAGGTTCAGCTCCAGGCGGCGCAGCCGGGAAGCCGAGGCTGTCCAATGGGTCATGCTGCCAATCGTGGTGTAATGAAGCGCATTGTAAAGTTCGATGGCCGCGTAATTTTGCTTCACCACCTGCAAAAGAATCTGGTTCCCTTGCCGCTGCCGCACCAGATTTTCTACCTGCTGCATCAGTAGCCGGGCAATGCCCCGCCGCCGAAATTCAGGATGAACGGCCACGTTTACGACCAGGAATCGTCCGGGCATTTCTGTGGTTAGGACCGTCACGTTACCTACGATACGGCCGTTTTCTTCCCACACAAAGCCCAACGACAACTTGGCCGCCGCTGGATTCAATCGCCACAATATAGCGGGCGATTGAGCCATGTTTGACGTGCCAGCAAACATTTTGCGCCCCTCTGCGTCCAGAGAAGCGCCAAACACCAATTCCAGCAACTTCAAAATCCCCGGAATATCGGTGTTCATATTAATCGGTCGCGGCCCGTTTTTCGATTGGTCCTGCGAGGGTGCGGTAACAATCATAAAGGTATGTGAGTTTTGGGGTATGCAAGAAGCATACCCGCTGCTTGCATACTTTAATATTCCGACAAACTCCCTCTGCGCCGGGCACGGTTTTCTTCATGACGATATAGCCAGAAGCCCAGCAGAGGCATGGCAACGCCAAAGAGCGTCACAATGCCTAATTCTACACCAATCGGAGCCAGTTCGGGGAATCCATTTGGATATCCCATCAAAGTCGAGCGAAAGGCATCGACACCATAAGAAAGCGGGATTGCCTTGGCAATCCACAGCAGCGGTTCTGGCAAGGCAGAAAACGGAAAAAACGGTGCGCAAAAAATCATAAATCCGAACTGAATCAGGTTTACGGCCGTTTGCGCCGCTTCCTTAATCCGCAATGTCCAGGCGGCAAAAGCAAACCCTGTGCCAAACGTGCCAGACAGGGTCATGAGCAAAATGTACACAGCCAACGGGCCATTGTTGATGGGCAATTCACCCAGCAGCGAACTCATCAAAATAGCCGCAGCAATAGAAAGCAGCCCCGTCCACAGCAGCGTTAGCGTTACTCGCGAGGCCAGCGCGGCAAACTTGGAAGCCGGACTCAGGTAAAGCTGCTCCAGCGTGCCTTGTTTTTGTTCCCGTCGGACGTTAAAGCCAATGCTCCACAACGTATCCGACAGATAAAGAAATATCACAAAGCCGTAGACTACCAGCCCGGTCACCTCGCTGCTGGATTCGCTCTGGATGCCGTCTGGGGCAAACATTAACCCGGCCAGCGTCAACACCAGCACGATCAGGAAAATCTGGGCAAAGCTGGCCACAAACTCCACCGGGTAGCGCAGCTGGATGATGAACTCTTTCTTCACCATCGCGGCAAAGGTGCTCAGTGTCGCCATCGGCTCAGACATGCGCTCGTAGGGTTCTTTTGGGGGCGATACGGCCGTCATCTAAAAATCCTCAATTGACTAAATAATGGAATGAGACTAGAGACTGGAGATTAGAAATCGTTCAGTCTCCAGTCTCTAATCTCCAATCTCCTGTTTTAATCCAATCCAATAATGACCAACTCATCATCATCCTGCACCCGGATGAACTCCACCGCCATCAGCGAATCCAGATAGGTTTCCAACGTTTTGGCCGGGTCATCACTTTGCACCATCATGTTGCGCAGGCGCAGCGCCTGGTTCACCGGTGGCTGATGGGGCAGCAGGAGGCCAATCAGCGGAATCGGGATGGGAATGCGCAAATTAACCCGTTCGCCATCGCCGGGATTGTGAACAAAGATACGCAGCCAGGAAAACAGGGCCCGACGGCCGATTTTCACCGGAGCTGCTTTGGCTAAAGATTGCACGGTTTCCACCTGCATCATTAGTTCGCCGCTGTTGGCATTGGGCTGCCACACGTCCTTATCCTGCTGCAAAATCAATGCCTGCTTTTCCGCTGCTTTGTATTGTTCGCTCATGGTCACCTCATGTGAAATATGACCCCCACCCTAACCCTCCCCCTACCAGGGGGAGGGGATAAGCTTCCTCTCCCTTGAGGGAGAGGGCTGGGGTGAGGGTGAATACCTAAAATTGACCAATCCCCTGGTTCCTGCGCAAATTGCTTTGGGTTCGGTTAAACACCCAGAAGCCAAACAGCGGCGCAAACAGCAAAAAGGCCCATAAAACTGCCATATCTAAATACCAGTTCTCTAAAAAGAAACCCACGCCCAGCAATGCCGATCGTACGCCATTTACCATCCAGGTAGGCGGGAACAGCTGGGCAATGAAGCGCAAAAAGGGTGGCAGCACGGCCACGGGGAAGAAAATGCCCATCAAAAAGCTCACCAACCATTGCATCAAATTCAACACTGATTGGGATTCCTTGATTTTGAGCACAACTGCACCAAAAACAAAAGCGACTCCGTAGAGCGGAATCAGCCCAACAAAGATGAACAACAGTGCCAGGATGATGTCCCCTTGAAATGGATTGACGCGGAATATCAGGCAACCCAGCATGAAGGCCACAATCGCCGTTCCTGTACTGCGAATGGCACTGTACATCGACACACCGGCAATCAGCACGGCGCTAGAGGTAGGCGTGACGAAAACGGCTTCCAATGTGCCTGTTTCCTGTTCAAAGCGTACCCAGTAGGCGATATGCCAGAAGGCGCTGGAAACAATAGAAAAAATGTTGGCCCCGATGAGCAAATACGCGACGTAGTTGGCCGTACCCGTGTTGGCGGCAAAGTTGGCCGCCGCATCATCGCCAGCTGTTGCCTGACCCAGCAGCATGGGCATCGCGGCAAACACGATGGGGATGATAAATTCCATCACCAGCTGGCCAGGGTAGCGCGTGACATTGATCAGCCGCAGCCGCGTCTCGGCCAGCGCTGCCGAGAGCTTGTTGCGGAAGGTTGGGGGGGTGTAGGTAAGTGTTGTCATAGTTTTAAGTAACCAGTATTCAGTGAATCAGTGATCAGTGAGTCAGTAACTGAAAACTGAATACTGACCTACTGAATACTGGTTATTGTGCCGTGTCCTCTGCCAGGGTGCGGCCGGTGTGAGCGATGAACACATCTTCCAGGGTGACTTCCTCTGGGGTGATTTTTTGCAGGATGGCCCCGTGGCTGCTGAGCGTTTGGATCAGTTGCGGCAAAACGGCCGTTTGGCTCGGTGTCACCACAGTTAGTTGGTTATGACCATTGACCGACGTGATGGCGGAGCGCGTAATGCCGGTTAGGCCGGAAACGGCCGTACTCGCCTGCGTAGGAATTACGCCCTCTAATCGGATCACCGTTTCCTGGCTAATCGATTCTTTCAAATCGGCCACCGTGCCTTGGGCTATCACTTCGCCCCGGTCAATGATAGCCACGCGGTCGCACAACGTTTCTGCTTCGGCCATGATGTGGGTGGTATAAATTACCGTTTTGCCCTGCTCGTTCAAATCGCGCACAATGGCCCGCAGCTCCCGTGCCGAGGGTAAATCCAGCGTGTTGGTTGGCTCATCCAGAATGAGCAGCGGCGCGTCGTTGATGAGGGCTTTGGCAAAGGCCAGCTTCATCTTCTGCCCGGAGGAGTAGGTTTCTACGGCCCGGTCGGCAATTTCGCCCAGGTTGAGCCGCTCGATGACTGTTTGGGCCCGGCGGGCGCGTTCGGCAGGGGGCAAATGATAGAGTGCACCAAAAAAGACCAAATTTTCTCGCCCGGTGAGTTTCCAGTAGAGGCCACGTTCGCCCATCAACATGCAGCCAACGGTTGACCGGATGGCGTCATCTTGTTTGGTCAGTTCAAACCCATTGATCCAGGCACGGCCGTTTGTGGGCAGCAGCAAGGTTGTAAGGCACTTAATCAAAGTCGTTTTGCCTGCGCCGTTTGGCCCCAGCAAACCGAAAATTTCGCCCCGCTCAATTTCCAGCGAGACGCCTTTCAACGCTTCCACTTCACGTACAGAGGATTTGAACAGCCCCTGGCGCTTTTTGGTCAAATACACTTTTTGCAGATTATCAATCTTGACAGGTGTCGTCATATACTTGCCTGTTTATTACCAGTGAAAAGCGAAAGCGTAAAAAGTGAAAAGTGACTTCTCTTTTCACTTTTTACTTTTCACTAACCCTTATTTTCCAAAGCTTCCAACAAGGTCGCTGCTTCGCTGGGCGAAATGATTCCCTGCTCCACCATCTTCAGAATTTTAAGCTGTTCTTCGCTGCTGGCTTTTTGTTTCGGTTCTGGCGGTGGCGTGGGTCGGTATGGGCGTTGCCGCTGCTGCTGGCGCTCGGCCCGTTGGCGGGCGCGTTCGGCGGCTTGTTCAGCACGAGCCGTGGCCTGTTCCACCTTGCGGGTGATCTTTTCGGTTATCTTTTGCGTGAAATCTGGCCCCAACTTGGTTTCTAGCCGCTGGCTAATTTGCGAAACCTGCTCGTTGATCTGCTGGCTGATTTGGCTGCCCAAATTGGCAAAATCAAAGTCGAAATCTGCTTCAAAGACGGCGTCATCGCCCCATTTCTCATCCACAATTTCACCTTCCTTGAGGATAATACGGCCGTTTGCCGTGAAGCTAACATTGGTTTCGCCGTCGCCCAGCCGACCAATAAGCGTATTTTCCATTTCTGTTTCTTTTTCCAACGGCAGCCGACTTTTGATCGATGGTGCGGTGGCGGTGAGATTGAGTGGGGAGGTGACAGGCCAGCGTACAATGATGTCCCGTTCGGCCGTAAAGCTGTGGTCGCCCTGACTCAGGCCGCCGGTTAGGCGGATGTCGCCCTGAATGCCCTGCACTGTGACCAATCCACCCAAATTGCGCAAATTAATGTCGCGCTGGCCGCTTTCCACGGTCACGTCGCCGTTGACCGTGCGCAGGCTTACATCGCCGTGCGCCTGGTGGAGCATGACGCTGCCGTTTACGTTGCGGGCTGATAAATCGCCGTGGATCGTTTGCACGTCGAGTCCGCCAATGTTGCGCAGCGAGGCATCGCCGTGGACCGTTTCCAGGGTGAGATCACCGTTTAAATTTTTGGCAGATAGATCGGCATTGAGGGTTTGCACATGCACGTTGTTAAGGCCGCTTAAAACGGCGTCGCCATTCACTTCCACCAGATGCACGTCGCCTTCTAACAGTTTAACGGCCACATCGCCATTGACATAATTAACCCAAAGGCTGCTGAGCAGGGGGATGGTGAGCTTGAGCGCTTCAGCGCTGTCGATGGTGAGTTTCTCTTCAGATTCATTGATCTCGAAGTTGGCCCCTTTGATGGAAACGGCCGTTTCTGCCCAGGTCCGTACCACCAAATCTCCGTTGCAGCTGTTGATGTTGATTTGTGGCGCTTTGCCTGTAAATATCTTTTCCTGGTTCATAAAACACCTTCTTGCTGTGTCATGGTTTTAGGACTGGCAGCCCTACAAATTCATAAAAAGGCTAGGACTACCAATCCTGGTTTCGGAGGGTAGTGTGTTTAGTCTAGGTAGACCTGCACATGCTCGTTGCTGTCTTCGTCCTGTACATCAACCAACATGCCAGATTTCATATCTTTCATCATACCGGTCAGTTCATTCCAGTCTAAATTTTCAATCTCAGGGCTGAAACGGCTGCCGATTTTAAGGCCAAATTTCATCATGCGGACGGGAATGTTTACGGTTACGCGGTTCTTGCCCGTTTCCAGGTTGGCTACGCGGACGCGGAACCAGCTTGGCTCCTGGCCTTCTGGGGTGGCTGGAGCGGGGGAGGCAACAGGTGCTTTTTCTACGGGTGGCGGTGGGGGCGCTTTTTCAGCGACGGCTGGTTCGCCAATGTCGCTTAACAAGTTGGCTGCTTCTGCGGCTGTAATTTTGCCATTGCTCAATAGTTCCAAAATTTCCATACGGCTTGGTTTGCTCATGATATGCTCCTGATTGAATTGCTTGCTTTACCTAAAATATCGTCAATTTCCCCGGAAACTGCCTGCCAGAATTTCTGTTGTGCAGAAAGTTTCCGGGGAAATGTTGGTTCCTTAATCAGCCTGCGGGCTGAGTTTTGGCGGCCAGGAAGCCCATTTGCTCCAGCGTAGACATGAGTGGTTGCGGGTCGGCCATGCGTACGGCCCCGTACCACCATTCTCCTTTATCACCTCGGAAGACCAGGCCACCATCCGCATGACGGCCGTCTATGGGAATGAGCAGTTGGGTGGGTTTGCCGGTGCGTGCGGCCGTATTAAACACAACAGGGTTATCAAAATGCAGTTCCATCACCAGAGAGTCCGTGGCGTAATCATTGAGGGTTTGCTCAGAGAGGCCCACATCGACGATGCCGGAGTTATTCAGATGACTCAGAGACTGCTCGGCGGCGGCCACCAGCGAATCAAAATCGGGATGCCCTGGATTCAGGACTGTACGGTTGCCGTGATCAACAATAATGATGCGAGATGGCGTTACGTTTACTGTATTCCCCAGAAACCACACCCAGTTGCCTGTATTAAACGCATTGATGATGTAAATTACGGCCACAATAAAGACAGCCATGCCAATAAACGGCTCTAAAACGCGAACTTTCTTTGGATTTTCCATTTTTATTTCTCCCTTATCGCGAAGGCCGCCTGTTTTGGTAATCGGTAACCCGTATTCGGTCATCGGTAAAATGGATTATTGATTACCGGATCAGCCTTCACCGCGTAAAATTGCTAATGCTTCTTCGGCGGATAATTTGCCGCTGCTTAAGTCGCCCAGGACCGCCTGTTTTGTTTCTTCAGAAACTTCTGGTTCTGGTGGGCCAACTTCATAGCCCATCGCCTCAATCACTTCTGTGAGGCGGCTGCGCACGGCTGGATAAGACATGCCCATCTCTTGCTCCACCCGGTTGATCTTGCCCTCGCACTTGATAAACGTCTCGATAAAGCTGAGCTGCTCTGCTGTGAGCTGATACAGACGCCCCAGAGAGAAATGTCCCTCGATGCTGGTGTCGCAGTTGCGGCAGTGCAGCCGGGTAACGTGTAAGGTGTCGTTGCAGATGGGGCATTGGCCAATTACAGAGTTCATTTATTTGGTCTCCTTAAAATGTCGAAAAGAAAAAGATTGCTGACAGGGATGATACTTGACATTTTAAGCATTCGTCCAACAGGTTAAACGAGTTCAAGTTGCTCTTTGTGTTCAAAAGGTTCTTTTTGTTTGGCGAGTAACGGCCGTATCACCAAACTGCCTGTGCTGATTTTTGCCTTAATCCGACCGGCTCCACTGCCCAACGTGCCCTGAAGCTTACCGCCCACAAAGTGCTGCTCTTCCCGCAAATTGGTCAGCGGAAGCCGACAGTTCAGGCTGCCGGTGGCGGTTTGGGCCGAGAGTTTGGCATTGGTAGTTTGGGGTAGGGAAAGCACAATTTCGCCTGTCACCGTTTCAAAGCGGTGATTCTCTTCTGTGAGTTCGCCGGTGTAGGTGAGCTTACCGGTGATCGTTTTGGCGTAAATAGGGCCTTGAATCTGTTTGAGGCTTAGCTTGCCGGTAATGACACGCCCGGTGACTGGTGCTTGAATGCCTTCCACACTCAGTTTACCAGTCACGATTTTGGCCTGAACGTCGCAGTGGGCGGGTAGGTGGATGGTGAGATCGGCTTTAGGGTGGTCGTTGTTGAACAGACGGCTGAGGCTTTGCAAAAAGGTTTCTTCTTGCTCAGCACGCACCACAACGGTGTTGCCTTGTCGCTCTACCCAAACATCCATATGGCGGTAGGTGGCGTCCACAGTAATGACTTTTTCGGTGGACGGCCGTATCGTGACCGACCCAATTTCTACCAACACATCTAGTTTTGTCTGCTCATCGGTTGTTTCTACAAACTGAATCGTTTTCATTTTCTTCACGCCATGTTGTAAAAATTAACTAATACCTAAATAAAATTAACAACTGAGCGAATAATAATTTATTTTTCACCCTGTGTCAAGCGTTTTTTGAAGAAAATAGAAAAATTCATTGATTATCTGAATAAATTACTCAGAAATATCAATAAATCTAAAGAATAATTAAAATTCTGGGTTGGGGAGAGGTTATTGGAGGGAGGAAACGGCCGTTTCACGCTGTTCTTGTTGAATATGCCAGCGCCATTCACGCATGTTTAGGGCGGCCATGGTGCTGTAAGCCAGGGCGCAGAGACTCAAAAAGAAGAGTGGACCGTAATTTTGCAGCCGGATTGCCAGCCCCACGCCAACCCAGGCATACAGCGCCAGCCCCAGCTCCACCAGCATGATCCAGTCGAAGTTCAACTCCAGCAGGGGCGATTGGGGCCGATTGCCCTGCTTGGGGGTGCGCACGAATGGGTGCTCCCGACGGCTGGAAAATGCCTGCAAAATGGCCCGGCCATTGTTTGGGGCCAGCCCAATGGCGATTAACACCATGGTGGGAAAGTGGCGCAGCCGCCACAGCCAATCCTGGTAAAGTACCTGCTGGCTCATCACAAACAGCAGTGGCTGGCCGATCCCCGCCACAGAAAAAAGCAGCATCCATGCTGAGAAGTGAAAATCCAGCAGCAGCAGGGGGATTTGCAGCAGCAGCAGCAGCATGAGAAACAAGTTGGTGTTGTAAGCCGACATGGTCATGAGGGCATAAAATCGGGCCAGGAGGCTGTGCTGTGGGGCAGTGATGATGGCACGGCCGTATTTCAGCAAACATTGCGAAGAGCCTTTGGACCAGCGAGCCTGCTGGCTTTTGTAGGCCGAAATTGTGGTGGGCAATTCAGCAGGAGACTGCACTTCATTTAAAAAGAGGCATTGCCAGTTACGCAGCACGGCGCGAGTGCTGAGACACAAATCTTCGCAAACCGTGTCGCTGTGCCAGCCACCTGCATCTTCCAGGCAGGCGCGCCGCCATACGCCGCCTGCGCCATTAAACTTGGGGAACAGGTTGGCCCGATGGCGTACCGTTTGTTCCATGGCAAAATGTTTGTCCAGGGCAATGGCTTGGGCGCTGGTTAGGGAGGAACGGCCGTCGTTTAGATGTCCCCAGCGCGTTTGCACCATGCCCAACGCTGGATTGTTGGTGAAATGGGGGATGGTTTGCTGTAAAAAGTCTGGCTTTGGTTGAAAATCAGCATCAAAAATGGCAATGAATTCGCCGCTGGCTTGGGTCAAGGCGTGAGCCAGCGCGCCCGCTTTGTACCCTTCGCGGCTGGGGCGGTGCACCAGGGAGATGTTGACACCTCTTTCCTTATAATAAGCAACCAACTGGGCAGCGCGCTCTGTGGTGCTGTCGGTGGAGTCATCGACGACCTGGATTTGCAGCTTGTCTACGGGGTATTGCAGGGAAACGGCCGTATGGATCAATCGCTCCACCACAAATGGTTCGTTAAAAATGGGCAGCTGTACGGTTACGCTGGGTGGGTTGTCGGGCAGTGGGGGCGTGGGGAATGTCTCATGCCGGTGCTGCCAGTAGAGAAGCAGGGTGAGCAGCCCGAACAGCCCGTACAGGGCTAATCCGCCTAGTGCCGTGAAATACAGAACGAGAACGAAACTACTCATTCGTTGGCTGTATCTGCCTGGTTGGCTTCATCGGAGGCGGATTTAACGATGGTTTTGAACCGTTTGTTGAAGACGCCGCGAGGGAGCATGACTCGTCGCCCGCACGTTTGGCAGACCAGACCGACGTCGGTGCCCACACGCACCACTTCCCATTCGTAACTGCCGCAGGGGTGCGGCTTGCGCAGGCGCACGATGTCGCCCAGATGAATTTCTACATACATAGGGTGGGATTATAAAGAAGGGAACGGCCGTCGCCAATACGATTTACGGCCGTTTGCTCCATGCATTCTAAACAACAGGTGAACCCTTGCCTTGCTCCCCTGCCATCATTCGCCCCCACTTTGCCTGCAAGGTATACTTGGCCCATATTTGTAACCTTCTACTTGTTTAACAAACAACCTTCCGAATGTCGGGGCCTGTGGCGGGTGAATTTAAGGATTTATTCAGGAATAGCTTATGTTTCAAGCATTACCCAGTACTCGTTTTGATCTGAATTTCAGGATCTTTGGTTTTGATGTGCGCGTTCATCCTTTATTTTGGGTGATTGGCCTTTTGCTTGGTTATTCGGCTGGTAGCCTGGAGCGCATTGCCGTCTGGATTATCGTGCTTTTTGTTTCCATTCTCATTCATGAATTGGGACATACTTTTATGATGCGCCGCTTTGGGGTGGATTCATCCATTGTCCTTTACCATATGGGTGGGTTGGCTATACCACGATCGGCCCGAAGATCACAATTAACCTGGGTCGAGAATATTTTGATTTCCCTGGCCGGGCCTTTTGCTGGATTTCTGTTCGCTGGCGTAACCGTTGGCATTGTGTATGCTGCGGGTGGCCTGGTTTTTGTAAGCTGGTTGTTTGGCTTTATACCTATTCCCACTGCCTTTATGCCGGTCGGTGGTTCCTTAGGCAATAGCGCCGTTGGAATTATTTTGTGGATTAATACTTTTTGGGGTTTGATTAATTTGCTGCCGGTTTTCCCACTGGATGGCGGGCGCGTGTCGCAGCAGCTATTTGTCCGGTTTGATCCGTGGAATGGTTTTCGCAATGCGTTGTGGCTTTCGGTGTTGACAGGGGCTATTTTGGCCATTGTTGGCTATGTTGTCTTCGACAGCCTGTACATGGCATTTTTGTTTGGGATTTTGGCCGCGCAAAGCTACCAGATGATTCAAGGGGGCGTTGGCCCTCGGTTTTGATGGTGCGTTATCGTTTATGGCAATTTTGGCAGATTGTCACGGCCGTTCCCCTAGAACCGTCTGCCCGCGCCGAAGTTGCGGCCATTTTGTCCCCCAGCGAGCTGTCCTTGTTTGAGCGGTTTGCTCTGAATGACCAATGGCACAGTTACCGCGTGATGAAGATGTTGCGGGAGGCAGGCCACAACCAGCCTGCCTTGTTGGTTGCTGCCCTTTTACACGACATTGGCAAAACAAAGCTAACGCTTTCCATTTGGGAACGGTCGCTCATTGTGTTGGCTTCCATTTTGCTGCCCCGGCAAACGGCCGTTTGGGGACAAGGTGACGCGGTCGGCTGGAAACGGCCGTTTGTGGTTAAAATGCAGCATCCCGCCTGGAGTGCCGAGATGGCCACTGCTGCTGGTAGCGACGCTCAGGCAATCGAACTTATGCAGCGCCACCAGGACCCCATCGCGCCAGACGACCAGAGTGAAGAAGCCCAGCTGCTGCGCCTACTACAATGGGCAGATGATCAGAACTGAGAGTGGAAATATATGAAAACACAAACCATCACTATCATTGGGCTTGATCGCATGGGCGCCTCCATTGGTTTGGCGTTGAAACATTCACCGCTGGATGTGGTGATCATTGGCCACGATGCTGACGCGACGAAGGGCAAAGCGGCCAAAGAAGCGGTGTTGGCTATCGATCAGGCTGAATGGAATTTGGTGAATGCTGCCCGCAAGGCGGACATTTTGGTCATCACCACCCCGGTGGCTGACCTGGAGAGCGTTTTACAGGTGATTGGCAGCGAGCTTCAGCCGCATACGCTGGTGCTGGATTTTTCCAGCCTGAAGCGGCTGGGTCTGGATTGGGCCGAACAATATCTGCACCAGGGGCATTACATTGGGGCGATGCCTGTTCTGGCAGCGCCGTACCTGACAGACGGCCGTTCTGATGCCAGCACCGCCACACCTGATCTATTTAGAAATAGTGCCTTCTGCCTAATGCCATCGCCCAATGCCGAGCCGCAAGCGGTGGAAACGGCCGTAAATTTTGGTCTGCTGCTGGGCGCTTTGCCCTATTTTGTGGACCCCGATGAATACGACAGCCTGGTGCAGGGCAGCGAAACCATGCCCGCTCTTGTCTCTCTAGCAATGTTCAACACCATGCAAAAGACCACTGGCTGGCGCGACATGCTGCGCTTTGCTGGCTTACCGTTTGCCCTCATGACACGGCCGTTGCAAAATGAGCAAGATATTTCGCTGCATGCCTTGCAAAACCGGGAAGCCACCCTGCGCTGGCTGGATGCCATGATGGACGAATTGAAAATGGTGCGTCGCCTGATCTATGAAGAAAATGATGAGGTGTTTGCTGCAATGACAGAACAGCTGGCCACCGAGCGAGAAAAATGGCTCAATGCGCGCCAGAAAAACGATTGGGACGAACGTCGCTCGCCGCCCATTCGTCCGCGCACCATGAGTGAGCATCTGTTTGGTGGCTTGGCCCGTCGGGGAGAAGGTGACGATGAGTAGCAGCCGGACAGCGCTAGGTGAGGCGGAAATGGCCGCGAAACGAGAAGTGCATGCCAAAGCGGTGGCTGTGGAACGGCCGTTGCGCATTCTCATGATTGCACCGACCTCCTTTTTTAGCGATTATGGGGGACACATTCGCATTTTGGAAGAAACGTATACGCTGCAAGGGATGGGCCACGAAGTAGCTATCGTTACCTATTATAAAGGAAGCGACATGCCCGGCCTCGATATTCGTCGTACGGCCCCATTGCCCTGGCGGGCTGAATATGAAGTTGGCTCCTCCCGGCATAAGATCGCTTTTGATGTGTACCTGGCCTGGCAATCGCTGGTGGAAGCGATGCGCTTCAAGCCAGATGTGATTCATGGGCACATGCATGAAGGCGCACTGATTGGGGGCGTGTTGGCCAAACTGCTGCGTCGCCCATTGGTGTTTGACTTCCAGGGCAGCATGACGGCCGAAATGACCGACCATAACTTTTTGCGTAAAGACGGCCGTCTCTACCGTTTGGCGTTTCGGCTGGAAAATTTCATTAATAAGATGCCCCAGGCTATTCTCACCAGCTCCCTTAAAGCTACGCGCCTATTGGAAGAGCAGTTTCAACTGCCTTCAGACAAGCTGGTCCCTTTACCCGATTGTGCCAATCCCCGGCGCTTTGACCCCGACCAATTCACGCCAGAGATGAAACAACAATTGCGCCAGCAGTTGGGCTTGCCTACCGACACGCCCCTCGTGGCTTACTTGGGTTTGATGACTGATTATCAGGGTATCCCTCATCTTATCGAAGCGGCCGTCCGCCTGAAACAAGCTGGCGAAAAAGTACACTTTCTCATTATGGGGTACCCCAATGTGGCCCGCTATAAATCAATCGCTCAGCAAAAAGGGGTTAGCGATATCATTACGTTTACAGGAAAGGTGCAATATCAACATGCGCCTGCCTATCTTTCCTTGGGTGATATTGCTGTCGCGCCAAAAATGTCTACTAGTGAGGGCAGCGGTAAACTATTGAACTACATGGCGTTGGGGCAGCCAGTGGTGGCTTATGATTCGGCCGTTCACCGTGAATATCTGGGTGATTTGGGCGTGTATGCTCCCAGCGGTGATGTGGCAGCCTTTACTGAGGCTATTGCTGTCTTGCTGCGACAGCCGGAGCATCGACGGGAATTGGGCCAGCAGCTGCGCCAGCGTGCCTTACAAACTTACAGCTGGCAAAAAGCAGGCGAACAGATTGTTTCCCTATATAAACAGTTGACAAAATAGACGCATCTCACTATAATCCCCGTTCGCGAATTGCTATTCGCTCATTACAACGTGCAAAATGACCGCTACTTAACTCGTCTATCTAATATGTGAAACAGTTGCATGATGGACAGTCAAAAGTGAAAATGGGGTGCAACAATTTGAGGGAATTCGTTGCACCCTTTGTTTGTGGTTTTTGTTTTTTATGAGGAATATGTAAAAGCCAAAAAGATCTTTGAAAGAAGACGAGCTCGAATTTGGCTTTTACTTGAGCAAATCACAAGAAACCTTGTTTTCTATTTCAAAAGTTTTTCTGTGATTTGCCCAGCAAAGGGTTCGTTTTTTAGAAAGAGTGGTTACTATCTTAGGGAGCAGGAATCTTAAATGTCTAAACTTCCAACAAAAAATTATGCCCGCATGACCGAATTGCTTGAGCTACCAACGCTCATCGATGTGCAGTTAGATTCATTCAAACAGTTCATCGAAGAAAGTCTGGCCGAGCTTTTCGACGAAATTTCACCGATTGAAAGCTTCAACGGTGATCTGAAACTGTATTTCCCCAGCAACCGTCCAGAAGTAGAAGGGTTTGACCTGAGCTACTGGTTTGGGGAACCGAAATATTCAGTGGAAGAATGTGTCGAGCGGGATATGAGCTATGCAGCACCTATGTATGTCAAGGCGATGCTGTATAGCACCGATCAGGACCAGCCTATTGTGCAGGATATTTTCATGGGTGATTTTCCACTTATGACCCCAGCTGGTACGTTTATTATCAACGGTACAGAGCGCGTTGTGGTGAGCCAGTTAATTCGTTCCCCCGGCGCTTATTTTGAAGTTCAGGAAGAACGCACGACGGGACGGCCGTTAGCGATGGGTAAGCTGATCCCGGATCGCGGTGCCTGGATGGAGTTTGAAACCCGCAAAACGGATTACATCACCGTTAAGTTTAACCGGAAGCGGACCGTACCTGTGACGCTTTTCTTACGGGCCATGGCGGCAATAGATGATGGGCTGAAAAACCCGCTGCTCGAATCTGGCAGCGACGAAGAAATTTTGGCTCTCTTTGAAGACATCGACACTAACGGCGAGCACCTTTACATTCAGGGCAGCATTGAGCAGGAACCCCCGTGGGATCCGGATAAATCCCTGGCTGAACAGGCGTTAATTGAGTTCTATAAGCGGATGCGTCCTGGCGATCCGCCTACACTGGACAACGCCACTCAATATTTGCGGGAACAGCTGTACGATCAACGCCGCTATGATTTGGCGCGGGTGGGTCGCTACAAGCTAAATAAACGTCTTGCCTTGCAAGATGTGGTTCCGCTGACCCACCGCACCATCACCCAGCATGACATTGTGCGGCTGGTTCGCCGGATGGTGAATATCAACAATGGCCTGGAAGGGCCAGATGACATTGACCACTTGGGCAATCGCCGCGTAAAGACTGTTGGCGAGCTGCTTCAGGCGAAGCTGCGTGTCGGTTTGCGCCGCATGGAGCGTGTCGTGCGCGAGCGCATGTCGATTCGTGACAGTGACACGGTAACGCCGGTTTCTTTGATCAATATTCGCCCTGTCGTGGCGGCCGTTCGTGAGTTCTTTGGTAGCTCGCAGCTCAGTCAATTTATGGAGCAGGCTAATCCGCTGGCGGAACTGACCCATAAGCGCACGCTTTCGGCATTGGGTCCTGGTGGTTTGCGGCGTGAGCGTGCCGGGTTTGAGGTTCGTGACGTGCATCACAGCCATTACGGCCGTATCTGCCCCATTGAAACACCAGAAGGTCCCAACATTGGCTTGATTGGTCGTTTGGCAACATACGGCCGTGTCAACAAATATGGTTTCATTGAGACACCGTACCGTCGTGTACTCAATACCATTGCCGGTGATAGCGACGAACTGGTAGGTCATGATGCTTTCAGCAACATCGTCCATCCTGAGACCGGTGAAATCATTGTGGCTCAGGGCGAGGCGATTACGGCCAAAGAGGCCAAGGAAATCAAGAAAGCAGGCATTGCGGAAGTGCCCGTAAAACCCTATATCACAGATGAAATCACCTACATGTCTGCGGATGAAGAAGATCATTACTCGATTGCCCAGGCGAACGCCCGCATTGATGATGATGGTCAATTTATTGATCGGCGTGTTTCTTCTCGCCGCAATCAACAATTCCGCTTTACCTCTGTACAGCGCATTGATTACATTGACGTTGCCCCGCGCCAGATTGTAGGTATTTCTGCTGCACTTATTCCCTTCCTGGATCATGACGATGCCAACCGGGCCTTAATGGGTTCAAACATGCAGCGCCAGGCTGTGCCGCTCTTGCAGCCGGATGTGCCGATTGTAAGCACTGGCATGGAGCAGCAGGCTGCCCTTAACTCTGGCCAGATTGTGGTTGCCAAGGAAGATGGCGAAGTTGTTAATGTCACTGGCGACACCGTGACCCTCGTGGGTGAAAACGGTCCGCGTACCTATAACCTGCGCAAGTACAACCGCTCAAACCAGAGCACCTGCATTGATCAGCGCCCTGTGGTTGTTAAAGGGCAGCGCGTCAAGAAAGGTGATGTGCTGGCAGATAGTTCCTCCACGCAATACGGTGAGCTGGCTTTGGGGCAAGATGTGTTGGTCGCTTTCCTTTCCTGGGAAGGTGGCAACTACGAAGATGCTATTTTGGTCAGCGAGCGCATGGTGCGCCAAGATCGCTTTACCTCTGTGCACATTGAAAAGCACGAGGTTGAAGCGCGTGACACCAAGCTGGGTCCAGAAGAAATCACTTATGATATTCCCAATGTAAGTGAAGATTCACTGAAGGATCTGGACGAGCGCGGTATTATTCGCGTGGGTGCCGATGTCAATGAGATGGACATTCTTGTTGGTAAAATCACCCCGAAAGGTGAAAAAGAACTGAGCCCTGAAGAAAAACTGCTTCGAGCTATCTTTGGTGATAAGGCGCGCGAAGTGAAAGATTCCAGCCTGCGGATGCCGCATGGTGCCCGAGGTAAGGTTGTGGATGTACATGTCTTTGACCGACAGCATGACCGCGATTTGCCTGCTGGTGTGGAAACGATGGTGCGCGTCAGCGTGGCTCAGCGCCGTAAGATCTCTGAAGGGGACAAGATGGCTGGGCGGCATGGGAACAAGGGTGTTATCTCCAAGATTGTTCCTATGGAAGACATGCCGTATCTGGCAGATGGAACGCCAATTGATATTATTCTCAGCCCGTTAGGCGTGCCGGGTCGTATGAACATTGGCCAGGTACTGGAAACACATCTGGGTTGGGCGGCACACCGTTTGGGCTTCCGCGCTATTACCCCGGTGTTTGATGGTGCCAATGAGCGCGAAATCTCTGCCGAACTGGCTCGGGCCTGGCTGTTAGGGCGTGCCTGGGACGTGGCTGTTGATTGGGCCTGGGATTGGTTGACAGAAATTGAGTATGATCTGGAATCTCTGGAAGATGAAAACGAAGCACGGCGTCTGTTTGTAACTGGCTGGCTTGGCGAAGAAGGATATGATGTTGAGCGCTTAGAAACGGACTTGCGCTATGCTCAGTGGAGTGTGGCGCGTGAATGGGTGCGTGGCCGTGACTGGGACCCAGATTTGGTTTTCCCAATGAACCACGAATCGCTGCGTAAGCTGGACTGGATACCGCATAACGAAGCTGGTATCGAAGCATGTGTGCGAGAATGGTACAGCTTCATGCTGGACAAATATGATGAATTGCTGTCCGATGAGGTTAAGGTTGATCCATTGAAGGCAGAAGTGGCTGAATTGGAACTGCTGGCGAACCGAATCACAACGGTAACTCATGAGCCTTTGCCTATCTTGGGTAAGGAAAAACTAATTGACGGTAAAACGGGACGGCCGTTTGACCAACCGGTTACTGTCGGTATTTTGCATATGCTCAAGCTGGCTCACCTTGTTGAAGATAAGGCACATGCTCGTTCCACTGGTCCGTATTCACTTGTTACGCAGCAGCCTTTGGGCGGTAAAGCGCAATTTGGTGGCCAGCGGTTTGGTGAGATGGAAGTGTGGGCGCTAGAAGCATATGGTGCCGCTTATACCCTCCAAGAGATGCTTACCATCAAATCTGATGATGTTCAGGGTCGTGTAAAGACCTACGAATCGATCGTTAAGAATGAGCCGATTGACGAGCCTGGCGTGCCTGCCTCGTTCCGGGTGCTGGTGAAAGAGCTGCAAAGTCTGGGGCTTGCTGTAGAAGCAGTCACCGACAGCGGTGAAGTCGTCCGTTTTGGTAAGGAAGACGAAAAGAAGAACAAGAAATGGGCCGGAACCGGTTTGATGGATTTGGCGCGAAGCCGCCGGTAAAAGTAGACGGGAAGCGAGAGGTTGAATCTCTCACTTTCCCCTTAAATGTAGTTTTAAAAACAGCATCAAAAACGTTTGACAACCGCATTAACTGTGATAGAATCACCGTTCGTATGTCTGTCCCAAGCAGGTAACTAGATAAATACGTAGTTACTAATTGAATACGTGAAACCACGTGGAGGCCATCGAGTTGTTACAACTACGATGGCCTCCATTTGTCGGGTAATAGTATGTTTGTGCCCCATTGGTATAAACAAAAATTGAATTCTGGAAGAAATAGAAAGTAAGGAGATAAACCAGCGTGCCTACGATTAATCAACTTGTACGCAAGGGGCGTAAAGCCAAAGGCAAGAAAAGCACGGCCCCTGCCTTACAATGGACATTTAACTCTTTTAAACAACGTCGGACGCGCCAACCAAAAGGTGCACCGCAAAAGCGTGGCGTTTGTACACAAGTAAAAACAATGACGCCCAAGAAACCAAACTCGGCGCTGCGCAAAGTCGCTCGTGTGCGTTTAACGAATGGCATCGAGGTTACCGCCTACATTCCTGGTGAAGGCCATAGCTTACAAGACCACTCTGTTGTTTTGGTGCGTGGTGGCCGCGTGAAGGATTTGCCTGGTGTTCGTTACCACATTGTGCGAGGAACATTGGATGCTGGCGGTGTAGACAGCCGTAAGCAAGGCCGTTCCAAATACGGCACCAAGACACCGAAATAATCGGTTTGTAAATTATACGGAGAATTGCAAAATGCCAAGACGTGATCGTCCTGAAAAACGACAGGTTGTCCCTGATTTGAAATATGGCAATATCCATGTTTCTATGTTTGTTAACCGTCTTATGTACGATGGTAAGAAAAGCACAGCACAGAGTGTGCTGTATGATAGCTTCGATCTGATTGAGGAACGTGCTAAGAAGCCAGCTATCGAGGTTTTTGAGCAGGCCATTCAAAATGTTACCCCTCAGATTGAGGTGAAGCCACGCCGAGTTGGTGGGTCCACGTATCAGGTCCCAACGCCGGTCGATTCGCGACGTCAGCTTTCGCTGGCTATGCGGTGGCTTTTAATGGCTGCGCGTAGTCGTGGTGGTCGTTCTATGTCAGAAAAGTTGGCTAACGAGTTTATGGACGCGGCTACGAATCAGGGTGCTGCTGTAAAACGGCGTGACGATACGCACCGCATGGCAGAAGCCAACCGGGCATTTTCGCATTTCCGCTTTTAAGGAAATTAGGTACTGGAAAAGATGAGTCGTTTGCAATTAGACCGTGTACGTAATATTGGCATTATTGCCCATATTGATGCCGGTAAAACAACAACTACCGAACGCATCCTGTATTACACCGGTGTTATTCATCGTATGGGTGAGGTCCATGAGGGCACTGCCACGATGGATCACATGGTGCAAGAGCAGGAGCGCGGTATCACTATTACGTCGGCGGCCACAACCACATTTTGGCTTGACCACCAGATTAATATCATTGACACACCCGGCCATATTGACTTTACGGCCGAAGTGCAGCGTAGTCTGCGCGTTTTGGATGGTGGGGTGGTTGTTTTTGATGCAGTTGCCGGGGTAGAGCCACAATCAGAGACAGTTTGGCGTCAGGCAGATGAATATAAAGTGCCGCGCATCTGTTTTGTTAACAAAATGGACCGTACTGGTGCTGATTTTATTCGCACCATTAGCATGATCCGGGATCGTTTAGGTGCTAATCCTATTGCGATTCAGCTACCTATTGGTAGGGAAGCAGGTTTCCGGGGCATTATCGATTTATTGACGATGGAAGCGGCCGTTTGGGACGACGATGATCTGGGAGCTCAGGCTAAAGTTGTAGATATTCCTGAAGATTATCTCAGTCAGGCTGAAGAGGCGCGTCAGATTATTATTGAACGTATCGTTGAGACGGATGATGCGTTGATGGAACGTTACCTTGAAGGTGAGGAGCCAACGGTTGATGAACTGCGTGCTGCTTTGCGTAACGCTACGGTTAAGAGCCTGGTAACCCCCGTTTTGTGTGGTACAGCCTTGCGGAACAAGGGTATCCAACGTGTGCTTGATGCAGTAATTTATTATCTGCCGTCGCCGCTGGATGTTCCTCCTATTAAAGGGATGAACCCCTTTACGGAAGAGATTGAGTCTCGTTCACCTTCAGATGATGAGCCGCTTTCGGCACTTGTCTTTAAGATTGTGACGGATCCCTACGTTGGTAAGCTCGCTTATTTCCGCGTTTATTCTGGTGTATTGCATACGGGTGACACCCTGCAGAACACGACCAAGAATAAGAAGGAAAGAATCGGCCGTATTTTGCGGATGCATGCTGACCGCCGTGAAGATTTGAAAGAGGTCCACGCTGGCGATATTGCGGCGACGTTGGGTATGAAAGTGACCTTCACTGGTGAAACCCTATCCGATGCTAGTCATCCAATTGTTTTGGAATCTATCAAATTCCCGGAACCGGTTATAAACCTGGCCATTGAGCCAAAGACGAATGCCGACCAGGATAAAATGGGTATCGCCCTGCGTGCCTTAGCAGAAGAAGATCCCACCTTCCAGGTGAAGGTGGATGAGCAAACCGGACAGACTATTTTGTCTGGAATGGGTGAGCTGCATTTGGAAGTTTTGGTGGACCGCATGCTGCGCGAGTTTAAAGTAGCGGCCAATGTTGGTCAGCCGCGCGTTGCTTACCGGGAAACAATTACCCGTACGGTTGATAAGGCCGAGGCCCGTTTTGTGCGCCAATCCGGCGGTCGTGGTCAATTTGGACACGTTGTTTTGCGCCTGGAGCCTTTGGAACCTGGTTCTGGCTTTGTATTTGAGAATGCCATTGTTGGAGGCTCGATTCCCAAGGAGTACATTAAGCCAACGGAAGCTGGCATCGTGGAAGCGTTGGAAAGCGGTACTTTAGCCGGGTATCCCATTGTGGATATTAAAGTCACTTTGTATGATGGCTCGTTCCATGAAGTTGATTCTTCGGAAATGGCCTTCAAGATCGCTGGCTCGATGGCCTTAAAAGAAGGTATGCAGAAAGGTCGTTCCATCTTGTTGGAGCCGATTATGTCTGTTGAGGTTGTGGCACCAGAAGAATATACCGGTGATGTGATCGGTAATATTTCTTCGCGGCGCGGTATGATTGAAGGCATGGAAATGCGTGCCGAAGGGTTGCAATCCATTAATGCCAGAGTGCCTTTGGCCGAGATGTTTGGTTATGCAACGCGTTTGCGTTCGATGACACAAGGTCGTGGAACCTTCACGATGGAGTTTGAGCATTACGCACCAGTGAGTGATGAAATTGCCCAAAGCCTCATGAAAAGCGGCCGTTAATGGCAAAGTATTAGGGTAGGAAATATTTTTGAACCAGTGTGTTGGTTTACGAATCATTTAGCATAGAGGAAAGGGAAATTATGGCAAAAGAAAAATTTGTGCGCGAAAAACCACATGTGAACATAGGGACGATAGGTCACGTAGACCACGGCAAAACCACCCTGACAGCAGCAATCACCAAAACGCTGTCCCTCAAAGGGTTTGCCGACTTCTCCGCCTTCGACCAGATCGACAACGCCCCCGAAGAAAAAGCTCGCGGGATCACGATCGCCATCTCCCATGTCGAATACGAAACCGATAACCGGCACTACGCCCACGTTGACTGCCCCGGTCACCGGGACTACATCAAAAACATGATCACCGGGGCTGCCCAGATG